>NZ_JBWKQO010000001.1:0-1417254 GCF_059418825.1 Pseudomonas sp. GW821-FHT07F01
GCGGTAGTTCAGTCGGTTAGAATACCGGCCTGTCACGCCGGGGGTCGCGGGTTCGAGTCCCGTCCGCTGCGCCATATCAGCCTCAAGGATCACTGAACGCCTTGAAGCAACGAAACAAGCCAACAGCTTGTTTCGCATCGATAGCAAAGACCCTGGTCGCAAGACCGGGGTTTTTTGTTTTCGGGATTCGCTCTTTGGCAGCGTCTTTTGCTTGCTGCTGATCGAACACAAAAAACCGCCTGCTCGGCGGTTTTTTTGTGCTTGCAAGGAGGTTCGGCTTTCAGAAGCCGAGCTTGTCCCGAAGGCTGTAGTACCAAGCGCCCAGGGCGGTGAATGGCGTGCGCAGCAACTGGCCGCCGGGGAAGGGGTAGTGAGGCAGGTCGGCAAAGGCGTCAAAGCGCTCAGCCTGGCCGCGCAGGGCCTCCGCCAGGACTTTCCCGGCCAGGTGGGTGTAGGTCACGCCGTGGCCGCTGCAGCCCTGGGAGTAGTAGATATTGTCCCCCAGGCGCCCAACCTGGGGCAGGCGCGACAGCGTCAGCAGGAAGTTGCCGGTCCAGGCGTAATCGATCTTCACGTTCTGCAGTTGCGGGAAGGCCTTGAGCATCTTCGGTCGGATGATGGCCTCGATGTTCGCCGGGTCGCGGGCGCCATACACCACGCCGCCACCGAAAATCAGGCGCTTGTCGCCGGAGAGGCGGTAGTAGTCCAGCAGGTAGTTGCAGTCTTCGACGCAGTAATCCTGGGGCAACAGGCTGGCTGCCAGCTCATCGCTCAGGGGCTCGGTGGTGATGACCTGGGTTCCGCAAGGCATGGACTTGGCTGCCAGCTCCGGAACCAGATTGCCCAGGTAGGCATTGCCAGCAACGATGATGAATTTGGCGCGGACCTTTCCTTGGGGCGTGTGGACCACCGGATTGGCGCCGCGCTCGATGCGGATTGCCGGGGACTGCTCATAGAGGGTGCCGCCCAGCGACTCCACGGCAGCCGCTTCACCCAGTGCCAGGTTCAGTGGATGGATGTGGCCGCCGCTCATGTCGAGCATGCCGCCCTTGTATTGATCGCAGGCCACGATTTCGCGGATACGCCGCTCATCCAGCAATTCCAGCTGGGTGTGGCCGTAGCGCTCCCACAGGCGCTTCTGCGACTCCAGATGACCCATCTGCTTGCTGGTCAGCGCTGCGAATACACCGCCGTCCTTCAGATCGCACTGGATCTGGTATTTGGCCACCCGTTCACGAATGATCCGGCCACCCTCAAAGGCCATCTGCCCCAGCAGTTGTGCCTGCTTGGGGCCGACGCTGCGTTCGATCACGTCGATATCGCGGCTGTAGCTGTTGACGATCTGCCCGCCATTGCGCCCTGAAGCGCCAAAGCCGACCTTGGCGGCCTCCAGTACGGTCACACGAAAGCCGTTTTCCAGGAGGAACAGGGCGCTGGACAGGCCGGTATAACCCGCACCGATCACGCAGACATCGGTTTCAATCTCGCCTTGGAGCATCGGACGTTCCGGAGCCGCATTGGCCGATGCCGCGTAATAGGACTGTGGGTAGGGAATGTTCGCCATCCTGCGACCTCATGTGTTTAATATATTTTACGAGTGCGCCGATGCTACCTGAGTTGCAAATGAGCTGCCAGACTGAAGAAAAAACTTCTTCATCCCACGAAAATTAAAAAATTCGCATATTCATAGGCTTAGCTGCAAAAAAGGTGTTGACACCCCTTTGGAATTCCGTAGAATGCCGCCTCACAGCAGGCACGTAGCTCAGTTGGTTAGAGCACCACCTTGACATGGTGGGGGTCGTTGGTTCGAGTCCAATCGCGCCTACCAAACAAAATCCGCTCTGCTGGGCGGTCTAGAAGGGGTTCACCGAAAGGTGAGCCCCTTTTTTGTTTCTGGCCATTTTGATGGCTTTGCACAATCCGCCAAGAAGCCCACTGGCATTGCAGCGCTCGCTGCGATCTTGGCCAGTGATCAGTCGGGGCGGATGTGTTCCTGCCAATGTTCAAACAGCGCCTCGACATTGGCACTGGTCATCAGTGGCATCACTGCTTTCAACTGCTCGCTGCTCCAGTTCCACCACTGCATTTCCACAAGCATCTCGATACGCCGATCATCGAAGCGCTTGCGAATCGTCTTGGCGGGGTTACCGCCGATGATTGCGTAGGGTTCCACGTCCCGTGTCACCAGGGCTCGAGCGCCTATCACGGCGCCATCGCCGATCCTGATGCCCGGCATGACAATGGCTTCGGAACCGATCCAGACGTCATTGCCGATCACCGTGTCGCCTGCGGCTTGATATCCATTCTGCGCGCCCGCGAAGGCCGGTTCCTCGGGCATCCAGTAGAGCGGAAAGGTGCTGATCCACTCGCTTCTATGCCCCTGGTTGCCGGCCATGATGAATGCGGCTCCCGAGCCGATTGAGCAGAAAGAGCCGATTATCAGCTTGTCCGCACCTTCCTCGTGGGGCAGGTAGCGCGCGCACTCATCGAAACTATGGCCGTGGTAGTAGCCTGAGTAGTAGCTGAAACGACCTACTCGAATATTCGGGTGGGTGACTTGCCGATCAAGCGTGATGCCCTTGAAGGGGCTTTCGAAGTAGTTGTTCATCGGGACTCTGCTCCATGTCTTCAGCGTCCTCTGCATTTGCCGCATCGGTCACCGGTTCAAGATCTTTTACGTATTGCCCTCTGTAGCCACCAACCTGGTTCGGGGAGCCGTCGTGACGATCGGCTTCCCGTACCAGGGCGGGTCAGTCCAGAGGGGTGAAGGCGCTGCCGCTGAAGGTGCGCACGGCATTGCCCCGTTCAACCCGGTGATGGGCGCCACGACGCTGCAAGCGCAGTTCCTGTACGGATTGCTCTTGCCGATCGGCAAGTCGTTGCTGGATCAGTAGACGAGCCAGGCGCTTGTTATCGTGCTGGCTGCGTTCGGACTGCACCTTGACGCTGATGCCGGTCGCTACATGGGTGGCACGTACCGCGGAGTCGGTCTTGTTCACGTGCTGCCCGCCGGGGCCGGAAGCGCGCATGGCCTCGAAGCGGATCTCGCCGCCCTCGGTTTCTTCCAGGGCGCAGAATGGCTGGCCGGCGAAATACCAGTTCTTGCGTCGATGTGCGGGCCGCAGAGGGCTTTTGCAGATCCACAGCAGGGTGCCTGTCCAGCGTCGAGCCAGGTTTGCGGCGTGCTCGCCATCCAGGCTGACCAGCACCGAGCGATGGGCGTCGCGAGCCTGGCTGGCAACCTGCTCGATGATGCCGAGGCGCACGTTCTGCGCTTCGGCTTCGTGATGCAGGCGGCGTAATGCGTGGGTTACTGCCAATTCGCATTCGGCAGGCCCTTGGGCGGAGGACAGCTGTAGCAACATCATCAGCAGCACCCCCGGCGTTTGTAGGTCAGTACCGGTTTGAGTCGGGCAATGATCTTCACCAGGCCGGCGTCGCGCAGGCTGCCCACCACGCTGTCGATGCTCTTGTAGGCTTCGGGAGCCTCTTCGTACATCAGGCCGCGGTCCTCGCAGATCACTCGGCTGCCCAGCTGGGTGCGCTTGAGTTGATCGAAGCTGAAGCGCGTTGCCAGCCGGCCCTTGCAGTCGCTGCGCAGCCACTTGCGCCCGGCGCCGTGCGCCAGGGAGTAGAGGCTGAACGATTGGGGGAGCGGTTGCACCAGGTAGCTGTAGTCGCCACGGGAGCCGGGAATCACCACCGGACCCTGGTCCGATGGCGTGGCGCCCTTGCGATGCAGCCAGCCCGATACGCCGTCGACCTGCGCCGCAGACATCAGGTTGTGATTGATATCCAGCAGCGGCTGGCCCTTGGCCCGCAGATTGTGCAGCAGGCGCTCGGCGATCAGCCGTCGATTGGCCTCGGCAAAGCGCAAGGCCTGGTCGTGCTGCTCCAGGTACTGGGCGCCGGCGGTGCTGGTCATCAACAGGCCGTTGTGGCCGTGTTGGTCGACGTGGCTGCGCAAAATGGCCTCTCCCAGGCCTCGGGAGCCGCTGTGCACCAGCAGCAGCAAGGCTTTCGGGTCCAGTGCCAGTGCTTGCAGGGCGTCGGCGTCATGGACCTGATCGAGTTGTTGCAGTTCGGCGAAGTGGTTGCCGCCGCCGATGGTACCCAGGGAGTGCTCATGACCGCTGACCGGCAATGCCAGTTGCGCGCGTTGTTCATCCCACTGTTCATCCAGAGGCAGGTCGATATTGCCGATTTTCTTTTCCAGCTTGTCGAGGTTGAGGCGAGTGCTGGAGAGGTCGGTTTGCCACAGCGCCATGCCGCAGCCGATGTCGTTGCCCACCAGCGCCGGGTAGGCCACTTCGGTGGAAAAAAATGCCGCGCCCACCGGATAGCCCCGGCCTGGATGCAGGTCGGGCATGCCGACGACCTGGCGCATGCCGGGCAGTTGTGCGGTGGTGTGCAGTTGCTGGAGCGCTTTGTCTTCGATCCAGGTGGTGTCGGAGGCGATCAGAGAGACGCCGTTCGACAAATGACGGATGCAAGTGTCCATGTCCAATTCCTGATTGGAAAAAAATATTCAGGTAGTGGCAGGACGAAGCGGGGGTTAAGCGAAGGCGCTAGCGGGTAGCGGTTGCAGCGTTTAAACCAGGCACGTCCTGCAAGGGGTGATCAGCTGTTGCATGGTGGATCTCCTTGGCAAAAGTGTGGAAAGGGCGCGCAGGTTAATCTTTTGCCCGGGGGCTGGCAATGGTGTGGGCAAACAAAGTGCACCTTCTGCGGCCGCTACGGTCGTAAAACCATCACCTTGTTGAATGAGGATGGTTATGCAGACCTTTGGTGAGCGCTTGAAAGAACAGCGCAAGGCGTTGGGGCTCTCCCAGCAGGAATTCGGTGCCATTGGCGGTGTTGAAGCCAACGCCCAGGGCCGTTACGAGAGCGGTGAGCGGGTGCCCAAATCGGATTACCTGATGGCCATCGGGCGCCACGGCGTTGACCTGCTTTATGTGTTGACCGGCGAGCGCTCGCGCTTGTCCGAGGGCAGCCTGAGCCTGGATGAAAGCACCATTATTCAGAACTACCGCCACCTCGGGGATGAGGACCAGGAGGCGATCGCCCAGCTGGCGTCCTCCTTGGCGGAGTGCTGAGTGGGCGTGGGGGAGTTTTTCTGCTGTTCGCGCGCCTTTTTAACGCGGCCTGAGCGATACTCTCGCGTTTTCAGGAGGAGGCAGCATGCGGGTTTTGATGGCGGTAATGGTGGCGGCGCTATTGGCTGGCTGTGCGAGCTCTACCATGGATGAAGCTCGGGCCCGAACGCCCAACAAAACCCTGGCCTCGGCCAAGGCTGATCAACTGGTAGCGCAATGTGTGCAGTTCGCCTGGCAGGACGAGTCGGTCTTTGGTGTCGATGCCGCTGCCTATCTGCAACCGGGCAAGGCTGGGGGGTACACCGTGTATACCCGTTCCGCCGAGACTTTTGTCGATATCAAGGCCGAGGCCGCGACGACCACCGTCCACTTTTATGCGGTTGCAGACAGCTATGTCTCGAAGCGCCGCCTGGCGGCGCTAGCGACCTGTCTGTAACGCAGAGGATAGTCACTGGCGTTGGCATCTGACGCTATCAGGTACAAACCCGGCATCGGCCGGGTTTTGTCATTTCTGGGGAAGGGTTTCCAGCTGGTCAGGCCAGCTGTTATTGGCGATCTGTGGAAACACCCAATAAGCCTGTAGCAAAGCGTGTAATACATTGCCTCTTCAAACTGTCAGTTGAAATAAGGAAGTCCAGGGATTAAGGGGGCTGGGGCGGACTTTTGTAAATTGTCCTGAATGGTTAGTTTTTGTGGTGATGAAAAAAGCAGGGAAAAGTGCGCTAAGTTGAGGGTGCTCAATAAGGAGCAGTAGTTAATTAATCAATGGAGTGAAAGATATGAATAAGCCACAGGCTCAACTAAAACATGGTCGCGTTGTTTCTCCGTCCAGCCGCGGTGCGGTAGCGGTAGAACTGGGGCTGCTGGGAACCTGGCAGGTCAACGAGATGGAAGGCGGGAAAAACTTTCCGGCCCTCGCCGCCGGTCCTTTCCCAAAGCCTTACGACAGCGATGTGGCCAGTGTCGCGCCACCCGCCGATGGTCATATTCTCAGTGGCGGCAAGGTTGATGATCGCGATTGCATCAACTTCACCAACGAGGAAATGTCGAAAAAGATCAACCGGCCCTTCACTTGGCCGCTGGTGAACGTGAACCCGGGCCAAGTGTTCCAGGTGCAGTGGGAATACACCGCACCTCACGTTACCCGGGGCTATAACTGGTTCATCACCAAGGACGGCTGGGACCCGAAACAGCGCATCAGTCGCGCCCAGCTGGAACCCCAGGCTTTTTATCAGGACTTCTACACCGAAGTGCCATTCGACAAGTTCGGTTCGGTATTGAAAGCCAAGACTCATCATGAAGTTGTGCTGCCCAAAAATAAAAAGGGCCACCATGTTGTAGTACTGGTGTGGATTGTTGCCAATACCGGCAATGGCTTTTATCAGGCTTTCGATCTGGACTTTAAATAAGTTTCAGGTAGTTAACATTTTCTGACAGTTCTGAAGGATTAGAACGTGGATAAGATCGATTTTGCATTAATCAAGAGTCAGGCCGCAGATGCTGCTTCCCTGATGCCGAGCATTGCCGGCAAGAAGGTGCTCATGGGCTTCTGGCACAACTGGGCTGCCGGTCACAGCGACGGCTACCAGCAGGGGCAATTCGCCAACCTGGATCTGGTGGACGTGCCCAAGGAATACAACGTGGTTGCAGTGGCCTTCATGAAGGGCAACGGTATTCCCACCTTCAAGCCCTACAACCTTTCGGACGCCGAGTTCCGGCGCCAGGTGGGCGTGCTCAACAGCCAGGGCCGGGCGGTATTGATCTCCCTGGGCGGCGCCGATGCCCATATCGAATTGCACAAGGGCAACGAACAGCCCCTGGCCAACGAAATCATCCGTCTGGTGGAAACCTACGGCTTCGATGGCCTGGATATCGACCTGGAGCAGAGCGCCATCGACTTTGCCGACAACAAGAGTGTGCTGCCAGCCGCCTTGAAGCTGGTGAAGGATCATTACGCCGGCCAGGGCAAGCACTTCATCATCAGCATGGCGCCTGAGTTTCCCTACCTGACCAGCAATGGCAAGTACGTGGCCTACCTGCAGGCCCTGGAAGGCTATTACGACTTTGTCGCGCCGCAGTTCTATAACCAGGGAGGCGACGGGCTCTGGGTGCAGGAGGCCAATGGCGGGCAGGGCGCCTGGATCGCCCAGAACAATGACGCGATGAAAGAGGATTTCCTCTACTACCTGAGCGAAAGCCTGGCCTCCGGTACCCGCGGTTTCACTCGCATTGCCGCGGACAAGCTGGTGATAGGCCTGCCAAGCAACGTCGATGCCGCGGCCACCGGCTATGTGATCGACCCGTCGGCGGTGAGCAATGCGTTCAAGCGCTTGCAGGGCGCCGGTCACGCCATCAAGGGGTTGATGACCTGGTCGGTGAACTGGGATGCCGGCGTCAGTCGGCAGGGCGTGCCCTACAACTGGGAGTTTCGTCATCGCTATGCGCCGCTGATCCATGGCGATGGCGGTGAGCCGGAGCGCCCAGGTGCTCCTGGAAACCTGATGGTACTGGGCACCAGTCGCAGCAGCGTCAACCTGAGCTGGGGTGTTTCCGGTAGTGTGCGGCCTGTGGAGTTCTACACCTTGTACCGCGACGGCAATGCGGTCGCTCGCACTCCCTCTCCGGGCTTCGAGGATCAGGGGCTGAGTGCGGACACCCAATACAGCTATTTTGTGACCGCTACCGACACTCAGGGCCAGGAGTCGCTCCCCAGCCGCAGTGTGAGTGCCAGGACCGCAGGCGGTGCGGTCGATCCGAGCTTTCCCGAGTGGCGCACCAGCCAGCACTACCTCAGGGAGGATGGAGTGACTTACGAAGGCAATCGTTACCTGTGCCTTCAGGAGCACACCTCCAACCCGGGCTGGACGCCATCCGTAGCGTTCACCCTGTGGAGCAAGGTGCTGCAGGAGCGTCATGGCTGAGTTGTGACGGCCATTGATGAAGTTGAGTGGCCAGGCGGTTCTTGCGGAAGTTGTCGATCCGTGCGAGCCGCTTTTTTCGTTTCCGCTGGCCGGCAACAGCCCGGGTTATGAGCTATTACTGAGCTGCCCGGATGTGTCGATCAATCAAGCGGAGATGAGCTCGATGTTGCAGCAATGGTTGCTGGCGGCTGTGCATTTGCTGGCGTTTGCCAGTGCCTTTGCCGGGGTACTGGCGCGTGCTTCGGCATTGCGTCGCCTGGGCGGCGGCGCTGCGGCGCCCGGGCAGGTGTTGCGGGCCGACAATGTCTGGGGGCTGATGGCCGCGGTGTTGTTGATCACCGGGTTGTTGCGGGCTTTTGGCGGTTATGGCAAGGGTACGGAGTATTACCTGCACCAGCCGCTGTTCCATCTGAAGATGACGCTGTTCGTGATCATCCTGTTGCTGGAGGTCCTGCCGATGCTGACCTTGATCCGCTGGCGCATGGCCCTGGGGCGAGGGGTGGCGCCACAGATCGGGCGGGCGCTGCTGTTCGCCCGTATCAGCGATGTGCAGGCCCTGCTCATGGTGTTGATGGTCATCGCCGCCAGCGGCATGGCGCGTGGGGTGACCTGGGCTCAGTTGTAATCATTGGTAAGCGGGGCTGCACTGCGTGGCTGCTTGAGAGTAGGCTCGCGGCTCTATCAATGAGCAATGGAAGCCTTCGATGTTTCAAATGAATGACCTGGTGCCGGAGATGCTGGTCACCGACCTGCAGCGCAGTCTGGCCTTCTACTGCGATCTTCTGGGCTTCAAGGTGGAGTATCAGCGGCCGGAACACTTCTTTGCCTTCCTCTCCCTCAATGGTGCCCAACTGATGCTGGAGCAGGATGACCAGCAGGAATCGGAGTGGCGCGTGGGGCCCTTGCAGGCTCCATTTGGCCGCGGCATGAACCTGTCCATCGAGTGCCCGGATATTCGCCAGTTGGCAGCCGCCCTGGCTCGGGCGGGCATTGCCTTGCGTCGAGAGATTCAGGAGTGCTGGTACCGTCACGACGAATTTCTGCACGGCGAGTTGAACCTGCTGGTACTCGACCCGGATGGTTACCTGCTGCGCTTTACCCAGGACCTGGGCTTCAAGCCTGTGGAGCCTGCAGCGGACGCCTGACCGCCGCACCGGTGCGCCGCCTGCAATGCAGCGGCGGCGTGTGTCGGGAATCAACGGTCGGGCTCGCTATCGCGAAAGGGCGATAATCAGTGGTTGACGACAGTCTGATGGGCGGGAATCTGCTGTGGCTGCAACCGGGCGAGGGTGTGCGGGCCGTCTGCGGGGAAAAGCTCAAGGCAAACAAGACAGGCGCTGCGCCAGCCGTTGTGCGCGGGCAAAAGGCTGGTGCTCATGCTGTTCAGGGGGTTTCGCGTTTGTCCGGAGCGGTCAGGCCTGCCTGAATGCGTTGATAGATTTCTTCACGGTGTACCGCGACGTCTTTTGGCGCGTTGATACCAATGCGCACTTGCTGGCCGCTGACGCCGAGAATGGTGATCGTAATGTCGTCACCGATGTTTATGCTTTCACCGACTTTGCGGGTGAGTATCAGCATGATCTTCTCCTTGATAGCTTTGTAGGGCACCAGATTCAAACAGTGCAGAGGTCGGTCTTAGGTATAGATTAGTGCGAAGTTCCACTGAGTGGGTGCCTCTTTCTGACGCGCAGAAGATCTATTAATTCCCAAGGCGCAACTATACATAGGCAATAAATATCATTCTTCCTGTTTCGGTCCGATTTTGTGACGAGGTCTCTCGGGTCATGAGTGCTAAAATCGCCACCTCAGACTTTCTAGGGGTTAGGTTGTGCGCACAGTAGCGATGATGATGGCGGTATTGGCGTTGGCCGGTTGTGGGGAAGGCAAGCGGGTCGAAGCGAACAAGAGCACGGCGGTGGCAGTACAGACCCAGCCGGCCTCGACCGAGCCGCAATGGGATGTGCTGGTGGGCAGCCCGCTCCCCCTGGCGGTGAGTGACCTGACCGGCTGGCTGATCGAGCACGGGGTGATTTCCAATGTGGTGACCGTGGACGGCAAGCGTCTGGTCGTGGTCGGTCCGTTTGCTTCCCAGGCCGAGGCCGAGGCGAAGAAGAATGAAGTGACCGAAAAGCTGGTCAAGGCCAAGAAGCGTGACATCGAAGTCACGGTCATCGAGCATCAAGCCGCGCAGTAAGCCCGTTTCCATAGGCTCAATGATCGCCCGCCACCCGCGGGCGATCTGCGTTCAGCCACAAGCCTTGAGGTTGACTGCGCCGACGAATTCATTGCCGCGCCCCATCACGCAAGCCACGCTCTGATTGCGCTGGCGCTCCCAGGCCTGTACTGGATAGGTCTTGTTCCAGGCTTCGAAGAGCTGACGATCCTGTTTGGAAAGGCGCAGGCCGTACTGCTTGCTCATGTAGAAGTAGGTGCGGGCAATCATCCCGCGAATCGAAGGGCGAGGCATGACCTTCTTGGCCTTGAAGTCGACCTGGGTCAGGCACGAACCGTACTGGCCCGATTGTTCCGGCAGCCAGCCGAAGCTGAAATTGCTGCGATCACCATTCACTTCGCCAATGCTCGGTACCAGATTGTGCAGGTCGGCCTCGGCGCGCTGATAGACCGAATCGGTGCGTGTGCAGTTCTTGCGACCGCCTTGTTGCCAGCACTGGCGCTGATGGCCGATCTGCCAGGCCGGCACTATATGCTCCCATTCAATGCGTTCGGCGCGCTTGGCGTTCTTGCGCGGAACATAGCCGCAGGCCGCCAGGTTCACCCGGTTGCCGTTGTATTTGCAGCCGCAATAGAACTCGGTGGATTGGGGGGCGTAGAGCTTCCAGGCGACTTTCTTGGCTTCGCTGAAGGTGCGGGGTGCATCGGCTTGGGCGGAACAGGCGAGAAACAGCAACAGCAGGGCAAAACAACGGACACTCATCGACTCAATCTTCCTTCGGCACGACCCAGAAAATCTGCACGCCGCCATCGTCGCGGTAGGCGAGGGTGACGTTGTCGTTTTCGGCGATCTCCTCCAGCAGGCGTTCCCACTCATCCTGTGGCTCATCGGCGAGGCGGAAGATCAGCGCTGCCTTGGCCTTTTGTGCGGTGGGAGAGTTGATGATTTTCTGGATGCGCACACCCAGGCGTTCGTAGGAGCTGAGGGGCGTTTGGGTCGTGGCCACGGAACATTCCTTATTAAGCTGTACGTGCATACAGTATTTAACTGTAGGGCATTTCGCAACTGCTTAAAATTCAAGAAGTTCCTCTGACAACGCTTTATGCATTTGTCTCACGAGGAGAGCAGATTTTTTTGCATGGGGGAAAGGGGGGGAACCACCCGCCCGGGCGGGCGAGTGGTTGCAAGCATGCTCGACCGGGGCCGGTCGAGCAGAGGGGCTGTCAGTATTCCCAGAACATGCGTTGCAGTTCCTTGCTGTCCTGGGTCTTGGTCAGGGCGACCATGGCCAGGATGCGGGCTTTCTGCGGGTTCAGGTCATGAGCCACGACCCAGTCGTACTTGTCGTCAGGCTGTTCGGCGTTGCGCAGTACGAAGCCGCCGGCATTGACGTGGGAAGAACGAATGATCTGTACGCCATTCTTGTGCAGTTCCTGCAGGGCAGGGACCACACGGGAAGACACCGAGCCGTTGCCGGTACCGGCGTGGATGATGGCTTTGGCGCCACCTTGGGCCAGGGCCTTGTAGGCGGTGTCGCTGACGTTACCGTAGCCGTAGGCGATTTCTACGTCAGGCAGGCTCTTGATGTTCTTGATGTCGAATTCCGAATCCATGGTGTGGCGCTTGGCTGGCAGGCGGAACCAGTAGGATTTGCCTTCCACCACCATGCCCAGCGGGCCCCATGGGCTCTTGAAGGCTTCGGTCTTGATGTTGATCATCTTGCTGACATCGCGGCCGGACTGGATTTCATCGTTCATGGTCACCAGTACGCCTTTGCCGCGGGCGTTCTTGCTGCCGGCCACAGCCACAGCGTTGTACAGGTTGAGCATGCCGTCAGCCGACATTGCGGTACCCGGGCGCATGGAGCCGACTACAACGATTGGCTTGTCGGTCTTTTCCACCAGGTTGAGGAAGTAGGCGGTTTCTTCCAGGGTATCGGTACCGTGGGTGATGACGATGCCATCGACGTCCTTGCTGTCGGCCAGTTCGGCAACGCGGCGGCCCAGTTGCAGCAGGTTTTCGTTGGTGATGCTTTCCGAGGCGATCTGCATGACTTGCTCGCCACGCACGTTGGCCAGTTGGCTCAACTCGGGAATGCCGGCGATCAGTTGTTCGATGCCGACCTTGGCCGCCTGGTAGGTGGCGCTGTTGGCCGCGCTGGCGCCGGCGCCGGCGATGGTGCCGCCGGTGGCGAGAACCACGACGTTGGACAGTTTCTGTTGGATTTCAGCTTCTTTGGCTTGCAGGGCTGCAGGTAGAAGCAGGAGGAGGGCCAAAGCGCCCGGGGCGAAGGATTTGAAGGCAGATTTCATTATTTTCTCTCTAGTAGTGAGACGGTGCTGATGCAGGTTCATCTAGAAACACCCCGGCGGCAGATCTGTATGCGCCGGGGCAGCGAGGGTGGAGCAGGATCTGTACCAGCGCTACCTTGGCTGGATGACTATTTTAAGTTACTGATTTATATCAATTTTATTTCTGTTTTTATGCGTAAGAAGTCATGTGGCGTCCGGGTTTCCGAACGTTTTCAAGGTGGCGCGTTCGGCAATCCGAAAATGCTCGTCACAAGTCCCGGGATGACTTCTCGCTCATCCATTAAAGATTGTTCTGCAGCGGTCGATGATCCTTCTAGGATTTTTCACCAGGAGTTCCCATGTCACTATCAGTAGGATTTCCAGGGGCAGGAGCCATTCTGATCAATGGCAAGTCGCCCGCGACCATCGATGCGTTGAGTAATGCTGCCGCCGAACAGGCGTCTACGGCGTTGGGTACCGACGAGTCGGGCACTTTGCGGGTCGGCTCCAGCAAGCAGGCCGAACAGTCTGAAAGCGAAAGCCCAAGCGAAGACAAGCACGGCATCGTGGTAAAGATGCTGCTCAAGCGCATGCAGGAGCTGCAGCAGCAACTTCGCGAGCTGCAACAGCAACTGGCTGCCGCCCAGGCCGCCAACTACCCAACCCCTGAGGCCAAGCAGACGGCAGTGATGGCCATTCAAGGGCAAGTCGCCGATACCAACGGCGCGCTGGCGGAAGTCTCTGGCAACCTGGTCCGGGAGTTGGCCAAGGAGTCGTCTTCCGGTGGCCTGGTGAACACCACTGCCTGAATCATCAGCCTGTCCGGGAGCATTTTTCGGGCAGGTTTTTCTCCTCGTGGCCGGCTGCGGATGGCTACCCACTCTCTCTGATCGCACTTTGAACAGCGTTGACAAACGCTGGCGAGGTTCGCATAGTTCGTTTTACGCAAACGTTTGCGCGGCCTTCGGACAAGGATAATCGTCTATCTTTGCAAGGTTCGCCGTCGGCCAGTAGGGCTGCCTACCTGGCGGTTCCGTTTGACGAACGCTGCTCACAATAATCATAAGATCGGAGTGAACCCATGAAGCTGCCCTTTGCTGGACGTCTCCTCGCTGTCGCCGTTCTCGCCGCTGCATCCGCGGCCCTTCCTTTCTCCTCGGCTCAAGCCGATACCCCGCAGAAACCCAAGGTCGCCCTGGTCATGAAATCCTTGGCCAACGAGTTCTTCCTGACGATGGAAGATGGTGCCAAGGCCTATCAGAAAGAGCATTCCGCCGATTTCGACCTGGTGTCCAACGGCATCAAGGATGAAACCGATACCGCCAACCAGATCCGCATCGTCGAGCAGATGATCGTCTCCAAGGTCAACGCACTGGTGATCGCCCCGGCTGACTCCAAGGCCATGGTTCCGGTGATCAAGAAGGCCGTGGACGCCGGGATCACGGTGATCAACATCGACAACCAGCTCGACCCCGGCGTGCTGAAGAGCAAGAACATCAGCGTGCCTTTCGTTGGCCCGGACAACCGCAAGGGCGCGCGTCTGGTGGGTGAGTACCTGGCCAAGCAGCTCAAGGCCGGTGACGAAGTGGGAATCATCGAAGGGGTTTCCACCACCACCAACGCGCAGCAGCGCACCGCCGGCTTCAAGGATGCAATGGAAGCCGCGCAGATCAAGGTGGTGTCGCTGCAGTCGGGCGACTGGGAAATCGACGCCGGCAATCGTGTGGCCTCGGCCATGCTCAGCGAATACCCGAACCTCAAGGCATTGCTGGCCGGTAACGACAGCATGGCGGTGGGCGCGGTTTCGGCAGTCCGGGCTGCCGGCAAGGCAGGCAAGGTGCAGGTCGTGGGCTACGACAACATCAACGCCATCAAGCCGATGCTCAAGGATGGCCGGGTCCTGGCCACTGCCGATCAGTTCGCTGCCAAGCAGGCGGTGTTCGGTATCGAGACCGCGCTGAAGATCCTCAAGGGCGAGAAAGTCGACAGCGGCACCAATGGCGTGATCGAAACTCCGGTTGAGCTGGTCACTCAGTAGTCATTGCGGCGGTACAACGGCGCTCGCCCGGTTGGGCGGGCGCATGGAGAGTTTCCTATGTCAGTTTCTGCTGCCAACGCTGTCCTATCGGTCAGCGGTATCGGCAAGACTTATGCGCAACCGGTGTTGACCGGCATCGACCTGACGCTGTTGCGCGGTGAAGTGCTGGCGCTCACCGGCGAGAACGGTGCCGGCAAGAGCACCCTGTCGAAGATCATCGGTGGCCTGGTCAGCCCCACCACAGGGCACATGCAGTTCAATGGTCAGGATTATCGTCCGGGCAGTCGCGCCCAGGCCGAGGATCTGGGCATTCGCATGGTGATGCAGGAGCTCAACCTGCTGCCGACCCTGTCGGTGGCCGAGAACCTGTTCCTCGACAACCTGCCCAGCAGTGGTGGCTGGATCAGCCGCCGGCAATTGCGCAAGGCGGCGATCGAGGCCATGGCCCAGGTCGGTCTGGATGCCATCGACCCCGACACCCTGGTGGGCGAGCTGGGCATCGGCCACCAGCAGATGGTGGAGATCGCCCGTAACCTGATCGGCGACTGCCATGTGCTGATTCTCGATGAGCCCACCGCCATGCTCACGTCCCGCGAGGTAGAAATGCTCTTCGAGCAGATCACCCGCCTGCAGGCCCGCGGCGTGTCGATCATCTATATCTCCCATCGCCTGGAAGAGCTGGCCCGGGTTGCCCAGCGCATCGCGGTATTGCGTGACGGCTGCCTGGTCTGTGTCGAGCCGATGGCCAACTACAACAGCGAGCAACTGGTGAACCTGATGGTGGGTCGCGAGCTGGGCGAGCACATCGACCTGGGCGAGCGCCGGATCGGCGCGCCGGCCTTGACGGTGAGCAACCTCAGCCGCTCGGACAAAGTCCGCGATGTGTCCTTCGAGGTCCGCAGTGGCGAGATCTTCGGAATTTCCGGGTTGATCGGGGCAGGGCGCACCGAGCTGCTGCGCCTGATCTTCGGTGCCGATGTCGCCGACAGCGGCACCATCGCCCTGGGCACCCCGGCGCGCCCGGTGAGCATCCGCTCGCCAGTGGATGCGGTGGCCAACGGCATCGCCCTGATTACCGAGGACCGCAAGGGTGAGGGGCTGCTGTTGACCCAGTCCATCAGCGCCAATATCGCCCTGGGCAACATGCCGGCGATTTCCAGCAGCGGCCTGGTCAATGGCCAGGACGAGGAGCATCTGGCGCGGCGCCAGATCGACGCCATGCGTATCCGCAGCTCCAGCCCGGCGCAACTGGTCAGCGAGCTGTCCGGTGGCAACCAGCAGAAGGTGGTGATCGGCCGCTGGCTGGAGCGCGACTGTTCGGTGCTGCTGTTCGATGAGCCGACCCGTGGCATCGATGTCGGCGCCAAGTTCGATATCTACGGCCTGTTGGGGGAGTTGACCCGGCAGGGCAAGGCCCTTGTGGTGGTGTCCAGCGACCTGCGCGAGCTGATGCTGATCTGCGATCGCATCGGCGTGCTCTCGGCCGGGCGGCTGATCGATACCTTCGAGCGCGACAGCTGGACCCAGGATGAACTGCTTGCCGCGGCATTTGCCGGCTATCAAAAACGAGATGCGCTGATCGATGAAGCGGCGCCTAGGAATGCATCATGAAAACTGCAGCAAGCGGCAAGCGAGGCGGCCACTACTACGGCCTCGGCACTTACCTGGGGTTGGCGGGGGCGCTGCTGGGGATGATCGTGCTGTTCTCCCTACTCAGCAGTCATTTTCTGTCCTATGACACCTTCAGTACCCTGGCCAACCAGATTCCCGACCTGATGGTGCTGGCGGTGGGCATGACCTTCGTCCTGATCATCGGTGGCATCGACCTGTCCGTGGGCTCGGTGCTGGCCCTGGCGGCGTCGACCGTCAGCGTGGCGATACTCGGCTGGGGCTGGAGCGTGGTGCCCGCGGCGTTGCTGGGCATGGCTTGCGCGGCGCTGGCGGGAACGGTGACCGGTTCCATCACCGTGGCCTGGCGCATTCCTTCGTTCATCGTGTCTCTGGGTGTACTGGAAATGGCCCGCGGCGTGGCCTACCAGATGACGGGCTCACGCACCGCCTACATCGGTGACGCCTTCGCCTGGTTGTCGAATCCGATTGCCTTCGGCATTTCGCCGTCGTTTATCATTGCCCTGCTGATTATTTTCCTGGCCCAGGCGGTGCTGACTCGCACCGTGTTCGGTCGCTACCTGATCGGCATCGGTACCAACGAAGAGGCAGTGCGTCTGGCGGGGATCAACCCCAAACCCTACAAGATCCTGGTCTTCAGCCTGATGGGGTTGCTGGCAGGTATCGCTGCACTGTTTCAGATTTCTCGCCTGGAAGCGGCAGACCCGAACGCGGGCTCCGGTCTGGAGTTGCAAGTCATCGCTGCGGTGGTGATCGGCGGCACCAGCCTGATGGGCGGGCGCGGTTCGGTGATCAGTACCTTCTTTGGCGTCTTGATTATTTCCGTGCTGGCTGCGGGCCTGGCGCAAATCGGCGCATCCGAACCGACCAAGCGCATCATCACTGGTGCGGTCATCGTGATTGCCGTGGTGCTGGACACTTATCGCAGCCAGCGCGCCAATCGGCGGGTTTGATTCATGGCAACAATCAAGGATGTGGCGGCGCTGGCGGGGATTTCCTACACCACGGTGTCCCATGTGCTGAACAAGACGCGGCCAGTCAGTGAGGAAGTTCGGGTCAAGGTCGAGGCCGCTATCGCGCGCCTGGACTATGTGCCCAGCGCGGTGGCGCGTTCGCTGAAGGCCAAGACCACGGCTACCATCGGCTTGCTGGTACCCAACAGCCTCAACCCGTACTTCGCCGAGTTGGCTCGGGGGATCGAGGATTATTGCGAACGCAACGGCTACTGCGTGATCCTCTGCAACTCCGACGACAACCCGCAGAAGCAGCGCAACTACCTGCGGGTATTACTGGAAAAACGTATCGACGGGTTGATTGTCACCTCGGCCGGTGGCGACAGCGGCCTGGCCCAGGGGCTGGCCGGCGTGCGCACGCCGATGGTGATTGTCGACCGTGGGCTGGAAGGGGTGAACGCCGACCTGGTGCGTATCGACCACCAGCACGGTGCCTACCTGGCCACCCGACACCTGCTGGAGCTGGGGCATCGGGACATTGCCTGCATCGGCGGCCCGGGCAATACCAGTGTGGCGCAGATGCGCCTGGCGGGATTCCAGCAGGCGCTGCGTGAGGCCGGTGTCGAGGCGCCTGCCGAGCGCATCCTGGAAAGTGATTTCAGTAGCACTGGTGGTTATCGCGCAGCCGCGCAGTTGCTCGATGGCGGACAGCCGCCGAGCGCGATTTTCGCTGGCAACGACATGATGGGCATCGGGGTGCTGCGCGCGGCAGCGGAGCGCAATATCCGCGTGCCCAGCGAGCTTTCGGTGATCGGCTTCGACGACATCCTCATGAGCCGCTACGTCTACCCGGCGCTGACCACGGTCGGCCAGTCGATCCTGCAACTGGGGGAAACCGCGGCAGAGTTGCTGCTGCGGCGGATCGCCTGCCGGGAGCTGCCGGTCGACCAGCGCATCGTTACGCCGAATATCGTCTTGCGGGAGTCGACGGCGCCGCTGGGTGGCGCTTTCGCCGAATACCGCTGAACCCAACTGATTGAGTACCGATGTATGTCAGCAAAAGTAGTGGTAGTGGGTAGCCTCAACATGGACCTGGTGACTCGGGCCGAGCGCCTGCCCCGAGGGGGCGAGACGCTGATTGGCAAATCCTTCGCCACGGTATCCGGTGGCAAGGGCGCCAATCAGGCGGTGGCTGCGGCCAGGCTGGGAGCGCAGGTGTCGATGGTCGGCTGTGTCGGCGACGATGCCTATGGCGAGCAACTGCGAGGTGCCTTGCTGGCCGAGCAGATCGATTGCCAGGCGGTGAGTGTGGTCGAAGGCTCCAGTGGGGTGGCGCTGATCGTGGTGGATGACAGTAGCCAGAATGCGATTGTCATCGTCGCCGGCGGCAATGGCCAGCTCACTCCCGAGAAGGTCGCCGGGTTCGATGGGGTGCTGCAGGATGGGCAAGTCATCATCTGCCAGCTTGAAGTGCCGCTGGCGACTGTGGGCTACACCCTCAAGCGCGGGCGCGAACTGGGCAAGACGGTGATCCTCAATCCGGCGCCGGCCAGTGGCCCGCTGCCGGCGCAGTGGTATGGCGCGATCGACTACCTGATTCCCAACGAGAGCGAGGCTTCGGCCTTGAGCGGGGTAGCGGTGGACTCCCTGGAGAGCGCTGAAGTGGCTGCCGGTCGCTTGATCGCTGCGGGTGCTGGCAAGGTGATCATCACCCTCGGTGCACAGGGCTCGCTGTTTGCCGATGGCCAGCGTTTCGAGCATTTCCCGGCGCCCAGGGTCAAGGCAATCGATACCACGGCGGCCGGGGACACCTTTGTCGGCGGATTTGCCGCGGCCCTGGCTGCCGGCAAGAGCGAAGCCGAGGCCATCCGCTTTGGCCAGGTGGCTGCGGCGCTGTCGGTGACGCGCGCCGGTGCGCAACCTTCCATTCCCACGCTGTCCGACGTTCAGGCGTTTATCCCTTCATGAAAAAGACACCTTTGCTCAACATTGCCCTGTCACGCTTGATCGCGTCCCTGGGCCACGGCGATATCGTGGTGATCGGCGATGCCGGCCTGCCGGTGCCCCCGGGCGTGGAGTTGATCGACCTGGCGCTGACCCACGGCGTTCCCGACTTTCTCACTACCTTGAAGGTGTTGCTCAGCGAGATGCAGGTGGAGCGTCATGTGCTGGCCGAAGAAATTCTGCTCAAGCAGCCTACGCCGCTGGCGGCGCTTGAAGGCATGACCGCCGGTGGTGAGCTGGGGCAGCGGCAGCTCATGAGCCACGAGGATTTCAAGGTGCTCAGCCGCCAGGCCCGTGCGTTGATCCGCACCGGGGAGTGCCAGCCGTATTGCAATATCGCCCTGATTGCCGGGGTGACCTTCTAGGCCGCTGTCGGGCCTTTTCCATCTTGCACAAGGAGTGCGCCATGCGCCGCTATGCTCAGTTGTTTCACCACTGGTTCCGGAGTCTGCTGCTTTTGTCTCTGCTCACTGCTACCGGCGCTCAGGCGGCGGAAAAAATCGATCTGATCATCGACACCGATCCGGGGGCCGACGATGTGGTAGCCCTGCTGTTCGCCCTGGCTTCCCCCGAGGAGCTGCAGATCCGCGCGCTGACCACGGTGGCGGGCAACGTGCGGTTGGACAAGACCTCGCGCAATGCGCGCCTGGCCCGTGAGTGGGCGGGGCGCGAGGAGGTGCCGGTATACGCCGGAGCGCCCAAGCCGCTGCTGCGTACCCCCATCTATGCCGAGAATATCCATGGCAAGGAAGGCATTTCCGGGGTGACGGTGCACGAGCCCAAGGCGCCTCTGGCCAAGGGCAATGCGATCAACTACCTGATCGATACGCTGCGGGCGGCCAAGCCCCACAGCATCACCATCGCCATGCTCGGCCCGCAGACCAACCTGGCGCTGGCGCTGATCCAGGCACCGGACATCACCCAGGGCATCAAGGAAGTGGTGGTCATGGGCGGTGCGCACTTCAACGGTGGCAACATTACGCCGGTGGCCGAGTTCAACCTGTTCGCCGACCCCCAGGCGGCCGAAGTGGTGCTCAAGAGCGGTGTCAAACTGACCTATCTGCCGCTGGACGTGACCCACAAGGTGTTGACCAGCGATGCGCGGCTGCAGAAGATCGCGGCGTTGAACAACAACGCCAGCAAGGTGGTGGGGGACATCCTCAACGAGTACGTCAAGGGCGACATGGAGCACTACGGTATTCCCGGCGGCCCGGTGCATGACGCTACAGTGATTGCCTACCTGCTCAAGCCCGAGCTGTTCACCGGCCGTCAAGCCAATATGGTCATCGACAGCCGCGAGGGGCCGACCTTCGGCCAGACCATCGTCGATTGGTACGACGGCCTGAAGCAGGAAAAGAACGTGTTCTGGGTTGAGAACGGCGATGCCCAGGGCTTCTTCGACTTGCTCACCGAGCGCCTGGCGCGTCTCAAGTGAAGCTTGCCCCCGCAGGTACCTGCCTGCGGGGTTCTATTCCCGTTCCGGGGCCTGTACGCCCAGGTGGTCGGCCGGGTATTTCTCGAAGACTTGTTCAATGAAGGCTCGGGCGGACTGGGTGCCCAGTTCCTTGACCAGCAGGTCTATGCCAATGATCGCCAGCTCCTCCGGGCTCCCCGGGCTGTAGGAGCATTGGCCCTGGGGCCATTTGGCTTTGATGTCGGCGTCGATACTCACGGTGGCCATGAAAGTCTCACGAATTCGGATAAGGCGGGTGCCAGGGCAGGGCTCTGGGCGGGTATTTGCTGCGTTGCAGAGTTAACCATGTTGCCGGGCGTTTGGCACTCCGACTTAGGCATCAGGCGAGTGCTGTGCGACACTGCGGCTTTTCCTGTGCTCAAGGAAGCCTCCGTGCAAATCGATTTGAACCAGCCTGATGCCCTGACCCTGGAGGCGGTGCGTCAGCTGCTGGCGTCTGCCAGCGACAACGTGCATACCCAGTTGCGCGTGAGCAAAACCGGAATTGCCTATATCTCTTCGGGGGTGGTGGGCGGTGCCGAGATAGAAGGTTTGCTGTTTCGCTTGGAAACCTGGGCGGCCGGCTCCGGGTATGTCGGCAAGGTGGCTGCCGCCGACGAGGTCTGGGTGATGCAGATCTTCAATGCGCTCAAACAGAACTGGCCCAAGCCGGCGTTCGACTACATCGACATCTATTGAGCGTCGTTCATATCCGGTGACGATTGTCCCGTGAAAGAGTGGCACCGGCTGAGGCAGACTTGCCCGCTGTTCACCTGATACGGCAAATGGCCATTTGTTTTGAAACCAAAAGCCAAATCAGCTGTCGCACGATCTCTGCTTAATTTTGAAAAGGAGGCTTCATGCCTTGGAAGCTCGCTTCATTCGGAACCTTGTTGGCCGCTGTCGTCCTTGGTGGGTGCAGCACTGCCGGGTCGACAAAGGAGCCTGTGGCCGCTGAGTCCGGGCACACTCGTTGTGAAGCATCGGCCGCCGAATTCGCCGTCGGCAAGAAGGCTTCTCCCGAGTTGCTCGAGCAGGCCCGTACACGCGCAGGCGCGCAGTACGCACGGTTCCTCAAGCCCAACGACATGATCACCCTGGAGTACCGCTCGGATCGCCTGAACCTGAACACTGATGCCGGCCTGGTGGTGACCCGGGTCAACTGTGGTTGAGGGCTGAGGCCTTTGGATCACGCATAAAAAACCCCGTCACATGGACGGGGTTTTTTTAGCTCGCTGAGAAATTACTCAGGGCGAACTTGTGCAGCTTGCATACCCTTTTGGCCTTTCTCAGCCACGAAGGAAACGGTCTGGCCTTCTTTCAGGCTTTTGAAACCGTCGCTTTCAATAGCTTTGAAGTGTACGAACAGGTCGTCACCGCCACCTTGAGGAGTGATGAAGCCGAAGCCTTTTTCATCGTTGAACCATTTTACGGTGCCGGTTTGGCGATTAGACATGGTGTATCTCCAAGAAACATATATTTTCAGTAGTGCTGTGCTGCTCAGGCCAACTGGGCACACCGAGCTATCATAGTCGAAATGTTCGGCTTGGGAGCCCCCCAGAGGCGCTCTTTGCCCGATATACCTGTGTATTTTGCCATCTGAGTTGGCTGCAGGCCCCGGTTTAAGGGGCTTTGGCGTAAAACAGAGGGTAATAAAAAAACCCGTAAAAGCTGCGTAAATTGTGAAAAAGACCGCGTTTCAGGCTCTGTGGCGAGCACTGGCGCAGCCTGTTCCGGGCATCAGCAGCTTATTTGACCACCCGGCAAGCAGCGATGGCGTCCAATGCTCGGGTTCGCAGATCTGCGCTGGGTTGCTTGGTTTTGCTCATCAGCTCCTTGATCTCCTCGGTAGTGAATTTTTCATTTAGCTTGTCGGCGCCGCAGGCACAGTGCTTTTCGGCGCTCTTGGCGTCGATGTTCTGGCTGGCCGCCGCGGTGCAGTCCTTCATGTAGTCGGCGCGTGCTCCGGCAGGCCATGCCGCCTGTGCACTCAAAGGCAGTAGCAGGGTGAGCGGTGCGGCAAGGGCGAGCAGTTTGATAAGGCGCATGAGTCGGGTTCTCCTGAAGTCGGTAGCAAGGACGACGATTCTCCGGTTATTTGAGGCTCGACGTACATCTCAAGTTCACTTTCAACAATAAAAGACTGTAAACCAGGCTCGCGATAATTTGCTGCACGGCGATTGCGATGTATCTGTGCTAGCATGCCCGGCTTCGGTGTTTTCAAGCTTTGGGCCTTTTCTAGCCCTTGCCGTCTATGCCTCATTAATCTTGATGTGAACCCCAGTCACTCTGGTTCGGTTTTTCGGTTGGCCGCAAGGCTCTTGCCACTGTGAGGCAGGCGTTCGTAGCAGAACGGCCGGACTGAATCGCGTACTGGCTCATCCCAACCCACGTGACCTTTGGTAGGGGTCACCACTAGGAGAGGAGGCGCCATGCCCACTATTACTCTTCCCGACGGCAGTCAACGTTCATTCGATCACGCAGTATCCGTAGCCGAGGTCGCCGCTTCCATTGGCGCGGGCCTGGCCAAGGCCACATTGGCTGGCAAGGTCAACGGCAAGCTGGTCGACGCCTGCGACGTGATCGACGGCGATGCAACCCTGCAAATCATCACGCCAAAGGACGAAGAGGGGCTGGAGATCATTCGCCACTCTTGCGCTCACTTGGTGGGGCATGCGGTCAAGCAGTTGTATCCGACCGCGAAAATGGTCATCGGTCCGGTCATCGATGAAGGCTTCTATTACGACATCGCCTATGAGCGTCCTTTCACGCCTGAGGATATGGCCGCCATCGAGCAGCGCATGCAGCAGCTGATCGAGAAGGACTACGACGTGATCAAGAAGGTCACGCCGCGCGCCGAAGTGATCGAGGTGTTCAAGGCCCGCGGCGAGGACTACAAGCTGCGTTTGGTCGAAGACATGCCGAACGAGCAGGCGATGGGCCTGTACTACCACGAAGAATATGTCGACATGTGCCGCGGTCCGCACGTGCCGAACACGCGTTTCCTGAAGTCCTTCAAGCTGACCAAGTTGTCCGGTGCCTACTGGCGCGGTGATGCCAAGAACGAGCAGTTGCAGCGGATCTACGGTACCGCCTGGGCGGACAAGAAGCAGCTCGCTGCCTACATCCAGCGTATCGAAGAGGCCGAGAAGCGCGATCATCGCAAGATCGGCAAGCGCCTGGGCCTGTTCCATACCCAGGAAGAAGCGCCGGGCATGGTGTTCTGGCACCCTAATGGCTGGACCCTGTACCAGGTGCTCGAGCAGTACATGCGCAAGGTGCAGCGTGACAACGGTTACCTGGAGATCAAGACTCCGCAGGTGGTTGACCGCAGCCTCTGGGAAAAATCCGGGCACTGGGCCAACTACGCCGAGAATATGTTCACCACCGAGTCGGAAAGCCGCGACTACGCAATCAAGCCGATGAACTGCCCTTGCCACGTGCAGGTGTTCAATCAGGGTCTGAAGAGCTACCGCGAGCTGCCGATGCGCCTGGCCGAGTTCGGTGCCTGCCACCGTAATGAACCCTCGGGCGCTCTGCACGGCATCATGCGTGTGCGTGGCTTCACTCAGGATGATGCTCACATCTTCTGTACTGAAGACCAGATGCAGGCCGAGTCTGCGGCGTTCATCAAGCTGACCATGGATGTCTATGCCGACTTCGGCTTCAAGGACATCGAGATGAAGCTGTCCACTCGCCCTGAAAAGCGCGTGGGCTCCGATGATCTGTGGGACCGTGCGGAAAGCGCACTGGCAGCGGCTCTGGATAGCGCCGGCCTGCCATACGACCTGCAGCCGGGCGAGGGCGCATTCTACGGTCCGAAGATCGAGTTCTCGCTGAAGGACTGCCTGGGTCGTGTCTGGCAGTGCGGTACCTTGCAGTTGGACTTCAACCTGCCGATCCGTCTGGGTGCCGAGTACGTTTCCGAAGACAACAGCCGTAAGCATCCGGTGATGTTGCACCGGGCGATCCTCGGTTCCTTCGAGCGTTTTGTCGGGATTCTGATCGAGCATTACGAGGGTGCATTCCCTGCGTGGCTGGCTCCGACTCAGGCCGTGGTGATGAATATCACTGATAAACAGGCAGATTTTGCCCTCGAAGTGGAAAAAACACTCAATCAAAGCGGATTTCGTGCCAAGTCCGACTTGAGAAATGAAAAGATCGGCTTTAAAATCCGCGAGCATACTTTGCTCAAGGTTCCCTATCTCTTGGTTATTGGAGATCGGGAGGTCGAGATGCAGACTGTCGCTGTGCGTACCCGTGAAGGTGAAGACCTGGGCTCGATGCCTGTCGCCCAATTCTCGGCGTTCCTCGCACAAGCGGTTTCCCGGCGTGGTCGCCAAGATTCGGAGTAATTATTATTAAGCGTGATATGAGACAAGATAAACGAGCTGCACCGAAAGCCCCGATCAACGAGAATATCTCGGCACGCGAGGTTCGGTTAATTGGCGCTGACGGCGAGCAGATTGGCATCGTCTCGATTGATGAAGCGCTTCGTATAGCTGAAGAAGCCAAGCTGGATCTGGTGGAAATTTCCGCCGACGCAGTCCCACCTGTTTGCCGGGTGATGGATTACGGCAAGTCGATCTTCGAAAAGAAGAAGCAGATTGCTGCTGCGAAGAAGAACCAGAAGCAGATTCAGGTTAAAGAAATCAAGTTTCGTCCAGGGACGGAGGAAGGGGATTACCAGGTAAAACTGCGCAACCTGGTACGTTTCCTGAGTGACGGGGACAGGGCCAAGGTATCCTTGCGATTCCGCGGCCGTGAGATGGCCCACCAGGAGCTGGGGATGGAACTCCTCAAGCGGGTTGAAGCTGACCTGCAAGAGTACGGTTCGGTCGAACAGCATCCTAAGATGGAAGGACGCCAGCTGATCATGGTCATCGCCCCGAAAAAGAAGAAGTAATCAACAGGGCACGGCAGGCCTTCTGATTATGTTTATCAACTGAATGCGGAGTATCCGAACATGCCAAAGATGAAAACCAAAAGTGGTGCTGCTAAGCGGTTTCTGAAAACTGCTAACGGTATCAAGCACAAGCACGCTTTCAAGAGCCACATCCTGACCAAAATGTCGACCAAGCGTAAGCGTCAACTGCGCGGTAGCAGCTTGCTGCATCCGTCTGACGTGGCAAAAGTCGAGCGCATGCTGCGCCTTCGTTAATTTTTGGATCAAGAATAGAGGAAGTAACTCATGGCTCGTGTAAAGCGTGGCGTCATTGCCCGTAAACGTCACAAAAAAATTCTGAAACTTGCTAAAGGCTACTACGGCGCTCGCTCGCGCGTATTCCGTGTTGCCAAGCAAGCGGTAATCAAGGCAGGCCAATACGCCTACCGTGACCGTCGTCAGAAAAAACGTCAGTTCCGCGCTCTGTGGATTGCTCGTATCAACGCTGGTGCTCGTAATAACGGCCTGTCGTACAGCCGTCTGATCGCTGGCCTGAAAAAGGCGTCCATCGAGATCGACCGTAAGGTTCTGGCTGATCTGGCAGTGAACGAAAAAGCGGCGTTTGCTGCGATTGTCGAGAAAGCTAAAGCCACCTTGGCTTAAGTACCCCCGACAGTCATCCGGGCTCACCTTTCGTGAGCCCAGATGTTAAACGTCATAAATAGGGGAAGAGCCTTCAAGCTCTTCCCCTATTTTGTATCTGGAGTCTGTACATGGAAAACCTGGATGCGCTGGTTTCTCAAGCACTTGAGGCCGTGCAACACGCTGAAGACATCAATGCCCTGGAACAGATCCGGGTTCACTTCCTTGGCAAGAAGGGCGAGCTGACTCAGGTGATGAAGACCCTGGGCAACCTGCCTGCCGAAGAGCGTCCGCAAGTCGGTGCGCTGATCAACGTTGCCAAGGAGCGTGTAACAGAGGTTCTCAATGCTCGCAAAGCGGCTTTCGAGGAGGCGGAACTCAGCGCCAAGCTCGCCGCCGAGTGCATTGACGTCACTCTGCCGGGCCGTGGCCAGACCTCGGGCGGTCTGCACCCGATTACGCGGACCCTGGAGCGTATCGAACAGTTCTTCACTCATATTGGCTACGGCATCGCCGAAGGCCCTGAGGTTGAAGACGACTATCACAACTTTGAAGCGCTCAACATCCCAGGCCACCACCCGGCCCGGTCGATGCACGACACCTTCTATTTCAACGCGAACATGTTGTTGCGCACCCATACCTCACCGGTACAGGTCCGCACCATGGAGTCGCAGCAGCCGCCGATTCGCATTGTCTGCCCAGGCCGTGTCTATCGTAGCGACTCCGATATCACCCACTCGCCGATGTTTCACCAGGTCGAAGGCCTGCTGGTCGATCGTGACATCAATTTTGCCGACCTGAAGGGCACGATCGAAGAGTTCCTGCGGGTGTTCTTCGAGAAGGAACTGGCGGTGCGTTTCCGTCCTTCGTACTTCCCGTTTACCGAGCCTTCCGCCGAAGTCGATATGGAATGCGTGATGTGCAGCGGTAAAGGCTGCCGGGTCTGCAAGCAGACTGGCTGGCTGGAAGTCATGGGATGCGGCATGGTTCATCCGAACGTGCTGCGTATGTCCGGGATCGATCCGGAAGAGTTCCAGGGCTTTGCCTTCGGCATGGGCGCCGAGCGTCTGGCCATGCTGCGTTACGGTGTCAATGACTTGCGCCTGTTCTTCGACAACGACTTGCGGTTCCTTGCGCAATTTCGCTAGTCGCGCGTCCGTAACGAATCTATTAGGAGAGCAGGATGAAATTCAGTGAACAATGGCTGCGCGGCTGGGTTAGCCCGCAGGTAAGTCGTGACGAGCTGGTAGCCCGTCTATCGATGGCCGGTCTTGAGGTCGACAGCGTAACGCCGGCCGCCGGTGATTTCAGTGGCGTGGTAGTGGGCGAGGTGTTGAGCACCGAGCAGCACCCGGATGCCGACAAGCTGCGCGTTTGCCAGGTCAGCAATGGTTCGGAGACCTTCCAGGTTGTCTGCGGCGCGCCGAACGTGCGCCCGGGCCTGAAGGTTCCGTTCGCCATGATCGGTGCCCAGTTGCCGGGCGACTTCAAGATCAAGAAGGCCAAGCTGCGTGGTGTGGAATCCAACGGCATGCTGTGCTCTCAGGCTGAGCTGCAAATCGGTGAGGGCAATGACGGCCTCATGGAGTTGCCGGTCGATGCGCCGGTGGGTGAGGACGTTCGCACCTACCTGAGTCTGGACGATGCCAGCATTGAGGTCGACCTGACCCCTAACCGCGGGGACTGCCTGTCCCTGGCCGGCATGGCCCGTGAAGTGGGTGCCTTGTACGCGGCCAAGGTGCAGCGTCCGGAAGTGACGGCGATTTCTGCGGCGCATGACGAAGTGCGTCCAGTGGAAGTGCTGGCTCCGGCTGCCTGCCCACGTTACCTGGGGCGTGTCGTCCGCAATGTCGACCTGTCCAAGCCTACTCCGCTGTGGATGGTCGAGCGCCTGCGTCGCGCCGATGTACGCAGTATCGATGCTGCAGTGGACATCACCAACTACGTGATGCTCGAACTGGGCCAGCCGCTGCATGCCTTCGATCTTGCCGAGATCAATGGCGGCATCCGTGTACGAATGGCTGAAGAGGGCGAGAAGCTGGTATTGCTCGACGGTCAGGAAGTGACCCTGCGCAGCGATACCCTGGTGATTGCCGACCATACCCGAGCCCTGGCGATTGCCGGCGTGATGGGGGGTGAGCACAGTGGCGTCACCGCCAATACCCGTGACGTATTTCTGGAAAGTGCCTTCTTCGACCAGATCGCGGTTGCTGGCAAGGCACGCTCCTATGGCCTGCATACCGATGCTTCCCATCGCTATGAGCGTGGTGTGGACTGGCAGCTTGCTCGCGAAGCCATGGAGCGGGCTACTGGCTTGCTGCTGGAAATCACGGGCGGCGACGCGGGGCCGATCATTGAAACGCTCAGCGAGCAGCATCTGCCATCCGTTGCGCCTGTCACCTTGCGCGCTGAACGCATCACTCAGATGCTGGGCATGGAAATCGACGGCCTCGAGGTAGAGCGTTTGCTCACCGCCCTGGGCCTGACTGTAACTGCCGATGGGGCAGGGCAGTGGCGTATTGAGGTGCCGAGCCATCGCTTCGATATCAGTCTTGAGGTTGACCTGATCGAAGAGCTGGCACGTCTTTATGGTTACAACCGTCTTCCGGTTCGCTATCCGCAGGCTCGTCTGGCGCCTCAGGCCAAGGCCGAGGCCGAGGGTGACTTGCCTGCTCTGCGTCGTTTGCTGGTTGCTCGTGGCTATCAGGAAGCGATCACCTACAGCTTCATCGATCCGAAGCTGTTCGAACTGTTCAACCCAGACGTCGAACCGCTGTTGCTGGCCAATCCGATTTCGGCCGACATGGCAGCCATGCGTTCCTCTCTGTGGCCGGGCCTGGTCAAGGCGCTTCAGCACAACCTGAACCGTCAGCAGGATCGTGTCCGCATGTTTGAAAGCGGCCTGCGTTTTGTTGGCCAGCTGGAAGGTTTGAAGCAGCAGCCGATGCTGGCAGGTGTTGTATGTGGCAGCCGCTTGCCTGAAGGCTGGGCGCAAGGTCGCGATGGCGTGGACTTCTTCGACGTCAAGGCGGATGTCGAAGCGGTACTGGGTTTTGTCGGTGCTCTTGATGCATTCACCTTTGTGCCGGGCAAGCATCCAGCGCTTCATCCTGGTCAGACGGCTCGCATCGAGCGTGATGGTCGTGAAGTCGGTTTCCTGGGGGCCATTCACCCAGAGCTGGCGAAGAATCTCGGCCTGGACCGCCCTGTCTATGTGTTTGAACTGGTCCTGAGTGAAGTGGCTCAAGGGCGTTTGCCGAAATTCCATGAGCTGTCGCGCTTCCCGGAAGTGCGTCGCGACCTGGCATTGCTGGCGGATCGTGACGTGGCGGCCAGCGCCGTTCTGGACGTAATCCGTGAAAATGCAGGTGAGTGGCTGACAGACCTCAGGCTGTTTGACGTCTATCAGGGTAAAGGCATTGATCCTCATAGAAAAAGCCTTGCCGTCGGCTTGACCTGGCAGCATCCATCGCGCACTCTTAACGACGATGAGGTGAACTCTACGACGCAAAATATCCTCACCTCGCTCGAACAAAGGTTGAACGCCACGTTAAGGAAGTGACGTATGGGGGCTCTGACGAAAGCTGAAATGGCCGAACGTCTCTACGAAGAGCTAGGCCTGAATAAACGCGAGGCCAAGGAATTGGTCGAGCTATTCTTTGAAGAAATCAGGCACGCTCTCGAAGATAACGAACAGGTCAAATTGTCCGGTTTCGGTAACTTCGACCTTCGGGATAAACGCCAGCGTCCTGGCCGCAACCCGAAAACGGGTGAAGAAATCCCGATCACGGCGCGCCGTGTGGTCACCTTTCGTCCAGGGCAGAAGTTGAAGGCCCGAGTTGAGGCTTATGCTGGAACCAAGTCATAACGACGAGCTCCCGGTCATTCCGGGCAAGCGCTACTTCACCATTGGTGAGGTCAGTGAGCTCTGTGCGGTCAAGCCGCATGTGCTGCGTTATTGGGAGCAGGAGTTTCCTCAACTCAACCCCGTCAAGCGCCGCGGAAATCGCCGGTATTATCAGCGCCAGGATGTGCTGATGATCCGGCAGATCCGCGCGTTGCTTTATGACCAGGGGTTCACCATCGGCGGGGCGCGCCTGCGCCTTTCCGGCGATGAGGCCAAAGACGATACGACCCAGTACAAGCAACTGATCCGTCAGATGATCTCTGAGCTGGAAGATGTGCTTGTGGTGCTAAAAAAGTAATTCTCTGTTTTAAATACTTCCACTTTTCAAAAGCTTGCGGTATATTCCTCACCGTTTCCTGAGAAGTGAAACAGATTTCACGCCTAGTCGGGGCGTAGCGCAGTCCGGTAGCGCACTAGCATGGGGTGCTAGGGGTCGAGTGTTCGAATCACTCCGTCCCGACCATATTCCTAAAAGAGATCAAGCACTTAGCGGCTTGATCTCTTTTTTCGTTTAGAGGCGGCGCAAACTGATCGCGCTGGCGGTAGTTGAATTTCGTGCCCCAGTGGTTTTCTCATCGTTCCGTTGGGCATTTAGATAGAGACGCAAACAGCTCTCTGTCACAGGTCGGTACCCCCTTTCTCCTCCCATTCCTATACCAGGCTGGCATTCATTGGATGTTCGGTGTGGTCATGGCTGTTGTAGTGGCCGTCATTCCACGCTGCACACCCAACGATGATTATTCCGGTATGGCGCACGAATGAAGGTCACATCCGTAAGCAGGATCATGCCTTTGTCCTGCAGGGCTTCAGTCAATTCAACAAGTGTCTCTGCTTCGATAGTCATTGCTGTTACCTCGTCAGATTTACTGTGCTCATAGTTGTGGACTGAATCCGCGTTCGTGGAATTCAATTTTTCTGCGCGGTTGATTGGGTTCCCAAGGGGTAGCTGTGACCGGGTTCCAATCTGGGGCTTGGTGCCCGGATTGATGAGCGGGTTCGGCCTGGCTTGCTAGGTTATCGGCTCGATGGGGGGAGGGCGCACGGGTGGCAACTACTCCTGCCACGTCCATGACTTGGCACTTGTTACGGCTGGATCACGCAGACTAGTGGAGGGTGGCAATGCGCCGGTTTTCGCCAATCCTGATTCGGTCCAGCGCTCGGTTGAGTGCGTCCAGGGCATTGAGCAAGGCTTGTGCCTCGGTTTCCCGACCCTGACCCCAGAGGCGCTCGGCCATCTTGTTCAAGGCCTGGATGGAGCGCTCGATATCGGCGGCAGTGACTGCCTTGGCATCCTCCGGCTCTTTTCTAGGCATGGGCTGAGGCCTCGATTGTGGTTTGCTGGCGAACTGGATGATGGGTTTGCCAGTGTTCGATGGAGGGCTGTTTCCGGTTCGGTCTGGCGAGATTCATGGAAGGCCTGTCACTGACGACATTTCAAGGCCGCGGCTTGTATGTCGGAGGCGCTACCGACGTTGACGACGCTCATGCTGTCGGCGCCAAGTTCGGCTGCTTTATTGAAGGCCATATTCAGCGCGTCCCCATTGGAGGAGCCCTTCACGGTAAATGCCGTCAGAACCTTGCAGGCCTGTGCCGAGGAGGCCGTCACCAGATCGACCTGCCTTCCTGCTTCCGTCAGTTGTGTGGTGCAAGCCGAGACCGAAGTCGCAGCGACGACAAGCAAGACAAGGCCACGCAGATTACGCATCACTGAACACTCCTGTCGACGAGGTTGCGGCCCTATCCCGGCCAGCCAGCCCCGGGCAATCATCGCGAGTACATCGCCCACCAGAACACATGGCCCAGGATCGAGATCTGCTGTTCCTGGATTTCGGCGAAGCTATAGTCTTCGTCCGGATGTTCATCCCGATTGAAGCTGCGCAGGCGCAGCCCGACCGGCAAACGGTAAACCTGCTTCACGCGCAACTGGCCATTGTGGTTGAGTGCATACATCTCCCCGTCGACTACATCCTTCAGGGCATTCCTGCCGACGTTCACGCCAACGGTTGCGCCGTCGCGCAGCACCGGGACCATGCTGTTGCCGCTGACCGACACGCACTTGGCGTTGTTGAACTGCACCCCGTTCTGACGCAGATCTTTCTTGAAGAAGCGCAGCCGGGCGGTATCGCTTTCTTCGATGACAAACCGGCCCGAGCCTGCAGCCAGCTCCACCTCGTGAAGAAAGGGGACGTAGACCTCGTTGTCATCGAGCGGGGTCGCATCGTCCCAGGTCTCGATATCGTCCAAATGCACGCTTGGCTGGGTGCGTGCCGATGCGGTATCCGCCGCCTTGAGCATTTCTCCAACGCCTTCAGCGAGCCACATGGAGGAAACGCCGCATACCGAGGCAATCTGGGCGACAAAGGCCGTGGCCTTCGATTTGCCACGTTCCAGGTCGGAGATTGAGGTTTGGGTCAGGCCGGCACGTTCAGCGAGCTCTGTTTGATTGAGCTGGGCGTGGCGACGAGCTGTTTTGAGTCGATCTTTAAATTCCATCCGCCCAGTATTACGGGGGTTCCCATAAGCTTGCAAATGGGTATTCCTATATTGTACTATATGGGTGTTCCCGTAAGGGCGTCAGGCAGATAATCAAATGGATTTGCAGATGTTAAAAGAATGCAGATGTGGAAGTTGCAATCGACTTCTCGCTCGAGTGGGCGAGTTTACTGAGCTCCAGATCAAATGTTCCCGCTGTGGAACCTTGAATCATGTAAAGGCCGCGAGTCTCGAGCTATCGCCAGGAGCGGCCAGGTGTGAAAGCGGCGTCGGTCATTGAGCCTGTGATGCAAAGGCACGTCCGGGCCAGAGGCCCGAACTGCTGTTGCATGACGGTTCCAGGCCGCGCGTAGCGCTGTCGCAGTCATTATTGGAATGGGTGGAGCTCTCACGCCGTGGCGGTCATCACTGCGCGTTGAAGCTATCGCCCCCTTCGTGAAAGCCAAGAGCTTCGATTTCCTCGCCTTTGAGCGACATGCAGGCGGAATCCTCCGCATCCATCATTCGACTCAATAGGTAACAACATGGCTTGGATTCGATACGACTTTACCGATAACGGCTCTTCTGTACTGCCGGCTCGCTACTACATGGCGCCGAACCAGTATCTTCAATCCCCCAACAAGCGCTTCAAGCTGCTCTTCCAGCCCGATGGCAACCTGGCACTGTATGACGGCGCCCAGTTGGCATGGGTGGCTGACCAGAACACGCCGTTCACCAACGTGAGCAAGGGCAACAAGAAAGATCCGATGATGGTCTTCATGAACTACGGCTTTGTCCTGGATGACCCGCTGCGTGGCCGTATCTGGTCGACCACTCCGAGTGACCCCACCATGGGTTCGCGCGAAGATGCCTCGCTGCGTGCGTTCACCCAGCTTCAGGACGACGGGAACATCGTCACTGTCGACACCATCCCGCACTGGTATGCGCCCAATGGTCGTGTATTCACCCCGGCGGTGGGTACGGCAATGATCATCAGCGGTCCGGCCGAGCTGGTACCGGGCCAGTTCTACAGCGCTGGCGATCACGCTCTGGTCTTCCAGGGCGATGGCAACCTGGTGGTGTACGGGCCGAACTGGAGCGTGGTGTGGGCGACCTATACCCAGAACAAAGGTGGTGTGCGCTGCGTCATGCAGGCAGACGGCAACCTGGTGATCTACGCCGCGAACAATGCGGTCGTCTGGCAGAGCGGCACGGCTGGTCACCCCGGCGCAACCATCCGCCTGCAGGCCAACGGCAGTTTCACGATAGTGACCGAGCGGCCGATCTGGGCCCGCTTCGGCTATACCCCGACCATCAAGCCGCCGCGTGTGTTCTACCCCGATCACAAGTGGAAAACCGGTAGCTACACCTGGGACAACGTGTTCTAACGGCCTGCAAGAGGCCCCGCGACGATGCGGGGCTTCTACAGGCTTCACTCAAGGGCCCGGCAGGCTTGTTCTGCCGGGCTCTGCCCATTGGTGGCGCGGATTGAACGGGGGCACGAACGGGCAAGCGACAGCTGGCCTTCAAAGGCCGTGCGCCCAACCTTGAAAAACAGATTCTCCTGAGTACCGCCATTCACCTGCTTCAGGACGGTGTGCGACAACTGCCCGCCGATTTTCTCCATGGCTCGCTGTGAGCGGATATTCGAACCCGCAACATGGAACCAGACGGTGTCGACCCACTGAAAGGCGTGCCCGAGCATCAGGTACTTGAGTTCCTTGTTGGCACTGCCCCCCCATTTTTCGCGCGCCAGAAAGGTGTAGCCGATGGCAACTTCACGCTGGTCCTCGTTGAACTCGTAGTAGCGGGAGCTGCCTGCAACCTTGCCGCTGTCGCGGTCGATCACGATCAGGGTGCTCCTGGCCGCCAGTGCGTCGTCGAACCATTGGCGAAATACCGGCTCCTGATAGCGGGTCGAGCTTTGGTGCTGAGCCCAGATCAAGGGATCGCAGGCGACGCCATACAGCGCCGCGAAGTCCACGGCCTCAAGTGGGCGCAGTTCAAGTGATTCACCAACGAGCAGGGGCGAGAGGGGCAGCGATTGCATCAGTGGTCTCCAAAGGACGAATGCATCTGTTTCGTTGCGCGAGGCTTGCTGGATGAGCAATATGCTCCGGTTGCATCACGGCTACGCGGGAGCCGGAACCTTGACAAGGCTCTGGCAGGCCTGAATAGCGCGGCACGGCTGCTGTTGGCCGCGAGTATCCCTGATCGGTCTGTGGCGCATCACCTGGTCAACCCCGCGCAATACTCAACAAGCGCGCAAGCGCTCTGAGCACATCAATGGATGGCAACGCGACGATGAAATACCCCATTGGCCTGTTGGCATGCACGCTCTTACTGGCCTCGCCCGCGTGGGCGCAGGGCAAGCGGGTGATTCCAGGTAGCGAGCAGGTCGAGGCGGGTTATCTCTCGTCGCAATTGTTGCTGAAGCCCTGTACGGACGTGACGACGCTGGGCTTCAGCGCGGACGACAGCGCCCTGCACGATGCCGCCGCCGCGCGCCAGGCCTTGCCTGCGGGAACCTGCAACGACGCAGCGCTGGTGGAGAAACTGTTCAAGGCGCGCTTTGTGCAGTACGGCTCGATCACGCAGGTGTTCACCCCGTGGCAATTGGCACGACAGGTCGATAGGCAGAACCGCGCCATCAGCCGTTGCCCGGATACCCAATGCCTGGGCCGCGAGCTGGATGCAGTGATTGCCGCGCTGGCGCCGGTGTATCTCGGCGCCCGCCGGGTCTGGCCCAGGGGCAAGGGGCTGTGCGCCAGCGAGCCGGTGGACAGCCCGGCGAACCAGACCCTGGCGGTTCTGGGGGCCGACACCCGTCAGCAGATCAATGCGCAATGCGCACAGGAGGGGGTGATTGCCACAACCTGCCACGGCCCCCATGGCCAATTGCTGTTCTTGAGCTGTGGCATGAGCGGCAATCAGGTCAACTCAAGCCAATGGCTTTATCGTGCCGGCAAGGCACACGCCGAGCCGCTGTTCGCCGTCGAGGATGGTCCCCTGGGCGTACTGGCGACTTCCTGCAACGGCATGCCCGACCTGATGACCAGTGCACGGGTCAGTGCCGGGGAGCACAACGACACCTTCTACCGGTACGATGGCAAGGCCTATCAGCAGGTGTATTCCTACATCAGCACCTTTGTCGGCATCGATGCCAACGGCAATGACCTGGCCATCGCCCAGGCCGGCGCACTGGCCAAGGTCGCGTGCCGCTAGGGGCGCGCATTGCTCACAGCGCGCGGCAAAGATCAAGATTGACCTCCCTGGCCGACGCCCAGAAGATGCGGCCCTTCGTATCCAGTCTCGGGAGAGGGCATGCAGGCTCATGACGCTTACTTCACTATCGACGCCGAGGCGCTGCAGGACCGCTCCCTGGCCGAGCTGGCCGCCGGGCAGCCGCTGCCGCTGCGCTGCGCAGGGCTGGACCTGAGCGGCCAGGACCTGTCCCGCATCAGCCTGCCCGGCGCCTGGTTCGAACGCTGCCTGCTGACCGGCGCCGATCTCACCGCGGCCAACCTGATCAATACCCGCTGGACCAGCTGCCGCGGCGGCCAGGCCAACCTGCGTTCTGCAGTGCTTACCGATGCCCGTTTCGAACGCTGTGACCTGAACAACACGCAATGGCAGCGCAGCAAGGTGGCCCATGCAAGCTTCGATGGCTGCAAGCTCACCGGCGCCCACTTCGGCGACGTGTCGGCCCTGGGCCTGAGCTTTTCCGACTGCCTGCTCAACAGCGCCATGCTCTCGGGTATCTCGTTCTACAAGTCGCAGTTGCACAACATCGATTTCAGCGAAGCCGACCTGACCTACTGCGACTTTCGCAAGGCGGTGTTTGTCGACGGCGGCAGCCTGTCCATGGCCCGGGTCAACAATGCCCGCTTCGATGACGCCGACCTGCGCGAAGCCAGCCTGCATGGGCTGCGCCTGGTGGATGCCAAGCTGTTCAAGGGGGCGATCATTTCCCGCAGCCAGGCCGGCATGCTCCTGGCCGGGCTGGGCCTGACCGTGCTCTGACTAGAGCCCGGCCGCTGCGGGTTGGGCTTGCAGCAATTCGTCGAGCACCCCCATGAAGGCTTCCACCAACTGGCTGCGGCCCTGCTTGCGGGTCAGTACCAGCAACTGGGCGGTGGCGCTGGGGTCGGCGAGGGGGCGGTAAGTCACGCCTTTTTTCGCCAGGGTCTGGGTGCAGCGGGGCACCAGGGCAATGCCCTGGCCGGCGGCGACCAGGGCGATGATCGAGGTGATCTGCCGGCCGCTGGGGCCCGGGCGCAATGGCAGGCCGTTGCGTCGGTAGAGTTGTTCGATGGCTTCGTTGAGCCCCGAGCCGTAGTCGGCGGGAAACAGGATCAGCGGATGCTCGCTAAGCTCGGCCAGAGTCACTTGTGCCTGCGCGGCCAGGGGGCTGTCGCTGGAGATCGCCGCCACCAGCGGTTCGTCCCCCAGGGACAGGGACTGGATATCGCTCTGCTCGCTCGGCGGTTGCATGCGGCTCATGCCGATGTCGATGCGCCCGTCGACAATCTGCGACCACTGGCTGACCGAAGCACCTTCCACCAGGGTCAATTGCACGTCCGGGAAGCGCTGGGCGAAGGCCTGGATCGCCTGGCTGAACAGGTCCGAGAGGGCGATGGAACTGGCGTAGCCCAGGGCCAGTTGCCCGGCGCAACCTGCAGCCAGCTTGCCGGCCATGACCTGGGCCAGGTCCACCTGTTCCAGCACGGCCCGGGCGTACGGCAGGAAATGCCGGCCCTGGGCAGTGAGGGTCACGGTGCGGCTGGTGCGGTCGAACAGGCGAAACCCCAGTTCGGTTTCCAGGGCCGAAATCTGCCGGGTCAGCGGCGGTTGCGCCAGGTGCAGGCGCAGGGCGGCGCGACCAAAATGCAGCTCTTCGGCGACCGTCAGAAAATAACGCAACTTGCGTAGATCGAGCATCCTGTTCCCTGGGTATTGATCGGTCGGAATTCGGTATTGGTCTTGGCTTGGCGACGTATTTTATAAAGGCCTTTGGTCATAAAACGAGAGGTTTCATGAATTCGCGTCAGCATTGTGCGCGCATCGCCCTGTTTCTGTGTGGTTGTGCGGCATTTCTCAACCTGTATGCGACCCAGGGCATTCTCCAGGAATTTGCCCAGAGCTTTCAGGTGAGCATCCGGGAAGCCGGCTGGAGTATCACCGTCACCACCCTGGCGGTGGCCCTCACTGCGCCCTTTGTCAGCCGCTTTACCGGGCGTTTCGATCAGCGCCGGGTGATTGTGGTGGCCGCGCTGTTGCTGGCGGTGCCGGCGGGGCTGGCGGCCTATGCCGGCAGTTTTACCCAGCTGCTGGTCTGGCGCCTGGTGGAGGGCATGCTGATCCCGGTGGTGTTCGCCACCAGCGTGGCCTACATCGGCGACCGCTGGAGCGGCGGCACCGTGACCGAAGTCACCAGCCTGTATGTCGCCGGCACCGTGCTGGGCGGCTTTGCAGGGCGTTTTGTCACCGGTTTCATGACCGAATACGTGGGCTGGCGCGAAGCCTTTGCCTTGCTCGCGGGCCTGAGCCTGCTGATCGGGGTGGCCATTCATTTGCTGCTGCCGGCCAACCCGCCCCTGACCGCGCCCCGGGCATCCGGCGGCCTCAGTGCCCTGCGCGAGCTGTGCCGGCGGCCCTTGCTGGCAGCCTACGGCGTGGGCTTCTGCGTGCTGTTCTCGCAAGTGGCCACCTTTACCTACGCCGGGCTCTACCTGAGCCAGGCGCCGTTCGACCTGGGGGCTGCTGCCCTGGGCGCGATCTACAGCGTGTTCCTGCTGGCCCTGGTGGTGATCCCCATCGCCGGGCGCCTGAGCAAGTCGCGGCCCCAGGCCGAGCTGCTGGTGGCTGCGGCGTTGCTCGGGGTCTGCGGTTCGGCCCTGACCCTGCTGCCGTCGCTGTGGCTGATCGTGCTGGGCCTGGCCCTGAGTTCCACCGGGGTGTTCCTGGCCCAGGCCGCCGCCAACTCCTTTACCACCGCCACCGCCCGCCACAACAAGGCCGGCGCCGTGGGCCTGTACCTGACCTGCTACTACCTGGGCGGCAGTTTTGGCGCCGTGGTCCCGGCCCTGCTCTGGAGCCACTGGGGCTGGCAGGGCTGCGTGGCGCTGATCGTGCTGTTCCAACTGCTGTCGCTGCTGATTGCCTGGGGCGGCTGGAAGCCCCTCGAACCCCAAACCCCGGTCGCGGCTCGCGAACCGTCCAACCCGATAGATTCATCATCCAACAAGGAATACGTGAGGTGACCATGAATAACGTACTGACCCGGCAGAGCCAGTTGCTGAAGATTGTCGAACCTGTGTTGAACGACATGCCGGCCAGTGTCTTGAAGCATGCGCTGTTCGAGGCGTTCTGGAGCGAAGAGGGCGCCCTGGTGGACATCGAGCATGCCTTCGAGAAGCTCACCTCTCGTCGCCACGAGCCGGCGGTGCTGCGCAAGTTCTTCGCCAGCTGGTCGAAGACCAACAACTCCGCCACCAGTGTGTCCGGGCTGGCCAACCGCATCACCTTGCTGGCCCGCTCCGGGCAGGGCTCGGAAGCCGCCGACGGCCTGTACCGGGCCTGCGGCAGCCTGCAGCGGATCACCGATGAAGACCTGGGCGCCCTGGGCAATACCCTGCATTCGGACCTGTTCTACAACATGGCCACGCCGATCTGCGGTGATGACCAGTGGCTGCTCAAGGAAAACTGCCTGCCCTCGGCCCAGGGCTTCAAGGACTGGACGGATTTTCGCCGCCTGCGTGACCGCGACCTGCTGCAGGGGCTGCTGACCACCCTGATCCACGAGGTCTACACCCACGGCGAAGTGGAGTTCATCCACCCGCTGTACAAGCAGTGGTTCGTCCGCGACATGGGGGTGCCGGCAGAGAAGGCGCGCACCACCGTGGCCTGGGTCACGGTGCACACCGGCGGCACCGAGAGCAATCACTTCGCCCATGCGGTGGCGGCGGTCAACGAGTTCGTCGATGCCATGCAGGTGCGGGTCGACCCGCAGGCCGCGCGGGAAATCTTCGCCGAATACCTGCAGCGCAAGGCTCGGGTAATGCGCGACTGTGCCCAGCTGTTGCGTTGATGGCTCCGGCCCGGCCCCGGCAACGGGGCTTGTGGCTGACCCAGGCTCGCCTATCCTGTTGCTGATTGACCCTTCCTTTTCATTTTGCAGCCTGCCTCGACAATGAATGACCTGAAACATCACGCCTCCCCGGAGGCATTGCCGGCGTCCGATGTGTCGGTGCGCCGCCGTTCCCTGGTGGCCGGTTGCGGCGCCCACGCGGTGCATGACGGCCTGACTGACGTGATCTATGTACTGCTACCGATCTGGCAGGCGCAGTTCGCCATGAGCTACGCCCAGATCGGCCTGCTGCGCGGCGCCTATTCCGGGATGATGGCCGGCTTCCAGTTGCTGGCCAGCCGTGGAGCCAAGCGCTGGGGGCGCGAGCGCCTGCTGGTGGGTGGCACTGCCCTGGCCGGGCTGGCCTACCTGCTGGCGGGGCAGGCCGGGGGGCTGGGGGTGCTGCTCCTGGCGCTGCTGCTGGGCGGCCTGGGGGCCAGTACCCAGCACCCGCTGGCGTCCTCGATCATCACCGACACCCACGAGGCTGGCGGCGGGGTCAAGGAAGCGCTGTCCCAGTACAACTTCGCCGGGGACATCGGCAAGACCCTGATTCCCGGGTTGGTGGGGCTGCTGCTGACCGTGATCAGCTGGCGTGCCAGCGTGACCCTGATCGGCCTCCTGGGGCTGGCCGCTGCGCTGGCGCTGTGGTGGCTGATCCCGTCCCGGGCGGCGACCCTGGCCATGCAGGAAAAGGCGCCGAAGACGGTCAAGGGCCAGGGCTCGGTCGGCGGCCTGCGGGCACTGATCCTCACCGGCACCCTGGACAGTGCGGTACGCATGGGTTTCCTGACCTTCCTGCCGTTCCTGCTCAAGGCCAAGGGCGCCGGCACCGCCGGTATCGGCCTGGCCCTGACCCTGCTGTTCGTCGGTGGCGCTTTCGGCAAGCTGCTGTGCGGTTACCTCGGGGCGCGCATCGGCATGATGAAGACCGTGTGGATCACCGAGTTCACCACCGCCAGCCTGATCGTGCTGGCGGTGTTCCTGCCCTATGTGGGGTTGATGGTGATGCTGCCGCTGCTGGGGCTGGCGCTGAACGGCACCTCGTCGGTGCTCTATGGCGCGGTGCCGGACCTGGCGGGGGCGGGCAAGCGCGAGCAGGCGTTCTCGCTGTTCTACACCGGCACCATCGGCGGCGGGGCACTGGCGCCGGTGCTGTTCGGCAGCCTCGGCGACGTCACCGGGATTCCCCTGGCGGTGATGGCCCTGGCCGCGACCCTGCTGCTGACCCTGCCGCTGTCCTGGTACGTGCAGCGTGGCCTGGACGCCGACGCCCGGTCCTTGCCCAGCCCCGGCTGAGGTCCCGCCAATGCATTGAAAGCGCAGGCCCGGAGCGGGATGGTCCGGGCCTGCTGCTTGCTGGTGGAGCGCTAGCCGCGCAGGCGCCATTCGGGCCCCGCGGCAGGGGCCGGCAGCGGCGCTGCCAGGGTCCTGGCCAGTTCGACGAAGCGCTCCAGGCAGCGCGACCCCAGGGGCGTGCGCCAACTGACCGTCTGTTCCAGCACATAGGGCTCGGCCAGCGGCACATAGACCACCCCGGGACGCTGCAGGGTCGCGGTGTAGTCGGGCACCACGGCCACCCCGCGCTCCGCCGCCACCAGGGACACCAGGGTGGTCATCTGTGACGCCGTGGGCCCCAGGCGCGGGATGATCCCGCTGTGGGCGCAGAGGTCCTCCAGGGCGGTGTTCAGGGCCGATCCGTAGGCGCTGGGAAAGGTCACGAAGGATTCCCCCGCCAGTTCGCAAAACCCCAGGCTGCTCCTGCCGGCGAAGGCGCTGCGCGACGGCACCGCCACCACCAGGGAATCGCGCGAACTCACCAGCGACTGCAAACCGTGGGCCGGCAAGTCGGGCGCCCCCCAGCCAAAGCCGATATCCAGGCTGCCATCGATCAACTGCTGGCGCTGGCTGGCGGTGGACACCTCGCGAAACGCCAGCTCCACCTCCGGCAGGCTGCGGCTGGTGTTGCGGATCATCTCGGAGAAAGCGTTGGACAGGGGAATCGAGCTGGCATAGCCGATGACGATACGGCCGATGGCGCCATGGGCGATCTTGCGCGCGGTGGCCTCGGCCTCGCCGACGGCACTGATCACCCCCCGGGCCTGCTGCAGGAACAGTTCGCCCTCCGGGGTCAGGCACACGGTGCGGGTCGAGCGTTCGAACAGGCGGATGCCCAGGCGCGCCTCCAGGGCGGCGATATGCCGGGTCAGCGGCGGTTGGGCGATCCGCAGGCGCAGGGCGGCGCGGCCGAAGTGCAATTCATCGGCAACGGTGACGAAATAACGCAGACGACGGAGCTCTAGCATTTCTTGTTTTTCCAGTATCAATCACGACGCAAACAGTATTGGCCGCTATTTGCGACTGTCATCAGAATGTAAGACGACCAGCCTAGACCAGCTTTCCAGGTTGTCGGGGGCTCATGGGTACAGGCTCGGTTCACTCTGTTTTCCGATTGTTTTCGCAGGTACAAAAATGACAAGCAGCGAAGCCACGGCCGTCCGTTTTTCCTTGTCCCAGCGTGCGCTGGGCCTCAGTGCTCCAGGCACCTCGAGCATGCGCAGCAAAGCCAACGCCCTGAAGGAAAGCGGGATCAAGGTGATCAATTTCGCCGCCGGCGAATTGTCCTTCGATGCCTGCGAGGACATGCGCGCCGGGGCCATCGAAGCCATCGCCAACGCGCGCAACCGCTACACCCCGCCCATCGGCCTGCCGGCCCTGCGCGAGAAGCTCGCGCAACGGGTCAGCCAGCGCACCGGGGTGGAGTTCGCCGCCAATGAAGTGGCGGTCACCGCCGGGGCCAAGCAGGCGCTCTACAACGCCTGCATGGTGCTGCTCAACCCCGGGGACGAGGTGATAGTGCCGACCCCGTACTGGGAAACCTTTCCCACCCAGATCCGCCTGGCCGGCGCCACCCCGGTGTGCGTCCAGACCCGCGCCGACCGCTACCGGCTGACGGTGGACGCGGTGCGTGGCGCGCTCACCGAGCGCACCCGGATGATCGTCATCAACACCCCCAACAACCCCACCGGCACCGTCTATGACCGCGAGCAACTGCTGGCCATCGCCCAGTTGGCCCAGGAGCGGCAACTGTGGGTGATGTTCGACGAGTGCTATCGCGGCCTGGTGCGCGAAGGCCGCGAGCACCACAACATCCTGGCGCTGTGCCCGGCATTGAAAGGGCAGACGGTGCTGATCGATTCCTTCTCCAAGAGCCAGGCGGTGACCGGCTGGCGGGTCGGCTACGCCTGCGCCCCGGCGCCGGTGATCGCGGCCATGCACAACCTGCAGGGGCACACCACCTCAAACCCCAGCAGCCTGTCCCAGTACGCCGCGCTCAATACCCTGAACGCCGATTCGTCGCACTTTGCCGACCTGGTCAACCCGTTCCTGCAACGCCAGCTGCACGCCGCACGCACCTACCTCGACCGCCTGGAAGGGGTGAGCTATGCGCCGCCGGAAGGCGCCTTCTACCTGTATATCGATGTCTCTTCCCGGCTCGGCGGCTACTACCACGGCGAAGCGGTGCGCGATGTGGATCACCTGGCCGACCTGCTGCTGACCGAGGCGCACATCGCGGTGGTGCCCGGCTCCGGTTGTGGCGACCCCCACTGCATCCGCATTTCCTACGCCGTGGAATATGAGGAACTGATCGAGGGCCTGGGCCGTTTCGCCCAGTTCATCTCGGCGATCGTCATCGACTGAAGCGGCTCCCGGCAGCCCAGCCCCCAGGGGATCAAGCCCGTTCCCGAGCCCGCCGTGGCCCGGGCCGGCGTCGTTCATCTTGTTGTCCGTGAAGTGAAGAACAATTACAGGAGAAAAACATGGAGAGTTCCCGCAAGGCGTTCATCGGCTACGTGCACCAGGCCCTGGTGGATGTCGAGGACCGCAACCTGGTGGAGGCCCTGCTGACGGGCTTTGAAAACCACCCCGACAAGCTGGACGGCTACTGCCTGACCTACCAGCGCATGACCTCGCGCAAGTGGTCCGAGGACTCGCTGTGCACCTTTTTCTGCGGCTGGCGCAGCCCGGATGGCGCGGCTCATGCGGTGTCCAGCATCATCGTGCGGCTGCTGCAGGAGTCCGAGGACCTGCCCGGTGATGACAACAAGCTCAAGCTGCTGGAGGCGGCCCGGCACTGCGGCGAGATCATCGTCGAGGACGTCGGCCTGGGCGAGATGCACGGCCATCCCCACCATTCCAAGCTCTACCACCGCATGGCCTCGGCCATCTGCGGCTCGGACAACTGGCGCCTGCAGGACAAGTACCTGAACCCCATCACCAAGGAGTTCTCCACCTGGGTCGGCGAGAAGCGCCCGCTGGCCCCGAACCTGGTGGAAGCCCTGGAGATGATGGCCCTGACCGAGCTGTTCAACACCGGCGAGTACAACCTGATGACACCGCTGTGGAAGAACTGGCTGCGCGAATCCTGCGGTTACCCCGCCGGGGAAGCCAACCGCATCGCCGGCTTCCTCAGCGTTCACTGCGGCGCCGTCGAGGCCCGGCATTTCCGCCACGCCACCGACGCCCTGAAGCTCTACACCCAGGCCACCGGCCAGCAGGTCAACTACCGGCGCATCGCTGCGCTGTCCGATGAGTACGTGCTGCGCGCCTGCCAGCACCTGGAGAAGATGGCCTCCGTACTCAAGGAATAAGCGCCTGCCAACCAGGCCGGGCAGGGCGCCTGCCCGGCACCGCAGGCCGGACCCTCATTCATTTATTGGAGAACTACCCACATGCGTCTTGAATCCGACTCGATGGGTTCCATTTCGGTACCGTCCAACAAGTACTGGGGAGCCCAGACCGAACGCTCCATCCACAACTTCCCCATCGGCCGTGCACGCTTCCAGTGGGGGGCGCCGATGATCCGCAGCATGGGCATCCTGAAGAAGGCCGCGGCCCTGGCCAACCTCAAGCTCGGCGAGCTGCCGGAAGCCATTGCGCTGCCCATCGTCAAGGCGGCGGATGAGGTGATCAGCGGGCAACTGGACGAGCATTTCCCGCTGGTGGTGTTCCAGACCGGTTCCGGCACCCAGTCCAACATGAACGCCAACGAAGTGATCGCCAACCGGGCCATCGAGATGCTCGGCGGCGAGCTGGGCAGCAAGAAGCCGATCCACCCCAACGACCACGTCAACCGTGGCCAGTCGTCCAACGACACCTTCCCCACGGCGATGTACATGGTGGTGGTGACGGAGATCTTCGAAACCCTGCTGCCGGGCGTCTCGGTGCTGCGCGACACGCTGTTCGAGAAGGCCGAGCAGTACCGCGATGTGGTCAAGGTCGGACGCACCCACTTGCAGGACGCCACCCCCATCACCCTGGGCCAGGAGATCGGTGGCTGGGTCGAGCAGATCGACTATGCCCTGGCGGCCATCCAGCACAACCTCACCGGCCTCTACGACCTGGCCATCGGCGGCACGGCGGTGGGCACCGGGCTCAACTCCCACCCGCAGTTCGGCGACGAGTGCGCACGAATCATCGCCGAGCTCACCGGCTACCCGTTCAAGTCCTGCGCCAACAAGTTCTTCGCCCTGTCGGCCCATGACGCGCTGATCAACACCTCGGCGGCGATCCGCACCCTGGCCATGGCCCTGATGAAGATCGCCAACGACGTGCGCTGGCTGGCCAGCGGGCCGCGCTGCGGCATCGGCGAGATCGACATTCCAGAGAACGAGCCGGGCTCCTCGATCATGCCGGGCAAGGTCAACCCGACCCAGTGCGAGGCGCTGACCATGGTCTGTACCCAGGTCTTCGGCAACGACGCCACCGTGGCCTTCGCCGGCAGCCAGGGCAATTTCCAGCTCAACGTCTACAAGCCGGTGATGGTGCACAACGTGCTGGAAAGCATCACCTTGCTGGCCGAGTCCTGCCGGGCCTTCAACGACCACTGCGCGGTGGGCATCGAGCCGAACCGGGCGCGCATCGAGGCCAATATCGAGAAGAACCTGATGCTGGTGACCGCCCTCAACCGCCACATCGGCTATGACAAGGCCGCGATCATCGCCAAGACCGCCCACCACGAGGGCAAGTCGCTGCGGGAAGTGGCCCAGCAGCTGGGCTATGTCTCGGCGGCGGATTTCGACCGCTACGTGGTGGCCCTGGACATGACCCATCCCTGAGCGAACCCGGTGTTCCCCAACCACAAGAGGCGTGTGAATCCCATGCAGGAAGCTGATATTCGCCGAACCAACCTGAGCCAGTTGCTGCGCCGCAAGCGCTGCCTTCGCGTGCTCGAAGCCCACAGCCCGATCTCCGCCCTGCTGGCGGAGCAATCCAGGCTGGAGCGGGGCAGCGGACCGAGCCTGGTCTACGACGCCATCTGGTCCAGCTCCCTTACCGACTCGACCCACAAGGGCCTGCCGGACATCGAGATCCTCTCGCCGAGCAACCGCTTGCACGGCATCCGCGAGATCTTCGATGTGTGTTCGTTGCCGATGATTTTCGACGGCGATACCGGGGGCAAGGCCGAGCACTTCGCCATCCACGTGAAGATGCTGGACCGGGCCGGGGTCTCGGCGGTGGTGATCGAGGACAAGTGCGGGCTGAAGAAGAACTCGCTGTTCGGCAACGCGGTGAGCCAGCTCCAGGACTCCATCGAGGAGTTCTGCGAAAAGATCCGCGTGGGCTGCGCCAACCGCAGCCACGAGGATCTGCTGATCATCGCCCGTTGTGAAAGCCTGATCCTCGACAAGGGCATGGACGATGCCATCGAGCGCTGCCTGGCCTATGTCGCGGCCGGCGCCGACGGGATCATGATCCACAGCCGCAAGAAGGACGGCCTGGAGATCCTCGAGTTCGCCCGGTTGTTCCGCCGCCACTGCCCGCGGGTGCCGCTGATCTGTGTGCCCACCAGCTACGCTCACTTGAGTTTCGACGAGCTGGAGGGGGCCGGCTTCAACGCGGTGATCTACGCCAACCACATGCTGCGCAGTGCCTACATGGCCATGCGTGATGTGGCGGTGGGGATTCTCGAGCATGGCCGGACCCTGGAGGTGGAGCCGCGGTGCCTGGGCATCGACGAGATCCTCGACCTGGTGCCGGGCACCCGTTAGGCACTCGCGGCCAACCCCCTTCGCAGGGCCGTGGAACGGGCGTGCTTTATCCGATTCCACTCCAAGATTCGGAACGTTCTGAATTCAGAATTTTCCTACAGACGCTGTGGGGGGCGCTGTCTAGACTCGCTCCCCGTTCGCCCGGCCAGCTACCACAGGCAACACGCTGAATGGCGGTGGTTGGTCAGGGCGGGCTGCAACACGGCTGTACCTGCCTGCCCGGTCCATGTTTCGCCTACTGCCCAGGCTGACCGGGTTGGTTCTACAGCGTGGGGCACTCATGGCCCCGGTCCCCGCATCCCCCCAACCTCTCATCGCCCCAGCCCCCTGATACCCGGCCATCGCCAGTGGCTCAGGGCAAGGTCTGGGCGCGGGCCAGGCTCGGTGCCTGCGCGCCATCCTCCCAGGCACCACCCAGGGCCCGGAACAGATTTACCTCGGCCAGCAACTGCGCCAGGCGGTCGTTGATCAGCCCTTGCTGGGCGCTGAACAGCGAGCGCTGGGCATCGAGGAACACCAGGTTGCTGTCGACGCCGATGCGGTAGCGGTGCTCGGCCAGGTTGTAGTAGTCCTGGCTGGCCTGCACCAGGCTGTGCTGGGCACTCAGTTGCTGCTGGAAGGTCTGGCGCGCGGCCAGGCCGTCGGCGACTTCCTGGAAGGCGGTCTGGATGGCCTTTTCATACTGGGCGACGCTGATGTCCTTCTGCAGCTGGGCGTAATCCAGGCTGGCCCGCAGGCTGCCGGCATTGAAGATCGGCAGGTTGATCTGCGGCTGGAAGGTCCAGGCCCCGGCACCGCCCTTGAACAGCCCGGACAGCTCCTTGCTGGCGCTGCCGGCGTTGGCGGTCAGGCTGACGCTGGGGAAGAACGCTGCACGGGCCGCGCCTATATTGGCGTTGGCGGCCTGCAACTGGTACTCGGCCTGGAGAATGTCCGGGCGCCGCTGCAACAGGTCCGAGGGCAGGCCCGCAGGCACCTGGGCCAGCATGCCCTCGGCCAGCCCGCGCCGGGGCAGGGCGTCGGGCAGCGGCGCCCCCACCAGCAGCGTCAGGTTGTTCAGGTCCTGGGCCACCTGGCGCTGGTAGCGGGCCAGGCTGGCGCGGGCACTGTCGACGCTGGTGCGGGCCTGGGCCACATCCAGGGCCGAGATCTTGCCGGCGCTGCCATTGCGGGCGGTCAGGCGCAGGCTCTGTTCGTCCGCGGCCAGGGTCTTGCGGGTCAGCTCCAGCAGCTCCTGGTCGGCACACCAGCTCAGGTAGGCCGTGGCGACATTGGCCACCAGGCTCAACTGCGCGCTGCGCCGTGCCTCTTCGCTGGACAGGTAGATCATCAGCGCCTGCTGGCTGAGGCTGCGGATGCGCCCGAAGAAGTCCAGCTCATAGGCACTGATGCCCAGGTTGGCGGAGTAGCTGGAGCTGATCAGTGCCTTGCTGCCGGTCATCTGTTCCGGCAGGCGCTGGCGCTTGCCCGAGACGCCGGCGCTCACCGCCGGGAACAGGTCGGCACGCTGGATGCGGTACTGGGCCTGGTAGGCCGCGACATTCAGCGCCGCCACTCGCAGGTCGCGGTTGTTCTGCAGGGCGCTGTGAATCAATTGCTGCAGCAACGGGTCCTGGAACAGTCCCTGCCAGTCGGCCCCCGGGTTGCCGGCAGCGGGGGCGAAGGCTGCGCCCTGTGGGTACTGGGGCGCCACGGGAGCGGTCGGGCGCTGGTAGTCCGGGGCCAGGGAGCAGCCGCCGAGGGCCAGGGCCAGGGCCGCCAGGGTCAGTGGGGAGTTACGCATTGATCAGCCTCGTGACAAGGACATCCTGATGGCGGACAGCCAGGGGCGTGCGGGCGGTTTCAGGCGCCGACCATCCACTTGGCCAGCCCGTGACGGCCGCTGACCCCGAGCTTGGCGGCGGCGCGCTTGAGGTAGGTTTCCACCGAGCTGTTCTTGACGCTCAGGCGCTGGGCCATTTCCGGCACGGTGCCGCCGGTCAGCAACCCCAGGCAGACTTCCTTTTCCCGCGCCGAGAGGGTGATGTCGCCCAGGGACAGGCGCTCATCGAACTCCCGTTGCAGCGGTGTCTGCTGCAAGGCATCGGCGGGCTTGGCACTCCAGCTGCGCAGGTTCTTCAGGGCCTGTTGCCGGTGCAGCTGGGCGTGGCGTTCCAGCAACGGCAGCAGGGTCTGCGACAGGCTCTTGAGAAACGACAGTTCGGACAGGGAAAAGCCGCCCTGGTCGGGAGCCCGGTAGAGGGCGATGACACAGCGGCGATTGGCTTTGCGCGAGACCAGGTGGCATTGGTGCGCGGTGGTGCGGGAAGGGCCGCTGCGGGCCTGGGCATTCATTTGAATCAGCAGCGAGTCGTCCATTTCCAGCATCTGCTGCAGCAGCGGGTCATGGCGTCGCGGCGGCTCCGGCAGTGGCAGGTCCTTGTGCAGCCCGGCGCGCCCCAGCAGGGTAATGGCCAGGGGGCTGGCCTGGCGTTCGTCCAGGGTCCATTCGCTGAGTACCAGTTGGGTCAGAGGCACCAGCTTGTCCACCAGTTGCAGCATTTCGCTGGCGAACTGCGGGTGGCCGGAGCTGGAAATCAACTGCCCCAGTTCGAAGTAGAAGTGCGGGGTTTCCAGGTTCGCAATACTGCTGGTCAGACTCATATCCTTATCATCCTTGATCGAGACAAATCGCTGATCGACGCGCGCTTGCCGCGGCATGCCGTGGCAGATTCCCGATGAACCTGATCCAGTTCCCGGGCGTTGATTTAAGCCTATGGCTTTGCCTGGCGTCTGTAGGGGGAAACCGGGACATCATGGCCCTGCCAGGGCCTCGCCAAGGCTCTGGGTCAAGCCCTTGCGACGGCCCCGTCGCGCCCGCCGGCGGGGTGTTTCCCTGCGTCAAGGTTGCCCGAGGGGCAAGCCTGCGGTGGAACGCAAAAGCCCTCCGCCAGGCCATGAGCGTCGTTCACGCGTAGCCAATTTCCTACAGCCGATTCAGCTGATCAGCAGAGCTGCTGCAACAGCCCGGCGCGGTGCTGCCCGAGGTGCCCGACCGGGGCCGGAACTGTCCGGGTTTCGGGTGACATACAGGCCCTGGGGCCGATGCTTAAATCCGCGGACGCCGGTGCCCGGGCCCATCACATGAGAAGGATCTTATGACGCATTTTTCCGCCGCAGCCGTGGGCGCTTTCGTCGCGCCAGTCACCCCAGCCAGCCACTGCCCGCCATGGGCCGGGCACCCCGCCCGGGGGCGCGCATGAACGCCGGTCCGGTACAGGCCCGGGGCCTGCCGCTGACCGCCGGGCAGCGCGATATCTGGCTCGACCAACTGAGCCGGGGCGACTCGCCGCTGTACAACATCGGCGGCTATGCCGTGCTCAAGGGGCCGTTCCGGCCCGAGCTGATGCAGCGCACCGTGGAGCTGCTGGTGGACAAGCACGACGTGCTGCGCACGGTGTTGTCCCTGGAGGGCAGCGTCGACGGTCTGCCCTTGCAGCACTTCGACCGGCAGTGGCCGGTGGAGCTGGTGTTCCATGACCTGTCCGCGGCGGCCGATCCGCTGGCGGCGGCCCAGGCGCAGATCCGCCGGCAGATGCAGCAGGCGTTCAAGCTCGACGGCGAACGGCTGTGCCGCTTCTCGCTGTTCCGGGTGGGCCCCGAGCATCACCTGATGGAAGTCGAGGCCCATCACCTGATCCTCGACGGCTGGGGGTTCGCCCAGCTGTCCCAGTCCCTGGGCGGGCTCTACAGCGCCCTGGCCAGCGGCGAGGAGCCCCAGGCCACGGCGCCGTCCTTTGTCGACTTCATCGAGGACGACACCCGCTACCACCAGTCCAGCCGCTATGCCCGGGACCGCGACTACTGGCTGGACAAGTACCAGAGCCTGCCGGAGCCGGTGCTGCGCCCGCGCTACCGGCCCGCCGCCGACGCCGCGACCCCGGGGGCGACCCTGGTCCAGGCGTTCCCCGCGGCCTTGCACGAACGCATGAAGGCCCTGGGCAAGAGCACCGGGGCCTCGGCCTTTCATGTGCTGCTGGCGGCGCTGCATGTGTACTTCACCCGCACCCTGCAACGGGACGAATGGGTCCTGGGCATGCCGGTGCTGAACCGCCCCAATGCGGCCTTCAAGGTGACCCTGGGTTCCTTCACCCAAGTCAGCGCGGTGCGCATGGACTTCGGCCGCGAACTGAGCTTCGAGGCTTTGGTGGGGGCGGTGCGCGATGTACTGAAACAGGACTTCCGCCACCAGCGCTTTCCCCTGAGCGAACTCAACCGCGCCCTCGGCCTGCTGCGCGAAGACCGCGCGCAGCTGTTCGAGCTGTCGCTGTCCTACGAACTGGAAGACCTGGACTACCGCTATGGCGAGGCGGCGGCCTCGTCGGTGAAAGTCTCCAACCGCCACGAGCCCACGCCCCTGGCCATCCACCTGCGCAGCAACAGCTTCGATGACAGCGCCTGGATGCACTACGTCTACGACTCGGCGTATTTCCAGCCCGAGGAAATCGAGGCCCTGGCCGCGCGCCTGCTGCATGTGCTGGAGCAGGGGCTGGACAATGTGCAACTGCCGGTGGCCCGCTTCTCCCTGCTGCCTGCCGCTGAGCTGCGCCGCTTGCAGGCCTGGAACGCCAACGAACAGCCAGCCGCCGCCGAACAGCGGATTCACGCCCGGGTCGCAGCCTGGGCCCGGCGCACGCCTCAGGCCATTGCCCTGGTCGCCCAGGGCCAGGCCCTCAGCTATGAACAGCTCGACCGCCGGGCCAACGCCCTGGCCCTGCACCTGCGCGAGCTGGGAGTGGGGCCGGATGCGCGGGTGGCCATCGTCGCCCGGCGCAGCCCGGAAACCCTGGTGGGGCTGCTGGCGATTCTCAAGGCCGGCGCGGGCTATGTACCCCTGGACCCGGCCCATCCGGCTGAGCGCCTGGCCTTCCTGCTGCACGACAGCGCACCGCGGGCGGTGTTGACCCAGGGCGCCCTGCGCCAGTGCCTGCCGACGCTGAACGTGCCGCTGATCGACCTTGACAACGGCCAGTGGCTGGATGGCCCTGGCGAGATTGCCGAGGCCGCCGGGCTGACCGCCGAGCACCTGGCCTACGTGATCTACACCTCCGGCTCCACCGGCCAGCCCAAGGGCGTGATGGTGGAGCACCAGAGCCTGTCGAACCTGGTGGACTGGCATGGCCGGGCTTTCGACCTCCAGGCTGGCAGCCACACCTCATGCCTTGCCGGTTTCGGCTTCGATGCCATGGCCTGGGAAGTCTGGCCGGCCCTGTGCGCCGGGGCGACCCTGCACCTGGCGCCGGTCAGCGACGGCCCCGAGGAGCTGGACCGCCTGCTGGCCTGGTGGCGCGCCCAGCCGCTGGAGGTGAGCTTTCTGCCGACCCCGGTGGCCGAGTACGCCCTCAGCCAGCAACTGGGCCACCCGACCCTGCGCACCTTGCTGATCGGCGGCGACCGCCTGCGCCAGTTGCCTGCTGACCCCGGGTTTGCCGTGATCAACAACTACGGCCCCACCGAGGCCACGGTGGTCGCCACTTCCGGTGCCATCGAGGCCGGGCAGGCCCTGCATATCGGCCGGCCCATCGCCAATACCCGGATCTACCTGCTGGATGAACAGCAGCAACTGCTGCCCATCGGCGTGCCCGGCGAGCTCTATGTGGGCGGTGGTGGGGTGGCCCGGGGTTACCTCAACCGCGATGGGATGAACGCCGGACGCTTCCTTGCGGACCCCTTCAGCGACCGTCCCGGCGCGCGCATGTACCGCAGCGGCGACCTGGCTCGCTGGCGGGAGGACGGCAGCCTGGAATACCTGGGGCGCAACGACGATCAGGTGAAGATCCGCGGCCTGCGCATCGAGCTGGGGGAAATCGAGACCCGCCTGGGGGATCACCCGGCAGTACGCGAGGCGCTGGTCCAGGCCCGGGACGGCCAGTTGCTGGCCTGGTTCATTCCGCGCCAGGCGGTCACGGCCCTGCAACTGCGGGAATTTCTGCGCCAGCAGTTGCCGGAGTACATGTTGCCCATGGCCTACGTACCGCTCGACGCCTGGCCGCTGACCGGCAACGGCAAGCTGGACCGCCGGGCGCTGCCGGCGCCGGGGCCCGAGGACCTGATCAGCCGCGCCTACGAGGCGCCCCAGGGCCCGCTGGAAATCACCCTGGCCGGGCTCTGGAGCGAGCTGCTGCAGGTGGAGCAGGTGGGCCGCCACGATCACTTCTTCGAACTGGGCGGGCATTCGCTGCTGGCCCTGCAACTGATCCAGCGCATGGCCCAGGCCGGCCTGCAGGCCGATGTGCGGGTGCTGTTCGGCCAGCCGACCCTGGCCAGTCTCGCTGCGGCGGTGAGCACCGGGCAGGTCGTCGAGGTCCCGGCCAACCGCGTTCCGCCCGACTGCCAGCGCATCACCCCGGCGATGCTGCCCTTGGTGGAGCTGGATCAGGACAGCATCGACCGGGTGGTGGCCTGCATCCCCGGCGGCGCTGCCAATGTGCAGGACATCTACCCCCTGGCGCCGTTGCAGGAGGGCCTGCTCTATCACCACATGACCGCCGCCCGCGATCCCTACCAGCAGCACGCGCTGTTCGCCTTCGCCCGGCGCGAGGACCTGGACGCCTTCGCCCTGGCGCTGCAGGCAGTGATCGAGCGCCACGACATCCTGCGCACCAGCCTGGTCTGGGACGTGCTGGAGCAGCCGCTGCAGGTGGTCTGGCGCCAGGCCCGGCTGACGGTGCAAGAGTGGCAGGCCGGGCCCGGCGGCCATGTAGCGGAGCGACTGCGCGAGCACTTCGACCCGCAGCACAACCCGCTGGATATCCGCCAGGCGCCGATGCTGGCCCTGGCCTGGGCCGAGGACCGGGCCAATGGGCGGTGGATCGGCCTGCTGCGCTTCCATCACCTGGTCAACGACGCCACCAGTACCGCGGTGCTGCTGGCGGAAATCGCCGCCCATGTGCAAGGCCGGCAAGCCAGCCTGGCGCCGGCCTATGCCTACCGTGACTACGTGGCTCGCACGCGCCAGGGGCAGGCCGCCCACAAGGCGTTCTTCGAGGCCGGCCTGGGCACGGTGGACGAGCCGACCCTGGCCTTCGAACTGCAGGAACGGCCCGGGGAACAACTGGACCTGCAGCACGCCAGCGGCCTGCTGGAAGCCGAGCTTGGCCAGCGCCTGCGGACCCAGGTGCGCCAGCTCGGGGTCAGCGCCGCCAGCCTGTTTCACCTGGCCTGGGCCCTGGTACTGGGGCGTACCAGCGGCCGTGAGGACGTGCTCTTCGGCAGTGTATTGCTGGGCCGCCTGCAAGCCGGAGCGGGGGCCGACCGGGCCCTGGGCATGTTCATCAACACCTTGCCACTGCGCCTGGAGCTGGCGGGGCTGACGGTGGCCGAGGGGCTGGGCCAGGCCCAGCAGCGCCTCAGTGCCTTGCTCGCCCACGAGCAGGCGCCGCTGTCCCTGGCCCAGCGCTGCAGCGCGGTGGCGGCGCCGACCCCGCTGTTCAATGCCTTGCTCAACTATCGCCACAACCTCGGCGGCGACCTGTTGCAGGGTTTGCCTGGGGTCGAGTTGCTGAGCAGCGAAGAGGTGCTCAGCTACCCGCTGATGCTGGCGGTGGACGACCTGGAACCGGGGTTCCGCCTGGGCTGCCGGGCCCCGCGGCGGATCGGCGCGCAACGCCTGCTGGGCTACCTGAGCACCGCTCTCGAAGCGCTGGTGCTGGCCCTGGAACAGGCGCCGCAGACGCCGTTGCACAGCCTGTCGATCCTGCCGCCGGTGGAGTCGCGCTACCTGCTGCAAACGCTCAATGCCACCCGTTCGCAATACCCTCGGGAGCTGACCCTGCATGCCCTGTTCGAAGCCCAGGTGCGGCGCACGCCCGAGGCCATTGCACTGCAGGCCGGCGCGCGGCAACTGAGCTACCGGCAGCTCAACCAGCGCGCCAACCAGCTGGCCCATTACCTGCGCGAGCAGGGGGTGGGGCCGGATGTGCGAGTCGGGCTCTGCGTGCAGCGCAGCCCGGAACTGCTGATCGGCCTGTTGGGCATCCTCAAGGCCGGCGGTGCCTATGTGCCCCTGGACCCGGACTACCCGCTGGAGCGCCTGCGCTACCTGGTGCAGGACAGCCAGCCACTGGCGGTGCTGGTGCACCAGCCGACCCGCGAGCTGCTGGGCCCGCTGCCCCTGTCGCTGATCGACTTCGACCGCAGTACCTGGGAGCAGGCGCCGCAGCATGATCCCGTGGTGGCAGGGCTGACGGTTTCGCACCTGGCCTACGTGATCTACACCTCGGGTTCCACCGGTACACCCAAGGGGGTGATGGTGGAGCACCGCGGCCTGGGCAACCTGATGCACTGGAGTTCGCAGCTGTGTGGCGAGCGGGCCCGGGGCACCCTGCTGCAAAAGGCGCCGTTCAGTTTCGACGGCTCGGTCTGGGAGCTGTTCTGGCCCCTGGTCACCGGCATGCGCCTGTTGCTGGCGCGGCCCGACGGCCAGCGCGATCCGCTGTATCTGGCGCAATTGGTGCGCGAGGAGCAGGTGAGCATGATCAAGTTCGTGCCGGCCATGCTCCTGCAATTTCTGCAGTTGGAAGAGGCCGGCCAGTGCCACAGCCTGACCGATGTGTTCTGCGGCGGCGGCGAGCTGACCGAAGCGATTGCCCGGCTGTTCCGCCAGCGCCTGCCCGGGGCCCGTTTGCACAACGTCTACGGCCCCACCGAGGCCACCGTGGACAGCAGCGCCTGGACCCTGGAGCCCGGGGCAGCGGTGCCGCCGGTGCAACTGCCGATCGGCAAGGCCATCACCAACACCCGGCTGTATGTGCTGGATGCCCATGACCAGCCGGTGCCCCAGGGCGTCAGCGGCCAGCTGCACATTGGCGGGGTCGGGGTTGCCCGGGGTTACCTGGGCTTGCCGCAGTTGCAGGCCGAGCGCTTTATCGACAGCCCCTTCGTCGCCGGCGACCGGCTGTACCGCAGCGGTGACCGGGTGCGCTACAACGCTGACGGCGACCTGGAGTTCCTCGGGCGCAACGACTTCCAGGTCAAGCTGCGGGGGCTGCGCCTGGAGCTGGGGGAAATCGAGGCGCGGCTGGCCAGCCACCCGGCCCTGCGCGAGGTGGCGGTGCTGATGCGTGGCGAGCGCCTGGTGGCCTATTTCAGCCTGCACCCCGGGGTGGCGGCGCCGGGGATCGAGGCGCTGCGGGCCCATGTCCTGGAGCGTCTGCCGGAGTACATGGTGCCGGCAGCCTATGTGCAACTGGCGGCGCTGCCCCTGAGCGCCAACGGCAAGCTGGCGCGCGATGCACTGCCGGAGCCGGGCCTGGAAGCGGTGCTGAGCCGCGATTTCGAGCCGCCCCAGGGGCCGCTTGAAACCACCCTGGCGCGGCTCTGGGCCGAGGTGCTGCAAGTGGAGCGGGTAGGGCGCCACGACCACTTCTTCGAACTGGGCGGGCATTCCCTGCTGGCGGTCAGCCTGGTGGCGCGGATGCGCCAGGAAGGCCTGCACGCCGATGCCCGCCTGTTGTTCAGCCAGCCGACCCTGGCGGCGCTGGCGGCCCATACCCTGGGCCAGTTGCAGCGCCTGGAAATCCCCGCTACCACCATCCCCCAGCTCAAGCGCCAGCGGCGTCTCTGAGGCCGCTGCAAGTGCTTTTCCCCGCGCCGGCCCCAGGGCCGGCGCGGGCCGTGGTACCTCAGCGGGACAGGCCCCGCGCCATGTCCCGGCTTCCCATGTCAGCCCCGCTGCGGCGGATGTTTTAGCGTCTGCGAGCTGCCAGCAAGCCTGGCGGGCTCACTGTCCCTGGTGCTTTTTGCGCAACGGCGCGACAGCCCCGCGCGGTGCCTGGCAGCGGCGCTTGTCGCCCGTCCGGGCAGCGGGGCGCCGGTGAAAGGTTGCATCTGAAACAAGGACGTTCTCTTCAACCGTTTCCGAATTCTCAGGCAGGTTACAAGATGCAGTTCAGCGAATTGATGGCAGTGCTTTCGACCCTGGCGATCCGTCTTCAACGGGAACAGGAGGACCTGCTCGTCCAGGGCGATGACGAGGCGCTGGACGACGGGCTCTGGGACAGCCTGGTGCAGCACAAGGCCCGGCTCCTGGAACTGCTCGACGGCCAGGGTGGCAGCTGGCTGAGCCCGGCCTTCAGGATCACCCCGGACATGCTGCCCCTGGTGCAGCTGGACCCGCCCGCCATCGAGCGTATCGTCGCCGCAGTGCCCGGTGGCGCCGCCAACGTGCAGGACATCTACCCCCTGGCGCCGCTGCAGGAGGGCATGCTCTATCATCATTTGTCCGCCGCCCAGGGCGACCCCTATGTGCTGCAGGCGCGCTTCGCCTTTGCCAGTGCCGAGCGACGGCAAGCCTTCGCCGAAGCCTTGCAATGGGTCATCGACCGCCACGACATCCTGCGTACCGCCATCGCCTGGGAAAGCCTGGATGAGCCGTTGCAGGTGGTCTGGCGCCAGGCGCCGCTGGTGATCGAGGCCGTGGCGCTGGACCCGGCCGACGGCGATGTGCTCGGCCAGCTGCAGGCCCGCTACGACTCCCGGCACTTTCGCCTGGACCTGCGTCAGGCGCCGCTGCTGCGCCTGGTGCACGCCGAGGACCCGGCCAACCAGCGCCAGGTGGCGCTGCTGCTGTTTCATCACCTGGCCCTGGACCACTCCGCGCTGGACCTGGTACGCCAGGAAATCCACGCCCGCCTGCAAGGGCACAGCGAGCGCCTGCCGGCCCCGGTACCGTTTCGCAACCATCTGGCCCAGGCCCTGGCAAGCCGCAGCGAGGCGGCCCACGAACGCTTCTTTCGCGAGATGCTCGGCGATATCGACGAGCCGACCCTGCCGTGCGGCCTGGGGGATGTGCAGGGCGCCGGGCGGGTGATCGAAGAGGCCCGGCTGACCCTGGACCGCGAGCTCAGCCAGCGCCTGCGGGCCCAGGCCCGGCAACTGGGGGTGAGCAGCGCCAGCCTGATGCACCTGGCCCTGGCCCGGGTGCTGGGCCAGCTGTCGGGGCGCGAAGCGGTGGTGTTCGGCACCGTGCTGCTGGGCCGCATGGAGGCCGGCGAAGGCGGCGAGCGGGCCCTGGGCATGTTCATCAACACCTTGCCGCTGCGGGTGGATGTCGGCGCCCAGGGCGTGCGCGCCGGGGTCCTGGCCACCCATCAGCGGCTCAGTGCCTTGCTCGCCCATGAGCATGCGTCCCTGGCCCTGGCCCAGCGCTGCAGCGGGGTCAGTGCGCCGACGCCGCTGTTCAGCGCCATGCTCAACTACCGCCACAGCCACGCCGCCGATGGCGCCCAGGTGCAGGAGGTGGCCCCGGGCATCCAGGTGCTGGGCGCCGAAGAACGCACCAACTACCCGCTGACCATCAACATCGATGACCTGGGAGAGGATTTTTGCATCACCGCCCTGGTGGATCGGCAACTGGGCGCCGAGCGCATCGCCGGCTACCTGCTGACCGCCCTGGAGAGCCTGGCCCTGGCCTTGCAGAGCACTCCGCAGGCACCGCTGTACAGCCTGGAGATGCTCCCGGCCAGCGAGCGCCGCTACCTGTTGCAGGGCCTGAACACGCCGCTGGGGCACTACCCGGACAGCCCGCTGATCCACCAGCAGGTGGAAGCCCAGGCCCGGGTCCAGCCCGAGGCCCCGGCGCTGCTGTTCGGCGAGCTGCGGCTGAGCTACGGCGAGCTCAACCGGCGCGCCAACCAGGTGGCCCACCGTTTGCTGGCGCTGGGCGTACGCCCGGACCAGCGGGTGGCGATCTGTGTCGAGCGCGGCGTGGAAATGATCGTCGGCCTGCTGGGCATCCTCAAGGCCGGCGGCGCCTACGTGCCCATCGACCCGGCCTACCCCCGCGAGCGCATCGCCTACACCCTGCAGGACAGCGACCCGGTGGCGCTGCTGGTGCAGGCCGGCACCCAGTCCCTGGTGGCCGACCTGCGGGTGCCGCTGATCGACCTCGACAGCCGCACCCTGGCCCATGAAGCCCAGGACGACCCCGAAGTGCCGGGGCTGACCCCGGCCCACCTGGCCTATGTGATCTACACCTCGGGCTCCACCGGCCTGCCCAAGGGGGTGATGGTGGAGCACCGCAACGTGGCCCGGCTGTTCAGCGCCACCCGCGACTGGTTCGACTTCAACTGGCGGGACGTGTGGGCGCTGTTCCATTCCTTCGCCTTCGATTTCTCGGTGTGGGAGATCTGGGGGGCGCTGGTGCATGGCGGCCAGTTGCTGGTGGTGCCCCAGGCCGTCAGCCGTTCGCCGGATGACTGCTACCGGCTGCTCTGCGAAGCCCGGGTGAGCATCCTCAACCAGACCCCCAGCGCCTTCCGTTCGCTGATCGCGGCCCAGGACCAGAGCCCCCTCAAGCACTCCCTGCGCCAGGTGATCTTCGGCGGCGAGGCCCTGGAACCGGGGATGCTCAAGCCCTGGTATGCCCACCTGGAAAACGTCGGCACCCAGCTGGTGAACATGTACGGCATCACCGAAACCACGGTGCACGTGACCTATCGCCCGTTGCAGGCGGCGGACGCCCAGCTGGTGGGCAGCAGCCCCATCGGCCGGCGCATTCCCGACCTGCAACTGTATGTGCTCGATGCCCACCGCGAGCCGCTGCCCAGCGGCGTGGTGGGTGAGTTGTATGTGGGCGGCGCCGGGGTTGCCCGGGGCTACCTCAACCGCGATCAGCTGACCGCCGAGCGCTTTATCGCCGACCCCTTCAGCCACGAGCCGGGGGCGCGGCTGTACAAGACCGGCGACCTGGCGCGCTGGCGCAGCGACGGCAGCCTGGAGTACCTGGGGCGCAACGATGACCAGGTGAAGATCCGCGGCTTTCGCATCGAGCTGGGGGAGATCGAGGCCCGCCTGGCGGCCTGCGACGGCGTGCGCGAAGCGGTAGTGATCGCCCGGGAAGACACCCCGGGGGACAAGCGCCTGGTGGCCTATGTGATCCCTCGGCCGGGGGCCGCTGCCAGCGCTGCGCAACTGCGCGAGCAACTGCAACAGAGCCTGGCCGAGCACATGCTGCCCAGCGCCTTCGTGACGTTGCAGGCCTGGCCCCTGACCCCCAATGGCAAGCTCGACCGCAAGGCCCTGCCGGCGCCGGACAGCCAGGCCCTGGCCCGGCGTGAATATGCAGCGCCCCAGGGCGAGGTGGAACAGGCCATCGCGGCAATCTGGCAAGAGCTGCTGGGCTTGCCGCAGGTCGGGCGCCAGGACAACTTCTTCGAGCTGGGCGGGCACTCGCTGCTGGCGGTCAAGCTGATGGAGCGCATGCGCCAGGTGGACCTGTGCGCCGATGTGCGGGTGCTGTTCGGTCAGCCGACCCTGGCCGCGCTGGCGGCGACCGTGGGCGGGCAGCGCGAGGTGCAGGTGCCAGCCAACCGCATCGCCGCCGATTGCCGCCACATCACCCCGGACCTGCTGCCCCTGGCGGACCTCGATCAGGCCGCCATCGACCGGCTGCTGGCGCGGGTGCCCGGCGGCGCCGCCAACGTCCAGGACATCTATGCCCTGGCGCCCTTGCAGGCGGGGATCCTCTATCACCACCTGAGCAGCGCCGAGGGCGATCCCTATGTGCTCCAGGTGCAGTTCGAATTTGCCGGCGAAGACGCCCTGCAAACCTTCACCCTGGCCTTGCAGCAGGTCATCGCGCGCCACGACATCCTGCGCAGCAGCATGGCCTGGGAAGGCCTGGAACAGCCGGTGCAGGTGGTCTGGCGCCAGGCGCCCCTGGACATTCAGGTGGTCGAGACGGACCCGGCCCAGGGCCCGGTGCTGGAGCAGCTGCAGGCGCGTTTCGACCCCCGTCGCTACCGCCTGGACCTGAGCCGGGCGCCGCTGCTGCAACTGGCCTGCGCCGCGGACCCGGGGCAGCAGCGCTGGCTGGGCCTGCTGTTGTTCCACCACCTGGCCCTGGACCACAGCTCCCTGGAGGTGTTGGTGGAGGAGATCAGCGCGGTGCTGCAGGGCGCCGCCGCGCAGTTGCCGGCGCCGGCACCGTACCGCAACTATGTGGCCCAGGCGCGCCTGGGCCATGGTGAGGAGCAGCACCAGGCGTTCTTCCGCGAGATGCTGGCGGACATCGACGAGCCGACCCTGGCCTTCGGCCTGCAGGACGTGCAGCGCGACGGCAGCGGCATCCGGGAGCGTCAACTGCGCCTCGACCCGGCGCTGTGCCGGCGCCTGCGGGAGCAGGCGCGGCACCTGGGAGTGAGCCTGGCCAGCCTGCTGCACCTGGCCTGGGGCCGGGTGCTGGGGCAACTGGCGGGCCGCGATGACGTGGTGTTCGGCACCGTGCTGCTGGGAAGGATGCAGGGCGGCGCCGGTGCCGACCGGGCCCTGGGCATGTTCATCAACACCTTGCCGTTGCGGGTCAGTGTCGGGGAGCAGGGTGTGGCCGAGGCCTTGCGCGCCACCCACGCCCGGCTGGCCCGATTGCTGGGCCACGAGCACGCCTCCCTGGCCCTGGCCCAGCGCTGCAGCGGCGTGCCGGCATCGCTGCCCCTGTTCAACAGCCTGCTCAACTACCGCCACAGCGCTGCCGACACCGCGCAGCAGGGGCCGGCGAGCTGGGAGGGGATCCGCGTGCTCGACTCCCGGGAGCGCAGCAATTATCCCCTGGCGCTGAATATCGACGATGACGCCCACGGCCTGCGCCTGACCGTGCAGGCCGTGGCGCAGGTGGACGGCGATCGGGTCTGTGGCTACCTGCAGTGCGTGCTGGAACACCTCGCTCAGGCCTTGGAGCAGACCCCGGCCCTGGCCCTGGAGGACATCCCGGTACTGCCGGCGGCCGAGCGCCGCCAGGTATTGCTGGAGTTCAATGCCAGCACCCGCGACTACCCGCGCCAGCACACCGTGCACCGGCTGTTCGAGGCCCAGGCCCAGGCCTACCCGCAGCGGGTGGCGGCGGTCGAAGGCCAGGCGCAGCTCAGCTACGGCGAGCTCAATACCCGGGCTAACCAGTTGGCCCGGCACCTGCTGGAGCTCGGGCTGCAGCCCGGCGACCGGGTGGCGATCCTGTTGCCCCGGTCCCTGGACCTGCTGGTGAGCCAACTGGCCGTCTGCAAATGCGCCGCGGCCTATGTGCCCCTGGATATCAACGCCCCGGCCCAGCGCCAGGCCTTCATGGTGGAAGACAGCGCCAGCGTGCTGCTGCTCAGCCGCAGCGACCAGGTGCTTGCGTGCCCGGCCAGAAGGGTCGACCTGGACCGCCTGCAACTGGCGCCATTGCCCGGGCACAACCCGGACCTGGCGCAGTCGTCCGAGACCGTGGCCTACATCATGTACACCTCCGGCTCCACCGGCGTGCCCAAGGGCGTGCAGGTGCCGCACCGGGCCATCAGCCGCCTGGTGCTCAACAACGGCTATGCCGATTTCAACCCCGAGGACCGGGTGGCGTTCGCCTCCAACCCGGCCTTCGACGCCAGCACCATGGATGTCTGGGGCGCCTTGCTCAATGGCGGCCGGGTGCTGGTGATCGATCACTACACCCTGCTGGAACCTGCGCGTTTCGGCCGGGCCCTGAGCACGGCCGGGGCCACGGTGCTGTTTGTCACCACGGCGCTGTTCAACCAGTACGTGCAACTGATTCCCGAGGCCCTCAAGGGCCTGCGGATTCTCCTCTGCGGCGGCGAGCGTGCCGATCCGGCGGCCTTTCGCCGCCTGCTGGCGCTGGCGCCGCGGCTGCGCCTGGTGCACTGCTACGGCCCCACCGAAACCACCACCTACGCCACCACCCATGAAGTCACCGCCCTGGCCGATGACGCCGAGCACGTGCCCATCGGCCGGCCGATCGGCAACACCCGGGTGTATGTCCTGGACGCCCAGCAGCGGCCGCTGCCCATCGGTGCCCCGGGGGAGATCGTGATCGGCGGCGACGGCGTGGCCCTGGGTTATCTCAACCGCCCCGAACTCAACGCCGAGAAATTTATCCGCGACCCTTTCAGCGAACAGCCCGGGGCCTTGCTGTACCGCACCGGGGACATTGGCCGCTGGCTGGGCAACGGCCTGCTCGAATGCCTGGGGCGCAACGACGATCAGGTGAAGATCCGTGGCCTGCGCATCGAACTGGGGGAAATCGAGGCGCGCCTCACTGCCTGCGCCGGGGTCAAGGAGGCCGTGGTCCTGGCCCGGGAAGACGAGCCCGGGGACAAGCGCCTGGTGGCCTACTACACCCTGCAGGCGGACGCCGCGCCGCTGCCGGCCGAAGCCCTGCGCGCGGCCCTGCAGCAGCAACTGCCGGACTACATGGTGCCCCTGGCCTACGTGCAGTTGCAGGCCTTGCCCCTGACCAACAACGGCAAGCTGGACCGCAAGGCGCTGCCGGCGCCGGCCCCGTCGGCCCTGCTCAGCCGTGAATTCGTCGCCCCCCGGGGCGAGGTGGAAATCGCCCTGGCGCGGATCTGGAGCGAGCTGCTCAAGGTGGAGCAGGTGGGGCGCCACGACCACTTCTTCGAACTGGGCGGGCACTCGCTGCTGGCGGTGAGCCTGATCGAGCGCATGCGCCAGATCGGCCTGAGCGCCGATGTGCGGGTGCTGTTCAGCCAGCCGACCCTGGCCGCCCTGGCCGATGCCGTGGGCAGCGGTCGGGAAGTGCAGGTGCCGGCCAACCTCATCAGCGCTGATTGCCCGCGCATCACCCCGGACCTGCTGCCCCTGGTGGAACTGGACCAGGAGGCCATCGACCGGGTGCTGGCCAGCGTGCCGGGCGGCGTGGCCAATGTGCAGGACATCTACCCCCTGGCGCCGTTGCAGGAGGGCATTCTCTATCACCACCTGAGCGCCGGGCAGGGCGACCCCTACCTGCTGCAATCGCGCCTGGCCTTCGACAGCCTGGAGCGCCTGCAGCGTTTCGCCGGGGCCCTGCAGCAGGTCATCACGCGCCATGACATCCTGCGCACTGCGGTGCTCTGGGAAGGCCTGCCGCAACCGCTGCAAGTGGTCTGGCGCCATGCCGAGCTCCGGGTCGAGGAACAGCACCTGGACCCGGCCGAGGGTGACCTGCTGGCGCAGTTGCAGCAGCGCTTCGACGCCCGTCACTGGCGCCTGGACCTGGCCCAGGCGCCGCTGATCCGCCTGGTCTATGCGCGAGAGCCCGGGCAGCAGCGGGTGCCGGCGATCCTGCTGTTCCACCACCTGGCCCTGGATCACACCGCCATGGAGGTGATCGGCGAGGAAATGCGCGACCTGCTGTTCGACCGCGCGCAGCACCTGGGCACACCGGTGCCGTACCGCAACTATGTGGCCCAGGCACGCCTGGGTGCCGGGCAGGCGGAACACGAGGCGTTCTTTCGCGACATGCTCGGGGACATCGACGAGCCGACCCTGGCCTTCGGCGTAGAGGATGTACAGGGTGACGGCCTGGGTATCGAAGAGGCCGCGCTGGTGCTGCCCGAGGCCCTGAGCCAGCGCCTGCGGCAACAGGCGCGGCACCTGGGGGTGAGCGCCGCGGCCCTGATGCACCTGGCCTGGGGCCTGGTGCTGGGGCAGTTGGCCAACCGTCGCCAGGTGGTGTTCGGCACCGTGCTGATGGGCCGCATGCAGGGCGGCGCGGGCGCCGACCGCGCCCTGGGGGTGTTCATCAATACCCTGCCGCTGCGGGTCGATGTGCAGGGCAGCGTGCGTGCCGCGGTCAAGGCCACCCACGCCCGGCTCAGCGCCTTGCTCGGCCATGAGCACGCCTCCCTGGCCCTGGCCCAGCGCTGCAGCGCGGTGGCGGCCGGCGCGCCGCTGTTCAACACCTTGCTCAACTACCGCCACAGCGTGCCGAACACGGCGGCGCCGGACGGCCTGGATATCTGGCAGGGCGTCGAACTGCTGGGGGGCGAGGAGCGCAGCAACTACCCGCTGAGCCTCAGCGTCGATGACCTGGGCGAAGGCTTCAGCCTGGCGCTGCTGGCCCAGGCCGGAATCGGTGCGCAGCGTGTCGGCGCTTATATGCAAAGTGCCCTGGAGCAACTGGCCCAGGCCCTGGAACACAACCCGCAGGCGGCCCTCGAACAGTGCTCGGTGCTGCCGCCACAAGAGCGCGAGCAACTGCTGGAGGGCTGCAATGCCAGCACCGCCGACTACCCCCGCGGGCAGACCCTGCACGGGCTGTTCGAGGCGCGAGCGGCACAGGCTCCCGACGCTGTGGCGCTGGTACAGGGGCCGTTGCGCCTGAGCTACCGCCAGCTCAACCAGCAGGCCAATCAGCTGGCCCGGCAACTGCTGGAGTTGGGCGTGCACCCAGACGATCGCGTGGCCCTGTGCCTGCAACGCGGGCCGCACTTGTTGCGGGGCATGCTGGCGGTCCTCAAGGCCGGGGCGGCCTATGTGCCCATCGACCCGAGCCTGCCGGCCGAACGCATCGCCTACCTGCTGCAGGACAGCGCGCCGCTGGCGGTGCTGGTACAAAGCGCCACCCGCGAGCTGCCGGGCAGCCTTGCGGTGGTGTCGATCGATCTCGATGGGGTTGCCTGGCAGGAGGCCGAGCAGGGCAACCCGCTGCTGCCGCACCTGACCCCGGCGCACCTGGCCTATGTGATCTACACCTCCGGTTCCACTGGCCTGCCCAAGGGCGTGATGGTGGAGCACCAGAGCCTGGAAAACCTGGTGCACTGGCACTGCGCGAGTTTCGACCTGGGCCCGGGGCGGCACAGCTCCAGCGTCGCCGGCCTGGGCTTCGACGCCATGGCCTGGGAGGTCTGGCCGACCCTGTGCAGCGGCGCGACCCTGCACCTGCCGCCCGCCGATGTGGGCAGCCAGGATATCGAAGCGCTGCTGCACTGGTGGCGCGCCCAGCCCCTGGATGTCAGCTTCCTGCCGACCCCGGTGGCCGAATACGCCTTCAGCCAGGGGCTCGGCCACCCCACACTGGACACCTTGCTGATCGGTGGCGACCGCCTGCGCCAGTTCGCCGCCGACCCGGGTTTTGCAGTGATCAACAACTACGGCCCCACCGAAGCCACGGTGGTGGCCAGCTCCGGGCGGATCGAGGCCGGTAGCGCCCTGCATATCGGCCGGCCCGTGGCCAATGCGCGGCTCTACCTGCTGGACGAACTGCAGCGTCCGGTGCCCCAGGGGGTCAGTGGCGAGCTGTATGTGGCCGGGGCCGGGGTGGCCCGGGGTTACCTCAACCGCCCGCAAATGACCGCTGAGCGCTTTCTCAACGACCCCTTCAGCGCCGAGCCCGAGGCACGCATGTACCGCACCGGTGACCTGGCCCGCTGGCGCGCCGACGGCAACCTCGACTACCTGGGGCGCAACGACGACCAGGTGAAGGTGCGCGGCATGCGCATCGAACCTGGGGAAATCGAGGCGGCGCTGCTCACCCATCCGGCCCTCAAGGAAGCCCTGGTGCTGGTCCGCGAGGGGCGCCTGCTGGCCTATTTCACTTCCCGTACCGAGGGTGTGCAAGCCGCCGCCGAAGACCTGCGCGACCACCTGCAAGGCCGGCTGCCGGACTACATGCTGCCGGTGGCCTATGTGCGCCTGCCGGCCATGCCCCTGACCGCCAACGGCAAGCTCGACCGCAAGGCCCTGCCACCGCCGGGGGAAGAGGCCTGGCTGAACCGGGAATTCGTGGCCCCCGAAGGCGAGGTGGAACAGGCCCTGGCGCGGATCTGGAGCGAGGTGCTGCAGGTGGAGGCGGTGGGGCGCCATGATCACTTCTTCGAACTGGGCGGGCATTCGCTGCTGGCGGTGAGCCTGATCGAACGCATGCGCCAGATCGGCCTGGACGCCGACGTGCGGGTGCTGTTCGGCCAGCCGACCCTGGCTGCGCTGGCGGCTGCGGTGGGCAGTGGCCGCGAGGTCGCGGTCCCGGCCAATCGGATCACCGCGGATTGCCCGCGCATCACCCCGGACCTGCTGCCGCTGGTGGAACTGGAGCAGGAAGCCATCGACCGAGTGGTGGCCAGCGTGCCCGGCGGCGTGGCCAACGTGCAGGACATCTACCCCCTGGCGCCGTTGCAGGAGGGCATCCTCTATCACCACCTGAGTGCCCGGCAGGGCGACCCCTACCTGCTGCAATCGCAGCTGGCCTTCGCCAGCCGGCAACGCCTGGATGATTTCGCCGCAGCCCTGCAGCGGGTGGTCGAGCGCCACGACATCCTGCGCACCGCGGTGCTCTGGGAAGGCCTGAAGCAGCCGCTGCAAGTGGTCTGGCGCCAGGCAGGGGTGCAGGTGCAAGAGGTGCAAGCGAACCCCGCCCAGGGCGAGGTCCTGGAGCAACTGCAGGCGCGCTTCGATGCCCGGCACCTGCGCCTGGACCTGACCCGGGCGCCGCTGATGCGCCTGGTGTATGCCCAGGACCCGGCCCGCCAGCGCATCGTCGCCATCCTGCTGTTCCATCACATGGCCCTGGACCACACCGCCCTGGAGGTGGTGCGCGAGGAAATCCAGGCCTGCCTGCTGGGGCAGTCGCCCGCGGGCACGGCGATTCCCTATCGCAACTACGTGGCCCAGGCGCGCCTGGGTGTGAGCCGTGAAGAGCACGAGGCATTCTTTCGCGAGATGCTCGGCGATATCGATGAGCCGACCCTTCCGTTCGGCCTGCAGGACGTGCAGGGCGATGGCGATGCCATCGAAGAGCGCCAGCAGGCCCTGGAGCCGTCACTGAGTGCGCGCCTGCGGACCCAGGCCCGGTTGCTGGGAGTGAGTGCGGCGAGCCTGTTCCACCTGGCCTGGGCCCGGGTCCTGAGCGTCACCTCGGGCCAGGACCGGGTGGTGTTCGGCACCGTGCTGCTGGGGCGCCTGAGCGCCGGGCAGGGCGCCGATCGGGCCTTGGGCATGTTCATCAACACCTTGCCGCTGCGGGTCGACCTGGATGCGCGTGGCAGCCGTGCCGCGGTCAAGGACACCCACGCCCGGCTCAGTGCCTTGCTGGGTCATGAACACGCCTCCCTGGCCCTGGCCCAGCGTTGCAGCGGGGTGGCCGCGCCGCTGCCGCTGTTCAGTGCCATGCTCAACTACCGCCACGGCAGCGACGGGGTGCCGAGCCAGGCCGTGCAACAGGCCTGGCAGGGCATCGAGACCCTGCACAGCGAGGAGCGCACCAACTACCCCCTGAGCCTCAACGTCGACGACCTGGGCCAGGGGTTCCGTCTCACCGCCATGACCCTGGCGCGGATCGGTGCCGAGCGTATCTGCGGCTACATGCAGCAGGCCCTGCTGGCCCTGGTGGAGAACCTGGAGACGGCGCCGCAGCGGCCCCTGCGCGAGGTGCCGATCCTGCCGCCGCAGGAGCGTCAGCACCTGCTGCAAGGGTTCAACGCCACGGCCGTGGATTACCCCCTGGAGCAGACCCTGCACGGGCTGTTCGAGGCCCAGGTACGGCGCAGCCCCGAGGCCACTGCGGTACAGGCCGGCGAGCAGCAGCTGAGCTACGGCGCACTCAACCGGCGCGCCAACCAGCTGGCCGGGCACCTGCTGCACCTGGGCGTCGGCCCCGACAGCCGGGTGGCGATCTGTGTCGAGCGCGGGCTGGAAATGGTGGTCGGCCTGCTGGCGATCCTCAAGGCCGGCGGCGCCTATGTGCCCATCGACCCGGGCTACCCCGCCGAACGCATCGCCTACATGCTCGACGACAGCGCGCCCCTGGCGGTGCTGGCCCAGGGCGCGACCCGGGCATTGCTCGGCGAACTGGCGCGGCCCCTGGTGGACCTCGACCAGCTGGCCTGGAGCGGGCCGGCGCCGGGCAACCCGCAAGTAGAGGGGCTGACCCCGGGGCACCTGGCCTATGTGATCTACACCTCCGGTTCCACCGGCCAGCCCAAGGGCGCGATGAACGAGCACCGGGCCGTGGTCAACCGCCTGTTGTGGATGCAGGCGCAGTACCGCCTTGGCACCGAGGACGCGGTGTTGCAGAAGACCCCGTTCAGTTTCGACGTCTCGGTCTGGGAGTTCTTCTGGCCGCTGTTCACCGGCGCGCGCCTGGTGATGGCGCGCCCCGACGGGCACAAGGACCCGGCCTACCTGCGCCAGGTGATCCGCGAGCAGGGCATCAGCACCTTGCACTTCGTGCCCTCGATGCTCGATGTGTTCCTGGCCCAGGGCGAGGGCGCCGAGGACCTGGGCCTGCGCCAGGTGATGTGCAGCGGCGAGGCATTGCCGGGCAGCCTGGTGCGGCGCTTCAAGCAGCAACTGCCACAGGTGGCATTGCACAACCTCTACGGCCCCACGGAGGCCGCGGTGGACGTCACTGCCTGGGATTGCAGCGGCCCGCTGGCCGATACCCCGGACCACACGCCCATCGGCAAGCCCATCGCCAATACCTGCATCTACCTGCTGGACGCGCAGATGCAGCCGGTGCCCCTGGGGGTGGTGGGCGAGCTGTACATCGGCGGGGTGCAGGTGGCCCGGGGTTACCTGAACCGCGAGCAGTTGAGCGCCGAACGTTTCCTCAAGGACCCGTTCAGCCAGGAACCGGGGGCGCGCCTGTACCGCACCGGCGACCTCGGGCGCTATCAGGCCGACGGCACTATCGAGTACCTGGGGCGCAACGACGACCAGGTGAAGATCCGCGGCCTGCGCATCGAACTGGGGGAGATCCAGGCGCGCCTGACCCAGCTGGAGGAGGTCAAGGAGGCGGTGGTACTGGCCCGCGAGGATGTGCCCGGCGACCAGCGCCTGGTGGCCTACTACACCACCCACGACAGCGCCCGGCGCCTGCCCGTCGAGCACCTGCGCACGCAACTGCTGCAGCACCTGCCGGAGTTCATGGTGCCGGCGCTGTTCGTGCACCTGGCGGCGCTGCCCCTGAGCGCCAACGGCAAGCTGGCGCGCAAGGAACTGCCGGCCCCGGGGCTGGAGGCGGCCCAGGTGCGCGAGTATGAGGCCCCGGTGGGCGACACCGAAATCGCCCTGGCGCGGCTGTGGGCCGAACTGCTCAATGTCGAGCGGGTGGGGCGTCACGATCATTTCTTTGAACTGGGTGGGCACTCACTGCTGGCGGTCAGCCTGATCAGCCGCATGCGTGAGCTAGGCATGGAAGCCGATGTCCGGGCGTTGTTCGAACAGCCGACCCTGGCGGCCTACGCGGCCATGACCGAACGAATGGAGATCGTCCTGTGAGCGTGATCGAACTGTTGGCGACACTGAAGGAAAAGGATGTGCAACTGGTGCTCAAGGACGACCAGCTGGTGGTCCAGGGCAACAAGCAGGCCCTGAGCGAACCGCAGCTGCTGGCCCGCTTGCGCGAGCACAAGCCGGAGCTGATCGAGCTGATCCGCGCCGGCCAGTATTCGCCGAGCAAGGCCGGGCAGGTGCAGGTGCCGGCCAATGGCATCACCCCGGGCATCAGCCGCATCACCCCGGCGATGCTGCCCCTGGCCAACCTCGACCAGGAGGCCATCGAGCGCATTGTCGCCAGCGTCCCGGGCGGGGTCGCCAACGTGCAGGACATCTACCCCCTGGCGCCCCTGCAGGAGGGCATTCTCTACCACCACGTCAGTGCGCAGCAGGGCGACCCCTATGTGATGCAGGCGCAGTTCGCCTTCGCCAGCGAGGAACGCCTGGAAGCCTTTGCCGAGGCCCTGCGCGGGGTCATTGCGCGGCACGACATCCTGCGCACCGCGGTGCTCTGGGATGGCCTGGAGCAGCCGATGCAGGTGGTCTGGCGCGAGGCCGGGCTGGAGCTGCAAGAGGTCGAGACCGACCCTGCGGCCGGTGAGGTTCTGGCCCAGTTGCATGCGCGTTTCGACGCCCGCCACTATCGCCTGGACGTCAGCCAGGCGCCGCTGCTGCGCCTGGTGCATGCCCGGGATGAAGCCGGGCAGCGCATCGTCGCCATGCTGCTGTTCCACCACATGGCCCTGGACCACAGCGCCCTGGATGTGGTGCGCCACGAGATGCAGGCCTTCCTCACCGGGCAGGCCGAGCGCCTGGGGCCGGCCATGCCGTTTCGCAACTACGTGGCCCAGGCGCGGCTGGGCATCAGCGAACAGGAGCACGAAGCGTTCTTCCGCCAGATGCTCGGCGATATCGACGAGCCGACCCTGCCTTACGGCCTGCAGGATGTGCAGGGCGATGGCCGGGCCATCGAGGAATGCACCCAGGCCCTGCCAACCGAGTTGAGCCAGCGCCTGCGGACCCGGGCCCGGCTGGCCGGGGTCAGCGCGGCCAGCCTGTTCCACCTGGCCTGGGGCCGGGTGCTGGGCACCCTGGCGGGCAAGCACAAGGTGGTGTTCGGCACTGTGCTGATGGGCCGCCTGCAAGGCGCCGAAGCCACCGAGCGGGCCCTGGGGATCTTCATCAACACCTTGCCGTTTCGCCTGGATGTGGACAGCCAGGGCCTGGGCGAGGCCCTCAAGGCCACCCATGCCCGGCTCACCACCTTGCTGCGCCACGAACACGCGGCCCTGGCCCTGGCCCAGCGTTGCAGCGGCGTGAGCGCACCGACCCCGCTGTTCAGCGCCTTGCTCAACTACCGGCACAGTGCTGCCGGGGCCAGTGCCGCGGCCCAGGCCGCCTGGGCCGGGATCAGCACCCTGAGCTCCGAGGAGCGCACCAACTACCCCCTGACCCTGAGCGTCGACGACCTCGGGCAGGATTTCAGCCTGACCCTGCTGGCCAGCACCCAGGTCGACCCGCGGCGCATCCTCGGCTACCTGCTGTGCACCCTGGAGAACCTGGCCCAGGCCCTGGAGCAGACGCCGCAACTGGCCCTGGAGCAGTTGCCGATCCTGCCGGTGGCGGAACGCGAGCAGGTGCTGGAAGGCTTCAACCGCAGCGCGGTGGACTACCCCCCGGGGCAGGCTATCCATGGCCGCATCGAGGCCCAGGCGCAGCGCACCCCAGACGCCCTGGCGGCCTGCTACCAGGGCCGCTCGCTGAGCTATGCCGAGCTCAACCAACAGGCCAATGTCCTGGCCCGGCAACTGCGCGGGCTGGGGGTGCAGCCCGATGACCGGGTGGCCATCGTTGCCCGGCGCAGCCTGGAAACGGTGGTGGGCCTATTGGCGATTCTCAAGGCCGGGGCCTGCTATGTGCCCATCGACCCGGCCCACCCGGCCGAGCGTCTGAACTACCTGCTCCAGGACTGCGGCCCGCGGGCGGTGCTGACCCAGGCCGAGCTGCTGGGGCGCCTGCCGGCCCTGGCGGTGCCGGTGATCGAACTCAACCAGCGGTTGTGGCTCGATCAGACGGCGGACAATACCCAGGTACCGGGGCTGAGCGCGGCCAACCTGGCCTATGTGATCTACACCTCCGGCTCCACCGGCCTGCCCAAGGGGGTGATGGTGGAGCACCGGACCCTGGGCAACCTGGTGGACTGGCACTGCCAGGCCTTCGACCTGCGTCCCGGCAGCCAGGCCTCGTGCCTGGCCGGCTTCGGTTTCGATGCCATGGCCTGGGAGGTCTGGCCGGCGCTGTGTGTGGGCGCGACCCTGCACCTGGCACCGGCCCAGGACGGCAGCGAGGACCTGGATGCGTTGCTCGCCTGGTGGCGTGCCCAGCCCCTGGACGTGAGCTTCCTGCCGACCCCGGTGGCCGAGTACGCCTTCAGCCAGGAGCAGGGCCACCCGAGCCTGCGCACCCTGCTGATCGGCGGCGACCGCCTGCGCCAGTTCAGCCACGACCAGGGCTTTGCCCTGATCAACAACTACGGCCCCACCGAAGCCACGGTGGTGGCCAGTTCCGGGCCGATCCACGCCGGTGGCGAGCTGGACATCGGCCGGCCGGTGGCCAACGCGCGCATTTACCTGCTGGATTCCCAGCAGCGCCCGGTGCCCATCGGCGTCGCCGGTGAGCTGTATGTGGGCGGCGCCGGGGTGGCCCGGGGGTACCTCAACCGCCCGCAATTGACCGCCGAACGCTTTCTCGACGATCCCTTCAGCGACCAGCCTGAGGCGCGCATGTACCGCAGCGGCGACCTGGCGCGCTGGCTGGCGGACGGGCGCATCGACTACCTGGGGCGCAACGACGATCAGGTGAAGATCCGCGGCGTGCGTATCGAGCTGGGGGAGATCGAGACCCGCCTCTGCCAGTTCCCCGGTATCCAGGAGGCGGTGCTGCTGGCCCGCGAGGATCAGCCGGGCAACCCGCGGCTGGTGGCCTATTTCACCCAGCAGCAGGACGTCGCCCTGGACGTGGCGCAGTTGCGCGCCCACCTGCTGGCGCAGTTGCCTGACTACATGGTGCCGGTGGCTTATGTACGGCTCGACGCCTTGCCCCTGACCGCCAACGGCAAGCTCGACCGCAAGGCCCTGCCGGCGCCGGATCAGGCGGCGCTGTTTGGCCGTGAATACCAGGCCCCGCAAGGCGCCACCGAAACCACCCTGGCCGCGATCTGGCAGGAGGTGCTGCACCTGCCGCGGGTCGGGCGCCAGGATCACTTTTTCGAGCTGGGCGGCCATTCGCTGCTGGCCATGCGCATGGTGTCCCAGGTACGCCAGCGCCTGGGGGTGGAACTGGCCCTGGGCGAGCTGTTCGCCAATGCCGAGCTGAGCGCGGTGGCCGCGGTGCTGGAGCGTGCCGGGCGCAGCCATCTGCCGGAGATCTTCCCGGCGGTGCAGGATCACGACCTGCCGCTGTCCTTCGCCCAGCAGCGCCTGTGGTTCCTGGCGCAGATGGACGGTGCCGCCAGCGCCTACAACATTCCCATCGGCCTGGGCCTGCGCGGGCAGCTCGATCGCTCGGCGCTGCGCCAGGCGCTGCAGGCCATCGTCAGCCGCCACGCCACCTTGCGCAGCCGTTTCGTGCGCGTCGAGGATCAGCCCCAGGTGCTGATCGGGCCCCTGGACAGCGCTCTGGAACTGCACGAGGAAGACCTGCGCCAGGCGCCGCTGACCCTGGCCGGGCGGGTGCGTGCCGAAGCCGCCCAGGCCTTCGACCTGGAGCAGGGGCCGGTGATCCGCGCGCGCCTGCTGGCCCTGGCGGACGATCACCATGTGCTGCTCCTGACCCTGCACCACATCGTTGCCGATGGTTGGTCCATGGGCGTGCTGACCCGGGAGCTGGTGGCCCTGTACCAGGCCTTCAGCCAGGGCCGGCCCGATCCCTTGGCGCCGCTGGCGGTGCAGTACAGCGACTTTGCCCTGTGGCAACGGCGCTGGCTCAGCGGTGAGGTGCTGCAGCAGCAGAGCGACTACTGGCGCCAGGCCCTGGCCGGCGCGCCCAGCCTGCTGATGCTGCCCACCGACCGGCCGCGGCCGCAGCAGCAGGATTTCAGCGGTGGCAGCATCGAGCTGCTGCTGGACCGGGCCCTGAGCGACCAGCTCAAGGCCCTGAGCCAGCGCCATGGCTGCACCCTCTACATGACCCTGCTGGCCGGCTGGGGGCTGCTGCTGAGCCGCCTTTCGGGGCAGGACGATCTGCTGATCGGCAGCCCGGTGGCCAACCGCATGCGCGCCGAGGTGGAAGGGCTGATCGGGCTCTTCGTCAACACCCTGGCCCTGCGCCTGGACCTGGACCCGGGGCAGAGCGTGAGCGGGCTGCTGGCCCAGGTCCGCGCCCGCAGCCTGGAGGCCCAGGCGCACCAGGACCTGCCGTTCGAGCAGGTGGTGGAAATCGTCCGGCCCCAGCGCAGCCTGTCCCACAGCCCGCTGTTCCAGGTGGTGCTGACCTGGGTCGACAACTTCGCCCAGGACCTGCAACTGGGGGACCTGAAACTCGAAGGTGTGGCCGGGGCCAGCGCGGTGGCCAAGTTCGACCTGACCCTGAGCCTGGGAGAAAGCCAGGGGCAGATCCGCGGAACCCTGGACTACGCCACCGCGCTGTTCGATGAGGCCACGGTGCAGCGCTATGCCGCCTACCTGGTGCAGGTGCTGCGGGCCATGGTGGCCGACGATCAGCAATGCCTGGCCCAGGTGCAGTGGCTGGATGAGACCGAGCGCCGGCAACTGCTGGAGGATTTCAACGCCAGCGCCGTGGACTACCCACGGGGCCGGACCCTGGCCCAGCGCTTCGAGGCCTTTGCCGCTCGGCAGCCCGAGGCCACGGCCCTGCAGATGGGCGCGCAGCGCCTGAGCTATGGCCAGTTGAATACCCGGGCCAACCAACTGGCCTGGCACTTGCGGGAGCTGGGGGTGGGCCCGGATCAGCGGGTGGCGATCTGCGTCGAGCGCGGGCCGGGGATGGTGATCGGCCTGCTGGGGATTCTCAAGGCCGGTGGCGCCTATGTGCCCATCGACCCGGGTCACCCCGCGGAACGCATCGCCTACCTGCTGCAGGACAGCGCGCCGCTGGCGCTGCTGGTGCAGGGCAGCACCCGGGCCCTGGTGGGCCAACCGGCCATGGCCCGGGTGGACCTCGACCAGCCCGAGTGGCAGGCCCGCCCCGAGGGCAACCTGCAGGTGCCGGGCATGAGCTGCGCGCACCTGGCCTATGTGATCTACACCTCCGGTTCCACCGGCCTGCCCAAGGGCGTGATGGTGGAGCATGCCAGCCTGGAAAACCTGCTGGACTGGCATTGCCAGGCCTTCGACCTGGGGCCGGGGCGACATGCCTCCAGCGTCGCCGGTTTCGGCTTCGACGCCATGGCCTGGGAACTCTGGCCGACGCTCTGCGGCGGCGCCACCCTGCACCTGCCGCCGGCCGGTATCGGCCACCAGGACCTCGACCAACTGCTGCACTGGTGGCAGGCCCAGCCCCTGGACCTGAGCTTTCTGCCGACCCCGGTGGCCGAATACGCCTTCAGCCAGGGCCTGGGCCACCCGACCTTGCGCACCCTGCTGATCGGCGGCGACCGCCTGCGCCAGTTCAGCCAGGAGCCGAGCTTTGCCGTGGTCAACAACTACGGCCCCACCGAAACCACGGTGGTGGCCAGCTCCGGGCGGCTGCTGGCCGGCGGGCCCCTGGACATCGGCCGGCCCATCGCCAATGCACGGATCTACCTGCTGGACCCGCAGCAGCGGCCGGTGCCCATCGGCGTCGCCGGTGAGCTGTATGTGGGCGGCGCCGGGGTGGCCCGGGGTTACCTCAACCGCCCGGAGCTGACGGCCGAACGCTTCCTTGAAGACCCCTTCAGCACCGTGCCGGGCGCACGCATGTACCGCAGCGGCGACCTGGCGCGCTGGCGGGCGGACGGGCGCATCGACTACCTGGGGCGCAACGACGACCAGGTGAAGGTGCGTGGCGTGCGCATCGAGCTGGGGGAGATCGAGACCTGCCTCAACCGCCTTCCGGGCATCCGCGAGGCGGTGCTGCTGGCCCGGGAAGACCAGCCGGGGCAGACCCGGCTGGTGGCCTATTTCAGTGCAATCCCCGGCGCCGAGCCGAGCCCGGCCGAGCTGCGCAGGCGCCTGCTGGAGCAACTGCCGGAGTACATGGTGCCGGCGGCCTATGTGCACCTCGCTGCCTTGCCCCTGACCGCCAACGGCAAGCTCGACCGCCGGGCGTTGCCGCAACCGCCGCTGGAGGCGCTGCTGAGCCGGGACTATGTGGCCCCCGAGGGCGACAGCGAGATCGCCCTGGCGCAGATCTGGAGCGAGCTGCTGCAGGTCGAGCGGGTAGGGCGCCACGATCACTTCTTCGAACTGGGCGGCCATTCGCTGCTGGCCATGCGCATGCTGTCCCAGGTGCGGCAGCGCCTGGGGGTGGAGCTGGCCCTGGGCGAGCTGTTCGCCAATGCCGAACTGTGCGCCGTGGCCGCGGCCCTGGCCCGGGCCGAGTGCAGCAGCCTGCCGGACCTGCTGCCGGCGCCGCGCAACCAGCCGCTGGCGCTGTCCTTCGCCCAGCAGCGCCTGTGGTTCCTGGCGCAGATGGAAGGGGCCAACACCGCCTACAACATTCCCATCGGCCTGCGCCTGCGCGGGCCACTGGACGGCGCGGCCCTGCAGCAGGCCCTGGAGCGCATCGTCGCGCGCCATGAAACCCTGCGCAGCCGCTTTGCCCAGTACGGTGACGAAGCCCAGGTGCTGATCGCCCCGGCCGAATCCGGGCTGGAGCTGCTGCTGGAAAACCTGCGGGGCCACCCCCAGGCCAGCGACGCCTTGCAGGCCCTGGTGCAGGGCGAGGCCTCGGCGCCGTTCGACCTGCAACGCGGGCCGCTGATCCGCGGGCGCCTGGTCAGCCTGGCGGACGACCACCATGTGCTGTTGCTGACCCTGCACCATATCGTCAGCGATGGCTGGTCCATGGGCGTGCTGACCCGGGAACTGGTGGCGCTGTACCAGGCCTTCAGTCGTGGCCTGCCCGACCCCCTGGCGCCGCTGGCGGTGCAGTACAGCGACTTTGCCCACTGGCAGCGGCACTGGCTCAGTGGCGCGGTGCTGGAGCAGCAGGCGCAGTGCTGGCGCCAGGCCCTGGAGGGGGCGCCGCCGTTGCTCATGCTGCCCACCGACCGGCCACGGCCGGCCCAGCAGGACTACGCCGGCAGCAGCGTCGAGGTGCGCCTGGATGCGCAATTGACCGCCGGCCTGCGGGCCCTGAGCCAGCGCCATGGCACCACCTTGTACATGACCCTGATGGGCGCCTGGGCGCTGCTGCTGGGGCGGCTCTCGGGGCAGTCCGAGGTGGTGATCGGCACCCCGGTGGCCAACCGCATGCGCGCCGAGGTGGAAGGGTTGATCGGGCTGTTCGTCAACACCCTGGCCCTGCGCCTGGACCTGGAGGCGGCGCCCCGGGTCCAGGCGCTGCTGGCCCAGGTCCGCGCCCGCACCCTGGAGGCCCAGGCTCACCAGCACCTGCCGTTCGAGCAGGTGGTGGAGATCCTGCGGCCGTTGCGCAGCCTGTCCCACAGCCCGCTGTTCCAGACCCTGTTCACCTGGCAGAACGGCGACGGCCCGCAGCTGGAGCTGGGGGACCTGCAACTGGAGGGCATTCACGAGGCCAGCCACTTCGCCAAGTTCGACCTGTCCCTGAGCCTGGGGGAGGTGCAGGACCGCATCGAAGGCAGCCTGGAATACGCCACGGCGCTGTTCGATGAAACCACCATGCTGCGGTATGCCGGCTACCTGCAGCGGGTGCTGCAGGCCATGGTGGCCGATGAACAGATGCTGCTGGCACAGGTGCCGCTGCTGGATGCCGCCGAGCGCGAACAGCTGCTGCACGGCTTCAATGCCACCGCCCGCGACTACCCCCTGGAACAGACCCTGCACGGGCTGTTCGAGACCCAGGTGCTGCGCAGCCCCGAGGCCATCGCCGTGCAGGCCGGCGAGCAGCAGTTGAGCTACCGCGAGCTCAACCAGCAGGCCAACCAGCTGGCCGGGCACCTGCTGCACCTGGGCGTCGGCCCCGACAGCCGGGTGGCGATCTGCGTCGAGCGCGGGCTGCCCATGGTGGTGGGCCTGCTGGGCATCCTCAAGGCCGGCGGCGCCTACGTGCCCATCGACCCGGGCTACCCCGCCGAACGCATTGCCTACATGCTCGACGACAGCGCGCCCCAGGCGCTGCTGGCCGATAGCGCGACCCGGCCGCTGCTGGGCAACCTGGCGCTGCCCCTGGTGGATCTCGACCAGCCGCAATGGCACCGCCAGCCCCGGGTCAACCCGCGGCTCAACGGCCTGACCCCGAGCCACCTGGCCTATGTGATCTACACCTCCGGTTCCACCGGCCGGCCCAAGGGCGCGATGAACGAGCACCGGGCCGTGGTCAACCGCCTGCTGTGGATGCAGGAGCAGTACCGTCTCACTGCCGAGGACGCGGTATTGCAGAAGACCCCGTTCAGTTTCGACGTCTCGGTCTGGGAGTTCTTCTGGCCGTTGTTCACCGGCGCACGGCTGGTGATGGCGCGCCCCGATGGGCACAAGGACCCGGCCTACCTGCGCCAGGTGATCCGTGATGAACGCATCAGCACCTTGCACTTCGTGCCCTCGATGCTCGATGTATTCCTGGCCTATGGCGACACCCGCGAATGCGCCGGCCTGCGCCAGGTGATGTGCAGCGGCGAGGCGCTGCCGGGCAGCCTGGTGCGGCGCTTCAAGCAGCAGTTGCCGCAGGTGGCGCTGCACAACCTCTACGGCCCCACGGAAGCGGCGGTGGACGTCACCGCCTGGGATTGCGCCGGCCCGCTGGCACAGACCCCGGACAACACCCCCATCGGCAAGCCCATCGCCAATACCTGCATCTACCTGCTGGACGGGCAGATGCAACCGGTGCCCCTGGGGGTGGTGGGCGAGCTGTACATCGGCGGGGTGCAGGTGGCCCGGGGTTACCTGAACCGCGAACAACTGAGCGCCGAACGCTTCCTCAAGGACCCGTTCAGCCAGGAACCGGGCGCGCGCCTGTACCGCACCGGCGACCTGGCCCGCTACCTGGCCGACGGCACTATCGAGTACCTGGGGCGCAACGACGACCAGGTGAAGATCCGTGGCCTGCGCATCGAGCTGGGGGAAATCCAGGCGCGCCTGACCCAGCTCGAAGGGGTCAAGGAAGCGGTGGTGCTGGCCCGGGAAGATGTGCCGGGCGACCAGCGCCTGGTGGCCTACTACACCACCGTTGCCGGGCAGCCGGCCTTGGCGGTGGAACAACTGCGCCGGGCGCTGCTGGAACACCTGCCGGAGTTCATGGTGCCGGCGCTGTTCGTGCACCTGGCGGCGCTGCCCCTGAGCCCCAATGGCAAGCTGGAACGCAAGGCCCTGCCGGCCCCGGGGCTGGAGGCGGCCCAGGTGCGCGAGTACGAGGCCCCGGTGGGCGACACCGAGATCCTCCTGGCGCAACTCTGGGCCGAACTGCTCAAGGTCGAGCGGGTGGGGCGCCACGACCACTTCTTCGAACTGGGCGGCCATTCGCTGCTGGCGGTGAGCCTGATCGGCCGCATGCGCCGGGCCGGGCTCTCGGCGGATGTGCGGGTGCTGTTCGGCCAGCCGACCCTGGCGGCCCTGGCCGCTGCCGTGGGCCGCGGTCGCGAGGTGCAGGTACCGGCCAACCTGATCTACCGCGACTGCCCGCGCATCACCCCGGACCTGCTGCCGCTGCTGGCACTGGATCAGGCCGCCATCGACCGGGTGGTGGCCACGGTGCCCGGCGGTACCGCCAATGTGCAGGACATCTACCCGCTGGCGCCGTTGCAGGCCGGCATCCTGTTCCACCATCTGGCGGCTGGAGCGGGTGACCCCTACGTGTTGCAGGCGCAGTTCGCCTTTGCCAGCACCGAGCGCTTGCAGGCCTTCGCCCAGGCCTTGCAGGGGGTGATCGAACGCAATGACATCCTGCGCAGCGCGGTGCTCTGGGAAGGCCTGGAGCAGCCGCTGCAAGTGGTCTGGCGCCAGGCGCCGCTGTGCTGCGAAGAGATCGCCCTGGAGCCTGGCGACGGCGAGGTGCTGGGCCAGTTGCAGGCGCGCTTCGACAGCCGTCGCTACCGCCTGGACATCGCCCAGGCGCCGCTGCTGCGCCTGGTGCAGGCCGCCGACCCGGTGAACCAGCGAGTGGTGGCCCTGCTGCTGTTCCATCACCTGGTGATGGACCACGTGGCCCTGGAGGTGCTGCAGCACGAACTGCAAGCCTTCCTCCTGGGCCAGCAGCAGCGCCTGGGGGAAGCGGTGCCGTACCGCAACTACGTGGCCCAGGCGCGCCTGGGCATCGGCGAGGCCGAGCATGAGGCGTTCTTCCGCCAGATGCTCGGCGATATCGACCAGCCGACCCTGCCGCTGGGCCTGCAGGAAGTACCGGGAGGCAGCGCCGAACTCAGCGAAGCGCGCCAGCCCCTGGACCGCCTGCTGAGCCGGCGCCTGCGCTTGCAGGCGCGGCAACTGGGGGTCAGTGCCGCAAGCCTGATGCACCTGGCCTGGGGCCGGGTGCTGGGCAGCCTGGCGGGGCAGCAGCAGGTGGTGTTCGGCACCGTGCTGCTGGGGCGGATGCAGGGCGGCGAGGGCGCCGAACGGGCCCTGGGAGTGTTCATCAACACCTTGCCGCTGCGGGTCGATCTGGGCGAGTTGCCGGTGCGCGAGGCCCTGCTGGCCACCCATGAGCGGCTGGCGCAGCTGCTTGGCCACGAACAGGCGCCGCTGGCCCTGGTCCAGCGTTGCAGTGGGGTGGAGCCGGGTACACCGTTGTTCAGCAGCCTGCTCAACTACCGTCACAGTGCCCCGGCGGCAAACCAGGCGGGGCAGGCCGGCAGTGCCTGGGAGGGCATGCAGTTGCTCAATGCCCAGGAGCGCAGCAACTACCCGCTGACCCTGAGCATCGACGACCTGGGGGACGGCTTCATGCTCACCGCCGTGGCCGCCGGGATCGATGCCCGGCGCATTTGCGACTACCTGCACGGCACCCTGGAACAGCTGCTGCTGGCCCTGGAGCAGCAACCGGAACAGGCCATCGGCCAGGTGCCGGTGCTGCCGCAGGCCGAGCGCCGGCAGGTACTGGAGGGCTTCAACGACACGGTGCGCGACTACCCGCGCGAGCAGGTCCTGCACCAGTGTTTCGAGGAGCAGGTGCTGGCCCGGCCGCAGCAGGTGGCAGCGGTGCAGGGCGCCGAACAGCTCAGCTATATCCAGCTCAACACCCGGGCCAACCAACTGGCCCAGCATCTGCTGCAACTGGGGGTGCAGCCCGGGGATCATGTGGCGCTGCTGCTGCCGCGCTCCCTGGACCTGCTGGTGAGCCAACTGGCGGTGAGCAAGTGCGGCGCCGCCTATGTACCGCTGGACGTCAATGCCCCGGCCGAGCGCCTGGGGTTCATGCTGGCCGACAGCGGGGCGCCGGTGCTGCTCAGCCACAGCGAGCGGGTGCTGGAAGCTGCGGTGCAACGGGTCGACCTGGACCGTCTGCGCTTCGACCGGCTGGCCGGGCACAACCCGAACCTGGCGCTGTCGTCCGAGGCGGTGGCCTACGTCATGTACACCTCCGGTTCCACTGGAGCGCCCAAGGGCGTGCGGGTGCCGCACCGGGCCATCACCCGGCTGGTGATCAACAACGGCTATGCCGATTTCAACCCCGAGGACCGGGTGGCCTTCGCCTCCAACCCGGCCTTCGACGCCAGCACCCTGGAGGTCTGGGGGCCGCTGCTCAACGGTGGCCGGGTCGTGGTGGTGGACCACGCGACATTGCTGGACCCGCACGCCTTCGGCTCGCTGCTGGAACGCACCGGGGTCAGCCTGCTGTTCCTCACCACCAGCCTGTTCAACCAGTACGTGCAACTGGTTCCCCAGGCCTTCAAGGGGCTGCGCATGCTGCTCTGTGGCGGCGAACGGGCGGATGCCACGGCCTTCCGGCGGATCCAGGCCGAGCTGCCGCACTTGCGCCTGGTCAACGGCTACGGGCCCACCGAGACCACCACCTTTGCCGTGACCCATGAGCCCGGTGAGCTGGCGGCGGATGCCGACAGCGTGCCCATTGGCCGGCCGCTGTCCAACACCCGGGTGTACGTGCTCGATGCCCTGGGCCAGCCGCTGCCGGTGGGGGTGGTGGGGGAGCTGTACATCGGGGGTGATGGCGTGGCCCTGGGCTACCTCAACCGTCCGGACCTGTCGGCGCAGAAGTTCCTCATCGACCCGTTTCACCAGCAAACCCACGGCACCGCTGCGCTGGCCCTGATGTACCGCACCGGCGACCTGGGCCGCTGGCTGGAAAATGGTCTTCTGGAATGCATCGGGCGCAATGACGAGCAGGTGAAGATCCGCGGCCTGCGCATCGAACCCGGGGAAATCCAGGCGCAGTTGGCCCGCTTCCCCGGCCTGCGGGACGGCGTGGTCGTGGTGCGTGAAGACAGCCCCGGGGACAAGCGCCTGGTGGCCTACTACACCCTGCACGAGCACACCCCGGCGCCGGATGCCGAGCAACTGCGCAGCCACCTGCAACAGCAGTTGCCGGACTACATGGTGCCCCTGGCCTATGTGCACTTGCAGGCCTTGCCGCTGACCCGCAACGGCAAGCTGGACCGCCGTGCGCTGCCGGCGCCCGGCAGCGCGGCCCAGCTCGCCCAGGCCTATGCCGCGCCCCAGGGCGCGCTGGAGCAGGCCCTGGCCGGGCATTGGGCGGCGGTGCTGAAGCTCGAGCAAGTAGGGCGCCACGACCACTTCTTCGAACAGGGCGGGCATTCGCTCTCGGCCATCCAGTTGCTCAACCGCCTGCAACAGGCGGCGTTCGACGTGACCCTGGCGGAGCTGTTCCAGCACGCCACGGTGGCGGCCATGGCGCGCCTGTTGAGCGAGCGCACGGCCGCGCCGCGCTCCACCGAGCTGATCCCGGTGCGCACCGGCGGCAGTGGCCCGGCGCTGTTCCTGGTCCATGAGTTCACCGGGCTGGACGTGTATTTCCCGGCCCTGGGCCAGCACCTGGAAGGCGATTTCCCGATCTACGGCCTGCCCGGCGTGGCGGTCGGCGAGCCGCAGTTGCGCACCCTGGAATGCCTGGCCACACGCTTGCTTGACGTGATGCGCAAGGCCCAGCCGCAGGGGCCGTATCGCCTGGCCGGCTGGTCCTTCGGTGGGGTCCTGGCCTATGAGATCGCCCAGCAGTTGCTGGGCCTGGACCAGGAGGTGGAGTTCCTCGGCCTGATCGACAGCTACGTGCCGCGCCTGACCGACCAGGGCAAGGCTCGCTGGTCTGGCGAGCACGCGCACAAGCGCCACCTGCTATTGCAGTGCCGCGCCTACTGGAGCGCCCAGGGCGCGGCCGGGGTGCAGTCCCTGGCGCACCTGGAACAACTGGAGGCGCTGCTGGAACCACTGGACTTTGCCGACCTGCTGCAACGCTGCCGCGACCAGGGGCTGCTGTTCGAGCAACTGGCCACGGCGCCGCCGCAAGCGCTCGGCCATTACCTGGACCGCGAGGTCGCCCACGGCCATGCCCTGGCCCATTACCGGGTCCATCCCCTGGGCATGCCGGTGCATCTGTTCTGCGCCGCCGAACGGCCCACCGAGCTGTCCCGGCGCAGCCCGACCCTGGGCTGGGGCGAGATCCTGCCGGCGGGCGAACTGCACTGCATCAGCGTACCCGGGGACCACCTGAGCATGATGAAGGCGCCGCATATCCAGGCCCTGGGTCACGCCCTGGGCCAGGCCCTGGCGGTGGCCAGGGCCAAGGGCGCGGTGAGCGCTGTGCCGCACCAGCCCTTGCTGCGGATCCAGAGCGGGCGCCCCGGGCACACGCCGATCTTCTGCGTGCCCGGGGCCGGTGACAGCATCACCGGCTTTATCGGCCTGAGCGAGGCCCTGGGGGCCGAATGGCCGATCCTCGGCCTGCAGGCCCGGGGCCTGGACGGCTGCGGGGTGCCCCATGGCCAGGTCGAAGTGGCGGCCCGGCATTACCTGGAGGCCATCACCGCCGAGTACCCCGACGGGCCGCTGCACCTGATCGGCCATTCCTTCGGCGGCTGGGTGGCATTCGAGATGGCCGGGGCCCTGCAGGCCGCCGGTCGCGAAGTGGTGTCGCTGACCCTGATCGACAGTGAGGCTCCCGGAGGCAATGGCGCGCTAGGGCGGCCCTATACCACCACCGCGGCGCTGTGGCGCTTGATCGAATCCATGCAACTGGCTGCGGGCCAGGACATGGGCATCGACCCCGAGCGCTTCGCCGCCGAGGACGACGGCATGCAGATGCACCTGCTGCATGCCGGCATGGTACGGGTCGGGCTGTTGTCCCCGCGCGCCGACCCGCGGGCCATGCACGGCCCGGCGCGAACCTTCGCCAGCGCCCTGCGCACCCGCTACCAGCCTCGGCGCCCGTACCAGGGCAAGGTGCGCCTGGTGCTGGCGGATGACCCGAGCCTGGACGCCGCCGGCAACCGCCGGGAGCAGCAGGGGATGGTCCAGGGCTGGCGCCGGCAGGCTGCGCACCTGCAGGTGTGGTACGGCCCGGGCAACCACTTCAGCCTGCTCAAGGCGCCCAACGTCTACCACCTGGCGGCCTGGTGGCATGACGGCCTGGCGCTGCCCCAGGGGGAGGTCATGTCATAGGGCGCGGGGCAACACAGGCGCTGGCCCTGCCGGCGCCTGGACACCCGGTTTCATTCATCTGGAACACCGCTCACTACGGCAGCACGGTGTTCTGTAAGGGGGCTCGCCGCTGGCCGGTGCAGCCCGCCCTCAACGGACTTGTGGTCATCTATGGAAAAGTCGAAGTTTCGCAAAATCGGTATGGGGCTGTTGCTGGTGGTTGTGGCCGGGTTGATTTTCTATACGGTGCAGGCGCCGGCGGAGCCGCCGCAGTACCTGACCGCCAAGGTCGAACGGGGGGATATCGAGAACGCGGTCCTGGCCTCGGGCCTGCTCGAAGGCATCAAGCAGGTGGATGTCGGGGCCCAGGTCTCCGGGCAGTTGAAGTCGCTCAAGGTCAAGGTCGGGGACAAGGTGAAAAAGGGCCAGTGGCTGGCGGAAATCGACCCGCTGGTGCTGCAGAACACCCTGCGCCAGGCCCAGGTGGACGAGGAGAACCTGCAGGCCAAGCGCCGCGCCACCGCGGCCCAGCTCAAGGAAACCAAGGCCATCTACGAGCGCTACCGTGACTTGCAGTCCGACGCCTCGATTTCCCAGCAGGATTACGAGACCGCCGAATCCAACTACGAGGTGCAGCGGGCCAACCTGCTGTCCCTGGACGCGCAGATCAAGAGCGCGCACATCCAGATCGACACCGCCAAGGTCAACCTGGCCTACACCCGCATCGTCGCGCCGATCGATGGCGATGTGGTGGGGGTGGTGACCCAGGAAGGCCAGACGGTGATCGCCAACCAGCTGGCGCCGGTGCTGCTCAAACTGGCGGACCTGGACACCATGACCGTCAAGGCCCAGGTCTCGGAGGCCGATGTGATCCATATCGCCCCCGGCCAACAGGTGTACTTCACCATCCTCGGCGAGGCGGAAAAACGCTACTACGCCAAGCTGCGGGGCACTGAGCCGGCGCCGCAGAACTTTCTCGAAACCCAGACCGCCGGCACCCCCAAGCAGAACACCGCGGTGTTCTACAACGCGCTGTTCGACGTGCCCAACCCGGACCATAGGCTGCGCATTTCCATGACTGCCCAGGTGCGCATCGTGCTGGATACCGCCAAGGACGTGCTGATGGTACCGGTGGCGGCCCTGGGCCCGCGCAATGCCGACGGCAGCTTCGCGGTGCGGGTGCTGGACGCCAAGGGCCATGCCCAGGCGCGCAACGTCAGCACCGGGATCAACAACAACGTCAAGGTGCAGATCAAGGACGGCCTGGCGGAGGGTGACCGGGTGGTGATTGGTGATCCGCTGCCCGGCACGGCAGGGGCCTGAGCATGAGCGAGCCCCTGCTGCACCTCACCGGCATCAGCCGCAGCTTCACCGCCGGGGATCGGGAGTTCCTGGCCCTCAAGCACATCGACCTGAGCATCCAGGCCGGGGAAATGGTGGCGATCACCGGGGCCTCGGGGTCGGGCAAGTCGACCCTGATGAACATCCTCGGCTGCCTGGACTACGCCACCGCCGGCAGCTACAAGGTCAACGGCCGGGAAACCCGCGACCTCGACGACCAGGCCCTGGCGGAACTGCGCCGCGACTACTTCGGCTTCATCTTCCAGCGCTACCACTTGCTGCCGCACCTGAGCGCCATGCACAACGTCGAGATGCCGGCGATCTACGCCGGTACCCCGCAAGTCAGGCGCCATGGCCGGGCCCGGGAACTGCTGGCGCGCCTGGGTTTGTCCGGGCACCTGGGCCACCGGCCCAGCCAGCTCTCCGGCGGCCAGCAGCAGCGAGTGAGCATCGCCCGGGCGCTGATGAACGGCGGCGAAGTGATACTCGCCGACGAACCCACCGGTGCCCTGGACACCGCCAGCGGCAAGGAGGTGATGAACATCCTCCAGGAACTGCACGGCCTGGGGCACACGGTGATCATCGTCACCCACGACCCCAAGGTGGCGGCCAACGCCCAGCGCATCATCGAAGTGCGCGACGGCGAGATCGTCAGCGACCGGGCCAACCCGCGCCCGGCGGACGAGGCGCCGAGCGAGCCACCGGTCAGCGTGCGGCCCGCCGGTGCGCGGCGCCTGGTGGCCAGCCTGGGGCTGTTCAAGGAGGCCTTCGTGATGGCCTGGGTGGCGCTGGTCTCGCACCGTATGCGCACCCTGCTGACCATGCTCGGGATCGTCATCGGCATCACCTCGGTGGTGTCCATCGTGGCCATCGGCGAGGGCGCCAAGCGCTACGTGCTCAAGGACATCCAGGCCATTGGCAGCAACACCATCGACATCTTCCCCGGGGCCAGTTTCGGCGACAGCCGGGCGGCGGCGATCCAGACCCTGATGCCCGCCGACGTGACGGCCCTGAACCAGCTGTACTACGTCGACAGTGCCACGCCCATGGTCGGCCGCAGCCTGTTGCTGCGCTACGGCAACATCGACCTCAACGCCACGGTCAACGGCGTCAGCCACCTGTATTTCCAGGTTCGCGACATCAAGCTGGCCAGCGGCATTTCCTTCAGCGAGAACGACGCGCGGCGCCAGGCCCAGGTGGTGGTGATCGACCACAACACCCGCAACCGCCTGTTCGGGCCGGATGTCGACCCGCTGGGGCAGGTGATCCTGGTGGGCAACCTGCCGTGCACGGTGATCGGCGTGACCCGGGAGAACAAGAACATGTTCGCCGCCAGCAACCTGCTGAACGTCTGGCTGCCCTACGAGACCGCCGCCGGGCGGGTGCTCGGCCAGCGCCACCTGGACAGCATCAGCGTGCGGATCAAGGACGGCCAGCCGAGCAAAGTGGTGGAGGAGCATGTGAAGAAGCTGATGGAGCAGCGCCACGGCACCAAGGATTTCTTCACCAACAACCTCGACAGCATCATGCAGACGGTGCAGCGCACCAGCCGCTCCCTGGCCCTGCTGCTGTCGCTGATCGCGGTGATTTCCCTGGTGGTGGGGGGAATCGGGGTGATGAACATCATGCTGGTGTCGGTCACCGAGCGGACCCGGGAGATCGGCATCCGCATGGCGGTGGGGGCCCGGCAGTCGGATATCCGCCAGCAGTTCCTGGTGGAGGCGGTGATGGTCTGCCTGATCGGCGGGGCCATCGGCATCAGCCTGTCGTTCGCCATCGGCTACCTGTTCACCCTGTTCATCAAGGAGTGGGAGATGGTGTTTTCCATGGGGTCGATCATTACCGCGTTCGCCTGTTCGACCCTGATCGGCATCGTCTTCGGCTTCGTTCCAGCGCGCAACGCCGCGCGCCTGGATCCCATCGAGGCCCTGGCCCGGGATTGACAGGCCGTATACCGAACCGCCGGCGCTGGGGCCGGCGGGGGTTACAGGGCCAAGGCCGGATCAGGCCGTCGGGGTTTCGCTGCTGTGCGGCGCTTGTTCCTCGGGCGAGTACATCCAGCGCAGCAGCGAGTGCCGGCCACTGATGCCGAGCTTGATGGCGGCGCGCTTCAAGTAGCTTTCGACGGTATTGACCTTGAGCTTGAGCTGCTCGGCCAGCTGCGGCGCGGTGCGCCCGGCCAGCAGCCCGACACAGACCTCCAGCTCGCGGTTGGACAGGCGCAGCCCGGACTGTTCCAGGCGCGCGGCAAAGCGCAGGCGCAGGCTTGCCAGGCCCTCGATGGCGGCACTGTCCTGCTCGGCGGCATCGCCCCGGGGCTGCAGGGCGCTGATGTGTTTTTCCACCATGGGCAGCAGCAACGGCGAGATGTCCTCCAGCAGCAGGCGTTCCTGGGGGGAAAAGCTCTGGTCCTGGCTGCTGCGGTACACCGAGAGCACGTAGTGGTAGGAGTCCTTGCGCCCGGTCAGGTGCAGTTGTGCCGGGTCCGCGTGGCCGCGCTGGCGTTGCAGCGACGGGCCCGGGGCCGGTTCGCCGGATTGTTCGGGAAAGCCGGTGAGCAGCAGCGGGTCATTGCTGGCATGGGCATCGCTGTACAGCGGGTGGCGGGTCTGCATCAGGGTGTTGCCGGTTCTGCCGGCGGCCTGTTCCGGGTCGGCCCGCAGTTGGGTGATATGGGTGGCGTCCACAGCCAGCTGGGTGAGTATCAGGTCGTGCAGCATGCGCGGAAAGTTGCGGCTGCCGGTGCTGGCGATGACCTTACCAATGTGTGGAAACAGTATTTGTGAGTTCATCATTTCATCCATGAATGTGAAGGTGTGGAGGGGGGCTGCCTTATAGCAACGAGTTTGGGTCAGGGTTGATTTACCTCCTGTTTGCTCTGGGCGACAAAGGGTCGCCTCGTATCCTAGTACAGGGTGGCGGTGGCTGTTTGATGAAGTGCGCAAAATCTTTCACCGCGGGCGCAGCGGTGCGGTGCTGCGTTGCACAGCACCGGGGCCGGGCTTGCAGGTGGGCCGGGTTACTGGCGCTTCTCGCAATTGACCATCCATGGCACACCAAAGCGGTCCACCAGCATGCCGAAGCGCTCGGCCCAGAAGGTGGCTTCCAGGGGCATCTGCACGTTGCCCTGTTCGGCCAGGGCGGCGAATACCCGTTCGGCTTCGGCGGCGTTGTCGATGTTCAGCGAGATCGAACAGCCGTGGATGCCCAGGTAGGGCAGCTCAGGGGTGGTGTCCGAGCCCATCAGCACCTGGTCGTCGACGCTCAGGCGGGTGTGCATGATGCGTTCGTGACAGTCGGCAGAGATGTGATCACGGGCCGGGCTTTCACCGAAGGTCATCATCATTTCCAGGGTGCCGTTCAGGCATTGGGCATAGAAGGTGAAGGCGGCCTTGCAGGTGCCGTTGAACACCAGGTAGGGGTTGATTTTCATGCTGTGCTCCGGTCGCAGGTAACGGGCAGGCACGCGGGCCTGTGGACGAACTTCCATAGCAAAGCCGCTATCGGCCCTGCGCGGAGGTTTTTTTATAGATGGTTTTTCCATGCTCGCCCGTGGCGATATAACCGTCGCCGCGCCATTGGGGGCGCGGCGGCGGTGCGGGCGGGGGTTACAGGCGCGGCTGCTCCTGGGGCGTGCCGAGCAACTGGTGCAGGGTGTTGATCAGCGCCTGCTGGCGCAGCCGGTCTTCCTGGTGCCGGGCTTCGGCGGCGGCAACATCGGCGTTGCAGTGCGGGCAGGTGCTTTCATGGGCGTGGATGTACTCCAGGCAACTGCGACACAGGGCCAGGCGCGGCGGGATGCGGCCTTCCTCGGGCGACGCCTGGCCCTGGTTGACCCAGGCCAGCTTGATCACCTGGCCGCTGTCGTTGACGCTCGATACCGCCTCGCCGGTGTCGATGCGTTCGGTGATCAGGTCGAAACGGCCCACCGAGAACGACGCCGGGCCGGCGTCTTCGAGCTTGACGATGCGTTCGCGCAGGCCCTTTTTCGCCAGGTCCAGGGTCCGGTAGTGGCAGTAGGGATTGTTCCCCGGCTTGCCCAGCAGAGAGTGCGAGGTCCAGGTGCAGCCGCCGCGGCAGACATCGTTGTAGTAACAGGTGCGGCAGTAGCCCCACAGGTCGTCCACCGAGCGCAGGCGGCCGAAGTGGATGCCTTCGCTGTAGTGCCAGATGTCGTGCAGGCTCATGCTGCGCACGTTGCCACCGGAGAAACCCACGGTGGCCAGGGACGGGCAGCCCTTGACCGTGCCGTCGGCCTCCAGGGCCAGGACCGTCTGCCCGGCGGCGCAGCCGCTCCAGTGCACGCGGTCGTCGCCGAAGCCGCGCCACATGTGCTCGTAGGGGCCGTAGTAGCCGATGTTGTTGCCCACATTCATCAGCAGCCCGCGCTCGGCGCCTTCGCGGTACAGGCGCGCCAGCAGCGGCATCACCTCCAGCAACTGGTAGGGCTGCAGCAGCAGCTCGGGGTGATCCACCGCATTGCCCATGGCCACGGTCAGCTGGATCTGCCAGTGGCTGGCGCCGGCATCGATGATCAGCTCCATCAGGGCCGGCAGGTCGGGCAGGGTGGCGGCGCCGATCTGCGTGTTGACGCTGACCTTGAGCCCGGCCTGCTTGGCCCGGCGCAGGGTATCCAGGGCCTTGTCGAAGGAGCCGGGGACATTGCGCACCGCGTCATGCAGCGGCGCCAGGCCATCCAGGGAGACGCCGACGCCATTGAGCCCGGCATCCACCGCGGCCTGCATCTTGGCCGGGGTCAGGTTGCGCCCGCCGGTCTGGATCGCCACGTACATGCCGTGGTCGTGGATGGCCTGGATCAGCCGCGTCCAGTCCTTGCGCAGATAGGCTTCGCCACCGATCAGGGTGACTTCCCGGGTGCCCAGGGCGGCGATCGAATCGATTACCGACAGGCATTCCTGGGTGTTGAGTTCGCCCGGGCGCCGATGCCCGGCGCGGGAGCCGCAATGCAGGCACTTGAGGTCGCAGGCGAGGGTGATTTCCCAGACCACATGCACCGGGACAAAGCGCTTGAGGTCGGTTTCGCTGAGGTAGCGGGCGGGGAGACGGTCTGACATGAGAGTTCCTTGCGCACCCGGCGGTGCGCGGCACCAACCCATCGAAATAGGCGCGCCTTCCTTGTGTCGCAATGGCGCGGTCGTTTTGTGGCAGCCCCCGGGGCCGCGGCGGACGGCCCCGGGGGCTGGTGGTCAGCGCTGTTCCAGGCGGCTGATTTCTGCCTGCAACTGCTGCACCGCCTGGGTCAGGTTGTCAGCGTTGGCCAGTTGCTGCTCGCCCTGGGCCACCAGTGCCTTGAGCCGCGCCAGGTCGCCGCTGGCCTGGGCCTGCTGCAGCGCCACGGCGTACAGCGGGTGGCGCACTTCGGCGGCCGGGCCGGCCTGGCTGGCGTAGTCCGCCGCCTGCGCCTGCTCCACCGGGGCCGGGCTCACGGCGGCGTGTTGCACCACGTGCCAGTGCCCCTGGAACTGGTACTTGTAGCTGGCGAAACCGCTGGCCCAGTCCAGGCCGAGGATGCCCTGCAGATGGAAGGTCTCGGCGATCTGGCTGGTGGGGCCGCTGGGATTGCCGGCCAGGCTGAGGATGATGTGCCCCTCGCTGGAGGGGTCGAGCTTGACCTGGGAGTAGTCGCCCCACACGTCGGTGTGGAACTGCACCGGTGGCGAGGTGCTCTGGGTCACGCGGGCAACGCCGCTGACGCGTTTCTTCGGGGTATCGACCAGCAGGTCGAGGGTCAGCACCGGCCCACCGATCACGGGGTTGGCGACGATGAGGCGGGTATGGAACAGTCCGATTGTCATGCTGCAACTCCTTATCTTCTTGAAGACATCAGGTTCGATGGACGGCCGGGCTCAGCGCCGCTCCTGCTGGCTGATCTCGGCCTTGGCGGCCACCAGTGCGGTGCGGATCAGCGGCAGCTGTTCCAGTTGCTGGGTGGCGACCTTGTGCAGGCTCTTCATCTGCGCCAGGTCACCGCTGGCGATGGCACCGTGGATCGGCGCCCCGTACAGCGCCGAGATCGGCGGCAGCGGATGGTTGGGCTGGCCGCGGTGCAGAGGGGCCGACAGGGTGCTGGACTGCACGGTTTCCTGCAGGTGGGCGGGCACCTGGTTGACCGTCACCCAGCTGTGGCCGTTGTAGTACTGATAGTTGGCCACGCCTTCCTTCCAGTCGTCGCTGACCACCAGGTGCAGCTTGAAGTTGATCACCGAGTTCGACCCCGGGCCGCCCTGGTCGCCCTGGGCCGTGATGAGGATCTTGCTGGTGCTGGGCGGCATGACGGTGAGGTAGGTGTACTGGCCCCAGACATCGCTGTGCAGGTCCAGGGGCGGGTTGACCGCCTGGGTGATGCTGGAAGTGCCGCGCACACTGTGTTCCGGGGTATAGGCCAGCAGGTTGAGGATCAGGGTGGGTGCGCCGGGTTGCGAGGTGCCGATGCGGTAGCTCAGGGGGAACAGGCCTTCGGCTTGCGAGTAGTTGCCGGACATTTGCTTTGCCTCCATTCAATGACAGGGGAACCGCGATCAGCGGCGTTCCAGGCGGGCGACTTCCTTGGCCAGCTGTTCGTAGGCGTTGTGCAGATCCTTGGGTTCGTTCCTGGCCGGATCGCGCTTGGCCAGCAGGGCTTTCATCTCCGGCAGCTTGCCTTCGCTGATGGCCGACTGGATGGCGACTCCGTAGGGGGGGATCACATGTTGGGATGCATTGCTCATGGCGTTTGCCTTCCGTGGGTGTGGATGGGGTGCTGCGCTACTCGGCAGCTTTTGCAGTTAAGCAGCGCGGGTGGAATTGGCAGGGTAATGGCACATTGATTTTGTGGGTTTCCGACCGGTGGATTCACGGTCGGTAAAGGGTTGATTTTGTAGACATTCCAAAGGGCGATATGCAGGCGGGAGGTGATTGCGGATGGCGATAGGAGGGGGTGAGAAAGGGGGGCGAGCGTAGGCACCGGCTGCCGGCGAAGAGGCCCGCGACAGCCATGCATCGCCCTGGCCGGCGCCTTCGCTGGCAAGCCAGCCCCTACGGGGTGTCAGTGCGCTCGGACCACCCCCAACTCCTCCAGCCGGCGCCGCGTCTCAGCCGCCGTCACATGATGAATCGCATGCCACCCCAGCGCCGTTGCGGCGACGATATTGGGCGCATGGTCGTCAATGAACACCAGTTCCTCGGGGGCCACCCCCGGCAAATGCGCACGAATGCGCCCCAGGGTCGTGTGATAGATCTCGGCATCCGGCTTGATCTGGCGCTCTTGCCCCGACACCACGATGTCGCGAAAGCGCTGCAGAAACGGGTAATTGTCCCAGGCATAGGGAAAGGTTTCCCGGGACCAGTTGGTCAGCCCGAACAGGGGCACCTGCGCCTGGTGCAGTTCTTCCAGCAGGGCCACGCCCTGATCCAGTGGCCCCTTGAGCATTTCCGGCCAGCGCCCGTAATAGGCCTCGATCAAGGGGGCATGGTCGGGGTGCTCGGCCACCAGGCTGCGGGTCGCCTCGGCCAGGCTGCGGCCGGCGTCCTGCCGGGTATTCCAGGCCTGGGTGCAGATGGTGTCGAGGAACCACTGGCGGCGCTCATCGTCGGGGATCAGCTGGCGGTACAGGTGGTGCGGGCTCCAGTCGAACAGCACGCCACCAAAATCGAAAACCACGGCACGAATCGTCATGAACACGTCCTTTTGAGCGGTTATGGGCCAGGCGCCATCCTGCGACGCCCGGCAGCACAATGCAATTTGCCGCTGGCCGCTGGTCCGCTCGGCGGCACCCTGGCCACGAATCGTGATCCAACCCCTGTATCCGGCCTTTTCCAGGCTGGCACAGGAGCTGCCCATGACTGCCAAGAACCCCACGGGGCCGCGCTCGTCCGAGCATGCCTCGAATCATCATGACCCGGGTTTCGACCCCGATTCGCCAGACCTGGCCGACCCCCAGGTAGACCCGGTAGGCCCGGCCAGGGCACCCCTGGACCGCCCTGAACCCGAGCACCGGCGCAAGCGCTCGCGGGCCTACGATCCCCTGGCCAACCTGAAGAAGTGACCCGGCGCGCCGACATGCGGCAGTCGCCGGGCGGTGTGGCGGGTGTAAGGTAAAACGCCCAAGCCCCAGGCTCGCCGAGGAAAAAGGAGGTGTCCATGAGCACGCCGCTGCTGAACAAACTGCAGATCAACGGCTATCAGGTCTTGAGCGTCAACCACGGGCCCTGGAAGGTCTGCACGCCGGGTGACCGGCTTGCTACCTTCGGCACCCGGGAAGAGGCCATGGCTTTTGCCGCCGCCCTGCCGGCGCGCAGGCAACGACCGGCCGCCACCGGTGGCTAGCGCCCAGGCAGGAAAAAAGCCCCGACCGGTTCGGGGCTTTTTTATGCCTGGTCGGGGGCATGGCCGGACGGGGCGAGGGCGCAGCGGGGCGCAATTACGGCTGCATGAAACTCAGCAGCGGGAGGATGAAGGCTGCTGCCAGGGCCAGTGCCCACAGGGTCTGCAGAAACAGCTCATCGGCGTTGTCGGCGGCGGGCCGCGGGGCGAGGCGGCGGCGCCAGTAGAAGTACAGGCCGCTGACCACGAACACACAGGTGATGCCCATCATGTACTCCAGCTCCCACTTCTGGGGGCTGATGGCCAGGCTGCCGTCCTGGTCATCCGGGTAGTCGAGCCGCCACCAGGCGCCCAGCAGCAGCGGCACCAGCCCGGCCAGGAGCCAGGCCAGGCGCGCGCCGGGCATCCGGGTCAGCAGGGTCACGGCCAGGCCGATCAGGCACAGCACCCAGACAAAGAGGTACAGCTGAAAGCCCATGGCCCCACCGAACAGCGTGCTGCTGACATCCCGCGGCTGCATCATCTGCACGTCGCACAGCAGCATCAGCGACAAGGGCGCGGCAACGACGATCCAGCACAGAGGGCGGTAGAGCCACAACCACAGGGTAAACAGGCGAGACATGGGCACACTCATCGAGGTTTGGTGAAGCAAGAAAGAGGCGGGGTTGACGGTCAGTCGACAATGACCCGGGTGCCAGGGCCCAGGCACAGGCTCAACTGTTCGCCGGCCCGGTTGAAGGCGCAGTACGGCAGGGGCGCCTTGCTGGCATTGACCAAGGGGGGGATGAAGAAGCCCCCCAGCAACACCGCCCATGCAATCCGCAACGACAGCTCACGGAGGGTGGCGGGGGCTCTCGGCTTGAGCCGCTGCTGGTGCAACAGGTAGATGCCGCTGTAGACGAGGGCGAAACCGAAGACCATCACATAGTCCAGCTCCCGGGCCTGGATGCTGAAGATCAGGTTGCCGTCGAAATCATCCGGGTAGTGGATCCGCCACCACAGGCCCAGCAGCAACTGCACCAGCCCACCGATGATCCAGGCCAGGCGGGCGCCGGGCACCCGGGTCAGCACGGCCAGGCCCAGGCCGATGACGCTGAAGGCCCAGCCGCCCAGGTACAGCATGAAACCCATGGAGCCGCCGAACAGCGTGCCGCCGACTTCCCGGGGGACGATCAGGTGCAGGTTGCAACGGATCATGGTGGCCAATTGTGCGGCCACGGCGATCCAGCACAGGAGGTAGTAGAGCCGGGACCAGAAGGTGTGCAGGGGCGACATGCAGAGACTCGAAAAAAACAGGGCCGATGAGAGTGTGTGGTGGGCTGGGTTCAAACCAACAGCAAACCGCAGGCAAGCGCGAACAGCACCAGGGCGATGCTGATGCCCGCCAGGGGAATGCGAAACCAGTAACGAATCGCCAGCACCCACAGGCTGGCGAGAAACCCCAGGCCGATCAGCAGCAAGCCACGGGCCTCCAGCAGCAGGGCCGGGTGCAGCCAGGCGAGGTAGCCATAGACCAGGCCGAACAGCATGGCGCCCAGGCTGTGGCTGGCGTTGAAGCCGACCCAGGCCCGCCACAGGCTGGTCTGGCGGGTGATCATCGGCGACACCTGGCGCATGCGTTCGGCCAGGGCCGGGTCACGGGGCTGGAATTTGTCGGTGGCGAAGGTGTAGATCAGGTGCAGGGTGCCGAGCAGCAGCACGATGGCTGAGCTGGCGATGATCAGGGCGGGGGCCAACACGTTTCTTCCTTGGGCGGTGCTCGGGTGCGCGGAGTATGCCGGGCCGCCCGGGGTTTTGCACCTGCGGGCGCGGCTTTTTTACCGGCACGGGGCAGGGCGCCGGGCGCCCTGCCCAGGGGCTCAGAAGTGCTCGGCGTCGAGGCCGAACAAGGAGGCGCTGCCGGCGCGGATGCTCTGCTCCAGGCTGAGGATGCGCGGCAGCATGCGGCTGAAGTAGAAGCGCGCGGTGGCCAGCTTGGCACCGTAGAAACCGTCGTCCTCGGAACGCTTGTGCTCGGCCACCTGGGCCATGCGCGCCCACAGGTAGGCGTAGGCCACGTAGCCGAACAGCTGCAGGTATTCGACGCAGGCGCTGCCCACCGCGTGGGGGTTCTGCGCCGCCTGTTCACGCAGCCAGTCGCTGAGGTCTTCCAGGCGCTGCACCGCATCCAGCAGCTCGGCGGCGTAGGCGGCGCCGGGCAGGTAGGCGTAGTCGCGGATCTCGCCGGTGAACAGGCGCAGGGCCACGCCGCCGTTGCCCACCACCTTGCGCCCCAACAGGTCCAGGGCCTGGATGCCGTTGGTGCCTTCGTAGATCTGGGCGATGCGTACATCCCGCACCAGTTGCTCCTGGCCCCATTCGCGGATGTAGCCGTGGCCGCCGAAGATCTGCTGGCCCAGCACGCAACTGTCCAGGCCGGTGTCGGTGAAGAACGCCTTGGCCACCGGGGTCAGCAGCGCCACCAGGGCCTCGGCGTTGTGCCGCTCATGGGGCTGGTCGGCGAACTTGGCCAGGTCCAGCTGCTGGCCGACGTAGCTGGCGAAGGCGCGGCCGCCTTCGGTCATGGCCTTCATGGTCAGCAGCATGCGCCGCACATCGGGGTGGACGATGATCGGGTCGGCGATCTTGTCCTTGGCCACCGGGCCGGCCGGGGAGCGGCTCTGGATGCGCTCGCGGGCGTAGGTTCGGGCGTTCTGGTAGGAGTTCTCGGCGCAGCCGATACCCTGGATGCCGATGGACAGGCGCTCGTAGTTCATCATGGTGAACATCGCCGCCAGGCCCTTGTTGGCCTCGCCGATCAGCCAGCCGCTGGCGCCGTCGAAGTTCAGCACGCAGGTGGCCGAGGCCTTGATGCCCATCTTGTGCTCGATGGAACCGCAGCTCACCGCGTTGGCCGCGCCGAGATTGCCGTTGGCGTCCACATGGATCTTCGGCACCAGGAACAGCGAGATGCCCTTGGGCCCGGCCGGGGCGTCCGGCAACTTGGCCAGCACCAGGTGGATGATGTTCTCGGTCAGGTCCTGCTCGCCGCCGGTGATGAAGATCTTGCTGCCGCTGATGCGGTAACTGCCGTTGGCCTGGGGCTCGGCGCGGGTGCGGATGATCCCCAGGTCGGTGCCGGCGTGGGCCTCGGTGAGGCACATGGAGCCGGCCCAGCGGCCTTCGTACATCGGCGGCAGGTACAGCTGTTTCAGCGCTTCGCTGGCGTGGGCGTCGATGGCCAGGCAGGCGCCGGAACTCAGGGCCGAGTACAGGGCGAAACTGGAATTGGCGGCGTAGAGCATTTCCTCGAACTGCACCGCGAGCATCTTCGGCATGCCCATGCCGCCGTAGGCCGGGTTGCCGCTCAGGCCGACCCAGCCGCCCTGGATATAGGTGCTGTAGGCCTCCTTGAAACCGGCCGGGGTGCGCACCTGCCCGGCGTGCCAGCTGGCGCCTTCCTCGTCGCCGCTGCGGTTGAGCGGGGCGATCAGGTTGCCGGTGACCTTGGCCGCTTCTTCGAGAATGGCGTCGGCGGTGTCGCCGTCCACGGTATCGGCCAGGGCCGGCAGGCGCGCCCAGAGCTTGGGTGCGTTGAACACTTCATGCAGGACAAAGCGCATGTCGCGCAGCGGAGCGTTGAATTCGGGCATTGCAGGAACCTCGGGCAAAAGTGGAGGTTGAGCGGCCTCGGCCGCATGAATCGACAACGAAAACCCCGCCACCATGTAGGAGCCGGCTTGCCGGCGAAGGGGCCCGCAAGCCATGCATCGCCCTGGCCGACGCCTTCGCTGGCAAGCGAAGCGCCGCCCGGCCAGCTCCTACAAGGGCTGGGTAGGTGTATTCAGGCTAGAGGTTTTTCGCCATGTCGCGCAGGACGAACTTCTGGATCTTGCCGGTGGAGGTCTTGGGCAACGGGCTGAAGACCACGGTACGCGGCACCTTGAAGCCTGCCAGGTGCTCGCGACAGAAGGCGATGATCTCGGCTTCGCGCACGTCCTGATGATCGGCCTTGAGGGTGATGAAGGCACAGGGCGTCTCACCCCATTTTTCATCGGGCCGGGCCACCACCGCGGCTTCCAGCACTGCCGGGTGGCGATAGAGCACGCCTTCCAGTTCGATGGTGGAAATGTTCTCGCCGCCGGAAATGATGATGTCCTTGAGCCGGTCGCGGATCTCCACGTAGCCGTCCGGGTGGGTCACCCCCAGGTCGCCGGTGTGGAACCAGCCGCCCTCGAAGGCTTCGGCGGTGGCCGTGGGGTTCTTCAGGTAGCCCTTCATCACGGTATTGCCGCGCATGAAGATCTCGCCGATGGTCTGGCCGTCCCGGGGCGTGGGTTCGAGGGTTTTCGGGTCGGCCACCATCACCCCTTCCAGGGTCGGGTAGCGCACGCCCTGGCGCGACTTGATCTGCGCCCGCTGTTCCAGGGGCAGTTCATCCCAGGCGGCGTGCCAGGCGCACAGGGTCACCGGGCCATAGACCTCGGTCAGGCCGTAGACGTGGGTCACCTTGATGCCCATTTCCTCCACCGCGCCGATCACCTTGGCCGGCGGCGCGGCCCCGGCCACCATGGCGTTGACCGGGTGGTCGATGGCCGCCTTGGCGGTGTCGGGCATGTTCACCAGGGCATTGAGCACGATGGGCGCGCCGCACAGGTGCGTGACCTGGTGCTCGCGGATCAGGTCGAGGATCTTCTGCGGGTCGACCCGGCGCAAAAACACGTGCACCCCGGCCAGGGCGGTGACGGTCCAGGGGTAGCACCAGCCGTTGCAGTGGAACATCGGCAGGGTCCACAGGTACACCGGGTGGTTGCCCATGGCCCAGGTCATCTGGTTGCCCAGGGCGTTGAGGTAGGCGCCGCGGTGGTGGTAGACCACACCCTTGGGGTTGCCGGTGGTGCCCGAGGTGTAGTTCAGGGCGATGGCCTGCCACTCGTCATCGGGCCACTGCCAGGCAAACTCGGGATCGCCCTCGGCGAGGAACGCTTCGTAGTCCAGTTCGCTGACCGGCTGGCCCTCGCCGTACTCCGGGTCGTCGAGGTCGATCACCAGGGGCGGGTGATCGAGCATGGCCACGGCGGCGTGGATCACCTCATGGAACTCGCGGTCGGCGATCAGCACCTTGGCTTCGCCGTGGGCCAGCATGAAGGCGATGGCCTCGGCGTCCAGGCGCACATTGAGGGCATTGAGCACGGCGCCGATCATCGGCACGCCGAAGTGTGCTTCGAGCATTGCCGGGATGTTGGGCAGCATCACCGCCACCGTGTCGTTCTTGCCGATGCCGCGCCCGGCCAGGGCCGAGGCCAGGCGCCGGCAGCGGCTGTAGGTCTGGGCCCAGGTGCGACGGATCGAACCGTGGATCACCGCCGGGTAATCGGGGTAAACCGCAGCGGTACGCTCGATGAAGCTCAAGGGGGAGAGGGCGATATGGTTGACGGCAGTCGGCGCCAGGCCTTGCTCGTAGATGGACATGGTTCGGGTACCCGGTGGCTGATTATTAGCTCTATTGGCCGAGGCTTGGGTGGCGCGTGCTGTGTACCTGGGGGCACCCACTGTAGGAGCCGGCTTGCCGGCGAAAGCGATCTCAAGAACACCCTGGTCCGTAGGAGCCGGCTTGCCGGCGAAAGCGCTCTCACGGGCCCCTTCGCTGGCAAGCCAGCTCCTACGGTCAGGCGATCCTTATCAGGCGTTCCTTACAGGTACGCAGCACACCCAGCGAAAGCTCGGTGACTTATCCGGGGTCTTTTATATACTGTTTGTCGATTGATATGGAAGTACTACCTGAGTTGTATGGTAGTTGTACTATATTGAAAATCTGCTGTTGCCACCCACAGGTTGATCGATGATGCCCACCTCCACCCACCTGAGCCGCTGGTTGCAGCTACAGCGTGCAGGCCAGTTGCCGGACTCGCCCTGGCTCGGCCACGACCCGCAACCCAGCCTGCTGCTGGACGCCCAGGCGCAGCCGCTGGACCTCAACCCGGCACTGCGCCAGTGGCTGGACGATGCGGCCACTGGCGATCTCGCGGCCCTGCTGCCGGTCAACCACCCAGCCCTGGTGCGGGCCTGCCTGGAACAGCAGCGGGCCATCGAGCAGGTGGAAGCCCAGTGGGGCGAGCGCATCCTGCTCTGGAGCTTTATCCCCGATCCGCATCGCCAGCGGGTGCTGGCGCGCTGCCAGGAAGCCACGGCCCAGGTCCGGGCCGAGCGCGAGTCGGCCAAGGCCCGGCGCCTGTACCGCCTGATCACCGAAAACACCACTGACCTGATTTCCCGGCACACCCCGGACGGCAGCTTCCTCGACGCCTCACCGGCCTCCTGGACCCTGCTCGGCTACTGGCCCGAGCAACTGCGCGGGCGCCTGGCCCGCAGCCTGTTCCACAGCCAGGACCTGGCCGGGCTGATGCAGCGCACCCGCGATGCCCTGGAGCAGGACGGCTACCACACCATGACCTATCGCATCCGCCATCGCGACGGCCACTACCTGTGGTTCGAAACCGCCTGCCGCGGCATTCGCGACACCTACACCGGCACCGTGGTGGAAGTGGTGGCGGTGTCCCGGGACATCACCGCCCGGGTCCAGGCCGAAGAGAACAAGCGGCGCCTGGCGGAAGTGGTAGAGGCCAACCCCGACCCGGTGCTGTTCATCCAGCCCGGCGGCGCGGTCACCTACCTCAACCCGGCGGCGCGGCGCACCCTGGGGCTCGGCGACGGGCAGGCAATGCCGCCACTGGCGGCCATTCTCAGCGCTGCGGTACTCGACAGCCTGCAACGCGAAGGCTGGGACCGCGCTGAACACAGCGGCCGCTGGAACATCGAGGCGCGCCTGCAACCGCCGGCCGGCGGCGCCTCGGTGCCGGTCTCGCTGATGCTCCTGGCCCACCGCTCGGCCAGTGGCGAGCGTTTCTATTCCCTGGTGGCCCACGACCAGAGCGAGCGCGAACTGCGCGAAGCCCAGCAGCGCCATCACCAGGACGAACTGGCCCACACCGCGCGCCTGGTGACCCTGGGCGAACTGGCCTCGGGTATCGCCCACGAGATCAACCAGCCGCTGGCCGCAGTGGTCAACTACGCCAATGCCAGCCAGCGCTACTTGCAGGCCCTGGGCACCCAGCCCGAGGCCGCCCGCAAGGTGGCCCAGGGCCTGGAACGGATTGCCGAGCAGGCGACCCACGCCGCCGAAGTGATCAAGCGCCTGCGGGCCTTTTTGCGCAAGGGCGGGCGCCGGGTGCAGGCCCTGGACATCGCCGAAGTGGCCCGGGAAACCGTGCGCCTGTGTGCCTGGGAAGCCCAGGCCAGCCAGGTGACGATCGACTTGCAGCTGGCGGATAATCTGCCGCCGGTGTACGCCGACCGGGTGCTGCTGGAGCAGGTGCTGCTGAACCTGCTGCGCAACGCCATCGAGGCCAACCGCGAAGTGCATGGGCAGCAGGGCTCGCACATTGTGCTGGCCGCCGAGGCGACGGCCGAAGGCGGGGTGCAGATCAGCGTCAGCGACCAGGGCCCCGGTGTCTGCGCCGAGCAACTGCCGCAGCTGTTCACCCCGTTCTACACCAGCAAGGCCAATGGCCTGGGGCTCGGGCTGTCCATGAGCCGCAGCATCGTCGAGGGCTTTGGCGGCGACTTGCAGGCCCAGCCCCAGGCCGTCGGCCTGCGCATGTGCTGCCGGCTGCCGGCCAGTGCCCCGGCCGACCCCTCGGCAACGTCCCAGGCAACTTCCCCCGCAACGACAGGAGCAAGGCAATGACGAGTGTGGCGCAGCAACTGGTGTATGTGGTCGACGACGACCCGGGCATGCTCGACTCCACCGTCTGGCTCCTGGAGTCGGTGGGGCTCAAGGCGCTGCCCTTCACCAGTGGCCGCGAGTTTCTCGAACACTGCGATCCGAGCCTCAATGCCTGCGTGCTGCTGGATGTGCGCATGCCCGGCATGGGCGGGCTGAACGTTCAGGAAGAGCTGCGCCAGCGCGATATCCGCCTGCCGCTGATCTTTGTCAGCGGCCACGCCGACGTGCCCATCGTGGTCCGCGCGTTCAAGGCCGGGGCGGTGGACTTCATTGAAAAGCCCTACAACGAACAGCTGTTGCTGGACAGCGTGCAGCAGGCCCTGAGCCGCGCCGACCGCCATCAGAACCAGAGTGCCGGGCAGGCCCGGGTGCAAGGGTTGCTGGAGAGCCTGACGCCACGGGAGAAAGACGTGTTGCTGCCGCTGGTGCAGGGCTACACCAACCGCGAGATTGCCGAGCAACTGGGGGTCAGCATCAAGACCATCGACCTGTATCGCTCACGGGTGATGAAACGCATGCAGGCCGAACACCTGCCGGAACTGGTGGGCATGGCCATTGCCGCCGGGCTGGTAGACCCGCTGCACCTGCGCTGAGGCTCAGGCCACCGCGCTGCGCACGGGCACGCCGCCCAGCAGCCGCTCGATGGCGCCGCTCAGCAGGTTTTCCAACAGGGCTTCGCGTTCACGCTCGGCCAGGGGTTGTTCGCTGAACCAGCTAGGGGCGCTGTTGAGCAGGTTGGCCAAAGCATGGGCCGCTGCGCGCTGCGCCTGTGGGCCAAGGCCGGTCGGGGTGCCCAGCAACTGCACCAGCTGTTGTTCGTAGCGTTCGCGCAATTGCCCGACCCGCAGTTGCTGGTCGGGATTGAGGCAGCCGCTGTCGCGCTCCACCAGGCGGAAATGCCGCGGCAATTCCCGGTGCAGCTTCAGGTGGGCGCGGATCAGCGCCGGCAGGCAGTCGCCCTGCAACTTGCGCCGTTGCAGGCGCTTGAGGGTGCTGTGCAGCTCATCGAAGAACTCCTCGATCAGGTCCAGCAACAGGTGCTGCTTGCTCGGGTAATGGTGGTACAGCGAGCCCGGGGTCAGCCCCAGATGGCTCGCCAGCTCACGCATGCCGACCTGGCCGAAGCCCTTGCTGGCGAACAGCTCCAGGGCCTTGTCGCGGCTTTCGGCAAAGCGTGAGCAACGCTCAGCCATAGTGATGGAAACCCCGACCGGTCTTGCGCCCCAGGTAGCCGGCGGCAACCATTTCCTTGAGCAGCGGCGCGGGGCGGTACTTGCTGTCGTTGAAGCCGTCGTAGAAGGCTTCGAGGATCGCCAGCAGGGTGTCCAGGCCGATCAGGTCGGCCAGGGCCAGCGGGCCGATCGGCTGGTTGCAGCCCAGGCGCATGCCAGCGTCGATGTCCTCGGCGCTGGCCAGGCCTTCCTGGAACACCAGGATCGCCTCGTTGATCATCGGCACCAGGATGCGGTTGACCACAAAACCGGGGCGGTTGCCGGCGGTGATCGCGGTCTTGCCCAGGCGCTGGGCCATATTCATGGCCAGGGCGTGGGTCGCGTCGCTGGTCTGCAGCCCGCGGATCACCTCGATCAGGCCCATCACCGGCACCGGGTTGAAGAAGTGCAGGCCGATGAACCGCTCGGGCGCGCTGACGCTGGCGGCCAGTTGGGTGATCGACAGCGACGAGGTGTTGGAGGCGATCACGCACTCGGCGCTGACCTGGGCGGCGATCTGCTGCAGCACCTTGAGCTTGAGGTCGAGGTTCTCGGTGGCGGCTTCGATCACCAGTTGCGCATCCTTGAGCACGCCGTAGTCGGTGCTGATGCGGATCCGACCCAGGGCGGCGAGCTTGTCGTCTTCGCCGAGGGTGCCCTTGCTCACCTGGCGGTCGAGGTTCTTGCCGATGGTGGCCAGGGCCTTTTCCAGGGCGCCCTGGGCGATGTCCAGCAGGGTCACGTCAAAGCCCGCCTGGGCGCAGACCTGGGCGATGCCGTTGCCCATGGTGCCGGCGCCGATCACCCCGATATTCGCAAGATTCATCTTCAGCTCTTCCTTTGTTCATTGCCTTCGCGGAGCATGGCGCGGTTGCCTTGCACAGCGCATTATCCAGCGCGAGTCTAGAGCCCGGCGCGGTGGCCGGCCTATGCCGAAAGCGGTCAAGCGTGCTGGCGTTTTTTGCCATAGGTCCAGCTACGGGAGCACAGCCTCTACATGCGTGAATCGGATTCGGTCGCGGTCTACTTTGTCCGGGTGATGACCCACGCCCTGCGCCAGCAGCCGGCGCGGCTGGCGGCCGTGCTGCGCGAGGCCGGTATCGATCCGGCGTTGCTCGACCAGCCCCGGGCGCGGGTGCCCGGCAGTGCCTTTGCCGCCCTGTGGCTGATCCAGATCCGCGAGTTGCAGGACGAATTCTTCCAGCTCGACTCCCGGGGCATGCCGCCGGGGGCCTTTGCCCTGATCTGCCGCGGGCTGATCCAGGAGCCCAATCTGGAAAAGGCCCTGCGCCAGTGCCTGAACAACTTCGGCCTGTTTTTACGGGACGTCGGCGCCAGCCTCAGCCTGCGGGGCAAGCGCGCGGTGATCAGCCTCGACAGCCGCTGCGCCGACCCGCTGCGCAGCCACTACGCCGAGGAAACCCTGCTGGTGCTGGTTATCAGCCTGTTGTGCTGGCTCGGCGGGCGACGGATTCCCATCGACCGCGCCGATTTTCGCCACTCGCGCCTGAGCCTCAGCGACGATGCGCTGCTGTGGGGCAGCAACCTGAGCTGGAACGCCGGGCGCACCGAGATCGAATTCGCCAGCCGCTTCCTGCGCCTGCCGGTGGTCCAGGACCTGGCCTCGCTCAAGGTGTTCCTGCGCAGCGCGCCGCAGTGGCTGGTGATCCGCTTTCGCAACCAGCACGGGCTGACCACCCAGGTGCACCAGCGCCTGCGGGGCAGCCACTACAGCCAGTGGCCGACCCTGGAAGCCTTCGCCCGCGAAGTGCAGATGAGCGCCAGCACCCTGCGCCGGCGCCTGGAGCGCGAAGGCGGCTCGTACCAGGAAATCAAGGACGAAGTGCGCCGCGGCGTCGCCGTCGAGCTGCTACGGCGCACCTCCGTCAGCATCAGCGAGATCGCCGAACTCACCGGCTTCCAGGAGCCCAGCGCCTTCCATCGCGCGTTCAAGAAGTGGACCGGCGAAAGTCCCGGGCGCTACCGCGCCCGTTTCCAGCCAGCCCCCGCCTGATTCCACGACATCCCGGCTTCTACGGATTTCGTCCCGTCACACAGCCCCCCGTAGGAGCTGGCTTGCCAGCGAAGGCGCCCGCAAGATCACCGCCCGATCCGAGGGCCTGTTCGCCGGCAAGCCGGCTCCTACGGATTTCGTCCCGTCATGCAGTCCCTTGTAGGAGCTGGCTTGCCAGCGAAGGCGCCCGCAAGATCACCGCCTGATCCGAGGGCCCATTCGCCGGCAAGCCGGCGCCTACGGTCGGTGTGGGTTAGGCCGGGCTGCGGCCGGGCATCTGGATGCCGTGCTGCTGCACGCGGCGGTACAGGGTGGCGCGGGAAATGCCCAGGGCCTTGGCTGCCGCCACGGGTTTCCAGCGGTGGCGCACCAGGGCGTCCAGCAGGGCCTGGCGCTCGGGGCTGGTGGCGGTTTCCAGGGCGGGCAGGGCGCCTTCGGCCTCGGCGCCGCGCAGTTGTTCGGGCAAGTCATGCAGTTGGATCAGCGGCCCTTCGCACACCGCGCAGGCATAGCGCAGCACATGGCGCAATTGCCGCACGTTGCCCGGCCAGCGGTAGCCCAACAGGCATTCCAGCGCCGCATTGCCCAGTTGCACCGGCGCACCGCAGCGCTTGGATTCCTCTTCGACAATCCGGGTGATCAGCGCCAGCCGGTCGCTGCGCTCGCGCAGCGGTGGCAACTGAAAACGCGCCCCCCCCAGGCGGAAATACAGGTCCTCGCGAAAGCTGCCTTCGGCCACCAGCGCCTCCAGATCGCGGTGGGTGGCGCAGATCACCTGGATATCCACCGCCTTGCGCTGCGCGGCCCCCAGCGGCGCCACTTCACCCTCGGCCAGCACCCGCAGCAGGCGGGTCTGCAAGGCCAGGGGCATGTCGCCGATCTCATCGAGGAACAGGGTGCCGCCATCGGCCTGTTGCAGCAGGCCCTGCATGCCCTTGTTCGAAGCGCCGGTAAAGGCCCCGGCGACGTAGCCGAACAGTTCGCTTTCGATCAGGTTCTCGGGAATCGCCGCGCAGTTCACCGCGACAAAGGGCCGGTCCCGACGCTGGCTGGCCTGGTGCAGCTGGCGGGCGAAGACTTCCTTGCCGGAACCGGTCTCGCCCTGGATCAGCACCGGCAGGTGGCGGTCCTTGACCCGCACCGCCAGGCGCAGGCTCTGTTCCACCCGCGGGTCCAGCGGTTCTCCGGCCAGGCTCAGGCGCGGGCGCTGTGCCGGGCGCCTTGGGGCTTGCAGGCGGCCGTGGAGGTTATCGGAAAGGGGGCACAGGGCTTCGTCGCGGGCGCGCTGCAACAGCTGCGGGTCGAACACCTGGGCGATGTGCTGCGGCAAGCGGCCATAGCGGCGCAGCAGGTAATGGCGCGCCGCCGGGTTGAGCGCGCGCAGGCAACCGTCGTCGTCCCAGGCCAGCAGGTAATCCGGCTGGCTGTCGACATAGCCGGGGCTGGCATGGGCCCGCAGCACCCAGTAGCCCTGGGCGCTGTTCATGAAGAATGCCTGTTCGATCTCCCGCGCGCTCTGCACCACCATCTGCCGGATCAGGTGCTGGGAACGGCGGTCGTCCGGGGAACGCACCGCCGACACATCCAGCACCCCCAGCAACTCGCCCTGGGGGTCGAACACCGGGGCGGCGGAACAGGTCAGGCCGATGAACGCGGCGCGAAAATGGTCGCGCTTGTGCACGGTGATCGGCGTGCGCGCGGTGAGCACCGCCGCCACGCCGCAGGTGCCTTCTTCACCCTCCGACCAGCAGGTGCCCAGGTACAGCCCGGCCTTGCGGCAGTCGTTGCGCAGGGTGGATTCCACCCGGTAGTCGATGGTCTGGCCCTGGGCGTCGGTGAGCAGCACGCAGTAGTCGGCGTCGCGCACCCGGCCATGCAGGCGGGCCACTTCTTCGCTGGCGATGCGCAGGAACAGCTCGGAACGCTCGCGGCATTCCTTGAGCACGTTTTCGGACAGGATGCGCGGCCCCTGCAGCGAGCCGGGGTCCAGTTGGTGCTGCTCCATGGAGCGGCGCCAGGAATCGAGGATCAGGCTCGGCACCGGCGCCTGGGGCAGGTGATCGGCGTTTTTCAGGACCCGGCTGACGCAGTCCACATGGGCTTTTGAATGTGCGGAAAGCATGAAGGCCTCCGGTTGCAGCTTCTTATCGTTGTGGGCGCATTAAGCGCCGATCCGCGGCTCCCGACAAGCACCGGGCGGCGCCGTGGGGGCGCTGAGACGCAACGTCTCAGGGTCTCGCCAAGGCCCCGTGCAGCCTGACATGCAACGTCTCAGGCGCAGGGCTTCCCGACACCTGCAGGCGAGTGCAACAGCCGCTCTGCCACGGGCCTTTGCAGCGGTTTTTCCATAACTGGCACCGGCCTTGCTCTGGCTCTTGGCAACCAGCCCTTGGCAACCCGCGCCGACTGGCCCATCGAAGAATAAGAACGAGGTGCCCGATGTTTTCTCCTGCCTGTGCTCCGCCCGCGGTGAGCCCATGAGCCGCCGCCCCCTCACTGTCGGCATCATCGCCAACCCGGCTTCGGGCCGTGATGTGCGCCGCCTCACCGCCAATGCCGGGTTGTTCTCCAGCACCGACAAGGTCTCGGTGATCCAGCGTCTGCTGGCGGCCTTTGGCGCCACCGGCATCACCCAGGTGCTGATGCCCACTGACATGACCGGCATCGCCGCCGCGGTGCAGAAAAACAGCCGCAGCCGCCAGGCCCGGGAGCAGCACTGGCCGGCCCTGGAGTTTCTCGACCTGACCCTGCGCCAGAGCGTCGAGGACACCCGCCAGGCAGCGCGCTGGATGGCCGAGCGCGGGGTGTCGCTGATCGCCGTGCTCGGTGGCGACGGCACCCACAAGGCGGTGGCCGCCGAGGTCGGCGACATTCCGCTGCTGACCCTGTCCACCGGCACCAACAACGCCTTTCCGGAGCTGCGCGAAGCCACCAGCGCCGGGTTGGCCGGCGGGCTCTACGCCAGCGGCCGGGTGCCCGCCGAGATCGCCCTGCGGCGCAACAAGCGCCTGCTGGTGCGCGAGCCGTCCCGGGGCCTATGCGAAGTGGCCCTGGTGGATGTGGCGGTGTCGCCCCTGGCCTTTGTCGGTGCCCGGGCCATCAGCCGCGCCAGCGATCTGGCCCAGGTATTCGTGACCTTCGCCGAACCGCAGTCCATCGGCATTTCCGCGCTCTGCGGGCTGTGGCTGCCGGTCACCCGCCAGGAACCCCACGGCGCCTGGATGCGCCTGGACCCGCAATCCCCCGAGGCGCTGCTGGTGCCCCTGGCCCCCGGCCTGCTGCAGGGCTGCGGGGTGCTGGAGGCCGGCTACCTGCAACCCGATGTGCCCCAGCCCCTGTGCCTGAACGCCGGCACCCTGGCCCTGGATGGCGAGCGCGAGATCGAATTCAACCCCCACGACCGGCCCACGGTCACCCTGGATGCCGGCGGCCCGCTGAGCATCGACGTCAACGCGGTCCTGGAACACGCGGCGCGCCAGCGCCTGCTGGCCATCGACCGCGATCACCGGCAACACCCCGTGAACCTTCAGTCCGAAGACACCCTGGAGAATAAAAATGTCGACATCCCTGACCACTGACCAGTTGCTCCACGCCTACCGGGTGATGCGCACCATCCGCGCATTCGAAGAACGCCTGCACGTGGAATTCGCCACCGGCGAGATCCCCGGTTTCGTCCACCTCTACGCCGGGGAAGAAGCCTCGGCCGCCGGGGTCATGGCCCACCTGCGCGACGACGACTGCATCGCCTCCAACCACCGCGGCCACGGCCATTGCATCGCCAAGGGCGTGGACGTCTACGGGATGATGGCGGAGATCTACGGCAAGAAGACCGGGGTCTGCCAGGGCAAGGGCGGCTCCATGCACATCGCCGATTTCGAGAAGGGCATGCTCGGCGCCAACGGCATCGTCGGTGCCGGCGCGCCGCTGGTGGTGGGCGCGGCCCTGGCCGCCCGGCTGCAAGGCACCGACGGCGTGTCGGTGGTGTTCTTCGGCGACGGCGGCTCCAACGAAGGCGCGGTGTTCGAGGCCATGAACATGGCCTCGGTGTGGAACCTGCCGTGCCTGTTCATCGCCGAGAACAACGGCTACGCCGAAGCCACGGCCTCCAACTGGTCGGTGGCGTGCGACCACATCGCCGACCGCGCCGCCGGTTTCGGCATGCCCGGAGTGACGGTGGACGGTTTTGATTTCTTCGCCGTGCACGAAGCTGCCGGCGCCGCCGTGGAGCGGGCCCGGGCCGGGGAGGGGCCGTCGCTGATCGAGGTCAAGCTGACCCGCTACTACGGCCACTTCGAGGGCGACGCCCAGACCTACCGCGCCCCCGACGAGGTCAAGCATTACCGCGAGCACAACGACTGCCTGATGCAGTTCCGCGAGCGCACCACCCGTTCGGGCCTGGTGCAGGCCAGCCAGCTGGACCAGATCGATGCCGACGTGGAAGCGCTGATCGAAGACGCGGTGCGCAAGGCCAAGTCCGACCCCAAGCCGAGCCCCGCCGACCTGCTCAGCGACGTGTACGTCGCTTATCCATAACGCCCCACAGAACAACAAGAGACCACCATCATGGCGAGAAAAATCAGTTACCAGCAGGCCATCAACGAAGCCCTGGCCCAGGAAATGCGGCGCGACCCCAGCGTGTTCATCATGGGTGAAGACGTGGCGGGCGGCGCCGGCGCCCCCGGCGACAACGACGCCTGGGGCGGCGTGCTCGGGGTGACCAAGGGCCTCTACCATCAATTCCCCGGGCGGGTGCTGGACACCCCGCTGTCGGAGATCGGCTACGTCGGCGCCGCGGTCGGCGCCGCCACCCGTGGCGTGCGCCCGGTGTGCGAGCTGATGTTCGTCGACTTCGCCGGCTGCTGCCTGGACCAGATCCTCAATCAGGCGGCGAAGTTTCGCTACATGTTCGGCGGCAAGGCCCAGACCCCGCTGGTGATCCGCACCATGGTCGGCGCCGGCCTGCGCGCCGCGGCCCAGCACTCGCAAATGCTGACCTCGCTGTGGACCCACATCCCCGGGCTGAAAGTGGTCTGCCCCTCGTCGCCCTACGACGCCAAGGGCCTGCTGATCCAGGCCATCCGCGATAACGACCCGGTGATCTTCTGCGAGCACAAGCTGCTCTACAGCCTGCAGGGCGAAGTGCCGGAGGAGTCCTACGCGATTCCCTTCGGCGAGGCCAACTTCCTGCGCGACGGCAAGGACGTGACCCTGGTGTCCTACGGGCGCACGGTGAACACCGCCCTGGATGCGGCCCGCAGCTTGGCCGGGCGCGGCGTCGACTGCGAGGTGATCGACCTGCGCACCACCAGCCCGCTGGATGAAGACAGCATCCTGGAAAGCGTGGAGAAGACCGGGCGCCTGGTGGTGATCGACGAAGCCAACCCACGCTGCTCCATGGCCACCGACATCTCGGCCCTGGTGGCGCAGAAAGCCTTCGCCTCCCTCAAGGCGCCGATTGAAATGGTCACCGCGCCCCACACCCCAGTGCCGTTCTCCGACGCCCTGGAAGACCTGTACATCCCCGACGCGGCGAAGATCGAGAAAGCCGTGCTCACTGTGATCGAGTGGAGCCGCTGATGAGCCAGATCCATACCCTGACCATGCCCAAGTGGGGCCTGTCGATGACCGAGGGCCGGGTCGATGCCTGGCTCAAGGAAGAAGGCCAGAGCATCAGCAAGGGCGATGAAGTGCTGGACGTGGAGACCGACAAGATCTCCAGCAGCGTCGAGGCGCCGTTCTCCGGCATCCTGCGTCGGCAGATCGCCCGCCAGGACGAGACCCTGGCGGTGGGCGCGCTGCTGGGCATCGTGGTCGATGGCGAGGCCAGTGACGCCGAGATCGACGCGGTGATCGAGCAGTTCCAGGCCAGCTTCGTGCCCGGCGACAGCGCCGATGAAGATAGCGGCCCGGCGCCGCAGAAGGTCGAACTGGGCGGCCGCCTGATCCGCTATTTCGAGCGCGGTGAAGGCGGTACGCCGCTGCTGCTGGTGCACGGCTTTGGCGGCGACCTCAACAACTGGCTGTTCAACCACGAAGCCCTGGCCGCCGGGCGCCGGGTGATCGCCCTCGACCTGCCGGGCCACGGCGAATCGGCCAAGGCCCTGCAACGGGGCGACCTGGACGAGTTGAGCCAGGTGCTGCTGGCGCTGCTGGATCACCTGGAGATTCCCGTGGCCCATCTGGTGGGCCACTCCATGGGCGGCGCGGTGTCCCTCAACACCGCGCGGCTGGCGCCGGACCGCGTGCGCACCCTGACCCTGATCGGCAGCGCCGGGCTGGGCCGCGAGATCAACGGCGACTACCTGCAAGGTTTTGTCGAGGCCAGCAACCGCAATGCGCTGAAGCCGCAGCTGGTGCAGCTGTTCTCCAACGCCGAGCTGGTGAACCGGCAGATGCTCGACGACATGCTCAAGTACAAGCGCCTGGAAGGGGTGCAGGCGGCCCTCGGGCAGTTGGCCGGCAACCTGTTTGCCGACGGCCGCCAGCACGCCGACCTGCGCCCGGTGGTGCAGGACGGCCCGCAGCCGGTGCTGGTGATCTGGGGCAGCGACGACCGGATCATTCCGGTGAGCCACAGCGCCGATCTCAAGGCGCAGATCGAGGTGCTGCCGGGGCAGGGGCACATGCTGCAGATGGAAGCGGCGGAGCAGGTCAACCGCCTGATCCTCGACTTTATCCAGCAGCACTGAGGTGTTCTGCGGCGGCCAGGGGGCCGTCGCAGCTCTACAAGAATAAGGAGAAGCCAAGATGAGTGTTTCCCTCAAGCCTGTTTCCAGCATGCGTGCCGCGGTCTGGCACGGCCGCCACGATATCCGCGTCGAAGACGTACCGCTGCCCGACGCGCCGCCTGCCGGCTGGGTGCAGATCCGCGTTGACTGGTGCGGCATCTGCGGCTCCGACCTGCACGAATACGTGGCCGGGCCGGTGTTCATTCCGGTGGACGCACCGCACCCGCTGACCGGGATCAAGGGCCAGTGCATCCTCGGCCACGAGTTCTGCGGCGAAATCGTCGCCCTGGGCGAAGGGGTCCAGGGTTTCAGCGTTGGCCAGCCGGTGGCCGCCGACGCCTGCCAGCACTGCGGCACCTGCTACTACTGCACCCACGGCCTGTACAACATCTGCGAAAACCTGGCCTTTACCGGGCTGATGAACAACGGCGCCTTCGCCGAATTGGTCAACGTGCCGGCCAACCTGCTGTACGCCTTGCCGGCCAACTTTCCCGCCGAGGCCGGAGCGCTGATCGAGCCGCTGGCGGTGGGCATGCACGCGGTGAAAAAAGCCGGCAGTTTGTTGGGGCAGAACGTGGTGGTGGTCGGCGCCGGCACCATCGGCCTGTGCACCATCATGTGCGCCAAGGCCGCCGGCGCGGCCCAGGTGATCGCCCTGGAAATGTCCGGCGCGCGCAAGGCCAAGGCCCTGGAGGTGGGCGCGACCCACGTGCTCGACCCCAAGGAGTGCGATGCCCTGGCCGAGGTCAAGCGCCTGACCGGCGGGCTGGGGGCCGATGTCAGCTTTGAGTGCATAGGCAACAAGCACACCGCCAAGCTGGCCATCGACCTGATCCGCAAGGCCGGCAAGTGCGTGCTGGTGGGGATATTCGAAGAGCCCAGCGAGTTCAACTTCTTCGAGCTGGTGGCCACCGAGAAAACGGTGCTGGGGGCCCTGGCCTACAACGGTGAGTTCGCCGATGTGATCGCCTTTATCGCCGATGGCCGGCTGGATATTTCGCCCCTGGTGACCGGGCGCATCCAGCTGGAAGAGATTGTCGGCCAGGGCTTCGAGGAACTGGTCAACAACAAGGAACACAACGTCAAGATCATCGTGTCCCCCGGTCAGTTGCGACGCTCGTAAGCGAGCGATTTGGCGATGGCCGGCCGCGGCCATCGCACTTTTTTACAGTTTTGCGTTCTATCACCTGGCCTGGCCGCGCCGATCCCCGCCGCAGCCCGTGAATTCCGACCCGGTGCCGATGGCCTACGCTCCCTCTTCTTGCATGATGCAAACCCGCTTTCAGCGCCTGTTCCTGGTGGCGCTGCTGATGCTTGGCGCCACGGCCTGTACCCAACAGCAAGGGCGCGATTTTGCCAAACAGTTTCGTGAAGGCAAGCCTGACGAATTCTTCCAGACCAGCGTCGATCGCATGGCCACCATCGGCATGCGCGACAACCTGCAGAGCCTGTACCTGCTGATGGGCAAGCTCTACCTGCGCAACCCCAGCCAGTGGCGCAAGTCGGGTTTCCCCGATGGCACCACGGCCCAGCGCGAGATCCGCAATGCCATCGAAAAGCGCCAGCCGCTGCCGGCCCTGGGGGATCGTCGCGACCTGGCGGCCCTGAGCTATTCCCTGAGCCCGGAGTTCCAGGGCGATCGGGTGGGGGCGTTCATCTATGCCATTGGCAGCATGCTGGTGACCGCCCATGGCGGGCGCACCGAGTTCTACATGACCGATACCATCGACCCGCAGTTCATCAGCAACGCCGCGCGCAATATCGAGAAGGCCACCTGGCTGCTGAGCCAGCGCCAGGATGCCAATGGGGTGCTGTTGCTGTTCTCCAACGAGATTTCCGAGGAGGGCAGCAACCTGAGTTTTGCCGTGGAGTTCGGCAAGATCGTCGCGCGCCTGGATTTGCTCACGCAGATTCTCGATGAGCGCTACCGGCGGGTGGGGTTCAATTACGCGCAGAGCCTGCTGCTGATGAATTTCTTGCCGGTGCAGTAGGAGCTGGCTTGCCAGCGAAGGCGCCCGTCCAGGCGCTGCAAGGCCCAAGGGCCGTTTCGCCGGCAAGCCGGCTCCTACGGGGAACGGCACGGACTATCTGCCTGCTGTAGGAGCTGGCTTGCCAGCGAAGACGCCCGTCCAGACGCTGCAAGGCCCAACGATCTGTTCGCCGGCAGCCGGCTCCTACACGGCGTTTGGCTTGGCCCTCTCTCAGGTCATTCCGAGTTTTTTGCGCGCCATCAACAGAGCTACGACGCTCAACGCTGCCGCCAGCATCAGGTAGAAACTCGGTGCCAGCTGTGAGCCGGTCAGGGCAATCAATCCGGTAGCGATCACCGGGGCAAAACCGCCGAAGATCGTGACCCCCAGGTTGTAGCTCAGGGACATGCCGGTGACCCGGGTGCGCACCGGGAAGATGTCCGCCATCAGCGACGGCAGCGGGGCGAAGTACACCGCCTTGATCAGGGCCATCAGCGCCACCACCAGCAGCAGCGAACTGGCACTGGGGCGGCTGTTGAGCCAGAAGAACGCCGGCAGGATCGCCACGGCATAGACCACCGCCGCTGCCAGCATGATTTTCAGGCGACCGATATGGCCGGACAGGTAGCCGACGATGGGCGTGATGATGGTCAGGATCAGGCCGCCGGTAAGGGTCGCCAAAAAGCCCGAGGACTGGGCGATGTCCAGGCGGGTGGCGGCGTAGGAGGGCATGTACTGGATCATGTAGTTCGAGGCGGTCGACACCACCAGGGTGCCCATGGCGATCAGCAGCAGGGTCTTCTGGGTCACCAGCACTTCGCGCAAAGGGCGTTCCCCCGGTTCGCTGGCCTTGAAGTCCGGCGACTCGTCCACCGTACGGCGGATGTACAGGCCCACCGGGCCCAGCAGCAGGCCGAAGAAGAACGGCACGCGCCAGCCCCAGTCGAGCATCTGCTGTGCATCGAGGTGCTTGGTCAGGAAGTAGCCGAAGGTCGAGGCGATGACCACGCCAAAGCCCTGGCTGGCGAATTGCAGGCTGGCGACAAAGTGCCGGGTGCGCGGCGGCGCGTGTTCCAGCATGAAGGCGGTGGAGGTGCCGAACTCGCCACCGGCGGAGAAGCCTTGCAGCAGCCGGGCCAGGAGGATGCCGATCGGCGCGGCGAGGCCCAGGGTGGCGTAGCTGGGCATGATGGCGATCAGCAGGGTGCCCGTCAGCATGATCAGGATCGACAGGGTCAGGGCCTTCTTGCGGCCCCGGCGGTCGGCGTAGGAGCCCAGTACCGCCGCGCCCAGGGGGCGGAGCAGGAACGAGATGCCGAAGGTGGCGAAGGCCAGCAGCAGGGAGAAGGTCGGGTCGGCCGTGGGAAAGAACACCTGGCTGATGGTCAGGGCGAAGTAGGCGTAGATCGACAGGTCGAACCACTCCAGGGTGTTGCCGATCAAGGCGGCGCCGATGGGTTTCCATAAAGCTTTGGGTTCGACCCGGATCGCGGTCGAGGTGGCGGTTAACTCGGTCATGAAGGACGCTCCTGCTTATTGTTGGATTTTGAGCGACAGGTGCCCGAGCGGCGTCGGGCGGGGTAAGCGACGGCCTCAGGCCCGGGGCAGGTCCCCCAGGTCCCAGAACAGGGCCGTCATGATCTCCAGGCCCTCGCGAATCACCGGCAGCAGCAGGTGTTCGTCCGGGGCGTGCTGCGAGCAGCCGGGGTAGGAGTGGGGAATCCACAGGGTCGGCAGCCCCAGCACGTCGGCGAAGATGTCGTTGGGCAGGGTGCCCGCCAGGTTCGGCAGCAGGGCCAGGCGTTGTGAACTGCTGTTGCCGATGGAGGCTTTGGCGAAGCGGACCCAGGGGTTGTCCGGGTCCAGGCGGGTGGCCGGGGAACAGCGCTCCATGATGACCTCCACCTGGCTGAAACCTTCGCGGTCCAGGTGCGCACGCAGCAGGCTTTCCAGCTGCTGCCAGGGCGTGCCGAGGACAAAGCGCAATTGGCAGTAGGCCACGGCCCGGGGTGGAATCGCGTTCACCGGCTTTTGCGGATTGCCGGTGCTGAAAGCGAGGATTTCCAGGGTGTTCCAGGCAAACAGGCGCTCGCCCAGGGTCAGCCCCGGTTCGCCCCAGTGTTCGTCCAGCGGGCGGCCCAGGGAGTCGCGGTCAATCTCCAGGTCGGCGATGGCGGCGCGCACGTTGTCGGGAATGTTCGCCGGCAGCAGTTCGCGGCAGCGGATGCGGCCGTTCTGGTCCACCAGGCTGGCCAGGGCGTTGGCCAGTACCACGCCGGGGTTGCTCATCACCCCGCCCCAGTTGCCCGAGTGCAGGCCCTTGTCCCGGGTGTTTACCTCCAGGCGGAACTGCGCTGAACCGCGGGAGCCAAGGAACAGCGTCGGCCGGGCCTGATTCAGCCGTGGGCCGTCCGAGGCGATAAACACATCGGCCCGCAGCAACTCTCGCTGCTCCTGGCACAGCTGGCGCAACCCCGGGGAACCGGCTTCCTCGCCCATCTCGAACAGCAGCTTGAGGTTGAAACCCAGGCGCCCGTCGCGGGCCTTGAGCACTTGCTCCAGGGCGGTCAGGTTGATGCTGTGCTGGCCCTTGTTGTCGGCGGTGCCACGGCCGTACCAGCGTTCGCCCTCCAGGGTCAGTTGCCAGGGATTCAGGCCCGCGCGCCACTGTTCGGCGTAACCCGGCACCACGTCGCCGTGGCCGTAGCTGAGCACCGTGTGCAGGGCCGGGTCTTCCAGGCGCGTGGCAATCAGGAACGGCCCGCCGGCCTCGGGGTTGGCCAGCATGTGGCAGTCGAAGCCCAGGCGCTGCAGCAGCGGCTGGATTTCCTCCAGCAGGTAGCGCGGCAACTCGCTGGCGTGGGCCGGGTCCTGGCTGTCACTGCGAAACGCCACCCGGCGTCGCAGGTCCTGTTCAAAGTGGCCGTCGTCCAGGTACTGGCGAACGCCGGCGAGGGCAGCTTGCTTGGTCATTGCAACTCCGGTCGGGCAAGGGGAACGGGCCCATGGTGGAGTTGGCAAAGGCATCTGTATATTGCTGTTTTTTGAAGGCATGATTCTAAAAATTGGATGCCTGGCAAGGGGATGCAGATGGACTATCGGTATTTTCTGGCGGTGATCGATGCCGGCTCCCTGGCGGCGGCCGGGGAGCGTTTGCACATCGCCCCCAGCGCGGTGAGCCGGCAGATCGCCCTGCTGGAAGAGAGCGTTGGCGTGGCGCTGTTCGAGCGGCGCCCGCGGGGCATGCAACTCACCGCCGCTGGCGAAGCCCTGGCCGAACACGCCCGGCGTACCTGGCTGGAACAGGAGAACATCCTCGCCGAACTGCGGGGCGAGGGTTACCCGGGGGCCAAGGTAATCCGCCTGGTATCCACCGAGGGCCTGTCGCGGTATTTCCTGCCGCGGGTGCTGCTGGAGCATTACCGCCTGCGGCCCGGAGCCGAGTACCGCCTGGACGTGATCTCGCCCCACGAGTGCGTGCAGCGCATTCGCCGAGGCGAGGCGGACGTGGGGCTGACTTTCAGCACCGAGCCGGTGGAGGGAGTCAACGTGTGCTATTCGATCCGCTCGCCGATTCGCGCCCTGATGCGCGTGGGGCATCCGCTGGCCAGCGCCGGGGTGCTGTCACTGGAGCAGGTGCAGGCGTTTCCCGTGGCCTTGACGCCCAAGGGCACCACCCAGCGGCAACTGCTGGACCTGGTGTGCCAGATGGACGGCCTGAGCTTCGATCAGGTGATGACCTGCAACTTCTCCGGGGCCCTGCATGAGTTTGTGCGCCAGTCCGACACGGTGGCCTTTGCCAGCGCCATCAGCGGCGAAGGGCAGGGGATGGATGGGCTGGTATCGGTGCCCCTGTCCAACCCGCGCTTGGGCGATCGGGACATTCAGGTGCTGACCATGCCCAAGCGGGTGCTGCCGGAAAGCCTGGCGTTCTTTATCGACACCTTGATTGCGCGGTTGCAGAAAGAGGGCTGAGGGAGGCTGCTGACCGTTCTCGCCGAGCCGGACACACTCAGGGCGCTGGGTGAGTTCCTGATCAAGGCTTCAGCCGACATGGCGGCCAATGGCCTGGAACATGTGCACCTGCAAGACGTGATCGAGCACTTCTCGCACCAGCAGCATGTGGATGTGATTGCCCTCAACCGGGCTGTGATCAAGCCTGCCTGAGGCAGCGCCGTGCCCGGCCCGGCTTACATGTTGCGAATCCTCTCGTCGACCCTGAGCTCGAACTCGAAGCCAATGCCCACGTCATTCAGGGTTTCGGTCACGCGGGCCATGAAGTACTCGGCCTGCGCGGGCAATTCATACAAGCCAATGACCCGGATGATCGGGTACTTGCCATAGGCGCCGGGGATCTCGGTGTAGATCTCGCCACTTTCGATGAAGGCGATGTAGCTGTTGATTTTCTCTTGCAGCACGAGCAAGTGCTCGCCTTGTTCCGCCTTGTCGCCCCATTCGAGGTGGTCGGTCATCACCAGTAGCAGGTCGTTGGGAGCCTCCTTGGAGATCCCCCAGAAATCGATGACTTTGGGATTGGTGACGGACATGGCTGATCCTTCAGGCGGCGGGGGCGGGGATTGTATTACGTGCCCCGGGGTTAGTGGCGGTGCTGTAGCAAGTGTCCGTTCTGAGACGTTCGTAAGCCTTCGCCCTTCATTGCAGAAAGAAATGCTCCTTGATCGAATCCAGCAGCAGTGACTTGACGATCTGCAACGCGTTGTCGTGTTTGCTGCCCACGCGCATGCCGATCTCAAGTTCGTAGGAAGGCATGGGCACGGGGCAGGGGAAGGTTTGCAGCGAACTGATCCGTTCCATTGCGCGTGCGGCATGGGTGGGCACGGTGGTGATCAGTTTGGAGCCCACCAGCAGAAAGGGAACGGCGGCGAAGTGCGAGGTCGAGGCCTTGATCGTGCGGGTCAGGCCGACGTTGTTCAGGCCTTCATCGACAATGCCGACATAACCTGCGGACGACACCAGCAGGTGCGGGCGCTGAGCGTAATCCTCCGCGGTCACCGGGACGGTGTTGTGGGCATCGGCGATGCCCAGGTAGTTGCCGCGGCCCAGCCTGATGCGGGTGATCAAGTGCGAGGACAAGCCTCCGGCGGAGATGGCGAGATCGATCTTGTGGCCCATCAGCATGTCTTGTACGACGCCGCTGTGGGTTTGCCGGAAGAGGATGCGCAGCCCGGGCAGGCGCTCTTCCACCACCGAGAGAATCTTCTGCCCCAGGGCGATTTCACTGTCATCGGAGAGCCCGATGGTGAGGGTGCGGCCCTGCACTTGCTGGCCGTCGGAGGCCATGGCCAGGGCCAGCCTGCAGCGGTTGATGGCTTCTTCGACCAGGGGGTACAACTCGTTTGCGCGCATGGTCGGGCGCAGGCCGCGCCCTGTGCGCTCAAACAACGGGTCGCTATAGATCTCTCGCAAACGTGCAAGGGAAGCGCTGACCGCCGGCTGGGTGACGCCCAGCCGGATAGCCGCGCGGCTGGCACCGCCTTCTTCGACCAGGGCGGCAAAAACCCGGAGCAGGTTCAGGTCGGTGTTCTCGATATCAATGGTTTTCATATCAGATAGCTTGAATAGAGTATTGATCTATATTGTACCAGCCATAAAATGACCCGCCAAAACAATCAACGGCTTGAATTACAGAGCCGGTGTTGATGTTTCCAATACTGGGTTAGTGCCCGTTAGTTCGGTTTTTTTATAGGCGGGCATAAGCCTTGGCTGTTGGGTAAGAGGTTTTAACCAGAGGTTGAAGTATGGCGCGCCACTGTAAGTATCTTGCGGCCATGGTGCTCTTTGCCTGGGCCTTTGCGGCTTCTGCTTGCCTGTTTGAAACCGCCATCGGCTCACCTTTGGGAGAAGAGGTTGTGGGTAGATTGCAGCAGGCCCTGGCGGCGCGAAATTATTATCAGGGAACAATAGATGGCGTGGTGGGGGAGAAAACCGAAGAAGCCATCTTTCTGTTCCAGATGGACTGTGAACTTCCGTTAACCGGCAGTATCAACTCGCAGATCCTGCAAAGGCTGGATATAAGGCCGCCCTTGTGGTTATCGGAATAAGTGTGTGGCTTGAAGGTCCGGTACAGGGAAACGTAATTGTTTCGCTATCAAAGGTCAGTGGCTGGAAAGTGGTTTTATTCTTATGGCTTTAACCCATAGCCCAGCGTCTGGTTATCCGTGGCGATTCAGGCTGGCTGTTGTTCTGGTGGGGGTGATGGCCGCAATTGTGTGCGGCCGGATCATTCAACTGCAGATCGCCGACAAGGCGTTTCTGATCAAGCAGGGCGATGCCCGAAGCCTGCGCTCTGTGGCTATCCCGGCCTACCGAGGCTTGATCACCGATCGCCATGGGCAGCCTCTATCCGTCAGCACGCCGGTGACCACGGTCTGGCTCAACCCCCGGGAGCTGATGGGCGAGCAGGGCCACTGGGCTGCGCTGGCCCAGGCGCTTGACGTGCCACAGAGCCGGTTGAGCTCGATCATCCTGCGCAACCGGCAGAAAGAGTTTGCCTACCTGCATCGGCGCGTTGCTCCCCAGGTGGCGGAACAGATGATGCAGGCGGTGCAGGCACTCAAGGTCACGGGGGTTCATACGCTGCAAGAGTCCCGCAGGTTTTATCCGGCGGGCGCCTCCATCGCGCACGTCATCGGCTTTACCGATATCGACAACCGCGGTAGCGAAGGGCTCGAACTGGCTTATGAGAGTGTGCTGCGCGGGCGCGATGGCAAGCAGTTGGTGCTCAAGGATCTCCGTGGCCACTTGATCGAGGACCTGGGGGTTTCGCGCCTGGCCAGGCCCGGGCAGGCACTCGCGCTGTCTGTGGATCTGCGCCTGCAATACGTGGCCGATCGAGAGCTGCGCGAGGGCATTGCCAGCAATGGTGCGGATGCCGGCAGCGTGGTGATCATGGATGTGCGCACCGGCGAGATCCTGGCCTTGGCCAATCAGCCCAGCTACAACCCGAACAATCGCTCTCGGGTGACGCCGTCGATGATGCGCAATCGCGCAGTGGTTGATGTATTCGAGCCGGCTTCAACCCTGAAGCCGTTCTCGGTGGCCGCCGCGCTGGAAAGTGGGCGCTGGAAGCCGGGGGACAGGGTGCACGTGGCAACCGGCACCTTGCAGATCGGCCGATACACCATTCGCGATGCTTCCAGGACCGCGGGCGAAACCCTGGACCTGACCGGCATCCTGGTGCGTTCGAGCAACGTTGCCATCAGCCAGGTGGCCTTCGATATCGGCGCACCGCGGATTCATGACCTGCTGCACCGGGTGGGGCTGGGCCAGGAGACGGGCGTAGGGTTCCCCGGTGAACAGACCGGGGTGCTGCCCCTGCGCCGGGAGTGGCGGCCCACCGAAACCGCGACGCTGGCTTACGGCTATGGGGTGTCCGTTACCGCGGTACAGCTGGCCAGGGCTTACGCCACCCTGGTCAACGGCGGTGTCCGGGTGCCCGCTTCACTGCTGCGGGTTTCTGCCGTGCCCAAGGGCGTCCAGGTGATGCCGGCCAGCGTGGCCAACACCGTGAAAGACATGCTGGTGCAGGTGGTTGAAGGCCCCAGGGGCATCTATCGGGCCAAGGTGCCTGGCTATCAGGTGGGCGGAAAAAGCGGCACCGCGAAAAAAACCAGCCAGGGTGCCAAGGGCTATCTGGCCAGCTCCTATCGCGCCATGTTTGCCGGCTTCGCCCCGGCGGCAAACCCCAGGTTCGTGATCGTGGTCGTGGTGGACAACCCCAGGCACCACGGTTTTTTTGGCGGGCTGGTATCCGCCCCGTTGTTCAGCAAGATCATGTCGCAGACTCTGCGCCTCAATAACGTGGCTCCCGATGATATTTGAAGCCTATGCAGCAAGAGTTGCCCATGCCGCAAATCAGTAACTTCAATCACCAGCAAACAGAAGATGCGATCGTCACCAAACGAATAATGGCAAGTGCCGTGCTGGTGGTTCTGCTGACCGCGGCGCTGGTGGTCAGGCTTTATTTTCTGCAAGTGACGCAACATGAGTACCAGGTTGCCGTTGCGGAAAAGAACCGCGTGCACATCAGGCTCATCCCGCCAGAACGGGGGCTTATCTATGACCGCAATAACGTGGTTCTGGCCGATAACGTAGCCAGTTTCAACTTGACCCTGACCCGTGAACGCGCCGGGGATGTCGGTGTCGTCCTTGGCCATCTGGCGCGGATTCTGCAATTGCCCGAAGCCGAACGCAGCCGGGTCGAGAAGGAACTGCGCCGCGCAAGAAGAGCCTTCGAGCCCGTGACGCTGATGCTGGACCTGACGGAAAAACAGATCGCGCAGGTAGCGGTCAATCAGTTCCTGTTGCCCGGTGTCGAGGTCCAGGCGCAGTTTCTCAGGCAGTACCCCCATGGCGAGCATTTTGCCCACTCGGTGGGGTATGTCGGGCGGATCAACGAGCAGGAGTACAAGCGCCTCGATCCGGCCCGATACCTGCGCAGCCAGTTGATCGGCAAGACCGGGATCGAGCGTTTCTACGAAGACGCCCTGCATGGCCAGATGGGGTTTGAAGAAGTGGAGACCAATGCCCAGGGCCGGGTGATGCGGGTGCTGCGCCGGCACAACCCGATTGCCGGGCAGGACATCGTCCTGACCCTCGACGCCGGGCTGCAGGGTGCCGCCGAGGAAGCGCTGGGGGACCGGCGGGGCGCGGTGGTGGCCCTGGACCCGGCCACGGGGCAGGTGCTGGCAATGGTTAGCCGGCCGAGCTTCGACCCCAACCCCTTCGTCAAGGGCATCTCTGCGCCAGGCTACGCCGCCTTGCGCGATTCCGATGACATGCCGCTGTTCAACCGGGTGTTGCGCGGGCTCTATCCCCCGGGCTCGACCATCAAGCCCATGGTGGTGGTGGCGGGCCTGGACAGCGGCGTGATCACCCCCACCAGCCAGGTGTTTGACCGGGGTTATTTCGAGCTGCCCAACTACAAGCACAAGTACCGCAACTGGAACCGGGGCGGCGAAGGCTGGGTGGACATGTACGACGCGATCATGCGCTCCAATGACACCTACTTCTATGACCTGGCCCACAGGCTGGGGGTCAGAAGGCTGCACAGCTACCTCAGCGAATTCGGCCTGGGGCAAAAGGTTTCGATCGACATGTTCGAAGAGGCAGCGGGATTGATGCCGTCCCCTGAATGGAAGCGCGCCACCCGCCGGCAACCCTGGTTCCCCGGGGAAACCCTGATTCTGGGCATCGGCCAGGGCTATATGCAGGTCACGCCCCTGCAACTGGCCCAGGCCACCAGCCTGATCGCCAATCGGGGGATCTGGCACCGGCCGCACCTGGCGCTGGCGGTCGGCGGCCAGGCGCCGGTCGACCCCAGGCCCATGCCGAACATCGTGCTCAAGGATGCCCATTCCTGGGATCAGGTCATCCAGGGCATGCAGATGGTCATGCACAACCCCCGTGGCGTAGGCCGCGCAGCAGCCCGGGGCGCGCAGTACCGCATTGCCGGGAAAAGCGGCACGGCGCAGGTGGTGGCGATCAAGCAGGGCGAACGCTACAACCGCAACAAGACCCATGAGCGCCACCGGGACAACGCGCTCTTTGTCGGCTTCGCCCCGGCTGAACAGCCGGCCATCGTGGTGGCGGTGATGATCGAGAACGGCGAGGCCGGGGCCCGGGTGGCCGGCCCTGTGGTGAGGAAAGTCATGGACGCCTGGCTGCTCGATGCCAGTGGGCATCTGCAGCCGCAGTTCGCCGTACCGGTATCCAGCGACAAGCGCGCAAACACCCTGACGGTAAACGCCAGCTAGGCGCGCAGGAAATCAGCCAGGGCTCCAGGGCCCGTCAGGTTCACATTCAAAACGGTAAGCGAGGAAACAGCGGGTGCGAGTCATTGAATATCTGGGTTGGAGTGTGCTCGCGCTGGTCAGCGTGGGGCTGCTGGCCGCAAGCGGCACCTACCTGTATCTGCAACCCCGGCTTCCCGATGTCGCTGCCCTCAGGGACGTGCATCTGCAAGAGCCCCTGCAGGTCTTCACCCGGGATGGGAAACTCATTGCCGAGTTCGGTGAAGTGCGGCGCATACCCCTCGCCAGCGCGGACATCCCCCCCGACTTTCGAGCAGCCTTCATGGCCGCCGAGGACGGCAACTTCTATCAGCACCCCGGGGTCGACCCGGCCGGGTTGCTGCGGGCGGCGTTCGAGTTGCTCAAGAGCGGCCACGTTCGCTCCGGCGGCAGCACCATCACCATGCAAGTGGCGAAGAACTTCTTCCTGAGCCGCGAGCAGACCTTTTCACGCAAGCTCAGCGAAATTCTCCTGGCCCTGCAGATCGAGCGCAGCCTGAGCAAGGAGGAAATCTTCAACCTGTATGTCAACAAGATCTACCTGGGCAAGCGCGCCTATGGCATCGCGGCAGCCGCCAGAATCTATTACGGCAAGCCGGTGGCGCAGCTGAGCCTGGCTCAGGTGGCGATGATTGCCGGGCTGCCCAAGGCGCCATCGCGCTACAACCCGATCAACAACCCCGCCAGGGCCAAGCAGCGCCGCGACTGGATTCTGGGGCGCATGCACGCGTTGGGCAGCATCGATACAGCCAGGTATCAAGCAGCCCTGGCGCAAGGGGTAGACGCCAGCTACCACGCCCCGGAACCCGAGATCGATGCTCCCTACATCGCAGAAATGGTCAGGGCGGAAATGTTCCGGCGTTTTGGCGATGAGGCCTACACCCTGGGCCTGCGGGTAGTGACCACGGTTCCCGGTTCATTGCAGGCGTCGGCCACTTCCGCGCTGCGCAAGGGCTTGAAGGTCTATGACAAGCGCCATGGTTACCGCGGCCCTGAAGGGCATTTCGCAGGCCGGGCCGGCAGCCAGTGGCCCGAGCGACTGAAGGCTTTTCCAGCGTATGGCGGCTTGCGGGCGGTGGCGGTGACCCAGGTTTTCGAGCAAAGCATCAGCGTGGTGGATGACCGTGGCCAGGAGCACTCCGTGCCCTGGAGCAGCATGAAATGGGCGCGCCCCTATCTGGGCCACAGCGCCTTGGGGCGCCAGCCGGTGCGCCCGGCCGAGGTGGTCAAGGTCGGGGATGTGATCCGTGTCGACCCCGAGCACGATCCGCTGCTGAGCTTCAGCCAGGTGCCCAGGGCCCAGGGCGCGCTGGTGTCGATCGCCCCGGAGGACGGGGCGATCCAGGCGCTGGTGGGCGGTTTTGATTTTCAACAAAGCAGCTTCAACCGTGTGCTGCAGGCCAGGCGCCAGCCGGGTTCGAGCTTCAAGCCCTTCATCTACTGCGCGGCGCTGGACAGCGGCTACACCCCGGCGAGCCTGGTCAACGACGCCCCCATCGTCCTGGGGGGCGACTACTCCGGCCCGGTGTGGCGCCCGCAGAATGAGAACCGGACCTTCCTGGGGCCGATTCGCCTGCGCGAAGCCCTCAACCGCTCAAGGAACATGGTCTCCATACGCTTGCTGCAAGCCATGGGGGTGGACAAGACCATCGACTACATCGCCCGTTTCGGGTTCGACCCCCAGGACCTGCCCCACAACCTTTCCCTGGCCCTGGGCACCGCGTCGGTCACGCCCATGGAGGTGGTCGCGGGCTGGAGCGCCTTTGCCAATGGCGGCTACAAGATCAGCCCGTACTTCATAGAGCGCATTGAAGACCCCAAGGGCCAGATCGTGTTCCAGGCCAGCCCGCGTTCGGCCCCCACTGCACAGCGGCCAGCCCCCGAGGCGGTGGCCGAGCAGATAGTCGACAGCCGCACCACCTACCTGCTCACCAGCCTGTTGCAGGACGTGGTCAAGCGCGGCACTGGCCGCGCCGCAGCCGCCATGCAGCGCCCGGACATCGCGGGCAAGACCGGCACCACCAACGAGGCCAAGGACTCCTGGTTCACCGGTTACAACGGCCACTACGTCACCAGCGTCTGGGCCGGTTTCGACCAGCCGCAGAGCCTGGGGCGGCGCGAATGGGGCGTGACCATCGCGCTGCCGATCTGGATGGACTTCATGACGGCGGCGCTCGAGGGAACGGCGCCTTACTCCCAGCCGGAGCCGGATGGCATCGTGACCCGCCGGATCAACCTGGAAGATGGCAGCGCCGCCAGCGCGCAGGCGCCGGGCACGGCGATGGAGGTGTTCAGGAGTGACAACGTGCCGCCGGTGGGCGCGGGAGAGGGGGCAGCTGTCGACGGCGCTGCGGACATGCAGCGCACGATGCAGGAACTGTTCTAGTGACCGGGCCGGGCCCTGATGGCGAGAACCGCTCCGGCGATTTTCCAACAACCGTTGCGTAATGGATAGTTGGCCATAGGATGTGCGCGTTCCCGATGATGATCGGGCCCCCATCGTCGTGATCCTTTACTCAGTTTCAAGGTTGCTGCATGAATCCGGATGACTTCAAGAAATTCAATATCGGCTCCATTGTTCGGGCCACTCAAAGCTCTGCTGCGCTCAAACACCAGCTCGGCTTCCTGATCAGGGTTCTGGAGGAACTGGATATCCAGTTCTCCGACTGCGAGCAGGATCCTCTGCGCCTGGCGAAAGCCTATGTTGCCGGGGAAATTCCTGCTGAACGCTGCAAGGCGCAGGCTGCACTCTGGTGGGCAAAAATCGATGAGCAAGGGGCAATACGAGGGTTCAAGGATCGGGAGGTATTGAAGGCACGACTGGCCATTTGTCTGCTGTCGAATGATGAGGACGATATTTCCGTGTTGGGAGATAACCTCTCGTGGTTTCTTGAGGTGTTGGGTTTCTTGAATGTGGAACCGATGAAGCCAATTGAAATGATGAGAGAGTATTTCGAGTTCAAATAGAAGTTCATTCGCGCCCGGCTCGCTCTCGGTGCCCTGGCCGGCAGCCTGACGGCAGGCAAGCCCCCATGCGTTTTGCTGGCTCCCCCCGTCACGCTGGCGGTGTGCTCGACGCGTTTTTCATGAGCAGCATGTGGATTTCATTGCGCTTGATCGGGCGCTGATCCTGCCTGCACAAGGTGTTCCTGCGCGCGGCTCAATCGGCGAGCGCGCAGGGGGCGAGCTACAGGCTGGGAGCCTCTTGGTTCACTTTCAGCTCGAAATCGAAGCCGATGCTCCGTTCATGGAGGATCTCGGTAATGCGTTTGAAAAACCAATCGACTTGCTCGGGCAGTTCGTGCAAACCCAGTACCCGGATAATCAGGTGCTTGCCGCAGGCATCGGGAATTTCGCTGTAGATCTCTTCACTTTCGATGAAGGTGATGTAGGTGTTGATCTTCTCTTGCAGCAGGAGCAGGTGTTCGCTGTGTGCCGCTTCGTCACCCCATTCGAGGGGGTCGACCATGATCAACAGCAGGCTGTCGGGCGCGGATTTGGGGATGGCCCAGATATCGATGACTTTTGGATTGGTGATGGACATTGCTGATCCTTCAGAACGTGGGGGCGGGGGCATTATAGGCCGTAGCGATGGGTTTCTTCAGTGGGCAATCGGTGGTCGCGGTTCCGGCCCGTGGGCGAGGCCAGGGTGGGCTGCCGGGGCTTGCCCCGTTCAGGCGCAACCTGATCGAGCGGCGGCGTGCTCTTTTCAACAGCGGCCTAATCGACGGTAGTGACAAAACGCCACCATCTGCTATGGCTTGTTAGGCCCCCCCTGGATAGATGCCGGGCTCCAGGTGCCATTGCCCAGAAAAATCGAGACGGCGCGGGCCGCGTTATTCGACTTAACTGATGCTCACCCGCCAAGGGGGACATGGGCGCAGGAGGACCGAGTGGGGCCTGCGTCCCGACAGGCCTGGATTGACCCGAGTGAGTATCGACGTTGCCGTGCCGGGTGGGCCGCTAACCCAGTCGTCGGCTTGTTTGCAGCTCTCTGACACTCAGTCGATAGCGTGGAATGACAGCAGGGAAGTACCGACCATTCTATTAGAGAGATAAATAATGAACGTCAGGACAATGAATCTTGCTCCAAGGTCTGCCGCCTTTTTCTCGCTCATTGTCCTGGTGGTGTTCGCCCTGGGCATTGTCGCCGTGCTGCAAATGGGCAAGCTGCGAGACGCGGAGCAGGATGTCGAGACCAACTGGATGACCAGCATCCGCGAGATCGGCAAGATGAAGACCAGCGTCTTGCGCCTGCGCCTGGAAAGCATCCGCATCACTGTGACCACCGACGAACAGCAGCGCCAGACCCGCATCGCCTCGTTGAGCGGTTATCGATCCAACCTGCAGAACACCATCAACCAGTACGAACCCCTGATCACCGGGCCGGCGGAGCGTGAGCTGTACCAGGCTGTAGCGACCGATGTGCAGGCCTACTTCAAGCTGGTGGACGAGCTGGAGCCGCTGTTGCGCAGTGGCGACAACGCCGCGGCCATCACCCTGATCAACACCCGCATCAGCCCCATGACCAACGCCATGCAGGAGAAGATGGACAAACTCTCGGACTTCAACGACGAGGGCGCCAGGCAGGCGGGGATCACTGCCGAGTCGGTTTACAGCAGTGGCCTGACGCTGGTGTTGGTGTTGATGGGGGTGACGGTGGTGCTCACCGTGGTGTTGGCGGCGGTGCTGACCCGCAGCATCACCGCGCCCATCAGCGACGCCCTGGCCGTGGCCGAACGCATTGCCGGCAGCGACCTGTCCCGGGAGATCGGCGTCAGTGGCCGCGATGAAGCCGGCCGCCTGCTGGCCGCCCTGGCGCAGATGCAGACCAACCTGCGGGAAACCATCGCCCACATCGCCGATTCCTCCACCCAACTGGCCTCGGCCTCGGAAGAAATGACCGCAGTGACCGAAGACGCCAGCCGCGGGCTGGTGCGCCAGAACGACGAAGTCAGCCAGGCGGCCACCGCAGTGACCGAAATGAGCGCCGCGGTGGACGAGGTGGCCCGCAACGCCGAAGCCGCCGCCCAGTCGTCCCGCGAGTCCATGGAGTTCACCCGCTCCGGCATCGAGAACGTGGCCCAGACCCTCAAGGCCATCGAAGGCCTGGCCGGCAACGTGGCCAGCACTGGCGAGCAGGTCAAGGCGCTGTCCAGCCGCGCCCAGGACATCAGCAAAGTGGTGGAAGTGATTCGCGCCATTGCCGAACAGACCAACCTGCTGGCCCTCAATGCCGCCATCGAAGCCGCCCGCGCCGGCGAGCAGGGCCGAGGCTTTGCGGTGGTGGCCGATGAAGTGCGGGCCCTGGCCCACCGCACCCAGCAGTCGACCCAGGAAATCGAACAGATGATCAGCGCGATCCAGGCCGACTCGACCCACGCGGTGAGCGCCATGAACGTCAGCGCCGAGATGGCCAGCAGCTCGATCTCCGTGGCGCAGAACGCCGACCTGTCCCTCAAGCAGATCGCCCAGGCGATTACCCAGATCAACGAACGCAACCTGCTGATTGCCACCGCCTCGGAAGAACAGGCCCAGGTGGCGCGTGAGGCGGACCAGAACCTGACCAGCATTCGCGAGCTGTCGATCCAGAGCTCGGCGGGGGCCAGCCAGACGGCCAGCGCCTGCGGGGAGATGGCCAATCTGGCGATCGAGTTGAACCGGCTAGTGGCACGGTTCAAGGTTTGAGCGCGGCTTTTTGCCCTACGGTGGTCTGGTTCCTCCGTAGGCGCTGGCTTGCCAGCGAAGCTCGCCAACGATGATGCGCAATCAGCGAATCAATGCGGCGCCAGCGAGTGTTTTGCAAGCCAGCGTGCGCCTGCCCAAACCCATTCTTGAAATCCGGGTTCACAGGCTTTTGTCGGCGCAGGCTGCAAATGGGCTGTTGCGCCCCTCAGATTGAACGCTGGTTGACCCGGGCCATCAATTGCTCGGCGCTTTCCTTGCGCTCGGAATAACGGTCCACCAGAAACGCCTGCCGGTCGCGCAGCAGCACGGTGAACTTCACCAGCTCTTCCATCACATCCACCACCCGGTCGTAGAACGGCGAAGGCTTCATCCGCCCGGCGTCGTCGAACTCCATGTAGGCCTTGGGCACCGAGGATTGGTTGGGGATGGTGAACATGCGCATCCAGCGCCCGAGCACGCGCAACTGGTTGACCACGTTGAACGACTGGGAGCCGCCGCAGACCTGCATCACTGCCAGGGTTTTGCCCTGGGTCGGACGCACCGCGCCGAGCTCCAGCGGAACCCAGTCGATCTGTGCCTTGAACACCGCCGACATCGCCCCGTGGCGTTCTGGCGAACACCAGACCTGGCCTTCTGACCACAGCACCAGCTTCCGCAGTTCCTGGACCTTGGGATGGTCCACCGGGGCATCGTCGGGCAAGGGCAAGCCAGAGGGGTTGAAGATCCGCGTCTGGGCACCGAAATGCTCCAGCAGGCGCGCGGCTTCTTCGACCAGCAGCCGGCTGAAGGAGCGCTCGCGGGTGGAACCGTAGAGCAACAGGATGCGCGGCTTGTGCTCGTCTGGCGTCGAAGTGGGTGCGCCATCGAACAGGCGCAAATCCAGGTTAGGCAGGTGCTCGGACATGGGGCCTCCTTAAAGCGTGCCGATGCGATCGAGCTCGGTCTTGAGCTGATCGCGGCTGAGGTGGTTGAAGGGCAGTGCGAAGAAGGCTGCGCAGCGCTGTTCGATCTGCGCCAGGGTGGCGCGGAACGCGGCGTCGATCGCTGCCTCTTCACCGCGCACATCGGACGGGTCCGCCAGCCCCCAATGGGCCTTGAGCGCCGGGCCGAAATACACGGGGCAGCTTTCACCGGCCGCCTTGTCGCAGACGGTGATGACAATATCCGGCGGGTTGTCGGCGAAGGCGTCATTGCCCTTGCTGTACAGGCCGTCGGTGGCGATGCCGGCCTGCTGCAAGGTCGACAGGCTACGTGGCAGCACCTGGCCCTTGGGGAAGCTGCCGGCGCTGACCGCCGCAAACCCCTCGGGTGCCAGATGGTTGAACAGGGCTTCGGAAAGAATGCTGCGGCAACTGTTGGCCGTGCACATGAACAGGACTCGCATGGGGGGCTCCTGCCGCTTTGGGCGGCTGTCAGAGGCTCAGGCGCAGGGCCAGGGCCGAAAGGGTGACCAGCAGAACCGGGAGGGTCAGCAGCACGCCGACCTTGAAGTAATACCCCCAGGTGATGCGCAGGCCCTTGCGCTCCAGCACGTGCAGCCAGAGCAACGTGGCGAGGCTGCCGATGGGGGTGATTTTCGGGCCCAGGTCGCAGCCGATGACGTTGGCGTAGATCATCGCCTCGCGCACCAGCCCCTGTGCCTCGCTGGCCTGTATCGACAGCGCGCCGATCAGCACGCTGGGCATGTTGTTCATCACCGAGGACAGCAGCGACGACAACAGGCCCGTGCCCAGGGTGGCGCTCCACAGCCCCTGTTCGGCCAGGCGGTTCAGCACCTGGGCCAGCAGGTCCGTCAGGCCGGCATTCTTCAGGCCGTACACCACCAGGTACATGCCCAGCGAGAACATCACGATCTGCCACGGCGCCTCGCGCAGCACCCGGCGCGTGGAGATCCGGTGGCCCTTGGCGGCGACGGCAAACAGCAGCGCGGCACAGGCCGCCGCCACGGCGCTGATGGGAATACCCAGGGGCTCCAGGGCGAACAGCCCGACCAGCAGCATCAGCAGGGTCCAGCCCCCGACCCTGAAGGTGGCCCGGTCACGGATCGCCGTGCAAGGTTGCGGCAGCGCATCCAGGGCGTAGCGGTGCGGCAGGTCCTTGCGGAAATAGAGGAACAGCACCAGCAAGGTCATGGCGACACTGGCCAGGCTCACCGGCAGCATCACCGCCGCGTACTCGGCGAACCCCAGCCGGAAGTAGTCGGCGGACACGATATTCACCAGGTTGGACACCACCAGCGGCAGGCTCGCGGTGTCGGCAATGAAGCCCGCGGCCATGACGAAGGCCAGGGTCGCTCCGGGGCTGAAACGCAGCGCCAGCAGCATCGACATGACGATGGGCGTGAGGATCAGCGCTGCGCCGTCATTGGCGAACAGCGCCGACACCGCCGCCCCCAGCAGCACGCAGAAGGCGAACAGCCGATGGCCGCTGCCCCTGGCCCAGCGCGCCACATGCAGGGCGGCCCATTCGAAGAACCCGGCCTCGTCCAGAAGCAGACTGATGATGATCACCGCGATGAAAGTCGCGGTGGCGTTCCAGACAATGGCCCACACCGTGGGAATGTCCTGCAGCGATACCGCGCCCACCGCCAGCGCGATGATTGCGCCGAGCGTGGCGCTCCAACCGACGCCGAGGCCCTTGGGCTGCCAGATGACGAGAATCAGGGTGAAGAGAAAAACAGCCACAGCGACAAACATGCAGATTCACTCGATAGGGGTCAGCAGCAAGCGGCTTCGCGAACGGGGCGGCCATCCATGTTCTGCAGGCGCGCGGCGTTGTCCTTGAGCCAAGCGGCGTTGGCCTTGGCCGTCACATGCAGAATCTCCCGGACCCAGCCCGGCAACTCGGGGTTGAGGCGGTAATACACCCATTGGCCCTGGCGGCGATCGAGCAGCAAGCCACTGCTGCGCAGTTGCGCCAGGTGGCGGCTGATTTTTGGCTGGCTGTCGTCGAGTGCACACATCAGCTCGCAGACACACAGCTCCCCCTGATCGGCGATCAGCAGGGTGGCGCGCACACGGGTTTCGTCGGCCAGGCTTTTGAAGACTTCGGGAGGCGTGATCATGCTCGCTCCTTATATATGGAAAATCGAATATACGAATATCCATATGTATTGGGCAAGCCAAAATTTTTCGAGACGCAGGCCTATGGCGGGGAGCGGCCAGAGGAGCGTGGCTTTTCATGGACGTTGCACGGCCGCCCATTGCACTATTGCGCCGGCCTTTCAGCCACCCATCACCCTCCCGTCGAAGACAGAACCCTCGACGGCCCCTTGCCAAGGAAGTCATCAGACCCATGACCGTCAGCGAACTGCTTGCCGCCATTCGTAAACCCTATGTCGAAACCCTGGCGCGTATCGCCGCAGAAGGGGCGGCGCATGTCGAGCCCGCTTACCGCAACAGCGATGGTTCGCTGGCGGTTGAAGGGGCCATGGGCACGCCTTGCCGGGTGGATGTGATTGCGGCCGAGGGCGCTTCGACTGGCGAGCCGGTGCAGGTCGATTCCGAAACCGAGCTGGGCTTTGAGCCTGTGCGCTTTGCGATCGAGCAGATGGCGGTGGTGATCTCGCCCTTTGGCTGGGACTGGTTGCCCCTGGAGGTGCGGGGCTTGAGCCTGGAACAGGCCTCTGAGGTTATTCGGGCGTGGTTCTTTGAGTGGTTCGATGGCGAAGACGAGAATTCGCCAACCGAAGAAGGGCTGCAAGGGGTGCTGCATTTTGTGTCGGACCCGGAGGCCACGGAGGAGGGGTACAGGGTCAAGATTGACCTCGGCTCGGCGCCCGAAGAAGCGCTGGAAGCGCTGCTGTTTGCATTGGCCGATGCCGGCGCCAGCGGAGCTTTTCTCGCATAGAGCAGGAGAGGCCCTGAGCCGACCTGATATCGCTTCCCCTGTAGGAGCTGGCTTGCCAGCGAAGCTCGCCAACGAAGACGCGGAGCCACCTTCTTACCGCGTGCACCTGGGGGCGGGTGGCGGCCAACCCGGCATCCTGCCGGGTTGGCCACGGCTCAATGCCTGCCTTCGACCCTCCTGTGCGCAGGGGCAGGAAGATCAACAGCCAACACCGCCAACGATGGCCTCGCTCTCAGAGCTTCATGCCCACCGCCAGCCGGTTGAAGGCATTCATCAAGGACACGGCCAAGGTCAGGTCGGAAATTTCAACGTCGCTAAAGTGCGCTTTCAGCGGTTCGTACAGCTCGTCCGGCGCGCCCTTGTCGTGGACGTAGGTGAGGGTTTCGGTCCAGGCCAGCGCGGCGCGCTCGCGTTCGCTGAACAGTTCGCTGACGCGCCAGCCGGCCAGGCAATCCAGCTTGTCTTGCGCCACCCCACACTCGCGCAGGGTCTGTGAGTGCTTGCCCAGGCAGAACGAGCAGCCGTTGATCTGCGACACGCGCAAAAACACCAGTTCCACCAGGGGCAAGCCCAGGGGGCTTGCGACCAGGGCGGTGTTGGTGGCGAGCAGGCCTTGATAGGCGGCTGGCGACAGGGTGGCAAAGGGCAGTCTGAGTTGGCTCATGGTGAAACTCCGATAGGGAAAAAAGTGATCAGGCACAAACGAGAGGGTTGAACAGGGGCTGCAAGGACAGTGCGCTGCGGGCCTCGTCGAGGGTTGCACGCACGGCCTCGTCACCGAACACCAACCCTTGCAGATAAGTGAACTGCAGGTCGAACAGGCCGAGGGTGTTCAGCACCTGGCGCAGGTAAGGCGTGAGAAAGTCCGGTTGGCGTGCCCGCGGGCCCTGGTGAAAGCCGCCGGAACTGACCAGCACCTGCACCGGGCGGTCCTTGAGCAGGCCGACCTTGCCTTCCGGGCCGGAGCTGAAGGTGCGGTGAATGCGCAGCACGTAGTCGATCCACAGCTTGAGCGCGGCCGGCAGGGTGAAGTTGTGCATGGGCGTGGCAATGAGCAGGGCATCGCTGCGCTCCAACTCGCCAATCAGCCCTTCGGACACCTCGAACAGTGGCGCGTCGAAGGGCGTGGCGGTGGTCAGGGCGTGGGCGTAGTCCATGCCCAGTGGCGGCAACGGATTGGCCCCCAGATCGCGCTCGACCAGTTCCAGGTGCGGAAAGCGTTGGCGCAGGGAACTCACCAGTTCCAGTGCCAACTTGTTGCCATGGGAAACCTGCCCGCGGGGGCTGGCGTTGATCAGCAGCAGGTTGTTCATGCCGGCTCCCCACCTTGAAGTCGTTGAGTGAAATGCATGCCCCGGGCCAGCAGCCCCTGGCGGAAATAGAAGCGCTGGGCCAGGGGCATATGCAGGCCAGTATCCAGCACCAGGTGATCGCATTGACGCTGCACGGCCTCATCACGCACGGCGCTCAGCAGCCGCGCACCCAAGCCGCTGCGCTGAAGGTCCGGGCTCACGACCAGGTCATCAACGTAGATGAAGCGCCCGTAGAGCAGGTTTTCCAGCTCGCGGTAACCCGCCAGGCCGACGATGCGCTCAGCGTCCCACACGGCGAGCAAGCGGTAGCCCTGCTCGGTTTGCCGGGCTACTTGGGCGACATAGGCCGCCGGGCTGGTGAGGTGGGGGCGCAAGACACGCATCAAGTCGAAACTGGCCGCCAGGGCCGCTTCGCTTTCGAGGTGTTGAAGGGTGTAGGGCATGTCCGTCATCCGCTGAAAAGAGATGACCCACTTTAGAAGGTCAATGGCTTAAGCTACAGGGCCAAAAAATGCATAAATGACTAGGCCATGATCCTTCCTTTCGAATTGGACCGCAGCCAGACGGCGCCGATCTATCGCCAGCTTTATCAGCGGTTTCGCGAGTCTATCGCCGATGGCCGCCTGCGTCCGGGGGACCGAGTGCCGGCGGTTCGCGCCTTGGCGGCGGAACTCAACCTGGCGCGGGGCACCGTGGAAGCGGCCTACCAGCTGCTGATAGGCGAGGGTTACCTGACTGCTCGCGGGGCCGCCGGGACCATTGTCACCCCGCAACTGGCACCGGTTTCGGCGCCCACGCAGCGCACCCCAGTGGCCCCCACGACCTACCAGGCCACCCATGCCGGCACCTCGCCCCTGGCCCTGCAAATGGGCCTGCCAGCGCTGGACGCCTTTCCGCGCAAACTCTGGACCCGCCTCGCGGGCCGGCAACTGCGCCAGGCGGGCGTCGAAGGCCTGGTCTACCCGGACGCGCGCGGCTATGCCCCATTGCGGGCGGCCATTGCCTCCTACCTGGGGATTTCCCGGGGCATCAGCTGCCACCCGGAGCAGATTTTCGTCTGCGCCGGCTACCGCGCCTGCCTCGATCTGATCAGCCACACGCTGATGGGCCCGGGCGCCACTTGCTGGCTGGAAGAGCCCGGCTACTTCATGGCCAGGAGCGCGCTGCTGGAAGCCGGTGCGCAACTGGTGCCGGTGCCCGTGGACGATCAGGGCCTGGACGTCGCCCAAGGCATCGCCCGCGCCCCGGAGGCCGGCTTTGCCGTGGTCACCCCGACCCACCAGAGCCCCCTGGGGGTGTCGCTGTCCCTGCCGCGGCGCCTGGCCCTGCTGGACTGGGCCAACCGTCAAGGCAGCTGGATCATCGAGGACGACTACGACAGCGAATACCGCTACCAGGGCAAGCCCTTGCCGGCCCTCAAGAGCCTCGACCAGCAAGGTCGCGTACTCTACACCGGCACCTTCAGCAAAGTCCTGTTTCCAGGCCTGCGCCTGGCCTACCTGGTGGTGCCCACCGAACAGACCCCAGCGTTCGCCCGCCAGGCGGATCGTTTGCACAACCACTGCCCGCACCTGCAGCAGGCGACGGTCGCGGCCTTTCTCAACGAGGGGCACTTTGCCCGGCACCTGAACAAAATGCGCGGCCTGTATGCGCGTCGGCGGCAGTGGCTGGTGGAGGCGTTGCACCAGGCGTTGGGTGGGCGTTTGCAGATAGACCCGCAGGCGGGGGGCATGCATGTGGTGGCTGGGCTGGGGGAGGGGGACGATGTGCAGATTGCCCAGCGGGCTCGGGGGGAGGGGATTGCGGTGGAGCCGTTGTCGCAGTGGTATCTGGGGGATGGGGTTAGGCAGGGGTTGGTGATGGGGTTCACCAATGTGGTCAGTGCCGAGCAGGCGGCGAGCGTGGCGGTGCGGTTGGGGCGGGTTATTGGGTGAGGTGGTGGGCTGTTGGCCGTTTTGCCTTGACGGCCACTCACTGTCGACGAGCGCAAAAGTGATAGTGCTTGTACCAAGATTGAAACAAATCTATACGTTTAATTGACGTCATTAAAACGCCAACCTAAGATCGCCGCCGTTTAATGGCACAAGGCCATGTAGAGGGATCTAGAAATGTGGCGTTTGGTACGTCGGACCAGGTTCAGCCTGCTGTCCGCTTTTTTTTGCCTGGGCATGGCCGGGATGGCCGAGTCCGCGCCCCTACAGAACACTCCAGGCGTCACCGACCTGATCCGAGACCGCCAGGATCGCTTGCTCGAAGAGCAACAACGTCGCCTTGAAGAACTCAAGGACCTGCCCGGTAAAGTCGTAGCGCCTAGCAAGCCGACAACGCCCACCGACACCCGTTGCTTCACTATCAAAACTGTCGACCTCAGTGGTGCCGATGCCTTGTCCGAGCGCGAGCGCAGCACCTTGCTCAAGCCTTACATCGGCCAATGCCTCGGTGTGCCCCAGCTCAACGAATTGCTCAAGGTCATCACCGACCAATACATGACCAAAGGGTTGGTCACCAGCCGCGCGTACTTGCCACAGCAAGACCTTTCCAGCGGCAACTTGAAGGTGCAGGTGGTCGAGGGTCGATTGGAGGGAATGAAGGGCGCAGAAAACAGTGGTATCACCGACCGCCAGCTGTTCATGAGCTTCCCCGGAAAAACGGGCGATCTGCTCAATCTGCGGGAAGTTGAGCAGATGGTTGACCAGCTAAACCGCTTGCCTTCCAACCAGGCGCAGATGGAGTTGGCACCGGGCAAAGCCGTTGGCGGCAGCGAAGTGCTGGTCAAAAACACTCCACAAAAGCCCTGGCGCGTTGGCCTATCGCGCCACAACGGCGGCCAGCGCAGCACGGGGGAGCAGCAGTGGGGCGTCAATCTGGATTGGGATAACCCTTTCGGCCTGGCCGATCAACTCTCGCTGCGTGGCGGTCACGATGCGCTAAGCGATCACCAAAAAACCTCGCGCAACTCGATGCTCAACTACAGCCTGCCGTTCGGCTGGTGGAACCTCAATTACACCTACAGCGAAACCGAATATCGCTCCTTGGCCCAGGCCAGCGGTTTCAATTTCAAGCAATCGGGCGACAGCCAAAATCATCAGTTGCGGCTGGAGCGCGTGATCCATCGCGATGCCCTGAGCAAAACATCTCTCAGCACCGGTGTGGCGTACCTGCGCACCAACAACTTCATCGAGGACAGCAAGCTCGCTTTGAGCAGCAACCGCCTCAGCGAAGCCCAGTTCGGCATTAACCATGGTCGACGTATCGGTGGCTCATTCCTCAACATTGACCTGGGCATGCAGGACGGCATCGGTGCGTTCGACGCCCAAGCCAACCACAACCCGCGCCCCGGCCAGGCCGATGCGCGCTATCGCAAATACACCGCGACCCTGAGCTACCTGTACCCGTTCAAGCTGTGGGGCGAGTCGTTCAGTTTCAGCAGCCTGATGACTGGCCAGCGCAGCGAAGATGTGCTGTTCAGCCCTCAGCGCATAAGCCTGGGTGGGCAGTCGTCGATTCGTGGCTACAAGGATCAAAGCCTGGCCGGCGACAGTGGCGGTTACTGGCGCAACGACCTGCGCTGGAGCCGCCCGGTGACCTGGGCCTGGATGCAGCCGGTGTTCAGCGAGTACGGCACCAGCCTGGGGTATGACCAGGGCGTGATCCGCCGCGACCGCTATAACGCCGAACAGCACGGGCGCATGACCAGCAACTCGGTGGAGCTGTTTGCACGCGGCCAGAACGTCGCCGCCACCGTGACCTTTGCACACTCTTTGGAACGACCGGCGCCCATCACTGAGCGTGAAGCGCCGATCTATTTCCGCCTGGATTTCTTTCTCTAAATTTTTACCGCCCTTGGGCATCGAGACATGACATGGACGTTCAACAGTTCGCCTTCCTTGCGCGCCAACCTTCTGCATCCCTGAAAAGCCGCTCCCACTTCATGGGCTTGCCCAAACGCGGGTTGGCGTTTGTTTTGGCGAACGTCATGTTCTGGCAACCGTTGCTGGTGCAGGCGGATGGCATTGTAGTCAGCGCGCCGGGCACCAGCCTGGGCCAGGCGGCGAATGGCGTACCTATCGTCAACATCAGTGCACCCAATGGCAGCGGGCTGTCGCATAACCAGTTCCAGGACTACAACGTCGGCCAACAGGGAGTGATCCTCAACAACGCCACCAGCCGCACTCAGTCCACGCAGTTGGGCGGGATCATCCTCGGTAACCAGAACCTCAACGGTACGGCAGCCAGGGTAATCCTCAACGAGGTCAACGGCGGTAGCCCCAGCCAACTGCGCGGTTTTACCGAAGTGGCGGGGCAGTCGGCCCATGTGATCGTGGCCAACCCGTATGGTGTTACCTGCAACGGCTGCGGCTTTATCAACACCCCGCAAGCGACGTTGACCACCGGCAAGCCTGTGCTCGAAAACGGCCAGCTTCAGCGGTATCAGGTGGACCAGGGCAGCGTTGTTATTGAAGGGGCCGGGCTCAATGCCAACAACATCGACCGCTTCGAGATCATCACCCGCTCAGCCAAGCTCAATGCCGACATTCAGGCCAAGAACCTGACAATCATTGCCGGCGCCAATGATGTTGATGCCAAGACCCTGAACGCGACTGCGCGTGCCACTGCCCCGGCGACCGCCCCTCAACTGGCCATCGACTCCTCGGCCCTGGGCGGCATGTACGCCGGGGCGATCAAGCTGGTCAGCAGTGAAGCCGGTGTCGGCGTAAAGCTTGACGGCAACATGCTCGCCAGTGGCGGCGACATGCAGTTGGATGCCAATGGTCACTTGAGCCTGGCGCAGGCCACGGCGGCGCAAGCGGTTGTCATCAATGCCAAGAGCCTGGATGCCCAGGGCGCGGTCTATGCCGGTACCCGTGTCGATGCAACCACCCAAGGCACACTGACCAACCGCCATTCCATCGCCGCTCGGGACAGCGTCAAGCTGACCAGCGACGGTCAGCTCAACAACCTTGGCTTGATCGAGGCCGGTGTCACCCCGCAGAGCACCCGCAACCAAACCGGTGATGTGACCCTCACCGCCAAGAACATCGACAACCGTGGCCAGAGCGTCGTCGCCAGTCGCGACCTCAAGGCAACCGTCAGCGAGACTCTCGACAACCGGGCCGGCACGCTGTCGGCGAACACCGGGATGATCCTCAGTGCCCAGGCTATCGACAATCGCGGCGGCACCCTGACCAGCCAGGGCACGCTCAAAACTACCCTCGGTGGTCAGCTCGATAACCGCGACAACGGTACCCTCGCCAGCGGCGGTGAGCAGGTACTGAAAGCGGCAGCGGTGAACAACACCAACGGGGTCATCAGCAGCCAGGATACCCTTGGCCTGGACGTGGCCAGCCTCGATAACAGCGGCGCTAAGATCACCGCCAAAAGCACGTTGACCCTGGAAGGCACCACCGTCGACAACGCCAAGGGGCAGATCACCAGTCAGGGTGACATCCTCGCCACCGCCAAAGCCTTCAACCAGCAAGGCGGCAAACTGATCAGCCAAGGCCAGCTCAGCCTGACCGCTGACACGATCGACAACAGCCTCGACGGCTACATCGCCTCCGTCAATGCCATGGGCCTCACTGCCCATCAGCAACTGATCAACACCGGTAAAGGCATCATCAGCACCCAGCAGGGCCTGACAATCAACGGCGGTGCGGTGGACAACAACACGGGCAGCCTGCTCAGCCAGAGCGGCATCACCGCGACCTTGGACGCAGGGCTGAATAACCAAGATGGCAGCGTCATCACCCAGACCGATAACCTCACCATCGAAGCCCACAACGTTGATAACCGTGGCGGTGTATTGGCCAGTGTTGCGGGCAAGCTCAAGGCCACTGCGGCAACCGTGCTGGATAACGGAAAATCGCTCACAGCAGCTGACGAAGTGGGGCTGATCCAGGCCCAGTCGATCTACCTGGGCGCGCAACAATCGCTACTGAACAATGGCGGCCAGATTGCTGCCCTGAGCGGCGATACCCAGATCACCAGCACGATCCTCGGCAACCAGAATGGTGCATTGCTGGCCAAGCAAGCCCTGAACGTACGCGCCACCCATCTCAACAACAGCCAAGGCCGAGCCGCCGCAGATGCCATCGATTTCGACCTGGCCGGCGAGCTGAACAACCAATCTGGCCTGGTCGAAGGCGCCAGCGCTTTGCTGATTGACGCCGCGTCCATCAACAACCAGAACGGCAAATTGCGCTCCCTCGGTCAACAAGGCACCGCCAGCGTAGCCAGTGCGCAGTTGCTGGATAATCAGCGCGGCATGATCGAAGCCGCCAACCATGACGTGTCCCTGCGCATGGCCAGCTTCAAGAACACCGACGGCAATGTCCGTCACGTCGGCACAGGCACTTTTGCGGTCGATCTGGCGAAGTTCAGCAATATCGGCGGAAGCGTCGCCACTGCCGGCACACTGACCGTCGACGCCGCCACCTGGGACAACAGCACGGATGTTCAGGCGGATGTGCTGAATGTCACCGTAGGCCAGCTCAACCAGGCAGCCACCGGCAAACTGGCCGCCAGCCAAAGCTTCACCGGCAAGGGCGACAGCTGGACCAATGCCGGACGCATCACCAGCGGCGCAGCGTTCTCCCTGACCGCCGCCAATGTCACCAACACCGGCACCCTCGGCGGCGCCGGCAAGGTTGATCTGAATGCCGAAACTGTGCGCAACGACCACGGCCTGATCTTCAGCGGCGCCGACATGGCGCTGCGCTTCAAGAACCTGACCAACTACTACGCCGACATCTACAGCCTCGGCGGCCTGAGCATGATGGCCCGCGACGGCGTGGCCCGCAGTGCGTCACTGGAAAACATCTCCAGCCATATCGAAGCGGCCAACGATGTACTGGTGCGCAGCGACAGCCTAATCAACCGCAAGGACGTGTTCAGCACTGTCGACCAACCGGTGTCGGGCAGCCTGAGTGTGAGGTGCTACGACTGCAGCGGTGACCACCACAACGTCGATTACATTGCCAATGAAGTCTCCAAAAGTGTGGTGGCGACAGATTCGGCCAGCTCATCTATCCAAAGTGGGGCCAAGCTGACCGTCGATGGATCCAGTGTGCTGAACAAGTACAGCACCATGGCCTCGGGCGCGGATCTGCTGATCACCGCCGACAACTTCGCCAACATTGGCGCTACCACTGGTACCAGCACACGCACGCGTACCTGGAACACCGGCCGCGTTACCGACGGTACGGATGAGCGCTTCCGCGCCAACTGGATCTACCCCTACAACGCCCAGCCCAACCCCAAGGTATTGCCGGTGGGCGCGCTCAACTCTTTCAACCTGGTGGGCGACACCACCACCGTGACCCCGGGCGATCCCATTGCCTCGGTGATTCAAGCGGGCGGCAACATCAGCATCCAGGCGCCCCAGCAGCTGGAAAACAGCAGCATCGTGCAGTTCACGCCGCCGACGCCCGTCGCGGACAAGGGCGGCGCCACGACCGTGACCAAGCCCGCCGTGGTGGTGCTGAACCCGCAACTGCCACCGGACCTGGCACAGCAACAAGTCAACCCGACCACCATGCCGGGCTTCGCTCTGCCCAGTGGGACGAACGGGTTGTTTCACGTGGTCGACAGCGCCGCTGTTGCCAAAAACAGCCAGGATCTGAGCCAAGCCAACATCCAGGGCTCGGACGCCAGCCGTGTGTTCGTCGGCCCCAAATACCTGGTCGAAACCAACTCCGCCTTCACCGATCTCAAGCAGTTCATGAGCTCGGACTACCTGCTGGGCCAGCTGGGTTACGACCCTGAAACCAGTTGGAAGCGCCTGGGGGATGGTCTCTATGAACAACGCCTGATTCAACAAGCCGTCACCGCGCGCACAGGTCAGCGCTTTATCGCCGGCCAGACCACCGACGAAGGCATGTTCAAGTACCTGATGAACAACGCCATCGCCAGCAAGGAGCAACTCAACCTATCCGTTGGCGTGACCTTGACCTCGCAGCAAGTCGCCGCACTGACCCATGACATCGTCTGGATGGAAGACCAGGTGATCAATGGCCAGCACGTGCTGGTCCCCGTGCTGTACATGGCCCAGGCGAACAACCGCCTGACGGCGGATGGGGCGTTGATTCAGGGCAAGGACGTCACCTTGATTGCCGGTGCGGATTTGAAGAACTCCGGCACGTTGCGCGCCAGCGAAAACCTTTCGGCAGCCGCGGGGAACAACCTCGTGAATACGCGGCTCGCGCAGGCCGATGAAAAACTGAAGTTGGTGGCGGGCAAGGACCTGGTGAACATGCAAGGCGGCATCCTCAAGGGTAAGGATGTTGACCTGAGCACCTTGACTGGGGATATCCGCAATGACCGGACCATCACCACGATTGAACACAGTGGGAAGGGCTTCAGCTCCAAGACGGCAGTCGTCGATAGCGCCGCGCGGGTTGAGGCCGAGAACAACCTGACGATGCATGCAGCGCGGGATTTGCTGAATGTCGGCGGGGCCATTACCGCAGGCAAGAACGCTGAGCTGAGCGCGGGTAACGACGTGGTGATTGCGGCGGCTCGCGAAGAAACCGGCTCGACGCGCCAGGACAAACGGCATTTCTGGGCGCAAAGCCAGACGGTGCAGCATGCCAGTGAGATCAAGGTCGGTGGGGATCTTGATGTTGTGGCGACGAACGATTTGACGATGGTTGCCAGCCATGTCAAGGCAGGCGGCGACGTCAATTTATCGGGCAAGGATGTGAACCTCCTTGCGGCTGCCAACGAAGACTCAAGTGAGTACCGCTACAAGCGCAGCGGCAAGAAGATCAAGCAGGAAGAGGACCATGTTCGCCAGCAGGGCACGACCATTGAGGCCGGTGGTGATGTAAACGTTGCGGCGCTGCAAGACGTGACGATGGTCGCCAGCAAAATCAACGCCGGTAACGAGGCCTATCTGGTCGCCGGTAAGCAGTTGAATTTGATGGCTGAACTCAACCGCGACTACTCCCTCTACGACATGAGCAAAAAAGGCAGTTGGGGGAGCAACGCGGCGAAACGCGATGAAGTGACGCAGCACACTAACGTCGGCAGTGAAATCAAGACGGGCGGCGATCTCACGCTCAAGAGCGGCGGGGACCAGCGTTACCAAGTGGCAACCCTGGACAGCGGTAAGGACCTGACGCTGGACAGCGGTGGCCGCATCGTGTTTGAGGGCGTGAAGGACTTCCACGACGAGAGCCATACCAAGAGCAAGGGCGATTTGGCTTGGTACAAGATGAAGGGCGAAGGCAAAACGGATGAGACCCTTCGACAAAGCGCCCTGATCGCTCAAGGCAAGCTGGTGATCAAAGCTGCCGAAGGCATTCGTATCGATATAAAGCAGGTCGATCAACAGAGTGTTAGCCAAACCATCGATGCGATGGTGCAAGCGGACCCCAACCTGGCCTGGATGAAGCAGGCGCAGGCCCGTGGTGATATCGATTGGCGCCAGGTAAAGGAAATTCACGACAGCTTCAAGTACGAGTCCTCTGGCCTCGGCGCTGGCGCCAAGATTGCCATCGCTATTTTGATGTCTTTCATCCTCGGCCCCGCTGGTTTGGGGTTGAGCGGGTCAAACCTGGCAGTTGCTGCCAGCCTGAGCACGACCGCGGTCACTAGCACCATTGATAACAAGGGCAACCTAGGGCTGGCGGTGAAAGATACGTTCAGCACGGGGAGTCTGAAGAACGCTGCGATTGCGGGATTCACTGCTGGCTTTCTTGATTACGCCGACGACAAATGGTTCACGGCAGCCGATGGCGCGGGCTCGGCCACACAGGGTATTCAACCCACGGATGGTGCTGCGGTAGGCGCGACCACCCCTTCCAAAGATATCTTCCGTTGGAGCAATGCCTCTGATGCGGCGACTCGTACCGTTGGACGAGCACTTATCTCGAGCGGAGTGTCCTCGGCCATTGGGGGAGGCAGTTTCGGCAGCAACTTCAGCGCAGCCTTGATGGGCGAGGCCGGCCAAATGGCCATGGCCTCCGGCTTCAACTGGATTGGTGACAACGCCATTCATTTTCCAGATGCAAGCGTCCAGAAAGTGGTTGCTCACGCGATCATGGGCGGCTTGCTGGCTGAGCTGACGGGCAGTGACTTCAAGACAGGCGCAGCGGCCGCAGGGCTCAATGAAGTCATGGTGAGCTCGATGGGCGACCTGGGCCGGGATAACAAAGAGCTGAGGCTGGTTCTATCGCAACTTACTGGCTTGGTAGCGGCTGCGGCGGTCGATGGCGATTTGGACAAAGGTGTTGCTATCGCCAAAGGCGCCACTCAATACAACCATGACCTGCATGAAACTGCGGCGAAACAGGTGGCCCAGCAAGCGCTGGACCACTGTCGCCAAAACCCTCAGCTATGCGACCTGGGTATCGATTTCAGCAAGTTGACGGTCGACGACATCGTTTTTGCCATGCGTGTAGAGGGGGAGCATGGAAAGGGGATAGAAAACGCCAAGCCGGAAGCAATCGCTTTTGTTGACGGCTTCATGTTCAGCAGAGCTCCTAAACTACGTGACGCTTTGTACACTGAAACGGAGTCTGAGCGGAGTAGGCTTGATGTCGAGAATAAGGCGACTTTGGCGCTTTCGGTCATCAGTCTTGGCAATGCGGTTCGTAATTTTGGTAACTTCCTGCAAGGATTGGTGAGGGCGACGCCAACCGGTGTACCTGTCGTCAAAGCTGTGGATGAGCTTGCGGCAAAAGAAGCTGCAGGAGCTTCAAAGAACTCGAATGTGACAAGTGCCATAACAGATGCGGAGGCTGGAACTAGCGGGCTACCGAAACTCGGCTCTTTGAAAGGAGAGCCTGAGCTCCCACCAAAAAATGCGTCTCCAGACATGGTTCGGTCAATAGAACGTCAAAATGAGGCGTCTAAAAAACTTGCCCAAGCAGGGTTTGATGTCGAACAGTTAGCGAACACGGGTCGGAAGGGTGGGAATCCTGATTTGCGAATTAATGGTGACTTGGCTGATGTATTCTCTCCTAGAACGAATAGCCCTATTTCAGTATTAATGACTGTCACTGAGAAGGTTGAAAAACAGGCTAGCAGTGTTGTTGTGAATTTAGCGGACTCTCCACTAACATTTGGCGAGATAGAGAAAGCACTGCGATCTCGTCCTGTTGAAGGATTGAAAAAACTTTATTTGATGAAAAACAATGAATTCAGGGTGATTGAGGCTTCAAAATGACTATTACTATGAGCCTTGAGGCTGAAGAGGGTACCTCATTCGATAAGGTTTCCTTAGCCTTATCAAAAGTTGGAGCTGAATACTCGGTTGATGATAAATATTTGACTGGGAATTTTAATTTTTCGAATTGCTATTTTGTCTTTCGCTATATTGTTCCTCATGACTCTGTGGTAGCAGAGGGTGTGGAGGCCGATTGGGAAGTAGGTGTGCGAGGTGCATTCCATTCGCCTATTGACTCACTCTCGGAAAGTTGGGCGGATATTAAGGGTTTTCTTATGGAGTTTTCGATGGAGACAAGTCGGAGATTTGTACTCTCTTTTCAATATGAGAGCGTGTATGCAGTTCGAGATCAGCATGGTGTAAAATTTTTTAAGAGTATGATTGATGATATTTAGAATCCATATTCCTTCTTCTTAAGCGGGGCAAAAGCAACAGGTGGCGCTGCTGGAAAAGTCGAGGAATTTATCTCGCCAGGAATGGATCGCCATCCCGCCCGGTTAACCTCGAGTTTCCTCCGAGCGTTGTTGATGGGATGGAGTATCCGTAAATATAAAAAATATGGTGGGCTGCTCCAAATAATTTCCCGTTCATTCTTTAAAATATTTCTGTGTTTGCGTTCTTCACTGCGCACGATTGCGTTTAATGAGATTTCAGCCAGGCTTCCTGCGAGCGGCAGTTGTAAATCAGCGATTTACAACCGCTGCCTCAGACACTGAGCTATCACCATTGCTGCAGCTGGTTGGTTATTCTGCCATTTCAACCAGAGCCCTCAAACGCCCTGCAAAACCCTCAACGCGGCTTGATCCAAAATACCCGATCGGATTTGGGGACAGAGGAAAGGCTGCGAAATATCATTCCGATCCGCACACACATACCTACGAATATGGTCCTGGCTATGGAGTAAATGGTAAGACGAGAGTAAAGCATGATTAAAGTTCTGCAATTGAATGAGTTGCTTGTTGCTCACAACTGCTTGCGCGCCATTAATATTCAATTGAACGAAGATGGGGTGACTTATGATTTGTCTCTATCGGTTTCGGTCTCTGAAAATTCAGGGGGTGATGTGGTATGTATCAAGTTTATTGATATCAGCCATTTTGCGTTCCGTGATATTGGTGGCAGATTGACTCAGTTGATGAATATGAGTGTGAGTCAGTTGGATTCGGGTTTTGACCGGATGCGTTATCAGTTGGTCGATCTTGAAGATAATAAGTTGTCATTTTACTTCTCATCATTTTCGGTTGAGTAGAGGGTGCAAAAGAGAGCTAGCCCGTGATTGGAACTGTGGTGTAACTGGTCGTCTCAATGCAGTCAGGTGATGCAGCCATTTGGCCGGCCACACCCCCTGTGGCGAGGGAGCTTGCTCCCGCTGGGTTGCGCAGCAACCCCAACCGGTCTCACTCCGCTTAGCCTGCCCCCTGCAGCCGCTTTCAGCGTCCGAGCTTTTCCATCGCCGCATCGGCCAGGAAGGACGACCGGCTCTTGATGTTGTGCTCGCGGACAAAGCGGTCGATTTGCTGGATGACATAACCCGGCAGGGTCACGTTGACCTTCTCGGTCTTGCCCAGGTAAGGCGTGATATCGATATCCAGCATGCCCCAGCCCATGCCCTCGAAATCGGGGTTGGCGCGGTGCTTGCGGGTGGGTGAGTGCAGGGGAATGGCGTGCCCTGCGCGGGCCCGTTCTTCGAGCATGACGTGGGCAATCTCGATGGCCGCGCTATAGGCGGTTTCGAAGCTGTCGCCCGCGGTGACAGCGCCGGGGATGTCGGGAATCTGGATGCCGGTGGCGGTGTGTTCGTCGCCCCACTCGATGCAGATGGGATAGTGCATGGGGATCTCCTCAATAGATGAAGGCTGAAGGGCTAGATCAGTCCAGCCAGTTTTCTGATGGCCCTGACCGTCGAAACCTGTAGCCGCTGTCGAGCGCAGCGAGGACGCAGTTCTCGCCAAACCTGTCGATGCTTTTCACCTGGCTGCATACGGTTCTGTGGACATATCCGTTGCTGCGGTTACGGCCACTTATGGTTTCGCTCTTACAGCGACTCACTTTTGAACAGCGCAAAAGTAAGCAAAACGCTCCTGCCCCCGCATCCGGCGCCTCGCATAGGCTCGGCGTTCCCTCACTCCGGCGTTGCTCCGGGGGCACGCCGCCACAGGCCATCCATGGCCTGATGGCGGCTAGCTCGGCATCCATGCCGAGCTGCCCCCTGCGCAACGCCTGCGTTCGGCCTTCTGGAGGGGGCAGGTAGATCAAGAGCAAGATCAAAAGCCAAAGCAAGATCAAAGGCCGGGGCAAAGCCCAGCGCGTTTTACGCGCTTGTTGAGTTCAATGGCGTGCAGGCCTCTTGCGCTGTTCGCCACTGAATCACCTCCAGCACCGCGCAACCCTCCCGGGTGAGCAGATGCACCCCTCGGGTGACCCGCGTCAGGTCGCAGTCGGCAATGTCTTTCAGGTTAAGCGTGGACAGCGTGTCCATCAGGTCCCGCACCACGGTGAAACGATGGGCCGCACTGCTGGCCAGATCGCTCAGGGAAGCTTGGGTGTCGAGGTAGAAAACGGCTTGGTTGGCGTCGTGGGTGTCGACGGCGGTAAAGCGCGAGAGTGGCTGGTCAATCATCGGTACAGCTCCTGTTTATGGAGCAATCACCTGGGTTGCCGACGACGAAGAAAATGACCGCTGTGCGCGCCTATGACGACCGGAGAATCACCGCGCACAGCCGTCATCACATCCTGTCGCGGGCACCGGAAAGGCGACTGCAAAGGTGTTGTGGACGCTGATGCTGCGTTGTAATTCGACCGGCCAAGGTCGTCGCGGATGTTGCTGCGAGAAGGGACTATAGGGACGGGGTTTGGGGGCGGCAAGAGAGTGTTGGAGAGGATGTTTAAGTGGCTGTGCCTAGCAGCAGGGGGGCGGCCGTTTTAGATAGCGCTTCGTTCTTGTAGGCCGGTGTGAGAGACCGCTATCGGCCGATTGCTGCCATCCGATAGGGGTAAACATTAGGTCGGAAACAGTCCAGCTAGCGGGGGGGCAACTACACCGCGGTCATGGTTATCGCAGAAAAACTCATTTTCAGTTATGGCCGTTGTTGCCGTCATCGCACGAGAACTACCATGCGTTCTCAGTCGGATTCTAACTACCAATGCTGGTGGATCGCACAAGATTACGCAGGTCTGAATAGACGTTGTCCCGCTTGCCCGAGTTGGAACGGCGACAGTGACCGCATTCCTCGACGAATCTAGTCAGGCCGGCTCGGTGCTCATCGCTCCCAAGGTCCATACCTGCCAGCTTATCTCCATCGTGCAATGGGTCTCCCATGCTGATGACGCCGCTTGTTGATCACTTCAAACATCCAATAAGAAAGAGGCTAGTAAGCATATGCGCAAGACGTATCTTATTGTCGGGGGCGGTACTGCCGGAGCTGTGCTAGCGGCGCGATTATCCGAGTGGGATCTGGCGGATGTCGTGCTGTTGGAAGCTGGCCGCGATACGCCTCCCCACGCTATGCCTGACGATATCAATGATGCGTTTCCTTCGGCATCGCTCAATCCAGGCTATTTCTGGACCAACCTTATGGCGAGGCGAAGGGCAGGTGGTCCTGGGTATCCTTATCCGCAGGCGAAGGTGTTGGGCGGAGGCTCCAGTATCAATGGCATGTGGACTCTACGTGGCCTGCCATCGGATTTTGCACGGTGGGTGGAGTTGGGTGCTGAGGGCTGGGGCTGGGAGCAGGTCTTGCCTTTTTTCAGGAAGGCCGAAGGTGATGTTGATAGAACCGCTGCGCCAGCTGGGCCTTTTAAAATTCGGCGCCCGTCGGAGGTTGAACTTCCAGGCTTTGTTCGGAAGATACGCGACGTACTTGCGGGTAAAGGTGTCGAGGTGATCGATGACATCAACGAACAGCCGGATTGCGGTTTTTTCAATATGCCTTACGCGGCTGTAGGCGGCCTGCGTTCCTCCAGTGCCAGCTGCTATCTGACAGCCCAGGTACGTGCCCGACCCAACCTGCGAATTATTGCCGACGCAGGGGTGGAGTCGATCCAAATGTCCGGCAATCGCGCGTGCGGAGTCATCTACAAAAAAGATGGCGAGGTGCACAATATCGCCGCACATGAAGTGGTCCTGAGCGCCGGAGCGATCCATTCGCCGGCAATTCTCATGCGTTCCGGTATCGGTGCATCTGCCGCGTTAAGCGCCCTCGGTATCCAGCCCCGCATCAATCTTCGAGGCGTGGGGCAGAATCTGCAAAACCATCCTTATTTGCAGATGGTACTGACGCTCCCCCGCCCGGCGCGGCAGAAGGCTGCTTTACGTGCCTTTGCCTGTGCCGGGGTCAGGCACTCATCTGGCTTGAAAAACACAACACCGGGTGATCTGTTTCTCGCGTTTCTTGGACGTGTCAGTGCACGGAGTTTCGGCACGGACCTGGCGATGTTCAGCGCTGCGCTGTACGCCCCAAATTCTCGTGGCAGAGTCGAGTTGGTCTCCGCGGATCCGCAGGTTCCGCCCAGCATTGAGTTTAATTTTCTCAGCGATCCATTGGATATAGAGAGATTGCTGCTGGCGGCCCGTTTCGCCGAATCGCTGTTGGCGGAGCCTGGGTTCAAGCCCTGCTTTCATGATGCGTTCATTATGCCGCCGGTGATGGCCGCCAATCAGTTCAACCAGAGAGGTCTGGCGGGCCTGATCATGGACATAGGTGCTAAGGCGTTGTTAAACGGCCCTTCCATTTTGTCCAGGTGGCTGCTCTCAAAGAGGTTCAGGCCAGGTCGCTGGATCGCCAGTGCTACACGACGTAAACCGATGAGCGATGCCGAGATCCTGGGGGCCATTGCTCCGATGGGGCATCCATCAGGTACTTGCAGAATGGGCCATGCATCTGACCCGGATGCCGTGGTCGACGCTCAGTGCCGGGTGCTGGGGGTTGAGGGGCTGAGGGTGGTCGATGCTTCGATCATGCCCGTGATTACCAGTGCGAATACCAACTTGAGCACGATCATGATTGCCGAAAAAGCGGCAAGCATGATGCTGGCCGGGCAAGTCTGAACCGTTTCAAGAACACAGCGATGATACCGGACAGTGTCATCGCCGTTCCTGAGTGCAGTGACTACTTGAGTGAGTGGCCGCGCAGTCGGCCAATGGGCTGGCTGAAGGTGTCGATATCTGTTTCTGCTGAATGTATGCCGACTCTGGGTAACATCAGTGCAACCAACGCTGCCAGGCCGAAGAAGCCGGCACAGACAATCAGCCCGCCACTGAACCCGATAGCACCCGAAATCCCCGCCAGAGCGAATGGCGCCAGGGCTGATATGCCGCGCCCGACGTTGAAGCAGAAGCCGGCTCCGGTGGAACGAACCCGGGTCGGAAACAGCTCGGCAAGGTAGGACCCGAACAATCCGAAAAATGCTGTGAACAGACCGAACAGCGGACCGAGCCAGAGGAGCACTTGGTGATCATTGGTCATGGCATATATCGGCATGATTGCGGCCACACCCAGCAACGTGATCACGATAGTGCGGTGTCGGCCAATACGGTCAGCCAGCAGGCCAAAGCCGTTGTAGCCGATGAACATGCCCACGTTCAATATCGTTACAAAGTAGGCAACGGATGTAGAGGGCAGGCTTCGCTCAACGGCGAGGTATGTAGGAAGCCAAGCCATTGCCCCCCAGTATCCTGTCAGGGCAAACGCTGACATCAGCGTGCCGAGAATGGTTGTACGACGCAGAGAGGGCTCAAATACATCCCGGACGACCACGGGGGTAGTGCCATGTCGAGCCTTCTGCACAGTCCATTTGGCAGACTCGCGAAAGAGGATGGCAATCGTCAGTACCGGCAGCAGCACGGCGGCGCCGGCAACCAGGAACATCATTCGCCAATCTGGCAGAAAGTGGCCGGAGATTACCGCCGCCACGGCCCCGCCTGCCGGGAAAGCACTGATCACGAAGGCAGCGGCGCGTCCGCGGCTTTGGACTGACCAGGTTTCTACGATGTAGGCTGATACAACGCTCCATACCGACCCCAGGCCAACGCCGGCCAAAAACCTCAGGATTAAAAAGCAGGTGAAATTGGGCACGACTGCGATCGCTGCGGTAAATACACCGAAGGTGATCAAGGCAGTCAGTAGCGCCGTTTTACGTCCATAGTTATCCGCTACATAACCGCCAGTTACGCTGCTCACACCGATGCCGATCAAGGTGGCGGTGACGAGCAGACCACCTTGAGTTGCAGAGAGCCCTAAGTCGCTGCGAATGGAGGGAAGTGCCAACGACAGGAGGACGATTTCCACGGCGTCAAACAAGTACGCAAGGAAACATCCTCCCAGTACGATCCAGCGATTCTGATTCATTTTTTTTGTACCTCTATTGTTATTGTTATACGACGGTGTGCATGCGACGTGGGTCGGGAAGGGTAGGTGTCTCTTGGAGCCGCTACGCGAATTTATCGCCCCCGCGGTTGGGTCTTGGACCAGTAATCCACCTGGTAGCGCGCAATTCGAAGATCCCCCAGCTCCTGTTTTACGCGCAGGTGCTCTGGGTGCACGGCGTAGCCTTCCAGTGCTTCCTTGGAGACAAACTCTGAGTACAGCACCACGTCACACGCATACTCGATGCGGCTGAAATCCACGCCGATTTCGAGGTGTGTCATGCCAGGAATACGGCCGAGTAGGCTGTCGAATGATGCTTTGATCTGCTTGGCGGCTTGATGCCGTTCAGCATCGTTCTGTCCTTTGAGGTTCCACATCACAATGTGCTTTACGTTGTCGCTCATCTTGCCGGTCTCGTTGTTCAGTAGTGAAAAGGTATCGTTTCCAACGGGGTTACCCAGCTGTCGGTGCTGACGCTAAAGCTTCGACGCCACGGGATAAATGCCGTGGGTGGAATTCAATATTTCGCGAATGGAAAAGCGCACGTGAAGTTCAGCCAACGAGCTTCAATCTCGGACTCTTGCGACTGCTGGAAAACACATTTCCGGGGGCGTCATTGGTTGGCAAAGGCAATTTTGCTAGGTTGCCTGTGACGTAAATCCATAAATGGAGAGCGGTATTAAAAAATGAAAAACACAAAAATGAATACATCGGTCTTTTGCCATTTCTCCCTTTACGTAGGAGGCGCGAGCTTCGTATGAACGCACCTGTCATCGGCTGGATTGGGCTGGGAAAAATGGGCACTCCCATGTGCGAGCACCTACTGGACGTAGGCTATCCCCTGCTGATTTTCGACCTGAACAAACAAGCAGTTGAGGCCTGTGCTGCTAGAGGGGCCCAGCCTTGTGAAAGTATTGCTGAGCTGGGGCAGAGAGCCGATATCGTGATCTCGATGCTTCCTGACGACAGCGCCTTGATCAGCGTAGGTGCTCAGGTCCTGAATCATATGGCGGCTGGGAAAATCTTTGCGGACATGAGCACGGTCTCTCCCGAAGCCTCCGCAACCATCTGCGCCGCTGCCACCGCAGGTGGAATCGACTACGTCTGCGCGCCCGTTTCGGGTAGCACCGAGCTGGCGCGCAAGGCAATGCTCACCGTGTTCGCCTCAGGGGGTAAGCCGGCGTGTACGGCGCTGGCACCCATCTTCGCCACATTTGCTGCGACCTGTTACCAGGTAGGTTCGGCGCACCAGGCCCGCTACATCAAACTGGCGATCAACCATATGGTTGGTTCGACAGCGGCATTGATGGGCGAAGCACTGGCCTTGGGTCGCAAGGGTGATGTCGACTGGGACGTGTTGCTGGATGTCATGGCTTCAAGTGTCATTGCTTCCCCCTTGGTGAAGTACAAGATAGATACCCTCAAGGCGCGCAATTTCACGCCTGCGTTTACTGCGGCGCAGATGCGCAAGGACATGGGACTGGTCACATCGGCAGGGAAACAATCAGGCGTGTCTATGCCGCTGGCGGACAGGGTATACAACTACTTCCAGGACTATGCGGAACATAGTCCACAGAACGACTTCTTTGGCGTGCTTGAGGATGTCGAAGCACAATCGGGCCTTCAGCCCCTAGAGCGAACCACGCGCTGAAACTGGCGCCCCGGCCATGGCCGGGGCTGCTGTCAGTTGGGCTCGCTTGGCTTGAGCACAAAATCGAAGTCCAGCGTACAAAATGGCTCATCACACTGCGTGCCGTCGGGAGCAATGCCCGCCTCATGCTTGACCCATTCAGCGATCAGCGATGTGCGAACACCGAAAACGGTATCGGAGTCCAAGTATTCGCCACCCTCCTTGAATACATGGGTGACCAGACGTTCATAGCCCTCGGCCGACACCATGAAGTGCAGGTGAGCAGGTCTCCAAGGATGGCGCTCCAATGCTGCCAGCAACTTGCCAACGGGGCCATCATGGGGGATCGGGTAGGCCTCCGGAACGATTGTTCTGAAGTGAAAGTGCCCTTGGGCATCAGCCCTGAGAACGCCTCGCCCTTCATATGCATCAAGATCCGGTTTCTGAACATCGTAGTAACCCTGGTCATCGGCTTGCCAAACCTCCAGTACCGCGTAAGGCACCACCTCGCCGTTTAATCCTCGGACGGTTCCTCGTACGAACCACGGTGTCCCCGGCAGACTTCTGGACAGGTCTGCACCTAATTCAATGAATGGCGCGTCCGCGACGTGAAAGGGTCCAAATACGGTGGCCTCGGTGCACCCATCCGGCTTGCGATGATTCTGGGCAATGACCAGCGTGGACAAACCCAGTATGTCGGAAAGCAAAATAAATTCTTGGCGCACGGGGCTGCAGATCTGGCCCACGCTGGTTAGAAACTCAATGCCTTTTTCCCACTCCTGTTCGGTGAGCTGAACCTCTCTGGCGAACGCGTGGAGATTTTGGATCAATCCCGTGATGATCTGATGCAGACGCCTGTCCCGCGTGCCTGCGTTTCGCGCGAGTACTTCTTGTGTGATCGTTGTTTCGTCGAGGTTACGCATAGAGGCTCCTGTTGTTCTTGTCAGTGAGTGGCAATTGGGTGGTTGGCAAGAAGCACCGAATTCGATAGCCGATGACGGTGCTTCTGTTCAGACTCGAGCTAAGTTATAGTTTCAAAATATGAAGTAAAATCCATTAATTGGAATTGTGTATTCCAATATTGGAATAATAAAAATAAGTTAAGGCGGGTCAATATGGATCGAATGACAGAGCTGGAGTTGTTCGTAAATACAGCCGAGTTGGGCACTCTGTCCAAAGCCGCTGAGCAGCTTAATATCTCCAATGCCTCTGCAAGCCGCCATTTGGGGGCACTCGAGAGTCGTCTCAATGTCAAACTGATCGAGCGCAACACGAGGCGTTTGTCCCTAACATCTGCCGGCAGTGAATTCTATAAACGCTGCAAGGCATTGCTGGTCGAACTCAATGAGGCTGAAGCTTCATTGACGTCTTCCCAGGCCGAACCTACCGGTACGCTCACGGTTACAGCCTCGGTCTCCTTTGCCATGCTCCACCTCTCGCCGTTGCTACCCAAGTTCTGCAAGCGCTATCCACAGCTCAAGGTCAAGGTCGTCGGTGCCAACCGCTACTACGAAATCATGGATACGGATATCGACCTGGCCATACGAACCCGAGAGTTCGAACCGGACTCCAATATCACTATTCGGCGTCTTGCAGAAACTCGGCGTATCCTGGCCGCCTCACCGGATTACCTGCATCAGCGTGGAAGCCCGAAGCGGGTGCAAGACCTGGCGGACCACGACATGCTGCTTTACAGCCACGCCAACCAGCCTGGCACCCTGAACTTTCAGCAGGGCACCACCGAGGCGTCCATCACGGTAGTACCCAAAATGGAAACCAACGATGGGCAGATTGTCAGAGCAGCGGCTTTGGCAGGCTTGGGCATCCTGGTGCAGCCGATGTATATCATTCATGACGATATCGTTTCCGGTCGCCTTGTATCTGTATTGGATGACTGGCACCTGCCGAGCCTCACGATCAATATTGCATTCCAGAGCCGACGGTACATGCCGGCCAAGACACGCCTGTTCATCGACTTCCTATTGGAGGAGTTTGAAGCGCAGCAATACGAGAAATATTGGACGCGTTAAGGTCTGAAATTCCGGCCCAGGCTCGCGGCCTTGGCCGGAGGACGCTACATCGGACGATTGCCCTCAAACGCGTTTTGCAGCAGTTCGCGAATCGCAGCACGTTCGATTGCTCTAGGGTTCCAGTAGGGGTTGGCCAGTGCGATCTCGGTTGCACGGTCTAGTTCGGCCTCCTTCATACCTAGCTCCTTAAGCGTCAGTGGCGCGCCGAGCGAAGCTGCCAGGTCATAGAGCGCTTGCCCTGCGCTTACGCCTTCGGCACCCAAAGCACGGTTAATACGTAGGGCCGCTTCAGGTATTTGCGCGGCGTTGTAGGCGATTGCATGAGGAAGCACCACGGTATGAGTCGGTGCATGGGGCAAATTAAAACTGCCCCCCAATGTGTGGCACAACTTGTGATGAAGCGCCATGCCGACGTTGCCCAATACCGTGCCGCACAACCAGGCGCCATACAGGCAATTGCTCCGCGCAGCGATGTCTTCAGGGGCATTGACGATAAGGCGAAGTCCACTGGCAAGTGCACGAATGCCTTCCTCGGCGAGCAACGACATCACGGGGTTACCATCTTGGGCGTACAGGCCCTCTGCAGCGTGTGCAATGGCATTGATACCACTGGTGACCGAGAGCCCGACCGGAAGCGAAAGGCTCAGGGTTGGGTCATAGATAACCGTCTTCGGCAGCACTCGCGGGTTCTTGCCCGTTTTCTTGATTCCGTCTTCGGTCAGGCCGTACACCGGTGTCATCTCTGAACCTGCATAGGTTGTCGGGATGGCGAGGATAGGCAGCCCAGAGTCCAGGGCAATCGCTTTTCCGAGGCCAGTGGTCGAGCCGCCACCTATCGCGACAGCACAATCTGCTCCGAGACTACGGGCAACTTCACGTGCTTCTCGGGCAGACTCGATCGGGACATGCATGACCGCCTTGTCGAAAATCCCGGCAGCTCGACTTCCCAGGATCTGGGCGACTCGCTCGGCCTGGGGACGCTGTTCGGGCGTAGACAAGATGAGCGCACGCCTTGATCCGAGGCGGTCAATCTCTTCTTCCAGTTTGCCGATTGCGCCTTGGCCGAAGATGACGCGACCGGGCTGTGAAACGTAGGTGAAATCCATGAGTGACATAAGAAGGGTCCCGGGTTGTTAAAGATCAGGCGATGGGGGTTGGCTGGTAAGCCAGGAGTTTCCAGTTATCGCCATCGTTGACCCATACCGCGAGCGACTTATTGCGCAAAGTCTTGGGGACACCGCCTGAGGTGATTTGCGCGTTCATCTCTCCGAACACCAGAGCAACGCTTCCTTCTACGCGGATGCTATCGATCGGATGGTCGACATGATGGTAAACATAGAATCCTTCGCGACACTTCTTGAGGTAAGAGTCGACCGTATCAATAACTCCGTTGGAGTGGGCGTACTGAAGGTCGGGGTGGGAAAGGTTGGCAAACGTGTCGTATGACCCTTCGAGGATTGCCGCATAACGCAAGTCTTCTTGAGCGCGGATGAGTGTTTCGATATCGCTGGCACTATTCATAACAGTCTCTTTGTTGTGAGGAAGCCGCTGCAGAGCGGTCGAGATGTTTTTAGGCTCGAGTACATCTGCTCGTCTGCAGCCTATAGCCGTACGACAGTTGAAAAAATGCGTGAGATGAAAATCTATATTCCCGCGCTGGAAGAATGCGGCGACCTGGATTTCATGGGGGTACAAGTATTGGGTGTTTTCTATTGGGTTCCGCCTTTTTGGATTAAACGCTAATGTAGGTGGCAGTTGCCCGCTTTGGGCTTATGACACCCACTCGATTCACTGTGTCTATTGATGAAAAACATGAAATGAATGAAAAAAACCAGCAACAGGCGCCAAGTAGACGCTTGGGTGGCCGCTCAGCCCAGGTTGTTTCTGCTGTCCATAGCGCAACCCTTTCCCTGCTTGAAGAAAAAGGCTTCAGCGGGTTTGAAATTCCTGAGGTTGCTGCCAAAGCCAACGTCAACAAAACGTCTATCTATCGCCGTTGGCCCTCTAAGTTGGAGCTCGTCGCTGATGTGGCCAGGGCTCAGGCAAAGCTTGATGTGCCATTGCCCGACACGGGCTCGTTGAAGGGGGATCTTCATGCCTTGTTGCTGCACCTGAGGACTACACTGGAAAGCCCACGTGTGTTGGGGTTGCTTCAGCTAGTTATTGCGCTCGGGAAACAAGACGTTTCCATTCAAAGAGAGCGGGATTTATTCTGGCTGGAACGCTTCGAATTAAGTGGAAAACTGGTAGAGCGCGCAATAGAAAGGGGAGAGCTGCCCGAGGAAACCCACCCTCGGGAGTTCCTCGAGTCCGCCTGCTCTCCGCTGTTTTTTCGAGCGCTGATCACCCGTACGGGAAGCTCCGATCTGGATATCGAACGGGGGGTAGGTCGTTCGATCAAGGCATTTGAGTAGGCTTGGTGGTTAACAAGGCCTCCAGTGGCTTGCTGAGTTTTCAGTGGCCAGGTAGTTAGCGCGGGTGGCCGCTTCGATCCAGTTCGAGAACTCACTGGCCAGATGAAATCGATGACAGCGAATCAGCCACGGCATGACGGCGTAGGGAAATTCGACAGTCAGTTTCGCGCGAAATCCATTGGCCTCATTTTTGAATTGATGCCTTACACCCCCTATCGCAAGGCCGGTGGAGTCCCTGGCGACACCGGCAATCTGGTAGGCGTAGTTGGGGTCTACGGGGGATTTCAAGCTACTCAAGTCTTCGTAGTCGATGTAAAAGTGGGTGGCTAAAGGCGAACCGCCAGTCGTCTCGATGACTTCCTGGCAATTATTCCCGTCGGTGCGAATGACATAGTGGTCGGGCGCTGCGGCGATCATCGAGACTTCATCATTTTTAATCCCGCACTCAATAAACCAGCGCAGGAAATCTTCTGCACGGCCGCGATCGACCAAGATCTCAATGACGCTGAAACGTCGCTGGTTGAATGAAAGTCTAGCAATGACCTTGGTCAGCATTTCAGCCGTCGCAAGCTCGGTTCGCAAAAACGTACGTAGCCCTTCGTCACCGAGCTGCATTTTTCTCTCTAGCAGTTTTTTTCGTAAGCGTTCCAGCGACCAATTTGAGTCAAATGGCACGCCCAGCTTTTTTAGCACATGGTGGGTACGACGTTTTTCCCAGTTGAGGACATCCTGTGCAGGAACGGGTTGGCCTTTAATGTATATATTGATGTTCATCGCATATGCCGGAGGAGCAAGGCCTCACTCCCAATAGAATTTTTCCGGAGTAAGACATTGCAAGTATTGTGGTAAGGCCTCTCCATTCGAGAGTGTGCCCGAGTGGTAGTTAAAAACGGTAGGTAAGTTGGGCTGTAAGGCCGTGTGCACTGTTGTCATACTTGGCTTTGTAAGCCGGGACAATTGGGAGTGACAAGCCTGAACCGGTGGTTATATTTCTTCCGGATTGATTGACCGAAGCCGTGCTCTCCCACAAATAGGCGTACGCCACATCGAACGTCATATCAGGAGTGGGCGAGTAACCGGCCCCGAAGGTGATGGTTTTTCGATTGCCGACAGGTGCTCTTACACTGCGGTTGTCATTTCCTGCTGGGGATGGGTCATAGGCAAAACCGCTGCGCAGGACCAGACTATCTGTCAGCTTGTAAGCGGCGCCAATCGATGCGGCAAGGGTATCTTTCCAGTCCATCGTTTCGCTAATCTCTCCGAACATGGCCTCTGCTGGAGCTGACAATCCACTATTTTTTACGTTAAGGCTCTTGATTCGGCTCCAGCGCGTCCACAAGAGTCCGGCATACATCGTCCATTGATCATCAAATTTGTGAGTAATAGACGTGTCAATCGACTCGGGAAGGGTAACATCCAGTTTTGCCGAGTATTCTCCATTTAACGCTTGAGCCAATGTGCCAGGTGTAGGCGTGCCCGTTATTATTGAGAGCGGTGTATTTGGGGCGTTGCTGATCGAGGTATTTCCCTCCATATGCAAATCTACCTTGGAATGATAAGTGAGCCCCCAAGTCGTGTCTTTATCGATGTCTATCATGACACCCAAGTTATAGCCGAGCGCGGTATCATCGCCTTTGATACTGACCCGCGTATCTCTACCCGTACCACCCAGTACGGGTGGAAGTCCGCCGGTATTTAAATCGTTTTCCAACTTGCCCTTGCCGTGGTTGATAGTGGGTCCAAAGCCCACAGATACGTTGTCGCTTATCCTGTAAGCAATCGTGGGTTGAACAGTGACAACTTGTACATTGCTGTAAGAGCCTAAGCCGCGGCCAGCGAAACTACCTTCGTAATCATTGATCAATCCGAAAGGAACATATACGCCGATACCTGTGGAAAAACGGTCATTGATTGGCGTAGACAGAAAACCGAATGGAATGGCACCTATGGGAATAGAGTCCCCCTTATTGGTCCCACCTGGGGAACCGCCCGAAGTTTTGCTGAGATCATCCTTGGCTGAAAACACGGCAACCCCGCCACTGATCTCCGCCCGTTTCAATTTGGTTAATCCCGCAGGGTTTCCGTAAATCGTACTGGCATCATTTACGCTGGATGAACGACCCGCATAAGCAGTTCCAGCGGAGCTTGAGCTTTGTTCGTTTATTGCTAGCCCATTGGCAAAAGCCGCAAGACAATTTGAATAGATAGCAATAGTAAGAAGGGATTTCGGCCAGTGTATTTTCATTGTGTCAACCGTAGGCTGGTTATTGTTTTAATTTGGTCGTTGTACACAGCATGTTTCGCGAGGGCCCCCTCAATTTCTGTTGTCGCTCAGGACGATTCTTGCGCTGAATCAGCTGGCTAGAAAAGGTATCTGAAGGGCTTATAGCAACTCTAGTTGCGTTAAAAACGCATGTCAAGACTATCTGCTGGCTGGACTGTTGTCCTTCGTGTGTGCATGAGCTGTGAGAGAGGGGGAGCACGTGAGACTAATTTTTTTCTTGCGATACGATACGTATCGTCTCAGTATGCGTCGGCAAATAACCAGGCTCAGCCCTACAAGCCTTGCCTCTCCTGCGGGGAGAGGGCACTTGCCTAAACATCCTCCACCTCGGGTTCATCCATGCACTTTCGTTCGCTCTGTCTACTTGCCACCTTGATGTGTGCGGGGTTGATGGCTTCTGGTCAGCTCTATGTAACCATTCCCATCGCCGATGGCATCGCCCAACACTTTGGTGTATCTCCGGAGACGGCGGCACTGGTGGGCACGATATTTGGCGTCGCCTACTCGATGGGATTTCTTCTTTGGGGGCCGGTTTCGGATCGATATGGGCGCCAGATTGTGCTGGTGCTCGGCATCGCGGCGACCAGCGTTGCGACACTAGGCGTAGCCTTCGCGCCAAGTTTTCAGTGGGTACTGATTGCGCGTGGTGTTCAGGGCGTATGTGCCGCCAGCATCGCCCCTATCGGATTGGCAATGATTGGCGAAAGCCTGCCAGTTGCCCTGAGGCCCAGTGGCTTGGCAATGATGAGCTTTTCATTTATCGCGGCCGCCCCCATCGCCCAGATGTATGCTCAGGAAACCCAATTGGCCTTTCCTGCTCTGATGGCTACGGGAGCGGTTAGCTACGCCGCCTGCGCATTTGCTTTGGCTGTGCTGGGTTGGAAACGCAATGATCATGGCGATCACCGTCCCCATCTAGTTAGCAGCAGTATCAGTCTGCTGGTCCGGGATCCGGTCATCCTGACCGCTTGGCTTATCTCGCCGGTGGTGCTTTTCAGCTTCGTTGTATTTCAGGTTTCTCTTCACGGGGTTATTGATACCCAGGGGTGGGATAACGCGTGGATTCGGGGTTTAACCCTATTCGGCATGCTAGGCAGCTTTGTAGCGGGCTCGATCATCAAGAAAGTCGGCGGTATCACCACCACTAGGATTGGTTTGTTTGCCTCGGCCATTGCGCTGGTAATGGCTGCGGTCTGGCAACCTTTGCTACCTGTTTCGGTGATTGTGTTGTCGCTGGGCATCTCTATTACGTTGCCCAGTATCATTTCGACCATTTCGCAGCATGCCAATCATGGTAGTCGCGGATTGGCCATCGCAATCTATTCGTTTTCCGTGTTTCTAGGGGCCAGCCTGGCTCCGATGTTTGTTCACAGGGTGCCCGTGTCTGCGCACAGCGTGTTGTTTCCTCCCGTCGTGTTGTTATTGCTCGCGGCTGCGTGCATAAGCCTTCCTTGGATACGCATTCGGGGGCGTCGGCATCTTAAATAGCCTCTCGCGTATCATGGGGGGGCAGGATTCTCGACATATACCGTGCCGAGACAATCGATACCAGAGTATTCAGATGAGTATTGAGAAGGCAGCCCCAAGGCGGCGCAATCAAGCGACATTGGAGGTAATCCTCACCGCGACTTATGAACTGCTACAGCAAAATGGCTATGATCGGTTGACCATCGAGGGTGTTGCCGCCAGAGCTGGCGTGGGCAAGACCACCATTTATCGCTGGTGGCCCAGTCGAGGAGCACTGGCGGTTGATGCCTTCCTTGCAGTCGTTTCGCCTCAGTTGAGCTTCAATGAAACGGAGTCCGCCAGTGATGATATCCGCCGGCAGGTCAGAAGGCTGGCGGCGGTATACGATGGTGAAGTTGGGAAAATTGTGCGCGAGATGATGGGGTCCGCGCAGTTTGATAGCACGACATTGGCGCTATTCAACGAGGGATATCTCCAACCTCGCAGAATCGCCGCAAAGGCGGCGCTCCAACGCGGCATCGAGCAAGGGGAGTTTCGTGCCGACATAAATCCTGAGCACGTAATCGATGCCCTGTATGGCCCTATTTACTACAGGCTTCTAACTGGAGCATCGATACGGGAAGAGGCCTTTTTATCCACGCTGGAAGCCTATGTACTCGACGGTATCTCTCTCAAGAGTACTACATGTGATCAGCGGGACCTGCGCGACTGAATCAATCTATATAGTTGAAGATGGTTGATCATTGGACTGGAAGAGGAGGTTGCTAAAGCCTTTCTGGTTTTGATGTGCCGATCAGTGAGGTCGACCTTTCCTCGTGGTAAGTAAATCTGTAAATGAAAACGCCCCTCAGAGCGGCTACTAACGGGCCAAAAAAGGTCGCTTGCTGAAGGTCCGCTCAGGCACGGAAAATCACTCAAGTAGCGTCACTATGAAGCCCGAAAGTGTCTAAGCAAATAGGCCGATTCATATAGAGCGAAAAAATTGGTTAACAAGATGGGAGCTCAGGCCAATAAACTCTAGTTATCGATCTTGCTCTCTGAAGATCGAGATAAACCCGCAGATGTGGACTTGTGTTTGCGTGAGTCAAATACCTGCACGTGCGAGACCTCTTTTTAATCTGGAGATTGATGCCGACATTTCTTTTGCTTTTTAGCGATCAAAACGGATCTCCCTCCGACCTCCGCTACCTAAGTCAAGCGTTCTAAATTCGCATGGATATCAGGGAGACAGCTTACGCGCTGAAGATGAAAAGCTCGGAAATTACCGAGTTTACTTGGCCGACCGCCATCATCAGTCGATCAATTTGACAAAAATGGTAGAAGGTCCTCCCGCCAATCATTTGTGTTGCGTGTGGCGCCCGGAACCCTTTCTAAGTTAATAAGGCCGAACAATTCATCGTAAATTTTAGGTTAAAAGCGACTCATGCAAAAGTTGCAGCGCAAGAAACGGAGTTATTCAGCAAGGCAATAGAGTTAATATCGGCTGTGCCATACATGCTTGAGCAAGTAAAGTGATTGTTTTTACGATGCAGGCAAGAGCTTGTGGGCAGAATATTACCTAAATAGATAGAGGCTCAAAGTGAAAGACGTTAATAGCCATGTGATTAGTGAGCCATCCATCTTGTATCTCGGCACTCCCGTGATTTTGAATAGTTCAGTGAACAAGGATGGAACATACAATTTAGCGCCAATATCTTCAGTGTTCTGGCTCGGATGGCGTTGTATGCTTGGCTTTGAAGCTGTGTCTCAAACGGCACAAAACATTATTAGAACAGGTGAGTGTGTTATTAATCTTCCCACATGTAGCATGGTTGAAGTTGTAAATCGCCTTTCAAAATTGACTGCTTCCAATCCGGTGCCATTTGGCAAAGCGCAACGTGGATATAAATATGAAGCGGACAAATTCGGCGCGGCTGGGCTGACTCCAGTTGCCTCGGAGACAGTGGATGCTCCACGGGTGCTGGAGTGTCCTATTCAATTAGAAGCTAAACTTGTGAGAGTTAACTCTGTAATGACGGATGAATATGATTATTCCGTCCATGAGCGTGCTGAAGAATGCACGTTGGAAGGAATCACCTGTCTCGAAATGAGAGTTCAGCGCGTGCATGTGGATCCTTCCATTCTGGTTAAAGACAACCAAAATCGTATCGATCCAAATCTTTGGCGTCCGATGATTATGAGTTTTTGTCGCTACTATGGTCTTGGTTCAGAAATATCTGAATCAAAATTGGCGGAAATTCCAGAAGAGCAATACCGCACTCCGGATGTAGATCGCGCGCGGATCGCCCCAGTGAGACTTAACACAATGCAGATCTAAGGTCGACGTAAGTGTGTCCCCAGATTGAGATTTGGGGATTTCATATCTTGATAACCAAGGTGGGGGCGGTAGTGCCTAAACTAGAATCAAGATGACTTGCAATTGTTTTCTGCTCAAAAAAATCGTCGCATCATAAAGAAAACTCTCATACTTATACTTATGGTAAAAAGTTCTATTTTTTGTTTATAGGCGAATCGCATTAGGGCGCCCTACGATTTTCGTTTAAATAAAATTAGTACGGCGTTTGGCTTTTGGTCGGCCAGATATTTCCATATGCAGCATGACGGATTTCCAGAAGCAAGAATCGGAGTTCCTCAAAGAACGCGCATAGGCAAAGTGGCTCTCAAACGAGGGTGCAATCCCGGCGCGTCACCATAAAGGCTATTTGAGGTAACTATGACCACAAGAATTGCTTCTGCTCAGCGAACGGCAAGAATAGAAAAACAAACGCCTTCACCTTTACTGACTCGTGATCTGATTGAGAGAGGGGGTATCGAGCGGCTTGCTGCAATTGACTCCCCAAATTTGAAGCTACTCACAGACGCCGACAGAAAAGCATCTGTGACCACGATGTTGTCCAAACGGCCACGCGGTGATGTTTGGATCTTCGGCTACGGATCGTTGATCTGGAACCCGGTGATTGATGCTCTGGAAAGGCGCGTTGCCAGAGTCGACGGTTGGCATCGTTCGTTCTGTCTATCCATCACAGCGCTGCGTGCAACAGTGGATCGCCCTGGGTTAATGCTTGCATTGGATCGAGGCGGCTCTTGCTATGGCGCTGCCTACAAATTGTCGGAAGCTCACCTCGAACGTGAATTACTTTTGCTCTGGCGAAGAGAAATGGTCTGTGGGGCTTACGTTCCTCGCTGGGTCGAATTGAAAAGCGTTAATGGAAAACATTTAGGGTGGGCCATTACATTCGTCATTGATGCTAACGCACCCCAGTATGCTGGCGATCTCGACGAAAATACGATAGCGCATCGGTTAGCAACCGCTTCCGGTGGTCTCGGAAGCTCAGCCGACTATCTATTTCGAACCTGTGACGGCCTACAGGCCAACGGTATTTGTGATTCCAAGCTGGAGCACTTGGCTTCGTTGGTGAAGGCTTTATTTACCAAGGATCGTTGCCTGCTGAGTGCCTGAACCACCGATCCAAATTGTATAAATAGAACGCATGAATTTGTTCGAATACATGGGGGATTTTTTACAGGGAATCAGAAAGCTTTTAAACGGCATGCCGCTCCGTCGATTCAATTGAACTTTCAATTTGTGCAGCAAGAATCGGAGTTTCAAATCCTGACCTGGTGCTTATCGTTACACCAAGGTCATCGAATGTTTCGATGCCCTTTTCGAGACTACTTGCGAGGATTGTCGAAATGAGCAACGAAGAACAAAACAAGGCCGTCGTCGGTCGCTGGTTTACCGAGTTCTGGGGCAAGAATCCTAACCTGGCGGTCATTGACGAAATCGCCGCTCCCGACATGCTGCTCCATTACTCTCTGCACGAGCCTCGTCGTGGCCGCGATGACATTAAAGCGTTCATGACCGATTTCCGTAAGGCATTCCCCGATCTCAATTTCTGGGGCACAGCCGACCTGATCGCCGAAGGGGATTACGTAGTGGGTCAGTGGGAAGGTGGTGGTACTCACACAGGCCAGGCTCACGATGACTTTCTCATCGGTGGTCTGCCTGCCGCAACGGGTCGCAAAATGCACTTCACCGGCACTACGGTGCTGAAGGTGATTGACGGCAAAATCGTGGAGGAACGCGGTCTCGATGATGGCGTCGCAGCCCTGACTCAACTGGGACTGATCAAAGCCACGACCACTAACGGTGACGCTTGATACTCTCAAAGCAAGGAGAGTCACTCCATTCTTTTTAAGCGTGGAACACTGCTCCTGATCTGCGCAAGGGGGCCCGCGTTTCTGCCGGCCTTCTTCGCGTTGTGAGTTTCTATTTTGCTTTCCCATTTTCTGAGCTTTTGAGCAGGAAACGGAGCGTCCCCGACCCGTTGTAGATGCAGGTTTTCACTGTTGGCACCTGTATTTACAGTATCCCTTTCTAAACGAACCCAGGACTATGGCCGAAACTGCACAGACTGACTCATTGACGCAATCACTCATTGCTTGGGTTAAGGCAGTAAACCAGGGCGCACTCTCTCCGGCTGCTATCTACTCGCGCCTAGATGAAATGCGGCTTGAACATCTCGTATTGCGGCTTCTGGAAATCGATCCTGAAGAGGCTGTACAGATAGATGCGCTGTCGAACTCCATCTTTCCATTTGAGCGCTCTCCGGAACGCTTTCATGAAGCTTTGCAACAAACCATACGACAACTGAAACTATTTAAGCTCTTTACGAAAACATGCGACGGCGAATATCACCGAAGCGTTTGTCCCTCTGCCTACAACGCGTGCACTGGCGAAAATTATCCGGAAGAAATGGCGCGATGGCGCGCCTATTTTCGGGCTATGTCACCCGAGCAGCAAATGGTAGTTAGCACCATTGTCTGGATGTATCGCTCAGGCCCCGATTCGATTTGGCTGCGCCGAGTTCCCTGTACGTGGACGGCTTCTGAAGCGCTGCACTACATGCATGACGCGGGTTGTCTCTCGTTGTGGCTGCAGCTCATCGGGAGGTACCCAGGCTGGTAGCGAGCCAAAGAATTTGACCGCAAGGGGCGGAGTTTCAAGGGCGAGAGTGATTCCTAGACTGAGCTCACTCCCCAATCGATAAGAGCCAAGGGCATGAACACTCAGTCCCGTTCTCCTTTCCAGTACAACTTCCGCGCCCCGGGCAGCCAAGTGGAAGGCCCCATTCAATTCGCCGTAAGCCAATCAGCGATGGGTAAGCTTCTTATCGGTCGTAGCTAGCGAGTCATATGCACTATTTTTCTCGGCGAAGACGCGCAAGAACTGCGTGAGCAGCTCGCGGACGAATTTCCGAATATTGAACTGCAAGCTGACCAAGTTTCTCTAGAACACGAACTCGAACTGGTCATCGATTGTCATCGACAAACAGATGGCCGCAGGTGTTATCAATCTCGATGTTGGCGGTACCGTTTTTCAGCAGAGAGTTTGGCAGGCGCTTTGCGACATCCCGACAGGCAAGACATGCAGCTACAGCGATGTGGCACGCGGCCTAGGTGCGCTAGAAGCAGTTCGCGCCGTAGCGGGAGTCTGTGCAGCCAACGTGCTGGCCATTGCCATTCCTTGCCATCGCGTGGTGCGTCGTGACGGTTCGATCTCCGGCTACCGCTGGGGTAGTGCGCAGCATTTCGGCAGCCAGCGCATCAATTTCACTTTCCGCAAAGCGGGATGAATTTGAAAATTCAGAAGCAAGGTTCGGAGTTTCTCATCGCTGTGACGTCGCTAGAGTGGTGGCAGTAGACGAGGTTACGAATGAACAGAACATCCACAGACCAGATGCAAGGGCTCCATGAAGAGCGTCGCCAGGTCGAAACGTATTGCCAATCGCTGGTGAGTGCCGGGGCGGCGCAATGGCGGATCAACGAGAGCGGTGATACCGAGTTGCATCTGAAAAGCGGGGAAGCCTTTTTTTTCGGCAATGTGGGTGTGACCCGTTTGAAGTAGGCAATCCGATGCCACGAAGTCGATTAAATAAGGAATGCATCATGAAACTGTTTCTGAGCCATCTGGATTCGCCCTTGGGCGCCATACTGCTCGTCACCGATGCAAATAACACTGTGCGTGCACTCGATTTCGTCGACCACCAGTCAAGATTACAGCGCGTTTTACGCCAGCACTATGGCGAGGTGGCGCTGACTGAGAAGCAGGCTCCAACAGAGATCGCTGATGCACTTGCTCGCTATTTCCAGGGTGAATGGGAGACGCTAAGTTCGCTTCGAACTGCAACTGCCGGTTCGGAACTGCAGCGTGGCGTTTGGGCTGCACTTCGCCGAATCCCGGCGGGCCAGACTACGACGTATGGAAAGATTGCCAAGGATTTGGGATTTGATGATCCGCGTGCTGCCATCCAGGTAGGAGCGGCAAATGGCTCCAATCCGATAGCCATCATCGTGCCGTGTCATCGGGTGATTGCCAGCAATGGAGACCTCAAGGGCTATGCCTGGGGCCTGCATCGCAAGCGTTGGCTGTTAGGGCATGAAAAGGCTATTGCTCAGCAAGAAGAGCCGCAGACCGCCATGCTGCTGGGGTTATGATTTTGAGCAAGACCATAGCGGACGAGCTGTCACCGCACGCATTTCAGAAAGCTGCTCTGTTCTTGTCCGAGATGGACGAGGACTGGGCTCGTCATATCGCCGTTATTGGCCCCTGCCGGCATGAGGCCAAGCCTGCCCGCGAGCCCTATGAAGCATTGATAAGGGCCATCGCCTACCAGCAATTGCATGCCAAGGCAGGTGATGCGATTTTGGGCCGCCTGTTGGCGTTATATCCGGACACGTCCTTTCCAACGGCGGAACAATTGCTGGCGAGCGAACCAGAAGTTCAGCGCGCCTGCGGCTTCTCGGCAGCAAAGTTGGCGACCATACGCGGTATTGCTCAAGCAGCTGTAGAAGGCGTTGTACCTAACCTCCAAGAGGCCCGACATCTGTCCGACTCGGCCCTAGTCGAGCGCCTGACTTCATTGCGTGGCGTAGGCCGGTGGACTGTCGAAATGTTCTTGATCTATTCGCTGGAACGTTCCGACATTCTGCCGGTGGATGATTTCGGTGTACGGGAAGGTTACGGTCGCCTGAAACGATTGGATAAGGCACCTACACCACGTCAGATGCGTGAGATTGGTGAAGCTTGGAGTCCTTTTCGGACAGTCGCTGCTTGGTATCTATGGCGTTTGACCAGTCGATAAACATCGGCCGCAAGAATCGGAGTTCTTGCGGCTGAACTCCCTCATATCCTGACCCTAAAGGTTGTTGAAGAGAGGGTTTCTGCCATGAGTACTACCATTGCATATGCGACTGAAGACGATCGCTGGAAAGCCGTGCAGGCGCGAGATTCCGCCGCTGACGGACATTTCGTCTACGCCGTGCGCACTACAGGCGTGTACTGCCAGCCGAGCTCGACGACACGGCTACCCAAGCGTGAGAATGTAAAATTCTTTGATTCGGCCAAAGCCGCCGAAGCGGCGGGTTACCGGTGTAGTCGGCGCGCCAGTGGCGACCAAACGAGTGCCGCCGCTACCCGCGCCGAATTGGTTGAGCGCGCGTGCCGATTGATTGAGGCATCGGAGACACCTCCCTCATTAGAGGGGCTGGCAGCTGATGTGGGCATGAGTCCCTTTCACTTTCACCGCCTGTTCAAGGCCGAAACCGGACTAACGCCCAAGGCATACAGCTCGGCTTATCGAGCTCGAAAGCTGCGTGAAGAACTGAGCAGTCCAGAGGCGTCCATTACTGAAGCCATCTACGGTGCGGGCTTCAATTCCAATAGCAGGTTCTACGAGGCCTCCGATCAGTTGCTGGGCATGCGTGCGCGAGACTATCGAGCGGGTGGTGCTGGAGCGATCATTCGCTTCGCGGTGGGCCAATGCTCGCTGGGTGCGATTTTGGTAGCTCAGAGTCAGCGCGGTATCTGCGCCATATTGTTGGGTGACGATCCAGATCAGTTGGTGCGTGACCTACAAGATCAGTTTCCTAGGGCAGAAATCATCGGTTGCGACGGTGAGTTCGAGCAATTGATTGCCCAAGTAGTTGGATTCATCGAAACGCCTTCGATCGGGCTGCATCTGCCATTGGATGTACAGGGTACGGCATTTCAGGAGCGCGTCTGGCGCGCGCTGCGTGAGATCCCTCCGGGAACGACCGTGAGCTACACCGAAATTGCCGAACGCATCGGCTCACCCAAAGCCGTACGCGCTGTGGCTCAAGCCTGCGCAACGAATCACATCGCCGTTGCCATTCCTTGTCACCGCGTCGTGCGACGTAATGGTGATCTGGCGGGCTACCGATGGGGTGTAGATCGCAAGCGCGAGCTTTTGCATCGCGAAGCCTCTGTCTAAGGAAGGGATGACCATGCCTGAACTCAATAAGATACTTGATCGTCTGGACTGGATGGATGTCAGCCTGCAACTCGATGCCGAGGGCTTTGCTGTTCTACCCGGTGTGTTAGGCGCAGAAATGACGAGAGGCCTGGCTCAGCAAGTCACAGCCTCGGGTATCCGTCGAGTCACTTTGGAATCCATCGATTTGGGGCGCGGTGAATTGCTGTACTTCGACACAGGCTTGCCAACACCGCTGCACACGTGGCGCACAGTTCTGTATCGCCGCCTGGTAGTCATCGCCAATCGCTGGAACGAAACCTTGGGCATCGATTATCGCTTTCCGGCCGAGCTGGATGATTTTGTGCGGCACAACCGAGAGTCTGGTCAGACACGGGGACAGTCCCATCTGAACAGGCTTGGAGTGGAAGACCATGTATCACTGCATCAGCGAAATGATGGTGAGCTTCTTTTTCCCATGCAGATCGTGGCGCTGGTGTCAGAGCCTGGTTCGGACTTTAAGGGGGGCGAATTCGTGATGACAGAACAACGCCCTCGCATGCAGTCGCGCCCAATGGTGGTACCACTCAAGCTCGGTGACGTAGCCATCATCACCACTGCAGAACGACCCTTCAGGGGCACCAAAGGCTATTACCGCGTCAACTTAAAACACGCCATCAGCCGAGTGCGCTGGGGTGAACGCATTGGATTGGAATTGTCATTCCACGATTCGAATTGATACCGGCCGGAGTCGTGAATGCGGACATCAAATAAGACGTTCACCCTTGTTGGGCCCAACGGTAAGACTTACTCAAGCCTCCTGCCTGGCTCGATCGGAGGACATCGCGGTAGCAAGCTGTACGGTCGCCTTGACTGCCGTGCTGCGCAGCAGGCGATTGCTCGCGGTGGATATGTGAAATATCGCGTTTTCTTTGCCGATCAGACTACCGCAATTGCCGCCGGCTACAGGCCGTGCGCCGTTTGCATGCCTCAGGAATACGCGATTTGGAAAGAGAGCCAGGCCGCGCATTTGAGTGGCGCCCGAAAAGAGACAACCCTATGAGCTCGCTACTGTTCAAGCCCTCAGGCGCGGTAAACCACATGTTGCACGAATCGACCAAAACTCGAGTTCAATCAATGAACTGGAATCAAGTCGAAGAAAGTCTGGGACGCGATGGTTTTGCAGTGCTGCCTTCGCTACTGACACCTACTCAATGTGAAGAGCTTGCGGGCTACTTCTTTGAAGAGACCCGCTTTCGCAGTCGCATCGTGATGGAGCGCTACGCATTCGGCCGGGGCGAATATAAGTACTTCAGCTATCCGTTGCCCGATGAAGTCGGCCGCCTACGCCAATCGCTTTATCCTCATCTCGCGCCTATTGCTAATCGTTGGCATGCCGCAATGCGAATTGAAGAGCGCTTTCCTGCAACTCATGAGGAATTTCGGGAAGTCTGTCATGCCGCAGGCCAGCGTCGGTCGACACCACTCCTACTACGATACCTGGCAAATGATTATTGCTGTCTGCACCAGGACCTCTACGGAGATCACGTATTTCCTTTCCAAGTCATATTCCTGCTCAATGAGCCAGGGCGCGAGTTTGGGGGGGGAGAGCTTTTGCTCACAGAGAGTGATCCGAAGAAACCCGGACGAGCAGAGGTGGTGCCTATACGCCAAGGAGACGCCGTGGTGCTCGCAGTAAACAATCGTCCGGTACGCTCTACACGTGGGCACTACCGTGTGGGCCTACGTCATGGTGTTAGTCAGCTGGCTTGGGGACAACGACATACTTTGGGAATCATCTTTCACGATGCTAAATAACCTGGATAGTCTCTCACTGTCGATTGGCCGCTATCGGCCAGGAGTTGCCGCTCATAAGCGGCAGTTTCCGCAGTCAGTCAACCGACGATCAATCCTGCAGAGCTTGGACAGTCGAACTTCCCATACTCGCGAGAAAAATGCCGATATCCCGATTAGACCGCAGACAAACCACGCGGCAAGCTGATGGCGCTGTTGCCACAAGTTGCTGCATTTTTTCTCGCGCTGATTTTTTCGTCCGCCACATGAATCTAAAAAACTCCGGCAGGTTCGCCAGCAGTTCGGGGCAGTTCTCCGGCAAGTCGGGCCGAGACTGACCGCGTTGGAGCAGCGTTCTGCGCAGTACGCGCAAGAATCGAAGCGTCGCCGAACGATCAATCCATATCAAAAGATCGGCACGGGCCACCCGGTTGTCCCAAGTGGCTGAATGGCCACCTTCGAATATCCAGCGATCTCGAGCCTCTACATCGAGACAAAGCCGCGTCTTTTCGTCCGGGCTTCGTTCGATCCACCCTGGCTGCCAATGGATAGTGTCGATATGAACGACCGGCAAGCCCGTGCGCTGACCAAGCTCACGCGCCAAAGTGCTTTTGCCTGATCCAGGTTGACCAACAATCATCACCCGTTGCATCGAAGCTCCTTCTCGCTATGCAAGCTGATTTTTTGGGGCGGCGATTTTACGTCAATGCTTACCTCGGTCAACAACAGACGGTCAGCACGGCAGGCAGCTTCTGGTCGACAGAAGTCTTTCACTAAGTGCAGCAATAAATACCTCTACTTAAGCTAAACAGGCGCCGCACAATACGCGGCGCCCATCCACTCAATGCATAATCTGCGCAAGAAACGCCTTAGCCCTCTCACTCTTCGGCGCCCCAAAAAACTCCTCCGGCGGTGCATCCTCCACAATCCGCCCCCCATCCAAAAACAACACCCGCCCAGCCACCTGCCGGGCAAAGCACATCTCGTGGGTTACGCAGAGCATGGTCATGCCGCTATCGGCCAGCTTGACCATCACGTCCAGCACTTCGCACACCATCTCCGGGTCCAGCGCCGAGGTCGGTTCATCGAACAGCATGATCTTCGGCTCCATGCACAACGCCCTAGCAATCGCCACGCGCTGTTGCTGCCCACCGGACAGTTGGCTCGGGTATTTATTCGCCTGGTTCTCTATGCCCACCTTGGCCAGAAAACCCCGCGCCAACTCTTCAGCCTTTTTCCGCGACAACCCGCGCACGGTCATCGGTGCCAGGGTGCAGTTGTCCAGCACGCTCATGTGCGGGAACAGGTTGAAGTGCTGGAACACCATGCCCACTTGGCTGCGCACTTGCGCTGCTTCGCGGGTGTTTTGCGAGAGGTCGGTGCGGTCCACCAGGATCTGGCCTTTTTCGGCGATTTCCAGGCGGTTGATGCAGCGGATCAGGGTGGATTTACCCGAGCCGGAAGGCCCGCAGAGGACGATGCGTTCGCCCTGACGCACCTTGAGGTCGATGTCGTGCAGGACGTGGAAGGCGCCGTAGAACTTGTTCAGCCCGGCAATATCGATCACCACTTCACGCGGGTCGGCAATGGGCTGGGCGGGCGCTTGGCGGGCGGCGGGAAGCGGGGCGGTCTGGGTCTGCATGGCGGTTCTCCGTCGGTCAGTTGAAGCGCTCGGCGCGGTAGGGGGTGGGGTCGGTAAACGGGGTTTCGCCGGTGACCATCTGCGCCAGCAGGTGGCCGCTCACCGGGCCCAGGGTCAGGCCGTGGTGGGCGTGGCCGAAGTTGAACCACAGGCCGGGGTGGCGCGGGGCCGGGCCGATCACTGGGCACATGTCCGGCAGGCACGGGCGGCGGCCCAGCCAGGGTTCGGCGTCGAGGCGTTCGCCCAGGGGGTAGAAGCGGCGGGCCAGGGCTTCGCAGCGGCGCAGTTGGATTTCGTTGATCGGGTCGTCGCGGTCGGCGAATTCGATGCCGGTGGTCAGGCGGATGCCGCCCACCATCGGCGCCAGGACGTAGCCGCCCACCGGGTCGAGGATCGGGTGCTGCAAGCGGGTGCCGGGCAGGGCGGCGTAGTGCATGTGGTAGCCGCGCTTGATCGCCAGGGGGATGCGGTAGCCCAGGGGCTCGAAGATGCCGCTGGCTTGCGGGCCGAGGGCAACCACCACTTCCTGGGCGGTGATCGGGCCGAGTTCGCTCTGCACCTGCCAGCCGCCTTCGATCTGGGTCAGGCTCAGGGCATCACCGATGACGAATTGGCCGCCGCGCTGCTTGAACAGTTCGGCGTAGCCGCGGGTCAGGCCGCCGGGGTCGCTGACGGTCTTGGGGTCGAGCCAGTGCAGGCCGCCGACTACGTCTTGGTGCAGGCCGGGTTCCAGGGCCAGCAGTGCAGTGCGGTCCAGTACCCGGTAGTTGAGCTGGTAGTCGCGCAGGTCGGCGGCGGCGCGTTGGGCGAAGTCGAAGGCCTCCTGGTCGTTGAAGGCTTCGAGCCAGCCGCCGTCGGCGATCAGCTGCAGCATGTTGGCCGGGCGGGCCAGGGCCAGGTGTTCGCTCACGCAGCGTTCGATCAGCGGCAGCATGGCGCGGGTGGCGGCGGCCAGGCCCTTGGGCGAGGAGTGGCGCCAGTATTGCAGCAGCCAGGGGCCGGCCTTGGGCAGGTGGCGCAGGCTGTAGCGCACGTCCGATTGCTGGTTGAGGCCGTAGCGCACCAGCTTGGTCACTTCCCGGGGGAAGGCGTAGGGAATCACGCTGGCGCGTTCGATCAGCCCGGCGTTGCCGTGGCTGGTGCCGTTGCCCGGAGGCTGGCGGTCCAGCAGCACTACTTGGCGGCTGCGGGCCTGCAGGTGCAGGGCGCTGCTGACGCCGACGATTCCGGCGCCCAGGACGAGGGTTTGGCAATGCATGTTTCAGTCCTTATGACAGGGGCCGCGCGGCGGCCCGCTCAAGGGTTCAGTTCAGGTGCCGGCCCAGGCGGCCTTCCAGGTACTTGAGGCTGCGCCGCACTATTTCGACGATCAGCAGGTACAGCACCGCGGCCCACAGGTAGATCTGGAAATCGAAGCTGCGGGAGAAGGCCAGTTTGGTCACCCCCATCAGGTCGTAGATGGTCACCAGGGAGGCGATGGCGCTGGCCTTGATCATCAAAATCAGCTCGTTGCCCAGCGGCCCGATGGCGATCAGCAGCGACTGCGGCAGTATCACTTTGCGAAACGCGGTCCAGCGCGACAGGCTCAGGGCCTTGCAGGCTTCGCGCTGGCCCTGGGCCACGGCCAGCAGGCTGCCGCGCAGGATCTCCGCCTGGTAGGCGGCGGTGTTCAGGGTGAAGGCCAGCAGGGTGCAGAACCACGCATCGCGGAAGAACCACCACAGGCCCACGTCCTGCCAGAAGCCTTTGAACGAGCCCAGGCCGTAATACAGCATGAACAGCTGGGCCAGCAGCGGCGAGCCACGGAAGAAGTACACATAAGCCCCGGTGAAGCGCCGCAGGAAACGATTGCTGGACAGCCGCCCGAGGGCGATCAGCAGGCCGAGCACCGCGCCCAGGCTGAAGGAGATCGCCACCAGCTTGGCGGTCACCAGCAGGCCGTCAATAAAGCGCGGGCCGTAGCGTTCCAGCAGTTCCTGGTTGAGGAACAGGTTCAGCAGGTCATCCAGGTTCATGGCTGCAGGCTCCGTTGCGCACGGTTGAAGCGTCGTTCGAGAAAACTGAACAGGTGCCCGGACAGCGCCGAGAAGAACAGGTAGCCAAAGCAGGCCACGCTGTAGAACAGCATGGGTTCCTTGGTCACGCTGACCGCGAGGTTGGTCTGGCGCATCAGGTCCACCAGGGAAATGGTCGACACCAGGGAGGTGTCCTTGAGCAGCGACAGCCAGTTGTTGGAAAGCCCCGGCAGAGCGATGCGCGTCAGTTGCGGCAGCAGTACCCGGTTGAAGGTGGTGCGCCGCGACAGGCTCAGGGCGCGGGCGGCTTCGTACTGGCCCTTGGGCAGGGTCTTGAACGCGGCCAGCCAGATCTCGCTGGAGAAGGCGGCGAACACCAGGCTGAAGGCGATCATCGCGGCGACGAAAGTGTTGATCGCCACTTCACCGGGGTAGCCCAGGGCGCCGAGGATTTTCTGCGCGGCAATCTGGCAGCCGTAGTAGATGATCAGCAGGGTCAAGAGCTCCGGCAGGCCGCGAAACACCGTGGAAAAGGTCGTGGCCCAGGCCCGCGCCCAGCGGTTTTTCGAGCGCGCGGCCAGGGCTACGGCCAGGCCCAGGGGCAGGCCGATGGGCACGCAGGCCAGCGCCAGGGCGATGGTCACCAGGGCCCCGGCAAGCAGGGCCGAGCCCCAGCCGCCGCTGGCGAAGGACAGGAGTGACAGCTGTTCGAACATGCGCGAACCCTCTGGAAAAATGAACCGTGCAGGGCGCCGCCGCGCTCAAGGGAACGCGGGGCAAGGGCAGCGGCAAAGGCGGGCGGTCAGTAGATGTCGAAGGCGAAGTAGCGGCTGGAGATCTGCTTGTAGGTGCCGTCGGCAACGATCTCGTCCAGGGCCTTGTTCAGGCGTTCGCGCAGGGCGTTGTCTTCCTTGCGCACGGCGATCGAGGCGTCGGCGGTGGTGCCGTTGACGTCGCCGATAATCTTGCAGCAATCCTTGCCGGTGCTTTCAGCCCAGGCCAGCAGCGGGAACTTGTCGGCGATCACCCCGTCCACGCGCCCGGCGGCCAGGTCGCTGTTGGCTTCGTCCAGGGTCGGGTAGAACTTCACGTCGGCACCGGCCGGGCCGTAGTGGTCCTCGGCGTAGATGGCCTGGGTCGAGGAGGCCTGGGCGCCCACGGTGCGGCCCTTGAAGTTGGTCTGGGCGTCGGTGATGTCCGAGTCCTTGGGCACCGCCACCGACAGCGGGGTGCGGTAGTAGTGGTTACTGAAGGCGATCTTCTTCTTGCGTTCGTCGGTGGCGATCATCGAGGCCACCACGGCGTCGTATTTCTTCGCCAGCAGCGCCGGGATGATGCCTTCCCAGTCCTGGGCGACGATCTGGCACTCGACCTGCATCTGCTTGCACAGGGCGTTGGCGATGTCCACGTCAAAGCCGTGCAGCTGGTTGTTGGAGTCCACGTAGTTGAAGGGCGGGTAGGCGCCTTCGGTGGCGATCTTCAGGGTTTCGGCCTGGGCCGTGGAGGCGGCGATGACCAGGGCGCAAGCGCCGGCGAAGCGGAGGACGTTGTTCATGGAGCACCTCGGTTATTTATTGTTTTGGTCGGGCGGACGATGTGTAGCCAACAAACTCGTTATGCAGGGCAGCGGTGGCTTCCAGGCGTTTTTCCACCTCGGGTCCCAGGTGCTTGCACACCTCGTTGACCAACAGGTGCACCAGCGACAGCATGGCCGCGGTGGACTCCCAGAACAGGTTGAATTCAGTGGGCACGCGGAACACCTCGTCGGCGTTCTGCTCGGCCCAGTCGCAGAAGGTGTCGGTGACCAGGGTCACCGGAATCCCGGCCTCGCGGGCCTTGTGGCACAGGGTCAGGGCGTGGCGCGAGTAGCGCCGGGCCTCGAACACCACCAGGGCGCAGTCCTCGGCGGGGCTCAGCAGTACGTCGGCGAAATGCCCGGCGGCGCCGTCCACCAGGTGCACGCCATCACGCAGGTATTGCAGCAGGTGGACCATGGAGGCGGCGATGCCGCGCTCGGTCTGGAACCCCGCCACGTACACCCGGCGCCGGCTGGCCAGGCGCTGGACCACGGTCTGCCAGGCCGGGGTCAGGCTGTATTCGTAGACCTTGACCAGCGCCGCCACTTCCAGCTCGAAGCTGCGGGGCAGGCCCTGGGCCGCCGGGTTGGGCTGCTGGCGAAATTCCTGCAGGCGGTCGCCCACCAGCCACGGGCCTTCGCCGAGGTCGTTCTTCAGGTCGTTTTTCAGATCCTTGAAATGGCTGTAGCCGATGGCGCGGCAGAAACGGCCGACGCTGGATTCGCTGACGCCGAGTTTTTCGGCGATGTCGGCGGCGGTCTGGAAGGGCAGTTCATAGAGGTTGGCCAGCATGTAGCTGGCAATCGCCCGGCCCGACGCGGTGGCGCTGGACAGGCTGCTTTCAAGGCGTTGCTTGATGGGTTGGCTCATGGTTGTTTTCATTCTTGTGGGCCGTTGACAATGGAAAATGAATGTTTTCTGTCATGAAGTCAACATTTGACAGTTAACTGGCGTGACGCGATAGTCAGGCACCTTCCAATAACAATTCCAATGGAGCTGCAATGACCGAAGCGAACCAGGCGACCCTGGCGCAGGCACCCGTCGAGTACCTCGACCTGCCTGCCTTGACCGACTTGCTGCAACGCATTTTTCTTCGCCACGGCACCTCTGCCGAAGTGGCCCGGGTGCTGGCCGACAACTGCGCCCGCGCCGAGCGCGACGGTTCCCACAGCCACGGGGTGTTCCGCATTCCCGGTTACCTGTCGTCCCTGGCCAGTGGCTGGGTGAATGGGCAGGCGCTGCCGCAAGTGGAGGATGTGGCCCCCGGCGTGGTGGCGGTGGACGCCGCAGGCGGCTTTGCCCAGCCGGCCCTGGCGGCGGCCCGCGAGCTGCTGCTGAGCAAGGCCCGCAGCGCCGGAAACGCGGTGCTGGCGATTCGCAATTCCCACCATTTCGCCGCCCTGTGGCCGGATGTCGAGCCCTTCGCCGAAGAAGGCCTGGTGGCCCTGAGCCTGGTCAACAGCATGACCTGCGTGGTGCCCCACGGCGCCCAGCGCCCGCTGTTCGGCACCAACCCGATTGCCTTCGCCGCACCCCGCGAAGGCGCCGAGCCCATCGTCTTCGACCTGGCCACCAGCGCCATTGCCCACGGCGATGTGCAGATCGCCAAGCGCCAGGGCCAGCCACTGCCGCCGGGCATGGGGGTGGACCGCGATGGCCAGCCCACTTGCGATCCGGCAGCGATTCTCGACGGTGGCGCCTTGCTGCCCTTTGGCGGGCACAAGGGCTCGGCGCTGTCGATGATGGTGGAGCTGCTGGCGGCGGCGCTGACCGGTGGCAATTTCTCCTTCGAATTCGACTGGTCGCAACACCCCGGGGCGCAGACGCCCTGGACCGGGCAACTGCTGATCGTCATCGACCCCAGCCACCTGGGCGGCGGGCGTTTTGCCCAGCGCAGCGGCGAGCTGGTGCGGCAGATGCAGGCCGTGGGCCTGGAGCGCATGCCCGGCGACCGACGCTACCGCACCCGGGCCAAATCGCTGGAGCACGGCATTCCCCTGGCCGTTGCCGAACTGGCGCGACTGCGCGCTTTGGCGGCTGAGGCTTAAGGCCTTATCCCTTGGCACCGGGGTCGATAAACCCTTGGTGCTACTCCAGGTAGCGGGCCGGTCGTGGATCGGATTTGCCGCTCCCTGCCAGCCCCTCCAAAGCACCGTGAACTTGCCCCCAAGGCAGCCTATGGGCGGCCTTGGCGCGTTTCGATAATCGCCTCCGACATTTCGTCCCCCGTTTGCGGAGCGCGCCATGCATAACAATAAGAACTGCCAGTACCCTCTGATTCCGGCCCTGCTTGTCGGCCTGTCGACCCTTGGCCTGGGCTCTGTCGCCGAAGCCGAGATCATGCTGTACGACAAGGACCAGACCACCTTTTCCACCGACGGCTACATCAACGCCTTCTACGTCAACAGCAAGGTCGACCGCGCCGGCGAGCAGTACGACCGCCGTCAGGCGCGGGTGAAGATGGGCTTTCTGCCCAACTACCTGGGCTTCAACATGGGCAAGCAGGTGGACGACCTCAAGCTCGGCGCCCGGGCCTCGTTCTGGGTGACCATCAACGACAGCGAAACCAACGGCACCGACACCGCCATCGACGTGCGCCAGTTCTACGGCACGGTGGCCAACCCGGAGTGGGGCGAGGTGCTGATCGGCAAGGACTTCGGCCTGTTCGCCCGTTCCAACATCCTGCTCGATGAAATGCTCGCCGGGTACGGCCAGGTCAGCGACAGCCTGGGGCTGGTGGACGGCGGCGGGGTGTCGTTCGGCAACATCGGCAGCGGTTACCCCTATCCCTTTCCGTCGTCGCAGATCACTTACCGCAGCCCGGTGATGGACGGCCTGCGGGTGGCGGTGGGCATCCTCGACCCGGTGGACACCAACGACAGCAGCGCCCTGGGCAAGGCCTACCAGAAGAACCCGCGCACCGAGAGCGAGATCACCTACCAGTTCGACCTGGGTGGGGCCAAGTTCTACAGCTGGCTCAACGGCAGCTACCAGACCTCCGACAACACCGACCCCAACGTGCAGTCGGTGACCTCCAAGGGCCTGGGCTATGGCCTGCAGGCCAAGATGGGCGGGTTGTCCCTGACCGGTTCCGGGTTCCAGGCCAAGGGCATCAACCCGTTCTTCACCAACAATGCCGGCGAGGCCACCCTGCGCAATGTCGACAGCAAGGGCTACCTGCTGCAGGGCTCGTACAAGGTGGGCAAGAACCGCCTGGCGCTGTCCTACGGCAAGACCCGTGACGACGGCAACGGCGTGGTCGGCAGCGGCGCCGACTACCAGACCCGGGGCGTGGCGCTGTTCCACGACATCAACGACAACCTCAAGCTGGTGGCCGAGTACAACCAGTTCGAGATCGACGGCCACCACACCAATGCACAGAACGAAAACACCGACACCTTCGCCGTGGGTGCCGTACTGACCTGGTAACCCCAGCGCCGGCCCTGGCGTGCGCATCGCGCCCGGGCCGGCGCCCCGTATTCCCCGCTTATTTTCCGCAACGGCGCCTTCCCCGTAGGAGCCGGCTTGCCGGCGAAGAGGCCCTCAAGCCTTGCACCAGCCCGGCCTACACCTTCGCTGGCAAGCCAGCGCCTACACCCATGGAACCGGCTACCCGCTACCCAAGTAGCATTCGTGCCCCGGGGCCGGCTTCGTACACTCATTGCTCAGACAACCCGCGCCGGAGGCGACGATGCAGCAAGCCCAGAGCGAGGGCGTGGTCAGCGCCATGTCCCAGGCCGCCGATCCGCAGCAGGTGGCCCAGGACCTGGCCAGCCAGTTGCTGCATCCGCACCTGGGCTTCGTGCTGTTCTTCTGTTCCGCCGAATACCCCCTGCAAACCCTGGGCCCGGCCCTGCAGCAGAGCTTTGGCGGCATCCCCCTGGTGGGCTGCACCAGCGCCGGGGAAATCACCCCCCTGGGCTACGGACGCAATTGCGTGACCGCCATCGGCTTCGACCATCGGCACTTTTCCATCGCCGCCGAACTGATCGACCAGATGGAGCATTTCAGCCTGATCGACGCCCAGCAGATGGTCGAACGCCTGGTGGGCCGCTGCCGCAGCAACACCCTGGCGCCGATCAAGGGCAACAGCTTCGCCCTGACCCTGCTGGACGGCCTGTCGAGCCGCGAAGAGATGGTGCTGGCCGCCCTCAGCGCGGCCCTGGGGGACATTCCGCATTTCGGCGGTTCGGCCGGCGATGACAACTACCTGACCCACACCCACGTGTATTACGGCGGCGAGTTTCACAGCGGCGCGGCGGTGGTGGTGCTGGTCAACACCTGGCTGGATTTCGAGGTGTTCACCACCCACCACATCCAGCCCCGGGAAGAAAAACTGGTGGTCACCGGCGCCGACAGTACCTTGCGCCGGGTCTATGAACTCAACGCCGAGCCCGCCGCCGAGGAGTACGCGCGGCTGATCGGCGTGCCCCTGGCGCAGCTCGACCATCGGGTGTTCGCCGCCCACCCCCTGGCGGTGCGCATCAACCAGCACTACTACGTGCGCGCGGTGCAGCAGGTGCACCCGGACCTGAGCCTGAGTTTCTACTGCGCGGTGGAAAACGGCATCGTCCTCACCGCCATGACCCCCGGCCCCTTGCTGCCCAACCTGCAACAGCTGTTCGACGGCTTGCAGCAACGCCTCGGCGGGTTGCTGCTGACCATTGGCTGCGACTGTTTTTTGCGCCGCCTGGAGCTGGAGGGGCAGGGCAGCCTGGAGCAGATCGGGGCCTTTTTGCGGGAACAGCGGGTGATGGGTTTCAACACCTACGGAGAACAGTTCAATGGCATGCACATCAACCAGACCTTCACCGGGGTCGCCATTGCCCGCAGTCGAACTCCGGCCCGCCGCTGAGCTGCAAGCGCAGCTCGACTGCCTGCAGCGCGAGAACCGCAAGCTGCGGCGGATCAACAGCGCGCTGATCGAACGGGTCGAATCCGGCATCACCCGCGGCAATGACCCCTATGCGGCGTTCCAGCATTCGGTGGTACTGGCCGAGCAGGTGCGCGAACGCACCGACGCCCTGAACCAGGCCATGGCCGAGCTCAAGGCCGGCAACCATTTGCTCAGCGAAGCGCGGCTGCGGGCCGAGACGGCACACCAGCACCTGATCGATGCCATCGAGAGCATTTCCGACGCCTTCGTGCTGTTCGACCAGGAGCAGCGCATCGTCCTGTTCAACAGCCGCTTCCGTGCCTTCTGGAGCCACAGCCGGGTACGGATCATGGCCGGCATGCGCCTCTCGGAAGTGCGCAGGTTGCTGACCAGCACCGGGTTGTTCAGCGAAGAACCGCGCAGTGGCGGTGACGAGCAGTTGCTGTATCGCCTGCATAACGGCCGCTGGCTGCAGGTCAGCGAGCGGCCGACCCGGGAAGGCGGGCGGGTGATCCTGTTCACTGACATCACCGAGGTCAAGCACAGCGAAACCCTGCGCCGGGAACAGGCGGTGGCGCAAAAGTCCCACCTGCTGCAACGGGCGGTGGACAACCTGTCCCAGGGCGTGGCCATGGTCAGCGCCGAGGGCGTGCTGGAGTTGTGGAACCGGCGCTTCCTGGAGCTCAGCGGGCTGGCCCCGGTGGCCGCGCATCGCTTGTTTGCCGAGGTCATCGGCGACAGCGAACTGCGCCTGCTGAGCCCCGACAGCCGCGACGCCAACGGCCGGCCGATCCACGAATGCGAGCAACGCCTGAGCGATGGCCGGGTGCTGGAGATCCGCACCCATCCGCTGCCCACCGGTGGTTTCGTCAACACCTTCACCGACATCACCGAGCGCTACCAGCACGCCGAGGCCCTGAGCGAAAGCGAACGCTGGATCCGCCTGATCACCGACCATGTGCCGGCGCTGATCGCCTACCTCAATGCTGATCTGGTGTATGAGTTCACCAACAAGGTCTACGAGGAATGGTACTGCTGGCCCCGCGGCGTGATGCTCGGCCAGAGCCTGCGCGAGGTGCACAGCGAGCAGCACTACCAGCGCCTGGAAAGCTATGTGGAACGGGCCCTGGCCGGGGAGAGCGTGACCTTCGAATTCGCCGAGACCAACATCAACAATCAGGAGCGCTACATGCTGCGCTCCTACGTGCCCAACCGCCTGGCCAATGGCGAGGTGGTGGGGATCTTCGTGCTGATCCGCGACATCACCGAGCGCCGGCGCACCGCCGAGGCGCTGCATCAGGCCTACCAGAACCTGGAGCTGCGGGTGCGCGAACGCACCGCCGAGCTGACCACCCTCAACCAGCAGCTGCTGCGCGAGATCGAAGAGCGCAGCCGGGTTGAATCGCGGCTGCGCGAGGCCAAGGCCGAGGCCGAACGGGCCAACCTGTCGAAGACCAAGTTCCTCGCCGCGGTCAGCCATGACCTGCTGCAACCCCTGAACGCCGCGCGGCTGTTCACCAGCGCCTTGCTGGAGCGTCGCGATCCCCAGGCCAGCAGCGCCCTGGTGCGCAATGTCAGCAACTCCCTGGAAGACGTGGAAAACCTGCTGGGCACCCTGGTGGACATTTCCAAGCTCGATGCCGGGGTGATCAAGGCCGATATCGCGCCCTTTGCCTTGAGCGAACTGCTGGAAAACCTCGCCGCCGAGTACGCCCAGGTGGCCCGCAGCGAAGGCCTGGAACTGCACTTCGTGGCCTGCTCGGCGCTGGTGCGCAGCGACATCCAACTGCTGGCGCGGATTCTGCGCAACCTGTTGAGCAACGCCATCCGCTACACCCGCCAGGGCCGGGTGGTGCTGGGCTGTCGGCGCCAGGGGCGCTGGCTGTCGATCCAAGTCTGGGACAGCGGCATGGGTATCGCCGCCGAACGCCTGGAGGAAATCTTCCAGGAGTTCAAGCGTGGCGAAGAACAGCGCCCGGACCAGGATCGCGGCCTGGGCCTGGGGCTGGCCATCGTCGAGAAGATTGCCGGGATTCTCGGGCACCGCATTGGCGTGCGCTCCTGGCCGGGGCGCGGCTCGGTGTTCAGCGTGCAGGTGCCGATCAGCGCCAGCGCGCCCTTGCCAGCGCCGCGCCCGGAGCTGGGCGACGCCCTGCTGGAGCGTTTGCAGGGGGCGCGGATCTGGGTGCTGGATAACGACGCGGCGATCTGCGCCGGCATGCGCACCTTGCTTGAAGGCTGGGGCTGCCAGGTGATCACCGCCTTGTCCGAAGAAGACCTGGCGCGCCAGGTGGACGACTACCGCGCCGAGGCCGACCTGCTGATTGCCGACTACCACCTGGACCAGCAACAGAACGGCATCGATGCGGTAGCGCGAATCAACGCCCGTCGCGCCCTGGCGATCCCGGCGATGATGATCACTGCCAACTACAGCAACGAGCTCAAACAGCAACTGCGCGAACTGGGCCACACCCTGATGCACAAACCGGTGCGCCCGATGAAACTCAAGACCGCCATCAGCCACCTGCTGAGCCCGGCCACCCCTACGCCCCATCACTGACTGCCAATCGTAGGAGCTGGCTTGCCAGCGAAGGGGCCCGCAAGATCGCCTTCGCCGGCAAGCCGGCTCCTACAGGTCCACGCCACAGTCTCTACCAACCGTAGGCGCTGGCTTGCCAGCGAAAAGGCCCGCAAGATCGCCTTCGCCGGCAAGCCGGCTCCTACAGGGTCGGTGCACGATCAGCGCAATTCAGCGGCGCAGGTAGGCGCCGAAATCGATGTCCCCGGCACTCAGGATCGCTTGCACCCGGTTGTGCACGTTGAGCTTGCGCAAAATCGCCGAGACGTGGGCCTTCACCGTGGTTTCGGCAATGTCCAGGGTGTAGGCGATCTGCTTGTTGGATTCGCCCTTGGTCATGCGTTCCAGCACCAGGAGCTGTTTGCGGGTCAGGGCCTGCAGCAGTTCCGGGGGGAAGCTCGGGGTCTCGCTGCTGCGCCGCCCCGGCTGGCTTTTCTGGGTGCGGATGATGTCCGGCGGCAGGTACACGTTGCCGTTGAGGATCTGTTCGATGGCCTCGGTCATCTGCGAGCGCGCCGAGGATTTGGTGATGAAGCCGACGGCGCCGTAGGTGATGGCCTGGAGCACGATCTGCTTGTCCTGCTCGGCGGAAACGATCACCACCGGAATGGTCGGCGCTTCGTTGCGCAGGGTGATCAGGCCGTTGAGGCCGTGCATGCCGGGCATGTTCAGGTCCAGCAGGATCAGGTCGAGGTCGTCGTGTTCCTGGGTCAGGGCCAGGGCGCTGTCCAGGTCGGCGGTTTCCATCACCTCGCTGCCGGGAAATCCGTCGCTGATGACGTTGTGGATGGCTTCGCGAAACAGTGGGTGATCGTCGGCTATCAGAATTTTATACATGGCCTTTCACCTCGTTATTGTGGTTATGGGGGCGGCAACGCCGTGCTGCGGCGCTCAGGGAAAGGGTTGCGGCCGGGCCGCCTCCACGGGCAGGCCGGCGGCCTCCCAGGCATCCAGGCCGTCGCGGTACCAGTAGATGTTCTTATAGCCCAGGGCTGCCGCGCGTTTTACCGCGTTCCAGCTCAGCCAGCAATCGGCACGGCAATAGAACACCAGGGCGCGCTGCGGGTCGGCGTGGCTCAGCCGTTGCAGGTTGCCGGCGAAATAGGCCTGCCACTCGGGGCTCAGTTCGCCGTCGCCGGTGTTGGCCAGCCAGTGGCTGCCGGGGAGGTTGGCGTGGGGCTCGCTGTCGATGAAGCGTCCCTGCAGCCATTGCCGACGGTAGACGTCGATCAGCAGGGGCGCCGGTTGCTCCTTGAGCAGCTCTTGCAGGCCCGGGGTGTCGATGATCCGGCCCTGGTCGATCTGCAGCGGGGTCGGGCTGCGGTAAAGGCTGGTGCGATAGCCCTCGGCGGAAAACAGCGGGGCAGCGGCATGGGCGGCGCCCAGCGCCAGGCTCAGGGTTAGCGCGGCCAGGGTCTCTAAGGCACGGGGCATAAGGCTTTTATCCTTTTTGTTATAGGCCCATTACATGCCAGGGCAGGGCCTTTTGTGAATGCGACCATCGACAGCAAAAGCAGTACCAAAGTCGTAGATCGCCCATGGGCAAGCGCTGTGTAGGAGCCGGCTTGCCGGCGAAAGGGGCCTGGGGTCTGGCGTTGGGATTGCGGGCCTCTTCGCTGGCAAGCCAGCTCCTACGTTGGGTGGAGGTGGGTGGCAGGATTGTGGCTCAGGTGCTTTTGCGCAGGGCGGCGTGCTGGGGGTTGAAGGTCAGCACCGCCAGCAGGGAGAACACCAGGGTCAGCCCCAGGCACACCGCCAGGGCCAGCAGGTTGAGGCGTTCGTACAGGGCGAAGCGCACCAGTTCCACGGCGTGGGTGAAGGGGTTGAGGGCGCACAGCCAGTACAGCCAGGGGCTGGCTTCGAGCATCTTCCACAGCGGGTACAGCGCCGAGGACAGGAAGAACAGCGGGAAGATCACGAAGTTCATCACCCCGGCAAAGTTCTCCAACTGGCGGATGGCGTTGGACAGCAGCAGCCCCAGCGCGCTGAGCATCAGGGCCACCAGGAGCAAGGCAGGTAGGGCGCTGAGCTGCCCCATGGCCGGCGGTTGCACGCCATACAGCCAGGCCACGGCGAGGAAGGCATAGACCTGCAGCAGCGAGATCAATGAGGTGGCCAACAGCTTGCTGGCCAGCAGGAAGGCCCGGGGCAGGGGGCTGGTGAGCAGCACGCGCATGCTGCCCATTTCCCGGTCGTAGACCATCGACAGCGAGCCCTGCATGCCGTTGAACAGCAGGATCATGCAGGCCAGCCCCGGGACGATGTAGACCTCGTAGGGAATGTAGGTGCTGTAGGGCTCGATGATGGCGATGCCCAGGGCCGCGCGAAAGCCGGCGGCAAACACCAGCAGCCATAGCAGGGGCCGCACCAGGGCACTGAGAAAGCGCGTGCGCTGCAGCACGAAGCGCAGCCATTCGCGCAGCACGATGCCGCGCAGGCATTGCCAGTAGGCGTTCATGCGAGCGGTTCTCCGATCGGGGCCGGGCGTGGCTGGGGATTCTGGGTCAGGCGGGCGAAGGCCGTGCCCAGGTCGCCGCCCTGTTCCTGGCTGATGGTGCCGGCCACGCCACTGGCCACCAGGCGCCCCTGATGCAGGATCAGCAACTGGTCGTCGGCCTGCACCTCATCCAGCAGGTGGGTGGTCCAGAGCACGCTCAGACGCTGTTCCTGGCACAGCTGGCGAATGTGCCGGTTGAGCGCCAGGCGGCTGGCGGGGTCGAGGCCGGCGCTGGCTTCATCGAGCAGCAGCAGGCGCGGTTCATGCAGCAGGGCGCGGGCGATCTCCACCCGTCGGCGGTGGCCGCCATTGAGGGCGCGGACACTGTCCCGGCGCCGTTCGCTCAAGCCCTGGCGCGCCAGTTCGGCGTCGATCCGCGCCTGCCCCTGGCGCCGCGACAAACCGTGCAGCGCGGCGTGGTAGTGCAGGTTCTGCTCCACGCTCAGGTCCAGGTCCAGGGTGCTTTGCTGGAACACCACGCCGAGCTGGCGCAGGGCGGCGCGGGCGGCGTTGCGCAGCGAGCAGCCGCCGACGCGGATGTCGCCCTGCTGCAGGTCGTAGAGCCTTGTGAGCAGGGCGATCAGGGTCGACTTGCCGGCGCCGTTGGGGCCCAAGAGCGCGGCGAAGCGCCCGGGAGCCAGGCTCAGGCTGACCTGATCGAGGGCCTGGCGCGGGCCATAGGCGAAGCTCAGCTGGCTGACCTCCAGGGCGTTCATGGGGTCACCACCACGCCCCAGGGATAGCGCCCGACCTTCACCGACTTGAGCACCTTGAGGCTGTTCACGTCGATCACCGAGACATCGCCGCTGACCCCGTTGGTGGCCAGCAACTGGCTCTGGTCCGGGGTGAATGCCAGTTGCCAGACCCGGCGCCCCACCAGCAGGTAGTCGAGGATTTCGTAGGTCTTGGCGTCGATCACCGCCACATGGTTGGCCGGGCCCAGGGCGACGAAGGCGTACTTGCCGTCGGCGCTGAGCTTGATGCCCACCGGCTGCACCTTGTCCGGGTGCACGCCCTTGATCTTGAAGTTCAAGGTCTTGAGCACCTGGCGCGTGGCCACGTCGAGGATGGTCACGGTGCCGCCGATTTCCGCCGAGGCCCAGAGCCTTGAGCCGTCCTGATTGAACTCGACGAAGCGCGGGCGCTGGTCCACCAGGGTGCTGTCGGCCAGGGTCTGGGTGCTGGTGTCGATCCAGTGCAGCATGTTGGTGGTTTCGCTGGTGTTCACCGCCCACTTGCCGTCGGGGCTCACCGCCATGCCTTCGGGCTCGACCCCGACGTTGATCTGGCCGAGGACCTTGGCGGTCTCGGTGTCGATCACCGTGACCAGCGCATCGTCCTCGTTGGACACGTACAGCCAGCGGTTGTTGGGGTGCAGGGCGAACTGCTCGGGGTCCTTGCCGGAGGGCAGCTCCTTGACGATCTTGCGGGTCGCCACGTCCATCACCTGGACCCGGTCCGAGTCGCTGGCGCAGATGTACAGCAGCTTGTTGTCATGGGACAGCAGCAGCCCGCGCGGGCGCTGGCCCACCGGCAGGGTCTGGGTGACTTCCAGGGTCTGCAGGTCGATCAGGCTCAGGCTGTTGTCCTTTTCATTGGAGACCCAGGCCGTGGCGGCCATGGCGTGCCCGGCGGCGAGCAGCAGGGCCGCGCACAGGACGGAGCGGCAGAGAAGGGGGCGGCGCATGGCGGATTCCTTGTTGTTGTGGTTATCGGATCAGGGGTAGCGGCAGGTCACTTCGGGGCGGTCGTAGCCCAGGCTGTCCATTTCGTTGAAGGGGTGCAGGAAGCCGTCCTGGGGCGAAGTGCTGACCAGGGCCCGGGGCTGTACCAGGGGAATCGGCTGGCGCAGTTCGCCGTTCCACGGCCGGTAGCTGAGCTTGCGGCCCTTGAACCCGTCCAGGGGCAACTGGTCGCTGAGCAGCAGGGTCTGCAGGGCCCGAGGGTCGGCCTGGCGCAGTTTGCTCACCGCGCTGGCGACGCTGCGCACGGCCATCCAGGCGGCGAAGTCGCGGTCGTTCATCCAGCGTCCGGCCCGGGCTTCGAAGCGCTTTTGCAACTGCGCGGCGCCGAAGGTTTCCACGCTCTTGTGCCAGCCGGTGGGAGTCAGGCCCTGGGTGCCGGCCACCGGGCGCGGGTACCAGGTCTGGTAGGGCAGGTACTCGCCGAAGTCGCCGCGCTCGTCGGCCACCAGCACCACGTCGTATTCGGCGGTCTGGGTGAACAGCGGCATGTCGGCCTGGGCGCTGCGGCGCTGGTCGTTGTCGAAGGTCCAGGGTTTTTCCGCGACGATCTTCACGCCGAAGCGCTGGGTGGCCCGGCGCAGGGCATCGGCGTAGGCCCGGTCATCCTCGGTCTGGCCGACGACGAGCAAGGCCCGCTGCCATTTGCGCAGCACCATGAACTGCACCAGGGCGTCGGCCAGCATCGCCCGGCCGGGCAGGCTGTGCAGCACGTTGCCCAGGCACTGGCTGCTGCGCAGGCGGTCGTCGGGGCTGCCGGCGTTGAACAAGAGGCTGTCGGGCAGGGCGGCGGACAACTCCCGCAGGCTGGCCGCCGGGGCATTCACCACGAACAGCCGCAGGCCCAGGTCGTGCTGGGCCTTGGCGGCTTGCAGCAGCGCCTCGGGGCTGTCGACGTTGGCGCTGTCGAGCTGGAACTGCTGCTTGAGAAAGCGCCCGGTGCTGTTGCTGTCGACAATCGCCAGCTGCGCGCCCTGCAGCCCGGCGTCGGCTGGCTCGGGAATGATGTTGGACAGCAGCGGGCCGGGGTCGGGGCGATAGCCCAGGTAGCCGATGCGCACCTGCAAGGGGTCCTCGCTGGCCTGGCTCGCGGCCAGGGGCAACAGGACCGAGGCCAGGGCCAGCAGGCAGGTCGGGATAAGCGGGGCAGGCTGGTGCATAAGGCACTCCACGGCAGGTGGCGCCAGCATAGGAAGAGTACCGGGGCGGGGAAATATGCAGAAAGTAGCGCCCGGGCAGTACCAAGGTAGTAGCCCGGCGCGGGTGCGGCGGTCTTAGCATGGTCCCAGCGGCCCCGACCCTGGCCTGAACCCGCCCCCGAGCCCTGAGCCCGAACCTTGAGAGAGATGCTCATGCGCATCATCAAAGTGCTGCTCCTGCCCTTGCTGCTGATCCTCAGCCTGATCGGCGTCGACCGTCTGCACGGCCCGCGTCCGGTGCTGCCCCAAGCGCTGCCGTTGGTGCCGGGGCGCTAGGCATGTCGGCGCTGTGGCGGATCAACCTGTGGGTCACGGCATTCTTTGCCGTGGTGACCCTGGCCTGCGCTGCCTTGCTGCTGCATCAGGCGGTGGCCGATGTCGAACGTGAATTGCAGTCCGCCGAGGCGGTGGTGGAGTACCTCAGCGACAGCGCCGCGCGCAACCCGGCGGGCCTGCAACCGCACCTGACCCAGAGCCTGCGCCATGTGCGGGTGCACTGGCTGGCGGCGGACGAGGCGGCACGCATGCCGGAGGAGGCAGGGCTGGACGCCTGGCTCGGCCGCCAGTTGTTCAGCGAGCGCCGCCACAGCGCCCGCGAGCTGGACCTGGGCGATGGCCGCCGGGTGCTGATCGCCGTGGACGCGCGGGATGAGATCGACGAAGTCTGGGACTCCCTGCAACAGCTCTTGAGCCTGTGCGGCCTGGCCCTGTTCCTGAGCCTGCTGACCATCCGCTGGGCGGTGCGCCGCGGCATGGGCCTGCTGGATGATTTGCTGCGGGCCTTGCAGCAGGTGTCCGGCGGGCAACTGGCGGTGCGCCTGCGCGAAGCCGGCCTGCCGGAGGCGCGGCAACTGGCCGGGCACTTCAACCGCATGACCGCGACCCTGGAACAGACCCGCGCCGACAACGCGCAACTGACCCAGGCCCTGCTGGCGGTGCAGGAGCGCGAGCGCACCTACCTGGCGCAGACCCTGCACGACGACCTCGGACAATACCTGGCGGGCATTCGCGCCCAGGTCTGCCTGCTGCGCATGGTGGCCGACCAGCCGACGGTGGTGGAGCACACGGCCCAGGCCCTGGAGCTCAACTGCGAGCGTTTGCAGCAAGGCTTTCGCGCCCTGGTGCAGGACCTGTACCCGGTGGTGCTGCAGCACCTGCCGCTGGCCGAAGCCTTCGGTTTGCTGGTGAGCCAATGGCAGGACAGCCAGGGCATCGACTGCCAATTGCGGGTCGGCGCCGACCTGCCAGCGTTGCCCAGCGCCAGCAAGACCCACCTCTACCGCCTGCTGCAAGAAGCGCTGACCAATGTCGCCCGGCACGCCGGCGCCAGCCAGGTACGGGTGCGCCTGCAACGCAGCGCCCGGGGCCTGCGCCTGCTGGTGCGCGACAACGGTTGCGGCGCGCACCAGCCCCAGCGCCCCGGCGTCGGCCTGCACTCGATGGCCGAACGGGCCCGCAGCCTGGGCGGCGAACTGCACATCCTCAGCCGTCCCGGCGCCGGTTGGGCACTGGCCTTGAACATGCCCCTGAACATGCCCATGGAGGCCTGATGAACATCTTGTTGGTGGATGACCACGCCGTGGTCCGCCAGGGTTACGCCAGCCTGCTGCGCGCGGTATTGCCGGCGATGCAGGTGCGCGAAGCGGCCAGCGGCGAAGAGGCCCTGGCCCGAGTGGTCGAAGAAGTGCCAAACCTGGTGATCATGGATTTCGGCCTGCCGGGCATCAGCGGCCTGGAGACCACCCGCCGCCTGCGCCAGCGCCTGCCGCAGCTGCGGGTGCTGTTCTTCAGCATGCACGACGAACTGCCCCTGGTGCGCCAGGCCCTGGAGGCCGGCGCCTCGGGCTACCTGACCAAGAACTCCGCGCCCCAGGTGCTGATCGAAGCGGTGCACCGCGTGCTGGCCGGGCATGCCTACATCGAACAGCCCCTGGCCACGCAACTGGCCTGTACCCCGGCGCAGAACAGCAGCGACCCGCGCTTGCAGAGCATGACCCAGCGCGAGCTGGAGATCTTCGTGATGCTGGCCAAGGGCACCCCGGCGCGGGTGATTGCCGAGCAGTTGTGCATCAGCGCCAAGACCGTGTCCAACCATTTGACCTTGCTCAAGAGCAAGCTGCAGGTCAGCTCTCATGCCGAGCTGGTGCATTTGGGGATTGATATGGGGGTGGTGCGGGTGGCGGGGTGAGGAGGGGCAGCGGCTAGCTGCAAGTGGCAAGATAAATCCATTATTTCGCTTGTTATTTAACTAATTCGAGGGATAAGAATCAGATTTATGAAGTTATTTGGTTTTGCGGAATCTTTCTGGTAACTCTATAATTTTGAGTGTTAAGTGAAATTTTAGGGTTTAACGCTCGATATGATGAATTTAACTCTTGCCAGGCCGGATGAGGTGCTCAAGCTGCTTTGCACCCGCCTGCGTCAGGAACGCCTGTCCCAGCAGATGACTCAGGTCGAAGTCGCCGCCCGTGCCGGCATCGGGGTTGGCACCCTGTCCAATCTGGAGGCCGGGCGTAGTGTCGCATTCGACAGCGTGGTTCGCGTGGCGATGGTGCTGGGGCGTCTTCGCGAGCTGGAGCAATTGTTCCTGCCGCAGTTGGACAGCCTCGACGACATCCTCCGTTATGAACAGGGCGCCCAGCGGCAGCGCGTCAAAAGGAAGTCCGCCGATGCTTAAGCAAGTCGATGTCTACTACGACGGTTGGGGGGAGCACTGGCGCTGGGGTTCGCTGGTATCCACGACGGCACTGACCGGCCGCCCCTTGATTGCCTTCGAGTACAGCGAGGAGGCACAGGATCGCGGCCTGGAACTGTCGGCCTTGCGCTTGCCGCTCAAGGGCCCGAGGCTGCGTCGGGACTTTCCCGATCATCAACTGTGGCTGCCGGGGCCGGTCTATGACTCGCTGCCGGACGGTTGGGGCATGTTGCTGATGGATCGCTTGTTCAAACGCCGTGGTCTCAACCCCGCGCAGATTGGTCCTTTGGAGCGACTGACCTATATCGGCACCCAAGCCATGGGCGCGATGTCGTTCGAGCCTATGGCGCCGGAGCTGTTCATGGCGCCTGAAGAGGTTCCCCTTGAGCGACTGGCTGCTGAAGTTCAGGAGGTGCTCCATGGTCAGGGCGGGGAGTTTCTGCAGCGACTGCTGCGGATGGGCGGCTCGCCGCAGGGCGCTCGACCCAAGGCCTTGCTCTATCGCGACCCTACGGGAGGGCGTTTCAGCACGGCGGCGGCATCTGGCCTGGAAGCCTGGTTGATCAAGTTCCCGGGAGCGGGTGAACACCCCGAGGTCTGTGCTATCGAAGCTGTCTACGCGCAATGCTTGCGCGAATGCGCCATCGAAACGTCGGACAGTGAACACTTCGAGCTACCCAATGGGCAGGCGGCCTTCGCCACCCGAAGATTCGACCGGCACAAAGACATGCGCGTGCCCATGCAAAGCCTAGCCGCCTTTACCGGTGCGGACTACCGAGCAGCCGGGGCGCTGGACTACAGCAATTTCCTGCGGGCAACCCAGTACTGCTGCAATGATGTGCGGGAAAAGGCGCTGGCCTTTGCCCGGATTGTGTTCAACGTGGCGTTCAACAACCGTGACGACCACCCGAAGAATTTTGCCTACCTTATGTCGTCGAGCGGCCAGTGGAAGCTGGCGCCGGCTTACGACGTGACCTTCTGCGAGGGGCCGGGCGGCTATCACCAGATGGACGTATTGGGCGAGGCGTTGCACATCACTCGCAAGCACTTGCTCAGGCTCGCGGCGGTGGAGGCGGAACTCTCGGTGAGGGAGGCCACCGATATCATCGAGCACATCTGCCAGGTTGCTAGCGGCTTTGCCCGCAGCGCCCGGTCCCGGTTCCCGGGTGGCATCACCGTGGACACCCTGAGCATGATTCAGGCGCGCATCGACGAAAACCTTGCGCGACTCAGCTAGCGTGGCTGTAGCTGCTATTGAACTGGCGATTGTTCCAATAGCAGGTACAGTGAGGCGCTTGGTAATGCCTGGGGCAACGGCCTACTTATCCCAACTCCCCGGACACCCCATACACCCCTCCATATTGGCATCCTGAAAATTCCCATAATGCTGCCGCGCCCCGCGCAAATCGGCCCGTTCCAGATTGCTCTCACCCAACTTGGCCTCCTGCAGATTGGCATCACTCAGATTGGCCCCTTGCAGATCCGCCTTGCTCAACCAGGCCATCTCCAGATCCGCCGCTTGCAGGTTGGCCTGGTGCAGTTTGGCCCCGGACAGCCGGGCAAATTGCAGATAGGCCGCGCTGAGGTTGGCGTTCTCGAATTGCGCGCCCTGGGCAAACAGGCCCCAGCCCTGGATCGCCATCAGCTTGGCGTCGGTGAAGTCCGCCAACCGCAGGTTGCTCTGTTGCAGGCTGGCGCGGGTCAGGTTGGCGCCTTGCAGGCGGGCCTTTTCCAGGTTGGCCAGGTCCAGTTGGGCGTGGCGCAGGTCGGCGCCGGAGAGGTCGGCGCCGGCCAGGTTCATCTTGCGCAGGTCCTGGTTGGCGAGGTTAGCGCCACGCAGGTTGGCGCCGGGGCATTGGCTGGATTCGGCGATCAGGCAGCCGTTGACGGTCAGCGGTACATCGTTGCCGTCGTCGTCGACATTCATGGCCAAGGCGGGGGAGAGGCTCAGCAGCAGGGCCAGTGGCAGGTAGTTCATGGTGCGGTTCTCCAGGCTGGAGTGAAGGCGGGTGTGGCGAGGGAGCGGGCTCCCTCGCCACAGACAAGGCGGGGATGATCAGCGCTGGGCGGTCTTGTTATCCCAGCTCGGGATCTTGAACACCCAGAACGAGCCGCCTTGGGCCACCGGCTTGGTCAGTTCGGCCATGTCGCCGCCCCACAGCGGCACCGCGCCGCCGTAGCCCACGGTCACACCGATGTACTGCTCGCCATCCTGTTCCCAGGTGATGGGCGGCGAGACGATGCCGCTGCCGGTCTGGAATTTCCACAGCTCCTTGCCGGTCTTGGCGTCGAAGGCCTTGAAGAAGCCGTCGCCGGTGCCGGTGAACACCAGGTTGCCCTTGGTCGCCAGGACGCCAGCCCACAGCGGCAGGTGTTCCTTGTGCTCCCAGACCAGCTTGCCGGTGGTCGGGTCCATGGCGCGCAGGGTGCCGACGTGGTCGTCGTACATGCGCTTGATACGGAAACCCATCCCCAGGTAGGCCGAGCCTTTCTTGTAGTTCACTTCCTCGGTCCAGTACTCCTCCTTCCACTGGTTGCCGGGGATGTAGAACAGCCCGGTGTCCTGGCTGTAGGCCATGGGGTTCCAGTTCTTGCCACCGAGGAACGGCGGCGAGACTTCCACCGGCTTGCCCTTGGTTTCACCCGGCAGCGGCTTGGCCGGACGCTGGCCTTCGTTTTCCACCGGGCGCCCGGTCTTGAGGTCGATGTGGCTGGCCCAGGTGATGTTGTCGACGAAGGGGAAGGCGTTCTGCAATTTGCCGTTGTTGCGGTCCACCACGTAGAAGAAGCCGTTGCGGTCGGCGTGGCCGGTGGCCTTGATCACCTTGCCGTCCTTGCCCTTGTAGTCGAACAGCACCAGTTCGTTGTTGCCGGAGAAGTCCCAGGCGTCGTTCGGCGTGTGCTGGTAGAACCATTTCACTTCGCCGGTGCTCGGGTCGACGCCGACCTGGCCCGAGGTGTACAGGCTGTCGTAGTCGTGGGGGTTGCCGTCTTTGGCGGTGCGCGCCCAGGTGTTCCACGGCCCGGGGTTGCCGGCGCCGACGATGATGGTGTTGGTTTCGGCATCGAAGCTGGCGCTCTGCCAAGGGGCGCCGCCGCCGTGGCTCCAGGCTTCGACCTTGCCGGTTTCGGTGGTCTTGTCGTCGGGCCAGGACGGCGCCTTGACGTCGCCGGTGGGGGTGCTGTCCTTGCCGTTCAGGCGGCCCATGTGGCCTTCGACGAAGGGCCGCATCCACACCTCTTCGCCGGTCTCCGGGTCGCGGGCGAACAGCTGGCCGACCACGCCGAATTCATCGCCCGAGCTGCCGTGGATCAGCAGCACCTTGCCGCTGGTCTTGTCCTTGATCAGCACCGGGGCGCCGGTCATGGTGTAGCCGGCGCTGTGGTCGCCGAACTTCTTGTTCCACACCACCTTGCCGGTGTTCTTGTCCAGGGCGATGACCCGGGCATCGAGGGTGCCGAAGTAGATCTTGTCGCCGTAGATCGCCGCGCCGCGGTTGACCACGTCGCAGCATGGGCGAATGTTGTCCGGCAGGCGGTGGTTGTAGGTCCACAGGCGCTTGCCGGTCTTGGCGTCCAGGGCGAACACCCGGGAGTAGGAGCCGGTGACGTAGACCACGCCGTCGCTGACGATGGCCTGGGATTCCTGGCCGCGTTGCTTCTCGTCGCCGAAGGAATAGGACCAGGCCGGGGTCAGCTTGAACACGTTCTTGTCGTTGACCTGGGCCAGGGGGCTCCAGCGCTGGGCGTTGGTGCCCATGCCGTACTGCAGCACGTCCTTGGTGGTCAGGTGGTCGTTGGCGATGTCTTCCCAGGTCACGTTCTTGCCGGCAGGTGCCGCCGGGGCGGTGGCCGCTGTGGCCGCCGCGCCCAGGGACAGGCTGCCGGCCAGCAGCAGGGCCTGGACGGCAAGGCTCAGGGGGGAGAGGGCGGGTAGCGATCTTATTGTCATGGTTGCAGTTCCCAGTGGAGGTTTTGGCCTGACTAGGGTCTGCCCCGGGGCGGGTGTTGAGATACGGAAAAAGTCCCGCCCTTGCCGGGAATAGTTCCCGGGCGGCACCTGATTTAGGCCCGCGCCACAAGCCCTACTACCAAGGGAGTAGGGCGCGGCCACCAAAGCAGCATACGGCCGCCCTCCGGCTGTTTCTAAGATGGCGCCATGGCCTCTGTAGCTGAGGTCTTGCGTGCAATCTTGAGGGCATAACAATGACAACAAAACGCAACGCCTTGCTCGCGGTAGGGCTGCTGACCGGTGCCTTGGCCACCGGTGCCGTATGGGCCCATGGCAACGTGGTGCCCCAGGCGGTGGAAACCAAGGGCCTGACGCCGATCAAGGATGCCGGGGTGAGCGTCGATGGTGACGGCTGGGCCGCGGTCAACCCGTACCGCACCTCGCCCGAGCGCGACAAGGCGGTGGAAATCGGCGCTTCGGCCTACAACCAGAACTGCGCCGCCTGCCATGGCCTGGAAGCCAAGTCCGGCGGTATCGCCCCGGACCTGCGCATGCTCGATGCCGGCGAAGCCGGGGATGAATGGTTCGTCGAGCGGGTGCGCCACGGTGCGGTGCGCGATGGCCGGGTGTACATGCCGAAGATGGCCGATTACCTGAGCCAGGAAGCCCTGTGGGCGGTGCGCACCTACCTGGACAGCGTGCGCGTCGAGGAGTGATCGCCATGGGCCGCTTCGCCCTGTTCCTGGCTGGCCTGCTGCTGTGTTGCGCCACGGCCCAGGCCGGGGTGCGCAACTACGACACGATGATCGCCTCCGGTGAACTGAAGGTGGCGGTGTACCAGGATTTTGCCCCCTACAGCTTCGAGGACCAGGGCCAGCCGCGGGGCGTCGACGTCGAGCTGGCGCAAGCCCTGGCCGAGGCCCTGGGGGTGCGCCTGCAACTGATCTGGGCGCCCCCGGGGGAGAAACTCGACGACGATTTGCGCGACTACATCTGGCGCGGAAGCCCGCTGCGCCACCAGCAGTTGGCCGACCTGATGATGCGCGTGCCCTACGACCACGACTACGCGCAAAAGCGCAACGAACTGGGGGAGCTGGCCAACGATCACGTGGTGATGTTCGGCCCCTATCAGGAGGAGCGCTGGCAGGTGGCATTCGACCGCCGCCGGCTGGATTCGGTGGCCAGTGTCGCGGTGTTCCAGGAGCACCCCATTGGTGTCGAGGTGGACAGCGTGCCGTCGTTCTACCTGACCTCGGTGTTCAACGGCATGCTCAGTGCCAAGACCCACCATTACCCCAGCGTGCAACAGGCGTTCGGCGCCTTGCGGGCCGGGCAGGTGGACGCGGTGATGGCCATGCGCGGCGAGATCGACTGGCAGTTGCATAAGGCCGCTGATCCGCAGTTGGCCCTGGCGGAAAACGCCTACCCGAACATGGGCAAGCAGGTGTGGGAGATCGGCATGGCGGTGCATGAAAGCAACCGCCAGCTGGCCTATGCCGTGGAAGAGGCCCTGGAAGGGCTGATCCGCGACGGTCGCCTGCAGGCGCTGTACGCCCGTTATGGCCTGCGTTACGAGGTCCCAGAGATGTATCAATAGGAGCTGCGATGAACTGGCGAGCGACCTGTCTGCTGGCGTGCTGGCTGCCCTTGGCGACCCCGGTGCTGGGCGCCGATCCGCAGGCCCCGGGCCCGGACCCGGTGCCTTCGGTGATGTGGGCCTTCTACCACAAGCAATTGCTGGGGGACGCGGCGTTCGTCTTCGATGATCGGGTCAAGCTGCTGGCGCCGCCCTTTGCCGAGGATGCGCGGCAGGTGCCCCTGGAAATCGACGCCCGGGCCTTCACCGGCGATGTGGTGCGCATCCTCGCTTGGGCCGAGCTCAACCCCTTGCCGCGCATCGTCGATTTCGAGCCGGGGGAGCGGGTGCTGCCCTGGCTGTCGATCCGCATCCGTATCGAGCAGGCCACGCCGCTGCGCGCCGCGGTGCTGACCCGCGATGGCCTGTGGCACGTGGGCTCGACCCTGATCGATGCCGCGGGCGGCGGCTGTACCGCGCCCAGCGTGGTGCGCACCCAGCCCGGCTGGGAAGAGCACATCGGCGAGGTGCTGGGCGGGCGTTATCCCCGTGGGGATGCCAGCCGCCTGCGCTTGCAAGTGTCCCACCCGATGGACAACGGCCTGGTCAGCGGCATCCCTGAGTTTTTCCTCAACCACGCCGAACTGCGCGACCAGAACGACCAGCGCCTGGCCAGCCTCGAACTGTTCCCGGCGGTCAGCGAAAACCCCAACCTGGGGTTCGATATCCAGGGGCCGGGGCAGACCCGCTTGCTGTTGCGCGACAACAGCGGCAACCAGTTCGAGGCCAGGCTGCCCTGACCGCATCCTTTGACCCACCCAAGCCGAGGCGCGCCATGCGTTGGATCCTGCTGTTGCTGCTGTGCCTGGGCCTGCCGGCCCGGGCCGACCTGGACTATTCACTCAAGCCCCGGCAGATCGCCGCGGGCACCTGGCTGCTGGAAGGCAGCACCGACAATTTCGCCAAGGCCAATGGCGGCAACATCGTCAACACCGGCTTCATCGTCACCGACAGCGGGGTGGTGGTGATCGACAGCGGGCCGTCGAAACGCTACGGCGAAGCCTTGCGCCGGGCGATTGCCGCCACCACCGACAAACCGGTCATCCAACTGCTGCTGACCCACCATCACCCCGACCATGTGCTGGGCAACCAGGCTTTTGGCGACGTGCCCATCGGCGCCCTGGCCGGCACCGGCGACCTGCTGCGCCAGCAGGGCGAGGCCATGGCCGAGAACATGTACCGCATGGTCGGCGACTGGATGCGCGGCACCGAGGTGGTGCTGCCGACCCAGGTGCTTGAGCCCGGGGTGCTTGAGGTGGGCGGGCATCGCTTGCGCTTGCTGGGCCTGAGTGGGCACACCGGCGCTGATCTGGCGATTCTCGATGAGAACACCGGGGTGCTGTTTGCCGGTGACCTGGTGTTCTACGAGCGCGCGCTGACCACCCCCAACAGCCCGGGGCTCGGGGTCTGGCTCAAGGACCTGGATACCTTGCAGGCCCTGCCGTGGAAGCTGATCGTGCCTGGCCATGGCCCGGTGGCCAGCGATACCGCGCCCTTTGCCCAGATGCGTGACTACCTGGGCTGGCTGGACGGGTTGATGCGCGACGGCGCCGCCCAGGGCGACGACATGGCGGAGATGATCCGCCGCCCGATCCCCGAGCGTTTTGCCGGCATCAGCCTGACCCGCTATGAGCTGATCCGCAGCGTCAGCCACCTGTACCCGCGTTACGAACGCCAGCGCCTGCAGCGTATCGACGGCCTGTAGGCGCCGGCTGGCCGGCGAAGGCGGACTTGCTGGGCCTCTTCGCTGGCAAGCCAGCTCCTACGGTAGGCAGGTACATCGCGAGGGCTTTGTAGGAGCCGGCTTGCCGGCGAAGGCGGTCTTGCGGGCCCCTTCGCTGGCAAGCCAGCTTTTACGGTAGGCAGGGAGATCGGGTGGGGCTTTGTAGGCGTCGGCGGCCGCTCCTGTACCAAGGAACTAGAAAACTCCGCACTGCGGGCAATTGTTGGCAGGCAGGCCGGGACCAAGAATTCCCGGCAGACCGGGAAAATTTCCCGGGAACAACAATAACCGCCGAGGTAGCCGTCATGACCCAACCCCCACGTCGTCCCTTTTTCGCCGTGAGCCTGGTGCTCAGCGCCATGCTGCTGTCCAGCGCGGCCCTGGCCGCCGTCACCGATGAAGAGATCCTCCAGGACCCGAAGAACCCGCAGCAGATCGTCACCAATGGCCTGGGCGTCCAGGGCCAGCGCTACAGCCCGCTGGATATCCTCAACGTCGATAACGTCAAGGAGCTGCGGCCGGTCTGGGCCTTCTCCTTCGGCGGCGAGAAGCAGCGCGGCCAGCAGGCCCAGCCGCTGATCAAGGACGGGGTGATGTACATGACCGGTTCCTACTCGCGGGTGTTCGCGGTGGACGCGCGCACCGGCAAGAAGCTCTGGCAGTACGATGCGCGCCTGCCGGACGACATCCGCCCGTGCTGCGACGTGATCAACCGCGGCGTGGCGCTGTACGGCGACCTGGTGTTCTTCGGCACCCTGGACGCCAAGCTGGTGGCCCTGAACAAGGACACCGGCAAGGTGGTGTGGAGCAAGAAGGTCGCCGACCACAAAGAGGGTTATTCCATCAGCGCGGCGCCGATGATCGTCAACGGCAAGCTGATCACCGGGGTCGCCGGCGGCGAGTTCGGCGTGGTCGGCAAGATCCAGGCCTACGACCCGAAAAACGGCGAGCTGCTGTGGATGCGTCCCACCGTGGAAGGCCACATGGGCTACGTGTACAAGGATGGCAAGGCCATCGAGAACGGCATTTCCGGCGGCGAGGCGGGCAAGACCTGGCCGGGCGACCTGTGGAAGACCGGCGGCGCGGCGCCGTGGCTGGGCGGCTACTACGACCCGGAAACCAACCTGCTGCTGTTCGGCACCGGCAACCCGGCGCCGTGGAACTCCCACCTGCGCCCTGGCGACAACCTGTATTCCTCGTCGCGCCTGGCCCTGAACCCGGACGACGGCACCATCAAGTGGCACTTCCAGAGCACCCCCCACGACGGCTGGGACTTCGACGGCGTCAACGAGCTGATCTCCTTCAACTACAAGGAAGGCGGCAAGGAGATCAAGGCCGCCGCCACCGCCGACCGCAACGGCTTCTTCTACGTGCTCGATCGCACCAACGGCAAGTTCATCCGCGGCTTCCCCTTTGTCGACAAGATCACCTGGGCCACTGGCCTGGATAAGAACGGCCGGCCGATCTACAACGAGGCCAGCCGCCCTGGCGCCCCGGGTAGCGAAGCCAAGGGCAGCTCGGTGTTCGTCGCCCCGGCCTTCCTCGGCGCCAAGAACTGGATGCCCATGGCTTACAACCGCGACACCGGGCTGTTCTATGTGCCGTCCAACGAATGGGGCATGGACATCTGGAACGAAGGCATCGCCTACAAGAAGGGCGCGGCGTTCCTCGGCGCGGGCTTCACCATCAAGCCGCTGAACGAGGATTACATCGGCGTGCTGCGGGCCATCGACCCCATCAGCGGCAAGGAAGTCTGGCGCCACAAGAACTTCGCGCCGCTGTGGGGCGGGGTGCTGACCACCAAGGGCAACCTGGTGTTCACCGGCACGCCTGAGGGCTTCCTCCAGGCGTTCAACGCCAAGACCGGCGAGAAGGTCTGGGAATTCCAGACCGGCTCCGGGGTCCTGGGCTCGCCCGTGACCTGGGAAATGGACGGCGAGCAGTACGTCTCGGTGCTCTCCGGCTGGGGCGGCGCGGTGCCGCTGTGGGGCGGCGAGGTGGCCAAGCGGGTCAAGGACTTCAACCAGGGCGGCATGCTCTGGACCTTCAAGCTGCCCAAGGACCTGGTGAGCAAACGCTGATCGTAAGCGCCAGCTTGCTGGCGAAGGCGCCCGCACGACCGCTTTCGCCGGCAAGCCGGCTCCTACAAAGCCCTCACAATATCCCTGCCGACCGTAGGAGCCACCGCAATGTCCCTGCCGACCGTAGGAGCCAGCTTGCTGGCGAAGAGGCCCGCAAGAGCGCCTTCATCGGCAAGCCGGCTCCCGCACAGGGCAATCAACCTACGACCAAATGACGAGAGCCCCCCTGCCAACGATGCATTCGTCCGGCACGCGGGGCTCTCTACCATCGAGCCATCGCCTGTCGTGGACAGGCATCGACCAGCAGAGGCCCAGCATGATCTACGCACAACCCGGAACCCCAGGCGCCGTCGTGTCCTTCAAGCCACGCTACGGCAATTTCATCGGTGGCCAGTTCGTGCCGCCGGTGGACGGCCAGTACTTCAGCAACACCTCGCCGGTCAACGGTGAGGTGATCGCCGAATTCCCGCGCTCCACTGCCGCGGACATCGACAAGGCCCTGGACGCCGCCCATGCCGCCGCCGATGCCTGGGGCAAGACCAGCGCCCAGGACCGTTCGCTGGTGCTGCTGAAGATCGCCGACCGCATCGAGCAGAACCTGGAGATCCTCGCGGTCAGCGAAACCTGGGACAACGGCAAGGCCGTGCGCGAAACCCTCAACGCCGACGTGCCCCTGGCCGCCGATCATTTCCGCTACTTCGCCGGTTGCATCCGTGCCCAGGAAGGCGGCGCCGCAGAGATCAACGAACTGACCACCGCCTACCATTTCCACGAACCCCTGGGCGTGGTGGGGCAGATCATCCCGTGGAACTTCCCGCTGCTGATGGCCGCCTGGAAGCTGGCCCCGGCCCTGGCCGCCGGCAACTGCGTGGTGCTCAAGCCCGCCGAGCAGACCCCGCTGTCGATCATGGTCTTCGCCGAGCTGATCGCCGACCTGCTGCCGGCCGGGGTGCTGAACATCGTCCAGGGCTTTGGCCGCGAAGCCGGCGAGGCCCTGGCCACCAGCAAGCGCATCGCCAAGATCGCCTTCACCGGCTCGACCCCGGTGGGCTCGCACATCATGAAATGCGCCGCCGAGAACATCATTCCGTCCACCGTGGAGCTGGGCGGAAAGTCGCCGAACATCTTCTTCGAAGACATCATGCAGGCCGAGCCCAAGTTCATCGAAAAGGCCGCCGAAGGCCTGGTGCTGGCGTTCTTCAACCAGGGTGAAGTCTGCACCTGCCCATCCCGGGCCCTGATCCAGGAATCGATCTACGAGCCGTTCATGGCCGAGGTGATGAAGAAGATCGTCAAGATCAAGCGCGGCAACCCGCTGGACACCGAGACCATGGTCGGCGCCCAGGCGTCGCAGCAGCAGTACGAGAAGATCCTCTCCTACCTGCAGATCGCCCAGGAAGAGGGCGCCGAGCTGCTCACCGGTGGCGCCGCCGAGCTGTTGGAAGGTGACCTGGCCAGCGGCTATTACATCCAGCCGACCCTGCTCAAGGGCCACAACAAGATGCGCGTGTTCCAGGAAGAGATCTTCGGCCCGGTGGTGGGCGTGACCACCTTCAAGGACGAAGCCGAGGCCCTGGCGATCGCCAACGACAGCGAGTTCGGCCTGGGCGCCGGGCTGTGGACCCGCGACATCAACCGCGCCTACCGCATGGGCCGGGCGATCAAGGCCGGGCGCGTGTGGACCAACTGCTACCACCTGTACCCGGCGCATGCCGCGTTCGGGGGCTACAAGAAATCCGGCGTGGGCCGCGAGACCCACAAGATGATGCTCGACCACTACCAGCAGACCAAGAACCTGCTGGTGAGCTACGACATCAACCCCCTGGGCTTTTTCTAAGGGCAACAACAGGCGCGGGGGTTGGGTGCCACCGCGCTTGTGCGGGACGGACACGGGGAGGGCTCATGGGTGGGCACCTCCCCGTGTGCGTTGTGGGCGCAGCACCGCCAACCCTGTAGGAGCCAGCTTGCTGGCGAAGAGGCCCGCAAGACCATCCCCATTTCCCCCTACCAACGCACCCCGCCGGTTCGTCCCAAAGTAGCATTCGGCCCCCGCGCTCCCCGTGCATTAATGCCTTTACCGGAATCCCCCGGCACAACAAGAGGCTTGACCCCATGTGGCATAAACCCGCGTACACCGACCTGCGTATCGGCTTTGAAGTGACCATGTACTTCGCCAACCGCTGAGCCGTCCCGCTCCGGCCGGTACTGGTGTCGGCCGGAGCCTTTTGCCCTTCAGGAGCACCTTATGCATATCCGCATTCTCGGGTCCGCGGCGGGCGGCGGTTTTCCCCAGTGGAACTGCAACTGCCGCAACTGCGCCGGCGTGCGCGACGGCAGCCTGCGCGCCCGGCGCCGCACCCAGTCGTCCATCGCCCTGAGCGACCAGGGCAGCGAGTGGATCCTGTGCAACGCCTCCCCGGACATTCGCCAGCAGCTGGAGTCCTTTCCGGTGCTGCAACCGGCCCGACAGCTTCGGGACACCGCCCTGGCCGGGGTGATCCTGCTGGACAGCCAGATCGACCATTGCACCGGCCTGCTCAGCCTGCGCGAAGGCTGCCCGCATCAGGTCTGGTGCACCGAGATGGTCCACCAGGACCTGTGCAGCGGCTTCCCCCTGTTCAACATGCTCAGCCACTGGAACGGCGGCTTGCAGTGGCAGCCCATCCACCTCGATGGCCGGGAATTCAGCCTGCCGGCCTGCCCGGACATCGCGCTGCGGGCGATTGCCCTGCGCAGCAGCGCGCCGCCGTATTCGCCCCATCGCGGCAACCCGCACCCGGGGGACAATATCGGCCTGTTCATCGAGGACCGGCGCAGCGGCGCCAGCCTGTTCTATGCCCCGGGTCTGGGGCAGGTGGATGAGGCCCTGCTGGGGTGGATGGAGCGCGCCGACTGCCTGCTGGTGGATGGCACCTTGTGGCGCGACGACGAGATGCGCCTGTGTGAAGTGGGCGACAAGCTGGGCAGCGAGATGGGCCATCTGGCGCAAAGCGGCCCCGGCGGCATGCTTGAGGTGCTGGAGCGCTTTCCCCGGGCGCGCAAGGTGCTGATCCACATCAACAACACCAACCCGATCCTCGACGAGGACTCTCCCGAGCGCGCCGAACTGACCCGCCGCGGCATCGAAGTGGCGCATGACGGCATGGACATCCATCTCTGACGCCACCCGGTCCCTGTAGCCGCTGCCGAGCCCGCGAGGCTGCGCAAAGGCCCGCAGGGCCTTGCCTGACCATCTCCCGCCAAACCCGCAGCGACCTCAAGAGCGCCGCGGCCCTTCGTGCCGTTCGCAGCCTGCGGCAGCGGCTACACCAACCTCGGATCGACACTGGCCCTGTAGCCGCTGCTGAGCCCTGGCGATCACCCGCCAAACCCGCAGCGGCCTCAAGAAAGCTGCGGCTCTTCGTGCCGTTCGCAGCCTGCGGCAGCGGCTACATGGCCTGTAGCCGCTGCCGAGGCTGCGAAGTCCGCCGATGGTCGGATTGCTTTCAGCAACGGATGCTTTAGGCTGGCGTTCTTCTCCAGAACAATAAGAAAACAGGCTTCCCCCATGGGCCAGAATCTCAGTCTGCTGCGCAAGTTCGTCTCTCCGGAAATCATCTTTGGCGCCGGTTGCCGGCACAACGTCGGCAACTATGCGAAGACCTTCGGTGCGCGCAAGGTGCTGGTGGTCACCGACCCCGGGGTGATCGCCGCCGGCTGGGTCGCCGATGTCGAGGCCAGCCTGCTGGCCCAGGGCGTCGAGTACTGCCTGTACAGCGCGGTGTCGCCCAACCCGCGGGTGGAGGAGGTGATGCACGGCGCGCAGATCTACCGGGAAAACGCCTGCGATGTGATCGTCGCGGTCGGTGGCGGCAGCCCCATGGATTGCGGCAAGGGCATCGGCATCGTCGCCGCCCACGGGCGCAGCATCCTCGAGTTCGAGGGGGTGGACACCATCCGCATGCCCAGCCCCCCGCTGATCATGATCCCGACCACCGCGGGCACCTCGGCGGATGTCTCGCAGTTCGTGATCATCTCCAACCAGCAGGAGCGGATGAAGTTCTCCATCGTCAGCAAGGCGGTGGTCCCTGATGTGTCGCTGATCGACCCGGAAACCACCCAGGGCATGGACCCGTTCCTGTCCGCCTGCACCGGCATCGACGCCCTGGTGCATGCCATCGAGGCTTTCGTTTCCACCGGCCACGGGCCGCTGACCGATCCCCACGCCCTGGAAGCCATGCGCCTGATCAACGGCAACCTGGTGCAGATGATCGCCAACCCCTCGGACATCGCCCTGCGCGAGAAGATCATGCTCGGCAGCATGCAGGCCGGGCTGGCGTTCTCCAACGCGATCCTCGGCGCGGTGCATGCCATGTCCCACAGCCTGGGGGGCTTTCTCGACCTGCCTCACGGGCTGTGCAACGCGGTGCTGGTGGAGCATGTGGTGGCCTTCAACTACAGCGCGGCGCCGGAGCGATTCAAGGTGATTGCCGAGACTTTCGGCATCGACTGCCGCGGGCTCAACCAGCGGCAGATCTGCGGGCGCCTGGTGGAGCACCTGATCGCCCTCAAGCGCGCCATCGGCTTCCACGAGACCCTGGGCCTGCATGGGGTCAGCAGCAGCGATATTCCGTTCCTCTCGCAGCACGCAATGGGCGACCCATGCATCCTCACCAACCCTCGTGAATCCAGCCAGCGTGATGTCGAGGTGGTCTATGGCGAGGCCCTCTGACGAACAGCAACGAGCCCTGGCCGGGCTCCTGGGGCTGGGCAACCACTCGGCGCGCAAGAGCCATTACCCGGAACTGGCGGCGCGCCTGGAAGACCTGGAAACCGAGCGCAACCGCTACAAGTGGCTGTTCGAGAACGCGGTGCACGGCATCTTCCAGGCCAGCCTGCAGGCCGGCATGCGTGCCGCCAACCCGGCCCTGGCGCGCATGCTGGGGTATCAGGACCCCCAGGAAGTGCTGTTTTCCCTGGCCGACCTGGCGGGCAACCTGTTCGTGGGCGGCGCCGGGGAACTGGCGGCCATCGGCGAGCAGTTGCAGAACCAGCGCAGCCTGCTGGGTTATGAAACCCAGCTGCGGCGCAAGGACGGCAGCAGCATCGACGTGCTGATGAACCTGTTGCTCAAGCCCGACCAGGACGGGCTGGTGGAAGGGTTCGTCGCCGACATCACCGAGCGCAAGCTGGCCCAGCAGCACCTGGAACAGCTCAACGACCAGCTGGAGCAGCGGGTGGCGGCGCGCACCGATGAGTTGCTGGACGCCAACCGCAACCTGCAGCAGCAGATCGCCCGGCGCGAGCGCATCGAGCGCGACCTGCGCGAGGCCCGGGACGCCGCCGAGGCGGCCAACCGCAGCAAGGACAAGTACCTGGCTGCCGCCAGCCACGACCTGCTGCAACCTCTGAATGCCGCACGCCTGCTGATTTCCACCCTGCGCGAGCGCAGCCTGCCGGCCCCGGAGCAACTGCTGGTGGAACGCACCCACCAGGCCCTGGAAGGCGCCGAGGACCTGCTCACCGACCTGCTGGATATTTCCAGGCTCGATCAGGCGGCGGTGAAGCCGGACCTGGCCACCTACCGCCTGGATGAAATGCTCGCGCCCCTGGTCTCCGAGTTCCAGTCGGTGGCCGAGGCGGCGGGGCTGGGGCTGCGGGTGCGCTTCGGTGACTTTGCCCTGTTCACCGACTTGCGGCTGATGACGCGGATCCTGCGCAACTTCCTCAGCAATGCCTGCCGCTACACCGAGCGCGGCAGCATCCTGCTGGCGGCGCGGCGCCGGGGCGACCAGTTGCGGCTGGAGGTGTGGGACACCGGGCGCGGCATTGCCGCCGACCGCCTGGAGTCGATTTTCCTGGAATTCAACCAGCTGGATGTAGGCCGCGCCGCCGACCGCAAAGGGGTGGGACTGGGGCTGGCGATTGTCGAGCGCATCGCCAAGATCCTCGGCTATCGGGTGCAGGTAGCGTCGCGGCCGGGGCACGGTTCGCGGTTCAGCATCGAGGTACCACTGGCGGCCCGGGTGCCCTTGCCCTTGAGCCAGCAGGCGCCGCAGCCGGGCACCGGCAACCCGCTGCCGGGGCGGCGCCTGCTGGTGCTGGACAACGAGTTGAGCATTCTTGAAAGCATGGCCGCGCTGCTCGGCCAGTGGGGCTGCGAGGTGCTGACCGCCACCGATCAGGCCGCCGCCCTGGAGGTGCTGCAGGGCCGGGCGCCGGAGTTGATCCTGGCGGACTTCCACCTGGATCACGGGGTCACCGGCTGCCAGGTGGTCAGGCGCTTGCGCGAGCATTTCCAACAACCGCTGCCGGCGGTGATCATCACCGCCGACCGCAGCGACCAGTGCCGCCGCGCCTTGCAGCAACTGGGGGCGCCGCTGCTCAACAAACCGGTGAAGCCGGGCAAGTTGCGGGCCGTGCTCAGCCAGTTGCTGGGCTAGTGGTGGCAGGGGGGGGCGGCCAAATCGATGCGCCGGCGCGGGGCTCAGATGATGCGCAGCATCCACAGCAGGCCCAGGTAGACCGCTGCACCGCCCAGGGGCCAGACCAAAAGCAGGCGGGTCTGGCTGAAGAACGGTGGCGCGGCCTCCACCAGGGTCGAGTCCTCCAGCTGTTGCAGGGTCTTGGCGGGTACGCCTTCCTCGACCGGGGCGTTGAGCTGGGCCTCGATCAGCGGTTCCACTTCCTCGACCTTGCGCATCAGCATTCGGCCTGAGGTGAACAGGGCGGCGCCGACGAAGATCAGCAGGTAGATCAGCAGAAACTTCCAGTGCACGGAGTTGCTCAGGCGGATGAAGTCGGGGGTCGGGCTGTTGTCCCAGAGCCAGTTCAGGGGGCGGGTGTTTTCCCAGACCATGAGGGTGAACTGCTCGATCGGGCGGTTGATGGTGCGCGCCATGGCGGTGTAGCTGTCCAGGCGCCAATGGAGCATTTTCAGGGTCGAGAAAAAGGTCGAGATCAAGGCACCGGTAAACAACAGTGCGCCTGCGGCGATGTACAGCCGGTACTGCAATTGGGCCCTGGTGTAGGTCATGGGTGCTTCCTGCAATGAACAAAAGGGCCGCAATACTATATTCCGTCGCCGTTGGGCGATAGGGGCGCGCCCTGGTTCATCGGTTGCAGCGCTGCAGGTTTGCGCTGGTGCCATGGGCGACACGGGTTATCCTTGAGCCCCCTTCAGGTCGGACGAGTCAGCCCATGCTGGAAGTACAAGGAGTGTTCAAGAGCTATGCCACCCCCCAGGGGCCGCTGGCGGTGCTGCAGGGTGTCGATTTGCACCTGGGGCAGGGCAGCAGCCTGGCGCTGATGGGCGAATCCGGCAGCGGCAAGAGCACCTTGCTGCACCTGGTGGCCGGGCTGGACAGGGTGGATGCCGGCAGCATTCGCATCGGCGCCCAGCGCCTGGAGCGCATGAGCGAAAGCCAGTTGGCCAACTGGCGCCGCACCGAAGTCGGCCTGGTGTTCCAGCAGTTCAACCTGATCGGCAGCTTGCGGGTCGAGGACAACCTGGGCTTCCAGGCGCGCCTGGCCGGGCGCTTCGATCCGCGCTGGCAGGCGCAGTTGGTGGAGCGCCTGGGCCTGGGGGACTTGCTGCGCCGCTACCCCGAACAGTTGTCCGGCGGCCAGCAGCAGCGGGTCGCTTTGGGCCGGGCCCTGGCGTCGAGGCCCGGGCTGTTGCTGGCCGATGAGCCCACCGGCAGCCTCGATGAAACCACCAGTGACCAGGTGCTGGATTTGCTGCTGGAATTGCTGGCCGACAGCCCCACCAGTTTGCTGATGGTGACCCACAGCCAGCGCGTGGCCAGCCGTTTGCAACACACCGTGGTCCTGCAGCGTGGCCGCCTGGCCGCAGCGGGCGGGGCCTGAGATGCGGGTGCTGCGTGGCACCTTGCAGGCGCTGTTGAGCCACTGGCGCCAGCACCCGGTGCAGTTCTTCAGTGTGCTCACCGGTTTGTGGCTGGCCACCAGCCTGCTGACCGGGGTCCTGGCCCTCAACAGCCAGGCCCGGGACAGCTATGCCCGGGCCAGCCAGTTGATTGGCGGTGAACCCCAGGCCAGCCTGGGCACGGCCACTGGCGCAAGCTTTGCCCAGCAATGGTTCGTCGACCTGCGCCGGGCCGGCTGGCCGGTGTCGCCGGTGCTGCAAGGGCGGGTGCAGTTGCAGGGCTTCGAGGCGCTGCGCCTGCAACTGATGGGCATCGAGCCTTTGTCCTTGCCCGCCGGTTCCGCAGTGGCCGGCAAGCCACTGGCGATGCGGCAGGTGGTGGAATTCTTCAGCCCGCCGGGGCGTACCTGGGTTGCCCCAGAGACCCTGGCCAGCCTCGGCTACCGCGAGGGCCAGCAGTCCCGTGCCAGCAATGGCCGGCTGCTGCCGCCGTTGCAGGTGCAGGCGGACATGGCCCCGGGGCTGCTGCTGATGGACATCGGCTTTGCCCAGCAGGTACTCGACCAGCCGGGGCAACTGAGCCGCCTGCTGCTGCCCCGGGACTTTGCCGCCCGCGCGCCGCCCTTGCCGGCCGAGCTGGCGGGGCAACTGGTGCTGCATTCGGGCGAATCGGAAAACACCCTGGCGCGCCTGACCGAGAGCTTTCACCTGAACCTGGATGCCTTGGGTTTCCTGTCCTTCGTGGTCGGGCTGTTCATCGTGCATGCCGCCATCGGCCTGGCCCTGGAGCAGCGTCGTGGCCTGCTGCGGACCTTGCGCGCCTGCGGGGTCAGTGCGCGGCTGCTGATCTTCAGCCTGATTCTGGAACTGGGGGCCCTGGCGCTGCTGGGTGGAGTGGCGGGGGTCATCAGCGGCTACCTGCTGGCCGGGCTGCTGCTGCCGGACGTGGCCGCCAGCCTGCGCGGCTTGTACGGCGCCGAGGTGGCGGGGCAGTTGAGCCTCAGCCCCGGGTGGTGGTTCAGCGGTATCGGCCTGAGCCTCTTGGGGGCCTTGCTGGCCGGCGCCGCCAGCCTGCTGCGGGCGGCGCGCCTGCCGCTGCTGGCCCTGGCCACCCCCCAGGCCTGGCATCAGGCCCATGCCCGCTGGCTGCGCCGCCAGGGTGCGGTGGCCGTAGTGGCGCTGCTGCTGGCCCTGGCGGCGTGGCAGTGGGGCGACAGCCTGGCCAGCGGCTTTGTGCTGATGGCGGCCTTGCTGCTGGCGGCGGCCCTGGGCCTGCCGGTGCTGCTCGATGCGGTGCTCGGGACCTTGCTCGGGCGCCGGCGTGGGGTGCTGGGGCAGTGGTTTCTTGCCGATTGCCGCCAGCAACTGCCGGCCCTGAGCCTGGCCCTGATGGCGCTGCTGCTGGCGCTGGCGGCGAATATCGGCGCCGGCAGCATGACGGCAGGGTTTCGCGAAACCTTCAACGACTGGCTGGAGCAACGCCTGAGCGCCGAGTTGTATGTCAATCCGCAGAGCCCGGAGCAGGCCCGGCAGTTGCTGGACTGGTTGCCGCAACAGGCCCAGGTGGCCGCTGTGCTGCCCAGCTGGCAGGTGGCGTTGCAGGTGCAGGGTTGGCCGGCGGACCTGTATGGGGTGATCGACCATCCCAGCTACCGCCAGCACTGGCCGCTCCTGGAAAGCGACGGCGCCGAGCCCTGGGCACAACTGGCGAGCCAGGACACCCTGATGCTCAGTGAACAGCTGGCCCGACGCCTGAAGGTGCGCCCCGGCGACCGCCTGAGCCTGCCGGTGCCCGCCGGGCAGTGGGCGCCCCGGGTAGTGGGGATCTACGCCGACTATGGCAACCCCAAGGGCCACCTGCTGGTGAATGCCGGGCACTTGCTGGCGCATTGGCCAGCGCTGACGCCGAGCCGCTTCAACCTGCGCCTGGCGCCGGGAGCGATGCCCGGGCTGGTCGGCGCCTTGCAACAGCAGTTCGCCCTGGACGACAGCCGGATCATCGATCAGGCCCGGCTCAAGGGCTGGTCGCAGCAGGTCTTCGAACGCACCTTCGCCGCCACCGCCGCCCTCAACAGCCTGACCCTGGGGGTGTCCGGGGTGGCGCTGTTCATCAGCCTGCTGACCCAGAGCCAGAGCCGGCTGGGCCAGCTGGCGCCGCTCTGGGCCCTGGGGGTGGGGCGGCGTCAACTGATGCTGCTGAACCTCGGGCAGACCTGGCTGCTGGCCTTGCTCACCCTGGTCCTGGCGCTGCCGCTGGGCATCCTCCTGGCCTGGTGCCTGGACAGCGTGATCAATGTCCAGGCCTTTGGTTGGCGCCTGCCGTTGCGGGTGTTCCCCGGGCAGCTTCTGCAACTTTTGGGCCTGGCCATGCTGGCGACTCTGTTGGCATCGGCCTGGCCGCTGCTGCGTTTGTACCGCGCGCAACCGGCGGACCTGTTGAGGACTTTTGCCCATGAAGACTGATGTGTTGGGCCGGGCCCTGGCGGGGTTGCTGCTGGCGCTGCTGGCCGGTTGTGAACAGCCCGCCGAGCCGCCCCAGGGTTTTGCCGGCCTGGGCAGCGAGGCCGCGGCCTTCACCCCGGTGTTGCCGGGGCGCAGTTTCAGCTTTCCTGCCGACCACGGTGCCCATGACGGGTTTCGCATCGAGTGGTGGTACCTCACGGCAGACCTGAGCGACGCCCAGGGCCGCCGCTTCGGCGTGCAGTGGACGCTGTTTCGCAGTGCCCTGCGGGCCGCTCCCGAACAGCCGGGCTGGGGCGCGCCGCTGGTGTGGCTGGGCCATGCAGCGGCCACGTCGGCCCAGAGCCACCACGCCGCCGAGCGCTATGCCCGGGGTGGCGTCGGCCAGGCCGGGGTGATCGCGCAGCCGTTCCAGGCCTGGATCGACGACTGGCAGTTGAGCACCCTGAACAGCGCCGGCGACCCCCTGGCGCGGATGCAGGTGCAGGCCGCGGGGCCGGGGTTCGCCTATCGCCTGCAGCTTTCCAGCAGCCGGCCGCTGGTGCTGCAGGGCGAGGGCGGCTACAGCCGCAAGTCCGACCAGGGGCAGGCCTCCTACTACTACAGCCAGCCGTTCTTCCAGGCCGCGGGGGAGTTGCAGATCGATGGCCAGCGCTATCAGGTCAGCGGCCCGGCCTGGCTCGACCGGGAATGGAGCAGCCAGCCCCTGGGCGCGGACCAGAGCGGCTGGGACTGGTTCTCTCTGCACCTGGACAGCGGCGAGCGGCTGATGCTGTTCCGGGTCCGCGAGCGGGACAAGGCGCCCTATATCACCGGCACCTGGATCAGCACCGATGGCCACACCCAGAGCCTGGGCAAGGAGCAGATCCAGTTGCTGCCGCTGGCCCAGTCCAGGGTCCAGGGCCGCAGCCTGCCCACCACCTGGCAACTGAAGATCCCCGCCAAGGGCCTGGATATCACCACCCGGGCCCTGAACCCCCAGGCCTGGATGAACCTGAGCATTCCCTACTGGGAAGGGCCGCTGCAATTCGCTGGCAGCCACAGTGGCAGCGGCTACCTGGAGATGACCGGTTATTGAGGGCGCCGCGACGCTTGCACCCATCCCCCCGGTGAAAGCTGGCAGGGCGTCTATGCTCAAGGGCCTGACTGAAAGTCAGTGTGTTTCTCAACCACAAGGAATGTTCATGATGAAAACCCTCAATACCCTGGCCCGCGCCATCGCCCTGGCCACTGTGCTGGGCACCGCCAGCCTTGCCGCACACGCCGCCGATATCCCGCTGTCCGGGGCCATCGAGGCCGACCAGGTGGTGACCAAGGTCCTGTCGGTGGACGCCGCCAAGCACCAGGTGGTGCTCGAAGGCGCCGGGGGCAAGCCGGTGCATGTGCAATTGAGCGATCAGGCCAAGGACCTGGGCCACCTCAAGGTCGGCGATCAGGTCAAGGTCACGGTCACCCACTCGGTGGTGGCGGTGCTCGACACCGACGTTGAAAAGGGCAAGCCCGATTCCAGTGAAGCCAGCGGCGTGGTCCGCGCTACCGCAGACAACCCCAACCCCGGCGGCGCGGCCTATCGCCAGGTGCAGGTGCAGTTGAAGATCACCGCCATCGACTTGAAGAAAAACCAGCTGACCTTCGAAGGCCCGGCGGGCAACAAGAAAGTGGTGAGCGTGGAGAAACCCGAAGTCCAGCAGCGCCTCAAGGACCTCAAGGTGGGCCAGAGCGTGCTGGTGACCTACACCGACATCCTGCAGGTCAGCACTGCCCACGAAGGCTGAGGGGGCAGGACTGAGCGGGGGAGGCAATGGGCAATCGGGTTAACTGCACTGTGCAGTTTTATTCAGAATCTGCCCACGGACTTTCCCCGCCAGTTGCACTAGAATGCCAACCGTTCGCCCGGTGCAAGGGCTCTTTACCGGTGCAAGGATTGCCAAGGCCAGAGCACTGGGCGAACACCTTTCCCTGTCGCGTCCTGCGACTTTCCCGCTGTACATCACCCTGAATCGACCCTGGCTGGATGCTCCGGCGCGAGCCTGCCGTGCTCCCTCTACAGTGCCACCGGACTCAAGCTGACCTGGCGTGCAAGCAGGCTGACGAAGCCGCCTGGCTGCGCGTGGCCACCCTGCAGCGACAGCAGGACGATGTTCGGACCTATGGCCAGCGCCGCGACAGCCTCGTCTTCCCGGGGCAGCAACTGCCCGGTGACCCGCAGCCCTGCCTGTTCCCGGCTGATGCTTGGCCTGTCCTGGGTCGCGGCCCACAGGTTGTGATCCCAGACAAAATCGTCCTCCAGGCTCAACTCCACCTCATGCACCTGGCCCGTCTGTGGCAGCGTGCCCAGCCATTGGCCCCGGCCTTCGCCGAACGCACTGCTGAAATTGACCCACAGGCTATGGTCGGCTTCTACATGGAGGGTGTTGAGGGTGATACGCATGGCCAATCCTTTCCTTGGTACTGCGGGTTCAAGAGGCGTCCAGCCGGCTTTCCGGGGGGGCGGCCGGGCTGGATGGCAAGCGGCCACTGCGCTTCTTATTGCACAGTGCGCGGGCCTTCAACAGAATGCGCGATTGCCCGACCGGGACAGGTCGAGGGCGGTGAATGATAGCGGAGATCCTGGATTGATCTGGTTAAAACGTTTGCTCATGTCGGTGGGCGTACTGGCTCTGGTATTGCTGGCGGTGGTCGTGTTCAAGAACGGCTTCTCCACGACGCCGGTCCATGTATTGGCCGAGCACCCTGATGCGCGGTGGCAGGGCGGCCCCGATGGTGGGCATTACATTGAGATCACCCGCTCCGAGCCGCCTTATTTCTTTGTGCAGGTGCGTCATGAAAGTGGCGACTTGTGGGATGAGGGCTGGCTCAAGTACGAGGACGGCGACGCCAGCGCCCTGACCACCGACAAGGTGCTGGCCTTCGACGGTGACGGAGTGATTTACCTGCAGCAACGCAAGGTATTGGCGCCACTGCGCTCCGCGGCCCATTGATGGCACCCAGCCTTAAGGTTGGGCAGCCCCATCCCCTGTGGCCCCCAGCCCATAGGCATCCCACAACTTGTTGCGGAACTTGTTCTGCGGATCGACCCGGGCCTTCAGCGCCAGGAACTCCCCGGCCCGTGGATAGGCCGCGCGAAACTGCTGGGCCGTGGCGTGGATCTGGTACGGCAGGTAGTAGCTGCCGCCGCGCTCGATGGCGCTGTCCACCAGGGCGCGGGTCCATACGCCGACTTTTTCCCGTTCCTCTGGCGCGGTGCTCTGCTGGTAGTACAGCACCAGGGCGAAGACCTCGGTCTTGGCCCAGGCCAGCAGGGTGCCGGGGTCGGCCTTGGCGTGGCGGATCGACAGGTTGATCACGTTGACCTTGTGCGCCCGCAGGGTCGCGCCCATCTCCTGGACGAAGCTTTCCAGCTGGTCGGGGGGCACGAAGTATTCCTGCAGCACGTAGGTGCGCTTGGCCCGGGAGTCGGGTTCCAGTTCACGCACATCGAGGCTGGCTTCGTGGTTGCGCCAGGACACTTGCGGTTTTTTCAGCACCAGGGGGTCGATCACTTCCTGGCGCAGGGTCTTGCCGCCGGGCCACTGGCTCACCACTTTCAGGGCCTTCTGTTCTTTCCAGTAGTTCTGGTCCAGGGGCGTGAGGCGTTCCTTGACCGTGACCGGCAGGTCGGTCTGGCTGTAGGAAACCGCGCGCAGGGTCTGGTACTGGTCGGGGTAGAGCACGGCGTTGTGCAGGATGACCTTGGGGTTGTTCTGGATCCGGGCCTGGAAGTAGGGGCGGTAGTCCCCCAGGGGCATCTCGTCGACGCTACGCAGCAGGCGCACGTTGTCGCTCAGTTGCAGGGTGGCTTGGACGATCACCCCCAGGCCGCCGTAGCCGCCGATGGCGCCGTAGAACAGGTCGCTGTTGTGCTGCGGGCTGGCGTCCACCACTTGGCCGTCGGCCAGCACCAGCTTGATGGATTTCACCGAGCTCACCAGCGGGCCGTAGCCGATGTAGCGGCCATGGGCGTTGACGCTCAGGGCGCCGCCGACGGTGAAGTTGGCGTAGCTCTGCATGATGCTCACGGACAGGTCGTGGGGGTCGATGTAGTCCTGCACGGCGCGCCAGGTGATGCCCGGCTGCACGGTGATTTCCTTGCGTTCCTTGGAGAAGTCGAGCACCCGGTTGAAGCCGCGCATGTCGATCTGCAAGGCCTGTTCGGTGGCGGTCTGGCCGCCCATGCTGTAGCGCCCGCCGCCAATGGCGATAGGGCCGGGGTGCCCGGCCACCAGCTGGACGATCTGCTCCAGGCGGGTGGGGCGTACCACCTGGTCCACCACTATGGGGTTGAGCTGGGTGATGTCGTTGACGGTTTCTGCGGCGTGGGTGGTGAGTGCGCCGCCGAGTGCCGCGCATAAAAACAGGCCGATCGCGAATCTCATTCGCCGTGTCCATCCCTGGTGGTGGCGCGCCGCTGATTGGGCGCAAGTGGCGGCAGAATAACGCCGCGACGGGTCCATGACCATGGGGGCAGCGCACCGGCTGCAAGGCCGGCATCGACCCGCGGGCCTGCCCTGCGCCTTAGAGCGTCGGCAGGCCCAGGGTGGCGGCGCAGTGCTCCAGGGAGCGCTGCTGGGTCTGGGCGTAGAGCAGCAGTTCGTCGAGGGTGGGGCGGCCCAGGGCGGCTTCGAACGCCTGGCGGTTGGATTGCCCGGCGTAGTGGCTCTGGCTGTCGTCCCCCAGGTTGGACTGGAAGATCCCGGCGGCGCTGACCGGCAGGAAATCTTCATACACCAGGGGTTCGGCGCTCAGGTGCCCGGCCGCCAGCAGCGCTGCCAGGGTGGTGGGCCGCTGGGGCTGGTTGCGCGCGGCCAGCCCGGTTTCGCTGACGAAGTAGCGAAAGTAGGCCAGGCCCTGTTCGCGCATGGCCGGGTGGCTGTCGGGAAATTCCCTGAAGTGCTCTTGCATCAGTTGGTTGTAGCGTTGGGCATTGGCTTCGTTGGGGAAGTCGCCCAGGGCGTCGCGGGCGGCGTTCAGCAGGCGGTCGTAGAGCTCTCGGCCCTTGGGGGTCAGCGCCGCGCCGCGCTGTTCGATCTCGCCGAAACGCGCGCTGTGGCTGCCCTGGCTCTGGGCCTGGTCGGTGAAGGCCACGGATTCCTCCAGGGCCTTGAAGCTGGTCTGGCGCAGCAGGATCGGGCATTCCCGGCGCGGCGGGCCTTCGATCACCGCCTTGGGGGTGATGCCGCGGGCAGGCATCAGCCGTTGCACTTCATCGATGTCCAGGGTGCGCGGGGTCAGGTGGTTGATGTGCGGGCCCTTGAAGGCCACCACGTCGGCGATCAGCCGGTGCTGGGCGCTGAGGCTGGCGTACTGGGCGGCGGTCACCGTGGCGTGGTGGTGCCAGCGGAAGGTTTCCAGGGCCTGGCGGATAAAGCGCTCGGCGTCTTCGGCGTCCAGGCCTCCGGCAGCCTCGGCCTGCTGGATCAGTTCCAGCACCTGGGGGGTGAAGATCTGGCGCCGGGCCAGGACCTGTTCGGCAAAGCTGCGCAGCTCCGGGTTGTCGATCAGCTCCAGGCGCAGCAGCGAGGTGAAGACCCGGAACGGGCTGACTTGCAGGGCCGCTTCGTGCACCGCGCGAAAGGCCGTGGAATGCACCGGCACCCCGGCGGGGGTCAGGTCGTAGTAGCCCACCGGCTGCATGCCCATTACCGCGAACAGCCGGGCCAGGGTCGCCAGCTCGGCGGCGCTGCCGACGCGGATCGCGCCGTGGCGCTCCAGGTCCAGGCGCTGCAGTTCACCGCTGCTCTGCAGGTGCCGGGCAAGCGCCGGCTGCCGCTCCAGGACCTGGGCGTTGACTTCGGCCACCAGCTCCATCAGGGCGCCGTAGAGCGGCACCTCCTCGCGGTACATGTCCGACATCGCCCGGGAAAATCCCTGGCGGATCAGGTCCGGGCTGACGAAGTGCTGGTTGCTCATGAACAGGCTTCCCGTGGCAGAGGGGCGAGGCGTGAAAGGGCGGGTCGGCCTCGATTCTGCTGGGCCTGCCCGAGGCTGACAAACGAAGTTTCCTCTGAACTTCATTCTGCAAATGAATGCATGAGCGGGCCGCTGTCAGTGCCGCTGGCGTTCCAGGAACTGCTGGTACAGCCGGGCACTGCGCACCGGGCGTTCGACCATGGGCATATGCCCGATGCCCTCCCAGAGTTGCACCTGGGCCTGGGGCAGGCCCTTGGCCCAGACCTGGGCGCTGCTGGGGTGCAGCAGGCGGTCCTCGCGGCCCCAGAGCAGCAGGGTCGGGGCCTGGATCTTCGCCAGCTCGGGCTCCATGGGCGGGCTGGCCTGGAGCTCGGCGAAGATCCGCGCCAGTTGCCCGCGGCGCGCCTGATAGCGTTCGGCGATGGCCGCCAGCACTGCTTCGGGCACCCAGGGCGGGGCGGCCATGGTCAGGCTGTAGAAGTGCTGGAAGTCGGCGCGGGAGCGGACCAGGAAGGGGTTCTTGCCCTGTTCCAGCAGGTGCTGCAGGTCGCTGGTCTCGGGGGCTTCGACGCCGGCCGGGTCGAACAGCGCCAGGCCGCTGATCCGTTGCGGGGCATGGGCGGCCAGCCAGGCGGCGATATAGCCGCCCATGGAGTTGCCGATCACCTGCACCCGCTGGATGCCGCAGGCGTCGAGCAAGCGCAAAAGACGCTGGGCCTGGGCCGGAACGCGGTAGTCCTGGTGGGCGGCATAGGCGGTTTCGCCATGGCCGCCCAGGTCCGGGATCAGCAACCGGTAGTCGCGGTTGAAGTGCCGGGCAAAACGCAGCCAGATGCTCTTGTCCGCGCTCAGGCCGTGCAGCAGCAGGATCACCGGCGCCTGGGCCGGGCCGCCCTGGTAGGTCATCAGGGTCTCTTCGCCGATCTGCACCGGGACTTTCTGCAGCCGGTACAGGCGTGCTTCCAGGGCCACGCTGGCGTCGTACAGCAGGTGGCCGATGCGCGGGTAGGTGCGGTAGCACCAGAGTGCGGCAAGGAGCAGCAGGACCAGGATCACCAGCATCGGCGGCCTCCAGGGGCAGGGTGGATCGGCTCAGGGGCGGCGCGCGTCGTGCTCGCCACTGCGAAGTCGGTTATCGGCCGCCCCTCAGTTATAGCCAAATATTCCCCACCTGCTGGCGCTGGCAGGCCGAAACTGGGCGTTGGCAGTGATGGCGCTTTGAAACGCGACTGATAGACTTTCACCGGTTGCTTGCCACCTGCTCGTTCCACCTTTACCCATTGCTGATCGGAGGCGACTTGCTCCCTGCGCAGGACACCAGAGGGAAGGGACTGTCATTGGCCAGGAGGCTTTATCGGTCACGGACCCTGGGCCTGGCCCTGGGGTTTTTCTGCGTGGCCGCGGGGATGGCGCCCCTGCAACCGGCGCCCTGGGTCTGGAGCTTCATGCTGTTCAATGCATTTGCCTGGCCGCACCTGGCCTACCAATGGGCACGGCTTGCCCGGGTGCCGTTTCGTGCCGAGTACCGCAACCTGCTGGTGGATTCGCTGCTGGGGGGCTTCTGGGTCGGCGCCATGCACTTCAATCCGCTGCCGCTGGCCACCACCCTGGGGATGATGGCCATGAACAACATGGCCCTGGGCGGGTTACGTTTCTTCCTCGCCGGCAGTGCGGCCCAAGTGCTGGGCATGGGCGTTGCCCTGTGGCTGTTCGGGCCGGCGTTTGTCGCCCAGACCACCCCCGAGCAGGTGTATGCCTGCCTGCCGATGCTGACCCTGTACCCGCTGGCCCTGGGCTACATCTGCTATCAGCAGGCGGTGACCCTGGGCCGGCACAAGCGCGAGCTGCTGGCCCTGAGCCGCACCGACAGCCTGACCGGGCTGCTCAACCATGGCGCCTGGAAGGACCAGTTGGAGATCGAGTTCCAGCGCTGCAAGCGCCAGGCCCATGGTGGCGCCATCGCCCTGATCGACATCGACCACTTCAAGGCCATCAATGACACCTACGGCCATGTGGCCGGGGATGTGGTGCTGCGCCAGTTGAGCAAGCTGCTGCGGCAGAACCTGCGGGTCAGCGACCAGGCCGGGCGTTATGGCGGCGACGAGTTCTGCGTGATCCTGCCGGACGTGCCCCTGGCCCATGCCGCCGAACTGATGGAGGCCCTGCGCGGTCGTTTTGGGGCCCTGGGCTATGAACAGAGCCCGGCGCTGCAGGTCAGCCTGAGCATCGGCCTGGCGGCCTTCAACCCCCTGCACGACGACGCCATGGGCTGGCTCAACGATGCCGACCAGGCCCTGTATGCGGCCAAGACCTGCGGCCGCAACAACGTCACCTGCCACCCGCCGGAGCAGCCGTCCAGGCGTTTGCTCAACTCCCTGTAGCCGCTGTTCCTTGTGTCCCGCGAAGGCGTCTGTGGGTGCGCCTCGGGGTCGGAGGTGTTCCCTTCGCCGCCGGCAAGCCGGCTCCTACGGGGGGCTCGCTGGTGGTTGTAGGAGCGGGCTTGCCCGCGAAGGCGTCTGTGGGTACGCCGCAAGGTCGGGGTTGCTCCCTTCGCCGGCAAGCCGGCTCCTACGGGGGGGGCTCGCTGGTGGTTGTAGGAGCGGGCTTGCCCGCGAAGGCGTCTGTGGGTACGCCGCGAGGTCGGGGTTGCTCCCTTCGCCGGCAAGCCGGCTCCTACGGGGGGCTCGCTGGTGGTTGTAGGAGCGGGCTTGCCCGCGAAGGCGTCTGTGGGTACGCCTCGGGGTGGGAGGTGTTCCCTTCGCCGGCAAGCCGGCTCCTACAGGGGTGGGGGTCAGTCGTGGGTGGGGTGCAGGCGCCGGGCCAGTTCCAGGGCGGTGCGGCCGCTGGCGATGCCCGGCACCAGTCGGGCGAAGGGGATGTCGATCAGTCGGTCTTCGCGCACTGCGCGCAATCGCGACAGCACAGGGTCGCTGTGCAGCAGCTGGCGTTTGCGCCGGGCCGGGGACCACAGGGCGTCGGCCAGGAGCATGGCGTCCGGGTCGTTGGCCAGCAGGGTCTCGCTGTCCACGGTCAGGCGCGGGCGGTCGATGGCGGCAAAGCTGTTGCGTGCACCGGCCGCTTGCAGCAGCACGCCGACAAACCCGCGCTGGCCCTGGCTGGCCAGGCCGTTGACTTCGCTGTCCAGGTAGAACACCGAAGGCGTCGGGCGCCCGCGGTACAGGGCCGCGGCGGCCTCCAGGTCGGCATCCATCTGGCCCACCAGTTGCTGCGCGCGGGCCTCCTGGCGCAGCAGCCGGCCCAGGGTCAGCAGGTCGCGGCGGATATGCCCGAAGTAGTCCTGGTCATGCCCGGCGCAGGCCGATTCCAGCAGGTAGCTGCCCACGCCTATGGCCCCCAGGCGTTGCCGGGAGCTGAAGTTTTCCGGGAAGGCCGAGGCGAAGCCGCCCACCACCAGGTCGGGTTTCAGGCTGTAGAGCACTTCTGCCGACGGGTACTGGCGAGCGATGACCGGCACGCCGTGGTAAAGCCCTTCGGCCTGGGCCTGGCCATCGTCGTCCAGATAGGCGACGCCGATCATCGACGGCCCGGCACCCAGGGCCAGCAGCAGGTCGGCGCTGTGCTGGTTGAGGGCGACGATGCGCTGGGGCGGGCCGTCCACCGTCCAGGTCCGGCCACAGTTCTGGTAGCTGTGCGCCAGGGCCGGCAGGGCCGCCAGCCACAGCAGCAGGCCGAGCAGTCTGCTAGGCATCCGCCGTTCCTCCGTAGGGCGCGGGAATCCGTAGGTCCGCCACCGGTTCGCCCTGGACCAGGTGCTGCTGCACCAGGCGCAGCACCTCGCCGTCATCGCGCACCCGGTACCAGCAGCCGTCCGGGTGCACGGTGAGTACCGGCCCCAGGTTGCACGGGAACTGGCAGGCGGTGCGGGTCAGCAGCACGCCACCGGGCGTCTCCATGTGCTCCAGGCGCAGCAGTTCGCGGCGCAGGGTCTTCCACAGCGCCAGGGCGCCGCGCCGCACGCAGCGCGGGCCGGTGCACAGGAACACCTGGCGGGCATGGGGCGGCACCCGCGACCAGTCCGGGTCGCTCTGCACCGCGTTGACGTTGTCGCAGGCCAGGTGGCGCTCGCGCTGGCCGATGCTGGCGCAGGCCAGGGCCGCGTCCAGCCCGCGCCGGCCCAGGGCCTGGGCGGTGATCCACAGCCGCGGTGCCTGGGGGTGGGCCTGGGCCAGGCGCCCCAGCTCATCGCGCAGCCAGTCCAGGTAGGCACTGTCGGAGCTGGGTTCCAGGTCCACCACCAGCAGCTTCGCGCCGTCCTCGGGCAGGGCTTCGCCCAGCGCCGCCCAGAGGCTGTCGAAGCCGTCCAGGGTGTCGATCACCCGGGTGTCGGCGCCGTCGCCGCGCAGGGCCTCGAGCTCCTTGCGAAAGGCTTCGCCGAGGGCGCCGCCGTGCAGGCCGGGGCCGACGAACAGCACCCGTTGATAGTTCTCATGCATGTCGGTCGGCCTCAGAAGCGGTAGGTGTAGCGCACTTCGGTGGTGAAGGGTCGCCCCAGGTTGTCCACCGAGGGCGAGCTGCTGGTCATGCTGGTGCTGTAGTCGCGGTCGAACAGGTTCTCCACCAGCAGGCTCAGGCGGTGCTGCTGGGCCGTATCCAGGTAGCGATAGGCATCGGCGTCGACCACCGAATAGTGGCCGTAGTCGACGTTCTTCGGGCTGTCGATCTGGCCGATGTAGCGGACCGCGCCACCCACGCCCCACATCCGGTCCGGGGCTTCGAAGCCCAGCCGCGAACGGGCGAAGAAACCGGGGATGTTGCTCAGGGTCACGCCGTTGCGCGACTCCACCAGGTTGCGGGTCATGTCCGCCTGCAGGGTCCACTGCGGGCTGAACTGCCAGCGCCCGTCGAGTTCGATGCCGCGCACCTTGATCCGGCCCTGGCCGTTGCTCCAGACATCGTTGGCGTCGAGGGTGATCAGGTCGTCGATCTTGCGGTGGAAGGCGCTGACGCTGGCGTTGAATTCGCCGGCCAGCAGGCTGCCCTTGTAGTCCAGGCCGAGCTCGGCATTGAGGCTCTTTTCCGGCTTGAGGTCGGGGTTGCCTTTTTCGTAGTCCTCGTTGGCGTACAGCTGCTCGGCGTTGGGCAGCTTGAAGGCGCTGCCGTACTGGCCGCGCAGTTGCCAGTGGGGCGTCAGGTCGTAGAGCGAGGTGAGCATGCCCACGGTGGCGCTCTCGCCGCCGCTGATTTTCTCGTGGCGCACGCCCAGGCTCGGGTGCCAGTCGGGCAGGGCGTCGAACACCGGGCGCAGCTGGGTGTACAGGGCATTGGCCTGGGCCTGCTTGTTATCGATCTTCAGCACGTCGTCCTGGCCCTTGAACCACTGGTTGTCGGTGCCCAATACCAGCACGTGGCCGCCGTCCAGCTCGGCCTTGCCCTCGGCCTGCAGGCCCCAGTCGGTGAAGCCCCAGTAGTCGTTGTGGTTGCGCACCTTGAGGCTGGCGTCGTCGAGGCTGTCGATCCTGGTGTAGCGGGTGTCCCAGTCGTTGACATGGCCCTTGACGAAGTAGCTGAAGCCTTCGCCCAGGCGCTGCTCGAAGGTCGCGGTGGCGATCTGCTGGATGCGGTCGTTGGTGGTTTTCCGGTTGTTCACCGGGCGGGCGAAATCCAGGTTGGCGTCGCTGTACTGGTAGAACAGTTCCAGCCGCGAAGCGTCGCCAAGGCCCTGGATCGCCTTGGCGCCGAAGGTGGTCACTTCATAGCTGCGTTTCTTGTCCCGGGTGTTGGCGTTGTAGGCGCTGTTGCGAAATGGCTGGTAGCCATCGGAGACGTTGTGGCTGACATAGGCCAACAGCCCCAGCTCGCCCAGGCCGTTGCTGAGGATCTGCTCGGCGCGGGCGTCGCCGCTCCTGCCCATGAAACTGTCCAGGCCCAGGTTGACCTCGCCGGAGACGTCGCGGGTCTGCGGGTTGCGGGTGACGATGTTGATCACCCCGGACACCGCCTGTGTACCGAACAGCAGGCTCTGGCCACCCTTGAGCACCTCGATGCGCTCGATGGCGTTGGCCGGCAGGGTATCCAGGTACAGGCCGCCGTACAGGCGGTTGTTCAGGCGCACGCCGTCCAGCAGGATCAGGGTGTCGTCGTTGCGCCCGCCCAGCAGGGAGTAGGTGCCGTAGTCGAAGGGGCCATTCTTGGGCGCCACATACAGCCCCGGCACGTACATCTGCAGGACCCGGGTGATGTCGCTGCTGGGGCCGGCGCGTTCTATCTGCTGGCGGTCGATGATCTCCACCTTGCTGCCGTACCGGGCCATTTCGGCCACCGTGGTGGACTCCACCGAGGGGGCGGAAACAAATTGCCGGTCCAGCGTCAGGGGGCTGTCGTCCGCCAGCAGCAGGGGGCTGAACAGGCAGCCGAGCAGGGCGCCGCTCATGGTGCGGCGAGGTGCACGCCAGTCGCGTGCAGGCAAAGTGTCAGGTGTTGTCATTGTTGGTCTTCTCGAAAGTGTCTTCGGGAAGCACGCAGGAGAGGGTATCGGCCACGGGCACGCGACCATACCGGCCCATGCCCGCCCACCGCAGGATTGCCAAACAGACGTCACAGGCCGGTCTCCGGGCTTGCGAGTCTGGCGGCATTCGCCTTCCCATACCTTGGGTACAGTGGCCTGTTGAATGCAGCACTCGCTTACCGTTGCGGGGGCAGCACCGGACTTGCCCGAAAAGGGGCGCACCGGTTTCCCGTTTCACCTCCTGCACGGCGGCAGGAGGCACCTGAAACTGGGCGGCATATGAACATCCGCCCCGGCGTTCGTCAACGTTGCGCCTGCCGCCAGGTGTTACCGGATTCATCGCCCTGACGCCTCTGTAGCCGCTGCCGAGCCCGCGAGGCTGCGCAAAGGCCCGCAGGGCCTTGCTTGGCAGTCTCATGTCGAGCACCTCAGCGGTCTTGAGATTTCGCGCCCCTGCGGGCCGTTCTTTCGAACGCGGCCCGAGCCTGCGGCAGCGGCTACAGGAGCAGGGCGCTTTGCGGGGCCAGGTGCCGCTGTGCGTGCAGGGCCGTGCGTGACTCGCAGGCCAGCAGCGGCGCCGCCCGTACCGAGTCGCCCGGCTGCAGTTGCAGGCGCTTGGCGGTCAGCCGGTCCACCAGCAGGCAACCCGAAACCAGGCGCCCGGGGGCGGCGGTGATGCGGCAGCTTTCCAGGCGCCGGTTGTGGATCAGCCACACCGGCGCCTGTGCGTCCGGAGTGCCCACCAGCAGGGGCAGGGTCTGGCTTTCGCGCACGCTGCGGATCTTCGCCACCTCGGCCTCGATCAGCGGCCCGCCATCGAAGATGTCGATGCAGCCCTGATGGCTGAAGCCTTCGTCGCGCAGGATGCTCACCGCCTGTTCGGTGCTGGCGTGGGCCTGGCCGATGGCGGCCTGTGCCTGGGGGCTGAGCAGGCAGGTGTACAGCGGCTGGCGCGGCATCAGTTCGGCGATGAAGGATTTGCTGCCGTGGCTGGACAGGCGATTGGCCTGCTGGAAACCCATCTTGAAGAAGTGCCGCCCCAGGCTGTCCCAGAACGGCGAGCGGCCCTGGCTGTCGAGCTGGCCGCGCAGTTCGGCCACCAGCTTGTCGCCGAACAGCCGGGGGAATTCGGCGACAAACAGCAGGCGCGCGGTGGACAGCAGGCGGCCGGTGTAGCCCTGGCGGTGATCGCGGCGCAGGAACAGCGAGCACAGCAGCGACTGCCCGGTCATCTCGTTGCACAGGAACAGGGTCGGGATGTGCTTTTCGATGCCCAGCACCGGGGCGCTGCCGTGGGTGGTGCCGACCCGGTAGTTGTAGCAGGGCTCGCGCAGGCCGATGGCGCCGCTCAGGCCGCAGACCCCGATCACCTGCTGCTCGTCATCTTCCATGACGAACAGGTAGTCGGCATCGGCCCGCTCCACCTGGTTGGCGAAGGCTCGCTGCGCCCAGCGCACCCGATGGGCCAGGCGCTCGGGGTCGGTGGACAGGTTGTTCAGTTCGCGACAGCTGCCTTCGAGCAGGCTCAAGACCGCCGGCAGATCGGTGACGCGGATCGGACGGACGATCATTGGCGGGCTCCTGGCAATGACGCCGGGCAGGGGGGCAACAGGGGCCGGTTCATAAGGCAACGCTCCGTACCGGCTCGCCCGGCGCCAGTTGCAGGGCCTGGAACATGGCCGGGTCGAGGCCGATTTCAGCGCCCGGGGCGGTGTCCAGCGCCGCGACTATGGCGCGAAAGCCCTGCAGCCGCTCGTTGCTCAGCAACCACTGCTGGCCCTGGCCGCTCTGGGGGCTGGGGTAACTGGTGGCAACCCGGCTCTGGGCGATCGAGCGCAGTTGGTGGCTGCGCCCCTGAAGGGTCGGCCCGGCATCGAACAGGTCGACGTACTGGGTCGGCGCGAAGCCTTCGTCGATCAGGATCTGGCAGGCCTCCCGGGCATCCGGGTGAACCTGGCCGATGCAGTCCTGGGCCGCCTGCGCCAGCATCGGGATGTACAGCGGGTACTGGGGCATCAGTTCGGCGAGAAAGCCGCGGCCCTGCAGGGCGCACAGGCGCTCGGCCTCGACATAGGGCAGGTCGAAGAAGTGCTGGCCCACGGCTTGCCAGAACGGCGACTCGCCGTTGGCGTCGCTGTAGCCGACGATCTCGCTGATGCAGCTGTCGGCGAAGCGCTGGGGGTGGGCGGCGATGAACAGCAACCGCCCGCGGGAGGTGAGCTGGGCCAGTGGCGTGCCGCCCAGCGGCGGGTCGACATGGAAGCTGCGCAGCAGGGTCTGTTCGCTGAGGTCGTGGCACAGCGACAGGGTGGGCACCCCGTGCTGGATGTTCAGCTCCCGGGAACTGCTGATGAACGGGCGGTTGCGCAGGCTGTAGAACGGGCTGGCAAAACCGGCAGTGGCGAGGATGTCCGAGCAGCCGCGCAACTGGCCGCTGTCGAGGTCCTCGAGCACCAGGAAATAGTTCTCCGGGCCCTGGCTGGCCTCGCTCTTGGCGAAGGAGGCCTGGGAATCGAGGATCTTGTCCCGCAGGCAGGTTTCGTCATCCACCAGGGAGGTCACGCCCAGCAGGCGTTCGCGGGCCAGGCGCCGCAGTTGGGGCAGATCGGATAACGCCACCGGACGCAAGGCCAGCATGGGTGTACTCCTGTATCAAGGGCCGCTTGCCCCGGGGGGCAGGCACTGGCCAGACATCACTGTCGGTTACCACGCAGTTCCATGGCCGCGGCATCCGGCGGCCAGTCCCCGGGCCGCTCTTGCTGGCAGCGCCGGGGTTGGCGCGACGCCCTGGGGCGCCGCGCGGGTGCAACTAGTGCTTGAGCGGGTCGGGCAGGGCGGCACCGCTGCCCAACTTGTTCAGCAGGAACAGGTAGACCAGCCCGGCAAGGATCCAGATGGCGCCGAGTTTCTGCGCATCCACGCCCATGTTGTACATGATGGCGCTGACGATCACGAAGCCGATCACCGGGCAGATCAGGTGGCGCACCACCTGGCCGGACTTCTGCCGGCGCCAGTAGAAATTGATCACGGTGATGTGCAGCAGCATGAAGCCGCTCAGGGCGCCGAAGTTGACCAGGGAGGTCAGGGTGTCCACCGAGTTGATGAACAGGTAGCAGATCAGCAGCGACAGCACCGCCACCAGGTAGATGCTGATGTGCGGGGTGTTGTGTTTGGGGTGGACCTTGGCCAGCACCTTGGGCAGCTTGCCGTCGCGGGCCATGCCGAACAGCAGGCGCGATACCGCGGCCTGCGAGGTGATGGCCACCGCCACGCCCCAGGCCAGCGCCGTGGCCACTCCGGTGAGGGTCGCCAGCCAGCTGCCGGCGGCCAGTTCGGCGATTTCATAGAAGGCGGTGTCGGCGGACTTGAAGCCCATGCCGGCGGCCAGGTCGGTGGCGATCCAGGTCTGTACCACGAAGATCGCGCCCATCACCACCAGGGTGATCAGCGCGGCGCGGCCGACGCTGCGGCCCGGGTCGCCCTTGACCTCTTCGGCGAGCGTGGAGATGGCATCGAAGCCGAGGAACGACAGTACCGCGATCGAGACGCCCTGCATCAGCATGCCGAAGTGGAAGTTCTCCGGGTTGTACAGCGGCGCCAGGGTCAGCTGGCCGTTGCCGGCGCCACCGTGCAGGGCATTCCAGGCGTAGAACAGGAAGATCCCCAGGACCGCCAGTTGCGCCAGCAGGAACAGGATGTTCATCCGCGCGGTGAAGGTGATGCCGCGCAGGTTGACGAAGGTGGCGCTGACCAGGAACGCCAGGATGAAGCCGACCTTGGGCACTTCCGGGTACAGGTGGTTGAGCGCCATGGCCGCGTAGACGTAGAGCAGCGGCGGGATCAGCAGGTAGTCCAGGAGCATCAGCCAGCCGGCAAGAAAGCCCACATGGGGGTTGAGGCCGCGCTGGGCGTAGGAATACACCGAACCGGCGATGGGAAAGGCGCGGGCCATGGCGCCGTAGCTCAGGGCGGTGAAGACCATCGCCACCATGCCGATGATGTAGGCCAGGGGCACCATGCCCGGGGCTTCCTGGTTGACGTAGCCGTAGACCCCGAACGGGGCGATGGGAATCATGAAAATCATCCCGTAGACCACCAGGTCACGCAGGCTCAGCCCGCGCTTGAGTTCCTGTTTGTAGCCGAATTCTTCAATCTCCATGAAGCCGTTCTCCTTGAGCCTGTGTAAGTGGGTAAAGGCGGGGCCCTGCGGGTCGTCGTTGACACCTCGGGCCGCGCTTTCGTGTTTGAACCTGGCAGGGTTTAAAGACACACCACAGCGGTTTTTCTAGTTGTTGTACCGGTCCTGCAAACAGCGTTTTGGCGCGCCGGGTGAGTCCTTCGGGGCGCGCCGGTGAAACCTTCCTCTCGCCGCGGCTACAGCAGCGGCGCCAGTGTATCGCTCCAGTGCTGCACCGCTTCAGGGGTACGCAGCAGATCGTTGCGCACCTCGATCAATACCGACGCCAGGCCACGGGCGTCGCCGTGCACCGGCACGGTCATGTCGCTCAACGGATCGATCTCGTAGGGCTGGTTGCCCGCCACCTTGATCGGCAGCCTCCACAGCCCTTCGAGGATCCGCGCCGCGTAGTCGGTGGCGCTGCCATACAGCACGCCGATTTCCAGCGCGCGCGGCTGCCCGTAGTAGACCGGGGTGAAGCTGTGGATCCCCACCACCCGCACTTCACGGCCCTGGGCCAGGCGCCGGTCGATGATCCTTTGCAGGCGCTGGTGAAACGGCGTGAACAGCTGCTGGCGGCGGTACTCGCGAGTGGCCTCGTCCAGCTGCTGGTTGCCCGGCACCTGATAGATCTCGCTTTGCAGCGGGATGCTGTCGGGGGCGTGGCGCGGCCGGTTGAGGTCGATCAGCAGGCGCGAGTAATTGGCCGCGATCAGGGTCGCGCCCAGGGCCTGGGACAGGCTTTGGGCCAGTTCCAGGGCGCCCGGGTCCCAGGCGATGTGTTCGCGGGCCGCCAGCGGGTCCAGGCCCAGGTCGTGCAGGGCCGGTGGAATGTAGTGGCTGGCGTGTTCGCACACCAGAATCAGCGGGTGCTCGGAGTCTTCACGGATCAGGCGGTAGGCCGGCTCGGTGTAGAACCCCAGCTCGGCGGATTTAGTACAGGTGTCCATAGTGCTCACAGAGTTGGGCAGCGGTCAGGTGCTCGGTCAGGGACACTTCCTTTTGTTTGACGGCGAAGTAGGTGGCCAGCAGGTCCTGGGGCAGGAATTGCAGCAGTTCAGTGTTGCCGCGCAGGCATTCCAGGGCCTGGGGCAGGGAGCTGGGCAGCGGCACGATGCCACTGGCCAGGCGTTGCTCGGCGCTCAGGTCCGAGGGTGCCTTGTCGGTCACCGCATTGAGCACCCGTTGCTGTTCGAGGCCCAGGCGCCCGGCCATCAGGATGACCGCCATGGCCAGGTGCGGCGAGGCGGTGGCATCCAGGGCGCGGAACTCCAGGTTGTACTGCGGCGCCACCGGCTTGCCGCCCAGGCTCAGGGTCGGGCAGATGCGCAGCGAGGCTTCGCGGTTGCGCAGGCCCAGGCAGGCGTAGGAGGCGCTCCAGTGATGGGGCTGCAGGCGCTGGTAGGAAATCGGCGTCGGCGCGGTGAAGGCGCACAGCGCCGGCAGGTGCCTGAGCACCCCGGCGGCCCAGTGCTGGCCCAGGCTCGACAGGTCGTCGCCACTCACCGCGTGGGGGTCGTAGAGCAGTGGCTCGCCGTCCAGGTTTTGCAGGCTCAGGTGCAGGTGCACCCCGTTGCACACCGCGTCGTCGGCAGTCTTGGGCGCGAAGCTGACCCGGTGCCCCAGTTGCCGGGCGATTTCCCGGGTGATCTCGCGCACGTTCACCGCCCGGTCGGCAGCGGCCAGGCCCTGGGTCGGCCGGCAGGTGATCTCGTACTGCTGCTTGCCGTATTCGGGGAGGAACATTTCCGGTTCGGCGCCGGCGGCCCGCAACGCCGCCAGCAGCCAGCCACCGAAGGCCGCGCCCTGGCGCTGGGCTTCCAGGGAGAAGGCCAGGTGTTCGCGCTGGCCGGTGCCGGTGTCGAGGTTGAATTCATGCTCGAAGGCCGCGGTGATCTGGATGCCCAGCTCGCGGTAGCGCTCGATTTCCTTGCGCAGCAGGGTGCGCGGGCAGGCCGCCCAGGGCGTGCCGTCGGTCTCGCAGATGTCGGCGTGGATGAAATCCAGCGGCGCCGCGCTGGCATCCGGCCCGGCGCCGACACTGACCCGGCTGTCCAGGTCGGGGATCAGCCGCAGGTCGCCATAGGCGCCCCAGGGGTTGTCCTCGGCGATCAGGTTCTGGGGCGTCAGCGCGCTGTTGGCCGGCACCCAGCCGCAGCCGCCGACCTTGTAGCGCTCCAGCTCATCGCTGGGAAAGGAGCGGCCACGGGTGACGCCGATCAGGTCGGTGGTGACGATGCTGGTCATGGCCACCGGGGTCAGGGCCTCGATGCCCTGGCCGCGGCTCATCCGCGGATCTCCCGCAGGCGGCCGAGCACGGTGTCGGTGTCGGTGATCCAGCAGTAGCCCTTGATTGCGTTGAGGCAGGCCTGGTGCCGGGTATCGCCGTAGGTGGCGCAGGCATCTTCCACCAGGGTCACCAGGTAGCCGCGGTCGGCGGCGTCGCGCACGGCCATGTCCACGCACTGGTCGGTGACGATCCCGGCGATGATCAGGTGGCGGGTTTCCAGGTTGCGCAGCACGTAGTCGATGTTGGTGGAGTTGAACACCCCGGAGGAGGTCTTGGGCAGCACGATCTCGTTTTCAACCGGTTCGAGTTCGGCAATGATCGCCGCCTGGGGGCTGCCCTTGGGCAGGTGCATGTCCGACAGCTTGTGGTCCAGGGAGCGGTCACGGCCATCGGCGGTCAGGCTTTCGATAATGGTGTGCAGCACGTTCTGCCGCGCCTCGCGCACCGCCGCCAGCAGCCGTTGCTGGTTGGGGATCACCCGCTCTCGTGCGCGCTTGAGAAAGGCCTCGCCCTCGGGCCCTTGCAGGTGCGGGTCGAACTGCGGTTCAAGCCACGCCCGCTGCATGTCCACCAGCAGCAGGGCGGTGTGGTCGACGACGAAGGGCAGGTCCCGGGGCGAACGGTGGGGCAGGCTGAACATCCTTATTTTTCCTCCAGCACATGGGTAGCAAATTCCGCCCGCAGGGCATCGATGCCCTCCAGGCGTTGATCAAGATGAGGGCTGCGCGGGGTCAGGCAGGCGACCAGCGCCTCGACCTGGGCCAGCGCCGGCACCAGGGTGTCGAATGGCGACAAGGATTCCACCGGTGCACTGATGACCAGGTCCGCCAGCTCCCGCAGCGGCGAGGCATAGATATCGGTGAACAGCACCACCCGGGCGTTGCGTGCCTTGACCGCACTGGCCACGCGCATGGCCTGGGACTGGTAGCGGCGGTAGTCGAACAGCAGCACCAGGTCCTGGCGCTGGACATCGAACAGGCGGTCCGGCAGTTGGGCGTTGTCGTCAAGGAAGAAACAGCCCGGGCGCATCAGCCGCAGGTGGTTGAACAGGTAGAGGGCGAGGAAGCTGCTGAAGCGGCCGCCGAAGCAGTACACCGAATGCCGGCTGTCCAGCAGCCAGTCCATGAGCACGCGGATGTCTTCGGGCTGGGTCAGGGCCTGGGTGTCCTGCAGTACGCGCTGGCTGTCGGCCAGGTAGCGGCCCCAGGTATCGCCCTGGGCCACTTGCGAACGCGGGCGCAGCAGGGTGCTGGGGGAGCGCAGGCGGTCATCCATGTCACTGAGCAGGGCTTCCTGGAATTCGCCGTAGCCGCTGAAACCGAGCTTCTTCACCAGGCGCACGATGGTCGGATCGCTGACCCCGGCGTGTTCCGCCAGGCGTGACATCGGCCCCAGCCCGTTGCGCGGGTAGTGATCGAGCAGGGCCCGCACGACCTTGCGCTCGGAGGGCGTGAGGTCGAGGGCGGGGTCGGTGATCAGGTCTCTGAGAGAGGGCATCGGGGTGCCTTGGAAAGTGATGTCGTTTTTATTTCATAAAATGGCGAAATGGATATTTATGTAATAGACGCTACATGTCTAGTGAATTTTCCTCTGATATCAAATTGCCCTGAAATGGGGCGGTTTCAGGTGGGAATCTGTTGTTGGCGGGGCGGGAAGCCACGGTGCGGGACGTAGGGGAGCGATCGAAACAGGGTCTGGCTTACGCCGAGCAGGCCGAATACAGTGGCGCGACCGCACCGGACAGGCACCGGCGTGCTGTTTTGCAATGAACCTTGGAGGCGGTTGCAGCAAAGATGTTGCATCTGCCCGGCCCGTGTAGGTTTGCCAATCGATAACGCCAGAGTAAACACCGTGCAGGCCACCCGTCTGACCCTGATCTGCCATGCCCGCACCGCCGCCCAGAAGCTGGCGCGTTTTCCCCGGGACGAACCCCTGGAGCTGGACTGGCAAGCCCAGGCCCTGAGCCGTGCCGCTGATTTCAAGCGCAGCATCCGGGTGTTGTGCGGGCCCGAGCTGCGCACCCGCCAGAGCGCCCAGCTGTTCAGCGCCGAGCATGAGGTGCAGGACGCCTTGCGTGACTGTGATTTCGGCGCCTGGCACGGGCTGCGCATCGATGAACTGCAAGAGCGTGAACCCGAGGCGCTGCAGGCCTGGCTCAGGGACCCGCAGCTGGCGCCACCGGGAGGCGAATCCCTGGCCCAGTTGTGCCAGCGCGTGGCGCAATGGCTGGAGGTCATGGCGCAGCGCCCGGGCCACTGGCTGGCGGTGACCCATCCCTTCGTCATCCGCGCTGTGCTGGTGCAGGTGCTGCAGGCGCCGCTGGCCAGCTTCAACCAGATCGACATCGAGCCCCTGTCCCGGCTCGACCTGAGCCACGCCGGCCGCTGGCGCCTGCGCCTGCCCGGCCCCCCGACGCCATCCCGGTAGCCGCTGCCGAGCCCGCGAGGCTGCGCAAAGGCCCCGGGGGCCTTGCCTGGCCATCTCCAGCCGGACATGCAACGGCCCCAGGCCACCTTTCGCTGCGCCGATGCCCGCCGCCCCAGAGGGCTACAGAAGCATTTCTCATCAGGCCAAAGCGCCGCATACTGGCCCGCTGGCAAAACAGCGAGAGCAAGCCCATGAAAACCCTCCTGGTGATCGGCATCGGCGCCGGCAACCCCGACTACATCACGATCCAGGCGATCAAGGCGCTGAACCGCAGCGACGTGGTGTTCCTCATGGACAAGGGGCCGAGCAAGGATTCCCTGATCGACCTGCGGCGCGAGCTGTGCGAGCGCTACCTCACCGAGCGGCCCTTTCGTTACGTCGAGGCGCAGAACCCCGAGCGCGAGCGCGGCGACGTGGACTACCAGGCCAGTGTGCAGACCCTGAACCGCGACAAGCAGCAGGTCTTCGAGCGGCTGATCAACCAGGAACTGGCGGACGGTGAAACCGGCGCTTTTCTGGCCTGGGGCGATCCGGCGCTGTACGACAGCACCCTGCGCATCCTGCAGCAGATCCTGGCCAGCGGCACGGCGTCGTTCGAGTACGAAGTGATCCCCGGCGTCACCAGTGTCCAGGCCCTGACGGCCCGGCACAAAGTGCCGCTGAACCGCATTGGCCGCTCCGTGGAAATCACCACCGGACGCCGCCTGGCAGCGGGGCAGGCCGGTTCCGCCGACAGCCTGGTGGTGATGCTCGACGCCGAGGACTCCTACCGCCACCTGCGCAACCAGGGCCTGGACATCTACTGGGGGGCCTACCTGGGCACCGCGGATGAAATCCTCATCAGCGGCCCCTTGGACCAGGTGGCCGACGAGATCCGCCGTGTGCGCCTGCAGGCCCGCCAGACCCATGGCTGGATCATGGACACCTACCTGCTGCGCAAACCCCAGGACTGACGCCCCGCCGGACCCGCGTCGACCGATTGCATCCCGCTCCTGCACGTCTCTTCTGCAGGAGCGGGCTTGCCCGCGAAAGCGCCGGAATGGACGCCGCCGCCTCAGCGTCGTCCCCTTCGCCGGCAAGCCGGCTCCTACATCCCCTTCCTGCATTAATCTTCTGCAGGAGCGGGCTTGCCCGCGAAAGCGTCGGGATGGACGCCGCCGGACCAGCGTCCCCCCCTTCGCCGGCAAGCCGGTTCCTACGACGGGCGCGGTGGTGTGGTGCTTTCCAGGCCGCGGCCGAAGCGTTCGCGGTACACCGACGGCGGTACGCCCACCAGGCCGCGAAAGGCCACGCGAAAGCTCTCCACCGAGCGATAACCGCAGCGCAGGGCAATGCTTTCGGTACTCTCGCTGCCGCTTTCCAGCAGTTCCCTGGCCCGGGCCAGCCGTTCATGCTGCAGCCAGGCCTTGGGCGAGGCGCCAGTGGCGTCGTGGAAACGCCGCAGGAAGGTGCGTTCGCTCATCAGCGCCCGGGCCGCCAGTTCGCTCACGCTCAGCGGTTGATGCAGGCGCTCCCGGGCCCATTGCATGACTCGCGACAGGTCGCTGCGCGGGGTACGGCTGACCGGTGCGGGAATGAACTGCGCCTGGCCGCCGGTGCGTTGCGGCGACATCACCAGGCGCCGGGCCACGCTGTTGGCCACCTGGGTGCCGAAATCCCGGGCCACCAGGTGCAGGCAGGCATCGATACCGGCGGCGCTGCCGGCGGAAGTGATCAGTTGCCCGGCATCGACATAGAGCACATCCGGGTCCACCCGGATATTCGGGTAACCCTCGGCCAGCTCGCGGGCGTAGCGCCAGTGAGTGGTGGCGCTACAACCATCCAGCAGCCCGGTGGCCGCCAGAACGAACACCCCGGAGCAGATCGACAGCAGCCGCGCACCGCGTTGGTGGGCCTGGCGCAGCGCTTCCAGCAACTTCGGCGGCGGCGCCTGCTCGCGGCTGCGCCAGCCGGGAATGATGATGGTCCGCGCCTGCTCCAGCAGCTCCAGGCCCCCGTCGGCCAGCACCTGGATCCCGCCCAAGGCACGCATCGGGCCGGGGTCCACGGCGGCGATGGTTTGCCGGTACCAGGGGAAATCGAACTCCGGCCGGGCCAGGCCGAAAATCTCCACGGCAATGCCGAACTCGAAGGTGCAAAGGCCGTCGTAGGCGAGAATCGCCACCAGTCCGGGGTGATTGTGCATTTGGCGGAAAGTTACCAGTCAGTGTCCGGGTCGCCACTTTAGCGTGGTGGGGCAGGGCCTATAAAGTCCTTCCCACCTTAATCGCAAGTTTCTGGAGACGCCCATGACCAGCCTGGTCCGCAGCACTGCCGCCGCCCCTTCGGCCATTGCCCTGATGCATTTTTGCAACCGCCTGACCTTTGAAACCGACTGTTCCGACGTCCACAGCAGCCAGGAGGCCGGTGAAGTGGATTTTGTCCTGGTGGATGTGCGTGGCCCCGAAGCCTTTGCCCGTGGCCATGTCCCCGGGGCGATCAATCTGCCCGGGCGCTTGCTCACCGCCGAACACCTGGCCGGTTATCCTCGCGACACCCTGTTCGTGGTGTATTGCGCCGGCCCTCACTGCAATGGCGCGAACAAGGCGGCGGTCAAGCTGGCGGCCCTGGAATACTCGGTCAAGGAGATGATCGGCGGTGTCACCGGCTGGCTCGATGAGGGCTTCCAGCTCAGCACCGGGCAACCGCGCCGCGAGGGAGCGGATCTGTCCTGCGCCTGCTGAAGGGCTGACTCCGCTAGTAGCGGCCTTGGGCTGCGGCTAGCGGGGATGTGTCGGTAAAAATGGCCCGTTCTGAGGCGAACGTCGGGATTTTCAGGGGCAAACGCATCATGCCGGGGCGAGGGAGGAGGTAGAGGATCGCGGACGCATATTTTTTATAAGTATTTGTCGCATAAACACAATTTGCATCCCGGGAGCCGCTCTAGACTGCTGGCCACTTCGATTTGCCCCCCAATCGAAACCAGCCAATAAAAGCCTCCGTCTCCTGGAGTTATAAATGAACAAGTTTGCGCTGTTCGGTGCCCTGGCACTGTCGCTGTTTTCCTTCACCGCTTCGGCCGACGAGGCCAAGCCGATCCGTATCGGTATCGAAGCCGGCTACCCGCCGTTCTCGATGAAGACCCCCGACGGCAAGCTCACCGGTTTCGATGTCGACCTGGGCAACGCCCTGTGCGAGCAGATGCAGGCCAAGTGCACCTGGGTCGAGCAGGAGTTCGACGGCCTGATCCCGGCGCTGAAGGTGAAGAAGATCGACGCCATCCTGTCGTCCATGACCATCACCGACGACCGCAAGAAGAACGTCGATTTCACCATCAAGTACTACCACACCCCGGCGCGCTTCGTGATGAAGGCCGGCACCAGCATCAAGGACCCGCTGACCGAGCTCAAGGGCAAGAAGGTCGGTGTGCTGCGGGCCAGTACCCATGACCGCTTCGCCACCGAAGTGCTGGTGCCGGCGGGTATCGACCTGGTGCGCTACGGTTCCCAGCAGGAAGCCAACCTGGACATGGTCTCCGGCCGCGTCGACGCGCTGCTGGCGGATTCGGTGAACCTCGACGATGGCTTCCTGAAAACCGACGCCGGCAAGGGCTTCGCCTTCGTGGGCCCTGAGTACAACGATCCGAAATACTTCGGCGGCGGTGCCGGCATTGCCGTGCGCAAGGGGGATCAGGAACTGGCCGGGAAATTCAACAAGGCCATCACCGAGATCCGTGCCAACGGCAAGTACAAGCAAGTGCAGGACAAGTACTTCGATTTCGACGTCTACGGCGAGTAAGCCCGGACGTTGAAAAAGGTGGTTGCCGGGGGCCGGCAGCCACCTTTTTTGTGCGCCACTGTTTTATTCTGCGCCACGCCTTTTTCTGATCTCCGGAGTTGCCATGCAACGCATCGACCATTCCTTGCCCTGGGGCCACCTGGGCACCCAGCGCCAGCTCAGTGTGTTCCGCTTTGGCAGCGGCCCGCGCAAGGTGTACATCCAGGCCAGCCTGCACGCCGACGAACTGCCCGGCATGCGCACTGCCTGGGAGCTCAAGCAGCGCCTGGCGCAGCTGGAGAACCAGGGGCGCCTGCAGGCAGTGGTCGAGCTGGTGCCGGTGGCCAATCCCATCGGCCTCGACCAGCAGGTGCAGGGCAGCCACCTGGGGCGTTTCGAGCTGGGCAGCGGCAAGAATTTCAATCGCGCCTTCGTCGAGCTCAGCGGCCCGGTGGGCGACTTGATCGGCAAGCAACTGGGGGACGACGCCACGGCCAATATCGCCCTGATCCGCCGGGCCATGGTCCAGGTGCTGGATGAGCTGCCAGCGGCTGATTCGCAGCTGCAAGCCCTGCATCGCTTGCTGTTGCGCCATGCCTGCGACGCCGACATCACCCTCGACCTGCATTGCGATTTCGAAGCGGCGATCCACCTCTATGCCTTGCCCCAGCACTGGCCTCGCTGGCAGTCCCTGGCGGCGCGGCTCAAGGCCGGGGTGGCGCTGTTGTGCGAAGACTCCGGCGGCAGCTCTTTCGATGAATCCTGTTCCGCGCCCTGGCTGCGCCTGGCCCGGGACTTTCCGCGGGCGGCGATTCCCCCGGCAAACCTGGCCGCCACCCTGGAGCTGGGCAGCATGGGCGACACCCGGGTGCAGCAGGCCCGGGCCAACTGCGAAGCCATCCTGGGGTTTCTCGCCGAACAGGGGCTGATCAGCGGCGAGTGGCCGGCCGCTCCGCAGCAGTGCTGTGAAGGCATGCCCTTCGAAGGCACTCAGTACCTGTTCGCCCCCCACCATGGCGTGGTCAGTTTCCTGCGCGATGCCGGAGAGTGGGTGGAGCGTGGCGATGCGTTGTTCGAAGTGGTGGACCCCTTGAGCGATCGCGTCAGCACCGTGTGTGCCGGCACCAGCGGCGTGCTCTTTGCCCTGGACCGTGGGCGCTACACCCAGCCGGGCATCTGGCTGGCCAAGGTGGCCGGCCGCGAGGCGATTCGTGAAGGCAAGCTGATCAACGACTGAACCGCCCCCGCAGGGGTCGATCGGGCGTTGGCTGGCCAGCGCAAGCTGCAGCGCGCCCACCCCTTGATCCGGCGTCACGCCCTGCGCCGGCCAGCCGGCTCCTATGACAGATGTGCCCATGCCCCGAGTGTCGCTGTGCATCCGCCTGCTGTTCGCCCTGTGTCTGTTGGCGGCGACGTTCAATCACCTGCGCGCCGCCTTCGAGCATGGCCTGCTCTGGGATTATGGCTACGGCGCCGCCACGCCCCTGGCCAGCCGGGCCTTCTGGGGCTCCCTGACGCTGTTCGATCCGCTGGCGGCGCTGCTGCTGTTGGTGCGCCCGCGCTGGGGCCTGCTGCTGACCCTGGCAATCATCCTGCTGGATGTGCTGCACAACAGCCTCTACGTGGCGGCCCATGGCCAGTGGCTGGAGACCTTCTACCTGTCCCAGGTGGGGTTTGCGCTGGCGGTGCTGCTGTGCTTGCCGCTGGCCTGGCGGGGGCTGGGCAGATGAACGCTCGGGACTGGCAGTGCTAGGCTCTGGCGACCCGTTTTTACCCCTTCAAGGAGCTACACATGATCCGCTACCTGGCGCTGTTGGCGCTGCTGGCCGCGCCTTGGGTGCAGGCCGCCGATGTACTGCACGATGACCTGCCGCTCAAGTACCTGGAGCAGGCCCCGGCCGAGCCGCGCAACCAGCCGCTGGTGATTTTCCTGCATGGCTACGGCAGCAACGAGGCTGACCTGTTCGGCCTTCGCCAGCGCCTGCCGGCGAGCTACACCTATGTGTCGGTGCGGGCACCGCAGACCCTGGAGGAGGGCAGCTACCAGTGGTTCCACCGCAAGGGCCAGGGCCCCTACGACGGTGTGACCAGCGAGCTGGCCAGCGGCGCCGAGCTGATCGGCCAGTTTGTCCGCGCGGCGCTGGCCAAGTACCAGACCCAGCCGGACAAGGTGGTGCTGGTGGGGTTCAGCCAGGGCGCGGTGATGGCCTATGAAGTGGGCCTGCGACATCCGCAGTCGGTGCGGGGCATCGCCGCCTTGAGCGGGAAGATCCTGCCGGTGCTGGCAGCGCAGGTGAAGAACAACCCGAGCCTGCAGCGCCTGGGCATCTTCATCGGCCATGGCACCCTTGACCAGCGCCTGCCCTACAGCGATGCGGTGGATGCCCAGCGCTTGCTGCAGGGGTTGTCACTGCAACCGCAGTTCCATGCCTACCCGGGCCTGGGGCACAGCATCAGCGAAGCGGAGATCGACGACCTCAAGGGCTGGCTGCAGGGGCTCAACCCCTGAGCCGGCACGGGGTCTACTGACCGAGGATCTGCTTCATCAGCGCGGTGTGGCCGGCCTTGTCGGTGGCCCGGGAAATTATCTGGATCACCGCCATGCGTGTGCCGGAGCCGGCAATCAGGGTGGAGTTCAGGGTCAGGCCGCCGCCCATGGTGGCGGTGCTGTCGATCTGGCGCACGCCAAGGCCCTTGAGGGTCATGTTCTTTTCGCTTTGCTTGCTGAAATCCGGCAGCGCCGCGGCCTGTTGCGCGAGAAAGCCGCTGACCGCGTCATCGAGAAAGGCGGCGTCGTTGTCCTGGACCTTGGCCCCATGGGGAATGGTGTTCTGCGCCGCGATCACCACGGTACGGGTGGTGGCGTTGGAATACAGGGTGCCGCTGGCGCCCTCGGTGCCATTGGCCTCGCTGCCGGCCGGCAGTACCGAAGCGCTGAACCCCTTGGGCAGGGTGAAGGCGAGCTTGCCGTCGAGGACTGCGACCTTCTCCCCCGAGGCCTGCCTGGCCGCGGATTTGCTGGCGGCGACCGCGTTCAGCGCGCCCAGGCCCGCTACGGTGGCGAACACCAGGACCAGGGCTTTTCTAGCGAAAGATGACATGCGCAATCTCCGGGCAGTGATCAAAGGCGCGCATCATCCCACGGCCGTTGCGGCCTGCTCCACAAGGATTTTTCAGCGCGGCTCCGATGACGGCCAGCCAAGGCTTGTAGGAGCTGGCTGGCCAGCGAAAACTTCCGCCAGCCCGGTGCAAGACTCAAGAGCCCCTGTGCCGGCCAGCCGGCTCCTGCACAGTGGCTCGCAACAGCCGCTTGCTCAGCCCCAGGACCAGCATCGACGCTGCCAGCGCCACCGCGAAGGCGAGCATGCCCAGCGGGGGCAGGGCCAGTGCCAGGGCCAGGCAGAAGGCGGCGAAGGCGTACAGGCCGGTGGTCAGGGAGCGCAGCAGCACGGTGGTGAAGGCCACGCCACGACTCTGATGGGAGAACACCGCAAGGACGCTGCCAAGCACCGGGAACACCGCGAGCATGCCGCTCCAGCGTTCGCCGACGGTGCTGGCCAGCAGGGTCACGGCCAGGGTCAGCAGGGCCCCGGCGAGCATCCGGTAGGGCAGTTTGTCGGAGCGCGGCCCAGGGCTGGCGGGCAGTTCGCCCACCGGCGGAAACAGCCGTGGGGCCAGGAGCAGGGCGCTGGCGGCGCAGAGGCTGGAAAAACCCAGGGATGGCGGCACCTGGGCGATGACCGTGGCCAGCAAGGCCCACACCAGGGTCGCAATGGCCAGGGCCCCGGGCCAGGAGAAGCGCTGCGCGGCATGGGTATAGGCGACGCTGAAGGCGATCATCGCGAACACCGCCGACAGGGCCGCCACTGCGGCATGGGTGGCGAACACCTGGCCCTGCTCCAGGGCCAGGAACAGCAGGATCGGCCCCACCACCACGGGAAATCCCGCCAGCCAGCCAGCGACATTCGGGCCCCAGCGCTTGCTCGCCAGGGAGATCAACCACAGAAATCCGGGAACGGTCAGCAATTTCAACAGCAGCATGGGCGCACTCGGCGGATGAACGGTGCGCCACGCTAGCATCCAACGAAGCGATTGGCGCGTATCTGCAGGCAGGGAAGTGGTCGGGAGTGAAGTGCAGGGTCGTTTTTTCTTGTACAGATAGAAAGTATTGAATCGATTAAAGGCTTGTTTGTACAAGTATTTGGGCTTAAAACGCATTTTTCGCCGATAAAAATTGTACAAAAATTAAATTGTCGTATAGGTTTTTAAGGTGTGGGATGTGCTGATAGCTGCTCAGTTTTTCAAGGGGCGGCGGTCGCTGCCCACGCTTTTTGGGCTCCGAGGTCAGCCCGGGTGGAACCGGGGCTGGGTCAGTTAGGTGGTCGACCACCTCGGAGGCCTTTTTTCCTTGGCACGTGCACGGAAATTGCCCGCCCTGCCAGCCTTTCGGAAGCCATGCGCCATGCACGATCCTCTCTCCCAGCACTTTCACGGCATTTTGCAGGGGTTGGGTGAAGACCCGACCCGCGAGGGCTTGCGGGACACCCCGCAGCGAGCCTCAAAAGCCTTGCGTTATCTGTGCCATGGTTACGAAACCAGCCTCGAAGAACTGGTCAACGGTGCGTTGTTCAGCTCCACCAGCGACGAGATGGTGATGGTCCAGAACATCGAGTTGTATTCCCTGTGCGAGCACCATTTGCTGCCGTTCATTGGTCAGGCTCATGTGGCTTACATCCCCACCGGCAAAGTGCTGGGCCTGTCCAAGGTGGCGCGGATCGTCGACATGTATGCGCGACGCCTGCAGATCCAGGAGACCCTCACGCGGCAGATTGCCGAGGCGATCCAGGAAGTGACCCGGGCGGCCGGGGTGGCGGTGGTCATCGAAGCGCGGCACATGTGCATGATGATGCGCGGGGTCGAGAAGCAGAACTCGCTGATGAACACCTCGGTAATGCTGGGGGCCTTTCGCGAGTCGGCCAGCACCCGCCAGGAGTTTCTTCAGCTGTTGCGCAGGCAGCCTTGAATGAAACGCAGGCGGCGAGTGGGCTTGGCCCGGTTGCTGTGGCTGCTGGTGCTGCTCAGCGCTACGGCCAGTGCCGGTTGGCAAGAGTCGTTGCCCAATGCGCGGCTGCTGGGCAGCGGCGAGTTCAGCTGGTTCGGCTTCAAGGTCTACACCGCGCGGCTCTGGGGCACGACGTTGCCATTGACGGCCGATAGCCCCTTCGCCCTGGAACTGACCTACCGGCGCACGATCAGCCGCGGCGATCTGGTGCAGACCAGCCTCGACGAGATCCAGCGCCTGTCCGGCAGCGCGGTGAGCCCGGCGCAACTCAAGGACTGGCAGGCGCAGATGCAGCGCGCCTTCGTCGATGTCGAACCGGGCCAGCGCATCACCGGGGTGTTCCTGCCCGGGCGCGGGGTGCAGTTCTTTGTCGACCAGCGCTTGCAGTACAGGGTCGAGGACGAAGCCTTCGCCCGAGCGTTTTTCGCCATCTGGCTCGACCCGCGCACGCGCAATCCGCAGTTGCGCGCACAACTGCTGGGCCAATAGCGGGCGCAGCACAGGAGATATTCCATGCTCAAGCAATACTTGCTAGTGCTGTGCCTCGGCCTGGTCGCATGCAGCGACACCGACGTCAAGCAGTACCGTGACCAGAAGCCCGAGCTGGAACTGCGGCAGTTCTTCAGTGGTCGGGTGGAGGCCTGGGGCCTGTTCCAGAAGCGCTCCGGCGAGGTGATCAAGCGCTTTCATGTGCAGATCGACAGCCGCAGCGAAGGCGAGAAATTCATCATGCACGAAGACTTCACCTACAGCGACGGCACCCGCCAGACCCGGGTCTGGACCCTGGTCCCCGCGGGGCCCGGCCTGTGGCGCGGGACCGCCGACGATGTGGTCGGCGAGGCCCGGGGTGAGGTCGCCGGCAATGCCCTGCGCTGGCGCTACGTGCTCAACCTGCCGGTGGATGGCAAGACCTACCAGGTGCACTTCGACGACTGGATGTACCTGTTGGACGAAAACACCCTGGCCAATCGTTCCTACATGACCAAGTTCGGCTTCGAGCTCGGGCAGGTGACGCTGTTCTTCCGGCGTCAGCCCGGCTGATCGGGCCGGGTCGGGGCCTCAGGACGGGTCGTCGAGAAAGCGCCCCTGGTGATCCGGGCTCGGCAGTAAACAGACGTCGAGACGGCCGAACAACCGATAGCGATTGCGCGCAATAAGGTCGTAGACCCAATCCCGCAGCGGCCGGGGAACCCCGCGCAACAGCCGCAGCCAGCGCCAGGGCGCCGGCAGTTGCGCCATCAGGCGGATAAACGCATCGGAGCGCTGGGACAGCCGGGCTTCCTCGATCAGCAGCACGCTGTCGAACTGTTCGGTGGGCAGGCCGAACCAGGCCAGCAGCGCCTGGCCCTGGGGCGATTGCACCGAGGCCAGCTTGATCCGCCGCTGGCTGTCGTGGCGGATGACGAAGCGCACCGAGGCATTGCACAGCTTGCACACGCCATCGAACAGCAGCACCCGGTCGCCGGGTTGCAGGAAAGGGGGCAGAGGTTCGGGGGGCGTCGTAGTGCTGTTCACAGGGCTACCTTGGGCCAGAAAATACTCACTGCCGAAGGTTTCGGCGCAGGGCACAACCTGCGCAGCATACTCGCCTTGGCGGGGTAAATTCAGGCTTGGGTGCCCGCATTGAAACGTCTAAGCTGGGCCCCTGCGCCAATCCGCCTGGGAAATATCCGTGAAATTCAGCTTGCCGAAAATCGCCACCGCGCCCTTTTGCCCACCGGAGGTGGCGGGTTCCGTCGCCGTCGACCCCGGCGCTTCCCTGTGGCGCCGCCTGCTGCGCTTTGCCGGCCCCGGGCTGCTGATTTCCATCGGCTACATGGACCCCGGCAACTGGGCCACGGCCATCGAGGCCGGTTCGCGCTACGGCTACAACCTGCTGTTCGTGGTACTGCTGGCGAGCCTGGCGGGGATGGCGGTGCAGTGCCTGTGTTCCCGCCTGGGGATCGCCACCGGGCGCGACCTGGCCCAGCTCTGCCGCGAGCGCTACAGCACCCGTTCGGCGCGCACCCAGTGGCTGCTGGCAGAGGTTTCGATCATCGCCACCGACCTGGCCGAAGTGCTGGGCTGCGCCCTGGCGTTCCACCTGCTGCTGGGGGTGTCCCTGAGCACCGGGATCGTCATCACTGCCTTCGACACCCTGCTGGTGTTGGCCCTGCAGAACCGCGGCTTCCGCCGGCTGGAGGCGATCATGCTGGCGCTGGTGGCGACTATTGGCGTGTGCTTCTTCATCGAGCTGCTGCTGATCAAGCCCTACTGGCCGGACGTGGCCCGGGGCTTTGTACCCTCGCTCTCGGCCATCGGCGACGCCGCGCCGCTGTACCTGGCCATCGGCATCCTCGGCGCCACGGTCATGCCCCACAACCTCTACCTGCACACCTCCGTCGTGCAAACCCGGCTGGTGGGCAACGACCGCGCCAGCCGCGCCGACGCCATCAAGCTGGCGCGGATCGACACTATCGGCTCGCTGGCCCTGGCGCTGCTGGTGAACGCGGCGATCCTGATCCTCGCCGCCGCGGCCTTCCACAACACCGGCCACAGCGATGTGGTGGAGATCCAGGACGCCTACCACCTGCTCGACCCGCTGGTGGGCGGGGCCCTGGCCAGCGTGCTGTTCGGCGTGGCGCTGCTGGCTTCGGGGCAGAGCTCGACCTTCACCGGGACCATTGCCGGGCAAGTGATCATGGAGGGTTACCTGAACCTGCGGATTCCCTGCTGGCAGCGGCGCCTGATTACCCGTGGGCTGGCCCTGATCCCGGCGTTCATCGGCGTCTGGCTGCTGGGTGACGGCGCCGTGGGCCAGTTGCTGGTGCTGAGCCAGGTGGTGCTCAGCCTGCAACTGCCGTTCGCCCTGTACCCGCTGATCCGCATGACCAACGACCGGCGCTTGATGGGCGAGTTCGTCAACCGCTGGCCGACCCGGATCCTCGCCTGGAGCCTGTTCGCCATCATCAGCGCGGCCAATGCCTGGCTGATCCTGCAAATGGCCCTGTAGGAGCCGGCTTGCCGGCGAACGGCCCCTGGATCCTGCGCAAGCCTTGCCGCCGCCTTCGCTGGCAAGCCAGCTCCTACGGGTGGATGAATGGCGCGCTCTTGTAGGAGCCGGCTTGCCGGCGAAGGGGCCCCTGGATCCTGCACAAGCCTTGCCGCTGCCTTCGCTGGCAAGCCAGCTCCTACAGGTGGGTGAATTGCGTGCTCTTGTAGGAGCCGGCTTGCCGGCGAAGGGGCCCTTGGATCCTGCGCAAGCCTTGCCGCCGCCTTCGCTGGCAAGCCAGCTCCTACGGGGCGGGGCGGCGGTCCCAGTAGGGCTCGGGGCCGAATTTCTCGACGAAGAAGTCGATCACCGTGCGCACTTTCACTGACAGCCGTCGGCTGCCGGGCCAGAGGGCGGCGATCTGTTGCGGTTCGAGGCTGGTGGCCACGTCGAAGTCTTCGAACAGCGCCACCAGCCGGCCCTGGTGCAGGGCTTCGCCAATCAGCCAGGAAGGGAACATCACCAGCCCCAGGCCCTGTTCGGCGGCCTGGGTCAGGGTGTCGGCGTGGTTGCCGGTCAGCGGGCCCTTTACGCTGTAGGGCGTCCAGTCTGCCCGGCCCTGGCGGAAGAACCAGCGCTGCTGGCCGGTCTCGCCCTTGTAGGCCAGGCACTGGTGCCGCTGCAGTTGCTCCGGATGGTGCGGGGTGCCGTGCCGGGCCAGGTACGCCGGGCTGGCCGCTACCCGGTAGCGCTGCGGGGCCAGCAGGCGCGCCTGCATCGAGGAGTCTTCCAGGGTGCCGATGCGAAACAGCAGGTCAGTACCGTCCTGCAAGGGGTCGATGTAGCTGTCGGTCTGCTGGATATCCAGCTGCAGCTTCGGGTGGCGCCCGTGCAGTTCACCGAGCCAGGGCGACAGGTGGCGCTGGCCAAAGACCACCGGGGCGTTGATCCGCACCAGCCCGGCCGGTTCGTCCTGCTGTTCCTGCAACGCCTGTTCGGCTTCCTCCCACTGCGCCAGCACCCGCCGCGCGTGGTGCCCCAGCAGGCGCCCGGCCTCGGTGGGGCTGACGGCGCGGGTGTGGCGGTAGAGCAACTGCTGGCCCAGGGCCTGTTCCATCAGTTGGATCTGCCGTGAAATGGACGAGGGCGCCAGCCCCTCGCGGCGCGCCACGGCAGAAAAACTGCCCTGGTCGAGCACGGCGATAAACAGGCGCAGGGCCTTGAAACCGAGGTCGTTGAAGCCGTGCATGGGTCGATCCTGCTGTGCGTTTTGCGCAAAGGTGTTGTCGGCATGCTCCCATTTATCGCAAAGCTTGCGCAATCGATAATGCCGGCCATTCCTTGATGTCGAGCAGGTGTTGCATGTCCTCTGAAACCATAGAAGTACCGCTGCCCAACCCGATGGCGAACGCTGTACCCGCTGCCGGCTGGCAGCGTCTGATGCTGTTGCCGCTGGTGATCCTGGCGGGCATGGGCCTGTCGGTGGAGGCCGGTCTGCTGGGCCCGCTGGGGAGCCAGGTGGGCCATCTGTGGGCGACCCTGAGCATCTTCGGCGTGGGCACGGCGCTGCTGTTGCTGCTGCTGTTGTTCAGCGGCCCGCAGCCCGGCCCGGCCTTCAGCCAGTTGCCGCGCTGGCAGTTGCTGGGCGGGGTGCTGGGGCCGATCTACGTGGTGGTGCTGACGTTGGCCACGCCCCATATCGGCATTGCCATGACCATGATCGCGATCCTTTCCGGGCAGGTGGGCAAAAGCGTGCTGATCGACCATTTCGGCTGGTTCGGCAGCGCCCGCAAGCCGGTCAATGCCGAACGCTGGCTGGCCCTGGCGCTGATTGTGCTGGCCCTGATCCTGATTGCCCGAGGTTGAAGATGAATCTGTTTCTATTGCTGGTTGTGGTGGTGGCCGCCGGTGCGGTGCTGAGTGTGCAGGCGGCGATCAATGGCCGCCTGGGGGAAAGCGTCGGTGTGTTGCGCAGCAGCCTGCTGACCTTTGCCGTGGGTGCCCTGATCACCGGGCTGCTGATCGTGTTTTTCCAGCCGCCCCAGGCCATGAGCCTGCTGCAGGCGCCGAAATGGCAACTGACCGGCGCGTTGTTCGGCGTGGTCTACATGCTGGTGATGGTGGGGGCCGTGCCCCGGGTCGGCACTGCGGTGGCCACGGTGGCGGTGATTCTCGGGCAGTTGGGCATGGGCATGCTGATCGACAACTTCGGCTGGTTCGGCAACCCGGCCATCGAACTGTCGCCCAGCCGCCTGCTGGCGATGCTGTGCCTGGCCCTGGCGCTGCTGTTCATGTACCGCAGCAGCGTGCGCCGCGCCTGAACCCGCTTCAATCGCGCTCCAGGCACGCGGCGCCAGCCAGTGCCACCTGGGCGTCTTCACCGGCCTTGACCCCGGAAACCCCCACCGCGCCGACCACCTGGCCGCCGACGCGGATCGGCACGCCGCCTTCCAGGGAGGTGAGCAGCGGCGCCGAGAGAAAGGCGCTGCGCCCGCCATTGACCATGTCCTCGTAGGCCTTGGTTTCGCGCCGGCCGAGGGCCGCGGTACGGGCCTTTTCGGTGGCGATATAGGCACTGATCGGCGCGCAGCCGTCTAGGCGCTCCAGGGCCAGGGGATGGCCGCCGTCGTCGACCACGGCGATGCTCACCGCCCACCGGTGGCGCTGGGCCTCGGCGCGGGCGGCGGCGAGGATGCGGCGGGCTTCGTCTTGACCCAGTACGGCTTTGTGCTGCATGGCGAGCTCCAGGGGCGTGAGGTTCAGGGCAGGGCGGCTTCCAGCACTTCGATCCAGTGCCGTACCGGGGTCCGGCCGGCGCCGTCGAGGTGGCTCTGGCAGCCGATGTTGGCGGTGGCAATGAGGTCCGGCTGGCCGCTTTCCAGGGCCTGCAGCTTGTCGTTCCGCAGTTGCCGCGCCAGCGCCGGCTGGGTCAGCGAATAGGTGCCCGCCGAACCGCAGCACAGGTGGCTGTCGGGCACCGCGGTGAGGTGAAAGCCCAGGCGTTGCAGCAGGCTTTCCACGGCGCCGCCGAGCTTCTGCGCGTGCTGCAGGGTGCAGGGGCAGTGGAAGGCCAGGCGCTGGTCGCTGTGGGCGCCGAGCTGTTCCAGGGGTTCGTCCCGCAGCACTTCCACCAGGTCCCGGGCCAGGGCACTGACGCGCTGGGCCTTGCTGCGGTAGGCCGGGTCATGGGCCAGCAGGTGCTGGTAATCCTTGATGAAGGCGCCGCAACCGCTGGCGGTCTGGACGATGGCTTCGGCCCCCAGTTGCAGGTGCGGCCACCAGGCGTCGATATTGCGCCGGGCGCGCTGCAGACCGGCTTGCTGGGCATCCAGGTGATAGTCCACCGCGCCACAGCAGCCGGCCTCGCTGACCGGTTGCACGCTGATGCCCAGGCGATCCAGGACCCGCGCTGCGGCGGCGTTGGTATTGGGTGACAGCCCCGGCTGCACGCAGCCTTCGAGCAGCAGCACGCGCCGTGCATGGCGCAGGGGCGGACGCGGTTTGGCGCTGGGCACCTGGCGCGGCAGCTTGTCCTGCAGGGCCTGGGGCAGCAGCGGGCGCAGGCGGCTGCCGCCATGGATCAGGGCCTTGAACAGCTGCGGGTTGGCGCTCAGCGCCCGCAGGCCGCGGCGCAACAATTGTTGGCCGGCGGGCCGGGGCAGGGCGGCATCCACCGCGGCGCGGCCGATGTCCAGCAGGTTGTGGTAGTCGACCCCGGAAGGGCAGGTGCTTTCGCAGTTGCGGCACGACAGGCAGCGGTCCAGGTGCTGCTGCGTCTGGGCGGTGGCCGGGGCGCCTTCGAGCACCTGCTTGATCAGGTAGATGCGCCCCCGCGGGCCGTCCAGCTCATCGCCCTGCAACTGGTAGGTGGGGCAGGTGGCGTTGCAGAAGCCGCAATGCACGCAACTGCGCAGGATGCGCTCGGCTTCGGCGGCCCGGGGCAGTTGCCGGGCCTCGGGGCTGAGGGTGGTCTGCATGGTCTAGAGCTCCGCGTAGAGTCGGCCGGGGTTGAAGATCCCTTGCGGGTCCAGTTGGGCCTTGAGGCGCTGGTGGTAGTGCAGCAGGGTCGGCGCCAGGGGCTGGAACGGGCTGTCCAGCAGGCCGTGGCTGTAGCAGCTGGCGTGGCCGCCAACGGCGCTGACAACGGCGCGGATGTCGGCGGCCGTGGCATCGGTCTTCAGCCAGCGCTGGGCGCCGCCCCAGTCCAGCAGTTGTTCGCCGGGCAGGGGCAGCAGCGGGGTGTTGTGCGGCACCGACAGGCGCCACAGCGGCAGGCCGGGGTTGAAGAAGTCCAGTTGCTGCTCGTTGAGCTGGCTCCAGTAGCCCGGGTCCAGGGGCTCGCCGCCGAGCCGGTCATGGGCCGCCGCCACCGAGCCTTCACCGCCCTCCAGGCGCAGGTGCAGGCGTTCGCCGTCATGGCAGGCGGCGCTGATGGGCAAGGGCTGCTGGCCCCATTCGGCAAGCTGGGCGAGGGCCCGCTGGCGGTCCATTTCCAGGCTCAGGCTCATGCATTGCCGGGGCTTGGGCAGGACCTTCAGCGAGACCTCGGTGACCAGCCCCAGGCAGCCGTAGCTGCCGGCCATCAGCCGTGACAGGTCATAGCCGGCGACGTTCTTCATCACCTCGCCGCCAAACCGCAGGTGCTGGCCGCTGCCGCTGATGACCCGGGTGCCGAGGACGAAATCGCGCACCGCCCCGGCCCAGGGCCGGCGCGGCCCGGACAGGCCGCTGGCGAGCATGCCGCCCAGGGTCGCGCCCGCGCCGAAGGACGGCGGTTCGCAGGGCAGCATCTGCCCGGCGGCGTCCAGGGTGGCGTGCAGCTCGGCGAGCGGCGTACCGGCCCGGGCGCTGATCACCAGCTCCGTGGGGTCGTAGCTGACGATGCCGCGATGGCTGCGGGTATCGAGTATTTCCCCGGCACTCTCGCGGCCGAGAAAGGCCTTGCTGTTGGAACCCTGGATGCGCAGCGCGGTGTTGCTCGCCAAGGCATCGCGCACCTGTTCCAGCAAGGTCTCGGCGGCGTCGAAATCGCTGGCCACGTTCATCAGAATCGCTCCAGTTCGGGGAAGGGCAGTTGCCCGTGGTGGATGTGCATGGCGCCAAATTCGGCGCAGCGGTGCAGGGTCGGGATGTTCTTCCCCGGGTTGAGCAGGCCGCTGGGGTCGAAGGCCGCCTTGATGGCGTGGAACAGGGTCAGCTCGTGGTGGTTGAACTGGGCGCACATCTGGTTGATTTTCTCCCGGCCCACCCCGTGTTCGCCGGTGATGCTGCCGCCCACTGCCACGCACAGTTCGAGGATCTTGCCCCCCAGGGCCTCGGCCCGCTCAAGCTCGCCGGGCTGGTTGGCGTCGAACAGGATCAAGGGGTGCATGTTGCCGTCGCCGGCATGGAACACGTTGGCCACCCGCAGCTGGTGTTCGTCGGCCAGGCGGGCGATGCCCCGCAGCACCCCCGGCAGCTCGCGGCGGGGAATGGTGCCGTCCATGCAGTAGTAGTCCGGGGACAAGCGCCCCACCGCCGGGAAGGCGTTCTTGCGCCCGGCCCAGAAACGCACGCGCTCGGCCTCGTCCCGGGCCAGGCGCACCTCGCTGGCGCCGGCCCGTTCCAGCACCTGGCGCACCCGCTCGCAATCGTCGTGGACATCGGCTTCCACGCCGTCCAGCTCGCACAGCAGGATGGCCTCGGCGTCCACCGGGTAGCCGGCATGGATGAAGTCCTCGGCGGCGCGGATCGCCAGGTTGTCCATCATCTCCAGGCCGCCGGGGATGATGCCCGCGGCAATGATGTCGGCCACGGCGCGGCCGGCGGCTTCCACCGAGTCGAAGGCCGCCAGCAGCACCTTGGCGATCTGCGGCTTGGGCAGCAGCTTGACCGTGACTTCGGTGATCACCCCCAGCAGGCCTTCGGAGCCGGTGAACAGCGCCAGCAGGTCGAAGCCCGGCGCGTCCAGGGCCTCGCTGCCCAGGGTCAGGGGCTGGCCTTCGACGCTGAGCATCTGGACCTTGAGCAGGTTGTGCACGGTCAGGCCGTATTTCAGACAATGCACGCCGCCGGCGTTTTCCGCGACATTGCCGCCAATCGAACAGGCGATCTGCGAAGAGGGGTCGGGGGCGTAGTACAGGCCCCAAGGCGCGGCGGCCTGGGAGATCGCCAGGTTGCGCACCCCGGGCTGGAGCCGGGCGCAACGGGCGGCGGGGTCGATCTGGAGGATTTCCTTGAAGCGCGCCATCACCAGCAGCAGGCCCTTTTCCAGGGGCAGGGCGCCACCGGACAGGCCCGTGCCGGCGCCCCGGGCCACCACCGGCACCCGGTGGGCGTGGCAGATCTGCAGGATGCGCTGCACCTGGTCCAGGTGCCGGGGCAGGGCCACCAGCATCGGCGTGCTGCGGTAGGCGCTCAGGCCATCGCATTCGTAGGGTTTGAGCTGTTGCTCCTGGTCCAGCAGCTCCAGCTCCGGTAGCTGCTGGCGCAGGGCCTGGATCAGGGCCTGGCGGTCGACGTCGGGCAGGGCGCCATCGAGGCGTTCGTCGTAGAGAATCGTCATGGCGGCTAAGGACCTTGTGTGGTTTTTATCAGGTCGCGAATGCTGTACGGCTGCCTTGCATGATTGGCCCGGCGGGCTTTAGTGTCCATGTGCGTTGGCAGTGGTCGAACCACTTTGTTTTCCAGGGCAGGCCGGGCTTTTTCCAAAAAATCAGTTTTTTCAAACGCTTGGCGGGCACGCAGCAATAGCCGGACAAATGGCACAGGGCTGGTCATACCAGTGGGAGGAAGCATGCAGGACACGCAAGCGGGGCGTCGGCCCCAGGTGGCGGACCTGGTCTGCGCACGGATCGAGCGGCTGATCGTCGACGGGGTATTCAAGACCGGCCAGTTGCTGCCCTCGGAACGGCGCCTGACGGCCAAGCTCGGGGTTTCGCGCACGGCCCTGCGCGAGGGCCTGAAACTGCTGCGGGCGCGGGGCATCATCGACACTCGACAGGGCCGCGGCTCCCAGGTGGCGCAACTGTCGGCCCCGGCGGCGCAGTCGCCGCTGATGCATCTGTTCAGCTCCCAGCCCCGCACCCTCTACGACCTGCTGGAAGTGCGCAGCCTGCTTGAAGGCGAGTCGGCGCGGCTGGCGGCCCTGCGCGGCACCGAAGCGGATTTCGTGCTGATCGAGCGCGCCTACCAGGCCCTGCTGCAGGCCCATGAACAGGCCCTGGAGCCCGCCGCCCTGGCGCGCCTGGACCACGCCTTTCACCTGGCGATCTGCGAGGCCTCGCACAACCCGGTGCTGGTGCAGACCCTGGGCTCGCTCACCGACCTGCTGCTGAACTCGGTGTTCGCCTCGGTCAACAACCTCTATCACCGCCCGGCGCCCAAGCGCCAGATCGACCGCCAGCATGCGCGGCTGTACAACGCAGTCACCGGGCGCCTGCCGGAACAGGCGCGCAAGGCGGCGGTGGCGCATATCCAGGGCATTGCCCGCAACCTCAGGGACATCGAGGACGAAGAACAGCGGCTGGTGCGCGCTACCTTGCGTTTGCAGGGCTGGGAGTGAGGGGCCGACCATCAGTCGCGTGCGCCCTGGCCGGGCGGTGCCTTGGCCTAACCTGTGGGGACTCGGCCCGAGCGGGGCGCTCGGTGAAGCACCCGCCCAAAGGCCCGAGCCTTGAACCCTAGGAGCCATGCCATGTCCACGCAAACCTGTGCCTGCCCGGCCTGCACCTGCAAGCTGGGCGCCCATGCCATCGTCCGTCACGGCAAGCACTACTGCTGCCAGGCGTGCGCCGACCATCACGCCCACGGCGAGCCTTGCGCTTCCACCGAAGGCTGCAAATGCGCCAAGGGCGCCCACGGCTGAGGGGGGATCGGCGGGTGGGGCCGTGCGGCTCCACCCGCGTTGCTGCGTCCTAGACCGAAGGGCGCCAGGTGACGTTTTCGATACCGAACTTTTCGGCCATGGGCTTGCTGGTCTTCTTCACCCGTTCGCGGCCGAAACGTCCTATCCGACCCACTCCAGCGTCGCAACTGGCCCAGTGCCAAGCCTCGGCGTTGTCCATCTTTTCCTGGCGGATGATGAAGGACTTGGGGGCGCCGTGGAGGGTGTATTCGATGACGAAAAGTTTTGCGTTGTTCATAAAGCCTTTGTTCCTCCCTGTGATCTTTTAGTGATCCTGGCGCGGCGGAAAAATTCACTCTGATTGTCCGCCCGGGCTACCGACGGTCATGGGCCGCCAGCCGCTCTATCCGAATGGATTCCCGAGCGGCGCCCAGTCCTTCATCCGGATGGGCGCGGCAGCGGTTGGCGGCGCCCCGGGCGGCTAGTTACCATGGGCGCCCGCCGACCTGCCGCGACCTTGCCATGGCCCTAGCCGCACCCCCCGACCTCAGCGACCCCGCGATCCCGGTGCAACCCCTGGCCCGCACCTATCCGCGGGGCTTGTTCATCGAGCCCCATGAACACGATTGGGGCCAGTTGCTCTACGCCATGAGCGGGGTGATGTGGGTCGAGACGCCCCATGAAGCCCTGGTGGTGCCGCCCCAGCGCGCGGTGTGGTTGCCGCCGGGGGTGAGCCACGGGATTCGCGTGGTCAGCGACCTGCAGATGCGCAACATCTATTTGCGCCCGTCCCTGGCGGCGACCCTGGACCCCAGCGTCCAGGTGCTGCAGGTGGACAACCTGCTGCGCGAATTGATCGTGCGCCTGGTGGAACTCGACCCGCCGCAGCCGGAGTACTACGAGGCGCTGGTGGGGCTGGCCCTGCTGGAACTGCGCCGGGCTCGCCGCTCGCAATTGAAGATAGCCCTGCCGGACGCCTCCGACCGGCGCCTGGGCAGCCTGTGCCAGGCGGTGATGGCGGCGCCGTCCCTGGCCATCTCCTTTGAACAGCACGCCGATGCGGCGGGGGCCAGCGTGCGCACCCTGGCGCGGCTGTTCAAGGAGCAGTTGGGCGTGGGCTTTGCCGAATGGCGGCGCCAGGTGCAACTGGCCACCGCTGCCGCGGAGCTGATCCAGGGTGTACCGGTGAGCCGCATTGCCCGGGAGCTGGGTTATTCCCCCAGCAGCTTCAGCGACATGTTCCGCCGGGAACTGGGTGTCGCGCCTTCCCAGTACGCCAGCGCCAGCCAGGTGTAGCCGCTGCCGCAGGCTCGGGCCGCGTTCGGACGAACGCTCTGGGCGGCACTCCGTCGCAGGAGACGTGAAGATCCGGAGAGCGCCGGATGTGCATCAGGCGGACGCCAGCCAAGCGACCGCCAGGGTTTCGGCCTTGGCCGAAATCCTGAAGCACTTGGCCGATGCCGCGGGACCGTGCCACCTAGACTGTGCCGCACACGCCACTTCACCCCGGCATGAGCCGCACGGCCTCTGGAGCGCAGCATGAACTACCTGATTTCCCTGGCCGCCGGACTGTTGGTCGGCCTGCTTTACGGCGCCTTGCAGGTGCGTTCTCCGGCACCGCCGGCAATTGCCCTGGTTGGCCTCTTGGGCATGCTCGGCGGTGAGCAGTTATGGCCCCTGGGGCGCCAGTTGCTCGGCAGCTGGCTGTCCTGAACACGCATTTTTCCTTTCTCCCCCGACTCATGGAACCGACGATGAAAGCACTGCAATTTTCCGCCACCGGCGACCTCGCGGCCCTGCACGTAGTGGACCTGCCCACCCCGGTACCGGGTGCTGGTCAGGTGCTGGTGCGCATCAAGGCCGCGGGCCTCAACCCCAGTGATGTGAAGAACGTCCTCGGGCGCTTTCCCTACACCACACTGCCGCGGGTGCCCGGGCGGGACTTTGCCGGGGTGGTGGAGCAGGGGCCGGCGCAACTGCTGGGCCAGGAAGTCTGGGGCACCGGCAAGGAGCTGGGCTTCTTCGCCGACGGCAGCCATGCCCAGTACGTGGTGCTGTCCGCCCAGGGCGTGGCCCGCAAGCCACGGCACCTGAGCTTTGCCCAGGCCGCAAGCCTCGGGGTGCCCTACACCACGGCCTGGGATGCCCTGGAGCGCAGTGGCGTAGCCCGTGGCACCCGGCTGCTGGTGATCGGCGGCGGCGCGGTGGCCTCGGCGGCCCTGGCCCTGGCCAAGGTGCGCGGCGCCCGGGTGCTGGCGGCGGCGCGCCGGGTGGAGCAGGTCCAGGCGCTTGAAGCCCAGGGCTACCCGACCCTGCACCTGCAGCAGCCGGAAACCCTGGCGGCCCAGGTGGCCGAAGTCTATGCCGGCGGTGCCGAGGTGATCTTCGACACCACCGGCTTCTGGCTGCCGGCCTCGGTGCCGGCCCTGGCCACCTTTGGCCGCATCGCCATCATCGCCGCCCCGGTGGACGGCCATGTGCAACTGCCGGCCCTGGCGCTGTACCGCAAGGGGGGCTCGGTGGTGGGGATCAACTCGCTGTTGTATGGCGTAGAGGCGTGCGCGGCGATGCTGGAGCAGTTCGGCCGCTATTTCGATGAAGGCCTGCTGCCGCTGCCGGAAGGCCTGGTGGAATCGCCGCTGGAGCGGGGGCTGGAGCGTTATGCCGAAGTGAACCAGGGGCGCGGCGAAAAAATCATCCTCATCCCCTGAGCGCAGCGGCCATCCCTGCGTAGGAGCACGCTTGCTGGCGAAGGGGCCCTGAGATCGCCTTCGCCGGCAGGCCGGCTCCTACGGGGGATGCGTGCGCCGTGTGTCCTGTGTAGGAGCCAGCTTGCTGGCGAAGAGGGCCCAGAGATCGCCTTCGCCGGCAAGCCGGCTCCTAAGGGGGATGCGCGCGCTGTGTGTCCTGTGTAGGAGCCAGCTTGCTGGCGAAGAGGGCCTTGAGATCGCCTTCGCCGGCAAGCGGAACGCCGCCTGGCCGCTCCCGGGAGAGAAATCAGGTCTCGGGCACGCCCTTTTCCCAGGCCGACCAGTTGCCGAGGATGTCCTGCACCAGGGGGTTGCCCGCCCGGTAGAGGTTTTCCAGGGCCGGGACAAAGCCGCCCTGGTCGGCGTACTTGAGCAGGTTGTCCACTTCGCTGGCCCCCGGGGCCGGGCGGTCGAAGTCGGAACCGGCGCGCACCACCGCCAGGCGCTGGATGTCCAGCAGGCCCTCGCGGCTGGCCCGCAGCAAGGCTTCGTAGGTGGAGTTGTCTTCCTGCTGGGTGGTGCAATAGGTGCCTTTGTTGTCGGTCAGCAAGCGGGTCCAGACCTCCGCGCGTTCGCTCAGGCGGGTGCCGGAAAACCAGGTGTTGCCCGCCAGGGTGTCGCAGCGGGTCACCACCGGTGGCTGGTTGGCCGGGGCCTTGGGGTATTTCAGGCGCCAGGCCGCCGACTCCTTGCTCTCGCTCAGGGCCACGTTGCGGCTCAGGGCGAAGGCCTTGGCCTGGAGCTTGGGGTTCAGCTCGAAGACTTCGGTCTTGTAGTCAAGGGGCGGTTTTTCGTTGGGGCCCTTGGTGTTGATCCCCAGGTAGCCGGTGGGCCAGCCCTCGGGCGCATCCCGGGAGTCGATTTCCCATTGGGTGCCGAACTCCACCAGGTAATGGGCCCAGGCGGCGGTGCCGATGGTGCCGTGCTGGGGGCTGATGCCGGCGATCCCGGCAATCAGGAAATAGCTCTTGCGCAGGTCGAATTTGGGCGACAGCGCCAGGGCCAGGGTCGACGCCGCGGCATTGGTCTGGCCCATGCCCGTGGTCAACAGGCACACGTCCCGGTCGTTGCAGCGAATCACCGGATACTCCGCCGCCAGCCCCGGCACGCGGATCTCGCGCTTGAGCTCCAGGCGCTCGATCCAGTGCTGCGCTTCCGGCGCGAACATGCTGATCAGCACCACCTTGGGATTGATCGGTGCCTCACTGGCCCAGGCGCCGCTAGCCACCAGTGCACTCAAGCCCATTGCCCACGAAACCTTTTGAATCCCACGCATACAACCTCCATGACTGCCGTTAACCGGCGCTTATCCTGCCTGATCCAGGTTGCAACTCATCGCACCCGTTCTTGTCTTGCCGCTGCTTTAAAACTGATAGCCAACCCCGGCGTAATAGCCCCAGCCATTGGAGCGGGCGCGGAATTCGCCGTCGCCGAAATTCAGCACGCTGCCATCCTCCCAGTTGCCGCCGTTGTGGAAGTAGCGGCCCACCAGGGTGAAGCGCAGGTGGGTGAAGGAATAGAGCAGCACGTTGGTGGCCACCGTGGCATTGGCGGTGCGGGCCGGGTTGTCCTTGTGCAGGTCGGAGCCGAAATCGAAATTGGTGAAGCCGATGTAGGTCAGCGAGGCACCGTTGCTGAAGCTGTCGATGGGCACGATGTATTTCAGCTGGGCGCGATAGCCGTCCCAGGAATACTCGTTGCTGGCGCCATAGTTTTCCCACTGGTAGCGGCCGTAGAAGTTGGCCGAGAGGTTGACCCGCGAATGGGTGTCGATGTCGGTGCCCAGGCCGCTGTACAGGGTGTTGGCGCGGTTGGCGGTACGGCTGCCGTGGTCGTAGATCCAGTCGAAGGCCACGTACCACTCCTTGAACGGGCCGATGGCCAGGCTGCGGCCGGCCAGGTAGTCGATGGAGATTCGCGGCTCGTGCTCCATGAACAGCGGCGAGCCGTGGTCCCAGATGCCCTTGTCGTGGCTGTTGCCGATGTCGAGGATCTTCGGCAGGTCGATGTAGCCGTACAGCTCGAAGGGGCCCTTGCGCCCGAAGTATTCGTATTCCAGGTAGATGTCGTCTGCCGGGCGCGGGCCGAAGCTGATGTCCTTGCTGCCGATGAGCATCAGGTCCTGGTTGTACCAGTCGGAGAGGTAGGCGCCCTGTTTGGCCGGTTGCACATCGGCGCTCAGGCTTTCGCCCTGGGCCGAGTCGTCCGCTGGGGCGGCGGGGGGCTGGGCGAAGGCGCTGGGTAGACCCGTAACGCCGGCCAGCCACAACGAAACAGCCAGGGTACGGCAGGACGCATGGCGTCGCAGAGGGTTGAGCATGGAAAGTCCCTGTTCTTGCAGTGTGAAGTCCCTTGTGCTCGACACTTCGAAAGAAGGCGGCGAACACCCACAAAATTACAACTCGCAAACGTTTGCATATGGCGTACCAACTTGAAACAGCGGCTTGCGACAAAGGCGTGAATGGCCGCGGGATTGGCGCTTGGGGCGGGGTGCGTGCCGATGGCGGGGAGGGCCGGACGCTGCAGGCCTGGGCAATGCCCGCCCCCCAGGCCCGGCGCTGGTGCAGGCGCGCAATGCTAGAGTGCGCCACTTACCCGCCACCACCTCGGGAGTGACCATGGAGCTGTCCGACCACCTGCTGATGCTTGAACGCCAGTTGCAACAGGCCGACGTGCGTGCCGATCGCCAGGCGCTGGAGGCCTTGCTGGCCGATGACTTTCTTGAATTCGGCGTCAGCGGCGGGCGCTGGGACAAGGCCCAGGTGCTGGCCAGCCTGCCGCAGCAGGTCTTCATCGAACGGCGCATCAGCGAGTTCGCCGTGCAGTGCCTGGGGGCCGACCTGGCCCAGGTCACCTACCTGTGCCATAACGCCGCAGCGCCCGGGCGGGCGGCCAGCAGTGCCTGGCGCAGCTCGCTGTGGCGCTGCCAGGAGGGGCGCTGGCAGATGCTGTTCCATCAGGGCACGCCGCGGCCAAGTGCCTGAGAGCTCTGCTAGAATCCCCGTCCCAGACTTGACGAGGTGCCCCATGAGCGAGCCGATTCGCCTGACCCAGTACAGCCACGGAGCCGGCTGCGGCTGCAAGATTTCCCCCCAGGTACTGGAGGTGATCCTGGCCGGCAGCGGGGCGCAGAACCTCGACCCCAAGCTCTGGGTCGGCAATGCCTCGCGCGATGACGCGGCGGTGTACGCCATCGATGAAGAGCGCGGCGTGGTCTCCACCACCGACTTCTTCATGCCTATCGTCGACGACCCCTTCGACTTCGGCCGCATCGCCGCCACCAACGCCATCAGCGACATCTACGCCATGGGCGGCGACCCGCTGATGGCGATTGCCATTCTCGGCTGGCCGGTGAACGTGCTGGCCCCGGAAATCGCCCGTGAGGTGATCCGCGGCGGCCGTGCCGTGTGCGACGCCGCGGGCATTCCTCTTGCGGGCGGGCACTCCATCGATGCGCCGGAGCCGATCTTCGGCCTGGCGGTCACCGGGCTGGTGGAAAAACGCTTCATGAAGCGCAACGACACCGCCACGGCCGGTTGCCTGCTGTACCTGACCAAGCCCCTGGGGATCGGCGTGCTCACCACCGCCGAGAAAAAGGGCAAGCTGCGCAGCGCCGACATCGGCCTGGCCCGGGACTGGATGTGCACCCTGAACAAGCCCGGCAGCCGTTTCGGCAAGCTCGAAGGGGTGACCGCGATGACCGACGTCACCGGTTTCGGCCTGCTCGGGCACCTGGTGGAAATGGCCGACGGCAGTGGCCTGACCGCGCGCATTCACTACGACCGCGTACCGCGCCTGCCGGGGGTCGAATACTACCTGGACCAGGGCTGTGTGCCCGGTGGCACCTTGCGCAACTACAGCAGCTACGCCGACAAGGTCGGGCGAGTGCAGGAACTGCACAAGCGCGTGCTCTGCGACCCGCAGACCAGTGGCGGGCTGCTGGTGGCGGTAACCCCGCAAGGCAATGGCGAATTCCTGGCCCTGGCGGCGGAACTGGGCCTGGAACTGGCGCCGATTGGCGAGCTGGTGGAGCGACAGAGCCACGCGGTCGAGGTGTTCTGATGTCTCTGGACTGCACCGACTACCGCGAGATCTTCCTCAACGACCGGCCGATGATGGACACCCGCGCGCCGATCGAATTCACCAAGGGCGCCTTTCCCGGGGTGCTCAACCTGCCCCTGATGACCGACCAGGAGCGCCAACGGGTCGGCACTTGCTACAAGCAGCAAGGGCAGCAGGCGGCGATTGTCCTGGGGCATCAGTTGGTGTCCGGCGCGATCAAGGAACAGCGCATCCAGGCCTGGGCCGATTTTGCCCGGGCCCATCCCGACGGCCTGCTGTACTGCTTCCGTGGCGGCCTGCGCTCGCAGATCGTCCAGCAGTGGCTCAGGGAAGCGGGCATTGACTACCCGCGGGTTGGTGGCGGTTACAAGGCCATGCGTACCTTCCTTCTGGACACCACCGAACAGGCGTTGCAGCAGTGTGATTTCGTACTGTTGGGGGGCATGACCGGCACCGGCAAGACCGAAGTGCTGGGCCAGCTGGAGAACGCCCTGGACCTGGAAGGCCACGCCAACCACCGCGGCTCCAGCTTCGGCCGCCGCGCCACCGGGCAGCCGAGCAACATCGACTTCGAAAACCGTCTGGCGGTGGACCTGCTGAAAAAGCGTGAGCGCGGCGTGCAGGCTTTTGTCCTGGAAGACGAAAACCGCATGATCGGCAGCTGCGCCTTGCCGCTGCCGCTGTACCAGAGCATGCAAGGCTTGCCCATGGTCTGGCTGGAAGACCGCCTCGACAGCCGGGTGCAGCGCATCCTTGACGACTACGTGGTCAACCTCAGCGCCGAGTTCGTGGCCGTGCATGGCGAAGAAGGTTTTGCCCTGTTTGCCGAACGCCTGCTGGAAAGCCTGAACAAGATCCACAAACGCCTGGGGGGCGAGCGTCACCAGCGCCTGTTCCTGCTGATGGAAGCGGCCCTGGAGGAACAGGCCCGCAGCGGTGACGTGGAGCTGCACCGGGCCTGGATCGAAGGCTTGCTGGGCGAATACTACGACCCGATGTACGCCTTCCAGCGCGAGAGCAAGGGCGCGCGGATCGAGTTCAGCGGCGAGCACGGCGCCGTGCTCGATTACCTGCGCCAGCGCTCACCGCGCTGATTCGTTCGCCGGCAAGCCGGCTCCTGCAGGGCAGCTCCCACCAACCGTAGGAGCTGGCTTGCCAGCGAAGGGGCCCGCGAGATCGCCTTCGCCGGCAAGCCGGCTCCTACATGGGCAGCTCCCCACCGACCGTAAGAGCTGGCTTGCCAGCGAAAGGGCCCTCCAGCCCTACAACAACGCCGCACCAATCAACCCGCAGACAATCCCCACCAGCATGGTCAGCACGGCCACGGTCACCAGCACCCGGGCATCGAAATCCTTGCGCAGCATCAGCAGCGACGGCAGGCTGATGCTCGGCAGGGTCATCAGCAGGGCCACCGCCGACCCGGTGCCCAGGCCCAGGGTCATCATGGTCTGGACGATGGGAATCTCTGCCGCCGTGGGGATCACGAACAGGGTCCCGGCGATCGCCAGCGGCACCAGCCACCACAGGCTGTCACCCATGGCACCGTCGATATGCGGAAACAGCCAGACCCGCGCCGCGCCCAGCACCAGTACCGCCAGTACGTAGATCGGAATGGTGCTCCAGAACAGTTGCCACAGGGTCTTGCCCCAGCGCAGCAGGAACGGCTGGTCGTTCACCGTGCTGGCTTCCACCACCGCATCCACCGCGGCTTCGGGCAGTTGCTCGGGGCCGGCGACACGCTGCGCCACCAAGGACACGCCCAACACCAGGACAATGCCTGCCACCAGGCGCAGGGCGGAAAAGCCCCAGCCCAGGACAAAGCCCATGAACACCAGGGTCGCCGGGTTGAGCACCGGGTTGGCGATCCAGAACGCCAGGGCCGCACCCACCGAAACCTTCTGCCGGCGCAGGCCAGCAGCCACCGGCGCGGCGCAGCAGGAACACATCATGCCCGGCAGGGCGAACAGGCCGCCGCGCAGGGTCGAGCCGAAGCCGGCACGGCCGAACAGGCGCAGCAGCCAATCCCGGGGAATCAGCACCTGCAGCAGGGAACCCAGGATCACCGCCAGCACCGCAGCCTTCCAGATGGCCAGGAAGTACACCTGGGAATAGGCCAGGGCGGCGCTCCAGGGCGAGCTCTGCTGATCGTTGAGGATCGAGGCGCCGATGCTGTGGCTGTCGGCGGCGACAAAGGCCTTGAGGTAGTAGGGCGACCACTTCACGTAATACAGGCCGATGGCGGCGACTAGCAGGAACAGCAGGGGTTTGCACCAGAACGCCCAGCCGCGGTTGGGCTGGGTGGAGGCGAGGTTGGACATGAAAGGTATTCCGCACGAGGACAATAAGCGCGAATTGTAGCCGCTGGCGCCGGCGCGCTGCGAACCGATCTCGTCCGGCCTTGTCTGGCGATCCCCCGTCGGGAGCTCATCGGCCTTGAGAACGCCGCGTCCCTGCGAGCCGTTCGTCCGAACGCGGCCCGAGCCTGCAGCAGCGGCTACACAAATCCCTGATCGGCACTGGCCCTGTAGCCGCTGCCGAGCGTCAGCGAGGCTGCGCAAAGGCCCGCAGGGCCTTGCCTGGCGATCCCCCGTCGGAGCGCTGTCGGCCTTGAGAGCGCCGCGCCCCTTCGGGCCGTTCGTCCGAACGCGGCCCGAGCCTGCGGCAGCGGCTACAGGGGAGCGATTTTCAGAGGGTGCGAATCGAGGTGCGGATGGCCCTGGCGCATTCGATCACCGAGGGCGCGAGCTTGCGTTCGGCTTCTTCCAGGGTCCAGCGGCTGCTGGGCACCACCACGTGCACCGCGGCCACCGGCAAGCCCTTGCCATCGAGGATGGGCGCGGCTATCGCCATGTCGCCCAGGAACAGTTCTTCCGGGTTCAGGGCATAGCCGCGGCGCTGGGTGGCGTCGATCTCGCGCTGGATCTCGTCCAGGTCGGTGCGGGTGTGCCGGGTGTGGGCCTTGCGGTCGCTGGCCTGGAGGATCTGCAAGGCCTCGGCGGCGGGCAGGGCGCTGAGGTAGGCGCGGCCCGAGCCGGTGCAGTACATCGGGATACGACTGCCGATGGGCATGTGGATGGGGATGAACTTGGGCGCCACGAATCGCGCTACATAGACCATGTCCAGGCCATCGGGCTCGGTGAGGTTGGTGGTTTCCCCGGTGACCTGGGCCAGCTCGGCGAGGAAGGGGTTGGCCACGTCCACCAGGGTGTCGGCGGCCAGGTAGTTGTAGCCGATCTCCATCACCCGCGGGGTCAGCTGGAAGCGCTTGGTCTGCGGGTGCTTACGCACGTAGCCCAGCTGTTCCAAGGTGTGGATCATGCGCTGCGCCGAGCTTTTGTTGATGTCGGCGGCCGTGGCGATTTCCGCCAGGTTCATGGTCCGTTGCGCGGCGTTGAAGGCCCGCAGCACCGCCAGGCCCTTCTCCAGTGACTGGTTGAAAAGGGAGTTGTTGTTATCGCTCATGACCAGTCCTTTCAGGTTATTTTGTGTTTTGAATATCGATATTCGATATTTATAAATCTCTTTACGATTTTTGTAAATTGTTTATAGTCGGGTTCATGCCTCCTGCCTTCCACACCAGAGGCTATCCATCACGGACTTCAAACAATAAAACCGTCCAATGGGAGATTCGCCATGCACACCCGCACTCGCGTCCTTGCACCCGCTGTTTTCGCATTCTGTTGCGCCCTTGGCCTGGGCCTTTCGGCGTCGGCCCAGGCCGAGCCGCTGTACAAGGTCGGGGCCACCGCCACCGGCATTCCCTTCACCTTCCTTGACGTCAAGAGCCAGAGCATCGAGGGCATGATGATCGATGCCGCCCGGGCCGTGGGCAAGGCCGGCGGTTTCGCCGTGGACATCCAGCAGACCACCTTCGCCGCACTGATCCCCTCACTGACCTCGAACAAGATCGACATCATTTCCGCTGCCATGCTGCGCACCCCTGTGCGCGAGAAAGTGGTGCAGTACTCCGACCCGGTGTTCAGCTACGGCGAGGGCCTGATCGTCAAGGCCGACGACGCCAGCGACTACCGCCGCATGGAGGACCTGGCCGGGGAAACCGTCGGCGCCCAGGTCGGCACGGTGTTTATCGACGAGCTGAACAAGCGCGGGATCTTCAAGGAAGTGCGCGGCTACGACTCGATTCCCGATCTGATGCGCGACCTGGCCCTGGGGCGGATCAAGGCCGGTTTCGCCGACCGGCCGATCCTCGCCTACCAACTGGCCCAGGGCACCCAGAACAAGGTGCGGCTGGTCAAGGGCTACCAGCCGGTGGTCATGGGCGATGTCTGCCTGATCGTGCGCAAGGGCGATGCCCAGACCCTGGCCGAGGTCAATCGCGGGATCGCCGCGATCAAGGCCGACGGCACCCTGGACCGCATCATCGAGCACTGGAAGCTCAACTGATCCAGTCGCGGCCCGGCGCCTGGCCCGGGTCCCTTTCCTGCTGATTAAACGGGTCTCTCCATGTTTCTCCAGAACGCTCTGGACTTCCTGCCCATTCTGTTGAAAGGCGCAGTGGTCACCCTGCAGGTTACCGTTGGCTCCTTCGTGCTCAGCTCGCTGATCGGCCTGGTCTTCGCCTTGATGATGGTGTCCAAGGTGCGCTCGGTGGCGTTGTTCGCCATCGGCGTGGTCAACGTCATTCGCGGGCTGCCGATCATCGTCCAGCTGTTTTACATCTACTTCGTGCTGCCGGATTTCGGCATCCAGCTCACCGCCATGCAGGCCGGGGTGATCGGCCTGGGCATCGCCTACTCGGCGTACCAGGCGGAAAACTTCCGCGCCGGTATCCAGGCCATTCACCAGGGGCAGATCGAGGCCGCCGAATCCATCGGCATGCGCGGGCCGATGATCATGCGCCGGGTGGTGCTGCCCCAGGCCCTGCGCATCGCCTTGCCGCCCTATGGCAACACCCTGGTGATGATGCTCAAGGACTCGTCCCTGGTGTCCACCATCACCGTGGCCGAGATGACCCGGGCCGGGCAGCTGATCGCTTCCTCGACCTTCGAGAACATGACCGTCTACACCCTGGTGGCCTTGCTCTACCTGGCCCTGAGCCTGCCGCTGTCCTTTGCCCTGCGCCGCCTGGAGGCGCGCATCAGCACCCGGAGAAAGCCATGATCCAGATCAAGGGCGTACACAAGAGCTTTGGCAACGTGGCGGTGCTCGAAGGCATCGACCTACAGGTGCACAGCGGTGAAGTGGTGTGCCTGATCGGGCCCTCGGGGTCCGGCAAGTCGACCCTGCTGCGCTGCATCAACGGCCTGGAAAGCTACGAGCAGGGCGACATCCTGGTGAGCGGGGCGCGGGTCGACCGGCAGGCCAAGAGCATCCATGAACTGCGTACCCGGGTGGCCATGGTGTTCCAGCGCTTCAACCTGTTTCCCCATCGCACGGCCTTGCAGAACGTCACCGAGGGGCCGATCTACGTCAAGAAACAGGACCCCCGGCAAGCACGCCTGCGGGCCGAGGCGCTGCTGGAAAAGGTCGGCCTGGCCCATCGCATGCACGCCTACCCGGACGAGCTCTCCGGCGGCCAGCAGCAACGGGTGGCCATTGCCCGGGCGCTGGCCATGGACCCGGAGGCGATTCTCTTCGACGAACCGACTTCGGCGCTGGACCCGGAACTGGTGGGCGAGGTGCTGGCGGTGATGCGCAAGCTGGCCGACGAGGGCATGACCATGATCGTGGTCACCCATGAAATGGGCTTTGCCCAGGACGTGGCAGACCAGGTGTGCTTCCTCCACAGCGGGCGCATCGTCGAGGCCGGCCCGGCCCGAACCGTGCTCAGTACCCCGAGCCACCCGCGCACCCAGGACTTCCTGCGGCGCTTGCTCAACCAGGGCGCGGAGGTGCAGGCATGAGCGCATCCGAGCCCCTGCGCATGCCGCCCTCGCTGTGGGCGGCCACGGCCATGCCGGCCGAGCACACCCCGGCACTGGCCGAGGACCGGGAGGTCGATGTGGCGATTGTCGGCGCCGGCTACACCGGGTTGGTGAGCGCTCTGCGCCTGGCCCAGAGCGGTGCCAGCGTCTGTGTGCTGGATGCCGGCGAGCCCGGCTGGGGCGCCTCCGGGCGCAACGGTGGGCAGGTGATCCCCGGGCTCAAGTTCGACCCCGAGCAACTGCTGGCCAAGTTCGGCCCGCTACAGGGCGAGGCGCTGGTCGATGCCGTGGGTGGCGCGGCCGATGAAGTGTTCGAGCTGATCAAGGAACACGGCATTCGCTGCGACGCCACCCGCAAGGGCTGGATTCAGCCGGCGTTTTCCGGCGCGGCAATGCACACCCTGGAGCAGCGCGCCGAGCAGTGGCGCCAGCGCGGCGTGGCCGTGGAGTTGCTGGACAAGGCCGCTGTGAGCCAGCGCATCGGCAGTTCGCAATACCTGGGCGGCTGGGTCGACCCGCGGGCCGGCAGTCTGCACCCGCTGAACTACGCCCGGGGCCTGGCCCGGGTGGCGATGGGGCTGGGGGTGAGCATTCACGGCCAGAGCCGGGTCCGGAAGCTGCAGCGCGATGGCGGGCGCTGGACCCTGGAGACCGACCGCGGCGCTCGGGTGCGTGCCTCGAAGGTACTGCTGGCGACCAATGGCTACACCGACGACTTGTGGCCGGGGTTGCGCCAGACGGTGATCGCCGCCAACAGTTTCATCATCGCCACCCGGCCGCTGCCTGCCGAGCTGCGCCAGAGCATCCTGCCGGGCGGCGAGGTGTGTTCCGATGCCCGGCGCCTGCTGCTGTATTTCAAGCAGGACGCCCAGGGGCGCCTGCTGCTGGGTGGGCGCGGGCCGTTTTCCGAGCCGCGCCGGGATGCCGACTGGAACCACCTGGAGCGTTCGTTGCTGAACCTGTTTCCGCAATTGGCGGGCGTCCCCATCGAGTATCGCTGGAGCGGGCGCGTGGCCCTGACCCCGAGTTTTCTGCCGCAGTTGCACGAGCCGGCGCCGGGGCTGTCGATCCTGCTGGGCTACAACGGGCGCGGCATTGCCTTGTCGACCCTGCTGGGCAGGCACCTGGCGGCGCGGCTGACGGGAGCGGGGCAGGGTTTTCCTTTCCCGGTCACGCCGTTGCGGCCGATTCCGCTGCACGGCCTGCAACGCCTCTACCTGGGGGCGGGGATTGCCTGGTACCGGTTGCTCGACGCCCTGGGCTGATCAGCTCGGGCAATCCTGCTCGCCGCCGTCCAGGCCCTGTTTGTAGCTCTGGCTGTGCAGGCTGGCCTTGCCGTTGCGCCAGGTCAGGGTCAGCACGTACAGCGAGTCGAAGTCGCTGGAGGCCCAGTCTTCGGTGATCGGCTGCTGTTCGCCCACGGCTTCTTCGGCGACCTTGTTGATCAGCTCCGGCAGGTAGCCGTGGGACCAGGCGGTGTAGATGATCGAGTTGTGGTAGCGGTCATGCAGCAGCTCGTCCGCCAGGTCGCTGGTGTCATTGGCGGCAAAGTCGATGTTCACCGGCAGGCCGAGCTTGATGGCGCTGGGGCTGATGGTCATCAGCGGGCGGATGTAGCTGTAGGAGTTGTCCAACTCGCCTTCCTCGACGTTGCGCGTGGGGTCGGCGGCGAACACGTACTGCGCCTTGCCGAATTTCTCCGGCAGCAGCGAGGCCAGGTCGATGGCCCGGTTCAGGCCCTGGCAGTTGAGCTGGCCGAGGCCGCCGGCGGGCTTTTCCGCGTGGCGCAGGAACACCAGGGTCTGGGTGCCGTCCACCGGTTGCGCGCGGCTGGCGCTGGATTCCAGGGACAGGCACAGGGCGCCGCCCAGCAACAGGGCCGGCAACGGCAGGTAGCGGCGGTGCTTGAAGTGGCGGGCAAGGCGGCGGGGCAGGTTCATGGTGCGGTCATTCTTCAAGTGCGATGCGTGAGGCTGACAAACCCGTGTTCCCTGTCGTTGCTCATGGCCTGATCGGGCCGTGGCTTATGAGTCCCTGAACGGCTTTTGGTTCGATTGCAGGCAGCTTAAGCACTGCATGTTGCCGATTTAAGAAAACCCGGCGGATAATTCCCCGCCGTTGCCCATCCGTGGCGCCGCCCCCCTTTGATTGAGACTGGAAGCCTGTCATGAGCGATCTTTCCGCCTTTGCCGTCACCCAGAAATGGCCTGCGCAATTCCCTGAGTGGATTCAGTTGTATTCCTTGCCGACCCCCAACGGGGTCAAGGTCTCGATCATGCTCGAAGAGATCGGCCTGCCCTACGAGGCGCATCGGGTCAGCTTCGAGACCCAGGATCAGATGACCCCGGAGTTCCTCAGTGTCAGCCCGAACAACAAGATCCCGGCGATTCTCGACCCCCACGGCCCGGGGGACCAGCCGCTGGCGCTGTTCGAGTCGGGGGCGATCCTGATCTACCTGGCGGACAAGAGCGGGCAACTGCTGGCCCAGGAGTCGGCGGCGCGTTATGAAACCATCCAGTGGCTGATGTTCCAGATGGGCGGCATCGGCCCGATGTTCGGGCAGGTGGGGTTCTTCAACAAGTTTGCCGGCAGGGAGTACGAGGACAAGCGGCCGCTGGAGCGCTACGTGAACGAGGCCAAGCGTCTGCTGGGGGTGCTGGACAAGCACCTGGGGGGGCGCGAGTGGATCATGGGCGAGCGCTATACCATTGCCGATATCGCGACCTTTCCGTGGATTCGCAATCTGATCGGGTTCTATGAGGCGGGTGAATTGGTGGGCATCGACAACTTCCCCGAGGTCAAGCGAGTGCTGGCCAAATTCGTGGCGCGCCCGGCGGTGATCCGCGGGTTGGAGATTCCCAAGATTTCTTGACGCACGCACGCCCTGTAGCCGCTGCCGCAGGCTGTGCACGAGCGCGCAGCGGTGGCGGCGATCCCAAGAATGCCAGGGGTGTGTCTGGGGGCGCCCAGCCAGGGCCTGCGTACCGAACGCAGCCCGCTCTTTCGCAGCTTCGCCCTGGCTCGGCAGCGGCTACAGCCAACGTTGTGCCTCATAACGCTGGGCCTTATTAAGAAACAGGAATTTTTGCATGCACCCCTTAAGTTTCAAGCAAGTCGATGTCTTCAGCTCGACTCCCCTCAAAGGCAACCCCTTGGCCGTGGTATTCAACGCCGACGAGCTGAGCACCGAGCGCATGGCCACCTTCGCCAACTGGACCAACCTCAGCGAAACCACCTTTCTGCTCCAGCCCCGCGATCCCCGGGCCGACTACCGCCTGCGGATCTTCACCACCACCCAGGAATTGCCCTTCGCCGGCCACCCGACCCTGGGCAGTTGCCACGCCTGGCTCGAAGCCGGCGGCGTGCCCCGGGGCGAGGAAATCATCCAGGAGTGCGAAGTGGGCCTGGTGCGCATCCGCCGCCAGGGCGATCAGTTGGCCTTTCTCGCGCCGCCGCTGCTCAAGGCCGGCCCGGTGGAGCCCCAGGTGCTGGAGCAGGTGCGCCGTGGCCTGCGCCTTACGCCCGGGGACATCGTGCAGGCGCAGTGGGTCGACAACGGCGCCGGCTGGCTGGCGGTGATGCTCGGCGAACGCCAGCAGGTGCTGGACCTGCAACCGGACTACCCGGCGCTGATCGGTCTGGCGGTCGGGGTGATCGCGCCCTGTGACGCCGAGCGTGATGACAGCGACGCGCAGTTCGAGGTACGGGCCTTTATCGCCGGTGATGGCATGCCCGAAGACCCGGCCACCGGCAGCCTCAATGCCGGCATCGCCCAGTGGTTGCTGGGCGCCGGGCTGGCACCGGCTCGCTACCGCGTCAGCCAGGGCCTGAGCATGGGCCGGGCAGGGCGGATTGACGTGGAACAGATCGGCGATGAAATCTGGATCGGCGGCACGGCGCGAACCTGCATCGAAGGGCACCTGCGGCTTTTCCCAAGCAGTGAGCAAACGTGCGAGAACACACCTTCGCCCACTGGACCGAGGCATCCATGAGCGCGCTGACACCTGGCGATTTTGCAGGCACCGGCACGCACAGACAGGCACGGATCCTGTGCGCCTGGGCCCAGGTTGTGCCCTGTAAGGGCTGGATGCTGCGGGCAGGCCTGCTGGGTTTGCTGGCGCTTGATCCACTGTTTTGCATTGCACAAACCGCGGCGGTCAAACAACCGCCCGGCCCGGCAACCTTGCCTGGTAATACACCGCGCAGCGAATCCGCGGCATCCGCCAGCGTGGCGGCCACGCCAGGGGACAACGGCGTGGCGGTGAATGCCACGTGCAACCTGCCGGTCAAGCCATCGGCCGGCAAAGTCGTGGAGATATATTGGACCCAGGGCCCGGAAAATCGTCGCGTGGTGGGTCGCGAGGCTGACCATTACGTCGATCTCAATCTGATCGTTCGAACTGTGGGTTACCGGCCTGGCGAGTGCATCGAAGCGACGATTCAGTCCGAAAACGCTGCCGATGAAATTGCCGACCGGATCAAGAAAATCGTGCTCAGGGGAAAGGTTGACGATACCGGCATGGCCTACTTCAAAACGCCTCTGAAGGACTACACCCTCAATTTGCAGGGCAGTGAGCCGCCGTAGTGTGCACACCCGTGCGGGAGCCAGGAGCTGCTGCAAGCGGCCAACCGCCGGATTTGTCGCACGCAGGTTTTTCAATGGCGGCTGCCGCTGTTGCGTCAGATGGTCGCAGGCTGGCCGCGTCGAGTGGCCGATACCCCCTGGATCGCGGGGCCTCAAGGGCATTGTTACGGCTTGGGCAAGACTCTCTTGAGCCGTGCGGGTTTGTACCGGGGCGGCTGCGGGCATAAGCTTTCAGCCTTTTTTCGCCATAGCTCGTGTTGTTTCGCGCTCAGCCTTAGGAAAAATCATGTCCAGCCAGTTCCCAGAAGCCCGTCCGCGTCGCCTGCGTCGCTCCGAACAACTGCGCAGCCTGTTCCAGGAAACCGAATTCACCCTCAACGACCTGGTGCTGCCGATTTTCGTCGAGGAAGAAATCGACGATTTCGTGCCGATCAAGAGCATGCCCGGGGTGATGCGCATTCCCGAATCCAGGTTGGCCGGCGAGATCGAGCGTTACGCCCGCGCCGGGATCAAGTCGGTGATGACCTTCGGCGTCTCCCACCACCTGGACTGCGACGGCAGCGACACCTGGAAGGAAAACGGCCTGGTGTCGCGCATGTCGCGCATCGCCAAGGACGCGGTGCCGGAGATGATCGTGATGTCCGACACCTGCTTCTGCGAATACACCGATCACGGCCACTGCGGGGTCATGCACGGCCATGAAGTGGACAACGACCAGACCCTGCTCAACCTCGGCAAGCAGGCGGTGGCCGCGGCCCGTGCCGGCGCCGACGTGATTGCGCCGTCGGCGGCCATGGACGGTCAGGTCCAGGCCATCCGCCGCGCCCTGGACGCCGCCGGTTTCACCCAGACGCCGATCATGGCCTATTCCACCAAGTTCGCCTCGGCGCTCTACGGCCCGTTCCGTGAAGCGGGCGGCAGCGCGCTCAAGGGCGATCGCAAGAGCTACCAGATGAACCCGATGAACCGTCGCGAGGCGGTGCGTGAATCCTTGCTGGACGAGCAGGAAGGCGCCGATTCGCTGATGGTCAAGCCCGCCGGGGCCTACCTGGACATCATCCGCGACATCCGCGAGGCCTCGCGCCTGCCGGTGGCGGCGTACCAGGTCAGCGGCGAGTACGCGATGATCAAGTTCGGCGCCCAGGCCGGCGCCATCGACGAGCAGCGAGTGGTGCGCGAAACCCTGGGTTCGATCAAGCGCGCCGGCGCCGATCTGATCTTCACCTACTTCGCCATGGACCTGGCCCTGGCCGGGATCTGACCAGGCCCCCGCAGTACCGCCACGAACGTCGCCCGGCGTTCGTGGCTCTTGCCAAGACTTCCGCCTCTACATGACAATGCGATTCATTATCAAATATGAATCCTTACTGTCATGCCCGCCGACGACTTATCCCTGCGCTGTGCCGTCACCGACCTCTACACCCATCACCATGGCTGGCTGCAGGGCTGGTTGCGCCAGCGCCTGGGCAACGCCTTCGATGCCGCCGACCTGGCCCAGGACACCTTCGTGCGGGTGCTCAAGGCGCGCAACGCAGTGGAGATCCGTGAGCCGCGGCCCTACCTGTCGCGCATTGCCCGGGGCCTGCTGATCGATCTGTTTCGCCGGCGTTCCCTGGAGCAGGCCTACCTCGAAGCCCTGGCGCTGGTGCCCGAGGGCGAGCACCCGTCGCCGGAGGAGCAGAGCGTGCTGTTCCAGGCACTGATGGAAATCGACCGGCTGCTGGATGGCCTGGGGCCCAAGGTGAAACAGGCTTTCCTGCTGTCCCAGTGCGACGGCCTGACCTACGAGCAGATCGCCGAGCGCCTGCAGATTTCCGTGCGCAGCGTGAGCAACTACATGGCCAAGGCCATGGAGCATTGCTGCCTGATGCAGATGCGGATGCAGCTGTCATGAGTTTCGCCGGCCTGCAACTGAGCGTCGGCGAGCGCCAGGCCATCAGCGGCGCGGCACGCTGGTACGCGCAATTGCGCTCCGGCAGCGCCAGCGAGCAGGAGCAGGCCGCCTGGCGCGAATGGCTGGCCGCCGACCCCTTGCACCGCCAGGCGTGGGAACGCATGCAGCAACTGGGCGAGCAGATGTCGGCACTGCCCGGCGGCCTGGCCGGTTCCACCTTGCGCGGGGCAGGGCGCTCGCGCCGCGAGCTGATGCGCAACCTGGTGGTGCTGGCCTCGGCCGGTTCCCTGGGCTGGCTGGGCTGGCGCAGCGACAGTGCCCAGCAACTGCTGGCCGACTATCGGACCCAGATCGGCGAGCGCCGGCAAGTGCGCCTGGCGGACGGCACTTCGCTGCTGCTCAATACCAACACCTCGATCAACGTGCAGTTCGACAGTCAGCAACGCAAGGTGCAGCTGTTGTGGGGCGAGATGCTGGTCAGCACCGCTGCCGATCCCTTGCAGCGGCCGTTCCGGGTCTTCACCCGGGACGCCGAGGTGCTGGCCCTGGGCACTCGCTTCGTGCTGCGCAGCGATGAGCGTGAGGAGCAGGTGGCGGTGCTGGAGCACGCGGTGCAGGTCAGCCTGGGCGCAGGCAGCGCGCCGCGCCGGGTCGAGGCCGGCCAGCAACTGGCGTTCAGCGCCAGGGGCTTTGCTGCGCTGCGGCCCAACGATGCCGCGGTGGGTGCCTGGCGCCAGGGCAGCATCATCGCCATCGACCGGCCCCTGGGGGAATTGCTGGCCGACCTGTCGCGCTACCGCCGCGGGGTTGTGCAGTGCGATCCGCAGATTGCCGGGCTGAAGATCTCCGGGGCTTTTCCCATCGATGACACCGACCGCGCCCTGGCGGCGCTGGAAAGCGGTTTCTCCCTGCAGATCAAGCGCTACACCCGCTACTGGGTACGGGTTTCCGATAGCCGCGTGGGTTGAATCCGCGGGGCGAAAAAAATTCAAGGGTCTTTGCATGTTTGCCCCTCCTGGTCCGGCTTACCCCCCAGTGGATTCATTTTCGTTAGCGGGGAAGGCAAAGCATGTCTAATGTTCACAAGTCGAAGTTGGCCCAGGCAATCAAGGTCGGGCTCTGGGGGGCACTGGCGGTCTACGGGGCGGCACTGCTGCCGTTGACCGCGGTGGCGGCCAGCGAACAGACCGCGGTGCGCCGCTTCGATATTGCCGCCGGTGACCTGACCGAGGTGCTGAGCCGTTACGCCAGCGCGGCCGGCGCGGCCATTTCCTTCGATGCCCGGCAGACCGCCGGCCTGCGTTCGGCGGGGCTCAAGGGTGAATACGGGGTACAGGAAGGCTTTGCGCGGATTCTCGCCGGCAGCGGCTGGCAGGCCGAGCCCCAGAGCAACGGCAGCTTCGTGCTGCGCCCCGTGCCCCAGGGCAGCGGCGCTCTGGAGCTGGGCACCACCCAGGTGCAGGGCCAGGAGCTGGGGGCCACCACCGAGTATTCCGGTTCCTACACCACTGGCGCGGTCACCATCGGCAAGGGCCAGCATTCGCTCAAGGAAACCCCGCAGTCGGTGACCGTGATCACCCGCAAGATGCTCGATGACCAGAACCTCAACACCATTGACCAGGTGATGGAGAAGACCCCGGGCATCACCCTTTACGACTCGCCCATGGGTGGCAAGTATTTCTACTCCCGGGGCTTTCGCATGACCGGCCAGTACCAGTACGACGGCGTGCCCCTGGACATGGGGAGCAGCTACGTACAGGCCGACAGCTTCAGCAGCGACATGGCCTTCTATGACCGGGTGGAGATCCTGCGCGGCGCTGCCGGCATGCTCAAGGGCGCGGGCGGCACTGCCGGCTCGGTGAACTTCGTGCGCAAGCGCGGCCAGGCCACGCCCCACACCGAACTGACGATGTCCGCCGGCAGCTGGGACAACTACCGGGCCCAGGTGGACACCGGCGGGCCGTTGAACGATGCCGGTACCGTCCGTGGCCGGGCCGTGGTGACCCAGCAGACCCGGCAGTACTTCTACGACCTGGGGGATCGCAAGGACCAGGTCTACTACGGCGCCCTGGATTTCGACCTCAGCGACGCCACCACCCTGGGCCTGGGCATGGCCTATGAAGACGTCGACTCGCGCCCGTGCTGGGGCGGCCTGCCGCGCTACAGCGACGGCAGCGACCTCAAGCTGGGCCGTTCCACCTGCCTGAACACCGCCTGGAACAACTCGCGCAGCAAGCGCGCGACCTATTTCGCCGACCTGCGCCAGCAACTCAACGACGACTGGGCGCTGAAGGTGGCCGGGGTCTACAGCCGCAATACCCAGGACATCGAGTACGCCTTCCCCAGCGGTTCGGTGCCGGTGGGCGCCAGCCGCTCCAGCACCCTGATGCTGGGCAGCATCTACGACTACGACCAGGTGGACTACGGCTTCGACGCCTATGTCGACGGGCACTTCCAGGCCTTTGGCCAGGAGCACGAGCTGACCTTCGGCGCCAACGCCAGCCGCTCGATCAAGGACGACTTCTACGCCGTGGCCGTGTTGCCGCAGCGCCAGAACGTGCTGGACCCCGATCACCACTTGCCCAAGCCCGATGACAGCTACTACCAAAGCAACTCCACCCGGGGCGGCCCCACTGATCTGCGGATCCAGCAGCAAGGGCTGTATTCCACCCTGCGCCTGAAGCTCGCCGACCCGCTGACCCTGGTCATGGGCAGCCGGGTGAGCTGGTACAAGTCGCAGAACGATTCGGTGGCCTACTGGCGCGATACCCGCACCCCCAGCAGTGCCCGATCCAAGGAAACCGGCGAGGTCACGCCGTTCGCCGGGGTGCTGTACGACCTCAACGACAACCTCACGGCCTACGCCAGCTACTCCAGCATCTTCACTCCCCAGGGCAGCTATCGGACCCTGGACGGCGCCTCCCTCAAACCCCTGGTAGGCAAGAGCTACGAAGCGGGGATCAAGGGCGAGTGGTTCGACGGCCGCCTCAACAGCGCCTTGAGCCTGTTCCGCACGATTCAGCAAGACGCTGCCCAGGACGATCCGTTGTGCCCCGACAGCACCTGCTCGCTGAACTCGGGCAAGGTCCGCGCCCAGGGCGTTGAAGCCGAAGTCAGTGGTGAGGTGATCGAGCGCCTGCAAGTGCTGGCTGGCTACACCTACACCCAGACCAAGATCCTGGAGGATGCCGACGGCGCCAACACCGGCCTGGCGTACAACAGCTACGTGCCGCGGCACCTGCTGCGGGTCTGGGGCGACTACCAGCTGGGCGGTGCCCTGGAGCGCTTCACCGTGGGGGCCGGGGTCAACGCCCAGAGTGACAACTACCGGGTCTCGCCTACCAGCGGCAAGCACATCCGCCAGGCCGGCTATGCGATCTGGAACGGGCGCATCGGTTATCGCATCGATGACACCTGGTCCCTGGCGCTCAACGGCAACAACCTGCTGGACAAGCGCTACTACACCACCATCGGCACCGAAGGCTTCGGCAATTTCTACGGTGATCCGCGCAACTTCACCCTGTCGGTCAAGGCCGACTTCTAAGGCCCGGTGGCGGCCGCTCAGGCCTTCTGCACGGCCGCTTCAGGCCCCGGGCCCGGCGTCGAGCAAGGCCATGAAACGCTGCAGCTGTGGCGAAGGGTTGTCCCGGTGCCAGTTCATGTACAGCCCGATGCTTGGCCCGGGCTGCGTGCCCATGGCCCGCAGCGGGCGGTAGGCGACGCAGCCCTGCAGCACCGCATCGGCCATCGAGCGGGGCACCAGGGCCACGCCGAAACCGCAGCCCACCAGGCCCAGCTGGGTGTGGACCCGGGCCACTTCCTGGACCACCTTCGGGGTGAACCCGGCCGCGCTGCACAGCGCCATCAGCTGGTTGTGGTAGCCGCTGCCCAGGGCCTGGGGCGTGAACACGAAGTCGTCGTTGGCCAGCTCCCGCAGGTCTACCTCTGGCGCCTGGGCCTGGGGGTGGTCGTGGGGCAGGGCGATGAGGATCGGTTCATCGAGGATCAAGCGCGAGGCTATCTGCCCTTCGGGCAGCGGCAGCTCACGCATGAACGCCAGGTCGATGTCGCCGCCGAGCAAGCCCTTGAGCTGCTCGGCCGAAGGCAGTTCCCGCAGTTCCAGGCGCACTTCGGGCAAGGCCTGGCGAAAGCCCCGCAGGCTGGCGAGCAAGCTCGGGTAGCCGGCCAGGGACAGGCTACTGACGCGCAGGCTGCCGGCCAGGCCCTGGGCAATATGGCGCGCCTGCTCGATGCCCTGTTCCAGGGTGGCGAGGGTGCGCCGGGCGCTGTGCAGAAAGTCCGCCCCGGCCGGGGTCAGGGCCACGCCTCGACGATTGCGCCGCAGGAGGCTGAAACCGAGTTTTTCCTCCAGGCGGGCGATGGCCTGGCTCAGGGGCGGCTGGGCCATGTGCAGGCGCGTGGCGGCCTTGTGAAAGTGCAGTTCTTCGGCGACGGCGATGAACTGGCGCAACAGGCGCGTTTCGATCATGGCGATGCTTCCTGGCTGGGGGCTATGGGACTGTAAACTCCAAGGCTCATGGTTTCACAGCGAATTCATTGATATCAAAAACCTCTCACAGAACCTGGAATTTAGTATTAAGTCACTGATTTTCATGCTGTTACCCTGGAATTCACACAGGAGGGAAGAGCATGGATTTCAGCGGCAGAACGGCGATTGTCACCGGCGCCGGGCGCGGCCTGGGCTTGAGTTATGCACGGGCCCTGGCCCGTCGTGGTGCCCAGGTGGTGATCAGCGATTGCGGGAGTGACGGCAGCGGTAGCGGGGCGGATGACAGTGTCGCCCATGATGCGGTGCGGGCCTTGCGGGCCAGCGGTGCCAGGGCGCTGGCCGACACCGCCGACCTGGGCACCGAGGCCGGTTGCCAGGGGCTGGTGCAGCGCACCCTGGAGGCCTTTGGCAGCCTGGATATCCTGATTCACAACGCCGGCTGGGTTGGCTACCAGGCGCTGGAGCAGACCGACGCCGGGTTTCTCGAGCGCATGCTGGGGATCCACCTGTATGCGCCCATCTGGCTGGCCAGGCATGCCTGGCCCCATCTGCGGCAGTCCGCCGCACCGCGGCTGCTGTTGACCACCTCTGACCGTGCGCTGTACCCGGAATATGCCCAGCCGGGGCTGCTGGCCTACTGCGCGGGCAAGATGGCCCAGGTCGGGATCATGAATGCTCTGGGCCAGGAAGGGGCGGAGCACGGGATCCGGGTCAACGCGGTGTCGCCGGTGGCCAAGACCCGCATGTGGGGCGTCAGCGAGGAGCCGCCGGAGCTCAAGCCGGACTGGGTGACGCCGGGGGTGCTGTTTCTGGTCAGCGAGCAGTGCCAGGACAGCGGCTACATCCTGCGGGCCAGCAATGGCCAGTTCAGTGCCTGGCGCCCCCAGGAGGCCCCCGGTGTGGATTACCCCCGGGACCTGAAGCGGATCACGGCGGCCACGCCGGAGCAGTTCGCCCGGCGCTGGGGGCAGATCAAGCAGCCTTTCATCGGGGGGTGAGGGAGGGGGCGGCGCTCTGCGGGGAAATCTCCCGTTCGCGGAAGTAGCGTTCCAGCACGCGCGGGTCGGCCGAGCGCTCGGCCAGGGCCACGTAGGTGTCCGGGCGCAGCAGGTAGAAGGCGTTGCGCGCCAGCCCCGCGGCGGCATGGGCCGGGCGCCAGTCGAAGGTGCGCAACGGCACCTGGTGCGCGGTGCACCAGTCGCGCAGGGCGTCACTGGTGACGCCGTAGACATGCACCTGCCAGCCCAGGTACTCCAGGCTGTCGAAGTTGTCGTGTTCACCATCGCGCACCCAGGGCAGGCGGTCGCCGCCGTGCACCGGGCCGACGCCGCCGGCGCTCAGGGGCATGCCGCGGTAGTTCAGGGTGATCTGCGACACGGTACGGAAGAGAAACTCCCGGGCGCTGTCGAAGGCGGCGATCTTCGGCAGCAGCAGGGGCGCCAGGCGGGTGCGCGCCAGGTAGGCCACCGGGCCGTCGGCGGTGGCGAAGCTGAACACCCGGTCGGTGGTGGCCACCAGGCGCCGCGCGAACTCCATGCGTTCGGTGGCGTAGGTTTCCAGCAGGCGTTCGGCACTCTTGCCGCTCAGTACCGCTGCCAGTTTCCAGGCCAGGTTGATGGCGTCGCCGATCCCGGTGTTCATGCCCTGGCCGCCAGCCGGGCTGTGCACGTGGGCGGCGTCCCCGAGGAGGAACACCCGGCCGGTGCGAAATTGCTCGGCCACCCGGTGATGCACCTTGTAGGTGGAGAACCAGTTGACCTGGGCCACCTCGACCTTGAGCTGGCGCATGGCGCGCTGGCTGACGTCCTCGAAGCGCAGGTTCTCGGGGTGCTCGGCACGTTCGTCGCGCACCGTGCCGATCAGCCGTGCGCGGCCGCTCTGGGCCAGGGGGAACACCGCGAGAAAGTCGGCGTCGTCCAGGTCCACGTGCAACTGGCCGTCGATGCTCGGGCCGCTGGCCTGCACATCCGCGACGTAGAACACCTGCTGATAGGTGCCGCCGGGAAAGCCGGTGCCCAGGGTCTTGCGCACCGTGGAGCGGGCGCCGTCGCAGCCGGCCAGGTAGAACGCCTGGCAGTGTTCTTCGCGCCCGTCGGGGCCGCGCAGGCGGGCGTTGATCAGGTGGCCGTGGTCGGTGAAGGCCAGCAGCTCGGTGTTGCGTTCGACCTCCACCCCCTGCAGCGCCAGGCGTTCGATCAGCAGTTGCTCGTGTTCGTCCTGAGGAAAGATCTGCAGGAAGGGGTAGGGCGTCAGGTCTTCGCCGATGGCGTTGAACGGCAGGTGGGCGGCGCGCTCGCCCTTGACCCAGAGGTTCACCGCCGGCACATGGTGGCCGCGCTCGACGATGGCCCGGGTCAGGTCCAGCTGGCGGTACAGCTCAAGGGTTCGCGCCTGCACCGCCAGGGCCCGGGAGGTAGTGCCCGGGCCCGGGGTCTTGTCGATGATCCGCACCTTGACCCCCTGCCGGCGCAGCCAGAGCGCCAGGACCAGGCCGGTGGGGCCGGCGCCGATGATCAGTACGTCGCTGCAATTCATGGGCTTGCCCTCGGTAGACGATCAAGGTCATGCAGGCGGCTGCCGCCGGGCTCAGCGCTGGGCGAAGGCCAGGTTCAGGCCGAGCCCGGCGAAGCTTGCGGCAAAACTGCGGCGCAGCCAGTTCTGCACCTGGGGCGATTCGATCACCGCGGTGCGGAACAGGTTGGCCAGCAGGCCATAGAGCACGAACACGAAGAAGGTCATGGCCATGAACACGCCGCTCAGGAGCAGCATCTGCGGGATCGGGTCGCTGCCGTCATGGGCGATGAACTGGGGCAGGAAGGCCAGGAAGAAGAGGGTCAGCTTGGGGTTGAGGATATTCAGCAGGCAGGCCTTGAGCATCAGCGCGCCGGGGCCATGGCTGACGGCGTTGCTGTCCACGGCGAAGGCCGAGCGGTCGCGCCAGGTGGCGTAGGCCAGGTACAGCAGGTAGGCGACGCCGGCGAACTTCAGGCCCTGGAAGGCCAGCGCGCTGGAGTGCAGGATGGCCGACAGGCCGAGGATCGAGGCCAGCAGGTGCGGGACAATCCCGGCGGTGCAGCCGATGGCGGTGAACAGGCTGGCGCGCTTGCCGGCCACCAGGGCGGTGGAAATGGTCAGGATCACGCCGCTGCCGGGAATCAGCACGACGATCAGGCTGGTGATCAGGAAATCCAGGGTCAACATCCGGGCATCACTCCATTGAGGGCAGGCGCGGGGTCAGGGCTGGGCGCCACACCGAGGTCGGGGGTCATCAAAATACACCCAGCCACACCGCCAATAGAAGGATTCTAGCCTGTAGCCGCTGCTGAGCCCGCGAAGCTGCGCAAAGGTCCGCAGGACCTTGCCTGGCGATCTCCCGCCGATCCCGCAGAGGCCTCAGGGTCGCGGCGTCTGCTACGCAGCCTGCGGCAGCGGCTACAAGGGCCGCGGCGGGAACAGCGCTCGCATTCCTTGGTCGAACGCCCCAGCCGCTGCTTTACTTGCACGGCCCTCGCCCAGCCATCTCGCGGAGCCCCATGATTTCCTCTCGTCTTCTCAGTTGCTTCCTGGGCCTGTCGCTGCTGGCCGGTTGCGCCAGCCAGCGCGGCCCCCAGGCACCAACACTGACCCCCGAACAGACCCAGGCCCGGATCCTGCGCCTGCTGCCGGCCCAGGTGGCGGACCGCCCGGGCTGGGCCCGGGACATCCAGGTGGCCTTCAGCGCCCAGGGCCTTGAGCCGAGCCAGAGCAACCTGTGCGCGGTGCTGGCGGTGACCGAGCAGGAGTCCACCTTCCAGGTCGACCCGACGGTGCCGGGCCTGGGGCGCATCGCCCGGCAAGAGATCGACCGCCGCGCGGCCAAGGTGCATGTGCCGGCGCTGCTGGTCAGCGCCGCCCTGCAAGTGCGCGGCCCGGACGGCCAGTCCTACAGCCAGCGCCTGGCCAGTGCCCGCAGCGAGAAGGAATTGAGTGCGATCTTCGATGACTTCATCGGCATGGTGCCCCTGGGCAAGACCCTGTTCGGCGGCTTCAACCCGGTGCACACCGGTGGGCCGATGCAGGTCAGCATCGAGTTCGCCCAGCAGCATGCCCAGGGCTATCCCTACCCGGTGCAGGACTCCATCCGTCATGAGGTCTTCAGCCGCCGCGGCGGCCTGTATTTCGGCATCGCCCACCTGTTGGGCTACCCGGTGGACTACCCGCAGCCGTTGTACCGTTTCGCCGATTTCAACGCCGGCTGGTACGCCAGCCGCAACGCGGCGTTCCAGAGCGCGGTGAGCCGTGCCAGCGGGATCAGGCTGGCGCTGGATGGCGACCTGATCCGCTACGGCTCGGTCATGCCCGGCAGCACCGAGCTGGCGGTGCGCACCCTGGGCAAGCAGCTGGGGCTGCGTAACCCGCAGATCCGCGCCCAGCTGGAGAAGGGCGACCGCCAGGACTTCGAAGAAACCGAGCTGTACCGTCAGGTGTTCGCCCTGGCCGATCGCACGGCGGGCAAGCCCGTACCGCGCCAGCAACTGCCCGGTATCGAACTCAAGAGCCCGAAGATCACCCGCCAGCTGACCACCGCCTGGTTCGCCAAACGGGTGGACGAACGCTACCAGCGCTGCCTGCAACGCCCGCTGTAGGAGCTGGCTTGCCAGCGAAGGCGGCCGCCAGGGCGATGCAGGGCCTCTTCGCCGGCAAGCCGGCTTCCACAGGGGGGCACTGTTGTGCGGGGCGCAGGTGCTTGCTTGTCAGGCCCGGGGGCGGCGTGGCAGGATGCGCCATGAATTTTTCCCGGCTCGTCTCCCGCCTTCATCACCATCGACCTCATCTCCGGGGCCGTGGTCGCTTGTGCGCGTCGAGCCGTCAGTCATCGAGCAATCGCGATCACTGACCTTCGATGAAAAAAACCAAGGCGCCCCACAAGGCGCCTTTTTTATTGCCTGTCAAAAAACCAGAGGAATGACCCATGACCATGTTACGTGGCACTCGAATGATCACCGGCGAACAAGCCGCTACCCTGCGCACCCTGGAAGGACGCTTCCGGAGCTGGCTTCATCGAAGCGGGCGCTGAAGAAGTCATTGTCCCGGCGCTGTGGGGCCAGGACACCTTTATCGAGAAGGCTGGCGGCAGCGAAGTCATCGGCCAGATGTGGGCCTTCAACGACAAGGCCGGGCGGCCTTGCTGCCTGATCCCGGAAGCCACCGCGCTGTTCCAGGAAACCGCCGGCGAGCTGCTGGCGGGGCGCGAGCAGGCGGCCTTCTTCTACGTTGCCCGCTGCTATCGCTACGAGCGGCCGCAAGCCGGGCGCTACCGCGAGTTCACCCAGTTGGGCCTGGAGATTCTCGGCCCCGATCCGCAGCGCGCCCTGGAGCAGGCGCGGGCACTGTGCGTGGGCTTTCTCGACGTCTTGGGCCTGGAATACCAGCTCAACCTCGGGGTCAAGCGCGGCCTGACCTACTACCTCAATGGCGAGGGTTTCGAAGTGCGCTGCCCGCGCCTGGGGGCGCAGCAGCAAGTGGTGGGGGCAGGCGCCTATCGCCAGGGAGCCGGCTTCGGCATTGGCCTGGAGCGCCTGCAACTGGCGCTGCAAGCTTGACCGCCTGCGTGTGGTAGGGACTGGCTTGCCAGCGAAGGCGTTCGCCAGGGCGGTGCAAGGCTTGCGGGCCTCTTCGCCGGCAAGCCGGCTCCTACGGGTGGGGTCAGGGGCGCCGGCGTACGAATTTGCGCCACAGCCAGACCCACAGCAGCACCAGGGGGAAGGCCAGGATCACGAAGGGCAGCACATAGCTGCCTTTCTCCAGGGCCTCGGCGGTGCCGTCGGCCAGGTTGTCCAGCAGGTTGCTGAAGGCGCGCTTGAGGCTGGATTCGCGCTGGACGCCGTCGCTGGGCAGGAACTTCAGGGTCAGGAGGTTGGTGTCCAGGCGGCGTTGCTGGCCGGCGGCGGTCTGGGCCAGGGCCTGCAGGTCGTTCTCGATGCCGGCCTGTTCCCGGCTCAGGGCAATCAGGTCGCTGACGCTGATGTCCTTGCGCGCCGCCAGTTCGTCCAGGCGCTGCTGCTGGGCCTTGAGGCGCTGCTGCTGGCGCTGCACATCGGCCACGGCATCGGCCAGGTCTTCGGCGCTGGTGATGCGCTCGCCCAGTTCCGCGCCCTGGGAGGCCTGCTGGACGATGGGCTCCACACCGTCCGGGACTATTCGCAGCGTCACCTGGGCACGGTACTTGCCCTGTTCCAGGCGCAGGATATTGCACGGGCCGAACTGGGCCTTCTCGCAGGCTTCGCGGGTTTGCGCCAGGCGCGGACCGATCTGCGCGGCTGGCAGCGACAGGCTCAGTTCATGCTCATAGGCCAATTGCGCGCCGGCCTTGCCCTGGGCCCCGCCCAAGGCCACGGCGCTGCTGTTGTGGTCGCCGGGAGAGCAGGCGCTGAGGGCCAGGGCGCCGAACAGGGCCAGGGCCAGTCGACGGAATTTTGCAGGGTGATCGTCCTGATGCTGCATGGGGGCTCCTTGAGGGATGAATCGGCGACAGGGTCGCAGGTGCGCATCTTACCGTCGTTCGGGGAAAGACCACGATCCCGGCTTGGCTTATCGGCGACAATTTTCCTGGCTGATGCTGATAGGCGCGGCGCGGGTTCAGGACTACACCTGTGTCAGCCCGGGACGACGGTGTTTCGGCGCAGATCAAGGAGTGCGTCATGCGCGAGTCGGCTATCCCCCCAGGCTTTGCCCCCTTGCCCCGCAGCAGCCCGCTGCTGGAACTGATCGGCCCGGTCTACGGCTGCAGCAGTGGCAGCGAACTGCGCGTCGGCCTGCGGGCCGATGCCCGGCACGCCAACGGCCGGGGCACGGTGCATGGCGGCATCATCGCCACCCTGGCGGACATCGGCATGGGCTACGCCATGGCGTTTTCCAGCGATCCGCCCTTGCCGTTGATCACCGCCAGCATGACCCTCGACTACCTGGGCGCGGTGCAGGTCGGGGAATGGATCGAGGTGCACCTGGAGCATGCCAAGCGTGGCCGGCAGATGGCCTTTGCCACCGTGGTGCTGCGGGTCGGCGAACGGGAAGTGGCCCGGGCCAGCGGCGTCTTCGCCGTCCCAACCGCAGCCCTGTAGCCGCTGCTGAGCCCGCGAAGCTGCGCAAAGGTCCGCAGGACCTTACTTGGCAATCGCCAGCCAAACCTCTATCGATCTTGAAAACCCTGCGTCCCTGCGGGCCGTGCGCAGCCTGCGGCAGCGGCTACAGCTGTTTCCAATCCAGGCCGAAACGCGCCAGGTATTTGCGCAGGCGGTCGGCGTCGTTGGGGTTGGCCTTGCCCAGGCGTGACACGCCGAACAGCCGGCGCCCCGCCTCCGACAGGCTGTCGGCGCGGCGGCACTCGGCAATCACTGCCTTGAGTTGCAGGCGGTCGAACAGGTCCAGCTCCACATCGTCGCCCAGCAGTTTCTGCAGTTCGTCCTCTTGGTTCTCCAGCCCCCAGGCGTGGCGCAGGCGCTGGATCTCTTCCTCGGCCTGGGCCTGGTCGATGCGCCCGCTGTCGGCCAGGGTGGCCATGCGGGTGATGGACGCCGACAGCTCGCGGAAGTTGCCCAGCCACGCCGCTTCGCTGGAGCTGGCAAAGGCCAGGTAGCGTCGCCGCGCTTCAAGGTTGAAGCGCACCAGCTGCCCTTGTTCCCGGGCGTGACGCTCCAGCTCGAAATCGATGTTCGGTTCGATGTCTTCGCGGCGCCCCGCCAGCCCCGGCAGGTTGAAGGTCCAGAGGTTGATCCGCGCATACAGGTCCTCGCGGAACAGGCCCTGGGCCACCCGGCCACGCAGGTCGCGGTGGGTGCCGGCGATGATCAGGAAATCGCTCTGCACCTCCTGGTCCGAACCCATGGGAAAGAAGCGCTTCTCCTCGATGGCCTTGAGCAGCATGGCCTGTTCGTCCAGCCCCAGTTCACCGATCTCGTCGAGAAACAGCATGCCGCCATCCGCCGCCCGCAGCAGGCCTTCACGGGCATTCTGGGCGCCGGTGAAGGCGCCCTTGATATGGCCGAACAGTGCCGACATGGCCCCGTCCCCACGCAGGGTGGCGCAGTTGACCTCGACAAAGCGCCCCTGCACCTGGTGCCGGCCACGCTTGAGCTCATAGATGCGCCGGGCCAGGAACGACTTGCCGGCACCGGTGGGGCCGATCAGCAGCATCGGTGCCCTGGAGCGCACGGCAACCCGTTCGATCTGCTCGATGGAGCGGTTGAATGCCGGGTTGCGGGTGGCGATCCCGGACTTGAGGAAGGCCAGGCCTTCCAGGCGCTTGTGGGCAAAACGCGAGGCGATGCGGTCGTAGCGCGACAGGTCGAGGTCGATCAGGGCGTGGGTGCCGGTGGCGTGCTGGTCCGGGTCGCGGCGCCGCGCCGGCGAGGTCTGGATCAGCCGGGCAGGGAGGTAGCGCGCCTCGGTCAGCAGGAACCAGCAGATCTGCGCCACGTGGGTGCCGGTGGTGATGTGCACCAGGTAGTCCTCGCGCTCGGTGTCGAACGGGTAGGCGCTGGTGAAGTCGTGCAGGGCGCCGTACACCTCCTCGAAATCCCAGGGATTGTTCAGGCCCATGGGGTGCAGGCGCACCTCGGTTTCCGGCGACACCTGGCGCACGTCGTTGGCCACCCGTTCGGCCAGGCTGACATCCCGCGCGTCCAGGCCATGGACCAGCTCCAGGCGGTTGATCAGCACATCCTGCTGCTGGCACAGACCGACCGTGGGCCGCCAATGGCTCCAGCGGTTGGCACCCTTGCCGACGCGATCGAGGGTGGAACCGACAAAACCTATGGCGACCGTGGGCTTGTTCGACATGTTTATACCTAGAGATAAAAAGCGATAAGTAAAGATATAAAATTATCGAGGCGTTTGTCTTGTCGGATACTTGATGAAAAAGTGATAAAAAATAAAAACCTTATAAATCAATTAGTTAAAAAATAGTTTGGTGGAAAATCAAAACCTGGCACAGCGGCTGCAATATCTCTGGCAACGAACAAGACAACAGAGCGAGACGCCAAGATGGCCAACTTCCAGCTGTTCAACACCCAACAGGCAAAAGCGCCAGCGAGCACCACCCTGAACGCTTCCAAGGCCGGGGCCTATGCCTACAACGCCAAGCATCGCTTGGCCCAACTGGCGGTCACCGGTTGCCTGAACTCGACCTTCTACACCTCGCCTGAAGGCCAGCTGGAAGCGGTGCTGCAACTGGTGAGCGAGCTGGACAGCCGCTTCGTCGCCCAGGCCGCCCGTTACGCTCGGCAGCAAGGCCATATGAAGGACATGCCGGCGCTGCTGCTGGCGGCACTGACCGCGCAACGCTCGGCCCTGGTGCCGGAGCTGTTCGCCCAGGTGGTGGACAACGGCAAGATGCTGCGCAACTTCGTGCAGATCCTGCGCAGCGGCGTGACCGGGCGCAAATCCCTGGGTTCGCAGCCCAAGCGCCTGGTGCAGAACTGGTTGAACAGCGCCACCGAGCGCCAGCTGTTGCAGGCCTCGATCGGCAACCAGCCGTCCCTGGCGGACGTGGTGAAGATGGTTCACCCCAAGCCAAGCGAGGCCTGGCGTGAAGCCTTCTTTGCCTGGTTGATCGGCAAGCCGGTGGATGTGCAGGCGCTGCCTGAGTTGACCCGGGACCTGCTGGCGTTTCGCAGCGGAGCGACCCGGGAAGTGCCCCAGGTGCCGTTCCAGTTGCTCGGCAACGAGACACTGAGCGCCGAACAATGGGCCGGGCAGGCCCGCAACATGGGCTGGCAGGGGCTGCGCATGAACCTCAATACCCTGGCGCGCCACGGCGCGTTCCAGGTGCCGGGTTGCACCGAGTACGTGGCGGCGCGGCTGGCGGATGCGGGGGAGGTGGCCAAGGCTCGGGTCTATCCGTACCAGTTGCTGGCGGCCTACCGCATGGCCGGTGACGAGGTGCCGCAGCCGGTCCGCGAGGCGCTGCAGGATGCCCTGGAGCTGTCCCTGGCCAACGTGCCGGCGCTGGCGGGCAACGTGGTGGTCTGCCCGGATGTCTCGGGCTCGATGCACAGCCCTGTTACCGGCTATCGCCAGGGCGCCACCACCGCGGTGCGCTGCATCGATGTGGCGGCACTGGTGGCGGCCGCGGTGTTGCGCAAGCAGCCGGCGGCGCGGGTCATGCCGTTCGAGCGTGGGGTGGTGAACATCCACCTCAACCCGCGGGACAGCGTGATGAGCAATGCGCAGAAGCTGGCGAACATCGGCGGAGGGGGGACCAACTGCTCGGCGCCCCTGGCGCAGTTGGCCAACGCCAAGAGCCGCGTGGACACGCTGATCCTGGTCTCGGACAACGAGTCGTGGATCGATGCGCGGCGCCACGGCGCCACGGAAACGATGCGCCAGTGGGAGCGGATCCGGGCCATCAACCCGCAGGCGAAGCTGGTGTGCATCGACATGCAGCCCGGGGCCACGACCCAGGCACCGGACCGCGAGGACATCCTCAACGTCGGCGGCTTCAGTGACGCGGTGTTCGATGTGATCGAGCAGTTCACTGCGGGCAATTACGGTGCGCAGCACTGGGTAAAGGCTATCGAGGCGATGTAACGCTGATCGGTAGAGGATGAAACACACCGTGCGCCGGCCAGCCGGCGCACACCACAGATTTTTTGCTCATTGGCCCTGAATGCCGCTGTGACTACATCCAAAGGCGTCTCAGCAACTCTTGTCAGGGCCGGTGACGGCACGAATGCCAGTGGCTGTACATATTGGTTAAGCCGGTTCGAATCCGGCGATCAGTCACTTCTTTTGTCGTGCCACCTTTTTTGCAGTTTTTGCGACGAATGCTGATGGAACTACATCCAAGGTTCGAGATGCGGGTTCGATTCCCGCCGGTGCCGGAAAACGGCGCCGTGGTTCAATGGTCAGAACGCGAGTGCACCGTTTCATCGATTCCTTGTCGTCGCCTCTTTTCCCCCCGCCTCGGCGGGATGGCAGCGAATGCCACGGGTACTACATCGTGTCGCGGGTTCGAACCCCGCCAGCCGCAAGGCTGTAGCTCAGTCGGTAGAGCAAATGTGCCTGTTCCCTTGTCGCTGCCCGCAGGCCCGGCCTGCACCGATTGACCCGGCGAATGCCGGTGGAACTACAGGACAGCGTGGTCGCGGGTTCGAGTCCCGTTCACCGCAAGGTGCTAGCTCAGAGGCAGAGCGCGCTGCATGTTTCACCTTCACTTGTCGCCGTTTGCACCGAACACCGCAATTTCGTAGGAGCTGGCTTGCCAGCGAAGAGACCCCTGAGATCGTCTTCTGCGACCCGGCTCCTGCGCACCCTATTGAACAAGGCCGTATCCGCGGCCACAGGAAAAAGAGTCAACGACATGGAACACAAGACCTACCAATTGCTGGAAGTCGCCAACGGCAAGCCGATCAAGATGTGGACCCAGGGCGTGCCGGTGGAAAACGAAGCCCGCCAGCAATTGATGAACACTGCGAAGATGCCGTTCATCTTCAAGCACCTGGCGGTGATGCCCGACGTGCACTTGGGTAAGGGTTCGACCATCGGTAGCGTGATCCCCACGGTGGGCGCGATCATCCCGGCTGCGGTCGGGGTGGATATCGGCTGCGGAATGATCGCCGCCCGTACTTCGCTGACCGCCTCCGACCTGCCGGATAACCTGGCCGGATTGCGTAGCGCCATCGAGGCGGCGGTGCCTCACGGTCGTACCTCGCCCCGTAGCGGTCGCGATAAGGGCGCCTGGGGCGACGTGCCGAATCAGGCCGACCAGGCCTGGGCTGCGCTGCACCCACGTTTCAAGGCGATCACCGATAAGTACCCGGCCCTGGCCAACAGCAACAACCGCAAGCACCTGGGAACCCTCGGCGGGGGTAACCACTTCATCGAGGTCTGCCTGGATGAGGCCAACCGGGTCTGGTTCATGCTCCACAGCGGTTCCCGTGGCGTAGGTAACGCCATCGGCAACCTGTTCATTCACCTGGCCCAGGCCGATATGCGCCAGCACATCGCCAACCTGCCGGACCGCGACCTGGCCTATTTCGAGGAAGGCAGCCAGCACTTCAACGATTACGTGGAAGCGGTGGCCTGGGCCCAGGATTTCGCCCGGCAGAACCGTGAGCTGATGATGCAACTGGTGATCCAGGCCACCCGCAAGGTGATCAGCAAGCCCTTCGAGGTGGCGCTGGAGGCAGTCAACTGCCACCACAACTACGTGCAGAAGGAGCGCCACTTCGGTGAAGAGGTGCTGGTGACCCGCAAGGGGGCGGTGTCGGCGAAGAAGGGCGAGCTGGGGATCATTCCGGGTTCGATGGGGGCCAAGAGCTTCATTGTCCGCGGATTGGGTAACGAGGAGGCGTTCTGCTCCTGCAGCCACGGCGCGGGGCGTACCATGAGCCGCACCAAGGCCAAGAACACCTTCACCCTGGCCGACCAGATCCGCGCGACCGCCCATGTGGAGTGCCGTAAGGACGAAGCGGTGATCGATGAAATCCCGATGGCCTACAAGGACATCGACCAAGTGATGCACGCCCAGCGCGAGCTGGTGGAAGTGCTGCACACCCTGCGTCAGGTGGTGTGCGTTAAGGGGTAGAGCAATGGACGACATGGATGCATTGATAACAACCCCGCCCGGCTGGCAGTACCAGCTGAGCGACTACGAAGCCCGCCGCGTGCGGGAGGTGATGGACGAGTTGGACAGGCACAGCGCCTGGCTGGAGCTGAGCCGCTTCGGCAACGGTTTCGTGCGTCAGGCCGCGGTGCGCGGGCTGGCCGCGCAGCCTTCGGCAGAGGCCCTGGTGGCTTTGCTGGAGCGCCTCAACGACTGGGTGCCCCAGGTTCGCCAGGAGGCCGCCGCGGCGGTCGAGGCCTATTGGGTGCCGGAGCATGCCGGGCTGCTGTTGCAGACCCTGGCACCGCTGCTGGCCCTGGCGGGCAAGCAGCGCGCCGACCACGGCGCGACCTTGGAGCGGGCCAGCGCCGTGTTGCAACTGGCCCAGGTGCGCGACCAGGTGCAAGGGGCCTTTGGCACTTGCCGGGGCAAGGCTGCGCGCTTTGTCTTCGAGCTGTTGCTCAAGGGCGTCGAAGACCGACCGGCGCTGCTGGCCATGGCCCTGCGCCACCCGGAGGTCAGCGTGCGGCAGATGGCGGTGGACGCCTGCGCCGAACTGCCCGATGAGCAGGCGCTGCCCTTGCTGGAAGAGGTGATGCGCAGCTGCGGCGCCAGTGTGCGGGTCAAGGCCCTGCGGCTGCTGCTGTCGCGCCTGGCCGATTGTCGCGAGTATCTGGCGCAGGCCCTGCTCGACCCTTCGGGGGCCTTGCGTTGCCTGGCCCACTGGGCCGCGCCGCGCCATGGGCTGGACCCGCGGGCAGTGCTGCTGGCCCGCTTGCAGCAGCCGGCCCCGGGCAACAAGCGCCAGTGGCTGGGGCTACTGGGGTTGGTCAGGGAGCTGCAGGAGCCACAGGCCGATGCCATGGTGCGCCAGGCCCTGGCATCGCCGGCGCTGAGCGTGCGCCTGCAGGCCCTGCAAACCCTGGGCGAACGTGGCATGGCCGAGCAACTGGCGGCCCTGGACGATGCCTCGGACAAGGTCTTCGACTGCGCCCTGGGCCTGTTGCGCCAGCAGCCGTGGGCGGTATTCGACGAGGCCCTGGAGCAGCGTCTGGACCAGCATTGGCACGATCTGCCCAAGGCGCGACGCTGGGCCATGCTGGCCCTCAAACCGGGCTGGCGTCAGTTGGAGTACCTGCTGTGGCGCCTGGGGCAGGGCGGCAGTGACGCCGCCTATTGGCGCGAGGCCCTGGCACGCTGGTGCGGCAGCCGCTACGGGATGTTCGACCCGGTGACCCCCAAGCCCCTGCGCGAGGCCATGGTGCAACGCTTGCAGGCAATGGAAGCCGCCGGGGAATTACCCGCCGGTTCGGTCCAGCGGCTGTTGTGAGGAAAGGAGAACCGCCATGTTGACCCCGGTTGAAGATGAGCACAGCCAGGCGCTGCGCCAACAGCTGGAAGCGGCGTTTTGCGTGTTCGATTTTGTGCGGCTGGCGGTGGAGCCGGGTGTCGAGGTGAATCAGGCCTTGCATCGCCAGGGCTTGCAGCACCTGTATCAGCACCTGATGGCCAGGCGCCGTGAGGCCTGGAAAAAGCTGCGCCAGGACCCGCGCTACGCCGACGTTGGTGAACCGCAGATGCGCTGGGAACCGGAGCGGGCACTGCCTGAGCGGCTCAGCCCGCAGCAGGTCCGGCAACTGGTTTGCGAAGACCCGGAGCAGCAGGATTGGGCCTTGTACCGGGCGTTTTGCCAGCCACCGTACGGGCTGCATTTCCCGGGTGGGGCCGAACAGGCCCGCCAGGTGTACGGCCAATGGCTGGACCTGCTGGGGCTCGATCTCCAGCAGCAGCCCCAGGTGATCAACTGGGTGGGCGGCCTGGAGCTGGATTGTCAGGCCCCGGCCATGGGCCCGCATCTGCTGCCCTGGAGTGAATATTTCGACGAAGGCCTGGAGTGGTGGGGCGTCTGGTGCCTGACGGTGTGGAACCCCGTGCGCCGGACCCTGAGTGTGCTGGCCGCCAGCGCCACGGATTGAACAAGGAAAAGGATCATGGAACATCTGGAGCGCCATCCCCTGAGCAGCGCCATGCGCGAACGGGTATTGGCCGAGCTGGCGCGGATCGAGCGCGAGCGCAATGTGCAGGTGCTGTATGCCTGCGAATCCGGCAGTCGGGCCTGGGGCTTTGCCTCTACCGACAGCGATTACGATGTGCGTTTCGTCTATGTGGAAAAGCCCGAATGGTTCATCCAGGTGGATGCCGGGCGCGACGTGATCGAGCGGCCCCTGGACGACGAGCTGGACATCAGCGGCTGGGAACTGCGCAAGACCCTGGGGCTGTTGCGCAAGTCCAACCCGACCCTGCTGGAATGGCTGGATTCGCCCCTGGTGTACCGCAGCGAACCGACCGCCGCCGAGCGCCTGCGCGAGCTGGCCGAGGCGTTCTACAGCCCGCCGGCGGCGCGCAACCATTATCTGTCGATGGCCAGGAAGAACTTTCGCGGTTACCTGCAAGGCGACAGCGTGCGCTTCAAGAAGTACTTCTACGTCCTGCGGCCCTTGCTCGCGGTGCGCTGGATCGACCAGGGGCGCGGCCGACCGCCGATGACCTTCGCCGACCTGCTGACCACCGTCGACCATCAGCCACTGCTGGACGAGGTGGCCGAGCTGCTGGTTTTGAAACGCTGCGCCGACGAGTCCGCCTACGGACCGCGACGCCCGGCACTGCACGCCTTTATCGCCGCCGAGCTGGAACGCCCGGTGCCGAAACTGGCGCGTACCCATGAAGACAACGCGTTGCTGGACGCTTACCTGCGGGAAACGGTCCGGCACTACGCCTGAGGAATGTGATGAAACAGGATGTAATCGAACTGGACGGCGCCATCGGCGGCGGCCAGGTACTGCGCAGCGCCCTGAGCCTGTCGATGCTCACCGGCAAGACCCTGCGTATCCATAATATTCGCGCCCGGCGCAGCCGCCCGGGGCTGTTGCGCCAGCACCTGACCGCGGTGCTGGCGGCGGCCCAGGTATGTGGCGCCAGAACCACTGGGGCCGAGCTTGGCTCCCAGGTCCTGAGCTTCGAGCCGGGGCCGATCCACGGCGGCGACTACCGCTTCGCCATTGGCACCGCCGGCAGTTGCACCCTGGTGCTGCAGACCCTGCTGCCGGCCTTGCTGCGAGCGCCGCAGCCGAGCCGCGTGAGCATCAGCGGCGGCACCCACAACCCCCTGGCGCCGCCGGTGGATTTCCTACAGCAGGCCTGGCTGCCGCAACTGCGGCGCATGGGCGGGCGGGTGGAACTGCAGTTGCTGCGCCATGGTTTTGTCCCGGCCGGCGGTGGTGAGCTGGAGGCCTTTATCCAGCCTTCGGAGCTGCAACCCTTGCATCTTCAAGAGCGCGGAGCATTGCTCGGCAGTCGAGCCTGGGCCTTGAGCGCGGGCCTGCCCGAGCATGTGGCGGAACGCGAGTTGCGCCGGGTGCACGATCGCCTGCAACTGCCTCGCGAGCAGCTCACCCCGGTGCTGCTGGATGAAGAATACGGCCCGGGCAATGTGCTGCTGCTGGAGTTCGCCTTCGAGCACCTGACCGAGCTGTTTTGCGGTTTCGGCCAGAACAGCCTGCGGGCGGAGAAGGTCGCCGACGGCGCCATCGATCAGGCCCGGGACTGGCTGGACTCCGGTGCCGCAGTGGCGGAACACCTGGCCGATCAACTGTTGCTGCCCATGGCCCTGGCCGGTGGCGGCAGCTTCACCACGCCGTGCATGACCGAGCACCTGCAGAGCAATATCCGGGTGATCGAGGCATTCTTGCCGGTGCGGATCGAGGCGCGGCCACTGAGCGAGCAAGTACTGCAGGTGCAATGCCACGCCCTGTCGTGAAAGGGCTAATGGGCCCGGGTCATCAAGGAGGTTGTCGCCATGTATCACCTGTATGGAAGCCAGGGCACCGGCTCGGCCATCGTCGAGATCGCCCTGGAGTACTGCCAGCTGGCCTACCGCCGCATCGAGGCCGCGCCCTGGGAGGACAGCCCCGGGCGCGAGGCCCTGGCACGGCTCAATCCGCTGTTGCAGATTCCCACCCTGCAACTGCCCGATGGCAGCATCCTCACCGAAAGCGCGGCGATCCTGATCCACCTGGGCCTGGAGTTTCCCGACTCCGGGTTGCTGCCTGCGCCAGCGTCAGCCCGGGCCCAGGTGATACGCGGCCTGGTGTACATCGCCGCCAACTGCTATTCGGCCATCGGCATCCTCGACTACCCGGAACGCTGGATCAGCGACCCCGACGAACCGCTCAAGGCCCGGGTGCGCGCCGCCGCGGCCGAGCGCCTGTATCGCAGCTGGGGGCTGTTCGCCGAGCAGTTTGCGTCGCGACCATATTTCGGCGGTGCGGCGCCGGGTGCCCTGGATATCCAGGCGGCAGTGGTGTCGCGCTGGTCCGGCGCGCGAGAGCACCTGCGCGATAGCCATCCCGATTTTCTCGCCCTGCTGCAACGCATCGACCGCGAACCGCGCATCGCCGCGGTCCTGGCCCGCCACTGGCCCCCCGCATCCTCGTAGGAGCTGGCTTGCCAGCGAAAGCGACCGCCAGCCGTATGCAGGGCTCGCGGGCCCCTTCGCCGGCAAGCCGGCTCCTACGGGGTTTTGATATTGATGGGAGAGGGGCACTCTGCTCCGCATCCTCGTAGGAGCTGGCTTGCCAGCGAAAGCATCCGCCAGTCATATGCAGGGCTCGCGGGCCCCTTCGCCGGCAAGCCGGCTCCTACGGTGGGTTTTGATATTGATGGGAGAGGGGCACTTTGCCCCGCGTCGTAGGAGCTGGCTTGCCAGCGAAAGCGGCCGCCAGGCGTATGCAGGGCTCGCGGGCCCCTTCGCCGGCAAGCCGGCTCCTGCGGTTAGGAGGCGGGGTGATAGAGAGGTGAATCAGCGGTTGAGTTTCCTGGGGCGAAGCTGGCAGTCTGCGCGCCCGGTTCAGTGTCGGTTTTCTCTCAGGGACGTACTCGATGGATGGCAACACCTGGCTCAAGGCCTTGAATACTCTGCTGACGATTGTGCAGCGCCTGGTGCTGCTCAGTGGCTGGTTTATCGCCGCGCTGGTGCTGGGGTTCACCATCAAGTCCGGGTTGCAGCCCTTTCTGGCGATGTTCCTGGCTTCGCTGTTGGGGGTTGTCGCGTTGGTGGTGCATGAGGGCGGGCATTACCTGGGGGCACGCGGGTGCGCGATGCCGGTGTTGCATGTACGGGTGGCCGCCGTGGAGATCCAGGTGCTGCGGCGCGGCTGGCGGGTGCGCTGGGCGCCGCAGCTCAAGCGCAATCGCCTGGGCGGCTATGTGATTGCCGCGAGCAATCTGCAACGGCCACTGCGGCAGCAGTGGATGCTGGTGGTCCTGTGGGGGCCGCTGCTGAATCTGCTGGTGGGTGGCGCTTCCCTGGCGCTTGGGCTGTCCTGGCCCGGAGTGCCGGGGGCCATTGCCCTGGCGTTTGCCGTGATCAATCTGGCCATGGGGGTGGGTAACCTGATGCCTGCCTGGCGGGTACTGCCCAGCGACGGCATGCTCCTGCTGGGCTGGTACCGGCATCGCGACGATCAACGTCCGGAGCTGGCCCAGGCACGCCTGTTGGCCCTGACCGTGGCCGGGGTGCCCAGCGCACAATTGCCGGTGGACGATCTTCAGCGCCTGGCCGAAGGCCCCATGCCCGGGCCGCTGGTCGCATTCGGCTGCCGCCTCAATGCCCTGCAGGACCAGGGCGACTGGCCGGCCGCGGTGCAGATGGAGCAGGAACTGGATCAATTGCTGGCGGCCCGGTCGGCGCAACTGAACGGCATGAGTGGCCTGATCGAGTTGTTGAGGGGCGAGTTGGCGTTCTGCCGCGCTTTGCTGCAGCGTGACGCCGCGCCCCTGAACAACACGCCGATGAGCGCCGAAGTGGATTGGAACGCACCCTGGCTGCGACCGCGCTGCCTGGCCTTGCAAGCCATTCTTGAAGGCGACCGGCAGCGGGGCGAGCACCACCTGCAACAGGCGCTGCAAGCGGCCAATAACAGCGTGGTGCTGTCCCAGGGCAAGAGTGAAGCCCTGCTGGCCGAACAGCTGCGAGCCTTGCCGGCGCCCACCCATCTGTAGGCGCTGGCTTGCCAGCGAAAGCGGCTGCCAGCCTGGCGCAAGGCTCGCGGGCCGCTTCGCCGGCAGCCCGGCTTCTGCGGCCTGGGGATGAAAGTAGTCGGTGCAGGAGGACAAAACTCTTATACTCCGGCGCTTTATTTTCCCCACTCCGCCAGAGGAACGCCCCGTGGCCAATGACACCGACCAGGATTTCTACAACCGCGCCGACGCCGTTATCGAGCTGGCCAACTCCCATATCGCCGACAGCAGCCGGGGCAAGGCCAGCGCGTCGCTGATGTACGCCAACTCCCGTTTCAGCGCCTGGGTCAGCGCCTGCGGGTGCCGCAATGCCCAGGAGCTGGCGGCGGCCAAGCAGCAGGCGGTGGATTATTTCGTCGAGGAGTTCCGCCTGATGATGGAAGAGAACCTCACGGACTACATCGAGAACTTCGAGCTGTACATGGGCGCCAAGCAGGACTGAAGGCGCCAGCGCCGCCAGTCGTGTAGCGGTTCTCGTGCCTGGCCCGGGCTGCCCGTAGCCCGGGGTCTTGTTTCGAGGATGGCAGGGCCCCGGCTACCGAGGGCGCTGCCTGAGTCGCCCCTCTCCAGTTGTACTCCCGCCTGTTGCGCTGACAAAAAAAGTGAACGGCATCACTCTTTGTTCAAGGGAAGCATGCATCCGGTCGATAAGCTCTGAATGCCTATTGATATGGAGTTCGTCATGGCCTTGCTACCGGTTCGTCTGTCTCATCGTTTGACCCTCGGCAGTGTGTTGCTGTTGCTGTTCACGGCGCTGGCGGTATTTGCCGTGATGACCTTACGGGGGCAGCCCAAAGTGGTGGAGGCAAGCTCGGCACTGATCGAGCAGACCGGCAGCGCCATCGTTCGCCAGCTGGCGTTGCAGTTGGCGGGCATCGAAGGGGTGACCGCGAGCATGGCCCACCTGCTGGAAGGGCTGCCCAAGGAGCAGGCGCTGGTCATGGCCACCCTGCCCAAGGTGATCGACCATGAAGGCGACAAGGCGATCGCCGGGGGCGGCATCTGGCCAGAACCCAATGCCTTCACCCCGGGCGTGGAGCGCCGCAGTTTCTTCTGGGCCCGCAGCGATGCCGGGCCCTTGGCATTTTCCGATGACTACAACGCCGCCGGCAGCGCCGGTTATCACCATGAAGCCTGGTACACCGGCGCCCGCAACAGCGCGCCGGGCCGTTGCCTGTGGTCCGAGGCCTACCAGGACCCGGTGACCCAGGTGCCGATGACCACCTGCAGCGTGCCCTATCGCCAGGACGGTGCCTTTGCCGGGGTCGCCACCATCGACCTGCGCCTGGACGACCTGGCGCGCTTCCTCAAGGAGCAGGGGTCGGTCACCGGCGGCTATGCCTTCGCCCTGGACCAGGCCGGCAACGTGCTGTATTTCCCTGATGCCCAGGCCGGCGGCGGGGGCCAGATGCTCAGCTTCGACGCCCTGAGCAAGCAGCAACCCTGGTTGCTTCCGGTGGCCGAGGCCCTGGCCAAGCCGGCACCGACCGGGCAGGTGCGCAGCCTGGACCTGGACGAGGATGGACGCTTGCAGGAAGCGGCGCGGGTCAGCTTGTTCAGCATGCCCGGCAGCGGCTGGACCATCGGCCTGGTGACCCCGGAGCAGAAGGTCACCGGCCTGGCGCGGGCCATGACCACCGAGATCCTGCTGTTCCTCCTGCCGTTGCTGGCGCTGCTGCTGTTCTTTGCCTGGCTGGCCGGGCACAAGCTGATTGCCCAACTGGAAGAAACCACCCGGCAGATCGATGCCCTGGGCAGTGGCCAGGCCAGCGACAACGCCGAGCTGCACGTGGCCCGGGCCGACGAGATCGGCGCCTTGCGCGCCGCGGTGAACCGCTATGCCGGGCAGTTGCGGCAAATGCTGCAGAAGATCGCCAGCGAAGCCCGGCAGTTGCAGAACGAAGCCGCGCGCCTGGGTCAACTCAGCAGCACCCTGGCCCAGCGTGCCGAGCAGCAGCGCCAGGAGAACACCCAGTTGGCCACGGCCATCACCGAGATGTCCTCCAGTGCCCTGGAAGTGGCGCAGAACACCAACAATTGCGCCGACACCGCGCGCCAGTCCCTGGTGGTGGTGCAGGAGGGCCAGCACAAGGTCGATGCCAATAGCCAGTCGATCCAGCAGTTGTCCGCGGAAATGGCCGAGGCGGCGGCAGTGATCCAGCGCCTGGAGCAGGACAGCCAGCAGGTCGGCGCGGTGCTGGATGTGATCAAGGCGATCTCCGAGCAGACCAACCTGCTGGCGCTGAACGCCGCCATCGAAGCGGCCCGGGCCGGGGAGCAGGGCCGGGGCTTTGCCGTGGTGGCGGACGAAGTGCGGACCCTGGCCGGCCGCACCCAGACCTCGGCCAACGAGATCAGCGGCATGATCAACGACTTGCAGCAGGCCTCGCGTCAGGCGGTGCAGGCGATCCAGGCCGGCGAAACACGAACCCGCCAGGCGGTGGGCGAGGCGTCCGGTGCATCGGATGCGCTGTCCAGCACGGTGACCAGCTTCGACGATATTTCCCAGCGGGCGCAGCAGATTGCCGTGGCGGCCCAGCAGCAGAGCCACGTGACCCAGGAGATCAACGAACTGGCGGTGCGCATCCACGGCATCAGCGAGGACAACGCCCGGGACGCCCAGGCCCTGGACAAGGTCAGCGAGGCCATGCAGGCCCTGTCCGGGCGCTTGTCGAACCTCAGCCAGGGCCACCGCTGAGGCATTGCCTGCCCGGGCCGTCGGTGGCCCGGGCGGGTTTCAGTTCCCTCGGGCCGCATTCGCCGGCCCGTTTCAGACCTGGCTGTACATCATCAGCTTGAAGTTCAGCAACAGCCCCAAGGACACCCAGCCGAGCCCCAGCAGGCCATTGATCAACGGCTTGCCGGGAGCCACACGCGTGGCCAGGAAGCGGGCGATGGCGGCGCCGATCAGCGCGCCGGGAAAGTCGAACAGATAGAACAGCCAGCCCAAGGCGCCTTCCGGGGAACTGATCCACAGGCAGAACAGTTGCAGGTGCGCGGCCAGGGCCAGGGCCACCCCGGTGAACAGCGCCGGCGTGGGCCGGGTGCACAGCAGCAGGCCGAGAATCAGCCCCTGGGGCAGCCAGTAGGCGGCGAAGTTCTCCCAGAAATAATCTATCGGTTGCCAGGCCCGGACGATTGCCAGGGACAGCCCCCAGAGCAACGCGGCGGCAGCGGGCAGGTGATTCAGGGAGAGCAGGCGCAGGGAGCTGGAAGACATGCAGGATCTCGCTAATGAAGTTGTGGATCAGCCGGGCTGATGGTCGGGGAGGGCGCTCTGGCTGCACAGCTCATGCACCACCTGGCGCAACCAGCGATGGGCCGGGTCGGCCTCCATGCGCGGGTGCCAGAGCAGGGAGATGGTCATTTCCGGCAGGGGCACCGGCAGGCTGAAACCGTGCAGGCCGTGCCGCAGGTTGCTGGTGTGGCGCTCGGGCACCATAGCGATCAGGTCCGAACCCCGGGCCAGGGCCAGGGCGGCGGAAAAACCGCTGACCAGGGTGACGATCTGCCGTTCCAGGCCCAGGGTTTTCAGGGCCTCGTCCATGCGCCCATGAGCATGGCCCTGGTGGGCGGCGAGGATATGTTCGCCAGCCACGTAGGCATCCAGGCTTACCGGCCCCCGGCTCAAGGGGTGGCCGGCGCGCACCACGCCGATAAAGCGATCGCGAAACAGCGCCCGGGTGCGCAACTCGGGGCTGGTGTCGGCGTCGATCACCGCGGTTTCCAGGTCGACGCTGGCATCGCGCAGGGGCTGGCTGTCGCGGTCCAGCTTGGGTACGAAGTGCACCCGCACCCCGGGCGCTTCAGCCCGCAGGCGACTGACCAGCGCCGGGCCGAAATTCTCGACGAAACCATCACGGCTGCGCAGGGTGAAGGTGCGCTGCAGGCGGCCAAGGTCGATCTGCTCGGCCGGGCGCAGGGCGGCCTGGGCGTCTGCCACCAGTTGGCCGATGCGCTGGCGCAGCTCCAGGGCCCGAGGGGTGGGCACCAGGCCGCGCCCGGCGCGCACCAGCAGCGGGTCGCCGGTGGCCTGGCGCAGGCGGGCCAGCGCCCGGCTCATGGCCGAGGGGCTCAGATGCAGGCGCTGGGCAGCCCGCGCCACGCTGCCTTCGGCCAGCAGTACGTCCAGGGTCAGCAGCAGGTTCAGATCGGGAGTCGACATCGGCGCAATGTAGCACGCAGGCAGCTGGTATGGCGTTGAATGCATCAATTAACTGCAAAGGCTGCGCCTTCCGCCTGGTCACGGCTGGCCCTAGGCTGGCGGGCATCACCTTGCCGGAGCCTGTGCGATGCCCATTCCCGAGTCCCAAGCCACCCCCCAGGAAGCCCTGGCGCCCCGTGCGCGCTGGGCCCTGGCCAGCCTGTCGCTGGCGATGCTGATGCCGTCCCTGGACACCAGCATCGCCAATGCCGCGCTGCCGAGCCTGGCCCAGACCCTTGAGGCGTCGTTCCAGCAGGTGCAATGGATTGTCCTGGCCTACCTGCTGGCCATCACCACCCTGATCGCCAGCGCCGGGCGCCTGGGGGACCAGTGGGGCCGGCGCCGGGCGCTGCTGGCGGGGATCGGCCTGTTCACCCTGGCCTCGCTGTGCTGCGGCCTGGCCCCGGGCCTGGGCTGGCTGCTGGCGGCCCGCACGCTGCAAGGCCTGGGGGCGGCGGTAATGCTGGCCCTGAGCATGGCCCTGGTGGGTGACGCGCTGCCCAAGGCCCGCACCGGGGCCGCGATGGGCTGGCTGGGCAGTATGTCGGCCCTGGGCACCACCCTGGGCCCGGCCCTCGGCGGCCTGATACTGGCCAGCGTCGGCTGGCGCTGGATGTTCCTGGTCAATGTGCCCCTGGGGTTGGTGGCGCTGTTACTGGCCTGGCGTTGCCTGCCGCCGGACCGGCCTGTGGCGTCGGCCAGTGCCTTCGATGTGCCGGGCAGCCTGCTGCTGGCGTTGAGCCTGGGCGCCTATGCCCTGGCCCTGACCCTGGGGCACAACTTGCTGGCGCCGTTGAACCTGGGCCTGCTGGTGGCCAGCGTGGTCGGGGTCGCGCTCTTGGTGCGTGTCGAGCGCCGGGCCGCCGCGCCGCTGTTCCAGCCGGCCCTGCTGCGCCGGCCACAACTGTGCAGCAGCCTGTGGCTGAGCCTGCTGGTGTCGACGGTGATCATGACCACCCTGGTGGTGGGGCCGTTCTACCTGGCCCGGGGGCTGGGGCTCGGGAGCCTGGCAGTGGGTCTGAGCCTGTCCCTGGGGCCGCTGGTGGCGACCCTGTGCGGCGCCCCCGCCGGGCGTCTGGTGGACCGTTACGGTGCCCGGCCGCTGTCCCGGCTCGGCCTGCTGGGGTTGTGTGGCGGCCTGGGCCTGCTGGCGCTGCTGCCCCGGAGCCTGGGGCTGGCAGGCTACCTGCTGCCGCTGGCCCTGGTCACCGCCAGCTACGCGCTGTTCCAGGCGGCCAACAACAGCCTGGTGATGCGTGATGTGGCGCCGCAGCAGCGCGGGCTGACGGCGGGGTTGCTGAGCCTGTCGCGCAACCTCGGGCTGATCAGTGGCGCGGCGGCCATGGGCGCACTGTTCGCCTGGGGCTCGGGGCCGCAGGCCGGCGTCGAGGCAGTGTCCCGTGGCATGCACTGGACCTTTGGCGTGGCGGCGCTGCTGATGCTGCTGGCCTTGCTCAGCGCCGGGCGCAACCGGCTGTCCGAGGAGGCCGGCTCGCCCTTCATCAGCCGTCTGCTGGCGCACAAACCCACCTACATGATCCTCGACGACCACGAGATCGAGGACAACTGGACGCAGGACCGCATCGACAAGAACGGTAGCAAGCGCACCCTGTTCAACTGGGCGATGGGCGCCTACATGAGCTACCAATGGAGCCATGGGCCGCGCTTCGAGGACAGCCATGTGCAGAACCGTGCGATGTCCGGCAACGATCAGTACCTCAAGCACCGTTCGGTCAAGCAGCTGTTCTACGACTTTTCCTGTTCCAACTATCCGTTCTTCGTGCTGGATACCCGTACCCAGCGCTTTGTCGATGATGTGCCCGGCGCCTTGCAGGACAACCACCTGCTGGGCCGACCTTCACTGCACCCGGCCGAACCCGGCCAGTTGGATCGCTTGTGCGCCTGGTTGCGGCATATGCAGGAGGACCGGGGCAACACCCCCAAGTTCGTGGTGACGTCCAGCGTCTTTGTACCCAATGGCGTGGATACCGCGGGCGAGGGCCCGCGCTACGAGCGGCGCAAGAACCAGAGCGACTCCTGGTCGGCGTTTCCCAGCACCCGCAGCACCGTGCTGGAAACCATCGCCCTGTACCAAGTGCAGAACGTGGTGTTCCTGTCCGGCGACATTCATTGCTCGAACATTTCCCGGTTGCAGTTCAGTGGCGGAGTCCAGGGCATCAAGGCTCATGCGGTCACCTCGTCAGCCTTCTATTGGCCGTTCCCCTTTGCCGACGGCGACCCTGCCGGCTACGTGCATGACTCGCGCGCCCCCCAGACCCCGGACAGCTTTGCCCTGAAAAATGTCCCGGGCACCATGGACTACCGCACCTGGGCCTTTACCCAGGCCGACAACTTCGCCCGCCTGGACCTGCACCCCGACACCGCCGAAATGCAGGTGCAGTTCTACGGCACCGACGGCGAGCCCCTGGTGACCCGCAAGCAGGACGATAGCGTCAACGACCAGCCGGAGCGGCTGCAACTGATGCCCTGGTATCGGGGCTGGCCCTGGGCGCACCTGCTCTAGTGGCCTGTCACATGGAGTTGGTGCAGATGGCTCACCCGCCCGAGAAACATCATCTGGCGCATGTACATCGCCACGAGCAGGGCCAGGGCGCTAAAGCCGTTGAACCAGGGATGCTGGACCATGGACAGCGCCCCACAGGCGCTGAAGCCGATTTCGATCAGGGCCAGGGCGATAAAGCCGGTCAACAGGTTCTGGCAGAGGCTGACCTCCGCCATCGCCTTGACCAGGGTCTTGCCGGCGCCGTCATCTGCCTGGATGACTTCATCCAGTTGCCTGGTCACCGCCTTCCACCTGGCGAAGCTGGAGGATGCCGGGGCATCTGCCAGGCCTACCAGCGCCGCCAGGAACCTGAAGCGGTTCAGCGTAGCGATGGATAGCCAGTCCCAGAGCGGGGCGAAGCCGGTGAAGACGATACCGGACACGTAGCTGAGGATGATCAGCACGAACAACAGGGCGCCGCCGAGAATATCGGGGGGTTGCAGCTGTTCGTGGGGGTACTTGAAGGCCAGGACGATCCAGAACGCCATGCCCGGGCAGATCCGCGCAATCAGATCGTAATAGACGCTGGGAATGAGGTTGAGGATCGAGGTGAGCCCGCTGCCGCCCTCGCTCTTGCCAGGCTCTTTCTTGCCCTTGTCTGCTTCGCACATGGCGCTCTCCCTTGCCCAGGAACTCCTGGCTCCTAACTCTTAGTTCAAGGGGGGAGCGTTGTCCACGGAACGGGCTGGACAAGCACTTTCAGTGCTGCCAGGGCAGGGGGACGCCTCGAACACACGGTTGGGCGAACACAGGGCCTGGGTGCCCTGTGTCCCTTTGCCGGTCAGTACCCAGGGGCGGCTTACAGCCCCAGTTCCAGCGCCAGCAGGTCCGCCAGTGGCTGGCGGCGGCGGATCAGTTTCGGCTTGCCGTTCTCGAACAGCACCTCCGGCAGCAGCGGGCGGCTGTTGTAGTTGGAGGACATGCTGGCGCCATAGGCGCCGGTGTCGTGCAGTACCAGCAGGTCGCCGACCCGGGCCTGGGGCAGGGGGCGCGGGGTCAGGCATTCGTCGTCCTGGGTGAAGATGTCGCCGGACTCGCACAGCGGGCCGCCGACCACGGTCAGCTGTTGCGGGCGCTCCACCGGGTGGCCGGCGGCGTCCAGCAGGCTCATGCCGTGGTAGGCGCCGTACATGGCCGGGCGCATCAGGTCGTTGAACCCGGTATCCACCAGCACGAAGTGATGCTGGCCGGCGGTCTTCACCACCCGCACTTCGCTGACCAGGCAGCCGGCCTCGGCCACCAGGAAGCGCCCCGGTTCGATCTCCATGCGCACGCCGTGGCCCAGGTAGGCCTCGATCTCCTGGCGCGCCACTTTCCAGGCATTGGCGTAACGCTGCACGTCCACCGGGGTGTCGCCCTCGCGGTAGGGGGTGGACAGGCCGCCGCCGATGGAGAAGGCCTCGAGGTCGTGGTCCAGGGATTTCACCGCCGCCACCATGGCTGCGCCCACCTGTTCCAGGTGGTCGTAGTCGACCCCGGAACCGATGTGCATGTGCAGGCCCACCAGGTGCAGGCCATGCTGGCGGATCACTGCCAGGGCTTCGCTCATCTGGTCGTGCCAAATGCCGTGCTTGCTGTTTTCGCCACCGGTGTTGGTCTTGCGGCTGTGGCCGTGGCCGAAGCCCGGGTTGATCCGCAGCCAGACCCGGTGCCCCGGGGATTTCTCCCCCAACTGGCGGAGCATGTCGATGGAGCCGGCGTTGACTTCCACCTGCAGTTCCACCACCCGGGCCAGGGTGGCCTCGTCGAACAGGTCGCAGGTGAAGACGATGCCGGCATCCACCGGGCTGAAGCCGGCCAGCAGGGCGCGTTCGATTTCCCCCAGGGACACCGCATCGACCCGTACCCCGGCCTCGCGGATCAGGCGCAGCAGGTGCAGGTTGGACGAGGCCTTCTGGGCGTAGCGCACCACGTCGAACGCCTGCAACTGGGCGATGCGCGCCTGGATGGTGGCGGCGTCATAGCACCACAGTGGAGTGCCGTACTGGCGGGCGGCGGCGACAAGTTGAGCGGGGGAAAATGGAATGGCCATGGCGAATGCAATCTGTGATCAGTGGGAATGGAGGCAGCATGCCCGTTGGCGGCTATTCAATAAAATATCTATTCTTTGCCAAGGTATTCATATCTGATATGGATTGGTTGATTAAGCGAGTTTCCCGCCATGGACATCTCCCTGCGGCACATCGAAGTGTTCCGCGCCATCATGCAGGCCGGCAGCGTCACTGGCGCCGCGCGCCTGCTGTTTACTTCGCAGCCCACCGTGAGTCGCGAGCTGGCCCGGCTGGAAACGCTTTCCGGCTTGCGCCTGTTCGATCGTGAAGGCGGGCGCCTGCTGCCCACGGCCCAGGCCCTGCTGTTGCTGGAGGAAGTCGAGCGGGCCTATGTGGGGCTGGAGCGGATCAACAGCGTGGCCCAGTCGATCCGCCGTTTCGAGCACGGCCAGTTGAGCCTGAGCTGCCTGCCGCTGTTCTCCCAGACCCTGCTGCCGCCGGTGTGCAAGCAGTTCCAGGCGCAGCACCCGGGCATCGGCCTGAGCATCACCGCCCAGGAATCGCCGCTGTTGGAAGAGGCCCTGAGCGCCCAGCGCCATGACCTGGGCCTGACCGAAAGCGAGCACCTGCCCCGGGGCACCCAGGGCGAACTGCTGTTCTGCGCCGACATGGTCTGCATCCTCGCGGACGACCATCCGCTGCTGGCCAGGCCACGGCTGGCGCTTGTGGATTTTCGCGGCCAGGACTTCATCAACCTCTCGGGCCTGGATATCTACCGCCAGACCCTGGATGAGCATTTTCGCCAGGCCGGGGTGGATCGCCGGATAGTGGTGGAAACCACCAACGCAGCTTCGGTGTGCGCCATGGTGCGCCAGCGGCTCGGGGTGGCGATCATCAATCCCTTGAGTGCCATGGAAGAGGCCGGGCGCGGCCTGGCGATCCGGCCGTTGCAGCTGTCGGTGCCCTATCGGGTGATGCTGATCCGCCCGGATTACCGGCCCTCGTCGAGTTTTGTCGAGGGTTTCAGTGAAGCCCTGCGCACCCAGGCCAAGGCACTGCAAGAGCAGGTCGGGCGGATAGTGCAGGGAGGGCAAGGGGTGAATCGCTCAGGCTGATGGGGGGCGTGGCCCAATGTTCAGCTTGTTGGTGAAGAGGGCGCGCTGGCGTTTCAGGGAAACATGTCCCTCTCGTATGGCGGCAGACAGTTACCGAGGATAGCCCTGCGGTCGGCCGATCTTGTGGCAAGCCTCAGGTGCAGGCCCGGACCGTAGCGACTCAACCCCCTGACCAGTTCTGGAGTCAAATAAAATGCCTATTGCCATTCACGCACGCAACAACACCGCCGCTGCGCAGCAAGTCGCCATCAGGAATACCGCCCAGGGCAACAACCTGGCCAACGTCAACATACCTGCCCAGGGCAACGTGGTTCTTTATGTCCTGCAAGCGGATGCCAGTGCCGACCTGTATCTGATCTGCAATGCCAATGCTGCCCAGGCTGCCCAGTTGAGCGTCGTCTACCAGGGCCATAGCAGTGTGGTTCAAGACAGCGACTGGGCCCGCCAATGGACAGTCGATGGTGCCGTGGATGGCGTACAGCTGGACCTGGCATAGCGGGAAAAACTCGCTGGCAAAGACCATCCTGCGCACGCCTTCCCCGTAGGAGCCAGCTTGCTGGCGAAGGCGCTCTCACGGGCGCCTTCGCTGGCAAGCCAGCTCCTACAAGGAGGGCGGTTTTGTGCGGAGGTTAGCGCTCGATCGCCAGGGCCACGCCCTGGCCGCCGCCGATGCACAGGGTCGCCAGGCCCTTTTTGGCATCACGCTTGATCATTTCATGCAGCAGGGTCACCAGCACCCGGCAGCCCGATGCACCAATCGGGTGGCCGATGGCGATCGCACCGCCGTTGACGTTGACCTTGCTGGCGTCCCATTCCAGCTCCTTGGCCACCGACAGCGACTGCGCGGCGAAGGCTTCGTTGGCTTCGATCAGGTCCAGCTGGTCCAGGGTCCAGCCGGCCTTGTCCAGGCAGCGGCGGGTGGCCGAGACCGGGCCGATGCCCATGATCGCCGGGTCGACGCCGGCGTTGGCGTAGGCAGCAATTTTTGCCAGCACCGGCAGGCCCAGGGCCCGGGCCTTGCTGGCGCTCATCAGCATCACCGCGGCAGCGCCGTCGTTCAGCGCCGAGGCGTTGCCGGCGGTGACGCTGCCGTCTTTCTTGAACGCCGGCTTGAGTTTGGCCAGGGCTTCGGCGGTGGTGCTGGGGCGTGGCTGCTCGTCGGTGGCGAAGGTCAGCGGCTCGCCCTTGCGCTGGGGAATCTGGATCGGGGTGATCTCGTCGACAAAGCGCCCGGCCTCGATGGCCGCCGCGGCTTTGTGCTGGGAAGCGGCGGCGAAGGCGTCCTGGGCTTCACGGCTGATGCCGTATTTCTCCACCAGGTTCTCGGCGGTGATGCCCATGTGATAGTCGTTGAAGGCGTCCCACAGGCCGTCGCTGATCATGGAGTCGACCATCTGGCTGTGGCCCATGCGCAGGCCGGTGCGGGCGCCGGGCAGCACGTAGTTGGACAGGCTCATGTTTTCCTGGCCGCCGGCGATGATCACCTCGGCATCGCCGCAGCGGATGGCCTGGGCGCCCAGGTGCAGGGCCTTGAGGCCGGAGCCGCAGACCTTGTTCAGGGTCATGGCGGGTACCGCGTGGGGCAGGCCGGCCTTGATCGCGGCCTGGCGGGCGGGGTTCTGCCCGGCGCCGGCGGTGAGTACCTGGCCCATGATCACTTCGTCGACCTGGGCCGGGTCGATGCCGGTCTGGGCCAGCAATTGGCGGATGACCGCGGCGCCCAGGTCAACGGCGGGAATGTTCGCCAGGGAGCCCTGGAAACTGCCCACGGCGGTGCGGGTGGCGGCAACGATTACGACGTCTTGCATGATGGGGCTCCTCAGGCGAACTGCATTTCAGGCACGTGGTCCGGCACGATCAGCTTGCCGGCGGTCTTGCTGACGATTTCCTCGACGCTGACCCCGGGGGCGCGCTCCTTGAGGATGAAGGCGCCGTTCTCGATCTCCAGGTACGCAAGGTCGGTGAGCACGCGCTTGATGCACTGGGCGCCGGTCAGCGGCAGGCTGCAACGGCTGAGCAATTTGGATTCGCCGTCTTTCGAGGCGTGGGTCATGGTGACGATGATGTTCTCGGCACCGGCCACCAGGTCCATGGCGCCGCCCATGCCCTTGACCAGCTTGCCGGGGATCATCCACGAGGCGATATTGCCCTGCACGTCCACTTCGAAGGCGCCGAGCACGGTCAGGTCGATATGGCCGCCGCGGATCATCGCGAAGGATTCGGCGGACGAGAAGATCGAGGCGCCGATGCGCGCGGTCACCGTCTGTTTGCCGGCGTTGATCATGTCGGCGTCGACTTCGTCCTCGGTGGGGAAGGCGCCCATGCCCAGGAGGCCGTTTTCCGACTGCAGCATGACTTCCATGCCGTCGGGGATGTAGTTGGCCACCAGGGTCGGGATGCCGATGCCAAGGTTGACGTAGAAGCCGTCCTGCAGTTCGCGGGCGACGCGCTGAGCCATTTGTTCGCGGGTAAGAGCCATGTTTGTTGTCCTTTTAGTCGGGCTGGGGAAGGGCGATCACTTGCGCACGGTGCGCTGTTCGATGCGCTTCTCGAAGGTGCCGCAGATGACCCGGTCGACGTAGATGCCGGGGGTGTGGATCTGCGTCGGGTCCAGCTCGCCCGGTTCGACGATTTCTTCCACTTCGACCACGGTGATCTTGCCGGCGGTGGCCGCCAGGGGGTTGAAGTTCTGCGCGGTGTGGCGGTAGACCACGTTGCCGAAGTGGTCGGCCTTCCAGCCCTTGACGATGGCGAAGTCACCGGTGATGGACTCTTCCATCAGGTAGGTGCGGCCCTTGAATTCGCGGGTTTCCTTGCCGTCGGCCACCGGGGTGCCGACGCCGGTGGCGGTGAAGAAGGCCGGGATCCCGGCGCCGCCGGCGCGCATTTTTTCCGCCAGGGTGCCCTGGGGGGTCAGTACCACTTCGATCTCGCCGCTGAGCAACTGCTTCTCGAACAGGGCGTTTTCACCCACGTAGGAAGCGATCACCTTGCTGATCTGGCGGTCTTCCAGGAGCACGCCCAGGCCGAAACCGTCGACCCCGCAGTTGTTGGACACCACGGTCAGGTCGCGGGTACCGCGGCGCTTGATCTCGGCGATCAGGTTTTCGGGGATACCGCACAGGCCGAAGCCGCCGGCGATCACGGTCATGCCGTCTTGCAGACCTTCCAGGGCTTCCTCGTAGGACGCCACGCGCTTGTCGAAACCTGCCATTTGCACCTTCCTCTTTCTTGTTCGTTGGCGGCTGGCCAGCCGTTTGCGGGCCAGTGTTGCGCCGCGGGATTGATTTGTTAAGTTGATTTTTAAGGTTGATTGATTGGAAAAGCAGCATAATCCAGGGCGGCATACACCCAAGAGAATGGCAGATGACGGTTAAACAGATACGGGCATTTCTGGCCGTGGCCCACAGTTTGAGCTTTGCCCTGGCCTGCGAACGGCTGCACCTGTCGCAGTCGGCCCTGAGCCTGACGATCAAGGCGCTGGAGGAAGGCCTGGGTGGGCGCCTGTTCACGCGCAATACGCGCAATGTGGCCCTGACCCCGGAAGGCGAGGCCCTGCTGCCCCTGGCGCGGCGTCTGATCGCCGACTGGGACAACGCCGAGGACGAACTGCGCCAGCGTTTCACCCTGCAGCGAGGCCGGGTGACCCTGGCGGCGATGCCGTCCTTTGCCGGCAACCTGCTGCCGCCGATCCTCAAGCACTTTCGGGCCCGCTATCCCCAGGTCAACGTGACGGTCAACGATGTGGTCAACGAGCAGGTGCTGGAGATGGTCCGTGATCGCGAGGTGGAGCTGGGGGTGGCGTTCGAGCCCCAGGACAGCACCTCGCTGGTGTTCACCCCGCTGTACATCGACCGCTTTGTCGCCGTGGTGCCCCGGGATTCGCCCCTGGCCCGGCGCAGCGAGATCGACTGGCAGGCGCTGTTGCAGGAGCCCTTCATCACCTTGCAGCGGCCGTCCACGGTGCGGGTGATGCTCGAAGATCACCTGCGGGCACGGGGCGTGCAACTGCCGGTGGAGTTTGAAAGCCACCAGTTGGCGACCGTGGGGCGCATGGTCGCCAGCGGCCTGGGGGTGAGTGCGGTGCCGGCGCTGTGCGCCCAGCAGATGCGCGAGCTGGGCGGGCACTGCCTGACCCTGCATGATCCGGTGGTGGAGCGGGCCATTGGTGTACTGACCAAGCCGGGGGACGAGCTGTCCACCGCGGCCCAGGCGCTGTTCGACATCCTGCGCGAGGAAAACCTCGGCCAGCGCCTGGCGCTACTCTGAGGCTCAACGCAGCAGACGTTCGGCCAACTGGGGCAGCAACAGGTCACAGGGCTCGCCGAGCTTGAGGTCCAGCAGCTCGTCGGCGCGGGTCTTGCCGAAGTTGATGGCCAGCAGCGGCTTGCCTTGCTCGGCCACGGCGCGGCACAGGCGGAACGCCGAATAGGCCATCAGCGACGAACCCACCACCAGCAGGCCTGCGGCTTCGTGCACGGCGCTCAAGGCCCGGGCAGCGGTGGCCGCGGCCACGTTCTCGCCGAAGAACACCACATCGGGTTTCAATCGCGAGCCATTGCAGTAGGGGCAGTGGGGCACCTGAAAGCGTTCCTCGAAGGCCGGGTCCAGCAGGGTGTCGCCGTCCGGCGCCTGCACCGCGTCAACGCCGGCCAGGTAAGGGTTGTGCGCCTCCAGTTGCTGCTGGATGGCCTCCCGCTGGCTGCGCTGGCCGCAGTCCAGGCACAAGACCCGCTGCAGGCTGCCGTGGAGCTCGATGACCTCCAGGCTGCCGGCCTCGTCGTGCAGGGCATCGACATTCTGAGTGATCACCCCGGCGATCCGGCCTGCGGCCTGCAATTGCGCCAACGCCTGGTGCGCGGCATTCGGTCGGGCCTGGCGAATGCGCGGCCAGCCGAGCATGGCCCGGGCCCAGTAGCGGCGACGGGCTTCGGGCTGGGCGAGGAATTCCTGGTACATCATCGGCTGGCGGCCACGGCGCACGCCCTCGCTGTCGCGGTAGTCGGGGATCCCCGACGGGGTGCTGATACCGGCGCCGGTGAGGACCATGAACGGCTTGCCGTGCATGGCGGCGGCGAGTTGTTCGAGCGGCGGGGCAGTGGGGCGATCGATCATGGGCTGCGCTCGTCTGTAGAGGGGACGGTTATCAGGAATAAACGCAAAACCCCGGGGATGCCAGGGTTTTGCGTCGATGGCTGGGCGGTCGCCCCGGCGAGGGCACCAGATCTACAGCCTGAACACGTTCACCTGCTGCTCCAGGTTTTGCGCCAGTTGCTGCAGGGAGCGGGCGGTCTCGGTGGTTTCCTCCACGGCCTGGCTGTTCTGCTGGGACATCTGGGCAATGCGCTCGACGTTGCGCGCCACATCCTGGCTGGCGGCGGTCTGTTCCCGCAGGGCCAGGGAGATCTGGTCCACCACCCGCACCACATTGCCGGAGGAGGTGCGGATATTGACGATGGCCTCGCCGGCCTGCTGGGCCTGTTCGACGCCGCTTTTCACCTGATTGACTCCGACGTCCATGCTGCTCACCGCTTCCCGGGTGCCCAGCTGGATCTTGTCGACCATCTCGGTGATCTCCTGGGTCGAATTGGCCGTGCGCTGGGCCAGCAGGCGCACTTCATCGGCGACCACGGCAAAGCCACGGCCTTGCTCGCCGGCCCGGGCGGCCTCGATGGCCGCATTGAGGGCCAGCAGGTTGGTTTGCTCGGCAATGCCCTTGATCACACTGACAATGCTGGAGATCTGTTCGGCATGCTGGCCCAGTTCACCGATCTGGGTGGCCGAAGCCTGCACGGTCTCGGCGATCAGACGCATGCTGCCCAGGGTGTCCTGGATCACGCTGCCGCCTTCCTCGGACTGGCGCCCGGATTCGCTGGACAGGGCATGAGCGTCCCCGGCGTTGTCCGCCACATGGTTGATGCTCACCGTCAGTTCTTCCACCGTGGCGGCCATGGATGAGGCCGAGTGGGACTGTTCCTGGGCCGATGCCGAGAGCTGCAGCGAGGCACTGGAAATGCTCTGGGAGGCGCTCACCAGTTGCTCGGCTCCCAGCTTGATCTGGCTGATCATCGACCGCAGGCGCTCCTGCATGGCGGCGAAAGCCTGCTGCAGCTCGCTGACTTCATCGCGCCCCTGGGTGCTGATGCGGTTGTCCAGGTGGCCGGCGGCGATGGCCTCGGCCACTTCCACGGACTGGCGGATGCGTCCCACCAGGTTGCTCGACAGCGACCAGGCAACGAGCATGGCCAGCAGTGCCGCCAGCATGCCGCCGCCGAGCAGGATCGCCAGGGCCGAAGCCTTGGCGTTGTCCATGGCCTGGCTGCGGGCGTCCTGCAGGCTTTTTTCCGCTTCGCGCAACTCACTGGTGAGCTGGCGCATGGCGTCCATCTTGGCCTTGTCGCGGCCGGCGCTGATCTGCTCGGCCATGGCGGTGGCCGGCTGAGTCCCGGCGTTGATCGCCCGGCGCAGGGCCAGGTTGCCCTGGATGTCCTCGCGCAGCCACTGGTCGTGCAGGGCCTTGAGTCGCTCCAGGCGCGCCTGCTGCTCGGGGTTGTCGGCGGTGCTGCTCTTGATCCGGGCGTAGTAGTCGGTAAAGGCTTTTTCGCCTTGTTCCAGAGGTTCGAGGAAGCTGTCGCGACCGGTCAGGGCATAACCGCGCATGCCGGTCTCGATATTGATCAGGCTGCGCAAGAGGGCGTCGGACTGGTTCAGCACTTCATGGCTGTGGATGGTGCTTTTGACGCTGCTGCTGACTTGATCGAAGCCGCGCAGGGCCGCCAGCACCAGCAGCAGGAGGATCAGCAGGACGACGCCGAAACCGGCATAGAGCTTTTGCGAAATGCTCAGATTGGAAAACATAGGAAGGACCGCTCCTAAACCGTTGACTGAATGCTTCACAGGGGCGTGCCTCGATGAGGCAGCGTGATAGCTCAATGATATTTAAATGACATCAACGGTCCGACTTTTCCTATACAAAAAAAGTTTCATGTACAGGAAAATATTTTTGCGGGGCATGCAGAAGGGCGCGCCGAGCATCGCCCCAAGGGGGGCGGCTCGGCGTGCGGCAGGGGTCAGCTGGAGTGGGCGTTGCTGTCTTCTTCGGGGTCGACGCTTTCGGTCTGCCCCGGCAACTCGGTGATCACGCTGAAGTCGCTGACTTCCACCGCCCCCAGGCCATAGCCCAGCAGGTGGAAGGAGAAGGCCTTGCGGGTTTCCGGGTTGTCGAAGCTGAAGTCCATCTGCAACGGCTGGTCGGGTGTGACCAGCATTTCTTCCGGCAGGCCCAGGGGCACGTCCTGTTCCAGTTCCTTGCCCTTGAGCAGGATGTAGGCATTTTGCTGCGGGTCGGCGGAGCGCACGGTGAAGCGCACCCGGGTCTGGGAGCCCTTGGGCATTTCCAGGTACTGGGCGCCGATCAGGTTGTCGGCCCAGTCGTCCTTGATCTGCGCCTGCAGCGGGATGATCGCCGGGCTGCCGAACTGGTAGTGCTGGTTCAGCGGCGACTGCAGCAGGCTGCGGTCCAGGTTCGCCGCACGCGCGCTGATCTGCCGGGCCCGCAGGCCTCCGTATTGACCCTGCAGGCTGGCGCTGTCGGCGATGAAACCGGGGCTGGCGTAGTAGCGGCAGCGCTGTTGGAAGTCGCACTCGGTGAAGGTGCCCTGGCCATCGTGGTAGCGCAGCTTGCCGTTGGTGTAGGACATGATTTCCCGGCCCTGGGCATAGTCGCGCAACAGCGAGCGGCCGCTGAGGCTGGCGGGCACCGGCAGGCCGAAGTAGTCCAGCACCGAGGCGCTGAGGTCGACGTGGCCGTAGGTGCCGGACTTGAGATGGGGCAGCAGGTCCTGGTCCGGGGCGAGCATCAGGTTGAAGCCCCAGGACGAAGCCAGGCGCACGCCGTCGATGCCGTGGGACTCATCGGAGGTAATGATCACCAGGGTGTCCTTGAGCACGCCCTTGCGCTCCAGGCCCGTGAGGAACTGGTCGATGGCGTCGTCCAGGTAGCCCACGGCGGCCTGCTTCGGCGTCTCATAGCGCTCCAGGTAGTCCTCGGGCGCCGAGTAGGGCTGGTGGGTGCCGACGGTCAGCAGGGTGAGCATCCACGGCTTCTTGTTCTTCTTCAGCTGGTCGACGTAGCCCAGGGCGCCTTCGAAGAAGGCCTTGTCGTCCTTGCCCCAGGGGAACTCCAGGTAGTTGTCGTTCTTGAACCACTCCAGGCCGTGGGTCGAATCGAAGCCGATGTGCGGCATGATCTTGTCCTTGGCCATGAAGCGCAGGCCGGCGCCCTGCAGGTAGTGGGTGTTGAAACCGAACTTGTGCATCTGCGCCGGCAGGCAGGCCTGGTTGCGCTGGCTCTGGGTGAGCATCTCGACGCCCTTGGGGGTGCCGTTGTCGAGCTTGTCGTAGTCGCCGCAGAGCATGGCGTACAGGCCGCGGATGGTCTGGTGGCTGTGCAGCACGTAGTCCGGGGTGTTCATGCCGCGCTCGGCCCAGGCGCTGAGCTTGGGCATCAGGTCTTCCTGGTAGCGGCTGTTCAGGGCTTCGCGGTTGGTGCGGATATAGGCACCGGGAATGCCTTCGAGGGTGATCAGCAGCACGTTGCGCGCGCGGCCTGCGCTGGGCAGCAGCGGCTGGCCTTCCAGGTCCAGGCGGGTGAGCCCGGCCATGGGCGGTGGGACATCGGCGACGTCGCCTTGCAGCCAGTCCTCCACCTGCATCTGCGCCTGGCCGGTGGCGGTGGCCAGGGCCTGGTGGGGCAGGTTGAACAGTTGCCACTGGTCGGCTTCGCTGGGCTTGAGGTACTGGATGCCGCCGTGGGCCACCAGCAACAGCACCGGCAGGCTCCAGCTATGGCGCGGCAGTGCCGGGGGGCGCACCCCGCGGTGGGCGCGCTGGACCACCAGCCACAACACCAGCCCCAGCAACAGCGCCAGGCCCAGGTCCGGGTGGGTCAGGCCGCCGCCGGTGGAGTTGCCGACAAACTGCGGGTCCACAAGGTAGTGCAGGTCGGCGAGGTTGGGCATGCGCCCCACGGCGCTTACCAGCTCGGCGCTGACCAGGGTCAGCAGGGCCCAGACCAGCAGCACCGGCAGCGCCAGCCACCAGGGCCGGCGGTACAGGAGTACGGTCAGCAGGCTGGCGCTGGCCAGGTCCGACAGATAGCCCAGCGGGTTGGACCAGCCCAGGGCCAGGCGCGCGCCCATGGGCAGCAGCAACAGCAGGCCGAACAGGGCGCACAGGGGGGCAAGAGGGTGTTGTAGGCAACGACGGATCAACTTCACAAATAACCTGCCTGTCATCAAATCTTCACGCAAATGTGCGCGATCTTAACAAGAGCTGACGGCAAGACGTTTCTTAATCGTCAAGGAAAGACCTGGGGTCAGGCTTTGCGAATCGCCCCCAAGAGGCGGTGGAATCCGTGCAAAGCCCCAGCCTGGAAGGCTGGCGGCGAACAGGGGCAGGTTTCACACCGCTTGGATTTACTATTTCAGGTTGTTAAAAAAATGTGCCTTGGGTGCTGATGCCGATCAATCAAGGGCAAGCACTGTAAGGGGGGGGCAGGGGAGCTTGCTCCGGCACCTATCGCGACCACTTGATGATCAGCCGGGCGAAAAACGCGCCGCTGACAATCACCGCGAACAGGCGCAGGGTCTGCATCGCCAGCACCAGGCCGACATCCGAATGGGTGTCCACCGCGATGATCGCCATGGCGTCCAGGCCGCCGGGGCTGGTGGCCAGGTAGACCGAGAGAAAGTCCTTGCCCATCCACAGGGCCAGCCCCCAGGCAGAGAGGGCACAGAGGGCGATCAGCAGCAGGGCGCCGCCGATCATCGCCGGCAGGTGGCCGAACACATAGCTCAGGGTCGGGCGGTCGAAGCGCAGGCCGATATAGCCGCCGATGGCGCCGTAGGCACAGGCCAGCAGCCAGGACGGCAGGCTGATCTGCAACAGCCCGCTGACCTGCAGCGCGCCGCCCAGCAGCAGCGGCACCAGCAGGGCCCCGGCAGGCACCCGCGAACCCAGGAGCACACCGCAGACGATCGCCACGATGCTCAGGCCAACATTCGGCAGGCTCATGCCGTGCAGGGCCATCTGGCTGGCGTGGGCCTCGCTGCCGCTGGCCGGAGCGCCGATCCAGTGGCTGACGAGGGCCCCGACCATCACCACGCACACCACCCGCACGTATTGCATGGTGGCCACCACCCGTGAGTCGGCGCCGAACTCGTCGGCCATCGACACCATGGCCGAGGCCGCACCGGGCGCCGTGCCCCAGGCCGCGGTGCTGGCGGCAATCGCGCCGAAGCGCACCAGCACCAGGCCCACCAGGGCGCTGAGGCTGACGGTGAGCAGGGTGGCCACCAGCATCACGTGCCAGGACTGGAGCATGGCCGTGAGCACGGCGAGGGTCATGGAGTGGGCGGCGAGCATGCCCACCGAGCCCTGGCCCAGGCGAAACGCCAGGCGCGGCACGCGGATGCTGGCACCGCACACGCCAAACAGGATCGCCGTGAGCATCGGCCCGAGAAACTGCCCGGCGGGAATCTCCAGGTACTTGAGCAACTGGCCGCTTATGCCGGCCAGCAACAGCCAGGCCGGCCATTGCAGCGCCTGGGGCCAGGTATTCAGGGATAGACGAAGCGATGGCGACAAGGGACGACTCTCCAAGACGCTGGCCACTCCTGTTGCGGGAGCGGTAAAACCTGCGCCGGAGCAAATTATTGATAGCGCGATTGATCAAGTCCAGTTTCTAATTGTGATCAACTCATAACTATTGTTGATCGATCATGGACCTGCGCGACCTGACCTATTTCGACACCATCGCCGAGCTCGGCCACCTGGGCCGGGCGGCGCAGAAGCTCAACCGCAGCCAGCCGGCGCTGACCAAGAGCATCCAGCGCCTGGAGGAGTCCTTCGGCACCAAGCTGTTCGAGCGTGAAGGCCGCGGCATCAAGCTCACCGCCGTGGGTGAGTTGCTGCAGCGGCGCAGCCGGCAACTGCAGCAGAACATCGCCGAGACCCACCGCGAGGTGCGGGACTTCGCCAGCGGCGTGCTCGGCAACATCCGCCTGGGCTGCGCCGCCAGCATGGCCGAACACCTGCTGCCGCAGATGACCGCCACCTTGCTGGAGCGGGCCCCGGACATCACCTTGAACCTGGTGATCGGCCAGGACGACCTGTTGCGCGAGTCCCTGCGCTCCGGGCGCCTGGACATGGTCATCTGCCCGATGTTCGAAGGCGACCCGCACCTGAGCCACCACACCCTGTTCGAAGACCGGGCGGTGGTGGTGGCCAGCCGCGACCACCCGATATTCGCCACGCCCATGCGCCTGCGCGACTTGTGCGCCTACCGCTGGGTGCTGCCGGGCACCCGGGTGTCGGCGCGACGCTGGATCGACAACGTGTTCCAGAGCCATGAACTGCCGCTGCCCTCGGTGCAGATAGAGACCAACACCATCTCCCTGTTGCCGCGGCTGATCGCCAAGACCGGGCTGCTGAGTTTTCTGGCCCGGGAAACCCTGGACGACTTCAAGGGCATCGCCCACCTGCGGGAAGTGCCCCTGGCGCAAACCTGCATGCGCCGCAGCATCGTGGTGCTGGTACGCGCCGAAGGCTACCTGTCGCCCGCAGCCCAGGCCCTGCTGGATCTGCTCAAGAGCGATGGGCGGCAATTCTTCACGGCGGGTGACGCCCTGTGAGCCAGGGCGGCGCAGGGCCTGGGGTCATTCGCCGCGGATGTACTGCTCCAGCTGGCGGATCAGGTCGGCCTGTTCGGCGATCGCTTCCTTGACCAGGTCGCCGATGGACAGCAGGCCCAGCAACTGGCCGTTTTCCACCACCGGCAGGTGGCGCAGGTGGCTGTCGGTCATGATGTTCATGCAGGTGTCCACGCTCTGGTGCGAGTCCACGGTGATTACCGGCGAGCTCATGATCGCGCTGACCGGGGTGCCCACCGAGGAGCGCCCGTGGAGCACCAGCTTGCGCGCGTAGTCGCGCTCGCTGATGACCCCGACCACCACGCCATTCTCCAGCACCGGCAAGGCGCCGACGTTTTTCTCGGCCATCACCATCAGCGCCTCCAGGACCATCTGGTGCGGGGCGATGGTGTGCACTTGCTGGTTGTGCTTGGCCTTGAGTTTCAGCAGTTCTGCGACGCTCTTCATGGGGCGCTCCGGTTGTTCTACGTGGGGCGGCGATGCGCCGCCCTGAGGGGTTTCTAAAGAATCGTAGAGACTCGGCCAACCAGCAAGGCTGAAAACGGCAGATAAACGGCGAAAAACGTCACCCCGAGGATTTTTTTCACCACGGCGCCGATAAAGGGGCCGTTGCCGTCAGTTGAAGCGGTGCAGAGAAAAACTTTCCAGGTCGATTTCGCTGCAGCCGTCCACGTGCTGCTGGGCCAGGGCTTCGCCAATCGCCGCCGAATGCTTGAAGCCATGGCCGGAACAGGCGCTGACCACGGTGACATTGGCCAGGCGCGGGTGGCGGTCGATGATGAACCCCGAATCCGGGGTCACGGTGTAGGCACAGACACTGGCCTTCACCAACTCGGGGGCCAGCCCGGCGATATGGGGGGCGATCAGTTTGTGGAACAGGCGCTGGGCGTCGGCGCTGCTGGGCTGGCGGTCGAGGCTGTCCGGCTGGCTGCTGGCGCTGTACTGCTCGGTGGCGATCTTCACGCTGCCTTCGCCGGGAATCGGCGGGAAGCCGTAGCAGGCGTCCACGTCATCGGCGCTGTGGAGAATGAAGCTCGGGGAGCGGGCCGGGTAGCGCTCGGGCTCATCCAGGCGGAACCAGTACAGCTGCTGGCGGCACACCTGCAACAGCGAATCGAAGGGCGCCCCCAGCAACTGCGCCGACCACATGCCGGCGCTGACGATGACCTGTCGAGCAAACAGCCGCGAGCCGTCGCTGATGATGTGCACCCCGTCATCCTGGGCGTCCAGCTCCAGCACTGTCTGACCGGTGATCAGGGTTGCCCCCAGTTGCCGGGCCCGGGTCAGTTGCGCATCGATGCAGCGTTCCGGGCGGACAAAGCCGCCGCCGGGTTCGAAGTAGCCCCGGGCGCTGTCATCCAGCGGGGCGAACTGCGGGAAGCGCCGGCGGATCTCGGCGGCGTCCAGCTCCTGGTGCTCGATGCCATAGCGCCGGGCCAGCTCGATGCTGTTGTCGGTGAAGTCCCGGGCCTCTGCCGGGCGCTGCGGGTCGGTGCTGGCGGTCATCACCAGCACCCCGCATTGCTCGAACAACTGCACATCCAGCTCCGCCTCCAGTTCGCGCCAGATCTGCTGCGAGCGGATCGCCAGGGGCACGTAGGCCGCGCCTTCGCCCACCGCCTGGCGGGTGATGCGGGTGTCGCCGTGGCTGGAGCCCAGGTCGTGGGGCGGGGCGAAGCGGTCGATGCCCGCCACCCTTACCCCGCGCTTGGCCAGTTGATAGAGGGTGGCGGCGCCCATGGCGCCCAGGCCTACGACTACAACATCGAAATCCGGTGTGTGCACGGCAAGATCCTTGGGATGGAAGGCTCAGCAGTTATTGGTTATTGATAGTGGCCAGGGTCATGGGCGCGATGATCCGGTGGAACGGCGCCACCGGCAGCATGTACAGGCGCCCCAGGCGGTTGTGCGGGTGGACCACGGTGGACAGCACCACCGGGCGCCGGCCCTCGGCGTCCAGCGGCAGGCGGTTGAGCGACAGGTGCACGTCCAGGTGCTTGTCGCGGTCCACCACCAGCACCTCGTCAGGGCTCTGGGAAATCAGGGTGAAGATACCCACCCGGTCGCCGGGCTGGTAATCCTCGTCGGGGCGCGACAGGTCGATGCGGGTCAGGCGCCCCAGGTCCTTGAGGCCGAACAGCTGCACCACGCGGTTGCGCAGGCCCATCAGGCGGTCGATCCAGGCCGGGGTCTGGCTCATCAGGCACAGCAGGTGACGCATGGCGCTGCGTTCGGGGTCCTCGGCCAGGGTGCGGCGGCAGTCGATGAAGGTGGCACCCGGGGCCAGGGCCGCGATGCTGGAGTCATGGGGCAACGGGCAAGGGTGTACGGCAGACTTCATCGGTGCAGCTCCCTGAAAGTTGGCGGCCTTGGCTTCATGCCGATCAGCCACGCCAGAAGCCGCAAAAAATACCACTTCCTGAGGCGAGGAACCTGCTGTTGTGTAGCGGCCAGTTGCCGCTGGGCAATGGCCGCGCCGGGATTCGGCTGTTATCAGCCCGAAGGGGGCCGGTGCGAGCAGGAACCCTCGGGACCCGCCGGGCTGCTCAGTCCTGGTCCGCGCTCCTGTGTTCCAGCCAGCCAATGCTCTGCTTGCCATAGCCGGTGCTGTCCAGCAGGCGCCGGGCATCGAACCATTGCTGGCCCTCGTGGTTCTGCCATTGCTCGCCCCAGCTGTTGAGCACCTTGAGCCCTTCCTGGCACTGGCCCTGGGGCGTACACAGACGGGCATGTGCGTAGGCCACCAGGCTGTGCCGGTACTGCTCGGGGCATTTTTTCTGCTTGGCGCCGCGATACAGGCAGACGTTGGCAATGATCACCGGGTTGTCGGCATCGATCGCCTGTTTCAGCGCCGGGTACAGGCCGGCGAAGTTGTTCTGCGCGGCCGTTTCCGGCAGGGCGCGGATCTGCAGCTTGTCCTGGAGTTCGAAGAGTGCCCGGCGGCTCAGGCGCCGGCATTCGGGGGGGATGATGATGGCCGAGAAAAAACCGCCGAAGTGCGGCTTGCCCAGGGCCTGGGCGATGCCCCGGGGATCGCGGGTGGTGGCGTAGATGGCCTGGAGTTCGGCCACCTGCGTCGCGCTGGCGACACACTCGGTACAGGGGGCCTTGAGCCGGTTCTGCTGATAGAAGTCCTCCAGCGCTTTGAGTACTGCGCGCTGGGCCTTGACGTCCTCGGCGCTGATGGCGCCGCTGGGCACGAACTTGTCCTTGAACAGTTTCTCTTCGGAAAAGCACGCCTGGGACACCACGGAGCCCACCATCAGGGCCGCGGTTTCCAGGGTGTAGAGCGGGTCACCGCCCTCGTCGATGTCCTCGTAGGAGGCGACGCTGTCTACCTCGCCCGTGGGTTTGCGGCCAAAGCGTGCCATGTCCAGGGGCGCCGCCAGCTGGTTCTTGTCGATGCGGGTGCAGTCTTCCTTGGCCGCCTGGCACTGGTAATAGTTGAATACCGCCGCCGCGCTGTGGCTGAAGCACAGGCCCAGGCCCTGCTGCGAGGTCGCCAGCGGCATGTTGCCGATGGAGTGTTCGCTGCCCGGCGCCGGCTTGGCCGTAGAGGGCAGGGCCACCAGCGCCAGCACCGGTGGTGCGGCGCTGGCGTACAGCGGGAACAAGGCAGAAGCCAGCAAGAGCGCACGTAAGGTTGCATGCATGTCGAAGGACCTGTGGCGGTCATTGTACGAAGTGGGAGGGGAGCCGTGTCGGCTGAATCTAGCCAAAGTAATGGCTGTCTGCCAGCTGTAGTCGCTGCCGAGCGTTAGCGAGGCTGCGAAAGGGGCCGCAGGACCCTCTGTTGCCGGGATCGCCTATGTCGCTCCAGCCATTCGCGCCTGCGCCAGCGGCTGCAGGGAACGCAAAAAAGGCGCCCGAAGGCGCCAAGGATTCACCCCAACCGAGGGAGCCGGGTGAAGCCGTTCGCAGGAGTGTCGCGGTGGTAAGGCGCGACGTGAACGGAAAAAGGCGAGCGGTGCCCGCCAGCGGCGGGCAGCTTGAGTCATTTGCCCAGCTTGATCCTGGTCCAGCCGCGGTTCATCACGCGCTGGATGGCGATCGGCTGGTCCGGTACTGCGTAGAGGGTGGCCAGTACGGCCTGGGGCGGGTAGGACGCCGGGTCGTTGCGGATCGCTTCGTCCACCAGCGGCGTGGCCGCCGCGTTGGCGTTGCTGTAGCCCAGGCTGTTGGTGACCTCGGCGATGATGTCCGCGCGCATCAGGAAATTCATGAACAGGTAGGCGTTGTCGACGTTGGTGGCGTCCTTGGGGATGGCCATCATGTCGTAGAAGCTGCCGGCGCCTTCCTTGGGAATGCTGAACGCGACCTTCTCCTTGTTGCCGGCCTCTTCGGCGCGGGAACGGGCCTGCAGCACGTCGCCGGAATAACCCACGGCCACGCAGATGTTGCCGTTGGCCAGGTCGGAGATGTACTTGGAGGAGTGGAAGTAGGTCACCGAAGGACGGATCTTCATGAACAGGGCTTCGGCTTCGAGGATCTGCGCCTTGTCCTTGCTGGTCACCGGGTAGCCCAGGTAGTGCAGGGCGGCGGGGAGCATCTCGGTGGGCGAGTCGAGGAAGCTGATGCCGCAGGCCTTGAGCTTCTCGGCGTTCTCCGGCTTGAACAGCAGGTCCCAGGAGTTGGTCGGGGCGTCGGCGCCCAGGGCCGCCTTGACCTTGTCCGGGTTGTAGCCGATGCCGATCGAGCCCCACATGTAGGGAAAGGCATGGGCGTTGTCCGGGTCGCTGGCGGAGGCGTTTTTCAGCAGCACCGGGTTGAGGTTCTTCCAGTTGGGCAAGCGGGACTTGTCCAGTTCCTGGTAGACCCCGGCCTTGATCTGCTTGGCCAGGAAGCTGTTGGACGGCACCACGATGTCGTAGCCGGACTTGCCGGTGAGCAGGCGCGCTTCCAGGGTTTCGTTGCTGTCGAAGACGTCGTAGGTGACGTGGATGCCGGTCTCGGCCTCGAACTTCTTCAGGGTGTCCGGGGCGATGTAGTCCGACCAGTTGTAGACGCGCAGCACTTTGTCGTTGGCTTGAGCGCCGGTAACCATTGCGCCCATCAAGGACAGTGAGAGCAGAGTCCTGCCAAGCATTTTCATCACTACAACTCCATTTCTTATTGTGCAGATTGCTGCGTGTGCAACTCGAGGGTTCGGGGTGAGCCTTTTTCGCCAGCAAGCTGGCTCCTACAGGTTTGGGTTATCCGTAGGAGCCAGCTTGCTGGCGAAGAGGCGGTTAGGCCGTCGCAGGTGTTCGTACCGCAGGTTTTTTCGCTGCCGGTGGCTGCCAGGATTCGTTGGCGGTGAAGTCCATGGCCTCCTGGATCGCCCGCTTGCGGGCGGCCTCGGCGCGGCGGCCAAAGTACCAGACCAGGAAGGTCACCAGGGACACCGCCAGCAGGATCAGGCTGGCCACGGCGTTGATCTCCGGCTTGACCCCCAGGCGCACCGCCGAGAACACTTCCATCGGCAAGGTGGTGGAACCCGGGCCGGAAACGAAGCTAGCCAGTACCAGGTCATCCAGGGACAGGGCGAAGGACATCATGCCGCCGGCCGCCAGTGACGGCGCGATCATCGGGATGGTGATCAGGAAGAACACCTTGAACGGTCGCGCTCCCAGGTCCATGGCCGCTTCTTCGATGGACAGGTCCAGCTCCCGCAGGCGCGCGGAGACTACCACGGCTACATAGGCTGCGCAGAATGTGGTGTGGGCGATCCAGATGGTGACGATGCCGCGCTCCATGGGCCAGCCGATCAATTGCGCCATGGCCACGAACAGCAGCAGCAAGGACAGGCCGGTGATCACTTCCGGCATCACCAGCGGCGCGGTGACCAGGCCGCCGAACAGCGTGCGGCCCTTGAAACGGGTGACCCGGGTCAGCACGAAGGCCGCCAGGGTGCCCAGGGCCACCGCGGCAATGGCGGTGTAGCAGGCGATCTCCAGGGAGCGCATTACCGAGCCCATCAGTTGCTGGTTGTCCAGCAGGCCGACGTACCACTTGATCGACCAGCCGCCCCACACTGTCACCAGCTTGGAGGCGTTGAACGAGTAGATCACCAGGATCAGCATCGGCAGGTAGATGAACAGCAGGCCCAGCACCAGCATCAGTTTGGAAAATTCGAAGCGTTTCATGCCCGTGCCTCCATCTCTTTGGCCTGGCTGCGGTTGAACAGCAAGATCGGGATAATCAGGATCGCCAGCATCACCACCGCCAGGGCGGAGGCCACCGGCCAGTCACGGTTGTTGAAGAACTCCTGCCACAGTACGCGGCCGATCATCAGGGTTTCCGGGCCGCCCAAGAGTTCCGGAATCACGAACTCGCCCACCACCGGAATGAACACCAGCATGCAGCCGGCAATGATGCCGTTCTTGGCCAGGGGCACGGTGATTTTCCAGAAGTTGTTGAAGTTGCTCGAACCCAGGTCCGAAGCGGCTTCCAGCAGGCTCTGGTCATGCTTGACCAGGTTGGCGTACAGCGGCAGCACCATGAACGGCAGGTAGGCGTAGACCACACCGATGTACACCGCGGTGTTGGTATTGAGGATTTCCAGCGGCTGGCTGATCAGCCCGGTCCACATCAGGAAGCTGTTGAGCAGGCCGTTGTTGCTGAGGATGCCCATCCAGGCGTAGACGCGGATCAGGATCGCGGTCCAGGTCGGCATCATGATCAGCAGCAGCAAGACGTTCTGCGCCTCCTTGCTGGCCTTGGAGATGGCATAGGCCATGGGGAAACCCACCACCAGGCACATCAGGGTGCTCAGCAGGGCCACCTTCAGCGAACCCAGGTAGGCCGAGAAATACAGCTCGTCGCCGGCCAGCATGGCGTAGTTGCCGAGGTTCAGCAGCAGCTGGAATTTCTGTTCGGCGTAGCTGTAGATCTCCGAGTAGGGCGGAATCGCCAGGGCCGCTTCCGAGAAGCTGATCTTCATCACCAGGAAGAACGGCAGCATGAAGAACAGGAACAGCCAGAGGAAAGGAATGCCGATCACCAGCTTGCGACCGCTGGGCAGCATACGGAACAGCTTCTGATTGAAAGTGCTCATGGTCGATGTACTCATGCTCGCAGTACCACGCCGCTGTCGTCTTCCCACCAGACGTAGACTTCGTCATCCCAGGTCGGCCGCGAGCCACGGCGCTCGGCGTTGGCCATGAACGACTGGACGATCTTGCCGCCAGGCAGCTCGACGTAGAACACCGAGTGACCGCCCAGGTAGGCGATGTCATGCACCTTGCCCTTGGACCAGTTGTAGCGGGCGTCGGGCTTGAGGGTGGTGACCAGCATCTTTTCCGGGCGGATGGCGTAGGTCACCGACTTGTCCTGCACCGAGGTGCTGACCCCGTGGCCGACGTAGATCTGCTGCTCGAGGTCCGGGCAGTCGATGATGGCGTAGCCTTCCAGGTCTTCGGTAACGGTGCCGTCGAAGGCGTTGACGTTGCCGATGAATTCGCACACCAGGCGGCTCACCGGCGCTTCGTAGATGTCCACCGGGCTGCCGGTCTGGGCGATCCAGCCCAGGTGCATGATGGCGATGCGCTGGGCCATGGTCATGGCCTCTTCCTGGTCGTGGGTTACCATCACGCAGGTCACGCCCACGCGCTCGATGATCTCCACCAGTTCCAGTTGCATCTGCGAGCGCAGTTTCTTGTCCAGGGCGCCCATGGGTTCGTCCAGCAAGAGCAGCTTGGGGCGCTTGGCCAGGGAGCGGGCCAGGGCCACGCGCTGGCGCTGGCCACCGGAGAGCTGGTGCGGCTTGCGCTTGGCGTACTGGGTCATGTGCACCAGCTTGAGCATTTCCTCGACCCGGGCGTCGATCTCGCTGGCCGGCAGGCGGTCCTGCTTGAGGCCGAAGGCAATGTTCTGGGCCACGGTCATGTGGGGGAACAGGGCGTAGGACTGGAACATCATGTTGATCGGCCGCTCGTAGGGCGGCATGTCGGTGATGTCCACGCCATCCAGCAGGATGCGGCCTTCGGTGGGGCGTTCGAAGCCGGCGAGCATGCGCAGCAGGGTGGATTTGCCGGAGCCGGAACCGCCCAGCAGGGCAAAGATCTCGCCTTGGTGGATCTCCAGGGACACATCGTCCACGGCCACGGTTTCATCGAACTTCTTGGTCACGCGGTCGATCTTGACCAGGACCTTCTGCGGGCTCGGAGTGCCTTCGAGGGCCTTGCGGTAAGTGCTGGAGGCGTTTGCCATGTGAAACTCCCAACAGGTGTCAGCAGCCCGATCAATTCGGCCGGGCCTAAAGGTTGATTGCCAGCCCGCAGTGAGTGCGGGCTGATTCGGCGCTGCCTCCCTGGCGGCCTGACGCTATTTGTTGTTGTGGTCTTGCCGTGTGTTGCTCACGCTGGACGACGGGCGCGCACAGGCGCGCTCGCCGCGGGGCAGGGCGTGATGAATCGTCTGGGTTGTGGCCGCGGCCGGTGGTTCAGCGCCGTTGTGCGGCCCGTTGCCGGCAGGCGTCGCCAAAGGCCTGGAAGATCCGCAGGTAGGCCGGGTTCGACAGCACCTGCCATTCCGGGTGCCACTGCACGCCGAAGGCGAAGGCCTTGCTGTGTTCCACCGACAGCGCCTCGATCAGGCCGTCCGGGGCCACGGCCTCGACCCGCAGGCCGGGGGCCAGGCGGTCGACGCCCTGGCTGTGGATCGAGTTGACCTGGATCTCACCGCCCAGGCCCATGGCCTCGAACACACCGCCGGGCTGGATCGCCACCGGGTGCGCCGGGGCGTACTGCACTTCGATGCGCGGATCGTCGGCTTCGCGGTGGTCCATGTAGCCCGGCAGTTCATGCACCTTCTGGTGCAGGCTGCCGCCGAAGGCCACGTTCATTTCCTGGAAGCCGCGGCAGATGCCGAGCACCGGCACGCCGGCGGCAATCGCCGCGCGCAGCAGGGGCAGGGTGGTGGCATCGCGCTGCGGGTCGTGGGCGGTGCCCGGCTCGCTGGGAGTGCCTTGGTAATGGAAGGGTTCGACATTGGATGGCGAGCCGGTAAACAGCAGCCCATCCACTTGCCGCAGCAGATCGTCGATGTCGATCAGATCCGCCAGGGAAGGAATGATCAGGGGCAGGCCCTCGGCCGCGACGCTGACAGCACGCAAGTACTTGTCGCCGCTGACGTGGTAGGGGTGCAGGCCGATCTCTTTGACGCACGCAGTAACGCCGATCAATGGCTTGAATGCCATTTTTATCACCTCGAAATTCACGCTGGAACGAGTTTTTCCAGAGCTTATCCTCGTTGATTTTAATTAACAACTTCCATGTAAAAAATTCTAAACATTATCTGCTTGAAACCCGCAGGCGGCGCGGATTGCGCGGCGTATCGACCTTTAGTGAGGCAAAATAATTGACGAATGGTGGCTGCTGTTGGCTATTGACTCCGGTTTTTCTTTCGGGTTGACTGCTGGCGTGTCACAGCAGTGAACATAATAATTAACACAATAGGTGCATCATGTCGGTCCCCCCGCGTGCCATTCAACTCAATGAAGCCAATGCCTTCCTGAAAAAACACCCCGAGGTTCTCTACGTCGATCTGCTGATTGCAGACATGAACGGTGTGGTGCGCGGCAAGCGCATCGAGCGCACCGCGCTGCACAAGGTCTATGAGAAGGGCATCAACCTGCCCGCCTCGCTGTTTGCCCTGGATATCAACGGTTCCACGGTGGAAAGCACCGGCCTGGGCCTGGACATCGGTGATGCCGACCGCATCTGCTACCCGATCCCCGGCACCCTGAGCGTCGAGCCCTGGCAGAAGCGCCCCACCGCGCAACTGCTGATGACCATGCACGAGATCGAAGGCCAGCCGTTCTTCGCCGACCCCCGCGAAGTGCTGCGCCAGGTGGTGAGCAAGTTCGATGAGATGGGCCTGACCATCTGCGCGGCCTTTGAACTGGAGTTCTACCTGATCGACCAGGACAACGTGAACGGCCGTCCGCAGTCGCCTCGTTCGCCGATCTCCGGCAAGCGTCCGCATTCGACCCAGGTCTACCTGATCGACGACCTCGACGAGTACGTCGACTGCCTGCAAGACATCCTCGAAGGCGCGAAAGAGCAGGGCATTCCGGCCGACGCCATCGTCAAGGAAAGCGCCCCGGCGCAGTTCGAAGTCAACCTGCACCACGTCAGCGACCCGATCAAGGCCTGTGACTACGCAGTACTGCTCAAGCGCCTGGTAAAGAACATCGCCTACGACCATGAAATGGACACCACCTTCATGGCCAAGCCTTATCCGGGCCAGGCGGGCAACGGCCTGCATGTGCACATCTCGATCCTCGACAAACAGGGCAACAACATCTTCGCCAGCGAAGACCCAGAGACCAACGAAGCCCTGCGCCATGCCATCGGCGGCGTGCTCGACACCCTGCCGCAGCAGATGGCTTTCCTGTGCCCCAACGTCAACTCGTACCGCCGCTTCGGTGCGCAGTTCTACGTGCCGAACTCGCCGACCTGGGGCATCGACAACCGCACCGTGGCCGTGCGCGTACCCACAGGTTCTGCCGATGCGGTGCGCATCGAGCACCGGGTGGCTGGCGCCGACGCCAACCCTTACCTGCTGATGGCTTCGGTGCTGGCGGGCATTCACCACGGCCTGACCAACAAGATCGACCCGGGCGCGCCGGTTGAAGGCAACTCCTACGAGCAGAACGAACAAAGCCTGCCCACCAACCTGCGGGACGCCCTGCGCGTACTGGACGACAGCGAAGTGATGGCCAAGTACATCGACCCGATGTACATCGACGTGTTCGTGGCCTGTAAGGAAAGCGAGTTGGCGGAGTTCGAAAACTCCATCTCCGACCTGGAATACAACTGGTACCTGCACACGGTCTGATGACCGTGTCACTTCCTGCGTTGAGTATTTGCCATGACTAAATCCCGCAGCGACTGGGAGCAGCACTTCCAGTCCCTCAGCCTCGAAGGCCGTGCCTTTATCGACGGCCAGTACTGCGCCGCCGCCAGCGGTGCCACCTTTGAATGCCTGAGCCCGGTGGACGGGCGCTTCCTGGCCAACGTCGCCAGCACCGATCAGGCCGATGCCGATCGTGCGGTGGCCGTGGCGCGCCAGGCGTTCAACAGTGGCGTCTGGTCGGGCAAGGCCCCGGCCGAGCGCAAGCGCATCCTCACGCGCTTTGCCGAACTGATCCTTGAGCACCAGGAAGAACTGGCGCTCCTGGAAACCCTGGACATGGGCAAGCCGATTGGCGACTCCATGGCCATCGACATTCCGGCCACGGCCAACGCCATCCGCTGGAACGCCGAAGCCATCGACAAGCTCTACGACGAAGTGGCGGCCACGCCCCACGACCAGCTGGGCCTGGTGACCCGGGAACCGGCAGGCGTGGTAGCGGCCATCGTGCCGTGGAATTTCCCGCTGATCATGGCCAGCTGGAAATTCGCCCCGGCCCTGGCGGCGGGCAACTCGTTCATTCTCAAGCCGTCGGAAAAGTCGCCGTTGACCGCGATCCGCATCGCCCAGCTGGCCCTGGACGCCGGAATCCCCAAGGGCGTGTTCAACGTCCTGCCGGGTTACGGCCACACCGTCGGCAAGGCCCTGGCCCTGCACATGGATGTGGACGTGCTGGCCTTCACCGGCTCCACCGCCGTGGGCAAGCAACTGCTGGTGTATGCCGGCGAGAGCAACATGAAGCGGGTGTGGCTGGAAGCCGGTGGCAAGAGCCCCAACGTGGTGTTTGCCGATGCCCCGGACCTGCGCGAAGCCGCCGAGGCGGCGGCCGCAGCCATCGCCTTCAACCAGGGCGAAGTCTGCACCGCCGGCTCGCGCCTGCTGGTGCAGCGCTCGATCCGCGAGCAGTTCATCCCGCTGCTGGTGGAGGCCCTCAAGGGCTGGAAACCGGGCCACGCCCTCGACCCCGAGACCCGGGTCGGCGCGGTAGTGGACCAGCGCCAGCTGGAGAACGTGCTGCGCTACATCGACATCGGCAAGGAGCAGGGCGGCCAACTGTTGGCCGGTGGTGCCCGTGCCCTGCAAAGCACTGGCGGCCTGTATGTCGAGCCGACGATCTTCGACGGCGTGACCAACGCCATGACCATCGCCCGGGAAGAGATCTTCGGCCCGGTGCTGTCGGTCATCAGTTTCGATACCGAAGAAGAAGCGCTGCAGATCGCCAACGACAGCATCTTCGGCCTGGCGGCCGGGGTCTGGACCGCCAACCTCAGCCGCGCCCACCGTTTTGCCCGTGGCCTGCGGGCCGGCAGTGTGTGGGTCAACCAGTACGACGGCGGCGACATGACCGCTCCGTTCGGCGGCTTCAAACAGTCCGGCAATGGCCGCGACAAGTCGTTGCACGCCTTCGACAAATACACCGAGCTCAAAGCGACCTGGATCAAGCTCTAACTCTTATAACAACAGCGGCGGCGGGCCTGGGCCCGTACCCGCTGGGGAATTTCTCATGCAAACCTACGTGAACAGCTACTACGCGGCGACCCGCAACCAGACCACCGACTACCCGCAACTCGAAGAGTTGGTGGAGTGCGACGTCTGCGTGATCGGCGCCGGCTACACCGGCCTGTCCTCGGCCTTGTTCCTGGCGGAAGCCGGCTACAGCGTCACCGTGCTGGAAGCGGCCAAGGTCGGCTTCGGCGCCAGCGGGCGCAACGGCGGGCAACTGGTCAACTCCTACAGCCGCGACGTGGACGTGATCGAAGAACGCTACGGCGAAAAAAGCGCCGAAGTACTCGGCAGCATGATCTTCGAAGGCGCCGAGATCATCCGCCAGCGCATCCAGCACTACGACATCCAGTGCGACTACCGCCCCGGTGGCATCTTCGCCGCCCTGAACAACAAGCAGCTCAAGGGCCTGGCGGAACAGAAGCGCAACTGGGAGCGCCTGGGCAATAACAACCTGAAGATGCTCGACAAGGCGCAGATCGACCGCGAAGTCGGCACCAAGAACTACATCGGCGGCCTGCTGGACATGCAGGGCGGCCACATCCACCCGCTGAACCTGGCCCTGGGCGAAGCCAGCGCCATCATCGGCCTGGGCGGCAAGATCTTCGAACAGTCGGCGGCGGTGGAAATCACCTACGGCGAACCCAACGTGGTGCGTACCGCCAAGGGCGTGGTCCGCGCCAAATACCTGCTGATCGCCGGCAACGCCTACCTGCAGCAGGACCTCGACCCCCGCGTGACCCGCAAGAGCATGCCCTGCGGTTCGCAGATCGTGGTCACCGAGCAGTTGCCGGAACAACTGGCCCGCAGCCTGATCAGCAACAACTACTGCGTGGAAGACTGCAACTACCTGCTGGACTACTTCCGCCTGACCGGCGACAACCGTCTGCTGTACGGCGGCGGCGTGGTCTACGGCGCCCGGGAACCGGATGATATCGAGCAACTGATCCGGCCGAAGATCCTCAAGACCTTCCCCCAGCTCAAGGACGTGAAGATCGACTACCGCTGGACCGGCAATTTCCTGCTGACCATGTCGCGCATGCCGCAATTCGGCCGTATCGAAAAGAACGCCTACTACATGCAGGGCTACAGCGGCCACGGTGTTACCTGTTCACACCTGGCGGGCAAGCTGATTGCCGAAATGATCCGCGGCGACGCCGAGCGCTTCAACGCCTTCGCCTCCCTGCCGCACATGCCGATGATCGGCGGGCGCACCTTCCAGGCCCCGTTGACCGCCATGGGCGCCGCGTACTACGCCCTGCGCGACCGCTTCGGCATCTGAATGTGCACCGCGGCTACAGCCTCCACCCTGTAGCCGCTGCCGCAGGCTGCGACGAGGTCCGCAGGACCTCCCGACGCCCCCCCGACAACGCCCACATTTCCCCCGCGGCACCCCTCATCGCCAGTCTTTACAGCTTGCCTGTCAAACATGTTTAAATAGCCGCCTTTTCAGGCTCCAGGGCAGCCAAATCGCGACGTTCGCGACCCAACCGCCGCAAAAATACCCTTAAGTACTTCTCACATAAGGCTGTTATGGACACGGGCACCCGACTCAAACTCGTTCGCGAAAGCTACAAACTCTCCCAGCGCGAGCTGGCCCGTCGTAGCGGCGTAACCAATGCCACCATCTCCCTGATCGAACAGAACCGCGTCAGCCCCTCCGTCAGCTCCCTGAAAAAGCTGCTGGAAGGCATCCCCATGTCCCTGGCCGACTTCTTCACCTTCGACCAGCCGCCCCGTGAGCACCAATACGTGTTCCGCGCCAACGAACAGCCCGACCTGGGCCGCGACGGCCTGCGCCTGTTGATGATCGGCGCCCCGGTGGCCAACCGGCAGATGCGCTTTCTGCGCGAGCAATACGCCCCCGGCGCCAGCTCCGGCGAAGAAGCCATCGTGCATGCCGAAGGCGAGGAGTGCGGCCTGGTGACCCGCGGCACCGTGGAGTTGACCGTGGACGGGCAAGTCAGCGTGCTCAACCCGGGGGATGGCTATTACTTCCCCACCACCTTGCCCCACAGCTTCCGCAATATTGGCCAGGATGAGGCGGAAATCATCAGCGCCAACACCCCGGCGAACTTCTAAGGGGCCGGGTAACTGATCCGGCTCGACCTGCTGCAACCCTATCCAGCCTGCGCCTTGTGTCGCGGGCTTTGTTTTTTGGACCGGTGACTGCGCGTTGCCGCGCTTGCCGGCAATGCCTGGAGCGGGCGTCGTTCAGGTAAGGAAGACCCATGATCAAGGACAGACGACAAGCATTCCTCAGCGCAGCGCGCCTTGCGAACTTCTTCAGCAACTACCAGCACAGCGTGGAGTTCTTTACCGAGAACACCTTTGAGTCCGACTCCGAAGCACAGGAAAAGTCCCTCAGGGCCCGGCATTTCCAGAAGTGGATCTTCAAGGAAATCCTCATCCGCTATACCGCCGGCCACAGCATCGACCTGCTGATTCCCCTGCTGGAAACCCTGGTGGACAGTTACGAACACCTGCAAAGACAACTGGCCCAGTACAACCAGATTCCGAACATCACCCCCTTGGCGATCGACGACTGGCTCGACCAGTACCAAGAGTGCGTCCAGGTGTTCAGCCTGTGCATCCTGCTGCACCGCACCGACCTGCTCCAACGCTTCGTGGCCCTGATCGACCCCGCGGGTTACGCCGGGGACGACACCCTCTACGAAGACCTGCTGTGCAAACTGCTGCCCGACCGATATGACGTCGATGACTGGTACCACGACGTCTACACACCGCTGATACAAGCCATCTACGCCGACGACCCGACCGAGGCCAGCGACCTTCTGCAGCAGTACTGTGACGACTGGTACCCCGCGTTCGAACAGGCGCCTTGGCACGACAGCCACCTGCAAGGGGACGAGGGCAGCTATTGCGGGTATTGGGCGTTCGAGGCGGCAGCCATCGCCTTTCTGTATGGCATCGATGACAGCGGGGTCGAGCACAGGGTCTATCCCAAGGATCTGCTGGCCTACGCGAGAAATCTTCAGCCAAGTCACCCGAAACATGTAGCGCCGGTGGTGGCGGGGCAGTTTTGCAGCAAGGCCGGTTATTGGTTTACCCCGGCGGCGCCGGAGTCGCGGCGCTGCTTTGCGGAGGGGGAAGTGATGCCGGCGTTTGAGGGGGGAGCGGTCTGGTATTGGGTGGCGCAGGGGTAGGGGTGGGCTGCCATTCGTTGTAGCGTTTTCCAACGCTAGTTTCTGGTCGAGTGCAGAAGGGGCTGCTATCGACTCAACGGCATCCTGAGAGAAATCTCGGCCATCCGAGTAAGGCTTCAAGTCGCAGGACAAAGAGCCTGCGGGCGGTTCAACTGCTGCTCGGCCATTCGACGCTGGAGAGCACCGTTCGATATCTGGGTATTGAGACCGATGACGCCCTGGAGAGGACGAAGCAGACTGAGGTTTGACCATGCATAGCGACGGCCGAAGACGGGCCGTCGCTAACCGGTACCGATCAGTTATTTAATGAAACTTTGAAGAGACTCGGACTGTGAAACTCAAGAAAACGACAGCTGGTGACATCGTATTGATCCCTGTAGAAGGAGGATTTAAGCCAGCCAAGGTTTTGTATGTATCAGAGCGATACAAAGACACCATTTTGCTTGGAATATATAAATTTTTTTCTACTGAACAAAGACTTCCGGACGAGTTACCTGACAGATTTGATCTCCTGCTTTACACATCAAAAGCACCTATTCAAAAAAAACGCTGGCACTACGTTGGGCACGAGGATTTAAGAAGCACTCAGACAGACCTAGATCTTAGAGTTGTAGCTGGGGAGCTGTGGAAAGGTGATGTTCATATCGGCGCTGCATCAGACGAAGATAGAAAAAGCTTGCCTGAAATGCTGGTAGTGGGAGCTGGGCTAGTTGAAAAAAAGGCCACTGCATTGATCTGAAGAACGCAAAAGGATCTACAGGCCGCGGTTCTACTGAACCGCCTCTTGATACTCAATGACTGCATTTGGCCGATTTCTACCGTTCGTGACAGGCCGCAATCGGCCAGAAGCGGTCGCTCCTGAACTATTGAATCGACTCGTTGCGCACACGTAGCAGCTACTTTTTTCCCTCAGCTCTGTTCGCCCCTCATCGTCTTGCGCTGCAGTTGATTTAACGATGCTATTGCTGCAATTAATGCATTAATGTTCTGCATTAAGCCCATCTTGTTCATCTGAGGTTGAGTTCTCACACTGGCGGCATCGGCTTGGAAACAGCTTCTGACTGTGGAGAAAATTACCATGATATCCGCTATCCGTTTTAACCAATTCGGCGCGCCTGAGGTTCTGAAACTGGAACCAGTGAATGAGCAATTGCCAGGGCCAGGTGAGGTTTGGATTGAACAGGAGGCCATTGGGGTCAACTTCCTCGACGTGACTCAACGAAAGGGCGTAACGCCTGTTGCGCTGCCATCCGTTCTCGGATTAGAGGGAGCCGGACGGGTCGTCATCATTGGTGAAGGTGTCAGTAACGTTCAGGTTGGCGATCGTGTCGCTTATGCCACCGGACCTATAGGATCATACGCGTCCGCCCGACTTTATCCGGCAGAGCGGCTGGTGAAGATACCCGAAACCTTGTCCTTCGATGATGCTGCCGCTGTCATGTTCAAAGGCATTACAGCGCAGTACTTGCTAAAAACCACCTATCCAGTAACCCACGGCAAAACTGTCCTGATTTATGGTGTGGCGGGAGGATTGGGAGAGATCATGGTGCCCTGGGCCAAACACCTTGGGGCGACAGTGATCGGTGTAGTTTCAAAACAAGCCAGTGTTGAAAAAGCACTGACATCAGGTTGTGATGAGGTACTGGTGTTCGACGCCAACAACCTGGCATCCGAGGTCAGTCGTATTACCCAAGGCCGAAAGGTCGATGTGGTCTATGACCCAATCGGACGTGCTTCCTTCGAGGCGTCTTTGGATAGCCTACGCCCACGCGGACTGATGGTATCGTTTGGGGCATCGTCAGGTGCGCCCTCGGCTGTTGAGTTGTCAACGCTTAACGCTAAAGGATCGCTGTTTCTGACGCGTCCATCGCTTGCAGCGCACACCGCCAGCGCGGCTGAATATCAAGAGCGGGCACAGGATGTGTTGGCAGCTATAGAGTCGGGGATTATCAAACCTCGTATCTGGGCCAGCTACGCTTTGAAAGATGCATCGCTGGCGCACACAGCGTTGGAGTCGGGGCAGTCCTCAGGAGCTATCATTCTAAAACCATGAATCTTGACGTTCTGAATAATCAGCACAGTGACGAAATCGCTGCGTTTCTGGCCGTTGCCTCGCAAGGCTCCTTTGTCGCTGCAGGCAGGCTTCTGCAGCGACACCCTACCATCGTTTCGAAACGACTGGCCGCGATGGAAAAGCGCCTGGGAGTCCGTCTCGTCGAGCGCTCCACACGGCAAGTCCGAATTACGCAAGTGGGCTCCAAGCTTGAAGAGCGTTTGCGCGCGGCCATAGACCTGATGGATGTAGCTCAGCAGCAGGCGGCGGAAGGTGCTAACGAAGTTCGAGGTACCTTGCGACTCGCTCTGCCGGCAGCTATGGGACGGCGATGGCTTGGCCCCATGTTGCCGGAGTTTCTCAGGGATCATCCGCACGTCTCGATTCTCGCAGACTATAGCGAACGCCTGGTCGACATCATTGACGAAGGATTTGACGTTGCGATCCGGATCGGAGAACTGGAAGACAACCGACTAATAGCAATGCAACTTAGTGACCATCGCCGGATTCTTTGTGCTTCGCCGGCGTATATCGAAAAGCACGGCATGCCCGAAACCCCACACGACCTGATCGAGCACAATTGTCTTCGCTTCAGTGGTCTTGCGTCTTTTCCGCAGTGGAAACTTTATCGCGGCAGCGAATTCCAGACCGTCTTGCCAAAAGGAAACCTGACGGCCAACGACAGCGAATCATTACTCGCCGCGGCTTGCGCTGATTCAGGAATATTGGGTGCTGGCGAATGGTTGATGCGTCATGACATTGCGGCCGGAAAGTTGCGTCATGTTCTCCCGGACTGGCAGTTGGACACCGCCGGAGGGGTTTATCTGGTTAGACCCTCATCTAAGTTTCCCAGCGCCGTAGTAACGGCCTTCAAAAAATGGGTCGAATCAAAATTTATTCCCGCGCCCCCATGGGCAATTTAGCCGTCGGATAATTCTCACTTCAAAGAAATGGAGGCCCCTTGTTCAAAGGCGTCGCTCTGTCTATCACTTCATCCTGCCTTTTCGCCATCCTTTACTACTACGCAACCTTGCTATCCCCACTCACTGGAGTGGAAATTTTTGGCTGGCGCATGCTGCTGATGCTGCCTTGTATCACCGCTTTTTTAATAATTAGCGGAGCATGGTGCCAAGTGAAGATCGTCTGGCAACGCCTTAGGCAGAGGCCACGGTTACTCATCGGACTTCGCTTGAGCAGCGCTCTGCTGGGTACCCAGCAATGGCTATTCATGTGGGCACCGCTCAACGGGCATGGCCTCGATGTTTCACTTGGCTAATTCCTGCTGCCTCTCGTAATGCTCCTGTTCGGCAAAGTTGCTTACGGTGACCAGCTGACACCAATCCAAAAAATTGCCGCTCTTTGCGCTGGGCTAGGCGCGCTCAATGAGCTTTATCAGGTTGGGAAAATATCGTGGTCTACGCTGTTGGTTGCCTTCGGTTTTCCACTGTATTTCATGTTGCGGCGTAAGCTCTCTACCGCGAGCCTCGGCTTACGCTACCGGTTGCCGCCTATTTTGCGATGGGAGTCAGGTCGACGCCGGGGGTGTTCACTCAGGTGCCCAATTTGTATCTATTGCTTGCGCTGTTGGCAATCATCAGTTCGGCGGCATTCATGTCCTACACCGTTGCAGGAAAGCATCTACCGTTCAGCCTGTTCGGTTTACTGGGTTACGTAGAACCGATATTGATGGTCGCAGTAGCGTTGATCCTAGGTGAGCGGATCAAGCCTGAACAGTGGCTGACATATGTGCCAATCTGGACTGCGGTTGGGTTGCTTGTTTTAGACGGTGGACGCTATTTGTGGGCAGCATGGTTTTCAGCACGCGAACAGCATTCAGCAAAGGCCAAAGTGGAATTGTGTAGTTTCGATTGAGAAGTGAGACTAGAACTCTACAGTTGCTCACCGGCATCTAAGGGATGACTTCAGCAGGATCTGACGGGCCGCTATTGGCCGGTAGCTGCCCTTTGCGAGAGGCACCTATCGGCCAGCAGGAGTCGTCACAAGTTGTGAAGAAAAGCGTATTTCTGCGATGTGCGTGAGTTATGTTTCATTGGTTGATCCGCTGGTACCATCAACGTAAATCAGCATTTTCTAGGATTGAGTATGCAGGGCGAACTAAGCTTCACCGATGTGGTACGGGAGATTCTTCGGCAGCACCCTGAGGGACTGACACCGCAACAGATCCGAGAGTTCGTGAAGACCGGATACCCTCAGTACGTTGGCACGCCAAGCCATTTGAAAAACGTCGCAGCAGGTAACTACAAAGATGTTGACCATGCTGTTCTTGCCCGAATTTACTTAGCCTGCAGAGGCGCCTCGGACATCGCGGCAGATAAAAGTCGTAAGCCTCACCTAATGACTCTCTTGGCAGACGCCGCCTCAGTGGACACCAAGGCTGATGATTTCATTGAGGGGGAGGACCTTGCCAAGCTAGAGGCGGATATCGGGACGCTGTACGTGCTCTCCACCGGTCTCTATACCGCTGAGCAAGTCGAGATCGTAAAGATTGGAATAACCAGTGGGTCAGTCGACAAGCGCATCACACAGCTCTATACGACGGGGGTACCTTTTCGCTTCACGATCTTAAGCCAGCTTGAAACCACAAACTATTCAAAGCTAGAGCAGGCTTTGCATTGTTTGTTTGATAAATATCGGATCAATAAGTCCCGAGAGTTTTTTACAGGGAATTGTCTAAAATTCCTTCCTGATCTAATCGCGATTCACCGGAAAATTGAGGAGGCGTGAGCCGGTAGGGAGGGAGCGAAGGAAGCAATGGAGCAGGGTTGATTTTCCTACCTTGACTGACAGTTTTCGGCCAGAAGCGTCACCCTCGGGGAGGGTGGCTCGTTACGAGCAGCAGCAGTAACAGGCCATGGACACGTTGCTAGCGACTTCGTAATCTCCGTGAAGACTCATGTCGCTTTTCCCCCGCTATTGTCGCGTTATAGCCGTACCTAAGGTGCTGCTGAAGGGGAAGTAACTTTATCAGACACAAGTGGCGGAAAATTTTATCCCGCGTGTGTCGTCTACTTACAGTTAGGGAATGGCCAAACTATGCAAGACCCGATTCAGACAATCCGAGAAATTCTGATCTCAGCTGCAAGAGACAGGAAAACTGTTTCTTACCCGAAAATTTACAATGTCTTCAAAACAGGCACGCCAAAGAACGAGGTATGGGATACTTTTGAGGAGGCGTGCAGAGGTATTTGCGACAGCAAAACAGCAATCTACGGCGCGTTGCTTTCAAAAAAAGACACTGGACTCCCCGAAAGTGGTTTCTTCGATATTTATAAAAACATGAGGGGAGCTCATTACAGAGCAATTGCAGGCAACGTCGAGGCAAACGTTTTGACAGGAGCTCATAAAAAATTATTCTGTGATACCGAAAGAAGCACTGTCTACCAGCATGTCCTCACTATCTCCTAACAACGCGCTCAAAGAGCTCACTTCGCTCACTGGGACGGGCTGGGTCATGGGGGCGAAGCTGAGATGCGTGTGAGGCACCTTTTGGCCGATTTCTGCCTATGCCCACCGTCAGCTTAGGGTCGAAAGCGGCCATTGGTAAGAGGCTGCTTCCGGGCAAAGGCAGCCTGTCATAAGCTGATCACTGTATGTTTTTGAAACGATAAACCGAACGATCTTTTACCCAGAAACTGTCATCGAGCGAATACCACTTCTATAGTCCAACACGTCACCGCAACTTAAGTGACTGGTCATCGCGGGCCAAAAAACTATGGGCATAAACCTCGTCTCTTAGCCGATTCCATTTGGCTGTTTGACGGCGGTAAAGACTTGTCTCTCATGGAGCTTCACCAATGACCCGCACACCTACCTGCAATCCCATCCCGCTCACCCGCAACGACACTGACCATCCCGTCCTCTACCTGGACGCCAACGCCTCGTTGGCCGATCTGTATACCTGCGCTCAGCAACGCATCGGTGCAGCCCGCAACCTGCTGGAAATCCTCGACTGCGCTTCTGTTCCGCAGGACCTCTCACAGATCCGCTTTGCCATCGGCCTGTTGCTCAGTGATGGCTTCGATCTGCTGCGTACCTTGGGTGATAGAACCTTAGGGCAGGCTGATCCTGCCTGACCCCTGGTTGAGTAATGAAGCAACAAAAAAGGCGACGCAATGCGTCGCCTTTATGATTGAACGGGGCGCTTTCCAACGATCGGCTTTGTGCCCGCTGTCCTGCCTCTGACGTTGGCCTCAGATCCGCTCACTGACTTTTAAGAACCACCTTGGGGCTCCGCCGGTCTGGTATTGGGTAGCGCAGGAGTAGGGCGTCCTAACCCTTGTCGCCATGCACCAATATCCGGCCGTCATACCCACAGCTGATCCAGCCACCGGAGCGGGTGGGGAGCACATCGGTTGCAAAGTTGTCGTGTGAGCCGATGCTCACCCCTTGCCGTGAGGGCAGGTTCCAGCGCTTGACGAATCCGTCCTCGCCGCAGGTCAGCAGCATGTCTCGCGCCTCGAAGCGCACGCGCCGCACAGGCCCGTCATGAGCGGCAAGGCAATCCAGGAGCGCGAGCATCGGTTCGGTCGCTAGCAGGTGCACCGCGCCGTCGAGATCACCAACGGCCAAGGTGACGCTGCCATTGGCGTCGATCCAGCTCGCCAGCGTTCTCAGGGGGCGGCCCAGATCGAGCACTTGTACGCAGTCCCGCTCCTCGGGTTGCCACAGCCTGACGGTTCCGTCCTCCGATGCGGTGGCGAAACCACCGTTGGCCGTAGGCGCGATCGCCCAGACCCAGCAGGCGTGGGCCTGACGCTTGTCCGTGGCACCTGTCGCCAGGTTCCAGACTGTCACGCGACCGTCAGCAGCCCCGGTTACGAAGAGGCCAGCGCCTAACTTTGCCGAGGACAGGACGGCCGAGTCCGATGTGCCGATCAACCTTGACTTGCCGGTCGCCAAGGACCAATGCCGGACTGTTCGATCCCGCGAGTGAGAAACAAGCTCGCCAGGCGCCACGCCCACCAGACCCAGAATGGATTGTGTATGTCCGTCAAGCTGGCCCAGGCACCGGCCCTCGCGATCCCACAGCCGGATGGTTGCGTCACGCCCGGCGCTTGCAAAGCCCCTGTCGCCAAGGTCGGCAAGCGCCCATACGTAACCGCGGTGGCCCGGCTGGAAGGGGCCGTCGGCGTGCAAGGATTGCTGTGGCTCGTACATCAGGTCACTGCGCATGACGTATTTTTGGCCAGCGTCCACTAAGGCGCCGGCGTGCCAGAGTGTGTGGTCGAATACGATCAGGCTGCCCTTTCGGGGGCGCAGCCTGAGCGTGGAATCCCGGTTCGACATGGCGGCGGACCGTCCCTCGAAGAACACGGTCTCTCCGCCGCTGAATGCATCGTCGTTGAGATAAATCATGAAGGTCAGGCGTGACTGTTGGTGCTGGCGATGGTGGACACCATCCTGATGGGCACGGAACTGGGTACCGGGCCGGTAGCGGCAGAAGCGCAGCCGCTCATTGATGCCGACCAGATGCCAGCCGTCCTCATCGATCACCGTCCCGAGCCTCGGCATCCGCAAGGCGCAGTGCTTCAAACGTTCGAATAGCCGCCCGGCCAGAGCAGGGTCGTCTGCCACGATCCGGTCATTATCGCGGTAGGAGGACGGGTAGTCCGACCCTGCGCTGGCGAACCCGCACTGCTCCGTGGCTTCTATCAACGCTTCGCACTCGCTGGCTGAAAGAAACTCGTGCACCAGGACACACCGCACCCGGTCACCCAGCGGTAGCTCGACCGAGGCCGACGCAGCAGTGGCCCTCGCCATCAGTTTTTCAGCGAAGGAATTCATCGTGATCTCCAAAGTTGGTCTGATAACCAATATTTGGAAAGCTAGGGTGTGGCGGGGTCGATGTCAATGCTAAGCTGGTCGCGCAACCAACATTGGAAAGGTGACATGGCACGGCGCTCGAACACTGATGAAAGACGCGGCCAGATCGTGGCGGCACTCCAGGCTGTCATGGCCAAGGCCGGCTACGCTGGCGCAACCGTAGCGGCCATCGCCCGGCATGCGGAGCTAGCGCCTGGCCTCGTGCACTACCACTTCAAGGACAAGCGCGAGATCTTGGTGGCACTGGTCGACTCACTGGCCGGCTACGCCCATCAGCGCTACGAGTCCCGGGCCGCTGAGGCCCAGACCGCCGAGCAAAGGCTTCAGGCCTACATTGCAGCACACCTGGCCTACGGTTCGGACGCGCAGCCCGATGCGGTCGCGGCATGGGTGATGATCGGCGAGCAGTCGGCCCACGACCCGGACGTGCGTGAGGTCTATCAGGCTGTGCTAGCGGCGCAGATGAAGCTTCTCAAGGGCCTGCTCCGGCAGCGGTTCGCCGAACGCGGACGCCGCGCCCGAGGGCTCGACGCGCTGGTGGCGGGCATTACCTGCTTTATCCAGGGGGCGTTCACGCTGTCCACCACGGCGCGACCACTGCTGCCGACGGCTTTTGCCGCACCGACGTTGATCGCCTGGGTCGAGCGGTACATTGATGGGGAGGAGGAGCGATGAGGGGAACGCCAGAAGGGCGCAACCTCTTTCCGGCCGGCGCGCACGGCGCCCCCGAGTTGCCTGATGGTGTGGATTTCGCCGCCTGGGCTCGCCTCTGGGCGGAGCTTGGCGCCGGCTGCCCGCCGCGAGCAACCTATGAAGAGCTCCTTCGACGCTACCGCGAGCCCCATCGTGCGTACCACAACTGCCAGCATTTGCAGGAATGCCTCCAGGTGCGCCGGCTCATCAACGCTGCCTGCCATGCCCCCGCTGAAGTCGACCTCGCACTCTGGTTTCATGACGCCATATACGACCCCCTTCGCAGCGACAACGAGCTGCGCAGTGCGCAATGGCTGGACGACGTGGCACGCGATAGCGGCCTGGGGGATGAAATCCGACGCAGGCTTTACGGCCTGATCATGGTGACGCGACACGACGGCGCTCCAGCGTCGGCAGACGAGGCCGTGTTGGTGGACACGGATCTGGCGATCCTTGGGGCATCGGCCGCGCGGTTTGAGGAGTACGACCGCCAAGTCCGTCGCGAGTACCGATATGTACCTCTGTTTGTGTACCGCCGAAAGCGGCGCCAGGTCCTGGAGGGCTTCCTGGCACGCGGGCGCATCTATACGACCGCACCGTACTTCGATGCATTCGAACAGCAAGCCCGCGTCAATCTTACAAGCGCCATCGACCGCCTCGGCTGAGGAACGGACCCCAGTGGAGGGGCGGGAATTTCGCCTTTGCAGGCGCCTGGTCATTCTGCAGTTCAAGCCGTCACCGTAAACAGATGAAGGGGCATAGCGGGTCCCAAAAAAACTGGTTACAGGTCACACAGGCTGCGTCCGGGAAAAGCGCGCCATGATCGGTTGTGCCACCTTCGGGAAGCATTCCTCCTTTATCAATCCGATCCTGGACGTTCCAGATGTACCTGAGCTCATCCCGGCCGGCGCGGGAGTCGTGAACCTTCAGGCGTTGGTGCGGCGTTTTTTCGGGTTTCTTGATGATTTTTCCTGTGTGCCAACCATAGGGGACGAGCGGGTAGGGCGCTGCCATCGTCAAATGTGCCACTCCGGACGCCGGCCATGCCGACGGCCCTGTGGATGGGCCGTGCATGGTCGCGCTGTGGCCGATCCGGCCCTTACGGAAAAAGCCCTGGCGTTCGGCCAGCGGCCCTCAGTGGGGCAGGAAGTGGCCTCCGTTGACATCCAGCTGTGCGCCGGTAATGGCCTTGGCGTAGTCGCTGGCCAGATACAGCGCGGCCATGGCGCAGTCGTGGTCCTCGGGGATTTTGCGCAACGCAATCTGCTGCGCGACCTGGTCGATCAGCGACGCTATCGGGACGCCGAGGCGCTTGGCTTCGCCCTCGAAGTAGCCGATCACCGGCGCGCCCCACATCCAGCCCATGAAGGTGGAGTTGACACGGATGCCAAACGGGCCGAGGTCCTGGGCCAGGTACTGCACGGCGGTTTTCAATGCACCCTTGGAGACGGCATAGCCGGATTCCAGCTGGTTGGGAGTGCGGGTGGCCATGGTGTTGATCATGACGATGCTGCCCGACTTCTGTTGTTTCATCTGTGGCAGCACGGCCTGGGTCATGTGCATGGTGCCGAACAGGTTGACGTCCATGGTCTTGCGCCAGTCGTCCATTGACGACTCGGAGGAGCTGCCCCATGCGCCATGGGCGTAGGCCGAGTTGATCAATACGTCGATCTGGCCGAAGTGCTCGACCGTCAGCTCGGCGAGTGCCTGGCACTGTTCGGCCAGGGCGATGTCGGTGGGGACTTTCAGCACCGGAGTGCTGTAGCCGGCGTCGCGGACGGCCTTTTCAGCCTGGTCCAGTTTGCCAGGGGTGCGGGTGGCCAACACCACGGCCTGCGCCTGATATTGCGCGGCACGCACGGCCAGTTTGATGCCCAGGCCAGGGCCAATGCCTGAAATGATGACGACTTTGTCTTTCAGCAACATGGCAACTACCTTCTTGTTGTTTTGCTCATGAATGGGGCTTTCAGGTGCGGCTGGCGTGCAGTTCTTCGGCACGTCGCTTCAGATCCAGGGCCATCTGGTCGAAGCCGACTTTTACCCAGGCTCCGTGTTCACGCATGATCGTGTCCTGGTTCAGGCCAAGGAAAATGTCAGTGGTGAAGTAGCTGCAGCGATTGGCGTCGAGCGCTTCGATGTATTGATCGCGGCGAGCGGCGTCCATGTTTTCCGGGACCGGGCGCTGCTCCCAGGACAGCAGTCGTTCCGGCTCGCAGGCCACCAGGTATTCGTTGACCGGGACGGTGCCGTCGGTACCGGGGATACGGACCTGCATATGCACTGGAGCGCCCAGCTGCAGGCTGCAGATAATGCTCGGACAAAAGCTGTTCCACTCGTGGTACTTGTCCAGGTCGATCAGCACCTCCCAGACCACACGGGCAGGGGCGTTAATTTCCACCTTGTGGGATGTCACGATGTTTGCGGCTTTGGCCATGGTTCCTCCGGCGAGGTCAGTGGTTGGCGTTCAAATGACGGGCGCGATATGCCTGATAGTCCTCGGTCATCTGTGCTTCATTCAGACCGAAACGTTCCAGGCTGTAGTCGTGGCTGGCGCGCTTTTCCCGTCGGTTCTGCGATAGCCAGGCCTGTGCGTCGGTGCGCGCCTTGTCGGTGAACGGCAGGTTGGCGAAGGCGTAGATCCGCTCCAGAACCTGCATCGGCTGGTTCACGGTGTCGGCGAAGTGGATATCGAGGAAGCGCTCGGCCGCGTGTTGCTCGCGAACCTGCATGGTGTGACGGATGCCCCGCGCCATGCGGCTGTTCCACTGGTCGCCAGCGTTCTTCGGGTCCGGGTTGTCGCTGTACATCTGCCACAAGGTGTACGCCATGCTGGCCATCGAGGGAATTGTCTGCGCCGGTTCGCGGTGGGTCAGGATCACCTGCGCGTCCGGGAAGACATCCAGCAGCAGGTCCAGAGTGTGCAAGTGTTGCGGGGCCTTGAGCAGCCAGCGTTGACCGGCGGGTTCGCCGCGCTGTTCTTTTTGCCACTGCAGAAACTGCAGCATTTTTTTCAACTGGGTGTAGACCGGTCGCTGATCCTGGCGATCCAGCCAACGGGTATAGCTGGGCACGTTGACGTAGGCGTCCATGGCGCACATGAACGAGTGTTCCATGAGCATGAACTCTTCGTCGCAGAGCATCGCGTCCAGCGGGTGGATGGCGAGAATCTGGGGAATAACCCGAGCCATCAGCTCGACCTCGGCCTTGGCCCGGGCGATGCGCATGGCCGGCTCCGCCAGGGTTTCGTCCGCCAGGGGGGCCGGAAAACGGGTCTCCCACCAGGCCGCCGAATAGAAGCGCCGATCAACCGCCAGGGTGCGTTGCAGCAGGGTGGTGCCGGTGCGCGGCAGGCCGACGATGACCAGCGGATCGTCGATCGGTATCTGGGTGATTTGCGGATAGCGGCTCAGGTAATCCTCGATCAGTAAACGGTTGACCAGTTGCCCCACCAGTCTTTCCTGGAGCAGATACTGGCCGGCCTGTGACAGCTCGGCTTCACTGGCCAGGGCATCGAGCAGCACCTGCAACGACTCGCGATAGTTGTCCTCGCCAAAATTGCGCAGGCCATGGGTGCGGGCGCTGGCGGTGCTCAGCAGGTTGTCGACGCTCAACTCTTCAATCGGCGAATGCGCGTTCATAGGGCCTCCGTGACGTCCGCCAGGTTGACTACCTGGGTGGTTGGATGGCATTGCTCTTGGGCGCCGACCCAGCGCAGGCACAGGGTGCCCTGGCGGATGCCGGCGGTTTGCAGCCAGTTGTTCACCCCCGGGTCTTGCTCGCTCAGGACCAGGGTCACGCCGCCGTTAGCGTCGTGTTGCGCCTGGTGCTTGTTGAGGCAAATCTGGTGGTAGCGGTAGTCCAGCGACTCCATCCAGTAGTTGTTGATCTGCAAGTTCCAGAAGTCGCACTCCGGAACCTTGTCGATGTGGATGACCAATGCCTGGTCCTCGGCCAGCGCCCAATGCGAGTGGTAGTAGAAAATGTTCGGGTCACCGCCCACGGACTGACACAGCGCCTGGTTGGCCGGTGGCAATTGATTGCTGTGCGGCAGGTAGCTTTGGCTCCAGTCGGCGAACAACCGGGCGGTGTTCTCGACGAAACTGGAGACCCGCGCCAGGCCTTGCTGGAAGGTCGCCGGGTCGAGGGCTTGCGGCTTGGCATCGCTGCCGATGCGCTCGATGCTCAGTTTGGCCGGCACTTCGCTGCGGCGGTCGAGAAAAGTCTGGCGCACGATCAGCGCGTTGCTGGCGTCTTCCATTTTCAGCCAGTTACCCGGTTGTGGCTCACGGCTGAGGATGATTTCGAAGTGCCCCTGGGCATCGATCTCTAGCTGGCTGGCGTCGATGAAACCGGTCTGGATCAGGGTGCCATCGGTTTCATAACCGCCTTTCTGGGTGCCGAAGCTCAGGTAGGCGACACTGCCGCGCTGACCCTTGATGCGGTATTCCAGCGTGCCGTCCAGGCGCGAATATTCGTAGAGATTATCGGGGTTGTCGGCGCCGATCTTCGCGGTCTCGTGGGAGGTCTTGAAGAAACTCGGGAACGCCGGGTCGGCAAACTCGATGTGCATTTCCAGGCCGATACGCAGCAGGCGAGTGAGGTAGCGGAAACCTTCGGCGCGGGTAGCCGCATCGGCGGGCGCTTCAGGGCGCAGGATCTGTTCGCCGCAACGCTTGAGATGGTCGCAGAAGGTGGCCCAGGTCTGGCCAGTTAGCAGGTGTTGTTCGTCAATCGAGCTGATGGTCATTGTTAGACTCTCTTGAGCTGGTGGAACCCGGACCGTGGGCGCCCTCGCAGGGCGCTCGCGACAGGTTCATCGGCCCCCGACAGGGGCTCGGCTTTACTCGTCCCGGGTTCTGTGGGAGTACCCGAGGCGATCGTTAAACGCCCGGCGAGCCGGGCGCCATGGCTATTGCTCAGCGATGATGCCGCGCTCGGTCAGTACCCTGATGATGCGATCCACGGCCTTCTCCGGTGTCAGCGTGCAGGTTTCGATATGGATGTCCGGCTTATCCGGCACTTCGTAGGGTGAGTCGATGCCGGTGAAGTTCTTCAGTTCGCCACGGCGGACTTTCTTGTACAGGCCCTTCGGGTCGCGCTCCTCGGCCACCGACAACGGCGTGTCGACGAAGATCTCGATGAACTCGCCCTCCTGCAGCAGGCCGCGCGCCATTTCGCGCTCGGAACGAAATGGCGAAATGAACGCGGTCAACACGATCAGCCCGGCGTCGACCAACAGCTTCGAGACCTCGGCCACCCGGCGGATGTTTTCCACACGATCGGCATCGGTGAAGCCCAGGTCGCGATTGAGCCCATGACGCACGTTGTCGCCGTCGAGCAGGTAAGTGCTGCGACCGCGAGCATAGAGACGGGTTTCCAACAGGTTGGCGATGGCCGACTTGCCGGCGCCGGACAAGCCGGTGAACCACAGCAGCACCGGTCGCTGGCCCAACTGTTCGGCGCGGGATTTCTTGTTCACGTCCACGTGCTGCATGTGGATGTTCTGCGAGCGGCGCAGAGAGAACTCGATCAGGCCCGCGCCTACGGTGGCATTGGTCAGGCGGTTGATGAGGATGAAACTGCCGGTCTCGCGGTTGTCCTTGTAGGCATCGAAAGCGATCGGCTGGCTGGTGAACAGGTTGCACACGCCGATTTCGTTCAGCGCCAGTTCCTTGGCAGCCAAGTGCTCCATGGTGTTGACGTTGACCTTGTACTTGGGCGCCGACAAGGTCACCGGCAACGTCTTGCCACCGATCTTCATCAGGTAGGGCCGACCGGCGAGCATGGGCTGCTCGTGCATCCAGATCAGGCTGACCTGGAACTGGTCGGCGACGCTGGTCGGATCTTCGGCGCTCGACAGCACATCGCCGCGGCTGCAATCGACTTCGTCGCTCAGGGTCAGGGTGATCGACTGTCCGGCCACGGCTTGTTGCAAGTCACCGTCGAGGGTGACGATGCGCGAGATATGGCTCTGTTGTCCGCCCGGCAACACACGCACGCGGTCGCCGGGACGAATCACGCCGCTGGCGATGGTGCCGGTGAAACCCCGGAAATCCAGATTGGGCCGGTTGACCCACTGCACCGGCATGCGGAAGGCCAGCTTCTGTTGGCGTGCCTCGTCGATCTCGACGGTTTCCAGGAAGCCCATCAACGTGGTGCCGCGGTACCACGGCATGTGCTCACTCTTTTCGGTGATGTTGTCACCGCGCAGCGCCGACATCGGAATCGCGGTGAAGTCCTGCAGATCGATCTGCCTGGCGAAGGCGCGATAGTCATCGACGATGCTGTTGAAGACTTTCTCCGAGTAGTCCATCAAGTCCATCTTGTTGACGGCCAGCACTACTTTGCGAATGCCGATCAGCGAGGCCAGAAAGCTGTGGCGCCGGGACTGGGTCAGCACGCCGCGCCGGGCATCGATCATCACCACGGCGACATCGGCGGTGGAGGCGCCGGTCACCATGTTGCGGGTGTACTGCTCATGGCCAGGGGTGTCGGCGACAATGAATTTGCGTCGCCCGGTGGAGAAGAAACTATAGGCCACGTCGATGGTGATGCCTTGTTCGCGTTCCGCGGCCAGGCCATCCACCAACAGGGCGAAGTCCAGTTCGCCACCCTGGGTGCCGTCTTTTTTCGAGTCGGCTTCCAGGGCTTCCATCTGGTCTTCGAACAGCATCTTCGAATCAAAGAGCAGGCGCCCGATCAGCGTGCTCTTGCCATCGTCGACACTGCCGCAGGTGATGAAACGCAGCAGGCTCTTGTGCTCGTGGGCCTTGAGGTACTGCTCGATATCCTCGGCGATCAGCTCGGATACATGTGCCATCAGAAATACCCCTCTTGTTTTTTCTTCTCCATCGATGCAGACGCGTCGTGGTCGATCATTCGCCCCTGACGCTCGGATGTGCGGGTCAGCAGCATTTCCTGAATGATCTTGGGCAGGGTGTCGGCATCGGACTCGACGGCGCCGGTGAGGGGGTAGCAGCCCAGGGTACGGAAGCGCACGTTGCGGATCATCGGCACTTCGCCGGGGTTGAGCGGCATGCGCTCGTCGTCGACCATGATCAGCATGCCGTCGCGCTCGACCACCGGGCGCGGCGCGGCGAAGTACAGGGGCACGATCGGAATGTTTTCCAGGTGGATGTACTGCCAGATGTCCAGCTCGGTCCAGTTGGACAGTGGGAACACGCGGATCGACTCGCCTTTGTGCTTGCGCGTGTTGTACAGGTGCCAGAGTTCCGGGCGCTGGTTCTTCGGGTCCCAGCGATGCTGGTCGGAGCGGAAGGAAAAGATCCGCTCCTTGGCCCGGGATTTCTCCTCGTCACGGCGGGCGCCGCCAAAGGCCGCGTCGAAGCCGTAATGGTCCAGTGCCTGTTTCAGACCTTCGGTCTTCATGATGTCGGTGTGGATCTGTGACCCGTGCTTGAACGGGCTGATCCCCATTTCAAGGCCCTCGGGGTTAATGTGGGTCATCAGCTCGACCTTGAGTTTGGCCACCATCTGATCGCGGAAGCGATACATCTCCTGGAACTTCCAGGTGGTGTCCACATGCAACAAAGGGAAGGGCGGCCTGGCCGGGTAGAAGGCTTTCATCGCCAGGTGCAGCATGACCGCGCTGTCCTTGCCGACGGAGTAAAGCATCACCGGGTTGTCGGATTCGGCGACGACTTCACGCATCGCCTGGATGCTTTCGGCTTCCAGTCTCTGTAAGTGGGTAAGCGTCATGGAGGTGTCCTTCGCTTTTTGTTGTTGTCGTTTATCAACGTACAACTGGCGCGGCTCGGACTTATGCGCGACTTGATGTTTTAACATCAGGCGCAACATCTGCAGCATGGGGTCGCTGGGGCGGGCGAGTGGGGCGGCGGTCGGGAGGGCCAGAGCACCGCGCGCGGCCTGCCGGTTGACGTGGGCTGCCAGCTCGCGGGCGCCCTTGAGCATGTCGTTGGCTTCAGGCAGATGGAACAGATGAAAGCATTCGTTGCGTTCGCCGGCCCAGCTGATGAAGGTCGCGGCACGCTGCCAGTGCATGCCCGAGAGCAGGGCGAAGACCTTGCGCTTGGCGCTGCGGTAGAGGCGGTCGAAGAACTCTTCCAGATGGGGGGCGCGTAGCTTGCCCTCATAGGGCAGCCAGAGCACCTTGCCGCGATTGCTCACCGCTCGCAGCAGGCCATGACGGAGTTTGCCCGGGTCGTTGCGTGCACCGTAGTCGTCGATCCAGTAGATCTCGCCGTTCTGCGCGCGGGCCTGATCGAGGATGTGGCGGTAAGTGTCGCGGTACCAGCGCTGCACCGCTGCCGAGGCATTGGCGACACGCTTGGCCGGACGCTCGGCATTCAACTGCCAGCGTTGCAGGTAATGGGCGGCGGTTCGGTCTGGCAGGTCGATCCCGTGCAAGCGCCTTACCAGCGCCTGCGTGGCCTCCAGTTGCCACAGCAGGCACGGCAAGTCGTGGCGTTCCGGCGGCGTGCTGACCAACAGCCGGTAGATGTTTTTCTCCTGCTCCGCCGAAAGGCTCCGGCCTTCGCCCTCCTTGCGCCCGCGCTTACGCACGGGCACGGCATCCCAGCCGCCGGCCTGCCACGCCTTGTAAGCGGCGATGATGGTCGGTGAAGACAGGCCGGTGTCCTGACGGATGACCTTGAGCGTACTGCCGGCAATGCGCAGTTGCACGGCACGCAGGCGCAGGCGGTTGATCTGGAGAACGGACAACTGATTGCCGCGGGACACGGGAACTCCTGTCAAACATCCATTTGCTGAGTGGCGATGAAGCGGACGTCTGTACTGTTCCCTGATTCGAAAAGCGGCGCATAGGCCGAACGGACCATACGTAGAGTAAAAACAGGAGCACTCCCATGAACGCGTCAATGACCGTCCTGCTCGAAGATGTCATCGACATTGCTCGCGAAGCGGGCGAGCTGGTGATGCAGGTGTATCGCTCGGATTTCGAGGTGCGCGGCAAGCTCGATGCTTCCCCGGTGACCGAGGCCGATGAGCGCGCCGAAGCCTTGATTCTGCGGGCGCTGGCAGCACTTACACCGCACATTCCGGTGATCTCCGAAGAGGCCGCCACGGCCGGCCAGGTGCCTGAAATCGGTCAACGTTTCTGGCTGGTGGACCCACTCGACGGGACCCGGGAATTCATTCATCGCAACGGCGAGTTCACCGTCAATATCGCGCTGATCGACAATGGCGAGCCGGTGCTGGGCGTGGTTTTGGCGCCTGCGTTGGAGCGATTGTTCGCCGGGGGGAGGGGGTGCGGCGCCTTTATCGAACGGGCCGGGCAGCGTCAACCTATCGAATGCCGGGCCGTCTCGGAAGACGGCCTGGACATTGTCGCCAGCCGCTCCCATGGCGATGCCGAGGCGCTGGAAAAATTCCTCGAGCGACGCAAAGTACGCTCACTGAAAAATGCCGGCTCATCCCTGAAGATTTGCCTGGTGGCCGCCGGCGAGGCAGACCTTTATCCACGCCTGGGACGCACCATGGAGTGGGATATCGCCGCGGGTCATGCGGTGCTGCTGGCCGCCGGTGGAGAGATCTGCACCTTGGCCGGCGATGTGCTGCGTTATGGCAAGGCGGGTCTGGACAACCCGCATTTCTACGCTCGCGGGCTGTAGCGCCAAGAGCCCGGTATCGGTCCGACTTGCCACTCCAGGCGCTTGGCCTCGATGCCCTGATTGGCCTGGGCCAGGGCATCGAGGCCTGATGGTGCCTGGCGGCCAGCAACTCGTTCATCTGCGCCAGTTTGAACCCCACCGACTGGGCGCAGGACAATCTTCGACAGGGATAAGCGCCACCTCTCTAGGCGTGCAAATGCTTTTTCAGGAACGACCGGGTTCGTTCGTGAGTCGGGTTCTGCAGGATCTCTTGTGGCGCGCCTTCCTCGACCACCACGCCACCGTCCATGAAGATGATCCGGTCCGCCACTTCGCCGGCAAAGCGCATTTCATGGGTGACGATCAACATGGTCATGTGTTCGGCGGCGAGTTGCTTCATGACCTGGTTGACCTCTTCCACCAGCTCGGGGTCCAGCGCCGAGGTGGCTTCATCGAACAGCATGACCTTGGGGCGCATCGCCAGGGCCCTGGCAATGGCCACGCGCTGTTTCTGCCCGCCGGACAGGCGAGAAGGGTACTCGTCGAACTTGTTGGCCAGGCCGACTTTCGACAGGTACTCCATGGCCAGCTCGCGAGCGGCTGGCCGGGTCAGCCCTTTGAGCTTGATCGGGCCGAGGGCGATGTTTTCATGCACGGTCAGGTGCGGAAACAGGTTGAAGTGCTGGAACACCATGCCCATCTGCTGGCGCACGCTATTGATGTGCTGTTCAAAGGCTCGACCTTTCAAGGGCCGGTTGACGTGTTCGCCTTCCAGCCAGATCTCCCCCTCGTTCAGTACTTCCAGGTGGTTGATCGAGCGCAGCAGGGTGCTTTTGCCCGAACCACTGGGGCCGATGATGGCGATGATCTGCCCGCGCGAGACAGACAGATCGATGCCTTTGAGCACTTCAAGTGCGCCATACGCCTTGCGCGCGCCCTTGACTTCAACCATGAGCTTTTCGGTGGTCATCGTGACATCTCTACCTTGGTTTCAAGAAGGTGCAGGCCGGCTTCCAGGACAAGATTGACCGCGTAGTAAATCACCGCGACGGCCAGATAGAACTCGAACGGGCTGTAGGTTTCGCTCACGGCGCGCTGGGCGCTGTAGACCAGTTCGGCAATGCCGATGATCGACACCAGGGAGGTGTCCTTGAGCAGCACGATCAGGTTGTTGCCCAGGGGCGCGAGGGTACTGCGCAGGGCTTGCGGCACAATCACGTAGCGCTGGGCTTGGCTGCGGCTCAGGCCAATGGAGCGCGCGCCTTCAATCTGGCCCGGGTCGACCGACAGGACTCCGGCACGAATGACGTCGGCGTTGTAGACGGCGAAGTGCAGGCTCAGGCCGATGATGCCAGCGATCAATGCCGGGATATCGATCCCCACTTGCACCAGGCCGTAATAGATCAGGTACAGCTGAAGCAGCAAAGGTGTGCCCATCAGCAGCCAGGTCAGGAAACGAATGGGCAGGGAGACCAGTTTGGGGGTGTAGATCACGATCAGGGCAAAGGCTATTCCGGCAATCAGGCTCAATACACTGGAGCAGAGGAACAAGACGATGGTCCACCAGAGCCCGGTGGCCAGCAGCTCGGAATAGGGGGTGAGGATACTGAGATCGAGGCTTTGCATTGACGCGTCTCACTTTGCCGCGAAGCGTTTGTCGAGGTGGTCAACCAGCAATCTGACCGTGTAGACCATGGCGATATACAAAATGGCCGACACCATGAAGATCTCGAATGGCTTGTAGGTGGAGCTGATAAAGCGCTGCGCTGTATAGGAGAGCTCCACCACCGAGATGGTCGACACCAGGGCCGAGCCCTTGATCAGCGCGACCGCATTGACCCCCAGTGGCCTGATCATCAGCTTGGCGGTTTGCGGCAGGGTGATCAGCCACAGGGTCTGGCCCTTGCCGAAACCGATTGAGCGGGCCGCTTCGACCTGGCCGGGATCGACGTTGCTGATGGCGCCGCGAATGGATTCGGCCATGTAGGCCGCGATGTTCAGGCCCAGGCCGATGACGCCAGCGGAAAACGGCTCCAGCTCAAGGCCGATCTGCGGGCCGCCAAAGTAGAGGAGGAAGAGTTGGACCAGGCAGGGCGTGCCGCGAAAAACGCTGATGTAGACCCTGGCCAGGCAGCGAAGCAGGAAAAAGCCGGACAGCCGGGCCGCCACCAGCACGATGGCGACCAGCAGGCCCAGCAGCAGTGCCAGTAGCGAAACGTGCACCGTGACCCAGGCCGCCTCCAGAAAAAACGGCAGGGTGCGCTGTATGAGTGTCAGATCCATGGGCAGGCTCGAAAAGGTCAGGTTGACTGGCCCGACCCCAGGTCGAGCCAGGCTGAAGAGGAGTCAGCGAATGTCCTTGCCGATCCACTTCATCGAGATCTTTTCGTAGCTGCCATCGGCGAGCATGTCGTTCAGTGCCTGCTGCATCGCTGCCTTGAGCTCGGGGTTGTTCTTGCGCAGCGCAATGCCCATGCCTTCAACCCCACCGTCACTGTCGGGTGGCGTGATGATGCGCACTTTCTGCCCGGTTTCCTTGACGGCCACCAGTACCGGAACGCTGTCCATCACCAGCGCGTCGAGGCGCCCGGCTTCCAGGTCGACCAGCATCTCGGGAAGCCCTTTGTAGGTCTTGACCTTCAGGTTGCCGCGCGCCCTGGCCCATTTGTCGTGGGCATCGCCGAGGGTGACGCCCACCGTCACATCCTTCAGGTCAGCCAGGCTGTTGATCGGCGAGTCTTCCTTCACCACGATGGTGCGGCCGGCGTGGTAGTAGGGGCCCACGAAATCCACGGCCCTCAGGCGCTCAGGGGTAATGGTCATGGAGGCGATGATGGCGTCGTATTTCTTGGCCAGGAGCCCGGCAATGATCCCGTCGAAGGGCGTGGTGACAATACTGACCTTCACCCCAAGCCGCTGGGCCAGGGCTTCGCTGATGGAGGCGTCGAAGCCGACGATCTGGTTCTGCTCGTTGGCAAAGCTGAAGGGCGAATATTGCCCGCTCATGGCGATGCGAATCTCTTTGGATGCCTGGATCGATTGCAAGTCGTCAGCCTGAGCGGCGGCGGGGCAGAGGAGCGCCGCGGCGGCGACGGTGGATGCGGCAAGCAGACCCTTGAGCGTTCTGGTTAGCATGGGATGGCACCTTTGAAGAATTATTATTTTTTGTTGTGGGCTCTTCACCCTGGCCTCGGGAAAAGCTTTGCACAGGCCAATGCGCAAAGCACCCGGCAAGGTGTCCGCGTGCCGGACACATTGCCGGAGTTGGCCGACATTATGTCGGCCAGCCCGGTTTGGGGCGCTGCGGCCCCGATCCTGTCGCTCTAGCGCAGTGCCGCCTTGAAGCTTTCGTCCAGGACTTCAAGCAGGAAGTCGGCGTTCTTCTGGCTGAAAATCATCGAGGGGCGCATTTTCAGTACGTTGTCGTAGGGGCCTTCGGTGCCGATCAGAATGCCGCGCTCCCGGGCACCATCGGCGACCTTCCTGGCCAGTTGCGTAGCGGGCGCCTTGCTCTTGCGATCGGTGACCAGTTCAATCCCGAGGAACAGCCCCAGGCCGCGTACGTCGCCAATGGCATCGTAGCGCTGCTGCAGGGTGCGAAAGCCATCGAGCAAGTAGTTGCCCACCGTCAGTGCGTTGAGTTTCAGGTTGTCGCGCTCAATCACATCGAGAACGCTGAGCCCCACGGCACAGGAAACCGGGTTGCCGGCGAAGGTGTTGAAGTACTCCATGCCATTGTTGAAGCTGTCTGCGATCTCGCGGGTGGTCACCACTGCCGACATCGGGTGCCCGTTGCCAATGGGCTTGCCCATGGACACCGCATCGGGCACCACGCCCTGGGTTTCAAAGGCCCACCAGTGGCTGCCCACTCGACCAAAGCCGACCTGGACTTCGTCGGCCAGGCACAGGCCGCCCTCGGCACGCACCATGGCATAGACCTCCTGCAAGTAGTTTTCCGGGAAAAACAGTTGCCCGGCGACGCTGGGAATGGACTCCGCCAGAAAGAACGCCGGGCCCCGGCCTTGCTTGCGCATGCTATCGATCTGCTCGGCGACACTTTGCGCGAAACGCTTGCCCAGCTCTTCGAACGGCCAGTGATCCGCTGCGCGGTAGGCATTCGGCACGGCCGCCTCGAATACGTGTTCTGCACGGCCTTTGCCGGCCTTGCGCTTGTACTTGTAGGGGCTCAGGTCGATCAGCTCCTGGGTGGTGCCGTGGTAGGCCCAATCCAGCACGATGGCGTCGTTGCGCCCGGTGTGATTGCGCGCCATGCGCAGCATCAGGCTGTTGGCTTCGCTGCCGGAACAGCCGAAGGAGGCCACCGCCAGGCCTTTGGGCAGGGTCGCGGTGAGGCGTTCGGCGTACTCGACGATGTTGTCGTGCAGGTAACGGGTGTTGGTGTTCAGCCGTGATGCCTGGCGTGCAAGCGCTTGCACCACATCGGGATGGGAGTGGCCCAGGTGGCAGACGTTGTTGAAGCAGTCCAGGTAGGCCCGGCCAAAGTTGTCTATCAACCAGACCCCATCACCGCGCACGAACTTGATCGGGTCCGAGTAGGAAATCGACAAGTTGGGCAGCAGCATTTCCTTACGCTTGGCCACGATTTCCGCTTTGCTTCTGCCTTCCTGGCTGTAGGTTTCCGGGGGGATTCCGGCCAGGGTCGAGGCATCCGGGAACAGGTCGGCCCATACCTCAAGATAGGCGCGCTCACCAACGCCGATGAACTCGCTCGCTTGCAGCTGGGTATCGGTGGACATCTGGAAGTGCACATGGGGCAGCCAGCCGCCGTTTTCCGTGTCCGCGCCCATGTGGCCCACCAGGGCGCCCGCCTCAAGACGGTCCCCGGGCTTGAGGCGGGTCAGCGCTTCGTGGGCCATGTGCCCCCACAGGGTCAGGAACGGCGGGCAGCCCTCAGGCGAATGCTTAAGCATGATCAAGCCGCCATAGCCCAGCGGCTCACGCTCGACCTCGACGCTGCGCACTACGCCGGCAAGCGGTGTGTACAGCGGCGTTCCGGCCGGCATGATCAAGTCGACGCCCAGGTGAATGATCCGACGTTGCCCTGCAATGAAGCGCGATTCAAATGCCGCGTCGGTGTAAATGGTCCGTTCTTCGCCCCAGGGGCCGATGCCCAGTGGCACTTGATGTTCAGCCGCGAAATCGTTCCACCATTTCGCCGCCTCTGCCGGACGCTGCTCGGCGGAGGCGACCGTCAGCACATGGGCGGCATCGGCGAACGGCACAATGGCCTTGTTCAGGGTCGCCGCCGCCGGGTGCACGATGTCCGCGAAGGCGTGGCGGTTTTCATCCACCCAGCGGCGAACCGCCCCGGCGCCTTCTATTGCGTCATAACCGCAGGCCTTGCGCAGGATCGCCGTCGCCAGGCGCGGGTTCATGCGGTCCATTTTTTCCAGCAGGCGCCAGGCCGGGGCTTCGCTGATGGCCAGGTAAGGGTTGTCCTGGGTCTGCTCGTGGCGCGAGGCCGACAAGGTGACGCTGATGACCAGGCGCATGGCGATCAGGTTGAACAGCACGTCCAGCTCTTGCGGCTGCAGCGGGTAGCGCTCGTGGAAACCGGCGGTGAGGGCGGCGGCCGCGCCGATGGGGTCCTCCATGTCGAGAATGGAGTAGGCGCAGGTGATGGCGACTTCGGCAATCAGCACCGTATGCACGGCATCGCCAAAGTCGATGATGCCCGAGACCTGCTGATGAGTCTGCGGGTCGACGAGGATGTTCCAGTCATTGCCGTCATTGTGAATGACCTGCGTGCGCAACCGCGCAAGCCTGGGTTGCACCGTGTTTTCGAACGCGGTGATGAAGCGCTCCAGAATGGCGCGTCGGCCAGGGTCCTTGACGAAATGCAGGCGCGATCTGGAGCGCGCGGCGTGCCGCAGGTCCCAGTCCAGGTCGCGCACCGCACCGGGATGCATGAAGCCCTGCAACGCACGATCCATGTCGGCGAACGACTGGCCCAGGCTGCGCATGAGGGCGAAGGTGCGCTTGACCTCGGCCAGGGGAGTGCCGTGCAGCCAGCTCACCAGGCGCACCGCATGGGTTTCACCGGAGGGCGCCACGGCCGAGGCGAGGAAACCACCGGCAAGGCTCTTCTTCAGCTGCGGCACGGCAAGCTCGGGGTTGTAGCTGGCGAGGTGGCTGAGGATGGCCGTCTGCAGCTCGCTTTCGGCTCGCGGCTCACTCGAATTGACCACCTTCAGAATCCATCCCGCATCGCCTGCAGTGTTCAACCGGTAGTTGCAGTCGCGTTCGCCATCCAGGGGCGAGGCCGTGGCGACGACATTGAAAAGCTGCTCGGCCAGTTGTTCGGCATCGCGGGGCGAGAACTGCGGGGCGGGGTGGGAAAGGTTGGTCATGGTAGTGGTTTTCCAAGTTATTGTTTTCAGTTAGCTTGGCATGCGAAATCCTTGGCGGCAGTAGGTATGCGGTCGGCATTGGCCTGCATATTGTCGGAATCGACCGGCACAAATTCGGTAGTCAAAGTGAGGAGTCTTGATGCGCGACCTGGACGTGAAAGATCGCGAAATACTGGACATTCTGTCTAAAGAAGCGCGGATCGCCCTGAAGGCCCTGGCCGCGAGAATCGGACTGTCCAGAAGCGCCACCAGCGAGCGTGTCCTCAACCTTGAGCGCAATGGCGTGATCAGGGGCTACCGGGCGGATATTGGCGAAATCGACGCCAACGTGATTCGCGCCATGTTTCTGGTGTGCCTGAAGCGCACGCCGGCCATCAGCCTGCTGGACATGCTGGCCCAGCACTCCCAGGTGCGACGCATCTCTTCGGTCAGTGGCCAGCTGGACCTGGTGATCGAGATCGAATCACGCACCATTGATGACCTGAACCGAGTCCGGGATGCCGTAGCCAGTCATGAGTCGGTCGAGGACATCACCACCGCCGTGGTGCTTCGGCGCGACATCGACCGGCAGACTTCCTGATTCTGCGACACGAAGAACGGGCGGGATGTGCCTGCGGGAAGTGCCGGGCACGCCTGCAAAAGCTCTGAAATGCCCGCTTGGCGCCCGTCCCCGACAGCCGGATGTATGAGGGCGGGCCCATTCCCTTGCGGCAATCACCCGCTTCCTACCCTGTACAACGCGCATCGCAAAATCATAAAATGAGAAGCATTATCATTAATGCGAATCTGCCATGCACAACCACAGCCTCTCTTCGCCCGTCGCCCAGTTGTATGCGAACCATCACGACTGGCTGCGGGGCTGGCTGCACCGGCGCCTGGGGCACAGTGCCGATGCCGAGGACCTGGCCCATGACACCTTTATCCGGGTGCTGCGCTCCCAGGAGGATGTGCGTGAGTTGCGCCAGCCCATGGCGTTCCTGGCCACCATTGCCAACGGCCTGCTGATCAATCGCTGGCGCCGCCAGGCGATCGAACGGGCTTATCTGGAAGCCCTGGCGGCGCGGCCAGTGGGGGAGGAGCCTTCGCCGGAGGAGCGGCACCTGATGATCGAGACCCTGTTGCAGCTGGATGCGCTGCTGGTGGGGTTGTCGTCGCGGGTGCGGCAGATCTTCTTTCTGTCCCAGCTCGATGGCCTGACCTATCCGCAGATCGCCGCGCAGTTGAGCCTGAGCGTGGCCCAGGTGCAGCGGGCCATGGGCAAGGCCTTCAGTGTCTGTTACGCGAGCCGTTTTGAATGAGTGGCGCCGCGGTCGATCCCCGGGTGCGGGACAGTGCCATCGATTGGCTGGTGCGGATGCAGTCCGGGCTGATGAGCGCCGCGGACCATCAGGCCTTGCAGCAATGGCGGCAAGCCAGTGCTGAGCATGAGTACGCCTGGCAGCGGGTCAGCAGCTTGCCGCTGATGCTGCAGCCGGGGGCCGAACTGTTGGCCGATGCCACGGCGCGCCGGGCGTTGCAAGCGGCGGGCGCCGATCCGCAGCGACGGCGACAGGTGCTCAAGTGCCTGCTGGCTTTGGGGCTGTTGGGGGGTATTTCCTGGCAGGGGGCGGATTCCACCCTGGTGCGCTCAGCCCTGGCCAGTTATCGCACCGGCGTCGGCGAGCGACGCCATTGGGCCCTGGCCGACGGTGGCTCGCTATGGCTGAACACCGCCAGTGCGGTGAACCTGGACCTGAGCGCCCGGCAGCGCAGCCTGCAATTGATCGAGGGCGAACTGGCCCTGGACACCCCGGCGGGCTCTGCATCCCTGCAACTGTCGACCCCGGATGCGGTGCTCTATAGCCGTGGTGCCAACCTGCTGGTGCGTCACGATCGCCTGGGCACCCAGGTGACGGTGTTGCGCGGGCTGGTGCAGGTGAGCGCACGGCAGCACCCAGCACCGCTGGCGTTGCAGGCCGGCTGGCAAACCCGAGTCGATGGCCGGGGAGCAGGGCGGCCAAGCCCCATCGATACGTTTCTGGCCCAGGCCTGGATGCGCGGCATCCTGCCCGCCGAGCGCATGCGCCTGGATCAGTTGCTGGCAGAGCTGTCGCGCTATCGCCCGGGCTTCTTGCGTTGCAGCGAAGCCGTGGCGGGCCTGCGCGTAACCGGCAGTTTCCAGTTGGACGACACCGATGCCGCCCTGGCCCTGGTAGCCAATACCTTGCCGGTGCGCATCGAGCGAAGAACCCGTTACTGGGTGACCGTGGTGCCGGCCTGAAACTTTTTTTTCACCGGCGCGATAGTTTTTTCGATCTGGCTTGGCCTTCAGGTATTACCCACCGGCACAGGTGGGTTTCGATCCCTAGGAGCCCTGCATGATTTTCCCTGCTCGTGTCTTGCGTACCCATACCTTCGGCCTGCTGTTGCTCGGTTTGCAGCCGCTCTGTAGTGAAGTGGTGTTGGCTGCCGGCGAGCGCCACTACAGCATCGGCGCCGGTCCCCTGGACCAGGTGCTGTCGCGCTTTGGCGCCGAGGCGGGCATCAGCATGGCCGGCAGTGCGCTGCTCACCGCAGGCAAGACCAGCCAGGGCCTGCAAGGGGATTTCAATACCGAGGCGGGCTTGAACCAGCTGCTGTCGGGCACCGGCCTGGGCTACGTGCGCCAGGCCGACGGCGGCTATGCCTTGCGCCTGCGCCTTGATGCGGTGTCGCTGCCGACCCAGAAGGTCAAGGGCGAAAATCCTGACGAGGAAGAGGTGTACCGGGCACCGCGTTCATCGGTGTACATCTCTGCCGACGACATGCAGCGCTTTGGCGTGGTGTCGGTGGGCGACATGCTCAAGGGCCAGCCCGGGGTCCAGGTCGGTGACAGCCGCAATGGCGGCGGCCTGGATGTGAACATCCGCGGCATCCAGGGCCAGAGCCGGGTGGCGGTGACGGTGGATGGTTCGCAGCAGGCGCTGGATGTCTATCGCGGTTATGCCGGGACCCAGCAACGCAGCTACATCGACCCGGACATGATCAGCGACATCGCCATCGACAAGGGCCCGAGCCTGACCTCCAGTGCCATAGGCGGCACGGTGAAGATGCGCACCCTCGGGGTCGGCGACATCCTCAAGGACGGTCAGAATATCGGCCTGCGCCTCAAGGGTGATGTCTGGAACAACGGTGTGGCCCCGGCCTCCCGCGATCCGCACTCCAAGACCCAGGACCTGTACTCCGAGCCGCATCAGAGCCGCGGCGGGCTGTTCGGCTCGGAGGCCGAGGCCGGCAGTGCCGCGTTCGCCTATTCCCATGAATTCTTCGATGTGGTGGCGGCCTACGCCCATCGCAACCAGGGCAACTATTTCGCCGGCAAGAAGGGCCAGGATCGCTACCGCACCTATGACCGTTACGGCGATGAAGAGACCAGCGTCGCCACCACCTACAACGCCGGGGAAGAGGTGCTGAACTCCTCGTCGAAGACCGAATCCTGGCTGCTCAAGACCACCCTGCGCCCGGCGGACGGCCACACGTTCGACCTGGGCTACCGGCGCTACGACGGACGTATCGGCGAGATCATGCCCTCGGACATCTTCCGTTTCGGCACTGGCGGCATCTACCAGTACCCCCTGGGCCACACCCAGATCGACACCTACACCGCGCGCTACAACTACCTGCCTGCAGGCAACCCGCTGGTGGACCTGAGCGCCGACCTGTGGATGACCGATGCGCAGACCAGCCAGTTGACCGCCGTCTCGGCGCCGGCATCCCAGGCCTACCGTTCGGACCGCAACTGGAGCCGCCAGGCCGATCGCCGGGTGGGCGGTGGCCTGGCCAATACCTCGCGTTTCGAGACCGGCTACGGCGACTTGAAGCTGGACCTGGGCGGCTCGTTCCAGCTGGAGGAACTGCGCCCGCAGAAAAGCGTGGCCACCACCCAGGACGATATCAACGCCAACCGCATGCTGCGCGAAGGTTCGCGGCAAGAGTTCAGTTTCAACGGCAAGCTGGAGTACAAGCCGGTGGACAGCCTCACCCTGTGGGGCGGCGGGCGCTACACCCACTATCGCAGCAAGGATCACGTGCCCACGGCCACGGCGCGTCGCGAGGAACGTGACCTGCGCTACCTGCGGGTTTCCAACGGCGACAATTCCGGCAACATGATGTGGTTCCCCGACCAGAACGGCCAGTACACCGACGCCACCGACCCGCGCCTGAACAACGGCATCGTCTTCCAGAACACCAACTTCCCCTTCGAGGGCGTGCGCTACAACGACTTTGGCGCCACCGACTCCACGGTCTATCCGTCCCAGGTCGGCGAGGTGGTCACCGGCTACAACTACTCCGGCAAGAACAGCAACAGCGGTGGCGCCTTTGCCCCGGCCTTCGGTATCAATATCGAAGTGCTGCCGGACACCTTCGTGTATGCCTCGTACACCCAGGGCTTTCGCATGCCGTCGCTGTTCGAAACCAGCCAGGGCGTACAGCAGACGATGCCCGGCAAGGGCCTCAAGCCCGAGCGTTCGAGCAACTGGGAGATCGGCGCCAGCACCCTGCAAAAGGGCCTGCTGGTGGATGACGACTCGGCGGCGTTCAAGCTGGCCTACTTCAACAACACCATCAAGAACTACATCACCCGCTACTACGACCCGAGCCCGGGCCTGTGGGGCCTGATGCGCTTCAGCAACACCGACAGCTACAAAACCAGCGGCCTGGAACTGCAGACCCGCTACGATGCCGGGCGGGTGTTTGCCGACCTGTCGTCCACCTACTACCTGAAGACCGAAACCTGCGACGCGGCTTTCGCGGCCACCCTGCGCGCCACCAGCAATCCCTACCAGAAAACCGCCGACACCCCGGACTGCACCCCGGGCAGCTTCATGGGCTCCTACACCAACACCCAGAACCCGCCACGCTTTGCCGGCAACCTGACCACTGGCCTGCGCTTCTTCGACCAGAGCCTGACCCTCGGTACGCGCATCACCTACACCTCCGGCCCCACGGTTACCGCCGACAAGCCCTGGCAGACCGGCGCCACCACGCCGCAACTTAACTACCGCGAAGTGGCGCTGTTCGATCTGTTCCTCAACTACAAACTGAAGGAAGACGCCAGCCTCAACGTGTCGTTGCAGAACCTCACCGACCGCTACTACCTGGACCCGCTGGCGCAGAGCTTCATGCCGGCACCGGGGCGCACGCTGCGGGTGGGGATGCAGGCGAAGTTCTAGGATGCGGGCGGCCTTCTCCGGACCAGGCAGCAAGGTGCGGCCTTGCCGCGCCGGCCTTTTACTGCGGCGGGTCGACGCAGTAAAGTAGGCCGCTTTCGCCCCCATTGGCCGGCACTCGCCCCTGACCTGAGCGGTATTGCCAATGAAGACCCTGGTAAAGCGTCTCCGCCCCCTGGCTGTTCTGGTTTCAGTCACGCTCTTGAGTGCCTGTGCCCCGCTGGGCAGTTCCGACCTCAATGGCAGCGCCACGCAGAACCCGACCAACCAGCTCCTGGAAACCATCGATGGCGCGACCCGGGACGGTATGTCCGTGGTGCTGGTGCCGGCGCTCATGCCCAACAAGAGCGTGACCGACCTCTCCAGCTATTCCCATCGCGTGATCTTCAGCAACAAGGATCAGCCGGGCCAGGGCTACATGCAGTCCTTCGCCAATAACGACCTGGAGAAAATCAAGGAAACCGTATTTCTCTGGGACTTCCTTGAAGTGCACATCGTCCCGCCGGGAACCTACCTGATGTCCGGCGGCATTGATTACAGGATCGACAGCAGCCTGGCCCAGGTAGGCGCCGCGAAGGGCCAGCCGGCCAGCAGTGCCCGTGGTTCGGTGGACATGTCTGCGGTGCTGTATCGCCAGTTCGTCAAGGAACAATACTGGCGCGACGCTTCCTACGCGGATACCACTCACACCCAGAATGTCTGCAGTACCGTGCATGTCGCCTCCGGCCAGTGCGTGGCCTGGCAAGAGCAGCAATACAACACGCGCCGGCAGGTGTCGGAAGGCGGTTGGACCGAAGGCACCAAGATCCGTGATGTCCAGTCTGTCAAGTTGAAGGCACAGATCCCCGACGCCTACGCGCCCCTGGCCTTCAGTATCCAGCCCGGCCAGATACTGCTCAGCGACCGCTTCCACCTGAAAACCCCGGCCGTGAGCTACGACAAGAAGACTTGCAAGGCTATCGACCCGCAGAACATCAAATGCGCACTGCGGGATATCCAGGTCTACGTGAGGCCGGCCCCCGTGGAACTGGTCAAGAAGTTCAGCGACAGGGAGCTGGCGAATGTCAACGACACAGGACGCCGGGTGCTGGCGCGTATCGAACCGATGAAAACCCGCCTGCAAGGGGACACCGGCATGGAAGACCTGGTGTGGGGCATCCCGGTTTCCCTGAAGAAAACCGCCAGGTAAGGGGGCTTGCCTTGGGGCGCGGAGAACAGCGCGCAGCGCCACGGGCCATTGCTAGTTGAAGGAGCTGCGCAAGCCTTTGATGACCTGTTCGATGGAGGGCCCTTGAATGGCCGGCGGTTGCGGGTTTTCGCCGAATTCGCGCCAGATGAACAGGGTCAGTTCCGCCCCGTCAGTCAGTGACAGGGCGTTTTCCTCATGGGCGAAAGTTTCAAGCAGCCGGTAGCGCTGATCACTCCAGAACAGCTCCTCGACCCAGGGGTACACCGGAATAAAGTGGAAATGGATGGGGTAGCCGGGGGCATGGCCGAACCGGCTGATGTACAGCCACTTGGGTTTGAGCTGCAGCTCCAGGTTTTTCTGCACCCTGGCGAGCAGGCCGCCCAACTCCGTCAGGGCGCTCTCGGGCAGCTCGGCCAGTGAATTGACCCGGGATCGCGAGCCCAGCATCAGGTAGCCGGGCAGGGCGGACGACAGGTGATGATTGAGCACCCAATGGTCGGTTTGCAGAATGATGAACTCGGGGGCTATGCCCACCTGCTGGGCGGTGTTCAAGGCATGGGCTCCTGTTCGGGAAGGTCGCTCTTGTATTCGCCCCACTGCATGTACGCGTAGTACCGGGTCATTGCTTCGAAGTGGCTGGGGGCTTCCACTTCCCACACAAGCCGGGCGTCGGGGTGAAGCAGTTTGCGTGCGGTGTTTCCCTGTGGGCCGCTCAGACAGAAGGTCTGGCAGTCATCCGGTTCCATCCAGAGTTGGTAGTTCATCTCTTGCGCTTCTGAGTGTGGGGGAGGCTATCGTCGTTGTGGCTCGAGCAACCTAGATCGAGCCGACCGAACGCAGGTATTTCCGTGCCTGAGGGCTGGTGATCTTTTCGGGTTCAAGCACATACAGCGAGCTCCAGAGCGGTGGTAAACCCAGTTCCTCCATGTAGGACGTGAAGCTGTTGAAAGGCTCGGTACCAATGACTTCGGCGCTGAGCCAGAGCAACTCGCACTCCTGGCAAAGGTGCAGGATTTCCTGCGTTGCCCGCACTTGAACCTGGGTTACTTCGCCTTGTTCACATTCCGGACACAGCATTTTTTCACCTCCCCAATGGGCGCGCAGTCTATCACTGACCAGGTTGCACGCGGCCAGCAACGAAGGTCTGCCTGCGCTCAGAAACCCGCCATGGAGGACGCTGCCTTCGACCCTGTCCGGAGCGGACCTTTGCGGCACCCGCATCCCCGGCCCCGGTCGCATAAATTTGAAATGCCCGGCATTGCTCGCCAGAATCGCCCCCCGATCCGGCACAAGGTGCCGGACCTTGGTGGTGAAAAGGGGCAGCAGTTGAATCAGCAGACATTGTCCATGCGCCTGGCGCGCGTGGCGGCGCATGTACCAACCGGCGCACGCCTGGCCGATATCGGCTCGGATCACGGCTATCTGCCGGTGGCCTTGCTGCTGCGCGGCAGCATCAGCGCGGCGGTGGCCGGAGAGGTGGCGTTGACGCCGTTCCACGCGGCCCGGCGCACGGTGCGCGACAACGGCCTGGAGCAGCAGGTCAGCGTGCGCCTGGCCGATGGCCTGGCGGCGATCGAACCGGGCGACGCCATCAGCGCCATCAGCCTGTGCGGCATGGGTGGCGAGACCATCCGCGACCTGCTGCAAGCCGGCAAGGCGCGCCTCAATGGCCAGGAGCGGTTGATCCTGCAGCCCAACGGGGGCGAGCAGCCCCTGCGCCAGTGGCTGATGGACAACGGCTACCGCATCCTGTGCGAAGAGGTGCTGCGGGAAAACCGTTTCGACTACGAAATCATCGTCGCCGAGCGCACAGGGCCGGTGAGCTACAGCCCCCGGGAGCTGTACTTCGGCCCTCTGCAACTGCAGGCCCGCAGCCCGGCGTTCCTGGCCAAATGGCAGCGCCTGCTGCGCCTGAAACAGCGCACCCTGGAAAACTTCAGCCGGGCACAGGCGGTGCCCGAAGAGAAGGTGCAGGACATGGCCCGGCAGGTGCGCTGGATCAGCGAGTTGCTGGGCTGAGTGCGCCAGGCGGCCGCTTGCCAGGGCCCGGTGCCAATCACCGCCGGCCCGTACGACACGCTACCGAGCCGCGCAATGTCCCACGCTCAGCGCGTTGCCGGCTCCAGGCCTTATGCCTGGGGCTGGATGGCCGGCGGCGTCGAGACCTGTTGCAGGAACCGTTCGATCAGCCATCGCGCCGCCGGGCCCGGCGGCGTGTCGCTGCGGTAGATGGCGTCGAAGGGGTAGATCCCGCTTTGATATTCCGGAAGGTTCAGGCGCACCAGCCGGCCGCTGCGCAGGTCCTCCTCGACCATGGGCCGCGGCATGTTGCCCCAGCCGATGCCGGCACGCAGCAACATGTGCTTGGCGCCCAGGTCCGCCAGCCGCCAGGTGCGGTTGCTCAGCACCGCGAAATCCCTGCCCCGGGTCAGCGTCGAGCGGTCCGACAGCACCAGCTGGATGAATTCGCGCCCGGCGCCGGTCAGGTTGGCATCGCTGGCGGCCAGGGGATGATCCGGCGCGGCCACCGGAATCAGCTCGACACTGCCCACCCCGATTCTTTCGATCCCGTCGATGCTTTCGTTCATCGGCCCACTGATGCCGACGACTGCGCCGCGCTCGATCACCCGCTCGGTGACTGCTCCCAGGGCTTCCATGTGCAGGTGCAGGGCCACCGTGGGAAAGGCTTCGCGAAAGGCCTTGAGGGCGTCCACCACACGCTCGGGGGCCAGCATCACATCGAGCACCAGGTGGACCTCGGCCTCCAGGCCTTGCAACAGGCCCCTGACCTTGGCACGCAGGCCATGGACGCCGTTGGCGATGGTCCTGGCCTCCACGAGCACGGTGCGTCCGGCCTCGGTGAGTTGCGGCTTGCGCGTGCTCTGGCGGTCGAACAGCGAGACCCCGAGCTGCATTTCCAGGTTGGCGATGGAGTAGCTGATGACGGACGTCGCGCGGTGCAGCTTTCTTGCGGCGCCGGCGAAGCTGCCGACTTCCACCACGGTCAGGAATACGCGCAATTGGTCCAGTGTCGGGGTGCCAGGGTCGGAGATCATCTCGGGTTCCTTGAGCGTTGGCGCCCCGGCAGTGTGATCGATTCCAGCCGGGGAGGGGTTGAGGCAGTGTCCAGTGAGCGTTGTATTCTTGCCTATTTTATCGAACCTAATGATCTAAATTAGTCGGCTATTCAGAGAAGCTGTGGCGGCGCAAGCTTTCTTCACCCGGGCGATTCATCTCGGATCGCACCCAACTGAAGGAAATACCTCATGTCCGCTTCTGCCCATATTGCTCAACCCGACACTCGCCAACAAAGCCGCTCCGATACTCCCCAGGCCGTGGCCGCACTGGCTGGCCGAGTGCTGCTCAGCGCAATCTTCCTGTTGTCCGGCGTCTCGAAGCTGGCGGCACCGGCGATGATGATCGGCTACATCGGCTCTGTCGGCTTGCCATTTCCGCAGCTGGCCCTGGCCCTGGCGGTCATCGTTGAAATCGGCGGCGGCCTGGCCCTGGTCGCTGGCTGGCGGACCCGCACTGTCGCGGCATTGCTGGCGTTGTTCAGCGTGGTCACTGCCTTGGCCTTCCATAACGCACTGGGCGACCAGAACCAGTTCATCCACTTCTTCAAGAACCTGGCCATGGCCGGTGGCCTGTTGCAGGTCGTGGCGTTCGGTGCCGGTCGTTTCAGCCTCGACGCCCGCCGTCGCTGATCACCCGCCAGCGGGGGGACGGTTCCCTCGCGGCGGTTGCGGTTTCCCTGTGTTTTCTTGCCTGATCGAGGTGTCCATGAAAGCCATACGTGCCTACCAATACGGCAGTCCCGATGTCCTGCGCCTGGAAGAAGTTGCCGACCCTGTGGCCGGCGAAGGTGAAGTGCTGATCGATGTCGCCGGTGCTGGAGTCAACCCTATCGACTGGAAGATCCTGTCCGGTGCCATGCAGGCATTCATCCCGCTGCCACTGCCTTTCACCCCGGGGGTCGAGGTGGCCGGGCGGGTGCTTGCCACCGGCCGGGGCGCCAGCCGGTTCGAGGTCGGTGACCGGGTGTTCGGTTTCATCAACATCACGGGCGGCTATGCCGGCAAGGCGGTTGCCCGGGAATCCTCGCTGGCGTTGCTGCCCCGTTCCCTCACTGCGTTGCAGGCCGGCGCCGTGCCCGCCACAGCGCTGACCGCCTGGCAGGCCCTGACCGAACATGCCGGCGTACAGCCCGGGCAGAAGGTGTTGATCCATGCCGCGGCAGGAGGTGTGGGCAGCATGGCGGTGCAGATCGCCAAGTACCTGGGGGCCGAGGTCATCGCCAGCGCTTCGGCGGACAACCATGCCTACCTCAAAGGGCTAGGGGCCGATCAGGTCATCGACTATCGCCGCCAGGATTTCACTCAATGGCGGCCCGCGGTCGATGTGGTCCTGGACCTGGTGGGGGAGCAAACCCAGGCGCTGTCGTTCGCCCTGTTGAAACGGCACGGGGTGCTGGTTTCCCCGGTGAGCCAGCCCGACATCACCCTGGCCAACGACTATGGCGTGACCCCGGTGAATTTCGCCACCCGTGGTGATGGTGGCCAGTTGGCGAGGATTGCCGAGCTGTTCGACCAGGGCCGCTTGCAGGTCGCTGTCCAAGCCTTCCCCCTGAGTGACGCCCCGCAGGCGCTGGAAAAAAGCAGGGGCCGCCATGGCCATGGCAGGCTGGTCCTCGACATGGCCCGCTGATCGCTTGGCGGGCTCCCAGAACAGCCGGCACCACCGGCAAGCCAGGGCGGCGGTCCAGGGTACGGGCCTGCCGCTTGCGGCATTGGCGAGGGCTAACCGGCGGGCCTGATGCCGAAGGGGCCGTTGCAGTCAGCCCTGCACTGTCCAGAGCATGGTCTGCACCTGGATGTGGGGGTGGCTTTGCAGAGGCTCCCACTCATCAATGAACGCGAACCCCTGGCGCAGATAGAAACTCGCGGCCCTGGCATTGGCGGGGGAGACGTCGAGGAACACCCGCTCATGGCCTTGTTCCCGTGCGCGCGACTTCACCGCCTCCACCAGCCGGGCCGCCACGCCGGAGCCACGGGCCGCGGGTGCGACCCACATGCCGATCAGGTTGTAGCGGTTTGCCTCACTGACTGCGGCGCCGATCATTCCCAGAGGCTGGCCATCCTCGATGGCCAGCCAGAATGCGCTGGCCGCGCCCGAGGCACGTTCCTGCCACTGCTGGTCACTGTACCGGGCGGCACTCTGGTAGCTGACCCCGAACGCGGTCGGGGCGTCCTGCAGCGCGGCGAGACGAACTTGCTTCAACAGCCTCCAGTCCTTGGTTTGCGTCGGTCGAATATCCATGGTGGTCTTCAGGTCGAGTGAGGCAGCAACCTCTCACAAGGCTGGCGCAGGAACAAGCGCGTCTTGCCCGGTGCTGCGCTTGCCGGCGGCCTGCGCTTGCCATTTGCCAGCATCTTGTCGCTGATGAAACGCTGGCTATATGATCGCGCGTCATGTCATTGGCCACTTGCGTGGCCGGCGTTTCCTCATCGGTTCTACAGGGATGTTCCAGGGATGAAAATCAAGAGCAATACAGGTCTGCACAAGGAAGGCCGGCTGGCTGCGCGACTGGCCGGCTGGTTGCTGGCGCCGTGCATGCTGGCGGCTTCGATGCTGGCCCAGGCCGGTGCGCCGATCCCTCCCGGCGCAGTGCTGGCGGTGATGCAGAACGTCGAGGTGCCGGACCAGGATGAAGAAGTGGAGCTGGAAGACGGCGTTACCGCCACCTTCTGGTACGGCCAGGAGCTGGACTTCGACGGCAAGCACTACTACGCCACCTTTGTCTGGCACACCCGGGACCGCGCCGCCCGCGAGGGCGAGGATTTTGCCGCGCCGGAGGTTCAGGTACGGCTGGCCGATGCCACCTTCGAACTCACCAACCCGGGCCAGAAGCAGGCCTATTCCATTCGCAGCATCGAACGCAAGATCGGCTTCTTCGGCGGCGGCGAGAAGCCCGAGGAAGTGGACACCAAGCGCAAGGCCGTTGAGCACCGTACCGCTGACGGCCGCCTACTGCTGGCGGTGCCCACGGCCACTTTCGACAATGGGGTGATCACCAGGGGCTACACCATGCTGGTGTTCAATCCGAACAAGAAACCCGAAGACGATGGCTGGGTCTGGTCCTATGTGGGCCAGGTGCGCACCGGCGAGGACAACTCCGCGGCCTGCGACGACGGCGCGGTCATGCCCTGCATCGGCAGCGACGGTGAGCTGAGCTTCGTCGCCGGCCAGGAGCCGCTGCCGCAGGTGCAGGTCAAGGTCAGCGGCACTACCTTCGAGGGCCCGGGAAAGGTCCGTTCGCTGGCGGCCGCAGACAACCTCACCTATGTCTACGACAGCAAGACCGAGCAGTACGTCAGCCGCTAGTTGCGACAGCGACGGCCAGGTAGCGCAGCCTTGCCAAACCCACGATCCTCCAGGGAGGATCGTGGGGCGCTTTCACCCCGGTCCGGCACAGCCATCATCCAAGGAAACGGCGAATGAGTACGCGTATCGACATGCTGATGAACCCGGGGCCGGAGGTGCGCGCTGCGATCCTCGAGCCCTTGCGGGCCCACAACCGGGCCCAGGCGGGCGATCCCAAGCCCGAGGCCATCGCCCTGGTGGTTCGCGACGAGCACAGCGGTGAGATTCTCGGTGGCCTGCAGGCGGAGATTTTCTATCGCTGGATGTTCATCGAGCTGCTGGCGGTCCCCGAGCAGACACGGGGCCAGGGCACGGGCTCGCAATTGCTGAACATGGCCGAGGAGCTGGCCCGGGAAAAGGGCTGTATCGGCATCTGGCTCGATACCTTCGACTTTCAGGCGCCGCAGTTCTATCAGCGGCATGGCTTCAGCGAGTTCGGCCGGCTGGAGGATTTCCCGCCGCAGCACCGGCGTTTCTTCCTGCACAAACGCCTGGTCTGAACTCCCGGGCCCTGGCTGGCGAACCCGCATGCAGCGCGTTCCCGCAGCCTGGGCCGCGGCTACTCAGGCGTGGGCATCGACGCCGATCCGCGCCAGCAGCCAGTCCTGATAGAGCGCGGGGCTGTCGGTGGTCTGGCCGCCGTTTTTGGCAACGACCGTCTTGCCGTCCAGGCGCCCGATTTCCATCAGGTATTGCAGGCCCTTGAGCACGTGGGTGGCGTCGTCCTTGCCCAGGGACTGCACATCGGGCAGTTGGACGGAGTTGCTCTTGTCGTCGAATGTCGCCCAGGTGGGGTTGGCTCTGTATTGGGCTATCAGTTTGGCGTCCGAGATTTGCGATTCATGAAAACTGGCGTCGATCTTCGCCTGCATTTGTGGCGTCGCATTCTCTACCTGGATTTTCATGGACTTCAGCGTGCCATTCTCCAGCGCCCTGGTGATTCCCTTGAGGCCCATGGCTACGAGGGATGTCGAGTTTGAGATGCTTCCTGTCATGAGACTGCTCCTGGGTGGGTTCTGGCCAAGCAGAGCAAAACCCGGGCCATGAGCCCTGAACATGATGCGGCTCGGCGTTGGCAGCGGCGCCAGCAGCGATGGCGGGCAGAAGTTGGCCGTAGTGGGCAATGGATTGCCATTGGATCGCCTGCTTTTGCCAGCCACTACTGCCCCGAGGCGGATATCGACCTGTGTCCGCCGCCCTGGTGGCCGTGAAGAAAAACTCGATCTGCATGGCCAATCGGCGCACAGTGGCCGCCTGTACTGTTGCCACTTCCGATTGCCCGCACATGACCCAGCCCCGAACCCCCACCGCACTCGCGGCCCTGATTGCCCGGCACACCCCGCACTCCGGCGACTTTCCCAGCGCCGTGCCCAACCTGACCTTGCACCGCCGTTCCACGCCGACCTCGGCCATTCCCTGCATCTACAGCCTGGGCCTGGGGGTGATTGCCCAGGGCGGCAAGCAGGTGCTGCTGCAGGAGGCGGTGATCAATTACCGGGCCGGGCAGGGCATGCTGACCAGCATCGACCAGCCGGTGGTGGCCCGGGTGACCCAGGGCTCGGCGGCCGAACCTTTCCTGGGCATGATGCTGACCCTGGACATGCACCAGATCCTGCAAACCGCCGCGCAGATGCAGCCGCCACCGCCTTCGCGGGCCAGCGATTATCGGACGGTGGTGGTGGATGAACTGGAGCCGGGGCTGGCCAGCGCTCTGGAGCGGCTGGTGGGCTTGCTCGACGAGCCGGCGCTGATTCCCCAGCTGGCGCCATTGATCCAGCAGGAAATCATCGTCCGGCTGTTGGCCGGGCCCTACAGCCTGGCGTTGCAGCAGCTGCTGGCGGTGGGTTCGCCGACCCAGCAGATCTTCAAGACCGTGGCCTGGCTCAAACAGAACTTCACCCAGCCGTTGCGCATCGATGATCTGGCGCAGCGCGCCCATATGAGCCCGTCCACCTTCCGCCAGCATTTTCGCGCCATCATCGGCGTCAGCCCGCTGCAGTTCCACAAGCAGTTGCACCTGCAGTTGCACCTGCAGGAAGCCCGGCAGTTGATGCTCAGCCAGAACATCGATGCCGGGCGCGCCGCGGGGCTGGTGGGCTATGAAAGTGCTTCGCAGTTCAGCCGGGAATACAGCCGGGTGTTCGGCGCGCCGCCGCAGCGGGATATCCGCAGGATGCGCGAGGCCGGGTAAGGGCCAGGTTGCAGTGCAGGGTTCAGCGAAATAGGCAAACAGGCTGTGGCGGGGTTCTGGGCGCCTAACCATTCGGTCCGCCACGGATAGGCGTGTTTCTAGCTGTTTGTGTTGCAGCGAAACAGCCTTCGGGGTGAGCCGGCAGAATCCGCAAAACAGGCAAACTTGCCGTCAGAATAGGCAAGGTTTCGCCGCGAGCCATTTCTATACTGGTGCCCGACGACGCAGCAGCCCCAAGGCCTGCCGTGTCCCGGGCGCTTTCGGTAACGCCCGACTCCGCACTCCCGCACACGGGAGCGAGCGGTCCGCCTATCGATCCAGACGAGCCTGCCCAGGGCGGCTCAAGGAGTACGGTCATGAGCAACAGCATCGAACACGTCAGCTTCCCCAACTTCGGCTGGGACAACGCCGCGGACATCTATCTGCCGGCGGATTTCGACCCGGGCAAGCGCTACCCGGCCATCGTCAGCACCCATCCCATCGGCAGTTGCAAGGAGCAGACCTCCGGCAACATCTACGCCGCCGGGCTGGCCCGGGCCGGGTTTGTGGTCATCGCCTTCGACGCCAGTTTCCAGGGCGCCAGCGGCGGCCAGCCACGCTTTATCGAAGACCCGGCCATTCGCGTGTCGGACATCCGTTTCGCCATCGACTACCTGGTGACCCTGCCTTATGTCGACCCCGAGCGCATCGGTGCCATCGGTGTCTGCGGTGGCGGTGGCTACACCATCCAGGCGGCAATGACCGACTACCGGATCAAGGCCCTGGCCTCCATTACCGGGGTCAACTTCGGCCGCCTGATCCGCGAAGGTTTCAGCAACTTCGATCCGGTCAGCGCCTTGCACGCCATGGCGAAGCAGCGCACCGCCGAGGCCCGGGGCGAGGCGCGTCATGTGATCGACTACCTGCCAGCATCGGTAGTCGAGGCGCAGCAGAACGGCATCAGCGACATCGACGTACTGGAAGCCACCGAGTACTACAAGACCGCCCGGGGCCAGCAGCCAAACGGCGCCACCAGCGGTCTGTTTTCCTTCAATAGCGCGGCCTTTGGCTGGGATGCCTTCCTGCAGGCCGAGGTGCTGCTGACCCAGCCACTGATGGTGGTGGTCGGCGACAAGCCCGGCGGCTTCGGTGCCTACCGCGACGGCCTGGAAATCCATGGCCGCGCGGCCTCCCGGGACAAGCATCTGGTGGTCGCTGAAGGCGGGTCCCACTACGACCTGTACGACCGCGCCGAAACGGTGGCGCTGGCCATGGCGCAATTGGTGCCGTTCTTCCAGCAGCACCTGTAAGGGGAGAGGCAGCCGCCGCTGTCGCCTGGCCGGCGACGGCGGCTTTGTCGCGCCCGGGCGCCAAACCGCTCCCCCGGCAGGCCGCCGGTGAGCAGCAGGCTGGCGAAGCTCAGGGGGTAGGCATTGATGACTCATTGCAGGTCCGTGATGCCGGCATCCATGTCCCGGGCGATGGATTCCAGGGCGACATTGACGATCGAGGTGTCGAGGATCACCACCCCATAGCTCCGGCAAGGGGCGATCAGTACTTGGCGTTGCAGGCGGTGCTTGAGGTCCATGGTGGCGTATTTCCTTTGCCGCAGTGCGGTGCGACTATACGAACCTTTTTGCACACCATGCTTTGGGCTGGATCGAAGTGTGCGGCGAAACCTTCGCCGAGCCGGTGCGGGGGGCATGCTCATCATCCTGTCCGATGGCAGCTCGCTGTCCGCCAGCGCCCTGGCCGAAGCGGCGGGGATGTCACCGCAGACCGCCAGTTCGCATCTGGCCAAGCTGCTGGAGAGCTTTTGCAAGCTGGGCTGGGAGCAGTTGCAGCGCCAGCTGGGTGTCCAGCCGCTGGCCTGAAGCCCTTGTGGCCAGCCAGCGAAAGCCCCTTCAAGCCATTACCCAAGGAATGACGAATGAGCCGCCTGCCCCTGCAACACATCGACCTGAGCCAGGTGACGAGCACCGCTGAATTGCACCTGGTGCTGCGCGATGCCCTGGGCTTTCCCCATTGGTACGGCTGTAACTGGGACGCCTTCTGGGACGCCATTACCGGGCTGGTGGAAATGCCCGAACAGTTGCATATCAGCGGCTGGCAAGCATTGTCCCGGCGCCTGCCCCGGGACGCGCAACTGCTGCTGCAATGCCTGGAGCGGATGAAGGTCCAATACCCGACGCTGGCTGCGGACCTGCTGTTGGAGCCAGCCAAGCCTTAGTCCTGCCTATCGCCGGACGCGCAATTGAGCCACGACGCCGCCTGGCAACGGTTTATTCTTTCCCGAGGCAGTGAACAGCCACCCATGGAGACGCCTGTGAGCATCAAAGACCATCCCGCGGATTACCAGGACCTCAAGCGCGCCGTCGCCTTGCTGGAGTCGCCTTCACTGACGGCGCGCCTGTCCGGGCTGCTGGGTTCGCCCATCGAAAGTGCGGTCAAGGCGCTGCCGGCGGTGGTGGCGAAAAAGATCAACGGCGCGGTGGTGGCGGCCCTGCACAGCTCCGCCGATGCGGCGCTGTGGAGCCTGGACAACGCGCCCAAAAAACCGGCATCGACCTTGCTGCACAAGATGTACGCGGCCACTTCCGGCGCTGTGGGCGGGGCCTTCGGTTTTGCCGCGCTGTTTGTCGAGTTGCCCATTTCCACCACCATCATGATGCGCTCGGTGGCCGATGTGGCCCGCAGCGAAGGCTTCGATCTGGCGGATTTTGCCACCAAGCAGGCCTGCATCGAAGTGTTCGCCATGGGCGGCAACAGCCAGGCCGACGACGCCACGGAAACCGGCTACTACATCACCCGCAGCTTCACCACCCAGGCCATGCAGCAACTGTCCAAGGAGCTGGCGGCCATTGCCGCCAAGCGCGGTGCCGGGGCGGTGGGCAGCTTGTCGCCGGGGCAGGTGGGCAAGTGGCTGGCACTGCTGATCGAGAAAGTCGCCAGCCGTTACGGCGTGACCATCTCCAGCAAGTTCGCGGCCCAGGCGGTGCCGGTGATCGGCGCCTTTACCGGCGCCACCATCAATGCGCTGTTCACCGACTTCTACCAGGACATGGCCCGTGGGCACTTCACCGTCAAGCGCCTGGAGCACAAGTACGGTTTTGAGCAGATCAAGGACGAGTATGCGCAGATCCTGCGCAAGCAGCTGGCAGGCTAGGGCGGTATCCCCATGAGCGACTTTCCCGTTATCCGCACCCCGCGCCTGATCCTCAGGGAACTGTGCCCGGCCGATGTCCCGGCACTGTTCGCGATCCACAGCGACGCCGATGCCATGCAGTGGTTCGGCACCGACCCCATTACCGACTACCCGCAGGCCGAGCAACTGCTGGCGCTGTTTGCCAGCTGGCGCAGCCTGCCCAACCCGGGGACGCGCTGGGCCATCGAACGCCAGAACCAACCGGGCCTGCTGGGCACCTGCGGCCTGTTCAAATGGAACCGGCAGTGGCGCAGCTGCGCCGTCGGTTTCGAGCTGGGGCGTGCGGCGCAAGGGCTGGGGCTGATGACCGAGGCGCTGGAGGCCGTGGTTGGCTGGGGCTTCGAGCATATGGCGCTCAACCGTATCGAGGCCCAGGTGCATCCGCGAAACCTGGCGTCCCTCAGATTGCTGGAGCGGGCGGGCTTTGTCCGCGAAGGGCTTTCACGGCAGGCGGGATACTGGCTGGGGACTCATCATGATCTGGCGCAGTACGGGTTGTTGAGGGCCGACTGGCTCAGTCTGGCGCCGCTCGCCGCAGGTTCTGCGTAGCCCATAGCGCGAATATCAAGCGGGCGCTGGCAGCTCAGCTGTTGCCCGGCGTCGGCGCATCGCTGTCCTCGACGGGCTCCAGGTCGTGGTAGGAGGGGAAGACCTTCCGGTTACTGATCTTCAAGCCTGTCGGTTGCTCGAGCCCGTGGGTCTTACTGGAGTCCCAGGTGCGCCGTTCGCCGCAGTAGGTATGCACCACTTCCGAGTTGTCCCAGAACAGGCGCTCCAGCAGGGCTTCGTACTCGGCCAGCCACGAATCATCGAAGATGTAACTGCCTTTGGGGGAGGTGGCGAAGTGCACCATATGCCCGAAGTAGCAGTGCCCCCGGCTGTTTGGCAGCACGCTGAAAAGCGCCCGGGTGATCTGCGCCCCCGTCACTGGCAGGCTTTGCAGCACCGCACGATTGTGCGCTTCGGCAGCCGGCGAAGGGTCAAAGCAATGGATGTATCCATACAGGTTGCCGCTTGCCGCGCTGATCATCTCCGAGGTCGTGGTCGAGGCTGATGTCTTCGACGCCACCGGCCTTCAGCAGCGCGATCACTTCGTCCGGCCAGTAGGCGCGAACCCAGCCTTGCGGGGTTTGGCGTTCGTCGTCGAGGTAGATTTTCATGGGCCTGTTTACTCTTGCAGATGCAGTTCAAGCATCGGCGTCGTTCGCGATGACATGCAGCACAAGGCTTAGCGAGTCGTCGGTGAGCAGCGGTGGGTGATCCTGATGCCGCTTGTCGATGAAAAAAAGCGCACCCGGCGCTGTTTCAGCGGGCATGGAGAGGCAAGGGTAGAGTCGGTTTTTACTGGCCTCGGCATACTGGATATGAACCTCGCTGTGCTCAATCCAGATCCTGCTCGATTGACCGGAGCAACTCAGGAACAAGGTGCCGAAACTGGATTGCTCCTGCTCCAGCGGCATTGATTGAGACTCGCCGTGCCGGCCTTTGCGAATGGCTCGTGCCATGGCATTGAATGCTTTGGGTGTGCCAAAGAAATGCAGTTCCTGTCCGTTCAGTCTTGCCAGCACGTCAAGTTTCCTTTCATATCGCGTCGGTCAACGCTGGGTCATTGCAACCTGCGCCGGAGCGCTGACAGGACCGCGTCAGCGTGGCAGAGTGGCCTGTCCAGAGGAATGGCGCCGGCTGTTTCAGGTGCCAAGGTGATCGTGCTGGGCACGCCCTGGTCGCAGAGCTGCTGTTGAGCTTGCAACAGGACTCGGCGGCTGCCTGTAAGCCAATGCTTGTTCTGCTCTGACAGCAGTGCAGCGACTTGCGGTGGGTGGTCTTTTACGGTGGATGTCTGGATGAATTTTCGCCCAGTTGTATACCCCGATATTGAGCAATAAGCCATTGCCGGGCTCAAGGTTGCATTGTTTCTCCGGCACTGGATTAGTCCGCCGCACTTGTGTAGAAACGCACCTTCCTTCAACCCGGCACCCGTTGCCACCCCAGGTAGAACCCCATGCGGCCCAACGCCGAACTGCGATTGTTTGCACTGCCCCTGTGCGCTGGCCTGGTCTACGCCGTGATCAAGGGCCTGATCAAGGGCTGGAATGGCACGGAGCTGTTTTCCGGGTTTCTGTTTGGCAGTGTGATCGCCATGGTCCTGGGTATTCCCCTGTTGCTGTGGACTGAGCGGCGCTGCCCGCAGGCCAGGGCGCGCTACCTGTGGATCAGCCTGATCCTGAGCCTGGTGGCCACGGTGCTGGTGCGTACTTCATGGATGCAGCTGTTGCTGCTGCCGCTGGCGGGCGGGCTGGCCCTGGCTGGCCTGTACAGCATGCTGAGCCGTGGAATTGATCAGCTGTCGGTGCCGCCCCATGGGCGAGGGCCGGGCTTGCGGCGGCTGCTGGCGGTGCCGCTGTCGGGGGCGCTGACCCTGGGAGGCGTCGCGGTAGCGCTCTATCCCAAGGGCGCGGAAAGCCTGCCGGTATTCTTGCTGGGGGCCATGATCGGTGCCTGGATCAGCATGCTGGTCAGTTGGCCGGTGCTGTGGCTGGTGGAGCGCTTTCTCGCCACTGGCTGGCGCTATGTGATCGGCGGTGGCCTCAGTGGCGTGCTGATCTGGCTGCTGTCCGGCGCCCCGGGGCTGTTCGCCGGGTCCCTGAAGGGGGCTTCGGGGCTGGACTACTGGATCCCCTTGCTCAACCGTGGGATCTTTCCGTTCCTGCTGCTGGGGCTGCTGGGCGGTGGGCTGTTCACGGTGCTCCACGGCATCGGCCCGCGCCGCCGTCCGGCCGCTTACGACTGAATTAGATTGCCCAAAGGTCCTGCCTGATGAACCTCAGCCCCATCACCCACGTCGCCTTCGAGGATGAAATGCTCTGCCTGAGTTGGGCCGACGGCTTGCGGCTGCGCCAGCCCCTGAGCCGTTACAGCCGGCTGCGGGAGGCCACGCCCGAGCAGCGGGCGGATTTTGCCATCGCACATCGGGGCTGGTCCGTGTCCTGGCCGCACCTGGGCGAGCCGGTGCTCAGTCTCAACGCCATCGACTGGATCTGGGAATGCCTGTGCGATGAGTCCATGGCTCGCCTGAAGGCCCTGGACTGGCAACTGCAGCAACTGCCGGCGGACGACCAGGCCATCGTCGCGCTGTGGCGGCTGGAGGCGGACGGCTACAACGGCGGCTTCCTGCAGTTCTTCTGCAACTGGGGGCAGCAGACCTGCGAGCTAGCGCTCAGCACCCTGGCAGCGATCGGCGCGCGCAACACTCGGGCCCTGGTCAGCCGCCAGCGCCAGCTGATCGCGCACCTGGAAGGCCACCCGCAACTGGAGCAACTGTGGGACATTCCCGGGCTGCTGAGCGACGAGGAACATGAGCTGATCAGTGGCAAACTGGACGAGCAACTGTGGTCGGCGATGGAGGAGGTCCCGGCCTTGGCGGTGAAGTATTTTTACGTTGGCTGAGGGGCCTGGCGCCGTGTTCTAATGCCGCGCCTCGTCTCGGCAAATGGACTTCACCCCATGTCTGAACCCCGCATCCGCGCGCTCGCGCTGTGCATCTTCCATCACCAGGGCAAGATCCTGGTCAATCAGTTCTTTGATGCCGACAAGCAACAGATGCTGTTTCGCCCCCTGGGTGGCGGCATCGACTTTGGCGAGCACAGTGCCCAGGCAATCGTTCGGGAAATACAGGAAGAGCTGGGGCTGTCGATCAACAGCCTGCGCCTGATCGGCACCCTGGAAAGCCTGTTCACCTATGCCGGCAAGCCCGGCCATGAGTTCGTCCAGGTCTACGACGCCCGCTTCGACGACCCGAGTGTCTACCAGCGTGCCCAGCTCGATGCCCGGGAAAGCGATGGCGCGCCCTTCGTGGCCCGCTGGCAGGGCAGCGCCAGCTTCACCGAGCAGACGCCGCTGGTTCCCGCGGGCTTGGCGGACCTGCTCAAGCAGGCGGGCCTGCTTGGCTGACGGGCACTGATGCTGCTTGGTGCCCTGCCGGGCGGGGTGGCCCGGCAGGGCCGCCGGCTCAGAAGTCCCAGCGGGTGCTGAGCATGAAGTTGCGGGGTTCGCCGTAGGCTGCCGAGTTATAGAAACCGACGTTGGTGTAGTAGGACTTGTCGAAGATGTTATTGACGTTGAGGGTCGCCGACAGGTTCTTGGTGATCTGGTAGCGGGTCATCAGGTCCACCAGCCAGTAGGCCTCCTGGGAAATGTCTTCGTTGATCTTGCGCGGCGCGTTGTAGACCGAATACCAGCCCTCGCTCTGCCAGCGCAGGCCGCCACCGACGGTCAGCTTGTCCAGGTCGCCCTTGAGCTTGTAGCTGGTGTAGAGGTTGACCTGGTCCTGCGGCTCGAAGGTGGAGATCTTGTCGCCCTCGTCATCACGCACGATCTTGTGGGTGTAGCCGGCCTGCACTTGCCAGCCCGGGCTCAGTTCGCCGGAAATCTCCAGCTCGTAGCCCTTGGTGACCGCCTTGGCGCCCTTGAAGGCGTAGTTGTCGGGGGGGGGCGACTGGTTGTTGTAGGCATCGTCCGGCACCGAGCGGTTGGTCTCGTGCACTTCGAAGTAGGCCAGGCTGCTGTTGAGGCGGCCTTCGAAGAACTCGCCCTTGAGCCCCAGCTCGTAGTTCTGGCCTTCGTCCGGGTTGAGCAGTTTGCTGTCCTTGTCCTTGTTCCAGCTTTCCTGGGGCATGAAGATATCGGTGTAGCTGGCGTAGATCGAGAAGTGGTCGTCGAGGTCGTAGACCGCGCCGACGTAGGGCACGAAGCGTCCGCTTTCCTTGTAGGACGGGGTCAGGCCGGTGAGGTGATAGTTGACCACGCGCCCGCCCAGAAACAGGTTCAGGTCGTCCATCAGGTTGAGGCGGGTGGTCATGTAGGTGCCGGTCTGGCGCACGGTGTCGTCGGTGCGCTGGGCCGGCAGCCCCCAGATGGGCCGTTCGATCTTGCCGTGCCAGTTGTAGAAGTCCACCACGTTACCCTTGCCCCCGGGGAAGTCCGGGGACCAGTAGCCCTTGCCGGTCCAGCGCGAGTTGGCGATGGAGCCGCCCAGCACCAGTTCATGCTCGCGGCCGAACAGATTGAAGGGGCCGCTCAGGTACAGGTCGGCGGAATCGCTGGTGGTGTCGCCGGTGTACTTCTGTGCGTTGACCTTGGCCGTGCCATCGGTCTGCGGCTCGTCGAACTGGATCGAGCCGAGTTCGGCGTGGTAGCTGTTGATCTTGTGGTCCAGTTGCAGCTTGGTGACCCAGCCATCCCCCAGGTCGTGTTCGAGCATGGCAAAAGCGGTGCGGGTGTATTGCTCCCAGCCGCTCCAGGTCGCGCCGTTGTTGTAGGAGCGCGACATGCTGTTGTGCCCGCCAGTGGCGTTGATCAGCGGGAAGGTGCCGGACCAGCTGGAGCCCTTGGGGATGTTGTCCTGGTAGTCGCCGCCCACGGTCAGCAGGGTGTCGGGGGACAGGTCGAATTCGAGGATGCCGTAGTAGGTCGAGGTCTTGCGCGAATAGTGGTCGAGGAACGACTGCTTGTCCTGGTAGGCCGCCACTGCGCGGCCGCGAACATTGCCGGTTTCGGTCAGCGGCCCGCTGACGTCCAGTTCGCTGCGGTAGTTGTCCCAGGAGCCCATGCCCAGGGAGGCGTGGCCCTGGAACTGGGCGGTGGGCTTCTTGCGCACCAGGTTGATGGTGGCGCCCAGGGAGCCGGCGCCGGTCAGCAGGCCGGTGGCACCCTTGAGCACTTCCACCCGGTCGTAGATGGCCATGTCGCTGAGGGTGTTGCCAGCCGAATAGGCGACGTTGCGCACGGTGGAGGGAATGCCGTCGTACTGGAAGTTGTTGATCGAGAAACCGCGGGCGTAGTAGTTGGTGCGGTCGGTGTCGTAGGCCGAGACGGTGATGCCCGGGGTGTGGCGCATCACGTCGTCGACGTTGTTGAGGCCGAAATCTTCCATGTGCTGCCGGGTGACCACGGTGATCGACTGCGGGGTCTGCCGCGGGGTCAGCACCATGCGGGTCGCCGTGGCGATGGTGCCTGGGGTGTAGGAGCCGCTGCCTTCGGTGACGGTGCCCAACTGGTTGCTGACGATCTGGGTGGCCTCCAGTTCCACGGCCTGGCTGCTCTGGGGCAGGCGGGTCAGCAGCACCGCGTTGGCGCCGTTGCGTTCAAAACCCAGGCCGGTGCCGGCCAGCAGCTTGCCCAGTGCCTGTTCCGCGCTCATGCGCCCGCTGACCCCCGCCGACTCGATCCCCTGGGCCAGTGCCGCGGAGTAGGCGATCTGCAAACCGCTCTGGGTACTCAGTTGGTCCAGGGCATTGGCCAGGGACTGGCGGGCGATGGCAAAACTGTAGGTGGCGGTTGCCTGGTTGTCGGTAGCGGTGGTGGGCTCGACCGCCATCACGGGGTTGCAGGCCAGGCAGATGGCCAGCGCGAGGATGCTGCGGGCCGGGGTGAGTGTTGGAAGGTGCATGGAAGTCCCGTACGAAATAGGAATGATTTGCATAAGCAAACACCCTGACGGGTTGGCCTCGGCAAAGCCGTAAAACTTTTTTTCAGCCCCCCCGGGCAGTGTTTCAGCGCAGTACCAGGATGCCGCCCGGCAGGCGGGTGAGCTCGGTGGCGGTGACTTTGCTCAGGGCCCGGACAATGGCCTGCGGGTCATCGAGCTGGTAGTTGCCGCTGACTTTCTGCTGCGCCGCGTCGGCGTTGAACAGCAGGATCGGTGCGCGATGGTAACGCCGCAGTTCTTGCAGAACCTGGGCCAGGGGTGCGTCCTGGAAGGACAGGCGGCCGTTGATCCAGGCCAGTTGCCGTTCGCTGCCCTCGGGGTTCAGGGGCAGCAACTGGTGGCCCTGCAACTGTTGCCAGTTGCCGGCTTGCAGCAGGCTCTGCTGGCCGTTTTCGTCGGCCAGGCGTACCCGGCCTTCGCGTACGGCCACGGTCACCCCGTCGGCCTGGCGGCTGACGCTGAAGCGGGTGCCGACCACGGTCACCGTGGCGCTGCCGGCCTCGATGGTCAGCGGCCGGGACGGGTCGTGGAAGGCCTCGACATAGAGCTCGCCGCGCAGCAGCTGGATGCGCCGCCGGGCGTTGCTGAAGTCGCTGCTGATGGCGCTGTCGCTGCCCAGCACGATGTGCGAACCATCGGCCAGGTCGAAGCGCTGGAGTTCGCCGACCGCGCTCAGGTGATCGGCCTGCAGGCGCAGTGGCAGGTCGCCGAACCAGCCGGCACCGAGCATCACCAGCACCGTGGCCGCGGCGGCCAGCCAGCGAGTGCGGTGGCGTTTTCTGCGCGGCGTGGCGGGGGCCGGCGCGGCCGGCAGGTCCAGGCCCAGCGCCAGCTGTTCCAGGGCCTGTTCGAAGGCGCTGGCCTGCCACAGGTCTTCCAGGGCGCGGTAGGCCTCGGCGTGCTGCGCATGGCTGTTGCGCCACTGTTCAAAGCGCTGGCGCAGCGGCAGGTTGTGGGTCATGGCCTCACGCTGGGTGAACCAGTAGCTCGCCTGCTCGCGAATGGCGTCGCCGGGAAGGGCGCTGAGGTGTTCAGTCATCGGGGTTCTGCCGGTCGGTGGCTTTGATGCAGGCATTGAGTGCATGGCGCAGGTCCTTTTCCACCGTGCTCAGGGAAACCTGCAAGCGCTGGGCAATCTGGCTTTGCGAAAGATCGTGCAGTTTATGCAAAACCAGGATTTGTTGCTGGCGCTTGGGCAGGGTGGCCAGTACCTGTTGCAGCAAGTGCAACTGCTGCTGGCCCTGGACATGGCTTTCCGGCCCGGGGGCGGCAGTGGGCACTTCGCTGAGCTGGCTGGCGTCGGTGGGCTGGTACTCGAAGCGGCGTTTGCTGCGCTGGCTGCGCAGGTGATCGAAGGCCAGGTACTGGGCGGTCTGATAGAGGAACGGCTGCAAGTGCTCGATGGGGCGGGCGTTGAGCGCCTTGGCCACCCGCAGGTAGGTCTCCTGGGCCAGGTCCTCGGCCAGGTTGGCGCACCCCACCACCCGCGCAAGCATGCGGATCAGCCCCCCGCGCTGTGCAATGAACAGCGCGCTGAGTTGTTGCTGGTCGTCTCCGGTTTCCATCGCCCACTGCTCCCACTACCTGATACGGCTCAGCGTGAATGGCTGGGCATTCTAATGAGAATTCTTATCATTACCAGCGAATTTCCACGGAAGCCTTGTCCTGGGCCTTGTGCAGGGCTTGCGGCACCAGGGAATGATTCGCGCGGCCCATGGTCGATTCAACATGGCCCCCGGTGACCCGTTCGCTCCCCCTCGACGCGCCATTGTGCCGGCCATGCTGCAACCGGTTGCGCCGCTCTGCCGCCAGGTACGTTCAGGGGCGGCGCTGGCAGGGGGTAAAGGTTTTTCGGGAAGGATCGATCATGCGCTGGATTGTCAGGACCCTGTGTTTTGCCTTGTTGTTGCCCGCAGCCCAGCTCTGGGCCGCCGACCCGCAGCCGGCGGTCCAGGCCGCTGCCCAGGACAAGGCCCAGGCGCTGGAGCAGAAAGCCGCGGACAAGGAGAGCCCGAAGGCCGAGCCCCAGGCCGTACCCATCACCAAGACCGAAGTGCAGGCCGTGGACCCGGCCGGCCAGGCCCCGGTGGACGACGCCATCACGTGCCTGTCGCGGACCATCTACTGGGAAGCCAAGGGCGGTGAAAGCGCCGATATGGAGGCCGTGGCCAATGTGGTTCTGAACCGCCTGGGCCATGAGGGTTTTCCCGGGACGGTGTGCGAAGTGGTCAAGCAGGGTTCGGAAAAAAGCCCCTGCCAGTTCTCCTGGTGGTGCGATGGCCGGCCCGACCAGGTGGAAGAAGAGGGCCGCTACACCATCGCCAAGGAAATTGCCCGCAAGGCGCTGAACCAGCAGCTCAAGGACCGTACCGGCGGCGCTCTGTTCTTTCACGACCGCAGTGTGTCGCCGGACTGGTCCCGGGCCTATATCAAGACCACCGAGATCGGCAGCTTCAGCTTCTACAAACCCAAGGACGTCGCGGCGCGCTAGTGGCGTGGGTTTGAGTCGTGGGTACGGGCCTGGTTGTCCTGGCGTAGCCAGCGTTTGCCGAGGCTGGTCAGCCGATGGCGGATGGGCTGGCTGAACATTTTTTGCGAGACCTGGTGCAGCAGGCTTTCGCACAGCTCGCGATCCAGCGGGAAGCCGGCTTCCAGCCATGCCACAGCACAGTGCTCCCAGTGTTCGGAGCCGGACCCCAGGGCGCTCAGCAGCAACTGGCGCAGGCACAGCGGTTCACCCGGCGGGGGCTCTATCCTGAGCCCGGCGAGGGCGCCAGGCAGGTCGGCCGCGACCGATTCGTAGGGGCGTTCAAGCAACGGCAGGAGCCAGACGTAGCTGAAGTGCCGGGTCATGACAGGGGCATTCCTCTGGGTGCGGCGTGGCTTATTGCACTTGGTCGAACTGATCGGTGATTGCATACCAGTCGGCCTTCATGGCCACGCAGTAATGCTGTTGCCTGGGGGCTGCGAAGGGCGTGTCCAGGGTGGCAATGGCGATGGAAATCCACTGGCGATATTCGCCCTGGATGTCCTGCCAGAACAACGAAGAGCCGCAGTGGCAGCAGAACTGGCGCAGCACGCCAGGGGAGGATTCGTACACCTTGAGCGCCGATCTCTGGTCGCGGATTTCCAGATTCGCACGCGGCGTACTGGCGTAGGAAGCAAAGGCCGCGCCGTGGCCCTTCTGGCACTTGTGGCAATGGCAGTGGGTGACGGCTTTCAGCGCGCCGCACACTTGGTAAGTCACCGCGCCGCACAGGCAACTGCCTTGATGCTGGTTTTGCATGGTCAGGGTTTCCGAAGTTTCAGGGCCAGCATTGCCGCGAGTGGGTGAACCCTTTATAAAACGCCGGCTGCTGATCGCAGCAGCTGCCCAGGAACCCGACCCGCAAGGAGCGACATAGTGAGTCAATCGCCTCATCCCCTCAACACCTGCATAGGGCGCGTGCGCCTGCCGGGTCTCGCCGGCCTGTTGCTGGCGCTGGCCGGCTGCGGCGCCCTGACCGATGTGCGGTCCTTTTCCACGCCCTATTCCACGCCGCCGGGTGGCGAAACCGTGCGCCTGCGGGTGATCAGCGACGGCATGGTGCGCGGTGTGCCCAGGTCCGACTGTGTGGATTTCCGCCTGCCCGGTGCCGGGGTCGTGGTGGCTGCCCGGGACGGCTACGCCAACCGTAACGGTGAAAGCCTGGGCATGGCGGCGCCGCAGACTCCCGCAGTGCCCGGTACCCGGACCGAAGTGCTGGTGCCGGCCGGGCAGCCCATGGCGTTCCACTACCTGGGCAACCAGTGCTACAACCTGTTCAGCTTCGTGCCCAAGGCAGGCATGGACTACCAGCTGGAAGCCTCGGGGATGTACAAGTGCGCGGTGATGCTCAAGCAGGCGCCGCTTGGCTCGAAGGAATATGCTGCGGCCCCGTTGAAAGACAGCAAGCTGTGCCGGGTGACGGACAACCTGTAACGCCCCGGACCTGAACCCGGGCAGAGGAGAGAGGCACCATGCAGGCCTTGGAAAACCGCATTCCACCCCCCCTTGTCGCGGTCCTGTTCGCCGTGTTGATGGGGCTGCTTGCGCGCGGCTTGCCGGGCCTGGATCCGGGCTTGGGCACACGCCTGTTGCTGGCGCTGCCGCTGGTGATGGCCGGGCTGCTGTTTGTCCTGGCCGGAGGGCTTGCCTTTCGCCGGGCCAAGACCACGGTCAACCCGCTGAAGCCCGCCAGCGCCTCGGCCCTGGTCACCTCGGGGATCTACCAGTACACACGCAACCCGATGTATGTCGGCTTTGCCCTGTGGCTGCTGGCCTGGGGGCTGTACCTGGCCTCGCCCCTGGTGCTGCTCGGCGTGCTGGGGTTCGTCCTGTACATGAACCGCTTTCAGATCTACCCCGAAGAACGGGCGCTCGGGCAGTTGTTCGGGGCTGATTTTGCGGCGTATCGCCAGCGTGTGCGGCGCTGGCTTTAGGCGGTACGGCTGTTCAAGCCGCCACTTGCGCCTGCAGTTGCAACTGGCCATCCACTTCGCGGGTCAGGCCGCTGGCGACGAACAGCGGTACCAGCAATTTGTGCAGTTGGGGGTCGACGAATTCCTTGACCGTTGCCAGGTCCAGATCGCCGCTCGCCGGCAGCTCGGCCTTGGTGAAGGACAGCCAGGCTTTCTTCAGGGCCTGCAGCACATCGCTGCCGGCGGTGGAGGCGAAGCGCCGGTTGGCCACCCGGCCGGCGAAGTTGAAGGTGTGCTGGTAGTCGTAGCCGCTCTCGTCACCCTGGCTGGCGACGCAGCGACCACAGGAGCAGGGGCCATCGGCGAAGGCCGCGCGCAGGTAGCTGTTGAAATCGACGATGGGCTTGAGGGCCAGGCGCTTGTCGACTTCGAACAGGTCCCCGGTCATTTTTGCTTCACTGCTCAAGGTCATTTTCCTCACTGTCAGGCGGTGTATTTCTCAAGGGGCGCACCATACCAGCCGGATCGGCCCAGGGGTACTTTTCTGGCATTGTCCGCGGCTTGAGAGAGGGGGGACATCTGCTAGGATCCATCGGCTTTTATGGCGGGGCGACGGGCAGCACCCGGCCCCTGTGTCTTGATCTCATCGAGGAACACCCATGTCGATCTACGCAATCACTGTTCCCTGTTTTGCCCAGATGCTGCGCGCCCTGGAGGGCTTTCTCGCCAAGGGCGAAGAGCAGGCCAGGGAGCGGGGGTTCGAACCCCAGGTGCTGTTGCAGTCGCGGCTGGCACCGGACATGTATGACCTGGCGGCCCAGGTGCGTTTTGCCTGCACCCAGGCCCGGGAAGCGGTACAGCGCCTGAGCGGGCAGCCTGTGACTGCATTGCAGGCGCCGGCCGGTATGGCCGAGGCCAGGGCACTGATCGAAGACACCCTGGCGTTCCTGGCGGCGGCGGACCGCGAGCTGATCGACAGCAGTGGCCAGCGGGCCATCGCCATCGAGCTGCACAACGGTATTGCCTTCGACATGAACGGCGAGGAGTTCGCGCGCAACTGGGCGACGCCGCAGTTCTATTTCCACCTGGTCACGGCCTACAACATCCTGCGGCACAACGGTGTGCCTCTGGGCAAGGCCGATTATGCCCAGCACATGTTCGCCTACCTGCGCCAACCGCAAGAAGCCTAACCGCGCCAGCCGCAGACTCCCCGGCCAGCGTCAGGTCAACGCCGATGGCCGCATCACCCGGCGCTCCAGGCCCTACAGCGCCGGCCGCGGCAACTGCACCCATTCCTGCACTGCCGGCCGTTGCCACTGGCGCCGGGCATAGGCCACCAGGTTCGCCGGTACCGGGTCACCGTTGAGGATCAGCCGGTTGAGCATCAGCGCCAGGTCGACATCGGCGATCGACCACTGGCCGCACAGGAAGTCGCGGCCATCCGCCAATAGCTCCTGCGCGGCCTCCACCAGGGTGTTAGCCGCCGCTTGGGCCTGGGGCGACAGCGGTTCGCCCTTGCAGCCGTAGAACACCACCAGGGTCGTGCGCTCCTGGCGGATCGGCAGCAGATCGCTGCGCAGCCAGGCCTGGACCTGGCGGGCCTTGGCACGCTGGCGCAGGTCCTGGGGATAGACCGGGTTGTGCGGGAACAGCTGTTCCAGGTATTCAGCGATGGCCGAGGATTCGGACAGGGCAAAATCGTCCAGCACCAGGGTCGGCACGCGCTGGGTCAGGGACAGGCGGGTGTAGGCCGGCTCGCGGTTCTGCGCGGCGTCCAGGTCCAGGGGCAGCAGGTCGAAGTCGATACCCTTTTCCCGCAGCACCACGAACACGGACAGGGCATAGGGGCTGGTGAACTGGGCATCGACGTACAGGCGCGGGCGGGAAGCGGTCACGGCGGTCTCTCCAAGGGGGGAGCGCCCACGCTAGGAGATCCTGGTCGATAAATAAAATGCAGGTTTTTTATCCGTGCATTCCTCGTAGGAATACTGGCGTTTCGGCCTCCGTGCGCGATGCAGCCGTGGCGATGCGGTTCTGGAGTCGCGGGCGGGCGTCGGAGGCGGACCGGGGCGTGCAGCAGTGGCTGTGCAGTCGCCAGCGTCGGTTATCGAGCCGGTCCACGGGGTGCGGAAAAACCCGGCTTCAGCGCGTTGCAGTTGATCGACTGGCGTCAGCGACGGGTGCGCCTGTGCCGCGCGAGTGGCCAGCATTGGCAGGCACATTGCCTTGATCGAGAAGGCAAAGTACTGGCCCCGGGCAGTCTGAAGTGTCGCCAAAATCACTTTATTTTCAGGTGGTTAGGTGACCGCAAAATGCGCCATGTGTTGATTACGCTGACTTCGTTTGCCCTGTTGGGCGGGGCTTCTGCGGCCCAGGCCCGGGAGCTGGCGGCCAATGACCGATATATCTGCAGCTGGGGGGCGGGCACTGCCGCCAGGGCCCAGGAATTGAAGTTGTCCGGGGTGTCGCTGTATGCGGCGCGGCAGAAGATCCAGACCTACAAGTTCAGCAAGGGCTGGATGCGCATGATGGCCCTGGGCATTACCGAGCAGACCTACGACAGCCCCTCGCGGATCAAGCCCGAGGCATTGCGCAAAAGCTTTAACGAGGATTGCCTGAGGTATAAGTTGGCTCGCCGCTGAGGGGGGCGCAGATCTGCACCGGGTCGTAGGCCTGTAGCTGGCCCGGGCCGCTCCGGGCAGGAGCCTGAAGGGCGCGCGGCCTCCTGCGGCAGTGTCTGATCTGCCTGTTTGATCATGAATGGAACTTGTGATCATCGCGATTAAAATGAGTTTGTCTCACCAAGTGCCGAGTGCCGACAATGGCTCCCATCAAACACAGGGGAGTTGCATGTCATGGCTTTGGCCCATTCTCTAGGATTTCCGCGCATTGGCCGCGACCGTGAACTGAAGAAAGCGCAAGAGGCGTTCTGGAAGGGCGAACTCGACGAAGCCGGCCTGCGCGCCGTGGGCCGTGATCTGCGCAAGACTCACTGGGAGCTGCAGAAAAACGCCGGTATCGACCTGCTGCCCGTGGGCGATTTCGCCTGGTACGACCAGGTTCTGACCCATTCCCTGATGTTCGGCGTGATTCCCCAGCGTTTCCGTCCGCAGAATGGCCCAGCCACCCTGCAGACCCTGTTCGGCATGGCGCGTGGCGTCAGCGACGGCTGCTGCGGCGGTGCCCACGCCCAGGAAATGACCAAGTGGTTCGACACCAACTACCACTACCTGGTGCCTGAATTCGGCGCCGACCAGCAATTCCAGCTGGGCTGGGAGCAGCTCTTCGAAGAGGTCGAGGAGGCCCGGGCCCTGGGGCACGCCGTCAAGCCGGTGTTGATCGGCCCGCTGACCTACCTGTGGTTGGGAAAGGCCAAGGGCGCAGAGTTCGACAAGCTGGAGCTGTTGGACCGCCTGCTGCCGCTGTACGGCCAGATCTGCCAGCGCCTGGCGGCCCAGGGCGTGGAGTGGGTGCAGATCGACGAGCCGATCCTGGTGCTGGACCTGCCCCAGGATTGGAAAAACGCGTTCGAACGCGCCTACAACCAGATCCAGCGCGAGCCGCTGAAAAAACTCCTGGCGACCTATTTCGGTGGCCTGGAAGAGAATCTCGGCCTGGCCGCGAACCTGCCGGTCGATGGCCTGCACATCGACCTGGTGCGTGCTCCCGAGCAGTACCCGACCATCCTCGATCGCCTGCCGGCCTACAAGGTGCTGTCACTGGGCCTGGTCAATGGGCGTAACGTCTGGCGCTGCGACCTGGAAAAAGCCCTGGCCACCCTGCAGCACGCCCATGAGCGTCTGGGGGAGCGCCTGTGGGTGGCGCCTTCCTGCTCGCTGTTGCACAGCCCGGTGGACCTGGACCGTGAAGACCAGCTGGACGCCGAGCTCAAGAGCTGGCTGGCCTTCGCCGTGCAGAAATGTCAGGAAGTGGCGGTACTGGCCCAGGCGGTGAACCAGCCGCAGGCCCAGGCGGTGCTCAAGGCACTGGAGCAGAGCCGCGCCGTACAGGCCAGCCGCGCGGCCTCGCCGCGCATCCACAAACCGGCGGTACAGGCTCGGGTAGCGGCCATCACCCCCAAGGACAGCCAGCGGCGCTCGGCCTTCACCCAGCGTATCGCCAAGCAGCGCGCCGGCCTCGACCTGCCGCTGTTCCCCACCACCACCATCGGTTCGTTTCCGCAGACCGCCTCGATCCGCCTGGCACGCCAGTCGTTCAAGCAGGGCAAGCTGAGCCTCGCCGAATATACCGAAGCCATGCACAGCGAAATCCGCCACGCGGTGCTGGTGCAGGAACGCCTGGGTCTGGACGTGCTGGTGCACGGCGAGGCCGAGCGCAACGACATGGTCGAGTACTTCGCCGAGCAGTTGGACGGCTATGTGTTCACTCGTTTCGGCTGGGTGCAGAGTTACGGTTCCCGGTGCGTCAAGCCGGCGCTGATCTTCGGTGACCTGAGCCGCCCCAATGCCATGACCGTGGAGTGGATCCGCTACGCTCAGGGCCTGACCGACAAGGTGATGAAGGGCATGCTCACCGGCCCGGTGACCATGCTGATGTGGTCTTTCCCGCGCGAAGATGTGAGCCGCGAAGTGCAGGCCCGGCAACTGGCCCTGGCGATCCGCGACGAAGTGCTGGACCTGGAAGCCGCCGGCATCAGGATCGTGCAGATCGACGAAGCCGCGTTCCGTGAAGGCTTGCCGCTGCGCCGGGCGCAGTGGCAGCACTACCTGGACTGGGCCACCGAAGTGTTCCGCCTGTGCGCCTCTGGCGTGCGTGATGAAACCCAGATCCACACCCATATGTGCTACAGCGAATTCAACGATGTGATCGAGTCCATCGCCGCCATGGATGCGGACGTCATCACCATCGAGACCTCGCGTTCGGACATGGAACTGCTGGACGCCTTCAAAGCCTTCGCCTACCCGAACGAGATCGGCCCGGGCGTCTATGACATCCACTCGCCACGGGTGCCGGATGCCTCGGAAATGGCCAACCTGCTGCGCAAGGCCGCCCAGCGCATTCCTGCCGAGCGCCTGTGGGTCAACCCGGACTGCGGCCTGAAGACCCGCGGCTGGCCGGAAACCGAAGCAGCCCTGGTGCACATGGTCACCGCGGCCCGTCAGTTGCGTAAAGAACTGGCCTGATCGGCCAACCCCGCAACCGGAGCACGTCGGCGTGCTCCGGTTTTCTGCTTCCAGCATGGCATCGGGGGCAAGTGGTGCGAGGGCGAGCAAGCAGGTAGCGGAGGCCGGCGCGGCGCATCTGATCCGTATTTTTCTTGCGCATCTGCGTCTGTTATCAGAACAGCCATGGTTTGAAAATGGCGCGCCCGGCCGGCTTTACGGCTGGAGACCGGGCCCGCTGCACCGCATACCTACTGTTCAGGAGGCCTGATGACTAAGATGGCGTTTTTCTTGTTTGGATTTTTAGCCTTGACCATCGCGCTCGGTGCGCTCGCGACTATCTCTCCGACCTGACCCCCGAGCCCTTTGCGGCTCTTGCTTCATATCCCCGCGCAATCAGTGGCAGCCCGGCAAGCGCTGCCACTGCCTTGTACTTATTTGGAACACTTTCGTGCCCCGACCACGCAGAGGATCACCGCCACGGTGACCCCGAGCATGCCCAGGCTGACGTGCTCGTGGAGCAGGCCGGCGGCCAGGGCCAGGCCGAAAAAGGGTTGCAGCAACTGCAACTGGCCGACGGCGGCGATCCCGCCCTGGGCCAGCCCGCGGTACCAGAAGACAAAACCGATCAGCATGCTGAACAGCGATACGTAGCCCAGGCTGACCCAGGCCGGCAGGCTGATGCCACTAAAGGAGGCGGGCATGCTGAACAGGGTCAGTGCGGCCATCAGTGGCAGCGACAGCACCAGGGCCCAGGAGATCACCTGCCAGCCGCCCAGGGTGCGCGACAGCTTGGCGCCTTCGGCATAACCCAGGCCGCATACCAGTACGGCCAGGAGCATGAGCAGGTCACCCTCGGGCGAAGCCGTGAGGCCCTGGGACAGGGCATAGCCCACCACCAACAGGCTGCCGAGCACCGAGAACAGCCAGAACACAGGGCGCGGCCGCTCGCCGCCGCGCAGCACGCCGAACACCGCGGTGGCCAGGGGCAACAGGCCAAGGAACACAATGGAATGGGCCGAGGTCACGTACTGCAGGGCCAGGGCCGTGAGCAGCGGAAAGCCCAGCACCACGCCCAGGGCAACGATGGTCAGGGGCAGGAGCTGGGCGCGGCTCGGACGGCGCTGCTTGAACAGCAGCAGGATGCACAACGCCAGGAGCCCGGCGATGGTGGCCCGGGCCACGGTGAGGAATAGCGGGTCGAACTCCAGCACCGCGACCCGGGTGGCCGGCAGTGAGCCGCTGAAGATCAGCACGCCGATAAAGCCGTTGAGCCAGCCACTGGCGGTTTTTTCCAGGGCTGGGGATTGCAGGGTCGATGTCCGTTCCATTCGGGGAGTGCTCAAGAAGTGGGAGGCCGCAGCGGCGGGGGCTTGTGTCGAGCCCATCCTAGGATTGAAAATCAGCACAATCAAAAAATTGTCATGGATACAGCGCCTATGGCCCGTGCCCGCTACAAACAACTGGTGGACACCTTTGCCGCCGATATCCGTACCGGCATCCTTGCCCCCGGCACCCGCCTGCCCACCCATCGCGAGCTGGCGGCGCGGGAAGGGCTGGCCCTGGTCACTGCATCGCGGGTCTATGCCGAGCTGGAAGCCATGGGCCTGGTCAGCGGTGAAACCGGGCGTGGGACCTATGTCCGGGAAACCGCCTTGCCGCCAGGGCAGGGCGTGGACCAGCCCGCCACGGCACCGGGCACCCTGGACCTGAACTTCAACTACCCGGCGTTGCCCGGCCAGGCCGAACTGCTGCGTAGCGCCTTGCGCCAGTTGGCGGCGACCGGCGACCTGGAAGCCTTGCTGCGCTACCAGCCCCACGCCGGGCGCAGTCATGAGCGGGCCACGGTGGCGCGCTACCTGGCAGGCCATGGGCTGGTGGTGGAGGGCGAGCAGGTGCTGCTGGTCAGCGGCGCCCAGCACGGCCTGTCGACCACCCTGATGGCGTTGCTCAGGCCCGGTGATGTGGTGGCGGTGGATGCCTTGACCTACCCCGGGTTCAAGGTGGTGGCCGAGGCCCACGGGCTGGAACTGCTGGCCATTCCCCTGAGCGAGCAGGGGCCGGACCTGGAGGCCTTCGAGCGCCTGTGCCAACGGCGGCGGGTGCGCGCGGTATACGCCATGCCGACCCTGCACAACCCCATGGGCTGGGTGCTGGACCTGGCCTGGCGCCAGCGCCTGGTGGCGATTGGCCGGGCCCACGGGCTGCTGATCATCGAAGACGCCGCCTACGCCTTCCTGGCCCAGGATCCTCCCGCGCCGCTGGCTGCCCTGGCACCAGAGATCACGGTCTACATCTCGGGGTTCTCGAAGAATGTGGCCACCGGCCTGCGGGTCGGTTATGTGGTGGCGCCGCCGGCCTGGGTGGCGCTGATCGAGCGTGCGATCCGCACCAGCACCTGGAACACCCCGGGGGTGATGACCGCCATGGCCTGTGCCTGGATCGAGGACGGCACGGTGGCGCGCCTGGAGCACCAGAAGCGCGAGGATGCCCAGGCCCGCCAGGCCCTGGCCCGGGAAGCCCTGGCCGGGCTGGCCTATGTCAGCCATCCGAACTCCTACTTCCTCTGGCTGCCCTTGCCCGAGGAAGTCCGGGCCGATCAGGTGGCCATGGCGCTGCTGCGGGAGAAGGTCTCGGTGTCCACCGCCGAGCCCTTTGTCGGCGCCGGCCCGGTGCCCCACGCCATTCGCCTGGCGTTGGGCTCTGTGGCCATGGCCGATCTGGGCGTGGCGCTAGCCAGGGTCCGGCAGGTGATCGGCCGCTACGCCTTCTGAAGCGGCAAGCGTCAAAGCTTGAACTGGGTCACCAGGGCATTGAGGTCCACCGCCAGGCGTGACAGCTCCTGGCTGGCGGCATTGCTCTGGTTGGCCCCGGCCGAGGTCTGGGTCGACAGGTCGCGGATATTGATCAGGTTGCGGTCCACCTCGCGGGCGACCTGGGCCTGTTCCTCGCTGGCGCTGGCGATCACCAGGTTGCGCTCGTTGATGGTGGTGATGGCCTGGGTGATCTGGTCCAGGGCCAGCCCCGAAGCGCGGGCGGCTTCCAGGGTCAGGTGGGCGCGCTCGTTGCTGTTGCGCATGGCACTGACCGCACCTTCGGTGCCTTCCTCGATGGTGTTGATCATGCTTTCGATTTCCTGGGTCGACTGCTGGGTGCGATGGGCCAGGGCCCGCACTTCGTCGGCGACCACGGCGAAGCCGCGTCCGGCGTCCCCGGCCCGCGCGGCCTCGATGGCGGCATTGAGCGCCAGCAGGTTGGTCTGTTCGGCAATCGAGCGGATCACTTCCAGCACCTGGCCGATATTGCGCACGTCCACCGCCAGGTTTTCCACCCGCTGGCAGGTCTGGGTCACGTCTTCGGCCAGTTGGCCGATGGAGTCGACGGTGTGCTGTACCTGCTCGCGGCCGTGATGGGCCGTGCGGTCGGTTTCCTGAGAGGCTTCGGAGGTGCTCACCGCATTGCGCGCCACTTCCTCCACGGCGACGGTCATTTCATTGACCGCGGTAGCCGCCTGTTCCACTTCGTTGCTTTGCTGGTGCAGGGTCTGGCTGGAATGCTCGGTGACCGCGTGCAGTTCCTCGGCGGCGGAGGCCAGCTGGTTGGACGAATCGGCGATCCGCTGCAGGGTGCCGCGCAGGCTGGCCTGCATGGTCTGCAGGGCGTGCAGCAGGCGCGCCGGTTCGTCCTTGCCGCTGACTGCGATGCTCTGGCCGAGATCACCGCGGGCGATGGTTTCCGCTACCTCCACGGCCTGGCCCAGGGGGCGCACGATGCTGCGGGTCAGGAACAGGGCCAGGACCACGGTCAGGGCCACCACGACCAGCATGATCAACAGGACCATGCCCACCGCACCTTTGAACACCTGGTTGCTTTGCGCCGCCGCGGCGATACCGCCCCGGGTGTTGACGTCGATGATGGTCAGCAATTCCTTGAGCATGGCGTCGGCATTGGCCAGGAACGGGCCGCCGTCGACGATGTCGATCGCCGCTTCCTTGTGGCCCTGGCGCATCAGGTCGGTGATCCGGTGCTGGTCCTTGAGGTACAGCGCTTCGGCTTCGACAAAACGCTCGTAGGCGGCGCGTTCGTCGTCGACGTTGATCAGTTTTTCATAGGCCTGCTGTTGCCGATCCTGCTGTTGCTCCAGTTCGTTGAGGCGCGATAGCAAGGCCTGCACGTCACCGCTGTCGCGCACCACCAGCATGCGCAGGGTCAGGGTTCGGATCTGGGTGCTGGTCAGGGCCAGGGCATTGGCGGCAACGATGGATGGCTGCCAGTTCTGGTCGACCTCAAGGGATTGCTGGTTCATGCGTTGCATTTCCAGCAGGGAGAAACCTCCCAGGGCCAGGGCCAGCAGGGCGATCAGGGCGAAGCTGAACCCTGCGCGGCGGGAAATGTTCATCGTTCTCAAGAGCATGACTGTGTTCCTTGTGGCGGCAAAAAGTACAACCGGCGAGGCGAGTCGCGGTTTGCATCGGTGCGGTGCGCGGTGGGGCCAGGCCCCACGGCACCGTCGGCTTTTTGCACACAAGGCAGGCGGCAGGCGCATCTGATCGGCGCCTTTGTCCAGTGCTTTCCAGGATCGACAGGTTGCACGGCCTGCCTGGAAAACCCGCCAATGATAGCACGGTGACATCTGTCGCGGGCGCCTGGCCCGCGGCTTTCACCGGCCTTCGGTCTGGAGAAAGCCCTGGATGGAGCGGGCGCTGGTGGCCGGGTCGACCTGCATGAAGCAGTGCTGGCCGTCGATCACCTGGGTGCTCAGGTGCCGGTTGATGGCCGCCCAGCGCTTGATCGAGCGAGCCACGTAGGGGTAGCTGTCGCGGCCGTGGATCACAAGGCTTGGGGTCTTCACCTGGCGCAGCGAGCGCCACAGGCGGCGGGGAAAGGAGCTGTAGATATCCACTTCGCGCTCGGGGGCGCATTTTAGGGCCACGCCTTGTTCGTCGTCCTTCAGGCCGTGTTCGACATAGGCGGCCAGGGCCGCGTCGCTCCAGCCCTTGAAGATGCCCCGGTTGGCCAGCGCGGCCTTGGCGGCGGCGCGGTCCGGCCAGCGCCGGCGGCGGGCGGCGGCCTTGCGCGCGAGGCTGTGGCGGCGGTTCAGGCCCAGGGCCGACAGCACGCCCAGGGAGCCGATCATGGAGGGGGTGAAGATCACCGGGTCCAGCATCACCGCCTTGCGAAACAGTTGCGGGCGTTCGGCGACGATCAGGCAGGTGAGCACCCCGCCAAAACTGTGGCCCAGCGCATAGCGCGGTACCTCGCCATAGGCATCGAGCCCGGCTTCGAAGGCCTCGGCTGCCAGTTCCGCGGTGCGGTTCCAGCCGAGGAACGGGCCGCCGTGGTCGGTATCGCCGTGGCCCTGGACGTCACTGAGCCACAGGTCGAAGGACTCGGCCAGCAGCGCCAGCATCGGCTGATAGGCCATGGAGCAGAAACCGTTGCCGTGCAGGAAGTGCAGCAGCGGCTTGCCCGAAGGCGCGGAGCGCAGGCCGCGCAGGGTGAAGCCTTCGGGACAGGGGTAGGACCAGGGAAGCAACTGCATGGGGCCTCGGGGCAAACGCTGAATACAGCCGGGCATTGTCGATGGCCCGGCCCTTGAGTCAAGGGCCGATCCTGACCGAGTCCAGCACTACCCGGTCTTGAGCTGGCGAAACGACAGGCTGATGCGCTCGCCGGCGTCCGGCGCCTTGGGGATCGCGTGCAGCCAGTGTTTCTGCAGTTCGTCCGACATGTGCAGCAGCGAGCCGCTGGCCAGGCTGTAGTCGAAGGTGGCGCCGCTTTCCTTGTGGCGAAAGACCATGGTCCGGGCGTGGCCCAGGGAGACGATCACCACCCCGGTGCCTGTCACCAACTGTTCATTGGCGTCGGAATGAAAGCCCATGGAGGAGTGGCCGTCGGGGTAGCAGTTGAGCAGGCAGTTGTTGGGGCGAAAGCCCAGCAGTTGCTCGATGGGCCCGCACAACTGCTCCAGCGCTTCGGGCATCGGCACGGCGGGGTAGGTGATCTGGGAGTAGTCGTAGGGCGCGCCGAAACTGGCGGTCTTGCGCGCACGCATGCGCTCGTCCCACAGCACGGAGTCCTTGAGGTGGTTGAACAGCCGATGCGGGTCGGCGATGAAGTCGGGGAAAAAGTCGATTTCGGGTGGAGTCATGGGAGTACTGCCTGTCGTGAAGGACAGCGCCTGCGGGGGGCAGGGCGTGATCCTTATCGGTCCTTGATGGGTGCCTGGAGTGTGCCGCCTGCCACCGACTGGATAAACTGTGCGGCCTTTTGCCCCAGGTCCGCCTGGGAAGCGCGGATCAGCAGGACCAGGGGCGCCAGGGACAGTGGCTCGATGTCCAGCCGTTGCTGGCTGGAATTGCGCAGTATCAGGGTCAGCTCGGTCCACTGGTCATCGTCGGCGGTCCGGCTGTCGCCATCGGAATCCACATTGCAGCCAGCGCCCCACAGGTGTTCGGCCACCCGGTAGAACGCCGGGCGTGGTCCGGGCTGTTGCAGAAGCAGGGCATGTGGCGAAGGCATGGCGTGGAGCTCGGGCGAGGTGGCGTTCCAGGTCGGTAACGGTATCTCGCCGCCGGCGTGCGGCGCAACTGCGAAGAGGGCAGGCGCCGAGCATCCGGCCGGCTTGCTCAGCCGCCGTTGGCGCTGAGGATGCTCGCCACCTGGCGTGGCTGGCAGTTGAGGTAGGGCGAGGTTTTCAACCAGCGCTGGTCCGGGTACCAGGAGAACATGAACTGGCCATCCTTGAGCTTGTCTATCACCTGGCGCGCCACTTGCGGGCGCACCGCGGGGCAGCCCTGGCTACGGCCGATGCGGCCCTGGCGCTGGCTCCACAAGGGGTTCACGTAGTCGGCGGCATGGATCACGATGTCGCGGTCCCGGGCCCGGTCGTTGAAGCCCGGTTCCAGGCCGTCCATGCGCAGCGAGTAGCCATGGCTGCCTTCGTAGCTTTCCTGGGTGCGGAACAGGCCCAGGCTGGATTGGTAGCTGCCCAGGCGATTGGAGAACTGGGTAGCGAAGTTTTCCCCGGATTTCTGCCCGTGGGCCACCAGGTCGCGCAGCACCAGTTTTTTGGTCCGCAGGTCGAAGATCCACAGGCGCCGTTCGGTGGAGGGCTGCGAGTAGTCGATCACCGCCAGGTGGCGGGCTTGTCGGGCGCCGCTGCCTACCGCGCATTGCATGGCGCTCAGGGCACTTTTCAGGGCCTGGGGATTGAGTTGCGGGGCGGCGTGGGCGAGGCTGGCGTACAGCGTGGGGCTGGCGACGGGCTGGACTTTGCTGGCGGCGAAGGACGAAATGGAAAAGGCGCCCAGGGCAATGGCCACCAGGCAGAACCGGCACGAGAAATTCAACATGTATAGAGCGTCCCCATGGTCACTTTGGCTCCTGACGTCCTGTCGTTCCCCCGGCAGTCTGGTCTATATGTTTAATGCCCAGGCCCGATTGTTTTCCGCATCTGCCGTAATGGTTGGCCGCCCGCTGGGCGCCCACGGATTGGAGTAAAGCAGTTGTTCAAAAAACCCGCATGTTACTTGACCCTGTGCCTGCTCGCTGCGCCATTGGTCGCGCTGGCCGATGAGCTGCCACAGCTGTCGGCGAGCCCGATGCAAACGGCGCTGACGCAACTGGCCGTGGCCTGCCCGGCCCTGGCGCCGCGGCTCAATACCCCGGCCCAGCAGCTGTTGCAGGGCTTCTACCAGCAACAGGGCGAACAGCAGGTGTGGTCCGTGGCGGGCCGCCTGGCCAGCTTGCAGGCGCAGTTGGCGCAACTGGTGGACGACGGGCTGGACCCGGGCCACTACCGCCTGCCGCAGGCGAGCCCGGCGGGAGATGGCCTGTGCAGCGATATCGATATCACCCATCAGTACCTGCAAGCCCTGCAGGACCTGCATTACGGTCGCCTGGCGCAAAGCCGCTTCGAGCCTATGTGGCGGGCCCAGCCGCTGCCGGACGATCGCCAGAGCGCGCTGCTGGCGATTGCCGTGCCGGGCATCGCCCACATCGCCACGGCCTTCGAGCAGGCGCGCCCCAGCCTCGCGCAATACCGCAACCTGCGCCAGGCCTATGCCCATGAGCGCCAGCAACCCTTGCCCCAGTGGCAGGCCGTGGCCGGCGGCCCGTTGCTGCGCCCGGACATGCAGGACAAGCGGGTGCCGGACCTGGCCCTGCGCCTGTACCACGGCGGCTACCTGCAAAGCCCGGTGGTCAACCCGGACAACGCCTACAGCGGCGAGCTGGTCAGCGCGGTGAAGAACTTCCAGCTTGGCCATTCGCTGCAGGCCGACGGTGTGGTCGGCGCGGGCACCCTGAAAGAGATGAACATCAGCCCGGCCGAGCGCCGCGAACAGCTGCGCATCAACCTCGAACGCCTGCGCTGGCTGGCCCAGGATTACGAGCCGAACCTGGTGCTGGTGAACGTCGCCGCCGCCCAGTTGACCTTCTATCAGCACGACGCGGTGGTCTGGCAGACCCGCACCCAGGTCGGCCGCGCGGAGCGCCAGACGCCCTTGCTCAAATCCCAGGTCACCCGGCTGACCCTGAACCCCACCTGGACCGTGCCGCCGACCATCCTCAAGGAAGACAAGCTGCCGGAAATCCGCCGCGACCAGGGTTTCCTCAACCGCCAGAACCTGCAGGTGCTGGATGCCAACGGCCAGCCCCTGGCGGCCGAGGACATCGACTGGGACCGCCCCGGCAACATCCTCCTGCGCCAGGGCGCCGGCCCGCGCAACCCCTTGGGGCGCATCGCCATCCGTTTCCCCAACCCGTTCTCGGTATACCTGCACGACACCCCGAGCCAGGCGCTGTTCAGCAAGGGGCCGCGGGCCTTCAGCTCCGGCTGCGTGCGGGTCGAGCAGGCCCTGCAACTGCGCGACTGGCTGCTCAGCCCGGCGGAGCGGTTGCGCACCAACGAGCTGTTGGCCACCGGCCTGACCCACGAGTTCCGCCTGGCCAAGCCGGTGCCGATCCTGCTCAGCTACTGGACGGTGCAGGCCGACAGCCACGGGCAACTGCTGTATGCCCCGGATATCTATGGGCATGACCAGGTGCTGTCGACTGCGCTGGGCAGCAAGATCTGATGTGGCTGTGTGGGTGAAGGCAAACCCTGGCCAGGGAGCTTGCTCCCGCTGGGTGGCGTAGCCGCCCCTAGGCCCTCATGGCGCTCTAGCGGACGCAGGCTCTCTCGCCACCGGCGCCTTTGCGCGAGCAGAAAAAACGCCGCGGTGCCTGGATGGGCGTCGCGGCGTTTTCCATAGCGGGTTTCAAGGCTGCACAGGCGCCAGCCGGTCGTAGATCACATCCAGGGCCGGGCCCAGGTCGCCGTCGCCCTGGGCCACGGCCTTGATGCCCTGGGGTACCGGCAATGACGGATCGCCATGCATCCCGAACGGCGGCGGCAAGCTTGCCACCTTTGCCGGACGCTCATAGATCACCCGGCCTTCCTTGACGGTCTTGAGCACTTGGATCTCGCTCAGGGTCTCGGGTTTGACGGTCAGCGGGTTGGCCGAGAGCACCGCGAAATCCGCCAGCTTGCCCGGGGTGATGGAGCCTTTGCGGTCTTCTTCGAAATGCTGGTAGGCCGACCACAGGGTCATGGCCTTCAGCGCCTGCAAGGGCGTCACCCGCTGGTCCGGGCCGAGTACGTAGCCGCTGCGGGTGGTGCGGTTGACCGTGGCTGCCAGCACTCGCATGGAGTCCGGCTGGGCCACCGGTGCATCGTGGTGGGTGGTGAATTTCATCCCGGCCTGGAGCACCCACTGGGTCGGCGAGATGTTTTCCGCGCGTTCGGGCCCCAGCACCGACTGGCGATGCCAGTCGCCCCAGTAGTAGGTGTGCATGGGGAATAGGGAAGGGAAGATCTTCAGTTGCTTGAGTTCGGCCACCTGGTCCTTGCGCAGGGTCTGGCCGTGGATCATTACCGGCCGCACATCGACCCCGGGGTAGGCCTGTTCCGCGGCACGCATGGAACCGAGCAACTGGTCGATGGCGCGGTCGCCGTTGGTGTGGGAAAGGATCTGCCAGCGGTTGGCCAGGGCCTCTTTATAGATGGCCAGGGCGTCGGCGTCTTTGACCACGCCGTAGCCGGCATAGCTGGCGTCCTGGCCCTGGGGCGGCTTGAAGTAGGGCTGGCTCAGCCAGGCCGTCTTGCCCTGGGGCGAACCGTCCAGGGTCAGCTTGACCCCACCGATGCGAAAGTGCTGGTTGTACACCACCGGCTGGTTGCTCGGGTGATACCAGGGGGCGACCATCAGTTGCTTGACGCCGGGGGTGAGGATATCCGGGTAGGAGACGATGTCCGCCAGCAACTTGCCATCGCCCGCGGCCTTGATCGCGGTCTTGACCTGGTCCGGGGAAGAGCGGCCGTCCTGGATCGTGGTGTAGCCATAGCTGACATACAGCTTCTGCCCGGCGCTGAGCATGTCCACCGCCTGGTCGGCGGTGAGCTTGGGGAAGATCCTGATCAGGGCGTTGAAGAAGGCGTTTTCCTCCAGCACTCCGTTGGGTTCCTGGCTGCCGTCGACGCGGCGGATCACCCCGCCTTCCGGGTTGGGGGTCGACGCGTCGATCCCCGCCAGTTCCAGCGCCTTGCTGTTGAGCACCCCCAGGTGCGAGGACTGGTGGACGATGGCGATGGGCAGGTCGCGGGTCACGGCGTCCAGGTCGGCCTTGGTGGGGTGGCGCTGTTCCTGCAGCTGGGAATCGTCATAGCCAAAGCCGAACAGCACGCCGAACTGCTTGGGGATCGGCGACTGCTGTTCAAAGCGGCGCAGGGTTTCCTGGAGCCCGGGGATGCTGTTGTTGGTTCCATCCGGTGGCGGCAGCAGGTTGGCGCTGGCAGCCTGGAAACCCACCATCGACACATGGCCGTGGGGGTCGACGAAGCCCGGTAGCAGGGTCGCGCCCTTGAGGTCGAGCATCTGCGTGGCCGGGCCCTTGTTCTTGAGTACGTGTTGCCGGTCACCCACGGCGAGGATCTTGCCGTCCTTCACCGCCACTGCCTGGGCCTTGGGGTGCTGGTCATCGATGGTGATGATCGGGCCGTTGAACCAGATGGCGTCGGCCACCGGCGGCGTGGCCGCCAGGGCACTGGCACTGGCGAGCTGGAGCGCTGCCACGAGCAGCGCGAAGGAGGTCTTTTGCATGTGCGTTCTTCCTTGAAGCGGGCAGGAGCGCACTAGCCTAGCCGCAAAGCGCCGCCGCGGGCGAGTGGCTTGAGGTATGGTGTGCGGCCTTTTAGCTGCGACTCAAGGCTTGTCATGCCATTCAACAAACGCCAGCAGGCGGCCACGGAGCGCCTGCTGGCCGCCACCCTGACCGAAGCCTGCGAAGCCGCCAAGGCCGAAATCGTCGGTTTTTCCTGGCTGACCCACGAAGTGGACTACGCCGCCTTTGCGGCGAGCCTGGTGGTGGTCTGGGTCTTCGACACCCAGGCCCACAAGGAGCAGGCCCTGGCGGCCGGGCAGGGCGCGCGGATGCTCGAACTGACGACCCGGGCCCTGGAAGAGGCCGATGTTCACCTCGACGCCCTGGAAACCCGTGTGTTCTTCGACAGCGAAGAGCAATGCCGGCGGATCAATGGTGGCGATTGGGCGCAACGCCTGAAGCGCCTGCGCCCGGGCCGGGGTTGAGCCATGGCCAAGGAAATCGACAACCCCTGCATCGCCCTGTGCCAGCTCAGTGGCGACCTGTGCCTGAGTTGCGGGCGCAGCAAGGACGACATCCGCAAATGGAAGCGCATGAAGCGCCCGGAAAAAATGGCCGCCGTGCAGCGGGCCGGCATCCGGCTCAAGGCCTTGCAGAAAAAGAAGGGCTGATCAGGTATCGCTCTGGAATTGGCCGGCGCCCAGGCGCCGCACGCTCAGCCAGAAGTCTTCCCCAGGTTCGTACTCGGCCAGAGACAGGCGGTGCACCTGTCCCTGCTCGTCCTCCACCGTCAGGCTGGTCTCCCAGTCGAAATCCGGGTTCTGGGAAATGGTGTAGGACGGGTAAGGGCTGTTGATCTCGAAATGAATCGAGTAGACCTCCAGTGGCGGGCACGACAGCAGGCCTTGTGCGTACAGCTGCCAGACCTTGCGCATGCCGGGCACGCACAGGCGCTCGGCAAAGGCCAGGGCCTGGGGGATGTCGTCCCAGGCGGCCTGCACCCCTTGCTGCGCGGTCGCAAGCCGGCGCTGGGGCGGTTCGTTGCTGGGGTGCTGGACGTAGACCAGGCGGCTGCCGAACTGCAATTCGCATTGCAGCACGCCGGCAGTGGTTTCCCAGTGGCCCAGCAGCGATTCCTTGAGCAGGTCTATTTGCATCGCGCCTGAGGGCTCAGGCCGTTTGCCGGCGCATGGCCAGGATGGTGGTGCCGAAGAAGATAAAGGTGGAACCCACCACCCGGTTGACCCACTTGGACAGGGCCGGCCGGGTCAGCACGCCCTTGGCCCGGGAGGCCAGCACCGCGTAGACGCTGAGGGAGGTCAGCGACAGCGCCATGAAGATCAGGGTCAGGATGAAGAACTGCGGCAGCAGCGCGGCGTGCTGGTCGATGAACTGGGGGAACAGGGCGGTGAAGAAGATGGTCGCCTTGGGGTTGGTGGCGGCGGTCAGGAAGGCCGACTTGAACAGCTTCAGGCGCGGCGGCTTGCCGACCTTGGTGCTGTCTGCGCTGGCTTCGCTCAGCAGTTGGCTCTTGCTGAACAGCTGCTTGGCACCCAGGTAGAACAGGTAGCCGGCACCGATGATCTTCACCGCGTTGAAGATCCATTCGGAACTGGCGATCAGTGCCCCGAGGCCGAGCATGGCCGCGGCAGACATGCAGAACAGCCCGCTGACGTTGCCCAGCGATGACCAGATAGTGGACTTGGCGCCGTAGGCCACGCTGTTGTGCAGCGCCACCAGGGTAGCGGGGCCGGGGCTGGCGATGGCGATGGCTGCCACCAGGGTGTAGGTCAGTATCGAGTGAGCATCCATGGTCCGGACTCGTCTTGCAGAAAAAGGGGGCTTGATTCTATCGGGGCCAGGGCGAGCTGTATGCCAGAAATTGACGGCTTTATCGAAGGGCGCGAGCGGCGCAGGCCACCGCCTTCGAGGCGCATCGGTGCCCATTGTCAACCATTGCTGCAATCGATAGTTATCATCAAAAAGTGCAGGTTCCGTTTTTCCGGCAAAGGAGGAAGATAGCGCTTACACCGTGCTTGCTGCAGAAGGAAACACCCGATGAGAATCTCGACTCTAGTGACCCTCGTGGTGCTTTTGATCGCGGGAACCGGGGCTTCTGCGGCCACCCTCGCCACTGACGACGCCTCCTGCCACTTCCTGCCCATGGCCGACAGCAGCACCGACCTGCAGCACGCGCAGTCGGTAGGCGTGCTGTACAGCGAAAACACCATCAGCACCCTGCAATACCTGGAGCACTACCATGCGGTGGCGCTCAACGGGGCGAAGAATGCCGGCCTCGATCCGCGCATCAGCCAAGCCTTCGTCAACAGCTCGGACCCGAAACGGGCAATCGACTGGCTGATGGCTTCGCTGCAGAAGCATTTCGGTTCGGTGACCGTCTATGACAGCCTTGACGCGGTGGTCCAGGCCCACCCCGATGTGGTGGTGATGCTCGATACCTACAACCAGCTGGTGACCAAGCGCAACAGCAAGGTCGAGGCGCGCTTCATCGCCAAGTTCTATGACGCCAACCTGCAGTACATCGGCCAGGCAGCCGGGATCCAGGCCAAGGAACTGCCGTCGGTCTGGGTACGGGGCAAGGCGGCGCCGGAGATCGCTGCGCAGATCAACCAGCAGACCGAGTTGCAGGTCGATGCCCTGAAGCAGTTCGACGCATCGCTCAAGGCCCTGGTGAGCCAGGGCGAAGCGGGGCAGATGGCGGCCAACAAATGAGTTGCAGGCAGGCCTGATGAAAAAAAGCCCCGAATGTTCGGGGCTTTTGCTTTGTGCCTGGCCGGGGGCAGCCTGTGGCGCGGTGCCTAGGCCGAGGCCAGAACCCCCGCGACCAGCAGCGCTATGCCCAGGTACCAGCCCCAGAGAAAGGGCCGGGCTTGTGGGTCTTTCCTGGCGTAGACGTACACATAGAAGGGAATGAACAGGCTGAGGATGGCATTGCCCAAAGAATTCTTCAGGGCCACGCAGAAAATCGCGAACTGCATCGCCACCGTAAGTGCAAGCCCTGACAGGATCAGGAACATAACCATTGAATCGTCTCGCTATCGAATGAAGGTCGGTCACCCCCTCTGGTGCGTCGCGGCCCGGATGCGGGCAGCGGCGCGCCAGAGGGAGCGGTGTGACGGGTTATCGACACGGCGGTGCAAAGCAATAGGCAAGGGTGCCGTCATCGACCCTTCATTCACTTGCGAGCGTTCACTGCTGGTGCCAGGCCGGGTTTCAGGCGCCGCTGCCCAGGGACGCCATGTCGATCACGAAGCGGTAGCGCACATCGGCCCGTTCCATACGTTCGAAGGCCTGGTTGATGTCCTGCATGGCGATCATTTCGCAGTCCGGGAGGATGTTCTTGCGCGCGCAGAAGTCGAGCATTTCCTGGGTCTGGGCGATGCCGCCGATGGGTGAACCGGCCAGCCGGCGCCGGCCCAGGAGCATGGGCAGGGTCAGTTGTTCGTCGATCGGCCCGACCTGGCCGACGATCACCAGGGTGCAGTCGATGTCCAGCAGGGGCATGTAGGGCGAGACGTCGTGGCGCACCGGAATGGTGTCGATGATCAGGTCGAAGCTCGACTGGGCGCGGGCCATGGCCTGCGGGTCGCTGGACACCAGCAGTGCATCGGCGCCCAGGGCCAGGGCGTCGGCGCGCTTGTCGGCGCTGCGGCTCAGGACCGTGACCTTGGCTCCCATGCCCACCGCCAGCTTGACCGCCATGTGCCCCAGGCCACCGAGGCCGATGACCCCGACCCGGCTGCCGGGCCCGACATTCCAGGTGCGCAGCGGCGAATAGGTGGTGATGCCGGCGCATAGCAGCGGCGCGGCCTTGGCCAGGTCCAGGCCCTCGGGCACCCGCAGGACGAATTCTTCGCGCACCACCAGGTGCTTGGAGTAGCCGCCGTAGGTCACCTCGCGGGTGATGCGGTCCAGGCCGTTGTAGGTCTGGGTATTGTGCTCGCGGCACATCTGTTCTTCGCCCTTGCGGCACTGGTCGCACACCTGGCAGGAGTCCACCATGCAGCCGACGGCGACGCTGTCGCCGACCTTGTACCGCTTGACCTCGGGGCCGACGGCGGTGACCCGGCCGACGATCTCGTGGCCCGGGACCATGGGGTAGCGGCTGGCGCCCCAGTCGTTGCGCGCCTGGTGCAGGTCGGAGTGGCAGACCCCGCAATATAGGATTTCCATCGCCACATCGTTGGCGCGCAGGGCGCGACGCTGGAAGGTGAAAGGTGCCAGGGGAACCCCGGCGGACTGCGCTGCGTAACCGAAGGTTTGCATGATCAGCGTTCCTGTGTGAGGGAGAGCGAATGATCCGAAGGCAGGGCTACAAGCATAGAAGCCCCGGGCGCACCGTGAGGACGGCCGACCGATGGTTGTGCGGGCCAACCGGCCGCGCACCGCGCAGGCCGGGGTGAGTGAGTGTCGCTCCTTCGTTGTCCTGGGGGCCCGGTTGCAGCTTCAGGGCGTGGCAGCCACGCCCAGGCACTGGGCTCAGGGCGCGCCGAACATCGCGGTCCAGTAAATGCCGGCATCGCTTTTCGGGTCCACCGCGTAGGCCGCGCCCAGCTCGCTGTAGGCCGGGTTCATCAGGTTGGCGCAATGCCCGGGGCTGGCCAGCCAGCCGTCCACCACCTTGCGCACCGTGTCCTGGCCGGCGGCGATATTCTCGCCCACCTGCTGGCCGGCATAGCCTGCCAGTTCCGCGCGGTCACCCGGGGTTCGGCCGTCATGGTCCTTGTGGTCGAAGTAGTTCTGGTTGGCCATGGCCCGGCTGTGTTCCTCGGCGGTGGTACCCAGGGTGGCGTTCCAGGCCAGGGGCGCGGTGGCGGCAAAACCTTGGCCACCACATTGCCGGGGCTGGCCGCGGGCACTGTTGATCTGCGCGAGCAGTTGCTGGCCCTCGGCCTGCCAGTCCCCCAGGCGCGCGGACAGCAGCGGTCGCGCGAGCACGATGCGCCACTGGTTGGCCTGGCGATTGACACCGATATCGACGAACTGCGGGTCCAGCACCACCTGGCAGAAGCTCTCGCGCACCGCCTGCATCGCCGCCTGGGCATCCCGGGGGCCGGAGAGGCTGATGGCCTGCACGTTGACCATGGGGTAGGCCGCCCGGGCCAGGGCCTGCTGCAGGTCACCGACGTTGTCCACCGGCAGGATCAGCCGTGGGTCGCCGGTCAGCGGCGGCAGCTCCGAGGAGGCCTGGTTGGCGCAGCGTTGCGGCTGGCTGCGGTAGGCGTTGATCGATTCGATCAGTTGCGACTGGTCGTCGGCGACGGCGCCGGTGGCCGCCAGCAAGCCCAGAGCCAGGGCTGCGGCGGGCAAGAACAGTGAGCGCATGGGCATGCAAGTCTCCCGGGAAATGGACAGCGCCCATGATGCACCCGGCGCCGGGGCATTTCATCCGCCGGTTGATGAAATCGGTGTTAGCCGCTGCGCCTCAATGGAAGTCGAAGTACAGCGCCCATTCGCCGCTGCCGGGGTGTTTCCAGAACATCAGGCTGCCGCCGTGCACCACGTTGAGGTTGATCTTGGCGTCGGAGGAAATCTGCATCACGAATTCGAAGCCGTCCCCGACATCGACTCCCGACTGGCAGAACGAGGGGTAGCCCCCGAGCTTGTGCTGGTAGCAATGGTTCACCAGGTCGTAGTAGCACTCGATCTGCCCGGAGTTTTCCAGTTCGAGGATTTCCCGCTCCAGGTCCTCCGGCACCCCACCGCCGTCCCACAGCGGAAAGTCCGCGGGCACTGCCTCGGGCTTGAGCGGGAAGGGCTTGAGAAAGGCCCCGGGGGCAGTCAGGTCCTTGCGCACCAGCACATCCTCGGCACGGTATTCGCGAATCAGCCAGCGCTCGCCCATGGGTTCCAGGGGCTCGGGAAAGGGGTTGGCGACGAACACCGTGAGCACCCGCACGCCTTCCAGCAGCGGGCTGTGGAAGGGCAGCGCCGGCAGATAGAGCTGGGCGAACGGCAGCAGGGTTTCCCCGGCGCTGTTGCGCGGCAGCTCTTCATCCTCGCGAAACAGAAAGACCCGGCCCAGCCAGCTTTCCTCGTCGCTGCCGGAGGGGCGAAAACCGCCGGGAATCAATTGCAGCGCCGGCTTGGCCAGGCGGCGCTGGAGCTCTTCGATGTCCATGGTCAAATACAGTGTCCTATCTAGGGAGGGAGCGAGGTTGGATTTACAAGGGGAGCGACGCTTGTCCGCAGCTGGCGGGTTCAGGCTATTTGTGGATCTGCCTGACTACCTGGCCATATTTTGTTTGCAGATCGTGAATGGCAAGGTCGAGCCCTATACGGTCCCCCAAGTACTGAATCACCGACCACAACATGTGTGGAGAGTCTTGTTCAAGTCCGTAGTTATATAGATCCAGTTCTGCAATCTGACTTGCCGGGGTATCAAACGGGTGGTTTCGAACTGCGAAAACCAGTTGGTGCGGCTCACCGTCGGATAGGCCATACGAGCCGAAGATTGGTGGTCCTGCTGGAATTGCGTTTTCGTTGGGAAAGCAAATGGCAGTGTCAAAAATCTTTCCTTCGAACTCGACCCAGGAATGACTAAAGCATCCGCCTGGAGCTTGCACAGTGCCTATGTGAAGACTGGGGGAAAGACCCAGCTCATGGGCAAGCACGTAAAAGGCTGCAGAAGTGTCATGGCAAGCCCCGCGCCAGCCTTGCATCAGTGTGCAGGAAAGAATGAGCTGATAGAGCTTGAGTATCTGCTGGCCGGACTCGAATTCGGCGGCTATGAATTCGGCACGCATAAGCCAAAGATCCAACAGGCGCTGTCGTTCAACAGGGTCCGACAAATCAGTATCAAAGACTGCAGCATTGTTCGTCGTCATAGTGGCTTCCTGATAATACTGAGGGAGTCTGGAATCGACTGACTCTGTCGAGCCATAGTCAGTCGAATTGATGGATCAGCTTTCACGACCATGAGCAGCGGCGGCCAGCTGGCTGGTATCGACCCGCACGAAGACCGAATCGCCAATGGCGGTCAGCACATCGCCGGCATATACCTCGCAGATCACCTGGCTCTTGCGGCCTACTTCACCCTCGACCCTGGCGCGCAGGGTCAGGGGCACGCCCATGGGGGTGGGCTTGATGAACTTGATGCCCAGGTTGCCGGTGACGCAGTCGATGCGTGGCAGGCTGCCGGGCTCGCGCTGTTCGTTGCGGTAGTGGTAGGCCATGGCGGTCCAGTTGGAGTGGCAGTCCACCAGCATCGCGATCAGGCCGCCGTAGACCAGGTCCGGCCAGCCGCAGTACTTGGCGTCGGGCAGGTGCTCGGCCACCACGTGCACACCGTCCTCGTGCCAGTGGCTCTTGATGTGCAGGCCGTGATGGTTGCTGCTGCCGCAGCCGAAGCACACGCCTTCGGGGGCGGTGGTGTCTTGCAGTGAGGTCGGGTGCATGGTTGTTCCTTGTTGTTCTTGGGGGCGCGGCGCCGGGTGCTTTCCCGGCGTTGCAGCGCAGCATCCTATCCAATTTGCCTGAACGATCGAAGGCCGGATTGCAGCTAGCTGGGGTAGTGCATGGTCAGCACGGCCCAGCGCAGGTTCTCGACCCCGGGTACTTCGCCAATATCGCGGGAGGCGTGTTCGACCCAGCCGGTGTATTCCTCGACCGTCTCCAGATGCTTTGTCCATTTATCCTCTGTGAAGCCGACGCCGAAGATGATCACGCTGCCGCTGGCGACCTTTTCTTCCTTGGCCTTCAGGCGTGTCATGTACCAGTAGTCGTCCGATGCCGAGATGAACAACTTGCCTTGGTTGGCGTTGGCAAAGGGCGCCTTGAGTTCGATGAAGTGGAAGCGCTGCTTGTCTGCGTCGCGGATCCACAGGTCACATTGCTTATGGTGAATGTCCATGTCGGACCAGCGCTGGTCCAGGGCGACCTTGTATTCCACGCCCACGTCGCCGAGCCAGCCGTCGCGTGGCCCGGCCAACCCCCGGTGCTGGATCAGCCAGAAATAGAATTCGAACTTCAGCCAGCCCTCGAAACCATTGCCGAGCACGCTGAGGGCCGAGGGAAGGTGCGGGCGCTCCTGTTCCCAGGACTTCAGGAACGCGCGGAACTCTGTTGCAACACTGTCGATACCTGGCATGGCCGTCCTTTGCAGTAAATGGGTGAAGGTGGTGTTGTGGCGCGGAGCCATCATGCATCAAGGTCGCCTCTTGGCGAAGGCGCATTTGCCGCTGTGAATGAGGGGCGGCCAGCGTCGTTGTGACGCATTGATTGCGGCAGGTGTCGTACAGCGTCGAGGTTTTCCCGGGCGGGCGGCTCGTGGCTCCGGCCAAGACAGGCTGATGCCGTAATGATATTCTTGCGCTGAATCGGTTCATCGTTTGTGCAGAAATACCTTACCCGTGCTTAGCTTCAAGTGGCCTGTTCGGGTCCCTTGCAAGGCTGTGGGAGTGTCTGCACGACCCCGCCGAATGTAATGTCAGGCAGTGTTCGTTTACCTCTTTGGTTGAACCCGACCCCTAATTTCCTGTTGGCCCCCGCAGTTGCGGGCGTCATTCTTGTTCGTCCGGCAGTTTGCGGCGCGCAAGGTCGGGCAGGGGGAAACTGCCTGTTGGTTGCGTCCCGTGACGTGCCCTGAGAAACACTGTCACTCAAGTAGCTGAAGCCAAGAACGACAAGAAGTCAGCGCCGGAGCGATATAAAACTGAGGTCGAGCCTGTCTCGTCGGCCTTGTGTGCCCACCCTCCAGTTCTTTTGAATGTGTTGGTCCAGGACCTGCGAAATGACTGTTTCGCAATCACCGGAGTACGCAGGATCGAGGATGGGGCGGCGGATGGCGTTCTATCGTAGGTACTCAGAATGTTTAAGAAAGTGAACACGGCCCTGATCGGGCTGGCGATGTCGATAGGCCTCACGACCGCGCACGCGGCTGAGCCGAAGAAAGTGGATGTGCTGCTGATCGGTGGCGGCATCATGAGTTCGACCCTGGGGGTCTGGCTCAATGAGCTGCAGCCGGATTGGTCGATGGAGATGGTCGAGCGCCTGGACGGCGTCGCAGAAGAAAGCTCCAACGGCTGGAACAACGCCGGTACCGGCCACTCCGCTTTGGCCGAGCTGAACTACACGCCGGAAGGCAAGGACGGCAAGATCGAGATCGCCAAGGCCATCGAGATCAACGAAGCGTTCCAGATTTCCCGGCAGTTCTGGTCCTGGCAGGTCAAGAACGGCGTCCTGAGGAACCCGCGTTCGTTCATCAACTCCACCCCGCACATGAGCTTTGTCTGGGGCGATGACAACATCAAGTTCCTCAAGGCCCGCTACGAGGCCCTGCAGGCCAGCCCGCTGTTCAGTGGCATGCAGTACTCCGAAGACGCCGAGCAGATCAAGAAGTGGGTTCCACTGATGATGGAAGGTCGTGACCCGGCGCAGAAGATCGCTGCGACCTGGACCCCGATCGGCACCGACGTCAACTTCGGCGAGATCACTCGCCAGTTCGTTGCCCACCTGCAGGCCCAGCCCAACTTCGCGCTGAAACTGTCCAGCGAAGTGCAGGAAATCGAGCGCAATAAAGACGGCTCGTGGCGCGTGACCTACAAGAACCTCAAGGACGGTTCGAAAACCGAGACCGACGCCAAGTTCGTGTTCATCGGCGCCGGCGGCGGTGCCCTGCACCTGCTGCAGAAGTCGGGCATTCCTGAAGCCAACGAATACGCCGGCTTCCCGGTGGGTGGCTCGTTCCTGGTGACCGACAACGCCAGCGTGGCCGAGCAGCACCTGGCCAAGGCCTACGGCAAGGCTTCGGTCGGCGCGCCACCGATGTCGGTTCCGCACCTGGACACTCGTGTGCTGGACGGCAAGCGGGTGATCCTGTTTGGCCCATTCGCTACCTTCTCCACCAAGTTCCTCAAGGAAGGTTCGTACTTCGACCTGCTGACCAGCACCACCACCCACAACTTCTGGCCGATGACCAAGGTGGGCATCGAGCAGTACCCGCTGGTGGAATACCTGGCCGGCCAACTGATGCTGTCGGATGACGACCGCTTCGCCGCGCTGAAGGAATACTTCCCCAACGCCAAGCAGGAAGACTGGCGCCTGTGGCAGGCCGGCCAGCGCGTGCAGATCATCAAGCGTGACGAAGAGAAGGGCGGCGTGCTGAAACTGGGCACCGAGATCGTGGCCTCCGAAGACGGCAGCATCGCCGGCCTGCTGGGCGCGTCCCCAGGTGCTTCGACCGCCGCGCCGATCATGCTCAGCGTGCTGCAGAAAGTCTTCAAGGACCAGGTAGCGACCCCGGCCTGGCAGGAGAAGCTCAAGCAGATCGTGCCGAGCTACGGTACGGCCCTGAACGACAGCCCTGAGCGTGTGGCCAAAGAATGGGCCTACACCGCTGAAGTGCTGCAACTGACCCCGCCACCGCCGGTCAAGGGCGCGGCGCCTCAGGCTCCGGCCAGCCTGGCCAAGCCAGAGAGCAACCCAGCGGCCGACATGGCGCTGTAAGCCCTCGGCCCCGCCCGCGTTCGTCGGGCGGGGCACCGCGGATGCCCCGGTGCATCCGCATCCTGTGCCGGTTGCGGCCATGGCCCCGCCATAGCCGCAGCCCGCCAGTCTCTTGCTCCCGATCCCATTCGCGCTTTTTCGCCGATGCACGCACCCGATGCGCTGCCCGGTTGTGCGCCTGTGTCACCCGCGCCGGGTTATCATGGCGCGCCCGCCGTAGCCGGGCCTGCCCCAACCCTCGGAGTCACCGCCTCGATGTCCAGCATCACCCTGTTCCAAGCCCCGCCGCCCGAAGCCATCCAGAGCCAGATCCAGCAGATGGTGGTGGACTACATCACCGACGTCAGCGCGGTGGCCATCGCCCCGAGCAACCCGCTGTACAACCTGTACCAGTACGGCGTCGGCTATGAGGTGCACCTGTACCTGCAGGCCATGGACGGTTCCCGGGGGATCGCGGTGGAGCTGGTGGTGGCCACCGACCCGCAGGCCCCGGACCAGGTGCTGGGTTTCACCCTGTACCTGCCGGTCAAGGACGATCCCCAGGCCTGCGCCGTGGCGTACATGGCGGTGCTGCAAGGCCACCGGCGCCAGGGTATTGCGCGGCAGATGCTGCAAGCCATGCTGGCGCGTTACCCCCATGCGGAACTTGCCTGCAACGTGGCCAAGGTGGGGTGTTTCGAGGCCCTGGGCTTCCAGCTGCTGGGCGCCCGCGGCCCGCAGGTGCTGATGAACACCCGGGACCACGGCAGCGACGGCCTGCTGGCGGTGCTGGATGTGGCACCGATCTACCAGTCGGTGGAAGTGCGGCAGATCCACACCTACCTGCTGGCCCAGCACGGGCGCAAGGCCATGCTGGAAGCGGAGAAAAAGCGCGACCGGCAGTTGGACCAGATGACCCGCCAGGCCCAGGCGCTGGTGCGCGAGCGCCTCGGGGAAGCGGCCTTGTACCGCTCACGGGCGCCGCAGTTGATCAACTGATCGGGTTGCTTGTTTTTGCCCGAGTGTCTGTGTAGTTTGGCGAAAACACGCAATAACGGGCATAAACATGCAAGGTCAACACCCGCCAGCCGAGCTGCCATCCTTGCGTCGGCAAAAAATCCTTCTGCTGCTGGAGCGCGACGGCAAGGTCATGGCCACCGAACTGAGCCGGCATTTCGCGGTGTCCGAAGACACCATCCGCCGCGACCTGGCGGAGCTGGATGCCGCGGGACTGGTGCAGCGGGTCCATGGTGGCGCGCTGCCGCGGCCCAAGGACAGCGGCAAGGACTATTTCACCCGGGTCGGCGAAACCAATGAGGCGAAACTGCGCCTGGCGCAATATGCCGTGCAATGGGTGCAGGACGGCCAGACGGTGCTGTTCGATTCCGGCTCCACCACCCTGCACATCGCCCAGTCGCTGCCGGCGGGCATCAGCCTGACCGCGGTCACCGCCTCGCCGATGATTGCCGTGGCCCTGGCCGAGTACCCCAAGGTCAGGGTGATTCTCGCCGGTGGCCAGCTCAACCCGGCAACCCTGTCCGCCAGCGGCCATGAAGCACTGCGCATGATCCAGGGAATCAAGGCCGACCTGATGTTCACCGGCGTCTGCGCGATCCACCCGGAGATCGGCATCAGCTCCCTGCATTTCGACGAGGTGCCGATCAAGCAGGCAATGTTCGACAGTGCCAGCGAGGTCATCGCCGTGACCACCGCCGACAAGCTCGGCGCCATGGAACCCTTCGTCGTGGTGCCATGCAACCGCTTGCACCGGCTGGTGACCGAGCAGGAGGCGCCGGGTGTGGACATCGAAGGTTATCGGCAGTTGGGGATCGAGGTGCTGCAGGTCTGATCCGGCAGCGACCCCCGTTCCGGCGCCGTTTGCAGTAGATGGGGCAGCGCCTCGCGGGGTTGAGCCGTTTAGAAGCCCTGGTGCAGCCGTTGCCGGGGGCGGTGCAATTGCAAGGGTCAATTCCTGGATGGCGGCGGGGCCAGTGCCTGGCTCATCCACTGCGCCATCTGCCGCAAGCGGTCGCTGAAATCGGCGCCGGCGGGGGCCGTTGCCTCGGCGGCCTGGCGAAACACGTCGATGGGGCCTGCCATTTCCGGGTAGTGCTGCACAAACAGCCGCACGTGCTCATCCAGGCTCTGGGGCCAGCTCGGCTCCTGCTCCTGGCGCAGCAGGTTGGTGGCGCGAACGAGTTTGCGCGAGGCCTGCCGTTGCAGCCGGAGGACTTCGGCGGGCATCTGTTCGCGGTCGATGCGCTCGGCGTAGTCGTCCAGCACTGCGAGAAAGTCACCGTTCACCGCCAGGGCAATCTCCCGGCTGGGCCTGAAAGGTGCAAAGCGCGAGCGCAGGTCTTCGCCCCAGAGGCAGCGGCAATGGTGCTTGAGCCAATAGCCCCAGCTGTCGAGGTTCCGCGTTTCCAGTACCTGCTTGAGGTCGCCGATATCGAAATCGATCTTCGACACCAGCGGGTGGCGCGCTTGCAGGGCCTGGCGCAGGTTTTCCAGATGCAGGCACGCGGCCGGGGCGGCGGGATCTTGCAGGATCAGGCACAGGTCCAGGTCGGAAGCTCCAGGCCGGGCGGTGCCACGGGCGACGCTGCCGTACAGGTACAGGCTATGCAGCGGCGGGCTGGCGGGAGCGGTGAGGGCGGCGCACAGCTCGTCGAGCAGGGCTCGGTACTCGGGCTGCAGGGGTGGTTCGGCAGGAAGGGCGATCAAGCCGTCGGCATCGACGCCGAATGCGCTATCGGGTGACATGGGGTGGCCTGTAATGCGGGTTCAGCGGCCACCTTAGCAAAGTCTGCCCGGGCCGTTGGAGCGGCCCGGGCAGGGTTGGGTCCAGCCTCAGTTCTTGAAGGCCGAGTGCTTGCGGCCCTGGTCGAGGAAGGCGAACACCACCACCAGCACCGCGGCGACGGAGAGAATGATCACCACGCCGTCGGTGGAGTGGGTGGCCGAGGCCGTGACCAGGGACAGAGCGCCCAGCGGCGCCAGGCCACCGGCGATGGCGGTGCCGATCTCGCGCCCGGTGCCGAAGCCCGAAGAGCGGGTCGCGGTGGGGAACTGGCGGCTGAGGAAGGAGCCCTGTGGGGCGAACATCATCGGCGCCAGAATGCCGGTGCCGACGCCGATGGCGATGTAGATCATCAGGCTCTCACCGGTGTTGAGCAGGGCCAGGAAGGGGTAGGCGAACAGCACCGAGAACAGCCCGCCGAGGATCAGCACGGTCTTGCTGCTCCACTTGTCGCAGAGCCAGCCGAAGAACGGCACGGCGACGATGGCGATCAGGCTGGCGATGGTCACCGACAGCGAAGTGACGTGCACATCGACGTTCTTGTACTGGGTCAGGTAGGCCAGGGAGAAGGTCTTGAAGATGTAGCTCAGGGCGTTGTAGCCCACCGCCACGAAGAACACCACGGCCAGGCCCTTGAGGTCGTTCTTGAACAGCGCCTTGAGCGGCGAGGCCTTGGCTTTCTGGCTTTCCTTGCTCAGTTCCTTGAACTCCGGGGTTTCCGGAATGCTGTTGCGCACCCACAGGCCGACGGCCACCAGGACGATGCTGCAGACGAACGGAATGCGCCAGCCGCCGGCCAGCAGGAAGTCGTTGCCGTTGATGGTCAGCAGGTAGATGGTCAGCGACGACAGCAGCAGGCCGAGGTTCAGCCCCAGCGCCGGCCAGGCGCCCTGGCTGCCGCGCTTGCCTTCGCTGGCGTGTTCATAGGAGGTGACCGCCGCGCCGGACAGTTCGGCGCCGGCGCCCAGGCCCTGGATGATGCGGATTGCCACCAGCAGGATCGGCGCCCAGATGCCGATCGACGCGTAGCTGGGGATCAGGCCGATCAGCGCGGTGCACACGCCCATCAGGCAGAAGGTCAGCACCAGTACCTGCTTGCGGCCGAACTTGTCCCCCAGGTAGCCGAACAGAATGCCGCCGAAGGGGCGGGCGATAAAGCCGATGGCAAAGGTCGAGAAGGCCATCAGGGTGGCGCTTTTCGGGTTGCTGTTATCGAAGAAGATCTTCGAGAAGACGATGGCCGCCATGGTGGCGTAGAGGTAGAAGTCATACCACTCCAGCATCGAGCCGAAGATGGTGGCCGCCGCGACCTTGCGCAGGCGTTTCTTGGTTTGCTGTGGGGTTTCCGCTGCAGTACTGCTGGTTTCAACTGCGGTCATATCCGTACATCCTCATGAATCATTGTAGTTATTGTCGAGTTGACGCGAGCCTTGCGCGACGCGCCCTAAGGGGCGGCCAAGGGGTATTGCGGCGACACGCGGCCCGCTTGGCAGTGCCGGGGCACTGCGCTGCAAGGTGATGGCGCGGGGTGTTTCAGGCGGCCTGGAAAATCCGGTCGGCAATCATCGAGCCAATGGGAATCGCCGAAGTGGCGGCGGGCGAGGGCGCGTTGCACACGTGCAACATGCGCGGGGTTTCGGCGAACAGGAAATCGTGCACCAGGCTGCCGTCGCGCATCACCGCCTGGGCGCGGATCCCCGCCTCATAAGGCAGCAGGTCTTCCACTTGCAGGGAAGGGCAGTACTTGCGGCACTGCTCCAGGTAGCCGGACTTGAACAGCGAGTTCTTCATCTCGGTGGTGCCGGAGCCGAGGTTCTGCCAGATGGTTTTCCAGAAACCGGGGAAGCTGGCGTACTGCGCCACGTCGCGCCAGTTGATGGAGAACTTCCTGTAGTTCTCCCGGCCCAGGCCTAGTACCGCGTTGGGGCCGACGGTAACGCTGCCGTCGATCATGCGGGTCAGGTGCACCCCGAGGAACGGCAGCTCCGGATCGGGGATCGGGTAGATCAAGTGATTGACGATGTTGTTCTTCGACGCCGGCAGGCGGAAGTATTCGCCGCGAAAGGGGATGATCTGGTGGTCGATCTTCACCCCGGCCATCACCGCCAGGCGATCCGATTGCAGGCCGGCGCAGGCCACCAGCTTCTTCGCCCGCCAGCTGCCGCCGTGGCTGCTGACGGTGACGCTGTCGGCGCTTTCCTGGATCGCGGTGACGGTCTGGCTCAGGCAGATCTCGCCGCCCTCGCGGCGGATCACCCGGGCCATGGTGTCGCAGACTTCGCGGTAGTCGACGATGCCGGTGGCGTCGAGGAACAGCCCGCCAAGGCCGACGATATTCGGTTCGCGCTGGCGCAGTTGCTCGGCGTCCAGGCGCTCCACCTTCAGGCCGTTCTGTTGCGAGCGCTGGTACAGGGCCTCCATGCGCTGCACTTCCAGGGCGTTGGACGCCACCAGCACCTTGCCGCAGACCTCGAACTTGATCCCGTGCTCGCTGCAGAACTGCTTGGTGGCCTCGGCGCCACGCTTGCACAGGTCGGCCTTGAGGCTGCCCGGAGCGTAGTAGATGCCGGCGTGGATCACCCCGCTGTTGTGCCCGGTCTGGTGCTTGGCCAGGACGTTTTCCTTTTCCAGGATGACCAGCGAAGCGCCGGGCTGGCGCTTGAGGATCTCCATCGCCGTAGCCAGGCCGACGATGCCGCCGCCGATGATGCAAAAGTCATAAATCATTGTTCTTAGGTACCTTGGATCCAATGCGTTTCGGTCTGGTTATCAGGTTGTCAGACTAACTAATCCGACAAAAAACCGCAGGCCGTGGCATGCGGCTCGAAGCGTGAAGCTGGGGTCAATCGATAGTCGGCAGCTCCAGGCCCAGGCGCTTGGCCGAAGCCCGCAAGTGGGCGTCGGCGCAACCGGCGGCGGCCTGGCGGTCGCCAGCGGCAATCGCCTGGTACAGCGCCTGGTGTTCCTGGGTGGCATCGGCGGAACCGCCCACCATGCGCAGCGCCGAGTTCTCCCAGGCGGCCTTGCGGGCGCTGGTCAGCTGGCTGCGCAGGAAATCATGGAAGGCCACGAAATAGTCGTTCTTGCTGGCCTCGGCGATGGCCCGGTGGAACTCCACGTCGGCCAGCCCCGCGGCTTCGAAATCACTGCGCTTGTCGTGCATTTCCTGCAACGCGCCCTGCATCCGTTGCAGGTCGGCGGCATCGCGGCGCTGGGCGGCGATCGACGCGGCCTGGGTTTCGATCCACAAACGCATCTCGAACATCTGCGCCAGGTCCGGCAGGCGGCCATCGCCCTGGGGGAAACGGAACACGGTGCCGGCGGGGGTCTTGGAAATATACGAACCCAGGCCACGCCGGGCGATCAGTACGCCGTCGGCCTTGAGCTGGGCGATGGCCTCGCGAATCACCGAGCGGCTGACGTTCAACTGCTCGGCCAGTTGCTGCTCGGTCGGCAGGCGCGATTCGGGGGCCAGGCGGCCGGAGTCGATCTCGGTGCGGATCGCATTGACCACGCGCACAACGAGAGAGTCGGGTCGCTGGAGTTCAAGCATGGGTGGGTAAAACCTTGGTAGTCAGGTTGTCAGACAATAGCCGTTGGGAATTTTCGCTGTCAAGAAAAACCCACGCCAGGCAGGCGTAGGCGGGGTCCCGCAAAGCCGCACTCAGGCCGTCAGGGGGCAGCTGAAAATCAGGTCGTCGAAGTCTTCGCCACCCCTGCGGAAGGCCCCTTCGTCACGTTGCTGGAAGACGAAACCGCAACGCTCCAGAACCTGGCAGGACGCAGCATTGCCGTCGGTGACCGTGGCCACCAGACGCTTGATCCCCAGGCTGTGGCGGGCGTACTGCATCAGCGTGCGCAGGGATTCCGTGGCCAGGCCCTTGCCTTGATGACCGGGGGCCAGCAGGTAGCCGACCTCGGCTTCGGCGCTGGGCCGGTCGCTGACTCGCAGGCCGGTGAAGCCCAGCTCCTCGCCGCTGTGGCGATCGCGGATCACCAGGCACAGCCAGTGGTCGCAATCCATGTCCCAATGGGGCAGGCGCGAGGTGAAACGCTCCTCGATCTGCATCCGGGAGAGCGGATCGCAGACATAGCGCAGGTTTTCCGGGTCGCTGTGCAGGTTCAGGAACAGCTCCCAGTCATGGGCGTTCAGGGGGCGCAGGTTCAGGCGAGGGGTGTGCAGTTCCAGCATGGGGGGCTCCCGATCCGTGGGCAGGAAAGATTTTGGGCACTTTACAGGAGAAAAGTCTGACCGCTGCGCTGCTTATTTCGCATAAGATCCCGGGCCTGGGTTTTCAGGGATAGGGCAGGTAAGCGTGAACTGGGACGATTTGCGGTTTTTCATTGCCGTCGCCAATGCCAGCAACATCACCGACGCCGGGCAGGCGCTGAAGGTGTCGGCCTCGACGGTCTCGCGCAAGATCCTGGTGCTGGAGCAGGCCTTGAGCAGCGTGCTGTTCCTCAAGACCACCCAGGGCTATTTCCTCACCGAAGCCGGCCAGGCCCTGCTGCCCATGGCCCTGGAGATCGAGGAGCGCTTGCGCCTGATGGAACGCCAGTTGTCCCGGCCAGGCGCGCGCATGGCCGGGGTGGTGCGCATCGAATGCCCGGAGTTGATGGGCAGCCACCTGATCATTCCCGCACTGGCGCAGTTTCGCTTGCAGCATCCGCAGATCAGCTTCGATTTCGTCAATGCGGCGCGCTCGGTCAAGCTCACCCAGAGCCACAGCGACCTGCTGCTGCGCCTGCAACGGCCGGAAGCCGGCAACTTCACCCTGCGCCGGGTCGGCGAGTTGACCCAGGCGCTGTTCTGTTCCCCAGGTTATGCCGCAGCCCATGGCTGCCCCGAGAAGCCTTCGCAGCTGCGCCAGCATTCGCTGATCGGCTGGAACCAGACCCTGGCCCACATGCCCCTGGCCCGCTGGCTGGACCAGCTCAGCGGTAATCAGCCGTTGTGGATGCGCACCGGCAACCTGGAGGCGCAGCTCAAGGCGGTGCAGGCGGGCCTGGGGATTGCCGCCTTGCCGGCCTATATCGCAGAACCCCTGGGCCTGCACCGGGTCTTGCCCCAGGCTCCGGCCCACCGCGCGGATATCTGGCTGCTGCGCAACCTGGCGACCCAGGGCCAGGAGCGGGTCGAGCGGGTGGCGGAATTTCTCTGCGATCTGCTGGCGCGCCAGGGCTTGCAGGGTGAGGGCAAGGCCGGCTGACGCGTTAGGCGCCACGCAGCAATAGCCACCCGGCCACCGCCATCAGCAGCGAGCCGAACAGCGCATTCTGCGCCAGCAGCAGGCGCGGGCGGTCGCGCATCAGCCGCTGCAGGCTTGAGCCCAGGCTGGCCCACAGCAGGTGGCCGAACAGGTTCACCGCGATCAGCGCGGCGCTGAGCGCCAGCACCACGGCAGTGCCCGCATCGGCGCCCGGGCTGAAGGTGGAGAACATGACCAGCAGCATCACCAGACCCTGCACATTGCCCAGTTGCAGCATCACGCCATCACGAAACTGCAGGGCTTCACTCTGCTCGCCAGGCTTGCGCAACGGCCGCAGCAGCAGGCGCAGGCCCAGCCAGAAAATGTACAGGCTGCCCGCTACCCGCAGGCCCCAGAGCAACCCTGGATACGCCGCCAGGCTGTGATACAGCCCCAGCCCCACCAGTAGCGCCAGGAGCAGGTAGGTCAGGTCCAGCCCGCAGATGAAGCGCAGGGAACGCCGCACGCCGCTGCGGGCGCCGGAGCTGGCCACCATCAGGTTGCCGGGGCCGGCGCTCAGGGCCATGGGCAGCATGGTGGACAGCCACAGCGGCCAGTTGATGTCGTGGATCGGGGGCACGGGCGGCTCCTGGAAGGCAGTGCGGATTGCACCGGCGCCAGCTTAAGGCGCCGCCACGCGTGGGGTTAGGGGCAGGAATGGAAAGCGGTTTTGCATCGCTCCAGTCCTTGCCGGGCGGGCGCCTCAAGCTTCGGCCGAAGCCTGCAGCGCACCCTGTAGCCACTTCGAGAAACTGCGGGTCAGCGGGCTGCTTTCACTGTCGCGGTGAATCAGCCAGGCCCAGGTCGGGCCGCGCACGCTCTGTTCGCACAAAGGGCTCAGCAAGCCCTGGCTCCGGGCCTGCTGGCTCAGAAGCTGGCTGACCAGGGCAATGCCGTGGCCGGCGCAGGCGGCGTCCAGCAGCAGGCCCGGGTCGGAAAAGTTCAGGCCGTTGCTGCGTTGACCAATGTCGCTGCCGCCTTCCACCAGCCAGTGGCTCCAGTCCATTTCCCGCTCGCCATGCAAGGTGGTGCGCAGTGCTTCGGGTTGCGCCAGCACGCTGGGGTGGCAGGCAGGGTAGAGGCGGTCGCTGTACAGCTCCAGATAGCTGCATTCGGCCTGGGCGCTGAGGTCGTCGCGCAAGGTCAGGTCGATGGTCTGGGTGCTCATGTCCGGTGGCTCGAAGCTGGTGAACAGCCACAGGTCCACCTCCGGGTGCAGGCGATGGAATTCCCCCAGCCGCGGCAACAGCCAGTGGCGGGCAAAGGCCGGGCTGGTATTGACCACCAGCTGGTTGGGCTTGCGGTACTGCTCCAGGCGGCGGATGCCCACCGCCAGTTGCTGCAATAGCGACTGGGTGGTGCTGCGCAGGTCGTGCCCGGCGTCGGTGAGGGTCACGCTGCGGCCGTTGCGATGGAACAGCGGCTGTTCGAGGAAGGTTTCCAGGCTGCGGATCTGCTGGCTGATGGCCGATTGGGTGAGGTGCAGTTCTTGCGCCGCCTGGTGAAAACTGCCCAGGCGAGCGGCGGCTTCGAAGCCTCGCAGGGCATTCAGGGGTGGCCAGTGTTTGAGCATGATTGATAAGCCTGGCTAATCAGATGTGCGCTAAATCTATCGTTTGTTGGCGGTTTTTCAAAGCCATAGCATGGGCGCTGTGTTTCAACCTTGTTGGTTGATTGATAACAAAACCTTACTTGAGAGGTGCAGGGCCCATGCAAGGCAATGACAGGCAGGACAGTGGCTGGCGGATGCCCGCCGAGTGGGCGCCCCACGCGGCGACCTGGATGGTCTGGCCCCACAACCGGGGGGTGTGGGAATCGGTATGGGGCGTGACCCTGGCCGAGGTGCAGGCAGACTTCGCCCGGGTGGCCAATGCCATCGCCGGTTTCGAACCGGTGAAACTGGTGGTCGACCCCTCTGCCCTGGACAGTGCCCGACGCCTGTGTGGCGCCAATGTCGAGCTGGTCCCCCAGGCGGTGGACGACAGCTGGTGCCGGGATTCCGGCCCGAGTTTCATCTGCCATCCGCAGCAGGGGCTGGCCGGGGTCAGCTGGCGCTTCAACGCCTGGGGCGACAAGTCCGAGCACAGCCTGGACCGCAGCCTGGCCCGGCGCCTGCTGGACCAGTTGGGGCTGCCTTGCTTCGGCACGCCCCTGGCCAACGAAGGCGGGGCCATCCATGTGGACGGCGAAGGCACCCTGATCACCACCGAATCGGTGCTGCTCAACCCCAACCGCAATCCGGGCCTGGGCAAGGCCGAGGTCGAGGCGATCTTCCAGCGCCTACTGGGTGTGCAGAAGATCATCTGGCTGCCGGGGGACCCGGACCACGTGACCGGGGACATGACCGACGGCCATGTCGACGGGATCTGCGCCTTTGCCCGCCCCGGGGTGCTGCTGGTGGATGCCACCCATGACCGGGGCTCGGTGTACGCCGAAGTGGTGCGCGAGAACCGTCGTGCCCTGGAGCTGGCGCGGGATGCCCGCGGGCGCGCCTTCGAGCTGATCGAGCTGTTCGAGGCCAGCGCCGCGGTGGACCACCGGGCCGAGGTGTTCTGCGCCTCCTACACCAACTTCTACCTGGCCAATGGCGCGGTGATCATGCCGGCCTACGGCATCGCCGCCGACCAGCAAGCGGCCCAGGTGCTGGCCCGGGCCTTCCCCGACCGGCAGGTGGTGCCGGTGCGGATCAACCATCTGGCCCACGGCGGCGGTGGCGTGCATTGCATCACCCAGCAGCAACCCCAATGGCCAACGAGGGCCCAGGCATGAACCCATTGACCGTCGCGACCACCCAGATGCCCTGCACCTGGGACCTGCCGGGCAACCTCGAGCGCGCCGAACAGCTGGTGCGCGAAGCGGCAGCCCGGGGCGCCCAGGTGATCCTCCTGCAAGAGCTGTTCGCCACCCCGTACTTCTGCATCGAACAGCAGCACCGGCACCTGGCCCTGGCCGAGGAGTACCCCGCGAGCCGGGTGCTCCAGCGTTTCGCCGCCCTGGCCCGGGAGCTGGGTGTGGTGCTGCCCCTGAGCTGGTTCGAAAGGGCCGGTACGGCCTATTTCAATTCCCTGAGCGTCGCCGATGCCGACGGCCGCTTGCTGGGGGTGTACCGCAAGACCCACATTCCCAACGCCGTGGGTTATCAGGAGAAGGAGTACTTCAGCCCCGGCGATACCGGTTTCAAGGTCTGGGACAGCGCTTTCGGCCGCCTGGGCATCGGCATCTGCTGGGACCAGTGGTTCCCCGAGACCGCCCGCTGCCTGGCGCTGCAAGGCGCCGAGGTCTTGCTGTTTCCCACCGCCATCGGCAGCGAACCGGGCAGCGCCGGGCTGGATTCCCGGGATCACTGGCAGATGACCATGCGCGGGCACGCGGCGGCCAACCTGCTGCCGGTAGTGGCGGCCAACCGGGTCGGCCGTGAAGTGGCTACCGGTGACCCGGCGTTGCACATGGATTTCTACGGCTCATCGTTCATCTGCGACCACAAGGGCCGGCTGCTGGCCGAGGCCGATCGTGACAGCACAGGGGTCTTGCTGCAGCGCCTGGACCTGGCCGCCATGGCCGAGGAGCGTCGCACCTGGGGCATCTTCCGCGACCGTCGCCCGGAGATGTACGGGCCGCTGCTGAGCCTGGACGGCCAACACCTTCACCCACGCTGGAACCCCCGGGAGGCATGACATGCAGACCACAGGCAAACGCTGGAAACGCCGCTGCGCGGGCATGCTGGCCCTGACCCTGGTAGTGCTCCAGGCCCAGGCCGAACCCGAGGACAAGACCCTGCGCCTGTACAACTGGGCCGACTACTTCGCCGCCGATACCCTGGCGCGTTTCACCGCCGAAACCGGGATCAGGGTGATCTACGACGTGATGGAGGGCAGCGAAGTGCTGGAAGCCAAGCTGATGACCGGCGGCAGCGGCTACGACCTGATCTTTCCCGGTGACACCGTGGCCGAGCGCCTGATGCGCGCCGGCAGCCTGCAGACCCTGGATCCGGCCCGGCTGATCGGCCAGGACGACATCGAGCCCGGCCTGCAGAAGCTGCGCGCCCAGTACCCCGGGGCCCGCCAGGCCACGGTGCCCTACACCTGGGGCACCATCGGCCTGACCTATAACGCCCGGCAGATTGCCGAGCGCCTGCCCGACGCCCCGGTCAACAGCCTGGACCTGTTGTTCAAGCCGGAGCTGGCGGCGCGCTTCGCCGATTGCGGAATTTCCCTGATCGACTCGCCGGATGAGGTGCTGGCGGTGGCGCTCCACTACCTGGGGCGCGACCCGCGCAGCGCCCGGCCCGAGGATCTGCGGGCCGCCGGCGAGCTGCTGGGCAAGCTGCGGCCCTATATCCGCAAGTTCCAGTCGCAGCCGGTGACCGACCTGGTCAATGGCAACCTGTGCCTGTCCCTGGGCTACAGCGGCGACATGACCCAGGCCCAGCGCGCCGCCGACGCCGCAGGCAAAGCGGTCGAGTTCCAGTACCGCATTCCCCGGGAAGGCACCACGGTGTGGATGGACACCATGGCGATCCCCAAGGATGCGCGGCACCCGGAATATGCCTATGCCTTCATCAACTTCGTGACCCGACCAGAGAACATGGCGGCCATCAGCAACTTCACCGGCTACCCCACGGCCAATGCCCGGGCGCGGCCAAGTGTCGACCCGCAGATGGGCAACAACCCGGATATCTACCCGGATGCCGCCACCTTCGAACGCTTGATTCCCGGCCGCGACATTCCCCAGGCCGATATGCGGGCTCGAATGCGCACCTGGACCCAGTTCAAGACGGCCACCGCTGCCCGCCACTGACCGGGCGCCATACGGTTCGCCGGCAAACCGGCTCCTACACTCCCGGGTAGGAACCGGCGTGTCGGCGAGGGCCCGCGCCGCCCCCCCGAACCTTTTCATGCAATACCTTCGACAAGAGAACCGTCCAATGCCCACCCGACGTCAACTGATCAAACAGGCCTCGTTGCTGGCCGCTGTCGCCGCCATGCCGGCCCTCGGCCTGGGGCCGCGCAGTGCCCGGGCCGGGGAGCAGGGCCACTGGTACCTGCCCGATGAAGGCGACCACCAGCAGCGGGCCTTCATGGCCTTTGGTGCCCAGGAGGCCATCTGGGAAGACTTTACCGGCGACGTGCAACAGGCCCAGGGGCGGATCGCCCGGGCAATTGCCGCCTATCAACCCCTGACCCTGTTCTGCCGGGCAGAGGAGCGCGGCCTGGTCGAGCAGTTGTGCGGCTCGCACAACATCACTTTTGTCAGCACCGAACTGGACGACATCTGGATGCGCGACATCGGTGCTAACTTTGTCGTCGATGGAGAAGGCGGATTGGGCGCGGTGGACTTCAACTTCAATGGCTGGGGCAACAAACAGCGCCACGCCAGGGACGCCCGGCTGGCGCGGCAGATGGCCGACGCTGCAGGCGCCCGTTATCTGCGCAGCGAACTGGTGGGCGAGGGCGGCGGCATCGAGGTGGACGGCCACGGCACCGGGATCATGACCCAAAGCAGCTGGATCAACGGCAACCGCAACCCGGGCTGGAGCCAGGCCGAGGTCGAAGAGGAACTCAAGGCTTGCCTCGGCCTGCGCAAGATCATCTGGCTACCGGGGATCAAGGGCCGGGACATCACCGATGCCCATGTCGACTTCTATGCGCGTTTCGTCAGGCCGGGGGTGGTGGTGGCCAACCTCGACAACGATCCCGACTCCTATGATCACTCGGTAACCCTCGAGCACCTGGAGATCCTGCGAGCCGCCAGTGATGCCGATGGTCGCAAGCTGCAGGTGCATACCCTGTCGCCGCCGATGAATCCCCGGCAGAACCGCTTCAGCCGGGGCAACCCGGAGTTCGCCGCCGGCTACATCAACTATTTCGTGATCAATGGGGCGGTGATCTCACCGCAGTTCGGTGACCGGCAGGCCGACGCCAAGGCCCATAGCCTGCTGGCCAGCCTGTATCCCGGGCGGCAGGTGATCCAGCTGGATATCGACGCTATCGCCGCAGGGGGCGGCGGCATTCACTGCGTGACCCATCAGCAGCCCGGGCTGTGAGGGGTTGGGAAAAGTGGTCTGTTACAGATGGCAGAATTGGCCTGATAAAATCCGCCACTCACGCACTAACCTGCGCACTCTTCAATAACCGGGGCTGATCCCGGTGTGGATGATCAAGAGGAGCGCGTAATGAGCGATCAACAACCTGCGGTGACGGTACGGGCGATTCAGCCTGGGGATTACCAGCAATGGCTGCCGCTGTGGCTGGCCTATCAGGATTTCTATCAGGTGACGCTGAGCGAAGAGGTCAGCCGCCGCACGTTCGAGCGTTTCCTCGATTCGCGGGAACCGATGTATTCGGCGGTGGCGGTGCAGGGCGATGAAGTCATCGGCTTCGTCAACCTGGTGTTGCACCGTTCGACCTGGGCCGTCGGCGACTTCTGCTATCTGGAAGACCTGTACGTGGCCCCGTCGATTCGCGGCAGCGGGGCGGGGAAACTGTTGATCGAGTGGGTGCAGGCCTTTGCCCGGCAACACCAGTGCGCTCGTTTGTACTGGCATACCCAGGAGAGCAACAAGCGGGCGCAACGGTTGTATGACTGGGTGGCGCACAAGCCGGGGGTGATCGAGTATCGGATGGAGTTGTAAGGGCCTGGCTGGATGCCCGTTGCTGCAGCAACGGCCACCCAGCCAGGATCAAGGCCTATGCCCCATGCCGAAATACCAGTGCCTTGAGCCCGCACTGCGGATCCGCATCCGGAAACTCCGGCGGGTTCTCCAGCCGCTGTTCAAAGCGCAACCCCGGCGCGGCTTCGGCCATCCCCTCCAGAAGAAAATCCACGCTAAACGCCGGATCATTCATGCACGCCAGTACGCAACCATCGGCCGTGAGCAACTCCGGCAGGCGCCGCAGCACCCGCGCATAGTCCTTGCCGAGGACAAAGCTGCCTTTCTGGAACGACGGCGGGTCGATGATCACCAGGTCATAGGGCCCGCCCTGCTTGACCTTGCTCCAGGACTTGAACAGGTCATGGCCGAGGAAGCTCACCCGGCTGGTGTCGTGGCCGTTGAGCCGGTGGTTGTCGCGGCCGCGGCTCAAGGCCGCCCGGGACATGTCGAGGTTGACCACCCGCTCGGCACCGCCGGCAATCGCCGCCACCGAGAAGCCGCAGGTATAGGCAAACAGGTTCAGGACATTCTTGCCCCGGGCATTGGCCCGCACCCAGTTGCGCCCGTAGCGCATGTCGAGGAACAGCCCGTTGTTCTGCTTGCTGCCCAGGTCCACCTGGTAGCGCAGGCCTTCCTCGGTGATGGTGCAACTGTCGATGGCCTCGCCCAGCAGCCACTCGCCACGGCTGTCGGGCAGGTAGCGGTGTTGCAGCATCAGGCTGCGGGCGCCGCTGACCACCCATTGCGGGGTCGAGCCCAGGTCCGCCAGCAACTGCTGCAGGGCTTCGAGTTGCCCGGCTTCGGGTTCCTTGAACAAGGACACCAGCACTACCCCCTGCAGCCAGTCCACGGTCAGCTGTTCCAGCCCCGGCCAGCAGCGGCCGCGGCCATGGAACAGGCGCCGGGTTTCGCCGGGCGCGGCGGCCAGGGCGGTCAACAGGTGCTGGTTGAGGGTGGCGAGGGCGAGAGGGGTCATCAGCGGGGCCGGTCATTTTTTCGGGGCGGCATTTAACCACGGGCAGCAGCCCGCCCGCCAACCAGCAATTGCTGCTGGCTGGCGGCCGCCTGCTGTCGGGCCAGGGGCTTGTCGGCACGTGTTTCAACGCGGATCTGGACAGCGGTGGTGATGGCGGGCGACTGCACGCCAAGGGCGACGAGCTCGAACCGTGCCGCACGTCGAGCAGGCTGCGCCCGTTCGCTCTTGCCCCTTGCCCCCGCTAGAGAATGGCGTTTGCCCATTTCTGGGTGCCGGCCAGGCGGCGCTTGACGCTGTCGATGCGCCATTGGCCGGCAACCCGCTTGACCACGAAGCGATGCTCGTAGCAAAGGGCCCGGGACGCCGGGTCGCGCACCAGCACTTCGGCCTGGGCGGGCTTGAGCAACTGGCAGCCCAGTAGCTCGTCGGCCTCGGCGTGGGTCGTGGGGTAACCATAGGAGGCTCGCGGATAGGCCCGCGGTCGCAGGGTACAAAAACGTTCGAGCAACTGTTGCGGTTCGGCCCAGAAGGCGGCGTCGAGCGCGTCGTGGCCCAGGGCGTTGCCGCGCTGTTCCCAAGAGTACAAAGCCAGGGTATAGGCCCGCACCTGGGTGACCGGATCTGCGCTGCTGTCAGTACCAGGCACCAGCGGCGGCCAGGGCAGGGAAGGGGCCGGTGCAGGTGCTGGCGGTGCCCCGGTACTGGCCTGCTCCAGCTGTTGCATGACCTGGGCATGGCCATTTTCTTCGGCCAGGGACCAGGCGTTGCGTTGCTGGAAATCCACGGGCGAGGGGTTGGCGCCGGCCTCGAGCAGCAAGGCCACCATTGCCTCGTGGCCAGCCTGGGCAGCGTTCATCAGGGCGGTGCGTTGCAGTTCGGGGCTGGCCTGTTCGAGCGCTGCGCCATGGGCGATCAGCAACTCGGCCAGGGCAGTGTCGCCGTGGCTGGCGGCCCAGGCCAGGGGGCTGTAGCCCAGGGCCTTGCACGGCTGCTGGACATTCGCGCCGTGCGCCAGCAGCAGCGCCACGGCCGGCCGGTGCCCGGCGATAGTGGCGGCCAGCAAGGCCGTGCGGCCGGTGCCCTTGTGCTGCCATTCAAGGTCCGCACCCGCATCCAGCAGGCGCTCGAGAGCAGCAAGGTCGCCGCGCGCGGCGGCTTTTTCCAGGAGATGGGACAAGGTCGGAAATCCGTTCGGTCAGGGGGCAGATGCCGCCGCATGGTAGCGCTCTGGGGCCAGGTTCTGCCACGCCCGGGCTACTCCACGCCCCGGTTCCGGCAGGCCGGGCGCGCTGGGCTGTACTGCGATACGCGACGCCGGCGTGGGCAGTGGGCTGTTTCGAGCGTCGCGGGTGGGGAGGGGGGAGGCTCATGGACGCCTTGCAGAGGCTTGCGTAGGATGGCGCGTTCGCGCTCTACGCCGTTGCAGCCAGCGCTGCAGCCTCCCTTGCCAACAGGAGTCCATGATGTTCAAGGCCATTGTGATCGACAAAGACACTGCAGGTTATCGCGCCCATCTGCGCGAGCTGGAGGAGGCGCAACTGCCTGAGGGCGATGTCACGGTCCGGGTGGCCTACAGCACCCTGAACTACAAGGACGGCCTGGCAATCACCGGCAAGAGCCCGGTGGTGCGGCAGTTTCCCATGGTCCCCGGTATCGACTTGGCAGGCACCGTCGAAGCCAGCAGCCATCCGCGCTTTCGCCCGGGTGAGCAGGTGCTGCTCAATGGCTGGGGCGTGGGCGAGAGCCACTGGGGCGGGCTGGCGCAGAAGGCCCGGTTGCAGGGCGACTGGCTGATCCACCTGCCTGAAGCCTTCAGCGCGCGCCAGGCCATGGCCATCGGCACCGCCGGCTACACCGCCATGCTCTGCCTGATCGCCCTGGAGCGCAGCGGCCTGACCCCCGAACACGGCGAGGTGCTGGTCACCGGTGCCAGCGGCGGGGTCGGCAGTTTTGCCATTAGCCTGCTGTCGCGCCTGGGCTACTCGGTGATCGCCGCCACCGGGCGTCCGGAGGAGGCCGACTACCTCAAGGCGCTGGGCGCCAGCCGCATCATCGAGCGCGCCGAGCTGTCCCAGCCGGGGCGTCCGCTGGCCAAGGAACGCTGGGCGGCGGCCATCGACTCGGTGGGCAGCCATACGCTGGCCAACGTCTGTGCCGGCACCGCCGCCGATGGCCTGGTGGCCGCCTGCGGGTTGGCCCAGGGCATGGATTTCCCGGCCTCGGTGGCGCCCTTCATCCTGCGTGGGGTGAGCCTCTTGGGGATCAACAGCGTGACCCGTCCCTATCACGAGCGGGTGCATGCCTGGGAACGCCTGGCCGCCGAGGTGGACCAGCAGCACCTGCAGCGGATCACCCGCGAAGTGGGCCTGGAAGAGGCCCTGACCGTCGCCCACGAGTTGCTTGAAGGCAAGGTTCGCGGGCGGGTGGTGGTCGACGTCAACCACTGATATAAACCCCGGGCCGCACTGTTGGAACGCCGTGCGCGGCCTGGGTTGCTGCATGTTTCAGGTCCGACGCGAGCCCCGTGCCACGGGGCTTCTTCGCGGCCCTTCGTCCTCTTGATCCGAGGTTGCCTGTTTCATGTCCATTTCCCCTCAGCGCCCCCTCTGGCAGGTGTACCTGGTCTTCCTGCTGCCCATGGTGCTGTCGAATTTCCTGCAGTCGTTTTCCGGCACCCTCAACGGTATCTACATTGGCCAGTTGCTGGGCACCCAGGCGTTGGCGGCGGTGTCGGGGATGTTCCCCATCGTGTTCTTCTTCATTGCCCTGGTGATCGGCCTGGGGGCCGGTGCCTCGGTGCTGATCGGCCAGGCCTGGGGTGCCCGGGAGCTGGATGCGGTGAAGTCGGTGGCCGGCAGTACCCTGATGCTGGGGGCCTTGATCGGCCTGCTGGGGGCGGTGCTGGGCATGCTGTTCGCCCGCCCGGCCCTGCAGGGCCTGGGCACACCGGCGGATGTACTGGACGACGCAGTGGGCTATGCCCGGGTGATGATGCTGATCATGCCGCTGCTGCTGGTGTTCGTGCTCTACACCCAGTTGCTGCGGGGTGTCAGCGATACCCTGTCGCCCCTGCTGGCCTTGATGGTCTCGACCCTGGCGGGGCTGCTGCTGACCCCGGCGTTGATCCGTGGCTGGCTGGGCCTGCCGCCCATGGGTATCCAGAGTGCGGCCTTCGCCGGGCTGGCGGGAAATATCCTGGCCATGGGGTTTCTGGTCTGGCGCCTGAGTGGCCGCGACCACCCCCTGGCCCCGGACCGGGCGCTGTTAGCGGCGCTGCGGCTGAACCGGGCGATACTCGGCAAGGTGCTGCGCATCGGCCTGCCCACCGGGGTGCAGATGGTGGTCATCTCGCTCTCCGAGCTGGTGATCCTGGCCCTGGTCAACCGCCACGGTTCCCAGGCCACGGCGGCCTATGGCGCGGTGACCCAGATCGTCAACTACGTGCAGTTCCCGGCGCTGTCGATCGCTATCACCGCTTCGATCCTCGGCGCCCAGGCCATCGGCGCCGGGCGCCTGGAGCGCATCACCCCGATCCTGCGTACCGGGCTTGCGATCAACCTGTGCCTCACCGGCGCCCTGGTGCTGCTCGGCTACCTGATTTCCCACTGGCTGCTGGGCCTGTTCATCATCGACCCGGCAGCCCTGGTGCAGGCCCAGCACCTGCTGCACATCATGCTCTGGAGCATCCTGGTGTTCGGTTTCCAGGCGGTGGTCGGCGGCATCATGCGCGCCAGCGGCACGGTGCTGGTGCCGGTGGCGATCTCGATCTTCTGCATCCTCGGGGTGCAGGTGCCGGCGGCCTATGTGCTGGACGCACATTTCGGCCTGCAAGGGGTGTGGATGGCGTTCCCGGTGGCCTACCTGACCATGCTGGTGCTGCAGGTCTGCTACTTCAAGCTGGTGTGGCGCCACAAGGAGATCCAGCGCCTGATCTGAGGCCCGCGCTCAAGCGCCGCCGGCCAGTGGCTGCCGGGGCGGGCGCAGGTCGCGAACCACCAGGTACAGCAAGGGCCCGATGGAGACGAAGACCGCCGTCAGCAGCAGATAGGGCAGCACCGAACGCCAGGAGCGCCCACGGGCGCGGGCGTCTCCCAGCATCCACGCAGCTGCCAGCAGCGCCATCAGGTACAGGTCGATCACCACTTGTGCGGTGTCCGGGCGCGACAGCAGTTGCAGGCCGAATTGCAGCAGCGACTGTTCGGCCTGGAACAGGCAGTACAGGGTGTAGGCACTGAAGCCCAGTAGAGCCAGCAGGGCGGGGTAAGGGTGGCGCATGGCGCAGTCCTCGATCAGGGATGGGCAGGGTGTACGGCGCGGCGGTTGCGGGTGGCCAGGCCCAGCAGCAGATACAGCAGGCCGGCTGCGCCACAGCCAAAGATCAGGCTTTGCGACAGCAGGGAGTCGAACAGGTACAGCGGGTCGTCGCGCAGGCGTTGATGCAACCCGGCATGCACCAGGGCGAGCGCCGCCAGCCACTGGCGGGCAAGCTCGCGCACGCGACGGCGCCGATGGCCGCACAGCTGGACCAGCCCGGCACACAGGGGGACGTGCAGGGCAATGAACAGGTGCTGCCCGAGCATGGGGTCGAGGTTGCGCAGGCCATACAGCAGGCGCCATTCACGCTGCGCCACGGCATCCAGCTCATGGCCGGCGAACAGCCCGATGCAGAGTCGCCAGAGTGTGTTTTTCACGGTGAAAATCCTTGAACAAGCGGGAATGAACAGGCTAAGTGGCAAGCCTGTTGTCACTCAATGACCCCCCAGGTCATAGACAGCGGGGCGCTTCAGGCTGTCAGCTGGGGCGGTGCGACTTTCACTTTCAAGGATTGAACAGCGATGACTTCCAACCAGCAGGCTCCCGGCGCAGGCCGGGTGATCCGCGTGGCCGGGCCCGATGATGTGCCGGCCATGCTCGAGTGCGACACCTATGCCCAGGCCCACGCCAGCCGGGGCGATGCCGTACGCGTGGCGGTGGGCCGTGGCCAGGGTTGGGTGGAGGTGGCGGCCGGCCGGGTCGCCGGCTACCTGCTGCTGAACCATGACTTCTTCGACCATGGCTTCGTGTCCCTGGTGGTGGTGGCTCCGGGGCAGCAACGCCAGGGCGTGGCCCGGCGCTTGCTCGGCGCCGCCGAGCAGGCCTGTCGCACGCCCCGGCTGTTCATCTCCACCAACCAGTCGAACCTGTCGGCCCGGGGCCTGATTGCCAAGGCCGGTTTCCAGCCCAGTGGGGTGATCGAGAACCTCGACGAGCAGGACCCCGAGCTGATCTTCTGCAAGCGTGTGGGCTGAGCCGGGATGCCTGTGCCCGACAGCGGTCGCGCCGCCATGCCCTGCACCCTTGAAGCTCCCCGCGCCGGGCCCTTGCCGGTGGGCGCACAGTTGCGCCAGTTACGGCGCCAGGCGCGCTTGAGCCAGTTGGACCTGGCGTTGCAGGCGGGGATTTCCCAGCGCCATCTGAGCTGCGTCGAGACCGGTCGCGCCCAGCCCAGCCCGGCCTTGCTGGATGCGCTGCTGACCACCCTGGACACCCCCTTGCCCCAGCGCAACCGGGTGTTCCTCGCCGCGGGCTATGCGCCGCGCTACGCCGCCTTGCCCCTGGCCGACCCCGGCCTGGCGCCGGTGCGCGCAGCGCTGATGCACCTGCTCAAGGCCAACAACCCGGCGCCAGCGATCGTCATCGACAGTGGCTGGCAAGTGCTGGCGGCCAATCAGGCTACCGCGGCGTTGTTCCAACTGCTGGGGTTGTCGCAACACGCCATGGAACGGGGCTTCAACCTGTTGACGGCCCTGCTGGAGCCCGGTGGTTTCGGTGACTGCCTGATCAATGCCGAGGAGGTGCGCCAGGTGGCCTGGCAGCGGGCCTCCCGGGAGGCCATGGGCGACCCCGGCTTGGCGGCGCTGCTGGCCGGCCTGCCCTTCCCCGGAGAGTCGCCGGCGACCCCGAACCCGGCCGAGCCGTTGCTGCTGACCCGGGTGCGCGGGCCCGGGGGCGAGCTGCGTTTTCTGTCCACCTTCACCACCTTTGGCATGCCCCAGGACATTACCGTGGCGTCGCTGCGCATCGAACACCTGATTCCCGCTGACGAGCCGACCTGGCAGGCCCTGACCCTGGCCTGCGAACGCCTGGGCGAACTCGAACCGGGTTAGATCGCCAGGGCCCGGGCCGGCAGCCCCTGGGCGCTCGCCAGCGCCGGCAGTGCCCCGGCCAGCACCATGCGGGTCAGGGTGGCCGCGACGCTCTGGAAGTCCCTGCTGGAGGGCTGGGCTACGCCGCTCATCAGGGCGATCTGCCAGCCCAGGGTGGGGTAGGTCTGGGTCGCCGCTCCTATGAACAGCAGCAGGTGCTCCGGGGCAATGGCGCGGATCAGGCCACGTTCGGCCCAATTGCGCAGGCAAGCGATTTCACTGCGGTTCTGCGCCTCCAGGCTTTCACGCCAGGCCTCTGGCAACTGCTGCGCGCCGTGCAGCAACTCGCTGCAGAGAATCTTCGAACGCAGGGGGAAATCCTCGACGATCTGCATCCGCGCCTCGATGTAGGCCTGCAACGCCTGCGCCGGATCGGCCTCCGGGCGCAGCAGCCGCGACGCCTGGTGCAAGGGTTCCAGCAGGGGCTGCAGGACTTCGGCGTAGAGGTTTTCCTTGGTGTGGAAGTAGTAGTACAGGTTGGCCTTGGGCACCCCGGCGCGCAGCGCGATATCCAGGGTCTGGCAGGCACTGAAGCCCTTGGCGGCGAACTCGTTGCGGGCGGCATCGAGGATCAGTTGCCGATGCCGCAGGCGCGAGCGGCGTTCCTGGCGGGCTGGCGCTGGCACCCGGGGCGCTGCCGAGTCGGCCTCAAGCGCCTGCGAGGGCAGGCAAAACGGGGTGGATGAGGGGCAGTGCATGGGCAAATCTCGGGGGTGTGAAATCGCAATATACAAAAGTATATAGCGAAACACCCGCCTCAGGCGCCGGCGCTGCTGTCTCGGCTGTTTCATAGAGGGGCGAACAGAGGAGGCAAGGCCGGAACGGTGCGCCGTTCCGGCTGGCGGCAGGCTCAGGCGTGGCGCTTGCGCAGCCAGCGTCGGGCCAGGTAGCCGTAGACCCAGAGGTTGATCAGCAGCACCAGGCTGCCCAGCCACAGCTGAATGCCCGGGGTCAGCCCGGCGGGGTAGATCAGCGGGATCAGGTAATGCTCGATGAAGCCGGCGCCGTAGCCGTCCTGGCCGGCGGCGTGGCGCAGCAGGTTTTCCCAGCGGGTCAGCGGGCACTCCAGGTGCAGCACTTCCACTGCCACGCCCCAGGCTGCGGCGGGCAGGTGCAGCAGCATCAGCCGCGGGTGGCGCAGCACCAGCAGGCCGCCCAGCAGCACGAAGACGATAAAGGACAGGTGAAACAGCACCAGGCTGTCGGCGGCAATACGGTAGAGCATGGGGGTTCCTTGTAGGGGGCAGATCCGTGGCGCAGGCGCCGGGGCGCAATATACCGAGGGCCGGTAGGCGGTGGCAGTGTTTCTTCGTGGTGCAGGAAAAAAGCCCGGCTCGCAATCGATCGGGCCCGCCTTTGCGCTACCTATACTGCTGGAACGCCAGGGCGACCTGTCGAGCCTGGCGCGGCCTTTGCGGGAGGTACATGCCTTGCGGCCAACGATGCTCTGCTGCCGCCACGGGGTCCTGGTGCTGATGCTGGTGCTCGCCGGCTGCGCCCATCGGGTCCCTGAGCCGGTGGCCGCGATGCCGGTCAGCCCGGCCACCTGGCGCCAGGTCAACCATGAACTGCTGGAAGCCTCCCGCAGCGCCACTGAACAGGCCGAGGTCTATGCCCAGGGCTCCATGGAGCACTGGCGGACCCGGGTCTACCAGCAGACCGAGGAAAACTTCATTCCCTGGTTCAGCGGCTACTGGACCCAGGAATGGCTGTCGCTCAAGGTCGGCTGGTATTCCCTGAACGATAAAGGCGACGCCGGGCAAGCTTCCCGGCGCCTGGCGGCCTACTTGCAGGAGCAGTACCAGGAACGGGTGCTGGCACCGGTGGCGCTGGAAGTCGATGCCGATGCGATCACCGGCGAGGCCATGGAGTTCTATGTGCAGTTGCTGCGCCAGCAACTGGCGCAGATCCGCAGCCGTTACCCACTGCCGGCACCGCAACTGGAACTCCATCTGGACCAGGTGCTGGCCATCGACCTGGGGCCGGCCCCCGAGCAGCGCGCCTCCTTGAACCAGTTGATACGGGCCGAGCCCATTGCCCGCTTGCCCGCCTATGGGCCTTTGCTGCAGCAGATCCATGGCGCCCCGACCGGCGAACAGGGAGCGCCGGCCCCGGGGGTGTCCCAGGTGGCGCAGGTGACCAGTGACAAGCTCCAGGCCCAGTTCGCCAGCCGCAGTGTGGCCGGTGCGGTGGCGGCGGCGGTGGGGCGGGTGGCCGGCGCGCTGATTTCGGTGGGAGTGGCCGGGGTCCGGGCGCTGGTCCAGGACCATGACCGGGAAGACCTGCAGGCCCAGACCCGACGGGACCTGGGCGCGGCCTTCGATCAGGCCTGGGCCAGGCAGTTGCATGACCCCGAGCATGGGGTCATGGCCGGGGTGTATTACCTCGGCCAGCAGCTCGAACGCCAGCTGCAGGCGCCGCTGATCAATGAGGACGCCGGCGATGGCCGGGGCCCCTGAATCCGTCCTGGCGGCTCAGCCTCGGGTGGCCTCGGCACCAGGATCCAGCGGCACTTCGTAGTCACTGACCCCGGCCGCATGGCGCCCGGCGATGTAGCCGAAGGTCATGGCCGGCCCCAGGTTGATACCGCCGGAGGGATAAAAGCCGCCCATCACGCTGGCCATGTCGGTGCCTGCGGCATACAGCCCGGGGATCGCCGTGCCGTGCGAATCCAGCACCTGGGCCTGGGCATTGGTCTTGAGCCCGGCAAAGGTGCCGAAGCTGCCGGGCAGCACTTTCACCGCATAGAACGGCCCCTGTTCGATGGGCGCCACGCAGGGGTTGGGCCCGGGATACAGGGCGTCGCCCTGCTTGCGATTGTAGGGCGTCGAGCCGCGGCCGAACTCGGGGTCCTGGCCGTTGCGGGCATGCTGGTTGAATGCCTGCACCGTGGCCGCAAGGCCCTGGGGGTCGATGCCGCACTGGCTGGCCAGGGCCTGGATGGAGTCGGCCCGTACCAGGTAGCCGCTGCGCACCAGCGGCCCCACCGGCAGGGGGAAGGGCCGGGCATAACCCAGGCCGTAACGGCGCTGGAAGCGGTGGTCGCAGATCAGCCAGGACGCCACTTCCTCGCCCGCGGGAACCGCCTCCAGCATGGCCGCGGTGTAGTCGTAGTAGCCGTCCGCCTCGTTGACGAAACGCTTGCCGTTGGCCAGCACGCCGATCAGCCCGGGTTTGGCCCGGTCGATGATGTGGGGAAAGTGGCCGATGCTGCCGTCGGCATGCCGCACCCGAGAGACGGGGGCCCAGGCCACCGGGCTGGCAAGGTCCGTGGCCAGCACGGCACCGGCCTGTTCGCCGAGGCGGATGCCGTCGCCGCAGCAACTGCGCGGCGGCAGGGCCAGGTGCTCGTCCGGCCCCGGGGCGCGGGGAAACAACGCCTGGCGGCGGGGCAGGTCATTGGCGAAGCCGCCGGCGGCCAGCAGCACTCCACGTCGGGCGCGGATTTCCCGCGGCCCCTCAGGCGTGTCCACCAGGGCGCCCTGCACCCCCTGGCTATCGCGCAGCAGCGAGCGGGCCGGGGTGGACTCCAGCAGGTTGACCCCCAGGTCCTCGGCGGACTTGCCCAGCCGGCCGATCAGCGCCACGCCGTTGACCAGGTGCATGGCCCGGCCGTGTAGCGCCAGGTCCCGCAGGTGGCGGGCAAAGCGCCCGGCCACATGCAGCAGCGACCTGAAGGAACGGGTCATGCTGAGAAAGGCCCCCAGGTCGGCCCCGGCCATGATCGGCATGCCCAGGAACGAGGTTTCCCGCAGGGTCTTGCGCAGCCGTTTGAGCAGTGGGCCGATGGCCCGGGCGTCATACGGCGCGGCGATCACCTGATGGCCCTCGATCCCGGCCCCGGGCACCTGGCCGTGGATATCCGGGATGCCATTGCCGTCGACGAATTGCAGGGCCGTGTGCTGTTCGAAGAAGGCCACCATCTGCGGCCCGTTATCCAGAAAGGCGTCGATGCGTGCGGCATCGTAGCGCTCCCCCAGCTCATGCTTGAGGTAGGTGCGCGGTTGCTGCGGGTTTTCATGGATGCCGGCGCGGCGTGCCAGGGGATTGCCCGGCACCCACATCCAGCCGCCGGACCAGGCGCTGGCACCGCCGAAAGTGGAATCCTTTTCCACAACTATCACCTTCAGGCCATGCCACGCGGCGGTCACCGCACAGGCCAGGCCGGCGGCGCCGGAGCCGATCACCAGCAAATCACAATCCAGGGGCGGGAGGGTTGCAGCGGGAACGTCGCTCACAATGACAGGGCCTTTTTTGAATTATGATAAAAATGGAATCAAGTTCCATTAATTTGAAAAACTATTTCATACTGCCTGGGGAGCTGTCAAACCGCCAGGAGGACCAGGCAGGCTCATTGGTGCTGGGGAGCAGAAGGTGCTTTTAGCTACGGGGGCACCTTCAGGAGGGGCTGGCGGAAGGGCAGGAAGGCGATGTCGCTCAGGTGGGAAAGTCAGAGTGGCCAGCAGGCCTCTTTGTGCTGCTCAAGGACGCAAGGCCGCTGCACAGAGGCGCTTGCGCTGCGGGTGGATGCCGGGCAAAAAAAAGCCGCGTTCCCAGGCAGGGAACGCGGCGTTGTTCAAGGCGGCAGGGCAGGGCTCAGTTGACCACGCGGTAGCACGGTACGTAGGCGGCGCCGCCGGGCAGCTTCATGCGGTGCTGCTCGACGAAGGCTTTGAGCAACTGGTCCAGGGGCTGCATGATCGCCGGGTCGCCGTGGATGCTGTACGGGCCTTTCTGCTCGATCAGGCGAATGCCCTGGTCCTTGACGTTGCCGGCGACGATGCCGGAGAACGCACGACGCAGGTTGGCCGCCAGTTCGTGGGGCGCCAGGGCATGGCTCAGTTGCAGGTTGGCCATGTTCTCGTGGGTCGGATCGAAGGGACGTTGCAGGCTCTCGTCGATCTTCAGCAGCCAGTTGAAGTGGAAGGCGTCGTTGCGTTCGCGGCGGAACTGCTTGACGGTCTTGAGCCCCTCGGTCATCTGCCGCGCCACTTCCGGCGGGTTGTCGATGATGATCTGGTAGTGCTGGCGCGCCGCTTCGCCCAGGGTTGCCAGGACGAAGGCGTTGAGCTGCTCCAGGTAGGGCGCCGCGCTCTTGGGGCCGGTGAGGATCACCGGGAAGGGCAGGTCGCGGTTGTCCGGGTGCATCAGGATGCCCAGCAGGTAGAGGAACTCCTCCGCGGTGCCGGCGCCGCCGGGGAAGATGATGATGCCGTGGCCGACGCGGACGAAGGCTTCCAGGCGCTTCTCGATGTCCGGCAGGATCACCAGCTCGTTGACGATGGGGTTCGGCGCCTCGGCGGCGATGATCCCCGGCTCGGTCAGGCCCAGGTAGCGGCCGCCGCTCATGCGCTGTTTGGCGTGGGCGATGGTGGCGCCCTTCATCGGGCCCTTCATCACGCCCGGGCCGCAGCCGGTGCAGATGTCCAGCTTGCGCAGGCCCAGCTCGTGGCCGACCTTCTTGGTGTATTTGTATTCCTCGGTATTGATCGAGTGGCCGCCCCAGCACACCACCATCTTGGGCTCCACGCCGGGGCGCAGGGTGCGGGCGTTGCGCAGCAGGTGGAAGACGTAGTCGGTGATGCCCTGGGAGCTGTCCAGGTCAATGCGCTGGCTGTCCAGTTCGTTCTCGGTGTAGACGATGTCGCGCAGGGCGCTGAAGAGCATTTCCCGGGTGCTGGCGATCATCTCGCCATCAACGAAGGCATCGGCCGGCGCGTTCAGCAGTTCCAGGCGCACGCCGCGATCCTGCTGGTGAATGCGCACTTCGAAATCGTGGTAGGCGTCGAGGATGGTCTTGGCGTTGTCGACGTGGGCGCCGGTGTTGAGAATCGCCAGGGCGCACTGGCGGAACAGGGTATAGATGCTGCCGGAACCGGCGGCGCTGAGCTGTTGCACTTCACGTTGCGAGAGGGTCTCCAGGCTGCCTTTCGGGCTCACCGAAGCATTGATCACTTGTCTTTGCGGCATTCATCCATTTCCTGAAAGCGTCGCCACCGCACCATGCGCGGCCAGTGGCGAAAAAATAGCGGGGCAGTGAACAGAGCCACCGGTACGGGGCTTGGTTTCCAGCGGCAGGGCAAGAAAGCAAACGTCGTCGCGAGATTGTTCGCTGCTTGAATCTACCTCATGCGGGCCCGCCGTGGCGGGAAAAATGACGATCCGCCCTGGTCGTGGCGGATTTTTCACCGGCCTTCAGCACAGGCTGGCTCGGGTCGGGTCCAGCACCGGCGCTGCCCCGGCCAGGGCAAGGCGCTCCATCAGGGCCGGGTAGCCCTCGGACTGGCCCCAGGCGTGTTCGGCCAGGGTCAGGCCGATGATCTGCAGAAATCCGAAGCGCCCGCTCAGCAATTGCCGGGGGCCGGCAAAACCCGGCGCGGGGATGAACAGCAGTGCCTGCAACAGGCTGTCGCCGCCATTGATCGGCTCGCCGGTACGCATGCGGTCCCATTCGCCCAACGGCGGCTGCTCGCCAAAACGGCCGGCGGCCAGCAGCAATTGGTAGGCGCAGAAATTGCGTAACAGGCGCAGGGCCCAGGGTGATTGTTCGCGGGTTTCCAGCAGCAGTTCGTGGCCCATGCCGGATTCGCCATCGGCATCGGGCCGGGCATCTTCCCAGGCATTGGACAGACCCGAAGTGACGTACAGCCAACTGCTGCGACCGGCATTGGGCGGTGACTCGAAGACCCCGTGGGTGAGCCAGCGCGGATCGACGTCGTGCTGGCCAAAGACCTGGCTGAACAGCGCCATGTCCAGGGGATAGATGCCCGGGCCCAGTGCGCCGAACAGCGCCGGGTAGATCTGTTCTTCACGTTGCGCCCAGGCGGCTTCGAGCCATGAAGAGTCGGGGGATTGCGGCATGTGAAAGCGTCCTTGAACAGAAGCGGCGGCCCGGCTTGAGCCACCAGGGAATCAGGCAAAGGCCTGGCGCAATAGTTCCGGCAGCAACTGCCCGGCCTTGCCCTCCAGGCTGTATTCCTCGGCGCCGGTGCAAGCCTGGGGCTGGGGGTTGATATGCACCACGCAGGCGCCGTGCTGCAGCGCCAGTTGGGGAATTCGCGCCGCCGGCTGGACCAGCCCGGAGGTGCCCACCGACAGCAGCAGGTCGCATGCTTCGGCGGCGTTGAAGGCGGCCTTGAGGGTCGCCTGGGGCAGGGGTTCGCCGAACCACACCACCCCGGGGCGGATCTTGCCGTTGCAACCGGTGCAGCGCGGCGGCTCCAGGCTGGCGCCCTGTTCCGGCAAGTTCGGCAAGGGCAGTTGGCCCTTGAACGGGCGGTTGCAGGCAAAGCACTTGGGGGTGTGCAGGCTGCCGTGCAAGTGCAGCACCGAGGGGCTGCCGGCGCGTTCGTGCAGGTCGTCGACGTTCTGGGTGATCAGGGTCAGGCGCGGCACCCGCCGGGCCAGTTCGGCCAGGGCCAGATGGGCTGGATTGGGCTGGGCCTGGAGCACTTTCTGGCGTCGCCATTCATACCAGCCCCAGACCAGCGCCGGGTCTTCGCGAAAGGCTTGCACGGTGGCCAGGCGCGCCGGGTCGAAGTGTTCCCACAGGCCGGTCAGGGCGTCACGAAAGGTCGGGATGCCGCTTTCCGCCGAGACCCCGGCACCGCTGAATACCACCACATGCCGGGCCTGGGCCAGGCGCTTGGGATCGAACTGCATGGTTGAAGATGTTCCTGCCGTGGGTGAAAGAACGGGGCGCCCGCTTCCGCGTGCGGATCGGACCGGTACTAAAAACGCGCCGGCCTTGCAGCGTAAATGAATTTATCGTCAAGGCGCCGCTCATAACTCTTGTCAGCGGTCCTGTGTGTAGCCGCCTCAATCCGTCAGGGAGTGTCACCCTCATGAACCCAGCCACGCCAGTCAATCCCGGCGCCCAATCCCGTTTGATCCTGGTGGTGGAGGATGAGCCGACGGTGCTGGAGTTTCTCTGCGAGATCCTGCAGGACGAAGGGTTTGCCACCCAGGCGATGGACAGCGCGGATCGGGCCTGGGAATTCCTGCAGGAACAGGCCGCGGACGTGGCCCTGCTGCTGACCGATATCACCATGCCCGGCACCCTCAATGGCGCGAGCCTGAGCAATTTGTGCGGCGAGCGCTGGCCGCAGTTGCCGATCGTGGTCATGTCGGGTTTCGAGACCCCCGAGAGTTCCGGGGTGCGTTATCCGGTGTCCTTCATCCGCAAGCCCTGGACCATCGGGCAGATCCTCGACTGCGTGGAAGGCGCGCTGAAATCGGCCCAGGGTTGAGGCGTGGCGCCTCACCCCGGCCAATCGCCGGTGTTACTCCTTGACGCTCATGAACTCCTTGGCCCAGACGATGTACTCCTCGGGCTGGGTGTAGGTGTGGGCCAGTTCGGTGGCGCTCAGGTCCGACGCCTGGGTGAAGATCTGCCGCTGCTCGCGCAGGCAGTCGTAGGTGGCCTTGATCGCGGCGAAGTAGGCGGCATGACCGTCCACGGCGATCTTCACGCCCAGCTCGGCCAGGCGCGCATCGTCCCGTAGCGCCGGGTTGCCGTAGGTCACCAGCATCAGCGGCACGCTCAGGTGCTCGGAGATCTGTTCCAGCTGTTCGAAATCACGGATGCCCACCATGCAGATGGCGTCGGCGCCGGCACGCTCGTACTGCTGGGTACGGCTGATGATTTCCTGCACCGGAAGGATGCCGGCGTTGGTCCGGGCGATGATCGCCAGTTCCGGATCAACCCGGGCTTCCAGGGCGGCGCGGATCTTGCCGACGCCTTCGGCCACCGAGATGAGGTCGGTGGATTTGCGCCCGAACTGGGCCGGCAGCAGGGTGTCTTCGATGGTCAGCGCGGCAATGCCGGCGCGTTCCAGTTCGACCACGGTGCGCATCACGTTCAGCGCGTTGCCATAGCCGTGGTCGGCGTCGGCGATGACCGGCAACTGCGCCACGCGGCCGATGCGGGTGGCCTGTTCGGCGAATTCACTGAGGGTGATCAGGGCGAAGTCGGGGGCCGCCAGCACTTGCAGCGAGGCCACCGAGCCGCCGAGGATGCCCACTTCGAAACCCAGGTCGGCGGCGATACGGGCAGACATCGGGTCGAATACGGAAGCGGTGTGGTAGCAGGAGTTGGAAGCGATCAGTTCACGGAAACCGCGGCGCAAATCTTGATGGGAAAGCCTGGACATAACAGCTCCGAGATAGGATCGAGAGATCGACCTTGAGGTCGAGTCAAATTTTGCAATCAGTTCCCTTGGCGAGCCGGGGAAAGAGCGGCTCACAGCGAAACGTTAGTTGGGCAGATGAAGATGAAACAAGGTGGGTAGCAAGGCGTCTTTATCCCGTTCGGTTGCGCGAACCGACGGGTTTATTATGCGAGGCCGACATAGCAGGACGAGGCTATCACGCTCCAGGGCCGTAGATGATGAGGATTTTGCATAGCATTATGCCGGACCGGCATTGGCATTTTTTTTCTAACTGAATATTACAAGCACTTGCCAGGGGCGTTTCGGGGGCATGTCGAAGGTGGGCGGGGGCTTGTCGAGCGCTGGCAAATCCACCAAGCTGCCGCGCCTCGAATGGCAGCGTTCACGCTGCGCAACGGCTTAGTTCAAGGATGCAGGCAATGGCGCTCAGGGTGTTGGTGGTGGGTGGTTATGGCAATTTCGGCAGCATCGTCTGCCGCTATCTGATCCATACCCCTGGGGTGCATCTGCTGATTTCGGGGCGCGACCCGCACAAGCTCGCGGCCAAGGTTCAGGCCTTGCAGGCTGAAGGCGGGCAGCCCTGCGAAGGCTGGTGCGGCGATGCCATGGGGCCGCAATGGGTGCCGGCGCTCAAGGCCCTTAAGGTGCACTGGGTGATCCATACCGGCGGGCCGTTCCAGGGCCAGTCCTACGCGGTGGCCCGGGGCTGCATCGAGGCCGGGGTCAACTACTGCGACCTGGCCGACTGTCGCCAGTTCGTGCGCGGCATTGGCACGCTGGATGAGGCCGCCCGGGCCGCCGGGGTGACGCTGCTCAGCGGCTGCAGCTCGGTACCGACCCTGTCGGCGGCGATGATCGATGAACACCGTGAGCGTTTTTCCCGCATCGAGCGCATCGAGCACGGCATTTCCTCCTCGGCGAAGATGCCCGGCCTGTCCACCATCCAGGGCGTGCTGGCCTATGCCGGCAAACCCATCCTGCAACTCAAGGACGGCCGGCCGCATCCGGTGATCGGCTGGCAGGGCCTGACCCTGCGCAAGCTGCCCAGGCTGGGCACGCGGCTGGTGGCCAATGTCGATGTGCCGGACCTGGATCTGTTCGCCGAGCGCTACGGTGCCCACACCCTGAGCTTCCAGGCCGGCGCCGGGCTGAAGATCGCCGGGTTGGCCAATGCGCTGCTGGCCCAGGCGGTGAAGCTCGGCCTGGTGCGCGACCCGGCGCCCTGGGCGGCGCGCCTGCATCGCTGCGGCACCTGGTTCGAAGGTTTCGGAGATGGGCTCAGTGCCCTGTACATCGACGTGTACGGCCTGGGCCAGGACGGCCAGCCACTGTCGATGAGCGTGCAGCTCACCGCAACCCATGACCACGGGCCGGAGATTCCCAGCTGCGCGGCGGTGGCGGTGGTGCACAAGCTGCTCGCCGGCCACGTGCCGGCCCCGGGGGCCCGGTCCAGTGCCGGCGAGGTCAGCGTGGAGGAGTACCTGCGGGCGATCGACGATCCGGATCACCTGCAACTGCAAGTGAGTTTCTCGCGCCCGCCGGTTTAACCCCCGGTCACCACAGCAGCGGCTTGGCGAAGTCTTTCCAGAACAGCCAGCGCTGCACTTCAAGGTGCTCGCCGGTGCCGATCTGCCAATCCGGGCGTCCGGCGTCCAGGTCAAGCTTGACGATGATCCCGGCATAGGTGGCGGCCACCAGGGTCTTGCCATCGGGGCTGATGTCCATGGCGGTGAGGGTCGAGCCGATATAGTGCTGCCAGCGTTCCTCGCCGTTTTCGCTGAAGGCCCGCAGATAGCCGTAGGCGTCGCCGATGATGAATTCGTCGCCCCGTGATGCCGCGGCATACACCCGGGCGCCTTCCTGCAGCACCGGGGTGCGCGCATCGTCACTGTAGAAGTCGGTGCTCAGCCCTGGCAGGTCGGCCACCGCCACTCCCACGCTGGCGCCGCCATAGAAGTGGCAGGCGTTGAGCAGCAGGCGATCGCCGCGCTGGTTGAAATGGGCGAAATGCGGGTACTCGCTGGCGGGGCCGATCTGCGCTACCCGTTGCAACCTTGCATCGAACACCAGGTGCGAGCTGCTTTGCTCGCCCACGGCGATCCACTGGCCATCGGGCGACACCGCGCCATGCTCCATGCTCAGGCCGATGCCCAGGTCCTCGGGGGCGACGCCGTCGGCCAGTTCTTGCTGCAGGTCTTCCAGGCTCGGCAGCAGGCGCGTGGCGCCCTCGGCCTGCAGGACGAAGATGCCGTCGGAACTCACCAGCAGTACCCGGCGCCCGTCGGGGAAGGGAATCAGGCTGCTGGGGCGAGGGCGCCCGGTGTCTTCAAGCGCCACCCCCGCCGGCAGGTTCGCGTGGGGATCGGGCCAGGCAAAACTTGCCACCTCTGGCCCGTTCCAGCCGTCGGTGAGCTGGATGCCGTCAGCCCGGGCCCAAGCGAAATAGCGCCGCTGGGGGCACATGCCGAAGCCTTCCACCTGCTCCAGGGTCTGGATCCTTGCGTCGTCGATATGCACCACCTCGCCAGCCTCGTAAGGTGCGCCGATGCGCGCCAGCAGGCTGCCGTCCGGCAACAGGGCCAGGGTCGGAATCATCCGTCCCTGGCTTTCCAGGCGTGGCGACAATGGGAAGTGCGCCGGCGGCCAGTCCTGGCGGAATGCCTGGCGCCGGGCTGCGTCGTAGGGCTCCTGGTTGCTCGCTTCCAGGGCCGCCTGCCAGTCTGGCAGCAGGTGCTCGGTATCGGGCAAGTGCGGTTCCTTCAAGCCCTTCCAGCCGTCGCGGTTGCCGGTCTCGACATAGCGATTGATGTCGCGGGCATAGGTCAGCACGGCTTGCTGCCATTGCTCTTGCGGGGAGTGGTTCGAATTCGACTGGGACATGCGCGCAGGACTCCTTGTGGCGCTGGGAAAGGCGTAGCAGACCGGGGGATGGACCGGAAAAGCGCGCAGTTTATCCCTCGGGAGCGAGTTTTTTTCAGGTTTTTCCAGTGCTGCCGTTCAAGGCGCGTAGGTACTGACCCGGTTGCGCCCGGCGCGCTTGGAGGCGTACAGCGCCTGGTCGGCCCACTCGATCAGGCAGCGATGATCCCGGGCCGGACGGTCGAGGCAGGCGATGCCCAGGCTGATGGTGAAGGCGATGGCCTGGCCGTTGTGGATCACCTCCTGCTCTTCCACCGACTGGCGCAAGCGCTCGGCCAGGGTGCGGGCCCCGGCAAGGTCGGTGTGGGGCAGGAGAATGGCGAACTCCTCGCCGCCATAGCGCCCGGCCACGTCGCTGTCGCGCACATGCTGGTGGATCAGCTCGGAGACGCGCTTGATCACTGCATCGCCGGCCTGGTGTCCGTGACGGTCGTTGATCGACTTGAAATGATCGATGTCCAGCATCAGCAGGGCGATGCTGCTGCCGTGGCGGCTGTATTCGAACTGCAGGCGCTGTTCCCAGTGGCCGCGGTTGTAGAGCTGGGTCAGGTGGTCGGTGCGCGACAGGTGCTGCAACTGCTGGTTGGCCTTCTGCAAGGCCAGGCTGTTGATTGCCACGTCGGTCAGGTCGTAGATCACCAGGCAGACGTGGTGGATCTCGCTGTTGGAGGAACGCAGCGGCAGCAGGGTGGTGTTCTGGTACATGAACTCGCCCTGGCCGGTGATCGGCTGGTAGTTGTTGAAATGCACCAGGTACGGCCGCTGCTTCCAGATGGTGAAGGCCGGCGTGCCGAGGGCCACCACGCGCCCCACCTTGCGGGTGAACCAGGGGCGCTCGACCTCGGGGAACAGCTCGAAGAACGACTGGTCGATGGCCTGCTTGGAGGGCACCCCGGAGCGGTTCTCCATGAAGCTGTTCCACACCTGGACCCGGCACTCCAGGTCGAGCACGACGATACCCACGTCGATGCTCTGGACCACCGCCAGCAACCAGTGCAATTCACTGAAATCCATTCTCTTGGGCATGGCTCAACTCATCAGGTAGGCGAGCTTCTGTTCCAGCAAGGCCATGGAGCCTTCGGTGAACAACAGCAACAGGTCGAAGTGGATGTTCTGTTCTTCCAGGCTGTAGCTGATCTCCACCGCCTGGGTCTTTTTCCAGCGCTGCTGGTTGAGCACGATCAGCTCGTCGATGGTGGTGTGTTCCCCCAGTACCTGGGGATGGCCCACGGAAAAGAACACGTCCAGCTGGTCGGCGATGCTGCTCAGGCAGGCGCCGATCAGCACGCTGGAGAGGTCGATCAGCACTTCCATTTCCTGGTAGGGGTCGGTGCCTTGCTCTATCAACTGGGCGATGTCGGCCACTTCGGAGTCGTAGAACATCAGCAAGGCTTCGCCGGCGATGCCGCTGCCGATGTAGCTCTGGCAGATGGCGGTCAGTTGCCGGGCGCGGTTGGCATCGGCCAGGAGCATCTGCAACTCGCCGGCTTCCAGCACATTGACGTGGGGAATCGGCAGGTGCACGAAGACATCCAGGACCTTGGCGATCAGCGCCGCGGCGTAGCCCATGGAAACGTTGACGGTTTCCCGGAAGGCGTCGCGAAAGGTCACCACCGGTGCTGGCGAAGGGGCTGCCAGTGGCTTGGCGTCAGTGCTGTCCAGCAGTTGCAGTTCGTTGAGCAGGGCGCGCAGTTGCTGCGGGTCGAAGGGCTTCTTGAGGAAGGCCCGTGCGCCCAGCTCGCGGGTGCGGCGCACGGCTTCTTCTTGAATGTCGCCAGAGATGACAATGATCTGCGCCTCGATGCCTTCTTCCTGCACCGCACTCAAGACCTGGTAGCCGTCCATCACGGGCATGGTCAGGTCCAGCAGCGCCACCTTGCCCAGCCCGCGGCGCAGGGCTTCCAGGCCTTCGCGCCCGTTGCAGGCCTGGGTCACGGACACCCGCCACTCGCTGGGCAAGGTCCGCAGCACCTGCTTGCGGGCCATGCTCGAGTCATCGCAGATGAGGAGGGGGATCATCGGTATCGGACGCTCATTCGAAAAAACCCGTAAGGGATAGTGTTCGGTAATAGGGCGAGTTGCCGCTTTATAGTTGTGCCGTATCGGGCTGTCCGTGCCGCGCCGCACTATAGTTCCCTCGGCAATAAAAGAACAAGTAGTGATGGCTTCGGTTATTTGCTCCAGATCATTGTCTGCTGCAATTCAAGCAGGCCTGGGCATGTAACTTAGAGTTGTTGCAGGGCAGCAGTTAAAAGGCCGCGGCGGCCCGTGGCGTGGGCTGTGGCAAAAATCTGAGAGGCCTCTGTAAGCCTTGATATAGACAGATTTTTCTATCGGGGTAGGAGATTCGCGCCTGTTTTCTGACGTTTGAAAAATGACACTTTAGGCATAAGTTTAAAACTTTCGGAATCTTCTTGTTGATTGTTGCCGGAGGTTCTGCGAGTGGTTCGTTTCAATGGTTGTTAAGAGCGCTGGAGTTGTGTGGGTTGAATGTGTCGTGCAGCGGTTCTTATAAACAACCCAGGGCCGCTGTTGTATTGATTCGAATATTAAAGAACGGGCGCAAGGCTGTTGGAACGAGTGCTGCAGGGGCGTCGTTGTCGGGCTGCGCTCCTGCTGCATATGCAACAAAACCTTACCGCGAACCTGGTTGTGCCGACCGCTCGAAGGGCGCCAGCCCCGGTCGTGCGCGGCCTGTGGCAAGCCGACGACCAGCGCGGCGCCGTGGGCAAAAAAATGTCAGATTTTGAGTCCCGGCCTGGACCTTTTCCCGCAATGCGCAATCATTACTGCGTGGAAAACATAAGGAGAGACGCATGTTCATTCGGTCATTGACCTTCGCTACTCTGCTCGCTGTTGCCGGCCCTGTCCTGGCGGCCGACAACGACGGCCCATTGACCCAGGACCTGGGCAAGTCACGGCCACTGATCGTGATTGCCCCCAGCACCGTGGACCCGACCCTGGTGAGCCTGAAGAAGTCCCTGGAAGAGCCGGCCACCCGTCAAGCCTTCAACGAACGCAACATGGTCCTGTACACGGTGATCAACACCATCGGCCAGCGCGATGGCAAGGACATCGACCCGCAATCCACCATGGCCCTGATCCGCAGCCTCAAGCTGGGCGCCGGGGCGCAGACCAAGGTGATCCTGGTGGGCAAGGACGGCGAGAAGAAGCTGGAGCACTCCGGGGCCATCGAGCTCAAGGAAGTCTTCAGTGCCGTCGACCAGTTGCCGGCGGCGGAGAAACAGGCCGCAGCGCCGGCTCCGGCCCCCGAGCCGGAGGCCAAGCCGGCCAATGCCAAGGCCGGCAAGGCGGCCAAGCCCGCCGCAGCGCCCAAGGCGCTGGACGACTGAAGCCCATGGGCGGAGGCCGGGGCAGGCGCTGACCGCCCCGGTGCCTGCCGACTGCATTGCCCCGCCTCGCCCAGGCTAGAGCGCCTCCAGGGTCTGACGCAGCCCATCGACGATCATCTCCACTTCCTGCCCATTGATCACCAAGGGTGGCAGCAGGCGGATGGTGGTGCCCCGGGTGACATTGATCAGCAGCCCGTGGTCACGGGCGGCGACCTGCACCAGCTCTCGGGCCGGCTGTCGCAGTTCGATACCCACCATCAGCCCCAGTCCGCGAATCTCCCGCACCGCCGGATGCACCGCCAGTTCCTCGCGCAGCCGCCGCAGCAGTTGGGCACCGCGCTGTTCGGCGTTGGCCAGCAACTGCTGGTCCTCGATGACGTCCAGTACGGTGCAGGCCGCGCGGCAGGCCAGGGGGTTGCCGCCGAAAGTGCTGCCGTGGCTGCCCGGGGTAAACAGCTGGGCAGCCTTGCCCCGGGCCAGGCAGGCGCCGATGGGAATGCCGTTGCCCAGGCCCTTGGCCAGGGTCATCACATCCGGCACCACGTCTTCGTGCTGGCAGGCAAACCAGCGCCCGGTGCGGCCGATGCCGCTCTGGATCTCGTCGAGCATCAACAGCCAGTTGCGCCGGGTGCACAGCTCGCGCACGGCCTTGAGGTAGCCGGGTGGGGCCAGCTGGATGCCACTTTCCCCCTGGATCGGCTCCATCAATACGGCACAGATGCGTGGAGCATGCTCGGCGACGGCCGATTCCAGGGCGACCAGATCGCCGAAGCGCACCTTGAGAAAACCGCCTGGCAACTGGCCGTAGCCCAGGCGCACTGCCGGGCCGTCGCTGGCGGCCAGGGTGGCCAGGGTCCGGCCATGAAAGGCGTTTTCCATGACCACCACCAGGGGCTGCTCGATGCCTTTGTGCCAGGCGTGCAGGCGTGCCAGCTTGAGGGCGGTCTCGTTGGCCTCGGCCCCGGAATTGTTGAAGAACGCCCGGTCCATGCCGCTCAACCGGGTCAGCTTGGCGGCCAGTTGCTGCTGCCAGTGGATGTCGTAGAGGTTGGAGCTGTGCAGCAGCAGGCCGGCCTGTTCGCTGATGGCGCCGACCAGCCGTGGGTGGCTGTGGCCGATACCGGTCACCGCGACCCCGGCGATGGCGTCCAGGTACTCTCGCCCGGCCTGGTCCCAGAGACGGCTGCCCAGGCCTTTGCAGAAGCTCAGCGCGAGGGGTTGGTAGGTGCTCATCAGGCAGGCGGCGGTCATGGCGGGCGGCTCCATCTTGGGGGTGTGCTATCAGTATCGTTAGCCACCCAGGCTAGATAAACTCGCTATTTCTTTAATCATCTTGAAGTCAGGATTGATAATGGATCTGTTCCAGGCAATGTCGGTGTACGTCAAGGTGGTGGAGGCGGGGAACATGACCGCCGCGGCCCGGGAGTGCGGCATGTCCACCACCATGGTGGGCAATCACCTGCGGGCCCTGGAGCAGCGCCTCGGGGTGCGTCTGCTCAACCGCACGACACGGCGCCAGCGGCTTACCGATTTTGGCCGTGACTACTACCAGCGCTGCCTGGCGGTGCTGGGGCTGGTGGCGGATTCCGAGCGCCTGGCGGAGCAGGCCCAGGGCGAACCCACCGGCACCTTGCGCATCACCGCACCCCTGACCTTCGGCACCGAACGCCTGGCGCCAGCGCTGGACGAGTTCCGCCAGCGCTGCCCCCAGGTCAAGGTCGAGCTGACCCTGGCCAACCAGCGCTTCGACCTGACCGATGGCACCTTCGATGTGGCGGTGCGCCTGGGCAACCTGGACAACGCCTCGCTGATTGCCCGGCGCCTGCAGGACTACACCCTGACGATCTGCGCTGCGCCGGAGTATCTGGAGCGCTGCGGCACGCCCCAGGTCCCCGAGGACCTGCAGCGGCACAACTGTCTGGCATTTGCCTACCCGGCCGGTGATGAGTGGAGCGCCACCGCCACCCTGTGGCCGTTGCGCGGGCCTGAAGGCGATGTGCAGATTCCGGTGTCGGGGTCATTGCTGGCCAACACCTCGTCCGGCTTGCATCGTGCGGCGCGGGGTGGCCTGGGGCTGGTGATGATGCCCGATGCGCTGGTGGAGGAAGACCTGCAGCAGGGCCGGCTGGTGCCGGTGCTGCAGGACTATCAGTTGCCCTTTCGGACGATGCACCTGCTCTATGCCCAGGACCGCTATCGCCTGCCCAAGCTGCGCAGCTTTGTCGACTTTGCCCTGGAGAAATGGGGGCGTCAGGCCGACTCGCTGGCCAGCAGCATCATCGCTGCCGACAGCGTGTGACCATCGGTGATCTGGCCGGCGGCGATCATTGCCAGCAACTCCTGGCGGCTGGCCCACAGCACATGGTCCACTTCGCCATCGGTGGCGGCGGCCTGCTGCTCGGCGATCTGCACCTGGCACACCGCCACGGCGCTGGCGATCAGCGAAGTGTTGCTGTGCAGCAGCCCCAGCTGGCGTACCTCTGAGGCTTGCCAGCCGGTTTCCTCCAGCAGTTCCCGGGCCGCCGCGTCGCAGGCGCTTTCCCCGACATCGATGGCGCCCCGGGGAAACTCGATGGACTGGCCGCCGATGGCCCGGCGCCGCAGGTTGACCAGCATCAGTCGGCCATCGGCCAGGGTCGGCACGGCCACGACGCCGTTCACCGCCTGGGCTTCCTTGATGATGAAGTAGCCGTTCTCACGGACCACCTTGAAGTACGGGGTTTCCAGCAGGCACTGGGTGTCGGGGGTGGAACTCATGGGGGCTATCACTCCAGGAAACAACGATCGAACAAATACAGCTCGGCGGGCTTGAGCTGCTCCACGGTGGCCTGAGGCCGGCCGCCGTCGCCGCTCTTCTTGCGCCCGGTGTCGCGCAGGTAGCCGGCCTCGCTCATCTTCAGCAGGCGCTGGCGGATGCTGGTCTTGAGCACCGGACGCTGCAGCACCAGGGAGAAGATGCTCACCGCCTCGGGGGCGCTGAACTCGTTGCCGAGAAACATCAGCGGCAGGCTGCTGTACAGGGATTTGGAAAACAGCCGCTCGTGCACCTGGGCTACCAGGGCGTTGTGGTCGAAGGGCAGCTTGAAGGCACCGCTGGCCACCTCGCCGAGGGCGAAGAAGCCCTGTTGCGCGGCGGGCTCCACCGGCTCGCTGAGGATCCCCAGGTAGAAGGTCGAGGACGACCAGCAGCGCGGGTCGCGAAAGGCGTCGCCCACCGTGCCCACCTGTTCCAGCCAGGCCAGGGGCATGTCCACCTTGCTCGAACGGCGCAGGCGTTCCACCGCGTCATTCAGGCTGCGGTCTTCGACGTCGCCGTTGACCACGATGCCCGGCAGCGCCCAGTGCCCGGCGAAGGGCTCGGCATCCCGTTGATGGAGGAGGATCTGCAGCTCGCCGCGTTCGCGGTGATAGCGCAGCAGGCACAGGTCGATGGTGTGCAGGTAGGCGCTGGGGAGGGTGGTGCGGTCGTGCATATCAACTTCCGTGGACGGCGTAGAGGCCGTAGTTTAGCGGATTCATTCCCGGAGCCAGCCATTGCCTGGGCGGCGTTTCGCCACGGGCCAGGCATTGGCGCAACACGCTGCTGCGCACCCCGGGCTGCTCTTCGATGCAGAGGACGGAAAAGCGCCGCAGCAGTTCCTCGCCGCGATGGAACCTGGGCAACTGGCGCGCCACGTCTTCGCCCACCACCAGGGCGATGCGTTTGCCGTCCAGGGCCAGGTCGTCGGCCAGGCGTTGCAACAGGGTGAAGCTGTAGACCGGGCCCGGGTCGGCCAGGGCCAGTTGCCGTTCCAGGCGGCTGACCGCCAGCTCGGCGTCGCACTCTGGCTGCAGGTGCGCGGTGATTGTCTGCAACCAGCTGGCGCGCTGCTCGAAGTCGGCCATGCGCTTGCCGTCCGGGTGGCGGAAGCTGGGCACTACCAGTACCCGGCGGGCATGGCGGGCGGCTTCGAGCATCACCTGGGCGTGCCCGGCGTGGGGCGGGTTGAAGGCGCCGCCATAGAGGGCCAGTTCAAACATCTGCTTTTCCTTGTTAGGTACATGACGTGTACATTAGCATCGCTTTTGTCGGCGGAGAATCTTCTTTTTCAGCTTATTTGTTCGGTTTGATTGAAGTCCGATTGAGAAAAATAAAATCCAAGGAGGGCTTGTCATGAAAGTACATGACATGTACTTTGTGCTCCATGCAGAGGAGAGACCCAGCATGAACAGCCAAACGATGAAGACCGCTTCCTTCGATGTCGATGCGCAAAAGAGCTTTACCCCGCTGTGCCCGGACGAGTTGCCCGTGACCGAAGGCGATCGCATCGGCGGCGAGCTGAATTTCATGGCGACCCTCGCCAGCCTGCGTATCGGCAGCAAGGACGCCCACAGCCCCCAGGCTCCCTGGGTGGTGGCCGGGCACGACCAGATGCTCCAGCCCACGGGCCTTGAACATGCTGATCTGACCTGGGTCAGCCACTGCGTTCCGGGCACTGAAGGCTTCACCCTTTTGGACGAACTGCCTGCGCCCTATGACTACGACTACTTCGTGTGGAAGGGCGTGGAGCCGGACCTGCACCCCTATGGCGCCTGCTACCACGACCTGCACGGCAAGCTGTCCACCGGGGTCATCGAGTACCTCAAGGGCCAGGGCGTACAGCAAGTCATAGTCGGCGGCCTGGCGTTGGATTTCTGCGTCAAGACCACTGCCCTGCAACTGGCCGCTGCCGGTTTCAAGGTGCTCATCCACCTGCCGGCGTGCCGGGCCATCAGCGCCGAGGGCGCTACCCAGGCCATCGCCGACATGCAACAAGCGGGCATCACGGTTGCCGCGACCCGCGAAGAAACCGCCAGATTGGCCAAGGCTTGAGGAGTCACCATGGAAAGTGCATTTGACCGCAACAACGGCGTGATCCAGAGCCTGCTGGACACCGACTACTACACCTTCACCATGATGCAGGCGGTGTTGCACCAGCACCCCAATGTGGACGTGGAATACCAGTTCATCGTTCGTTCCAGAGAGTCACTGGTGCACCTGATCCCCGAGATCCGCCAGGAGCTGGAAAAGCTTGCCGGCCTGCAGATGCGCGAAGGCGAACAGCGCTTTTTGTTCAACAAGCGCTTTCGTGAATACCTGACCCCTGACTTCGAACAGTTCCTCGGCCTGTTCCGCTTCAACCTGCGCTACATCCACGTGGCGGCGGTCGACGGCCAACTGAGCATCCGCGTCCGCGGCCCGATGCTGCACTGCATCATGTTCGAGCAGCCGGTGCTGGCCATGGTCAGCGAGCTGCGCAACCGCGATAAGTACCCCGAGGTGGAGCTTGAGGATGTCACCCGCCGGCTCTACCAGAAGTTCGAATGGCTGGAGAAAAACGCCAGCCGCGACGAGCTTGCCGAGTTCCGCGTTTCGGATTTCTCTACCCGCCGGCGCCTGTCGTTCAAGGCTCAGCGCGAAGTGGTGAAGATCATGCGCAGCGATTTCCCCGGGGTCTTCGTCGGCACCAGCAATGCGCACCTGGCCTATGAGTTCGACCTGCCACTGATCGGCACCATGGCCCACCAATGGCTGATGGTGCACCAGCAACTGGGGCGGCTGCGCGAGAGCCAGAACGCGGCCCTGGAGAACTGGGTGCACGAGTACCGCGGGCGCCTGGGCATTGCCCTGACCGACTGCATCAGCACCGATTTCTTCCTCAAGGACTTCGACCTGTACTTCGCCAAGCTCTACGACGGCCTGCGCCAGGATTCCGGGGACCCGATCCTCTGGGCCGACAAGGTCCTGGCCCGCTACCGGGAACTGGGCATCGACCCGCGGACCAAGGACCTGATGTTTTCCGATGGCCTGAACTTCGAGAAATGCCTGCCGATCCTGCGCCACGTGCGTGGCCAGGCCCGCTTCGGTTTCGGCATGGGCACCAGCCTGGCCTGTGATGTGGAGGGCGTGGAGCCGCTGAGCATCGTGATGAAGCTGGTGCGGGTGCATGGCGAACCGGTGGTGAAGTTCTCCGACGACCCGATCAAGAACGTCTGCGAAGACCCGTCGTTCCTCCGCTACGCGGCCCAGGTGTTCAACGTCGATCTTGCCCACTCGCCCCTGGAGGCCTGACATATGAGCAATTCAACCCAAGCACGCATCGCCCGGGAACTGGGCATTGACCGGCAACTGGTTCGCGGTGGCGAGGCCGCCGAGATCGCCCGGCGTGTGGCCTTTATCCAGCAGGTACTGCGCGAGTCCGGCTGCAGCACCCTGGTACTGGGCATCAGTGGTGGGGTGGATTCCCTGACCGCCGGCCGCCTGTGCCAGTTGGCGGTGGAGCAGATGCGCGCCGCGGGGCAGGAGGCCCGTTTCATCGCCATGCGCCTGCCTTATCGGCAACAGGCGGATGAAAGTGATGCCCAGGCTTGCCTGGACTTCATAGGCCCCGACGCGGTGAGCACTTGCAACATTGCTGACAGCGTCGAGGGCCTGATGAACCAGGTGCGGATCGACGGCCTGCAGCCTTCGCCGGCCCTCACGGACTTCGTCAAGGGCAACGTCAAGGCCCGGGCGCGGATGCTGGCCCAGTACGCGGTGGCCAACTTCAGCAACGGCCTGGTGGTGGGCACCGACCACGGCGCCGAGGCCCTGATGGGTTTCTTCACCAAGTACGGCGACGGCGCCTGCGACCTGGCCCCGCTGTCGGGGCTGACCAAGACCCAGGTGCGGCTGCTGGCCGAGGCCCTCGGCGCGCCAGGGCATCTGGTGTACAAGGCGCCCACCGCGGACCTGGAGGAACTGGCGCCGGGCAAGCTGGACGAAACGGCTTATGGTTGCAGCTACGCAGAAATTGACGCTTACCTGATGGGCGAGCCCGTTACCGACGCGGTGCGCCAGTTGATCGAGCGTGCCTACCTGCGCACTGCCCACAAACGCGCCTTGCCCCACACCCCGGCGATAGCTGGCCTGTAGCAACGGACTTGTGTGGTCCGCCGAATCGCCTTCGCCGGCAAGCCGGCTCCTACAGGCAGCGCTGCACCCAATACCGTAGGAGCCAGCTTGCTGGCGAAGGGGCCCGGAGCAGCACCGCCACCCTTTGAGCGTTCAATCCGGCCATCTGCGCAACGCCTCACGGCAATCCTTGGTCAGCTCCGGCATATGCTCCCGTACCTGCGACCAACCCAATATCTCCAGCGCCTCGCGGGCGCCTTCTCGCAGCGGTCGCCATTGCGGGTGTTCGAAGCCGTTGTCTTCCAGGGTCAGGCCGTAAGCTTCCCGGCACAGTACTTCACAGCCGCTTAACAGTGCTTGCAAGCGCGGCAGCAAGTGCGGCGCCAGATGCAGCGGAAACTGCTTCACAAAACCAGCGAGATAGTCCAGATAGCCAGACCACAGATTGCACTCGGCACAGCAACCGACCTCCACCCGTTGTCGCTTGGCGTCCAGGGCGAGAAATTCCAGGGCCACGCCCAGTTCTCCCAACAGGATGATCCTCCGGTATTCGTCCTGGCCGTACCAGGTCCAGACGTTCGAGGCGAGGGGGGAGCTGCAGCGCGACGGTGCTTCACTCATGCTTTTCGCCTTTATCCTGCGTTGTCGGTGCGGGCTGCCAGCCCTCGGGCCAGCGGTCGCTGAACGAATGGCTGTGCGGCATCAGGGCCGGGTCGCGGTTGTCATCGAAGCAGCCCAGCAGCAAGGCAATGGTCGGCTGATCATCGATGGCCCCCAGGGAGCTGCCGCAAGCCCGGCAAAAGGCCCGGCTCGAATAGTCCGACGACCTGAAGGTCGCCGGTGCGCCGCCAGGGCCGGTCCAGGTCACCCGTTCTCGGGGGAATTCGACCCACGCCAGCGTCAGCGCGCCGCTGTGGCGCTGGCACAATTGGCACGAGCAGGTGTGGGGATTGGCGGCAGGCCCGCGGGCTTCGAAGCGGACCTGGCCGCACAGGCAGCCGCCCTGATACAACGCTTGGTTCATGGCTGGGTCTCTGGACATGCGGCGCTGATGGCCGGTGGGCGAATCTACCACGGCCAACGTGCTTTCAAGGCACGACCAATGGCTGATCGAACGCTGTGGCCGCAGAGTCAGGTGTGATCCACAGACTTTCTTCGGAGTTCTTTTGCCCCAAGCTGCGGCTCGGATCGCTTTCACGGGGCAACGGGGGTTATTGACCGAACCCCGGCGCTGCCTCTTCGACCTTTCTTTTGTACTGCACCTTGGCCTGGTCGGGGTTGCAGGACAGCAGGGCATCGACCTGGACAAAACCCTTGGACAGCACCTGCCTTTCTCGCCACAGGTTGCCGCACGCGCCGAATACCCCGGCGCTGAGCAGCCAGCCCAGGGCGAACCAGTGGTGGCCGGCGCCTGTATCAGGGATCAGCAGGGTCAGGCCCAGGGCAGCCAGGGTGAGGGCGGTCACCCAGTACAGGCTGACGCAGTACGACCAGAGTACGGTGAGAAAGCAGGCGGCAAAATTGAAGCCGATGGCCACGGCTTCCAGTTCGCCCTGGGGGTTGCGATAGAGGCGGTAGAGGCGTTTGTGTTGTTCCTCTAGGTCCTGGTTGATCCGCTTCTCACGCTCGGCGATCTGGATTTTCTCCGTAGCGCTGAGGTCGCTGTCATCGAAGATTTCCTTGAAGGTTTCTTCCAGAAGGTAATAGCCGGTGTAGGCGCTGGAATGGCCGGTGAGGTACAGGGCGTCGACGCGATAGCGGCGGTTGAGCTTCAACTGGGTGTCGCCACTGAAGAAGCTGCAGGCCGAGGTCTGGATGTGCAACCAATGCTTGCCAAAGCTGTATTCGATATAGGGCTTGCCGCCGTTCCGAACCCAGCGGCGGTCGAAGTAGCCTTCCAGTTGCTCCACCTTCACGTCCGTGATGTCGGTCCTGGGTTGCGCCTGGGCGTTGAGCCACTTGGCGGTGCACCAGCCACCGACCATCAGGCAGAGGAAGGTGCACAGGATGACCTTGGCGAACAGCGGGCCATCCAGCAGGCAGATGAGGATGAGGCAGGGGAGCAGCAGGATGCCCGAGAGGACGCAGGTGGTTTCAACATCAGCCTTCCAGGCGCGGGTCAGGTCTTGATTGATGCGGTCGATTCTTTCCTGGTCGAGGACTCGGATAACGGCGGTCTCGCTGGGCCCAAGCCTCAGGCTTGGGCGGGTCTTTACAAGACGAAGCACAGGGACCGCCCGCGGGCTCGGGGCGGTCCATGCCTTCGAGGGGCGGGCAGCCTACTGAACAGGGGGCGGTTCAGCAAGCCGGTTCAGCGGCCCGCGGATGCTTGCCCGGCCCTCAGCGCAGTTTCTCCAGCATCTGGTAGTACCACATGCCCGCCGCCAGCATCGGGTTGCCCAACTGGTCGCCGAAGGGTACGCGGATGTGCTGGCAGGCGGCGAAGGTGTCGTAGTGGCCGAGGTGGCCGGTCAGGGCCTGGGCCATGATCTCGCCCATGATGTGGGTGGTGGCCACGCCGTGCCCGGAGTAGCCCTGGCAGTACCAGACGTTGTCCGAGAGCTTGCCCAGTTGCGGGATGCGGTTGATCACGATGCCCATGGCGCAGCTCCACTGGAAATCGATGCCTACGCCCTTGAGCGCGGGGAAGGTGCGTTCGATGCACGGGCGCAGTTCGCCGGCGATGTCCCGCGAGTCCTTGCCGCTGTAGTTGGCGCCGCCGCCGAACAGCAGGCGGCCGTCGGCGGTCATGCGGTAGTAATCGAGCACGAAGCGGCAGTCGTAGACCGCCAGGTCCTCGGGGTTGAGGCGCTTGGCCAGGTCGCCCAAGGGCTCGGTGGTGACGATGCCGCCCATGGCGGGGAAGATCTTGCCCTTGAGTTTCTTCGGTTCCAGCTTGTGGTACACATCGCCCGCCAGCAGCACTTGCCGGGCGTCGATGCGGCCCTGGGCGGTGACCACCGCCGGGCGCTCGCCGTGGATGATCTCCAGCACTTCGCTGTGTTCGAAAATCAGCGCCCCCAGGCTTTCGGCAGCCCGGGCTTCGCCGATGCACAGGTTCAACGGATGCAGGTGCAGGTTGCGGGTGTTCTTGATGGCGCCGTGGTAGAGCTCGCTTTCCAGCAGCCCGCGGACCTGGGCCCGGTCCAGCAGGCTGACCTCGTCGCCCATACCGCGGCGCACCGCTTCTTCGTAGTCGGCGCGCAGGCCCGGCAGGTGGCTGGGTTTGTAGGCCGCGTGCAGGTGGCCGTGCTTGAGGTCGCAGGCAATGGCGTATTTTTCCACTCGCTGCTGGATGATCTGGTGCCCGCGCCAGCGCAGGTGCCAGATGAAATCGTCCACTTCCTCGCCCAGGTGGCGGCGCATCTGCTTGCGCATGGCTTCATCGCCGGAGAGGCTACCGGTGACCTGGCCGCCATTGCGCCCGGTGGCGCCCCAGCCGATCTTGTGGCTTTCGACGATGGCGACTTTCAGGCCGCGCTCGGCCAGTTCCACCGCGCTGGCGACGCCGGTGAAGCCGCCGCCGATGATCACCACATCCACTTGATGAGTGCCTTGCAGGGTCGGGTAGTGGGTTTCCTGGTTCAGGGTGGCGCTGTAGTAGCTGGGGCAGCGCTCGGCTGCCGGGGTCCGCGGATCGAAGGCGGCTGTCATGGATAGAACCTCGCAAAAAAGTGAGCCGGGCCGCTGCGGGCAGGCAGCGGCCAGGGCTTTGAAATCGGTCGATGGGCCGGCGGGTCCGGCACGCAATGGATGCGCCCGAGCCCTGCGCGGCAGATCGGCGACGGACCTCAGGCCTGGGTCAGGTACCAGCGCCAGTCCTGCTCGCCGACTTCGGCCATGAACTGGCGGTACTCGGCACGCTTGACCGCCAGGTACACACCGAGGAATTCGGAGCCCAGGGCATCCCGTGCCCAGGCCGATTGCTCCAGGGCCACCAGCGAGGTCAGCCAGTCGGTGGGCAGCAGTTCGGTGGCCTGGGCGTAGCCATTGCCCTGTACCGGCTCGCCGGGGTCGAGGTTTTCCCGCAGGCCACGATGGATGCCGGCGAGAATCGCCGCCGCTGCCAGGTAGGGGTTGGCGTCGGCACCGCAGATGCGGTGCTCGATGTGCCGGCTATTGGCCGGGCCGCCGGGCACCCGTAGGCTCACGGTGCGGTTGTCGACGCCCCAGGTGGGGGCCAGGGGCGCGTAGCTGTTGCTCTGGAAACGCCGGTAGGAGTTGGCGTTGGGGCAGAACAGCAGCAGCGACTCCAACAGGGACGCGAGCATGCCACCCACCGCCTGGCGCAACAGCGGGGTGCCGGCCGGGTCCTGGCTGGCGAACAGGTTGCGGCCCGCGGCGTCGGCGATGCTCACGTGCATGTGCATGCCGGTGCCGGCCAGGTGATCGAAGGGCTTGGCCATGAAGGTGGCCTGCATCCCGTGCTTGTGGGCCACGGCCTTGACCAGGCGCTTGTAGCGCACGGCCTGGTCCATGGCTTCCAGGGCGTCGCCGTGTTCCAGGGTGATTTCCACCTGGCCTGGGGCGTATTCGGAGATCGCCGTGCGCGCTGGAATGCCCTGCAGTTTGCAGGCGGCGTAGAGGTCGGCGAGGAACGGCTCGATCTGCTCCAGCTCGCGCAGGCCATAGACCTGGGTGCTGCGCGGGCGACCGCCGTCGGCATCCAGCGCCGGTTGCGGCCGGCCGTTGCTGTCGCGCTTGGCGTCCAGCAGGTAGAACTCCAGCTCGCAGGCCATCACCGGGTGGTAACCGTCGGCCTTGAGGCCGTCGATGACCTTGATCAGCAGGTGGCGCGGATCGGCGATGCTGGCGGGCAGGCCCTCCTGAGGGTGCATGCTGACCTGCACCGCGGCGGTAGGGATCTGCCGCCAGGGCAGGCGTACCAGGCTGCCGGCCAGTGGGTAGGCACGGCAGTCGATATCGCCCACATCCCAGACCAGGCCGGAGTTTTCCACGTCGTCGCCGTTGAGGGTCAGGCCAAGGATGGTGCTGGGCAGGGGCCGGCCGCTTTCGTACACCGCCAGCAGTTCTTCGCGGTGCAACAGCTTGCCCCGGGGCACGCCGTTGGCGTCGAGAATGAACAGCTCGATCATGTCGATATCGGGGTTGGCGGCGAGGAAACTCCGGGCTTCGTCTAGGGCTGCAAAATTCATGTTTGTGCTCGCTTGGCGCCCGTGGGGCGCGCAGGTTTTCAGGTCCTGCAACGACGCCGCGCACGGGCCGGTTGCAAGGGCAGAAATCAGGTCTGGGAGGGACCACGCAGGAGCGCGATCAGGCCAGCGGCGAGTGATCCGGAGGGCGTGAGGAATGGCGCAGGCGGGAACGGCACAGGGCCATGGGCAGGTTGACCAGAAGCTTCATGGGCAGGGCCTGTCCAGGAAGAGAAAACCGATGACGCCAGCGCGCACCTCATGCACCTCACAAGGGCGTTGGGCAGGGTGCAGCGGGGAGTGGCAGGGCAGTGCGATGCGAGCGTCGACAAGCGTACCACCGCCAAGGCGCGGGGCCGTGGAGCGGGTGCAGGCCAATCCGTGGAACGGGCTCTGGGGATGCATCTGCCGGGTGATCTCGCTGTCGAGTTCGGGGTGATTATTCTTGGTTTACACCGGGCGCTGGAGGATGCGAACTGCTGCGGCGAGCCTCCAGGGCGGATCAATACTGCAAGAAAGCGCAGGCCAATGTAAGGGGGGTAAAGGGCGCAAGCCCCTTGGCATGGGGCTTTCGCTCATGGTGAAAGCCGCGTGCTAGAGCGGCGCGTCCCGGCTGCCAGGCGTGTCTGATTTTTTTTACAGAGCCTTAGTACAGGCCCGGCAGCAGGCGCCAGCTGCGGGCGCGATAGGCCTCGTATTCCTCGCCGAAATGCTTGAGCAACAAGGCCTCCTCGGCATGAATCCGCGCAATCAGCGGGACCAGGGTCAGTGCTGCCAGCAACAACCCCAGCCCCGAGCGAAACGCCAGGGCCCAACCCAGGGCATTCACCAGCAGGCCCAGGTAGCTGGGGTTGCGCAGGTGGCGGTAGAGGCCGTCCACCACCAGGCGGTGGTTGGGCTGGATCGCCACCAGCCCGCTGAAGCGCCGGCCGAGGATGAATACCGGCCACAGCCGCAGCCCGCCGCCGAGGATGAACAGCAAGGCCCCGAGCCAGCGCAGGCCTTCGCCGCCGAAGGTGCAGAAATCGATGCGGTCGCTGTAGGCCGGGACGAAGCCGCTCAACAGGCCGATCACCCCGAACACCGGCAGTACCCAGCGGTTGCCCTGGTCTTCCTGCTCGCCGCTGCTCAGGTTGACTTCGCTGTACAGCGCGGCGACTACCATCAGCAGGGTGGCGATGGCGATCAGGGTCAACTGTGGATGGCCGAAGAAGGCGGAGAAACCGCCCATGCCCCAGATCGCCAGGCCCAGGTAGGCGAGGGCACCGAGGATGCTGGAAACGGCTAGCCTGAGGGAGATTTTCATGATGCGCTGCGCCAGTAGCGGGAACCTGTGTTGAGTGTAGGAGCCCGCCTGCGGGTGAAGGCGTACGTTCGTCCGCTGCAAGGTTCAGCCCGCGGTTTTCTGGGTCAGGTGCCCCGCCAGAAAGTCGATGAAGGCCCGGGTCTTCTGCGGCACCCGCCGCGCCGAGGGGTAGACCACGTTGATGCTGATGGGCGGCGCCTGCCATTCGCAGAGCACCGGCACCAGGCGCCCGGCCGCCAGGGCGTCCTCGACGATGAAATCCGGCAGCAGGGCGATGCCCATGCCGGCCTCGGCGGCCTGAGCCAGCAGGTCGCCGTTGTTGGCGTGCAGCGGCCCGGTGACATGCACCCGCTGCACGTCACTGCCGTTGCTCAATTGCAGGCTGACGCCGCTTTGCAGGTAGCCGTAGTTCAGGCACTGGTGGCTGCTCAGGTCCTTGGGCTGGCGCGGGACGCCGGCCCGGGCCAGGTAGGTGGGGGAGGCCACCATGATCCGCGGTGCCGGTGCCAGCTGGCGGGCCACCATGGACGAGTCCGGCAGGCTGGCAATGCGCAGGGTGACATCGAAGCCGCCGCGCAGCGGGTCCACCTGCTGGTCGCTGAGCACCAGTTGCAACTCGATCAGCGGATGCTGTTCGTGGAACAGCGGCACCAGCGGCCCGAGCCGACGCAGACCGAAGGACATCGGTGCATTGACTCGCAGCACTCCGCGCAACTCGGCGATGCCATCGCGCGCGCGCTGTTCGGCTTCGTCCACCGTGGCCAGCACTTCCCGAACGCTTTCGTAGTACTCGGCACCGGCTTCGGTCAGGCGCAGGCTGCGGGTGGTGCGTTGCAGCAGTTGCACGCCGATGGCCTCTTCCAGCGCCTGGATCTGTTTGCTGACCTTGGAACGGGGCACGTCCATGGCGCGGGCGGCTGCGGCAAAGCCGTTTTCGTCGACGGTGACGACGAAGGCGCGCATGCATTCGATACGGTCCATGATTGTCCCTGATTTAGAATCAATGATTCTCGATTTTAGGTAATTGTTCCTTTTTCTGCCAGGCCCTAGATTAGCCACCAAGCCGGACGCCACGGGGCGCAAGCAGCGCCATCAGCCGGTCATGTTCGACCCTCACTCTCTGACTGCAAAAGGAACGCGCCATGTCCATTCGTGAATTGCTCAACCCGACCAACTCCGCCCTGATCCTCATCGACCACCAGCCGCAGATGGCCTTCGGCGTGCAATCGATCGATCGCCAGACCCTGAAGAACAACACCGTGGCCCTGGCCAAGGCGGCCAGGATCTTCAACGTGCCGAGCATCCTCACCTCGGTGGAGACCGAAAGCTTCAGCGGCTACATCTGGCCGGAACTGCTGGCGGTGTTTCCCGGCCAGCAGCCCATCGAGCGCACGTCGATGAACTCCTGGGAAGACCGCAAGCTGGTGGAGGCGGTGAAGGCCACCGGGCGCAAGAAACTGGTGATGGCGGCGCTGTGGACCGAGGTCTGCCTGACCTTCCCGGCGCTGGAGGCCATGGCCGAAGGTTACGAGGTGTACATAGTCACCGACGCTTCTGGCGGCACCAGCCAGGAGGCCCACGACATGGCCGTGCAGCGGATGATCCAGGCCGGCGCGGTGCCGGTGACCTGGCAGCAGGTGCTGCTGGAGTACCAGCGCGACTGGGCGCACAAGGACAGCTACGACGCGGTCATGGGCCTGGTACTGGAACACAGCGGTGCCTACGGCATGGGCGTGGACTATGCCTACAGCATGGTGCACAAGGCCCCGCAACGTCAGCTGTAGGCGCCGCCTGGCCGGCGAATGCGATCGCACCGACCGCTTCGCTGGCAAGCCAGCCCCTACGGGCCTTAACTGTGATGCGCGAATGCATCTCCTAGCAGACACTGGAGCCTTCTGATGAATATCGAACTCACCGACGGTGTCGTGACCCTGCTGGTCCGTCACCGGATCAAGCAGGGCCAGGATCAGGCCTATGAAACCTGGCTGCGGCAGATCATCGCCAAGGCCCGCAGCTATCCGGGGCACCTGGGCATCGACGTGGTGCGTGGCCACAGCGGCGGCCTCGGGTTGTTCACCAGCGTGCTGCGCTTTGCCAGCACCGAACAGTTGCAGCACTGGCTGGATTCCGCCGACCGCCGCGAGCTGGTGCAACAGGCCCAGCACCTGCTGGCCGACGGTGACCAGACCGAAATCAACGCCGATCGCGAATTCTGGTTCACCCCCCAGGACGGCGGTGCACCGACCCCGCCACCGCGCTGGAAACAGGCGTGTGTGACCTTCCTGGTGATCCTGCCGCTGAGCTTCCTGGTGCCGCAATTGTGGAAGCCGCTGTTCGCCCAACTGCCCTGGCTTGGCGGCTATGTGCCGGCCACGGTGCTGATCACCCTGAGCATCGTGCTGCTGGTGGTCTACGTCTTCATGCCCCGGGTCACGCGCCTGTTCAGCCGTTGGCTGCAGCCACGTAGTGCGGCCTGATTCCTTCCCGACCTTCGTTTGGAGCAATGCCATGAAACCCGATGCAATTGCCGACCTGATTCTGTTCAACGGCCGCCTGCACACCGTGGACCGGGCCAAACCCCGGGCCAGCGCGGTGGCGATCAAGGACGGGCGCTTCATCGCCGTGGGCAATGACGCCCAGGCCATGGCCCTGCGCGGTGCCGGCACCCAGGTCATCGACCTCATGGGGCGCATGGTGATCCCCGGGCTCAACGATTCGCACCTGCACCTGATCCGCGGCGGCCTGAACTACAACCTGGAGCTGCGCTGGGAAGGCGTGCCGTCCCTGGCCGACGCCCTGCGCTTGCTCAAGGAACAGGCCCTGCGTACCCCGGCGCCGCAGTGGGTACGGGTGGTGGGCGGCTGGAACGAATTCCAGTTTGCCGAGAAACGCATGCCGACCCTGGAAGAGCTGAACCAGGCGGCGCCGGATACCCCGGTGTTCGTCCTGCACCTGTATGACCGCGCCTTGCTCAACCGCGCCGCGCTGCGAGTGGTGGGCTACGACCGCAACACGCCGAACCCGCCGGGGGGCGAGATCGTCCGCGATGGCAACGGCAACCCCACGGGCATGCTGATCGCCCGCCCCAACGCGATGATTCTGTATGCGACCCTGGCCAAGGGCCCCAAGCTGCCGTTGGAGTACCAGGTCAACTCGACCCGCCAGTTCATGCGCGAGCTCAACCGCCTGGGGGTCACCAGCGCCATCGATGCCGGTGGCGGCTTCCAGAACTACCCCGACGACTACCAGGTGATCAACGAACTGGCGGCCCAACAGCAACTGACCGTGCGCATCGCCTACAACCTGTTCACCCAGAAGCCCAAGGAGGAACTGGCGGACTTCAAGCACTGGACCTCCAGCGTCACCTACGGCCAGGGCGACGACTTCCTGCGGCACAACGGGGCAGGGGAGATGCTGGTGTTTTCCGCTGCGGATTTCGAGGACTTCCTCGAACCGCGTCCCGACCTGCCGCAGAGCATGGAGCAGGAGCTGGAACCGGTGGTGCGCCACCTGGTGGAGCAGCGCTGGCCGTTCCGCCTGCACGCCACCTACGATGAATCCATCTCGCGGATGCTCGATGTGTTCGAAAAGGTCGACCGCGACATTCCCTTCAACGGCCTGCCGTGGTTCTTCGATCATGCGGAAACCATCAGCCCGAAGAACATCGAACGGGTGAGGGCCCTGGGCGGCGGCATCGCGATCCAGGACCGCATGGCCTTCCAGGGCGAGTACTTCGTCGAGCGCTACGGCGCCAAGGCCGCTGAGATGACCCCGCCGATCCAGCGCATGCTCGCCGAAGGCGTCCCGGTGGGCGCCGGCACCGACGCCACCCGAGTCTCCAGCTACAACCCCTGGACCTCGCTGTACTGGATGGTCAGCGGCCGGACTGTCGGCGGGCTGGAGCTGTACCCCCAGGGCCTGAGCCGCGATACCGCGCTGGAGCTCTACACCCACGGCAGCGCCTGGTTCTCCTCGGAACAGGGCAAGAAGGGCCAGATCAAGGTCGGGCAACTGGCGGACCTAGTGGCCCTGTCGGCGGACTACTTCAGCGTCGAGGAAGAGGCGATCAAGTGGATCGAGTCCCTGCTCACCGTAGTGGATGGCAAGGTGGTGCATGCCGCCGGTGACTTCGACCAACTCGCCCCACCGAGCCTGCCGGTGACCCCGGACTGGTCGCCGGTGGCCAAGGTGCCTGGGCATTGGAAGCCCAACGCACCGTTGCAGAACCAGGTGCACCAGTGCAGCGGACCGTGCGCAGTGCATGCCCACGGGCACCAGAAAGCGCGCATGTCCAATGTACCGGTGAGTGACTTCCAGGGGTTCTGGGGAGCGTTTGGGTGTTCGTGTTTTGCGTTCTGAAGCAAACCCGTAAAAGGCGGCAGGGCGGTAGACCGTCCTGTCGCCTGCTATTTGGGAAAATCTCCCGGCTGCAGGAGGGGTAGGATGCGTGTCAGTCGATGCCAGGAGGCGTATACGCCTGTTCGATATGGCCGATGTTCTTGTTCAAGATAGGCTTGGAAATTCTGAGGATCAGTGACTCAACGTGTTTTGGGAAATCCAACCAATCGGAGCTGCCGACGTCGTAGGCTGAGATGTAGCGAACGATTTCGTAGCGTTTATCGGGCTTCTTCTTGATCCCTGCCGGGAACTGGATGTCTACGTCCCGGCGAATGGCCGAGTAGGTTTCTTTCAACAGGTTGGTGGCTTTGCCTAGGTAGATGAGGTTGGCCATCGAGTCATAAAAGGCATAGATGCCTGCCCGCTCTTCGTGGCCCTTGAACAGGGTTCTCAACTGAGCCATCACCGGCTGGTCCTGCTTGAACTCGGCGAACTCCACTACTGACTGGAATTCAGGCGTAAAAGCACAGTGTATGAAGTGCTCAACTGTGAGGTGCTGTGGCTGGCATTGGCCAGAACACCAGTCCGCGATCTGCTTGCTGCTGTACCCGGTATGGGAACAGGCAGTTTCTATGTCTCCCGAGTAATACTGTTCAATGATGTAACGCAAAACACCGCAGCGATCAGTCACAAAAAATCCTTTTCCCAGATTTGGCTTAGCTATCGAGTAGACCTCCTGATGGTTGTACTGAGTCTCAGCATGATCCTGAAAGTCCGTATTCCAACCTCCAGGTCGGCTTGAGTGGACGAATGATACTAATTGGCCATTATTGTGTCCAACCGTTAGCAGATGGTGCTCTTGAAGTGGTTTCGGTATCCGGAAAAGGCAATTCAAGTTCGTTGCAGACAATAAAAAGGGGCGCTGAAAGTTCAGCGCCCCTTGTTGGCTTATACCCAGTGTTAACTTGTCTCAGCAAAACCGATCAATAACCCGAACTTCCGACTTATCCCGCAGCGATTGCCATTCGGCTTTCAGGGTCTCCAGGACCCGGCCGATGAAGTCCTTGTCGGCGGCGGCTTTCTTGCCGACGTAGCCCTGGCCACGGCGGTACATCTTCAGGCGGGCCGCGAGGTCCCGGTTGTTCTGGTCGAACTCTGCTTCATGGCTATGGGGCGACAGGCAGTCGATATGCACTTGGCCCGACTTGGCGATCCACAGGATGTGGCTGTCGTGGCTGTCTTTCTGTGCGGCGAACATGCGTGCCAATTCATCAATAGTGGGTTGATTATTAAGATTCATTTGTAGCCCCCTTGACCATTTATCGATCTATCTAAGTTGATTCGCTAATTCATCTTGCTACGTCGGTAAGTTGAACCCTGATACCGGAAACAGGGCGACAGAGGGTGTCTGTCGGATACAGATAAGGCCCAGAGCCTGATGCGTGTAGTTGCCTTGATTAACTGCTACGCAATAGCGTCACAACGAAGAGAAGCAGCGTAAACCTGGATGAAGCTGCCGACATTCCCACCATCGGCCACAAGCATCTTGAAGAGTTTTCGCCGGCTTCCCGTCTTGGTACTGGACGGTCAATGCCAGGTCAGTTTCATCAATCTGCCTTGTGGGCAGTACACATCCGGGTCACAGCTCGGCGGTCAGACGAGCTTGCTCATAACACCTTTGCCTCGTCCCCCGATCGGGGAGACGTCTGCATCATGCAAGGCCGAAATCCTCTCGTCAACGGTTTTGTAGTGAAAATTTTCAGGCACTACATATTGTCTGACAAAAGCCGAAAAGCCATCATCCGGCCCCCCCAACGCGAGGCTGGGCAGGTAGAATCGGCGCCTTGAAATGTTCTGAGGTTGCAGCGGTGGATGTACAACAAGGCTTCGTCCTGACCCGGCACTGGCGCGATACGCCGGCGGGCACGCAAGTCGATTTCTGGCTGGCCACCGACCAGGGGCCGCGCCAGATCCGCCTGCCGTTGCAGACTTCCGTGGCCTTCGTCCCGGCGGCGCAGCGGGCCCAGGCCGAGCGCTTGCTGACCGACGACCCGGATGTGCAACTGCGCCCCTTGCAGCTGCGTGACTTCCACCAGCGCCCGGTGCTGGGCCTGTACTGCCCGCAGCACAATCAGCTGATGCGCCTGGAAAAGACCCTGCGGCGCGCCGGGGTGGAGGTGTTCGAAGCCGATGTGCGGCCGCCCGAGCGCTACCTGATGGAGCGCTTCATCACCGCGCCGGTGTCCTTCGGCGGCCAGCCCGGCCCCGATGGCTTGTTGCTGGAGGCGCAGATGAAGCCGGCGCCAAACTACCGGCCGAGCCTCAAGCTGGTGTCCCTGGACATCGAGACCAGCGAGCGCGGCGAGTTGTATTCCATTGCCCTGGAAGGTTGCGGCCAGCGCCAGGTGTACATGCTCGGCAAGGCCCGGGACGACGACAGTGCGGTGGATTTCGACCTGGAGTTCTGCGCCAGCCGCGAGCAGTTGCTGGAGAGGCTCAACCAGTGGCTGGCCGAGCATGACCCCGACGCGATCATCGGCTGGAACCTGGTGCAGTTTGACCTGCGCGTACTCCACGAACATGCCCGGCGCCTGGCGGTGCCGCTGCGCCTGGGGCGTGGTGGCGAGGAAATGCAGTGGCGCGAGCACGGCAGCCGTACCCACTATTTCGCCTCGGCTGCCGGCCGCCTGATCATCGATGGCATCGAGGCATTGCGTTCGGCGACCTGGAGCTTCCCTTCCTTCAGCCTGGAAAACGTCGCCCAGACCCTGCTGGGGGAGGGCAAGTCGATCGACAACCCCTACCAGCGCATGGACGAGATCAACCGCATGTTCGCCGAGGACAAGCCGGCCCTGGCCCGCTACAACCTCAAGGACTGCGAGCTGGTGACGCGGATCTTCGCCAAGACCGAGCTGCTGACCTTTCTTCTGGAACGGGCCACGGTCACCGGCCTGCCCGCCGACCGCAGCGGCGGTTCGGTGGCGGCCTTTACCCACCTGTACATGCCGCTGATGCATCGCCAGGGCTTTGTCGCCCCCAACCTGGGCGAGCTGCCGCCCCAGGCCAGCCCCGGCGGTTTCGTCATGGATTCGCGGCCCGGGCTCTACGAGTCGGTGCTGGTGCTGGACTACAAGAGCCTGTACCCGTCGATCATCCGCAGTTTCCTGATCGACCCGGTGGGGCTGGTGGAAGGCCTGCGCCAACCGGACGAGCAACATTCGGTAGCGGGCTTTCGCGGCGCGCGTTTCTCCCGCACCCGGCATTGCCTGCCGTCGATCGTGACCCGGGTCGCCGAGGGCCGCGAAGTGGCCAAGCGCGAGCACAATGCGCCGCTGTCCCAGGCGTTGAAGATCATCATGAACGCCTTCTACGGCGTGCTGGGTTCCAGCGGTTGTCGCTTCTTCGACCCGCGCCTGGCGTCCTCCATCACCCTGCGTGGCCACGAGATCATGGCCCGCACCCGGCAACTGATCGAGGCCCAGGGGCATCAGGTGATCTACGGCGACACCGATTCCACCTTCGTCTGGCTCGGCGGCCTGCATGACGAGGAACAGGCAGGCCTGATCGGCCGTGCCCTGGTGGCCCACGTCAACCAGTGGTGGCGTGATCACCTGCAGCAGCAATACGGCCTGGAAAGCGCCCTGGAGTTGCAGTTCGAAACCCACTACAAACGCTTTCTGATGCCCACCATCCGTGGTGCCGAGGAGGGCAGCAAGAAGCGCTACGCCGGCCTGGTGCAGCGCGCCGATGGCAGCCAGGAGATGGTCTACAAGGGCCTGGAGACGGTGCGCACCGACTGGTCGCCCCTGGCCCGGGAATTCCAGCAGGAGCTGTACCAGCGCATCTTCCACCGCCAGCCCTACCAGGACTATGTGCGCGACTACGTGCAACGCACCCTGGCCGGGCAACTGGATGACCTGTTGATCTACCGCAAGCGCCTGCGCCGGCCCCTGGACGACTACGAGCGCAACGTGCCGCCCCATGTCCGCGCAGCGCGCCTGGCGGACGAATACAACCGCGAGCAGGGCCGCCCACTGCAGTACCAGAACGGCGGCTGGATCAGCTACGTCATCACCTTGGCCGGCCCCGAGCCCCTGGAAAACCGCCGCGCCGCCATCGACTACGAGCACTACCTGACCCGCCAGTTGCAACCGGTGGCGGACGCCATCCTGCCGTTCGTGCAGGATGATTTCAGCACCCTGGTGGGTGGGCAGATGGGCCTGTTCTGAAGCGCTTCAATCCACCACGAACAGCTTGGCCCCCACGGCGGTGAAGGAGCGGTGCGGCTCGGCGTTGTCCGCCACCTGGTAGCTCATGCCCGGGGTCAGGACGAACCGCCGGCCGTCCTCCAGCTCGGTGTGCAGCTCGCCTTCCAGGCACAACAGGATGTGGCCCTTGGAGCACCAGTGGTCGGCCAGGTAGCCGGGGCTGTATTCCACCATGCGCACGCGAATTTCACCGAACTGCCGGGTGCGCCAGAAGGCGCTGCCGGTTTCGCCGCGATGCTCGGTGGGTTCGATGTTCGACCAGTCGGTGGTGGCGAAGGGAATTGCGCTGATGTGCATGCACGGCTCTTGAGGTTGTGAGGCAAAAGGGGAGAGGGCTCAGTCGTCCACGGCTTCGCAGAGACCACTGGCGCCATGCTTGTCGGTGTACTTGACGGTCACCGATTCATCGTCCTCGACGCTGATGGACAGGCTGATTTCTGCCGTCTTGACCTGGAAATGCCGGTCATCCACGGCACTGTTCTTGACTGCGTTGCCGTTGATGTAAACCGGGCCGCCCTGGTCGGCGCTGACTGCCAGATTGCCCGGGCAGGAGACGTTGAACAGTGGAATGCCTTCGGCGTGGGCCGAGCCGGCGAGGATCATCAAGGTGCCCAGAAACAGGATTTTGCGCATCACAGACTCCTATCCAAAGAGGGCCGCGGGGCCCCGGTGCGGTGTCTAGCCTATCCCTTGGCGCCCCCTCGTGCGAGTGGAAAATTTACCCCGTGCCAGAGCGTCCCGGGGGCTTTGTAGGACAAAAAAAACCGTGGACTCACGGCTGACGGATATGTCAGGTTTCCAGCGCCTCAATGGGCGAGTGATAGGACGATCTCGCAGGCGGGGTCGCAGCTGTCCTATCGGATTTTTTGTCTGGAACAAGGACGTAGCAATGTCAAAAGCACTCTCGGAAGCAGTCGGCAACGGCATCGATTCGGCCGCTCAGGCCAGCCATGCCTACCAGCAAGTTCTGGCCTTCAGCCACCTGTATGACCGTGGCGGCAGCGAGCTGGTGAACGGCAAGCCATCCTTCACCGCGGACCAGGCGGCGGATTCGATCCTGCGCAAAGGCCTGTCCTGGCACGACCAGAACGGCGACGGCAAGATCGACCTGAGCTACAGCTTCCTCACCGAAAAACCGGCCAACTACAACCCGGCCCTGGGCAGCTTCAGCGAGTTCAGCGCACTGCAAAAAGCCCAGGCGCTGCTGTCCCTGCAATCCTGGGCGGACGTGGCCAACGTGACCTTCACTGAAGCGGCCAAGGGTGGCGACGGCCACATGAGCTTCGGCAACTACAACGTCAGCACCGGCGGCGCGGCCTTTGCCTACCTGCCGTCCGGCAGCAGCTACGACGGCCAGTCCTGGTACCTGATCAACGACCAGTACCGGGTCAACGAAACCCCGGGCAACGGCAACTACGGCCGCCAGACCCTGACCCACGAAATCGGCCACAGCCTGGGCCTGTCCCACCCGGGCGTGTACAACGCCGGCAGCGGCAGCCCGACCTACAACGACGTGACCTACGCCCAGGACACCCGCGGCTACAGCCTGATGAGCTACTGGAGTGAGAGCAACACCGGGCAGGACTTCAGCAAGGACGGCGGCGGTGCCTACGCCTCGGCGCCGTTGCTGGACGATATCGTTGCGGTGCAGAAGCTCTATGGCGCCAACCTGGAAACCCGTGCCGACGACACTGTCTACGGCTTCAACTCCAACACCGGTCGGGACTTCTACAGCGCCCACAGCGCTTCGGACAAGCTGGTGTTCGCGGTCTGGGACGGCGGCGGCAACGATACCCTGGATTTCTCGGGTTTCACCCAGAACCAGAAGATCAATCTCAATGAAGGGGGCTTCTCCGATGTCGGCGGCCTGGTGGGCAACGTGTCCATCGCCCATGGCGTGACGGTGGAAAACGCCATCGGCGGCTCGGGCAATGACCTGCTGATCGGCAACGCTGCGGCGAACATCCTCGAAGGCGGTGCCGGCAACGACATCATCTATGGCGGTGGCGGTGGCGACACCCTGTGGGGTGGGGCGGGGGCTGATACCTTCGTCTACGGCGCGGCCGCGGATTCGACCTTCGACGCCCCGGACTGGATCATGGATTTCGTCAGCGGCGAGGACAAGATCGACCTCACCGGAATCCCGCAATTCGCCTCCGGTGGTGCCACCCTGAACTTCGTCAGCGGCTTCACCGGGCATGCCGGCGACGCGATCCTCACCTACTACGCCGAAACCAACCAGACCAGCCTGATGATCGACCTGACCGGTCATGGCGCGGTGGACTTCGCCGTGGGTACCGTGGGCCAGGCGGCCGTTACCGACATCATCGCCTGATCGATCGGAAACAGTGGAGCGGCGCGCGATGCGCCGCTTCCACATCACTCTTCCCCTATCCCCCCTTGTTCTCCCCGGTCCCGGGCAGGTTTGACCGAGGCAGGGATGGGCTGGCCATGGCGTTGCCGTCGATAGCCGTGGATGTCGAGCTGTTGCGCGGAGCAACGGATAGCGTTCCGGCAGGGGGCGTATCCAGGGCTTTTGCGTTTCTCCTGCACTTTGATTATCTTCGCCGCATGAATCTCCTGACTCCGAACATAGAACCGTTTTTCAGAGCTGCCGGATGGGTCCCTGGCAGGGCCGTTGTGGTTGATCGTCACGTACCCCGCGCACATCCGGCATTTCGCATCCTGCAAGCATTTGGCGAATTGACCGTAGGGCATATCGGCACGGGGGAGGAGTGTGCCTCTAGTGACATCGAGTTTGGCTCTCCGGCGTGCCCCGATGAACAAGTAGATGGCTGGCAAGAAGCGCTGCGCACCGACTTTGTTTGCTTGGGTGATGTACATCATGGTCATGGACAGCTCTGGCTGGACAGCCAAGGCCGTTTGTTCTTGAACGGATTGGTCGCGTCCATGATGCTTTTTGTTGGGCATGATTTTGCCCAAGGCATCGAGGCCCTGCTCAAAGGGTATCGATCACACCCCATGCTGTTGCCATCGCAGGAGGACGTCATGGTGTGGGGAGAGCGTTTTCGAGCTGGCGATCCGCGTGTTCTAACGCCCGATTTTTTCCGCGCCCGCGCGCTCTGATGTGGGGGCTGGGCATCGCGCCCAGCCGCCGCAACAGCGTTTTCGCTACGTAGTGGCAGATCAGGCGGTGGACTTCGCGGGTACGACAGGCACTGCGCCTGCGCCTGGCAAATCACCGCTCCAGTACATTGCCTAGGCCACCTGGGCCGCGCGTTTCGACCCGGGTACGAAGAACAACGAATGGACCCTCAGCGTCACGCCGAAGGCCCGCGGCAAGACCCTGTGGAACCTGGACCGTTCCGTCCGACGGTATCGCCTGAAGCCGCGAAGGCCGCAGGCTGCAATCCATTCTGAGGGCTGTCGGTGGCGCGGCCCTAGGCGATCAATCGCCACCCCCGCCGCCACAACCGCCCCCACCGCAACCGCCGCTGTCGCCTCCACCGCCATCGCTGCCGCCACTGTCGCCATCACCGCCGAAACGCGAGCTGTCGCTGTCGCTGCTGCTGCCGGAAGAATCGCTGTCCAGGGAGCTGCTGTGCAGCTCGCTGCCGCAGTGCACCAGGGTGGCGCTGCCGCCGTTGTCGGTCAGGCGGCGCAGGGACTGGCAGTCGGCGACGTAGTGAAAGCCCCCGGCAATCTTCAGCTTGGTGTCCAGGGCGAACAGCAGTGGCAGGCGGCTGGGCTGGGCCGGGTTGATGTTCTCTTCCAGGCAGGCCTGGCGCCAGACCCGGCGCAGGCCGTTGTCGCTTTGTTGCGCGGCGTTCTGGCCGAGCACCGCCGCCGGGGTGTGGTGGAGGAACTGGCCGAAGGCCTGGTTGCAGAACTGCTGGTAGTCCCGGGTATGCAAGATGAATTCGTGCCACAGGTCGTCCACCACCTGGGACGGCATCGACACGTAGCGCTGGCCGCTCTTGAGGTAGGCGAGAAAGAACTGGCGCAAGCCCTGGGCCACCAGCTGGCAGTCCTTGAGGTTCAGGTGCGGGTGCTGGGTGCGCAGGGGCTCGAACAAGCGCGGCGGCAGGGTGAAATTGCGGATGTGGGCTTCCCGACGCAAGGCCGTGAGGGCTTTCTGACGGCGCCAGAACACCAGGATCAGGGCCAGGGCCACCACTGCGGGCAAGATCAACAGCATGTTCGGTCTCCGCCGGAAAAAGTGCCGAGACAGTGGCGCAATGCGGCGTTTTATTCAAGCCATCGCCGTGCGCCTGCTGCCGGTGGTGGGGATCGGGGACACAGGCCGGGAAAAGTCCATCAGGGCCAACCAGCACTTCTATCTTCTGCTTATTGCCGGACCACGACTTGGCTGGCCAGGGTTTACACACCACACGGAAGTCACCCCATGAAAGCACGCAGAACCCCCATTGCCGTTGCCATCGGCCTCGCCGGCCTGTGCCTGTTGCCCACGGTGCAGGCCGACCAGGGCAGCGACACGGTGGCCCGTCTCAACCAGTTGTACAACGACACCCGCCAGGATTGCGGCGGCCCGTCGAAACCGGCATTCCTGTGTTCCGGGGTGCTGTTTCGCGCCACCTGGCCGTCCACCGACTACCAGTTCTACAGCATCAGCCCGAAAAGCCAGGCCAGCGGCGGCGTATCGGCGTCCTACCTGCGCAAGGATTCGAAGTTCCGCAAGCTGGCCTACGGACTGCAGAGCGGCTTCATCTTCGACACCATCTTCGGCAACCCCAAGGATCACCAGGACTATGCGGTGCTCTGTTCCTTCCCCATCGACGCCGCCACCGACGACCGCGGGCAGCAGGGCTGCACCGACTCGCGGCGCACCCCGGGCAATGTCGAGAAGTACTGCCACGAGATCGGTGTGACCACCGCCGAGCAATGGGGCGCCAACTACCGACAGAACCGTGGCGACCACTCGCGCCAGTGTTCCTTCGATGTACGTGACGAACGCAACAGCGCCGCCGGCCCGGCGTTCTACCAGAGCATCCGCTCCATGGCGCAGATCGCCGCAGAATCCTTCGGCACTCAGAATGAGCTGCGCCTGGCCAAGTGGGAGGAAAAACCGCCGCAGTCGCCCTCGATCCTGGCCCTGTTCTACACCGAGGATGGCGGCCTGGAAGGTGCACGGCTGAACCAGATCCAGTGGTACAAGGCCGTGCAGCAGTACCTGCCGGTGATCAACATGAAGCTGCCGCAAACGCCGGCGCAGGACGCGAGTTTCGTCTACGACAACAAGAAGCAGGTGATCTACCCGATCACCGAGAAGAACAGCTGCGATCGCTATGTACAGAGTGCGGTGTGGATCGAACGTGATGACCCGGGCTTCGGCAAGAAAGTCATGACCCTGGAAGTCACGCCCACCGATTGCGGGCGCAACGTCAAGGACAACCAGACCAACAACTTCTTCAACGAACTGGCCAGCGACCACTACCTGGACGCCCAGTGGAAGAACAACCCGGACAACCGCGACAGCAGCGTGGGCAGCATGCGCCGGCAACTGGTCTGCCACTTCAATATTGCGCGCAACAAGCCGGAATGGAACCTGGAGCCTTCACGGCCCTACACCTCCAACGAAGACTCCATCGCCAAGGGCTGCAACAACACCTGAGGCCCGCCAGGCCGCCTTCGCCGGCAAGCCGACTCCTACGGCCCCCGCACTATCACCGGCCACCGTAGGAGCTGGCTTGCCAGCGAAGAGGCCCGCAAGACCGCCCCCGTCGGCAAGCCCGAGCTCGCTGCTCAGTTGTGGTTGATGTCGACGTCCCGGGTTTCCCGCAGGCACAACAACCCCACCACCAGGCTGACCCCGGTAATCAGCACCGGGTACCACAGGCCATAGAAGATATCGCCGGTGTAGACCACCAGGGCAAAGGACACGGTCGGCAGGAAACCGCCGAACCAGCCGTTGCCGATGTGGTAGGGCAGGGACATGGAGGTGTAGCGGATACGGGTCGGGAACAGCTCCACCATCAGCGCCGCCAGCGGGCCGTAGCACATGGCGGCAATCAGGATCAGCGCGACGATCAGCACCACCACCATGGTCTTGTTGACGTTCTGGCTGTCGGCCTGCTGCGGATAACCGGCCAGGGTCACTGCGCCGCGCAGGGCGGCCTCGTCGAAGCCGTTGATCTTCACATCACCGACGCTGACCTGCACCGGGCTGCCGGCGGGGGCGGCGATGCTGCTGTAGGGCAGGCCCTGCTTCACCAGGAAGGTCTTGACCTTGTCGCAGGGGCTGTCGAAGCGCGCCTTGCCCACCGGGTCGAACTGGAAGGTGCAGGTGGCCGGGTCGGCGGTGACGCTGATGGGCGCCTGGCGGCTGGCCTGGTCGATGGCCGGGTTTGCGTAGTGGGCCAGGGCCTTGAAGATCGGGAAGTACAGCAGCGTGGCCAGCAGCAGGCCGAGCATCAGCACCGGCTTGCGGCCGATCTTGTCCGAGAGCCAGCCAAAGAAGATGAACATCGGCGCGCCGATTACAACGCTGATGATCAGCAGGCTGTTGGCCAGGGCCGGGTCCATCTTGAGGAACTGGGTGAGAAAGAACAAAACGTAGAACTGCGCGGCATAGAAGGTCACCGCCTGCCCGGCATTGATGCTGAACAGGGCGATCAGCACCACCTTGAGGTTTTCCCACTTGCCGAAGGATTCGCGGATCGGCGCCTTGCTGGCGCGGCCTTCCTCTTTCATTTTCAGGAAGGCCGGCGACTCGTGCAGGCTCATGCGGATCCAGGTGGAGATGCCCAGCAGCACGATGGACAGCAGGAACGGCAGGCGCCAGCCCCAGACCTCGAACTGGTCGCCGGTGAAGTAACGGCAGGCCAGCACCACCAGCAGCGACAGCAGCAGGCCCAGGGTCGCGGTGGACTGGATCCAGCTGGTGTGCAGGCCGCGCTTGCCCTGGGGCGCGTGCTCGGCCACGTAGGTGGCGGCGCCGCCGTACTCGCCGCCCAGGGCCAGGCCCTGGAGCATGCGCAGGGCCACCAGGATGATCGGCGCGGCGATGCCGATGCTGGCGTAGTTGGGCAACAGGCCCACGGCGAAGGTCGCAACGCCCATGAGGATGATGGTGGCAAGGAAGGTGTACTTGCGCCCGATCATGTCCCCCAGGCGGCCGAACACCAGGGCGCCGAAGGGGCGCACCACGAAGCCGGCGGCAAAGGCCATCAGGGCGAAGATGAAGGCCGTGGTGTCGTTGACCCCGGCGAAGAACTGCTTGCTGATCACCGCCGCCAGGGCGCCGTAGAGGAAAAAGTCGTACCACTCGAACACCGTGCCGAGGGACGACGCGAAGATGACCTTCTGGCTGCCCTTGGCAGTGGAGTCCTGCAGGGGCGCGTTCAGGGGCTGTGCGTGTTCTGACATAGGGGGCTTCCTTACAGTGATTATTGTTGTTGTTCCACTGCCGACGCCGTTTCCGGCGCCGCTGTTGCAGATTCACCGCGACCGCACGATGAACCCTCGTTTCCCTCATCCGTAGGAGCTGGCTTGCCAGCGAAGAGGCCCGTGAGCCGGGCGCCGGCCTTGGGGGTTCCTTCGCCGGCAAGCCGGCTCCTGCGCTCATGCCGGGGTGGCGGGCTCCTTGTGCTGGACCGTGCTCCTGGGGACGCTGGCAAGGATCAGTTCAGCGGCCTTTTCAGCGATCATCAAGGTCGGTGAGCAGGTATTGCCCGAGGTGATGCGCGGCATGATCGAGGCATCGGCGATGCGCAGCCCCGCAATGCCGTGCACCCGCAGTTGTGCGTCCACCACCGCCTGGGCATCGCTGCCCATGCGGCAGGTGCCCACCGGATGGAAGATGGTGGTGCCGATGCGGGCCGCGGCCTCGTGCAGTTGCTCGGTGCTTTGCAGCTCGGGGCCGGGCAGGTATTCGCTGGGCTTGAAGGGTTGCAGGGCCGGGGCGCCGACGATGCGTCGGGTCAGGCGGATGGCGTCGGCGGCGACCCTCAGGTCCTCGGGGTGGCTCAGGTAGTTGGGCTGGATCAGCGGCGCATCGCCGGCCTCCACGGAACGGATCTCGACCCGGCCACGGCTCTGCGGGCGCAGGTCGCAGACCGAGGCGGTAAAGGCCGGGAAGGCGTGCAGCGGTTCGCCGAAACGCTCCAGGGACAGCGGCTGCACGTGGTACTCCAGGTTGGCCCGGGTCTGTTCCGGGCCCGAGCGGGCAAAGGCGCCAAGCTGGCTGGGGGCCATGGACAGCGGGCCGCTGCGGTCATACAGGTAGCGCAGGCCCATGCCCATCTTGCCCCACAGGCTGCCCGCGATCTGGTTCAGGGTGCGGGCGTTCTCCAGCTTGTAGATCAGGCGCAGTTGCAGGTGGTCCTGCAGGTTGCCGCCCACCCCGGGCAGGGCATGGCTGACGCCGATCCCCAAGCGTTGCAGGAGCGGCGCCGGGCCGATCCCCGAGCGCTGCAGGATGCTCGGCGAGCCGACGGAGCCGGCGCAGAGGATGATCTCGCGGCGCGCCTTGAAGTTCTCCAGGCGCCCCTGGCAGCTGGCCCGCACCGCTGTGGCGCGGCCGTCCTCGAGGAGCAGCCGCTGCACCTCGATGCCGGTCAGCACCACCAGGTTCGGGCGCTGGGCGATGGGTTTGAGAAAGGCCTTGGCGGCATTCCAGCGCACCCCGGCCTTCTGGTTGACCTGGAAGTAGCCGCAGCCTTCGTTGTCGCCGCCGTTGAAGTCGTCGATGGTGCGAATGCCGCTCTGCTCGGCAGCGCTGCGAAAGGCATCGAGGATCGGCCACGACAGGCGCTGGCGCTCGACCCGCCATTCACCGGCGGCGCCGTGCAGTTCGCTGCCGCCGGCAAAGTGGTTCTCGCTTTTCTTGAACAGCGGCAGCACCTGGTCCCAGCCCCAGCCCGGGTTGCCTTCAGCGGCCCAGCTGTCGTAGTCGGCAGCCTGGCCACGCATGTAGATCATGCCGTTGATCGACGAGCAGCCTCCCAGCACCTTGCCCCGCGGGTAGCTCAGGCTGCGGCCCTGCAGGCCGGGCTCGGCCTCGGTCTTGAAGCACCAGTCGGTGCGCGGGTTGCCGATGCAGAACAGGTAGCCCACGGGGATGTGGATCCAGGGATAGTTGTCGCGGCCACCGGCTTCCAGCAGCAGCACACGGTGCTGGGGATTGGCCGACAGGCGATTGGCCAGAAGACAGCCGGCGGGGCCGGCGCCGACCACGATGTAGTCGTAGGCGTCAAAGGCAGGGAGCATCCTTAACCTCGTTTTTCGTTCTTATTGGGAACCATCCTAGTTGTTAGCTTTCGTTAAAAGAATGTTAGTTTTTACCCACCCGCTGTGCGTTTTCTAACAGCGTTGGCCTTCGACTCCGCCAAGGAAACCCCATGTTCGACTGGAATGACCTGCGCTTCTTTCTTGAGCTGCAACGCAGCGGCCGCCTGCTGACCGCCGCGCGACGGCTGAACACCACCCACGCCACGGTGGCCCGGCACATCGAGGCGGTGGAGAAGGCCCTGGGCACCGCACTGTTCGTCCAGCACGCCCAGGGCTACGAACTGACCCCGGCCGGCGAAGCGCTGCTCAAGCACGCCGAGGCCATGGAAAACGTCGCCTTGCTGGTGCAGGAAGAGATCACCCAGTCCAGCGCGCCTTTGGGCAAGATCCGTGTCGGGGTCACCGAGGGCCTGGGGGTGAAGTTTCTCGCCAGCCGCATGGTTGGGCTGTTCGAGCGGTATCCGGGGCTGGAAGTGGAACTGGTGGCGGTGCCGCGCTTTGTCAGCATTCTCAACCGCGAGGCGGAGATCAGCATCCACCTGGAGCGCCCCAGCGCGGACATGCTGGTGACCCGCAAGCTCACCGACTACCGCCTGGCGCTGTACGCCAGCCAGGCCTACCTGGACCGCGCTCCGCCCTTGCGCAGCCGCGAGGACCTGGGCCGGCATGCCTGGATCGGCTACGTCGATGATCTCTTGTTCAGCCAGGAGCTGATGTTCCTCAACAGCTTCTGCCGCAACCCCCAGGTGGTGTTCCACAGCACCAGTGTCATTGCCCAGCAGGAAGCGGCCCGTTCCGGCTTGGGGATCGCCGTGCTGCCGTGCTACATGGCCGCCGCCGACCCGCAACTGGTGCCGCTGCTGCCGGCGGAAAGCATCCAGCGCGCCTACTGGATCAGCACCCGCCGCGAACTGCACAAATCGGTGCGGCTGCGGGTGGTCTGGGATTACCTGGTGGAGCAGTGTGCGGCGCAGCAGCAGGTGTTGCTAGGGCCTGAGATCTAGCCTGGATCAGAGGATCGGCCCGCAATGGACCGAGCTGCGGATCGGTGCCCCGGGCGTGATATCGACGAAGCGCGAGCCGTAGGACACTGGGTTCAGCGGGCCGCCGTCCAGGCCCATGCCCAGGCCACCGGCGCTGCGGGTTTCGCCGTCCTGCATCAGTGGATCAAGGCATGCCCGCCAGTCCAGCAGGCGCAGGGTCACGGCCTGGCGGCGTTCCAGGTCGCCGTCCAGCAAGGGGCTGGAGCGGTGCCACAGGTATTTGCTGAACAGCAGGGCGTCGCCAGGATCGAAGGCCTCTTCGATGCGTTGTTCCTCGAAGGCGTCGGTAAGCACCCCGGGCGTGCAGTAGGTCTGGCGCAGGTGCGCGGAAAATTCGGCCACCGACTCGCCCCGTGCCAGTTTGCCTGCCAGCAGGCGCGAGAACTGAAAATTCTCCTGGGCCGAGAATTGCGACAGGGGCACCCAGGCCATGCCGCCACCTTGCACTTCGGGGCGGATCGGCTGCAACGGCATCCACAGGCTGAAGGCCGGGTCCTGGGGGCGGATGTAGCGAAAGTTCAGCGAGTCGTAGTGCCAGGCAAAGCCCGAGCGTCCCACCCCCAGCTCGAAACTCTGGGCCTCGCTCATGATCAGGCGGCAGCCGCTGAGGCGGGTCAGCACCTGGGCGAAGGCCGGTTGCCGGTAGAGGCGCTCGAGGATGCCGACCTGGGTCACCCGGTGGGTCAGGCGACTGAAACCGTCGCCATGGGCCGAGGTGCCCGAGGAGGTCGGGCGCAGTTGGCTGTTGGCCAGCTCGCGCAGTTGCAGGATGGCCGCAGGCGTCAACAACCCCCGCAGCTTGATGAAGCCACGCTCCTTGAAATGCCGTAGATCGTCCTGGTCCAGGCGTAGCGGGTTGACCAGGGCAGGGGCGGTGTCAGGCAGGACCGGGGGCAGGTTCACGGGGGTATTCCATTACCAGGGGACAAGGCCCTTGAGTATGGACAGTGCGCGCCGGGGCGACAGGCTGGATTCGACCTTGAGCAACGCCTTTGCGACATCGGGCAGGGAGGACGGCGCCTTAGTCGTCAGGCCGGATGTAGCGGTCCCGGACCTGGAAGGTCGGTGCCACCACGGCGCTTGTCAACGAGCCGGCCTGGTGCCGGGGCTGCCGGCAGGCTCGCGGACCGCTTGCTGGCGAGTTCCCAGCAACAGCCCCATGGCCAGCAGGCTGGCGCAACCGGCCAGGGCCATGGCCAGGCCAAATCCGCTGGTCATGGCGGCGCCATAGAGGTCGGCGAACAGCGGGTCGTGCAGCGGCAGGCGGTGTTCGGTCACCGCTTGCCGGGCCAGTTCGGCGGCGCCGTCGAACCCGGCCGCGGCGCCGGATTCGCTGAGCACTTGCACTGCCCGGGTGCTCATCAGGCTGCCGAGCAGGGCGATGCCGACGCTCATGCCGGTCTGGCGCAGGGCGTTCATGCTGGCCGAGGCGATGCCGGCGCGCTCTGCCGGTGCGCAGGCCATCACCACCAGCCCGGTGGCCGGCACCGCCAGGCCCATGCCCAGCCCCAGCAGACCGAACAGCGAACCCACCAGCCAGTAGGGCGTGTGGGCATCGAAGCCGGCCATGGCGCTCATGGCCAGGCCTACCAGGCCATAGCCGCCAACCATCAGCCAGGGCAGGGGGATGCGCCGGTGCAAGCGGCCAAAGAGCATCGATACAACGCCTGTGACCACGAACTGCGGAAGCATGCGCAGGCCGGTGTCGGCGGCGGACCAGCCCTGGATCTGCTGCAGGAAGATCGAGAAGAAGAACAGGCTGCTGTAGCAGGAAAACCCGAGGATGAACGAGGCCAGGTTGGCCACCGCAAAGGGCCGCTGGCGAAACAGGGTGACGGGCACCAGGGGCCGCTGCACTCGACGCTCGACCTGGATCAGGGCCAGCAGCGCCAGCGTCGCCAGCAGCAATGAGGTGAGCGCCTCGCGGCTGCCGAAACCGTCCTCGCCAGCGACGATCAGGCCGTAGGTCAGGGCCCCGAGGCAGAGCACGCTGAGGATCTGGCCCAGGGGGTCGAGCGCGGCGTGCTGGGGGTACTTGCGCTCGCTGATGCCCCAGCCGCCCAGGGCCAGGGCCAGCAGGCCGATGGGCAGGTTGATCAGGAAAATGCTCTGCCAGCCCAGGTGCTCCAGCAACAGGCCACCCAGCAGCGGGCCGAGGATCAGGGCCAGGGCGCTGAAGGCCGACCAGCCGCCGATCACGTGGGCCCGTTGCCGAGGCTCGGGAAAGGCGTGGCTGAGGATCGGCATCGCCCCGGGAATCAGCAGGGCCCCGGCCAGCCCCTGCACTGCGCGCCCGGCCAGCAGCAGCGAAAGCTCCTGGGCCAGCGCGCACAGCGCCGAGCCGAGGCAGAACAGCAGCACACCGATCAGCCAGCAGCGCTTGTGGCCGTAGCGATCCCCCAGGGGGCCTGCCGAGAGCATGAACGCCGAGAGGCAGATGGCGTAGGCATTGACCACCCATTGCAGGCCGCCCAGGTCGGTGGCCAGGGCCTGCTGCAAGGTTGGCAGGGCGACGTTGACGATGCTGATGTCGAGGGACGCCAGGAAGGTCCCGAGGTAGGCGGCGGCGACCAGGGCCGGGCGACGATAGCGCTGCATGGTGTATCTCCCGCAAGGTCTGGAATGGGCTTGCAGGGCGAGCATAGTATTTTGACTGACCGTCGGTCAATGGAGAATGAAAAAGATTCTCAACTCTCTTTTCCTCCACAAATCCCCTAGAATGGCGGCCTTTGTCGAACAGCCCGGATTCGTTCATGAGTGTCAAAACCTCCCCGGTTGCCAAGCGCGCTGCCCAGCCGCGGCCGCGCACCAAACCGGCCGAAGTGCGCCTGGAAGAGCTGATGGCCGCCGCCCAAGACCTGTTCCTCAGCCAGGGCGTGGAAGCCACCACCATCAGCGAGATCGTCGAGCGCGCCGAGGTGGCCAAGGGCACCTTCTATCACTACTTCCAATCCAAGAACGACATGCTGGTGGCCCTGGGGCAACGCTATACCCAGCACTACCTGCAGCGCCTGGAGCAGGCGGTGGCGGCCTGCCCCGAGGACGACTGGGTGGCGCAGCTCAGCAGCTGGATCCGCACCAGCGTGCAGGCCTACCTCGACACTTACCGCCTGCACGACATCGTCTACCCCAACCACCATCATCACGACCGCGGCAACCCGGAAAAGAACGCGATCCTCGAGCAGTTGCTGGGACTTCTCGAAGGCGGCCAGCGCGCCGGCTGCTGGTCCCTGGCCCAGCCAGGGGTGATCGCTTCGCTGATCTACGCCGGGGTGCATGGCGCCACCGACGATGTGATCGCCGCCGGCGAGGACGATGGCCGGGCCCTGGCCGAGGCCATTGTCCAGGCGTGCCTGCGCATGCTGGGCCTGCCTCCTTCTTGATGTTTCCACGGGTAAAAGGAACGACCCTGCAATGAAAAAGATCAACCTCATTCTCGGCGCCGCGCTGGCGCTGTACCTGGCGTACCAGGCCTATGGCTCGTTCTACTACGGCACGCCGTATCAGGGCCGCGACTACAGCGCCGACCAGGCCTTCTACTACCAGAAGTACCGCTTGTTCAGCTGGCGCACCTGGATTCCCACCATGACCATGCCCGGCGATGGCGACAGCTCGCGCTACAGCGTTGGCGGCTACCTGCGGGTGTTCAAGGCCGACGGCACGCTGGTAGGGCAGTCCTATGACGGCTGCATCGCGGTGGTGGAAGTGTTCTGGTACGACGACGCAGTGGGTGGCTTCGGCTGCAGCGAGCACTTGATCGCGCTGCCCACGAAGGCCACGACGGGCTGAGCGCCCAGTCGCGGTTTGCGGGCCCTGTCGATCGCTTCAGGCCCCGGCCTTCCACAAGCCGAACTTGCCCGCCAGATCCAGCTTGGGATCACGCACCCGGGTCAGGTTGATCGCGGCGCCGGACCAGCCGCCCTCCATCTCTTCACTCAGGTGGTACTTCAACAGGTTGTACTGGATCGCCGTCCCCCCCAGTTGCTGGTAGCCGATGCGTGAGGTCACCGCCTCCAGCAAGCTGGAAATCAGGTATTGCAGCGGCGTTTCGTAGGCCTTGATGGCGATGCCGTAGTCGAAGCTCTCAGCGTTGCTTTCGCGAAAGCAACCGAAGAACTCCTGCTTGCTCATGCTGCTGGACATGGCCGTGTTGTAGCTCTGGCGACAGGCCTCCAGGTCGGCGGCGCCGGGCCGGGGCAGGGCCAGGTGGTTGTTGAGGTTCTTCAGGGTCACACAGCCCTGGGTGGCAATGACCTCGGGCATCAGTGTCACGTCCAGTTCGCCGGCACGGTCGGGGATGTTGTGCCAGGCATTCAGGCTGTTGCGCAAAAGCTCCAGGCTGCTGCCGGGGTAGCCTCGATACCCGTACACATAGGCTGGCGGCAGCACCAGGCCCATGACCGAATTCATCTGCGACACCGTCAGGTTCTGATAGTCGCGTCCATAGATGCGGGCGCTGTACTCGTCCAGGGAGTGGCGCAGCACCGAGGGCTTGAGGTTGCGCACCGACTTGCCGTTCTCCAGCGCCTCGAACAGGCTCTTCTCGTTGAGTTGGGACTTGACCTCCACGGTGGCGATCACCCCTTCGATCAGGTACACGTCCGCCGAGCCGAAGGTACGCAGCGTGGGGAAATCGTTGCGGTAGATGATCAGGTCGATCTGCTTGGAGATGCTCCCTTCGGAGTCGATGATCTGCCCGGCACCGATGCTGATGTTGCTCGGCAGAAAGCGCTTGAGGACGTCACGGATGAAACTCTCCCGGGCGTCACCGAGGACGCCGGAGTGGCTGGCGATGGTGCTGCTGACGCTGAAGCTGCTTTCCAGGACCCGGGCGATGGATTTCGCCCATTTGCTGATGATTGCCATGGGGCTTCCTTGGGGATCAGGGGACGAGCAAGTCGAAATGGCCTGTGGCCAGGGGTTCGCCGTTGACCAGCAATCGCACGCCGTGGCGCCCCGGATAGTGGCGGCGGGTGGTCAGTTCGCGGATCTGCTGGCTGCGGCCAAGCTCCACCTGGGCCAGGCCTTGCAGGGTGAAGGTCTTGAGCTTGAACACCTTGCTCGCGGTGGCGCCGGAGGCCTTGACGTAGTCGATGGCGTAATCCACCACCAGGCGCTGTTCGTGCGAGCAGGTGGAGACCAGGGTCAGGGACAGGTTGAGGCTGTTCCCCAGGCGCAATTGCCCGGGGGCCACCTGGAAGCGGCAAACCTGGACCTCGGCCCGGGCCCCGGCGCCGATCAGCGCCAGGGCCCGGCGGTCGCCCTGCTTGATCAGGCTGCGCAAGGCATGACGGGCGATCCAGCCACTGTGCGGCTGCTCCAGGGGCCAGCCTTCAAGACGTTCCAGGACCCACTGCGGGTGCTCTTTGGTGATGTCGTTGAGGTGGTTGGCCACCGACTTGCGCACGTACAGGCTGGGGTCATTGCGCAGGCGTTCGAGGATCGGCGCCGCCAGTTGCGGGTCGGCCTGCAACTGCTCCAGGCGGAACGACCAGGGCAGGCGCGGGCGGCTGCCTTCGCTGGCCAGGCGGCGTACGTGTTCATCGCTGTCCGTGGCCCACTCGTGCATCACGGCCAGCGTGTGCTGGCAGTCCTGGCGCAAGAAGTGGCGCACGGCGAACTCCGATGAGCCGAAGCCGGTGAAGTACTTCAGCGCCGCCATGGACAGCTCGAAGTCATGCAGGCCGTAGCTGGCCACGTAGTGGGGCAGGAAGATGCACACGAAGCGGCTGTTCAGGCGCGGCGCCAGGGCTTGCAGCAGCTCCAGGCTGCTGGGGTAGTCCAGGCCCAGTACCTGGTGCAGGCTCTCGCTGACCCGGGCCAGGCGCTGCATCAGCGACAGCTCGGCGAGGCCGTGGCCGGCCCGTTGCACGAACCCCTGGCGGTCGAAGGCCGGGTGCACCGCGTGCATGGCGTCGGCGATATGCATCAGGCGCTGCTGGTTGAAGATTTCCTTGAGGGCGGGGGCCTGCTCTTGGGTAGAACTCATGGGGCGTATCCATTCAAAGCCGGGGCGGCGTCCACTCTACACGCCCTCTGCTGACAGAATCTGTCGGTAGCCGCCGGAGGGCGTGTTGCGTCATGCAGATCGTTTTGCGGTGTTGCTGAGGCCGCCTTCGCCGGCAAGCCGGCTCCTACGGTGTGTCGTGCCGGCCTGTAGGAGCTGGCTTGCCAGCGAAGGGTACACCACGGCCCTCAGATCATTCCCCGGCGTCCTTGAGACCGCCTTCGCCAGCAAGCCGACTCCTGCGAGGTGGCGCAGGGCCTGGCGCCTCAGCGCATCGGCGGCAGCGGGCTTTCGATCTGTTCGTCCTGTTCGTCGGCTTCGAACAGCCGGGCCAGTTCGGCGCGGGCTTCCTGGGCGCTTTGCAGGACCTTGGCGGCGTCGTCGTAGACGGCATGCTGGGCCGCCAGCAGTTGTTCGTCGTGCTGGGTGAAACGCTGGATCCGCGAATCGGCCTGGGCCTGGCTCAAGCCCAGCCCCACCAAGGTGCGGCGGCTCATTTCCAGGCTGGAATAGTAGGTCTCCCGCACCGCCTGGGCCCCCAGGTCCACCAGCCGGTGCACGTGCTGGCGGTTGCGCGCCCGGGCGATGATCTTCAGGTGCGGGTAGAGCCGGCTGACCTGCTCGGCGGTCTTGATATTGGTTTCCGGGTCGTCGGTGGCAATGACGAAGTACTCCGCTTCGCCGACCTTGGCCGCGCTGAGGATCTCCGGGCGCAACGGGTCGCCGTAAAACACCGGCATGCCGCCGAAACTGCGGATCAGTTCGATGGTTTCCACCGAAGTGTCCAGGGCCACGAAGGGCACTTTCTGTGCCCGCAGGATCCGCGCCACGATCTGCCCCATGCGGCCCATGCCGGCAATCACCACCCGCGGCCCGTCGGAATCGATCCGGCGATACTCGGCGGGCATTTCCACCGGCTTGGCCTTGGGTTTCAGCCAGCGGGTGCAGGCCAGCAACAGCAGTGGGGTGAGGGCCATGGACAGGGTGATGGTCAGCACCAGCAGGTCATACAGGCGGGGCTCGAACAGGCCCTGGTCGCGGCCGATCTTGAACACCACGAAAGCGAACTCGCCGCCCGCCGCCAGCACCACCCCGAGGCGCACCGCACTCTCGCGTCCCAGGCCACCGGCCAGACGCCCGACCACGAACAGCAGCGGCAGCTTGAGGGCGATCAGCAGCAGGGTCAGGCCCAGCACCGCGATGGGCGCGCTGAGCAGCAGGCTGATATTGGCGCCCATGCCGACGCTGATGAAGAACAGCCCCAGCAGCAGGCCCTTGAAGGGTTCGATCTGTGCTTCCAGCTCGTGGCGGTATTCCGAGTCCGCCAGCAGCAGGCCGGCGAGGAAGGCGCCCAGGGCCATGGACACGCCCACCAGGTCCATCAGCCAGGCGGTGCCGATCACCACCAGCAAGGCAGTGGCGGTGGAGACTTCCGGCAAGCGGGTCTTGGCCACGATGCGAAACACCGGGCGCAGCAGGTAGCGCCCGCCCACCACCACCACGGCGATGCTGCCCAGCACTTGCAGGCCGTGGCGCAGGTCCTCGGCGCTGCTGGTGTGGTGATCGCCACCGGCCAGCACCGGGACCATGGCGATCAGTGGAATGGCGGCGATATCCTGGAACAGCAGGATGGCGAAGGCCATGCGCCCATGAGGGCTGTTCAGCTCCTTGCGTTCGGCCAGGCTTTGCAGGCCCAGGGCGGTGGACGACAGGGCCAGGCCCAGGCCCAGGACAATGGCACTGTTGAGCGACTGGCCGAACAGAAACAGCGCCACCACGCCGATCAGCATCCCGGTCAGCAGCACCTGGGCCAGGCCGACGCCGAACACCGCCTTGCGCATCACCCACAGGCGCTTGGGCGACAGCTCCAGGCCGATGATGAACAACAGCAGCACCACCCCCAGCTCGGAGATATGGCTGACGCTCTGGGGGTTGCCCACCAGGCCCAGCACCGAGGGGCCGATCAGCACCCCGGCCAGCAGGTAGCCGAGCACGGCCCCCAGTTGCAGGCGCTTGGCCAGGGGCACGATGAGCACGGCGGCGCAGAGGAACACGACGGCGGCTTGTAGCAGGTTGCCTTCATGGGGCATGGGCAGGACTCCAGGTAAAACGCTGCGCGGAAGGTTCCATGGCTGATGATAGACAGCCATCGGTGACGCTTTCAGCGGCGGTTGGTCGCCGCGATGATCGGCGCAAAAAAATGAATGCAGGACAAAGGCCGTGGCCGGGTTTGCGGTCCTTCAGAGCAGGTCGCGCCAAAGGCTGTGGGCCCCCTGGGTGTCAGATGGCAATTGGTTGAGCAGGGCAGTGGCGTCATCGCCCTGGTTGTAGAAAACCACAAAGTCGCCGCTGTCGAAGTCGATCCGGAAACCGCAGAGAAAGGTGCGTCCCAGTTCTGGCCAGTTGTCGAACAGCCCCTGCACCCGGACGATCAATGCGCCCTGCAGGTGGCTGGCCGCCAGCCTGGGCAAGAGGTCGCGGGCCTCCCACGCACAGCGCACGCCGGCCTCGAGTTCAAAGCCCTCAGGCAGGCGCATGGGCCTTTGTGCGGCGCCGACGCTTTCCCCGTCAGCGAGCAGGAACAGGCTGACCTGGCTGCCGTCCTGGCCATCCAGTTGCAGGGCGCCACAGCCATCGGTCAGCACCTGCCCGTTGTACAGATACTGGGCGTGGGTCAGTGCCTGCAGGCGCCGGCCCAGCAGACTGGCGGCGGCCTGGAGGTGCTCGGGTTGTGCGGCGGGATTCAGGCGTGGATCGTCAGGCACGTGGGATTCCTACAGGGGGGCAAAGCGCCCATCCCACTGCGGGTCCAGGCGCTGGATGCGCGCAGCCAGCGGTGGGTGGGTGGCCATCAGGCGGCCCAGGCGCAGTTTCACCCCCTGGTGAAAATACAGGTGGCTGTACTGCGCGGCGGCGAAGGCGCGCAGGCGCGAACCGGCGCTGCTGCCGCCGATCTTCTTCAGGGCGCCGGCAATGCCCTGGGGGTTGCGGGTGAACTGCACCGCCGAGGCATCGGCGAGAAACTCGCGCTGACGGCAGATGGCGGCCTTGATCAGGTTGCCCAGCAGGCTGCCCAGGGAACCGAAGACCAGCAGGGCCAGGCCCAGCACGGCGAAGATGATCTGCCAGAAGAAGCGGTGGCGGTCGCTGCCCAGGTGCTGCTTTTCAGCCTGGCGCAGCACCGCGATGCCCGCCAGGCTGAACACCAGCAGGCCGTGGATCACGGCCAGCAGGCGGGTGTTGAGGCGCATGTCGCCGTTGTGAATGTGGCTGAACTCATGAGCCACCATGCCCTGCAACTCGTCGCGGTCGAGGTGGACCAGGGCTCCGCGGGTGATGCCGAGCACGGCCTGCTGCGGGGTCAGTCCGGCGGCGAAGGCGTTGATTGCGTCTTCCGGCAGTACATACACGGCCGGCATGGTGGCGCCCGAGGCCAGGGCCATTTCCTCGACGATATTGAGCAGTCGCTGTTCCTCGCTGCCTCGTGGAGAGTCGTTGATCAAGCGCCCCCCCAGATGCTCGGCGATCATCTTGCCGCCGGCCCGCAGGCGCCAGCTCTTGTACCAACTGCCCAACAGCACCACCAGCAGCATCAGCAGCGCCACCACGGCCACTGCGGTCCAGCTCAAGACCTTGGGCTGCTTGTATTCCTGGCTCAGCTCGCGCCATGCAAGGCCCAGCCCCAGGCTGCTGAGGCTGACCAGGGTGGCTACCGCCAGGGTCATCAATAGCACCAGCTTGAGGGTGTGGCGCCGGGCTCGGGCCTGGTGTTGAAAGAACTTCATGCAGGTTTCCGGGGGCAGGTGCAGTTACTGGAAGGAGACTTTGCTGGCGTCTTGAATGCGCGCGCTGTCGGCAAATTGCAGCAGGGCGGCATCGGCCCGGTGGCCGAACAGCCCGGCGAAAAACAGTGCCGGCACCCGCTGCTTGCACAGGTTGTAGTCGGTCACTGCATCGTTGAAGGCCTGGCGTGCGTAGGCGACCTTGTTCTCGGTGCTGGTCAGTTCTTCGCTGAGTTGCGCCATGTTCTGCGAGGCCTTGAGTTCCGGGTAGGCCTCCAGGCTCAGGTGCAGGCGGTCGAGGACCTGGTCCAGGGCACCCTGGTCCTGGCCCAGGCGGGCGATGCGTGCGCTGTCGCCGGGTTGCGCGGCGGCGGCTTGCAGGCTATCCCGGGCACTGTTGCGGGCCTCGGCCAGGGCGGTCAGGGTCTGGCGCTCGTGCTGCAGGTAGCCCTTGACGGTTTCCAGCAGGTTGGGGATCAGGTCGTAGCGGCGCTTGAGTTGCACCTCGATCTGGGCGAAGGCATTGCGCAGACGGGTACGCCGGGTGGTCAGGCGGTTGTAGAGGCTGACCAGGTACAGCGCCAGAGCGGCGAGCAGCACCAGGGCGACGATATCGGCGGTGGCCATGGGATGTCCTTATCGAGTGAGGCGTGGGGGCGGCAATGGTAACGGAATCTTCCTGTTCGGTGACACACCTTCGCCGGCGACCCGTCAATGATTGCCAAGGGGCGGCAATTCTGCGAAAAAGCGCTCGGCTTGCGCGGGGACCGAAGGGCTCCGCTGCCTTTTATTCAATGAACCAGGGACAGGTGATGGACAAGATCATGCTCAGGTTGACGGTGGTGGACGACTATCCGCCGGTGGCCAGCAAAGGGGTCTGGGCCGAACGCCAGCCCGATGGCCTGTACCGTATCGCCAACCTTCCGTTCTACTCCCAGGATGCCTGTTACGAGGACGACGTCGAAGTCCAGGTGGAGGCCGATGGCCTGAAGTGGTTCAGGCGGGTCGGGCGCAGCAGTGGCAACAGCACGTTGCGCCTGGTGTTCTTTGACGCCGGCAGGGCCCGGACCCCCGAGGTGCTGGCGCGGATCAACGCCCTGGGCTGCAGCTGGGAAGGCATGAGCAAGGCGTTCCTTGCTGTCAATGTGCCTGCCTCGGTGGCGCTGGACAGCGTGCTGGAGTACCTGCAGGAGTGCTTTGAGCAGGATTGGCTGGATTATGAAAGCGGGCTGTTGCGCCAGTGACCGCGAATAAGGAGCAAGGAGCGATGAGTTTGAAATTTCATGCCACTGGCTACAGTGCCTGCACTGAAGACGAGGTGCAGATCCTGGGCTTTGCCGACGACAGGCAGCAGCCCGGGCACTACCTGCTGTTGCAGCGCGCCGAATGCTTTGACGAGCAGGACCGGCAGTTGGGCATGGACACTTACCATGTGGAACTGGGCGGCCAGGCAGTGTCCGGCTATGGCGGCATCCGCCAGGTGCTGCTGGCCCCGGGCCGCCTGACCCTGCATTTTGGCGATTCCCAGGCCTGGTGCCGGGGCTTGCCCAGCCTTGAGATCAGCTGGAAGCCGGGGCTCGCCAGCGTCGAGGAGGTCGCGATGGCGCTGGGGGCGATCTTTCTCGATACCGATACCCTGATCGAGGTTGCGCCACAGTGATTGCCAAGCCGGGGCAATTCTGCGAAAAAGCGCGCCGCAGTCCCGTGACGGGGCAATGCTTGAACGGGAGTGAACCATGAGCGACGAATTGCAGGTCATCGATATCCAGCCGGGCGACGGCAAGGCTGTGGTCAAGGGCGCCTTGATCACCACCCAGTACCGGGGCTTTCTGGAGGACGGCAGCAGCTTCGACTCCTCCTATGATCGTGGCAAACCGTTCCAGTGCGTGATCGGCACCGGCCGGGTGATCAAGGGCTGGGACCAGGGCCTGATGGGCATGCAGGTGGGCGGCAAGCGCAAGCTGCTGGTGCCGGCGCACCTGGGTTATGGCGAGCGTTCCATGGGCGCCATCCCGCCCAATTCCAACCTGATCTTCGAGATCGAGTTGCTGGAAGTGCTGACCCGGGACGATTGAAGGCTTGAGGAGCGAGGGGCCGATGCGTGCCAATAAAGCCTGCCCGGTGGTGCTGCGCCATTCCACCGAGCTGGAGATCCTGGCTTTCCGCCATCCGCTGGCCGGCCTGCAACTGGTCAAGGGCACGGTGGAGGCGGGGGAGTCCACGGCTACTGCGGCCGTTCGCGAGCTGGCGGAAGAGGCCGGTGTCCAGGCCGGGGAAAGCGGTTTCCTGGGGCTCTGGCATTCGGGTTTCTGCGGCCAGGTGTGGGCCTTCCATGAATGCCGGGTGCCAGCGCCGTTGCCGGAAAGCTGGAGCCATTTCGCCGCGGATGACGGCGGCCATCGGTTCGAGTTTTTCTGGCAGCCCCTGGCCAGCCTGCCGTCGGAGCAATGGCACCCGCTGTTCCAGGGCGCCCTGGGATTCCTGCGCCAACGCCTGCTGGGCGAAGGCGCCGAGGCCTAGGCAAGCGGCTTATTGCCCGAGACGGTAGTGGTAGTTGCCGCTGCGCCGGGCCTCGTACATCGCCTGGAAGCCGAACATGCCGTAGATCGCCTCCGACCAGTACAGGCGCTGGGTATCGACCTCCCAGTCCCAGGTGTCGATCCGCGCAAAATACTGGCTGCGCTTGAACCGTTCGGCATCGTCGGGCCGGCTTGCGTTGTCGAGGGCAGGGGAGCAAGATGCGCTCTATATAGGTATAGGGGGTATAGGTATGTCGCACACTCACGCGCAGAAAGATGAGCTGCTCAAGCGGGTCCGGCGCATTCTCGGCCAGGTCCAGGCTGTGGAGCGAGCCCTGGAAAGCGGGGCCGACTGCGGCAAGACCCTGCACCTGGTGGCCGCCACTCGGGGCGCCATCAGCGGCCTGATGGGCGAGATCATCGAAGCCCATGCCCTGGAGCACGTGGCCAACCCCGAGCTCAGCGATGCCGAGCGGGCCCGGGGCGTGGATGAACTGCTTGAAGCCATCCGCCGTTATTCCAAGTAGGAGCCGCTCATGAACCTGTCTCAGCAGGCTGCACACCTGGCCCACGATCATCAGTTTCTCGGTGCTGATCACGACGACAACGCCCGCCGCACGCTGTGGGTGGTGCTGTTGACGGTGGTGATGATGGCGGGGGAGATCGTCGCCGGTTACCTCACCGGTTCCATGGCCCTGCTGGCTGATGGGCTGCACATGGCCACCCACGCCGGGGCCCTGGGCATCGCGGCGGCGGCCTACGGTTTTGCCCGGCGCAATGCCGGCAACCGGCGTTTCAGTTTCGGCACCGGCAAGGTCGGCGACCTGGCGGGCTTTGCCTCGGCCATCATTCTCGGCCTGGTGGCGCTGGGCATTGCCGGCGAATCCCTGGTGCGGCTGTTCCAGCCCACTCGCGTGGCCTTTGGCGAAGCCACGCTGATCGCCGTGGCGGGGTTGCTGGTGAACATTCTCAGCGCCTGGCTGCTGGGCGGGGGGCACGACCATCATGGCCATTCCCACGGCTACTCTCATGATCACGAGCATCACGAGCATCACGAGCATCACGAGCATCACGAGCATCACGAGCATCACCAGTCGCACCGGGCCGGGGGCGACAACAACCTGCGTTCGGCCTATGTGCATGTTTTGGCCGATGCCCTGACGTCGGTGCTGGCCATTGCCGCGCTGCTGGCCGGGCGCTACCTGGGTTGGGTCTGGCTCGACCCGGCGATGGGCATTGTCGGCGCGCTGGTGATTGCCCGCTGGTCCTATGCCCTGATCAAGTCCAGCGCCGCGGTGCTGCTCGATGCCAGCGATGAGCAGGTGGCCGGGCAGATCCGCGCATCGGTGGAAGGGCCGGGGGATGCCAGTATCGTCGACCTGCACGTGTGGCAGGTGGGCCCCGGGGCCCGGGCGGCGATTGTCAGTGTGGTGGCCCGGGCCTCGCTCAGTGCCGAGACCGTGCGTGCGCGCCTGGCCGCGCTGCCCGGGCTGTCGCACCTGACCCTGGAATTGCGCAGCGTCTGAAGCCGGGCGCCTCAGGTGGCGCCCGGGCGGTACAGTTCCAGCAGCGAATAGGCCAGCCCCACCACGGCCACTGCCAGCAGCACCAGGCTCGACACCCCCGTCACCAGGCGCTTGTACTTCAGCGAGAAGCCCTGGCGCGCCACCAGGATATAGGCCCCCAGCACCGCCAGGTCGATCAGTACCCAGACCAGGGTCAGCAGCAGTGCGCTGTGTTCGAAGGTGCGGCCGACCTGGATGAACTGGGGGAAGAACGAGACAAAGAAGATGATGTCCTTGGGGTTGCCGATGCCCACCACAAAGCCGGTGGCCAGGCCCCTGCCGCGTCCGGCCAGGGGCTTGGCCGGTGCTTGCGCAGCGGGTTGGGTGGCCGCCTCGCGTAACCCCTGCACGGCCAGCCAGGCAATGAAGCAGCAGCCCAGCACGCTGATCCAGTGGATCAGCCGTGGGTCCAGGGCCAGCCCGCCGGAGAGCATCAGCACCGCCAGCAGGGCCAGCAGCAACGACGCCGCGTTGGTGCCCAGGGCGGTCAGCAGCGCCTGGCGCGGGCCGGCGTTCATGCTGGTGCTGACGATCAGCGCCACCACCGGCCCCGGGGTCGCCACCAGCATCAGCACGCTCAAGGTATAGGCCAGCAATAACGACATGTTCACATCCACCCGGCAACTCCTCGGTCATTGGCAAAGGCCCTAGCCTGAAGGCTTGAGCCTGCGTTGAAAAACGCAAAAAGCTGTGACCTACTATGATTTTTAATCATGCTGAGTGCTTGCCGATGGTCGAGTCCCTGCCGCCGCTCTATGCCTTGCGCGCCTTTGAAGTGGCGGCCCGTTCCAGCTCCTTCACCCGGGCCGCAGAGGAGCTGTCCCTGACCCAAAGCGCCATCAGCCGGCATATCCGCACCCTGGAAAGCCAGTTCGGCTGCCGCCTGTTCGAGCGCCACGGCCCCAGGTTGGTACTCACGGACGTCGGGCAGCGCCTGGCCCGGGAGCTCAAGGCCGGGTTCCGGATCATCGAGGACGCCTGTCTGCCGCTGCGCAGCGGCAGTGGCCAATTACGCCTCAAGGCCCCTTCGACACTGACCATGCGTTGGCTGCTGCGGGCCCTGGACCAGCTCAAGCACCAGCAGCCGTCGCTGGCGGTGCAACTGGCCAGCGTGTGGATGGATTTCGATCATGTGGATTTTCATGCCGAGCCCTATGACTGCGCGATTCTGCTGGGCAACGGGCAGTTCGGCGCCGGGGTCGAGGCCTGCAAGCTGTTCGATGAGTGGCTGATTCCCATCGGCCCTCCGGAGGCTGTGGATGCGCCGCCCTGGACCCTGGAACGGCTCAGGGAGGCGCCACTGATCCACCCTTCGGCGGACCGCCGCGACTGGCGGCGCTGGCTGCAGGCCCAGGGCCTGCTGGGGCAGGTACGGCTGGACCGGGGCAACGTCTTCGACACCCTGGACCAGGCGATCTGCGCGGCCATGCGTGGCCACGGGCTGTCCATCGCCGACCTGTACCTGGTGGCCGAGGACATCCGCCAGGGCCTGGTCAGCCTGCCGTTTCCCCGTGCGCTGGCCTCGGGGGACGGCTATTACCTGGTGTGGCTGCGGGACAGCCCGCGCCGGGAACAGATCGACGGCCTGCGCGCCTTTCTGCTGGAGCAAGTGGTATCCATCGATGACCTTGAACTGGCTGACCTGACGCCTGGCGCGGGCTGATGGCGGGGCCGCTTCAACGGCGCAGCATGACCCAGTCGCGGTGCAGGTCGGCGCCGCAGGGGAACAGGGTTTCGCCGACCCTCACAAAGCCGTTGCGCTGGTAGAAACGGATCGCCCGGGCATTGTGTTCGTTGACGGTCAGGCGCAGGGGGCCGGGCTGCTGTGCCAGGGTCTGTGCCAGCAGGAACTGGGCGGCGCCACTGCCATGGTGGGCGGCATCCAGGTAGCAACGGGTCAGCTCGGCGATGCCGTCGGCACCGGCCACCCCGAGGTCCTGCGGGTGCAGGTTGACCAGGCTGTAGCCGATGACCCGGTTGTCATCGAGCAGCACCCGCAACTGTTTGCCGGGGGCTTCCAGCAGTGCGCTGAAATGTTCGGGCAGCAGGTTTTCCTGGATAAAGGCCTCGATCTCCGTTGCCGGGGTGTCCGGCGGGCAGGCGAGGGCAAAGGTCTGGCGGGCGATCTGGCTCAGGCGCTGGGTGTCGTCTTGCTGTGCGTTGCGCAAACATAGCGGCATGGCTCTGCTCCCTGAAGAAAAACGCCAGCATAGCCGGCCTGCGCGCGCTTCACTGGCCAGTCAGCCGGTTGCCACAGGATCACACCGCCCCTGTAGGAGCTGGCTTGCCAGCGAAAGGGCCCGCAAGACCGCCTTCGCCGGCCAGCCGGCGGCTACAGGATGATGTAGTCGTTGTGCTGCACGATGCCCTGGTGAGGGCCCTTCACCAGGTGCACGTAGCGGCCGTCCGCCAGGTCGATGGGCAGGCAGTCGTCGACGTCCAGCAGGGCATCGGTGTGGGATTTGTGCCAGTGGGCAAGCATCTGCTGCTTGCCTTTGGCCTTGGCCTGCGCCTTGTCCCGGGCCACCACCAGCAGGTAACGGTGGGCTTCGCCGAAGGTCGCTGCTTCATAGCCGCCCAGGTTGATGAAGTACAGGCGTGGCGCATCCGCCGCCGGGGCCAGGGCGCTGAGTTCGAGCCTGTAGTCGTCGATACCGTCCACCCGCATCCATGAGTCGATGTGCAACCCCGCCGGGCTGCCGAACCAGCCTTCGCGCAGTTGCGGGTAGGCCGCTTCGAGGCTGTCGGCGACCACGAACTGCACATCATGGACTTCGATTTTCGCTCTGGGGTGCTTGCCCCCCAGCATCACCACAAACAGCATGCAGGCTCCTTGTTCCGGGCTAGGTGGTGGCGCGTGCCGCCACCGCGGGCGCACGTTTTACCTCAAGCCGGGCGCCGGGCCAAGGCCGACGGTGTCAGCGGCCATGCAACCGGCGGCTGTCCGCAGGGGCCTGGCAACGCTCTTGCAGTCCATAGTCGCGCAGCACCGTCGCCACCCGCAGCCGGTAGTCGGCAAATACCTCACCGCGGCCCCGGGCCTGCGCCTGGCGGTGGCATTCCAGGTTGCGCCACTGGGCCACGGCCTGCTCGTCACGCCAGAACGACAGGGACAGCAGTTTTTCCGGCTGGGCCAGGCTCTGGAAACGTTCGATGGAGATGAAACCGTCGATCTCCCCCAGCTGGTTTTTCAGCCCGGCCGCCAGCTCCAGGTAGGCGTCGCGCTGGCCCGAAGCTGGCAGTACTTCGAAGATCACCGCGATCATTGTTCGGCCTCCCCGCGGTCGCTGAACAGCGGAATACGCCCGTTGACCGAGGCCAGGTACTGCCAGTCCAGGGCCAGTGCATCCAGGCCGGGGCCCTGCAACAGGGCGCGCAACAGGCATTGGACTATGCCCAGGGCCAGCTCCCGGCCAGGGCAGCGGTGGGCTCCGGCGCCGAAGCTGAAGCCCTGATGCGCCGGGTTGCTGCCGGTAATGGCGGCTAGCGCCGGGTCCTGGTTGGCCGCGGCCAGCAGCACCAGAATGGTTTCGCCGGCTTGCAGTTCCACGCAGTGCACGGTGCAGGGTGCGGTGATGAAGCGCCGGGTGTTCTGCACCGGCGGGTCCAGGCGCTGGCGCTCCAGCAGCCAGTCGCCCAGCAGGCCCGGTTCCTGGCGCAGGCGCTGCTGCATGGCCGGTGCAGCCAGCAGGGCGACCAGGCTGTTGCCGACCAGGCCGGCGCAGGCGTCATGGGTCTGCGCCAGCAGGCCCGCCAGATTGGCCCGCAGGTCCGCTGGAGCAAGCTCACCACTGCGGTCGAGAATCTGCCGCAGCAGCGGGCTGTGTTGCGGGGCCTGCACCAGGGCCTGCATCTGCGCGTCCAGCTCCAGTGCTGCCCGGTCGGCGGCCTGCAATCGGGGCTGATCGCTCAGGGGCGAGAAGCAGGCGACGAATTCCCCGGTGCGCCGGGCGAGTGTTTCGCACTGTTCGGCGGGGACGCCAAGCAGGCTGGCCAGCAACGCCACCGGCAGTACGAACTGCCAGTGTTGCAGGTCGGCGGCGCAGGCCGGAGCCACGAGGGCCGGTTGCCACCTGGCCAGATGGGCCTCCAACCCGGCGGTACAGAGACCCTGCAAGGCCGGCTCGATGGCCGCACGCGGGCAACGCTGGCGCGGGCCATCGTTCATCCGCATCAGGCGGCCGAACAGCTGCCCGGCCGGCCTTCCGGCAATTGCCTGGGGTACCGGCTCGGTACTGGGGCGCACCTGGCAGGCCGGGTGGTCGAGCACCGCTGCCACCGCCGCGGCGCTGCTGGCGACCCATAGCCTGAGGGCGCAATCGTAGGTCAGGCCGCCCCGGGCGCGGAGGCGGGTGTAGTAGAAGTACGGGTCTGAGTGAGTAGCAGCGCTGATCGCGTCCATGATTTATCTCTTTGTTCTGCAGATATCCAGGCTGCTACTATCCTGACCCTTTCGAAGACACGATTCGTCAGGGAGCGAAATATGAATGTAGTGCAGAACGACATAGGGGTATCCCAAGTGGCGGCGGCCATCGCCGAGCCGGCGCGCACCCGCATGCTCTGTGCGCTGATGGACGGCCACGCACGCACCAGCACCGAGCTGGCGGCGATTGCCGAGGTCAGCACCTCTACCGCCAGCGCCCATCTGGCCAAGCTCAAGGAGGCGGGGCTATTGCGGGTGCAGGTCCAGGGCCGGCACCGTTACTACTGCCTCGGCGACCCGCTGGTGGCCCAGGCCCTGGAGGCGCTGATGGTGATCGGCCAGGGCCGCGCACCCAGCTTCACTCCGCGCACCCCGGACCGCCTGCAGTTCGCTCGTACCTGCTACGACCACCTGGCGGGCACCCTGGGGGTGCAGTTGCACGACCGGATGTTCGAGGCCGGCTGGCTGCTGGCGGCCGAGGAGGGTGAGGCCTACCGGGTCAGCGACAGCGGCGAAGAGTTTTTCCGCAGCCTGGGGATCGAGGTGGCCGGGCTCAAGGCCTTGCGTCGACGCTTTGCCTGCCCGTGCCTGGATTGGAGCATGCGCCGTCCGCACCTGGGGGGCGCCCTGGGGGCGGCGCTGTTGCAGGCCTTGCTGGAGCGCAAATGGCTGATCCGGGACCTGGACAGCCGCGCCCTGAGCCTGACCGGCACCGGCGGACGCTACATCAGCAAGCGTTTTGGCATGGCCCTGATCCAGCCGGCCCGGCCGCTGTCGTCCTCGGCCGTCATTGAATTGCAACGCCTCGGCGGCTGAAGCCTGCAAGCTCCAGTTCGAGAGCCCGGGCCGTGCATCATTCGGGCTGCAGGGCATCGAGCAGGTCGCGATCGAGCTCCAGCATGGCCTGCTCCAGGCGAGCCAGTGCGGCCTTGATCTCGGTGCTGGCGGCCCCCTGCAGGCAGGCTCGCTCCAGGTATTCGCATTGCTGGATCAGCACCTGTGCCTTGATGATTTGCGCCGCGCCGCGAATCCGGTGGGCCAGGTCGGCAACCCCCTGGTGGGTCTCGCTGGCCAGCTGCTCGCGGATGTCCATGAGGTCTTTCTGGTTGCTCTGGTGCAAGCCGCGCAGTACTCGCTGGATGACCTTGGGGTTGCCATTGGTGAGGTAGTCGAGTTGCTGGATGTCGTAGCGCTCGCGGGGGGCCTGCGATTGCACGCGGGGCAGGGCGGCCAGGGAGCGCAGGCGCAGATCGAGGTCGGGCAGGGCGATGGGCTTGAACAGGCAGCCGTTCATTCCGGCATCGCGGCAGCGCTGTTCCTCTTCGGGCTGGACATTGGCGGTAAAGCCGAGGATGTGCACGGGCGCGCTCTGCTGTTCGCGTTCGCTCGCACGAATATGCCGGGCCAGTTGATAGCCGCTCATGACCGGCATGTTGCAGTCGGTGATGACCAGGTCGAAGGGCTCCTCTCGCCAGATCTTGAACGCCTCGGCGCCATTGCTCGCCTGGCTCAACGAGTAGCCGAGGTACTTCAACTGCTCGCAGAGCAACTGCCGGTTGGCCTGGCTGTCATCCACCACCAGGATATGCAGCGCCTGCCGCGCGGCGACCGCTGGCGCGGCAGGCGGGAGCACGGTGGGGGCCTGCGGCAGGGCGGGCAGGCGGCTCAGGCGCAGTTGCACCCGCACCTCGGTGCCCAGCCCGGGCTGGCTGTGCAGGGTCAGGGTGCCGCCCATCATTTCGCACAGGGTGCGGCAGATCACCAGCCCCAGGCCAGTGCCGGAACGGGCATCCTGATGCTGCCCGAGCACCTGGCTGAAAGGCTTGAACAGCTGTTGCAGATCGTCGGCGGCGATGCCGATACCGCTGTCCTTGACCGTCAGCAGCAACGCCAGGTACTCCGGTTCGCTGGGCCCGGTTGCCAGGCGCACCTGTACACCGCCTTGCTGGGTGAACTTGATGGCATTGCTGATCAGGTTGGAGAGGATCTGCTTGAAACGCAGTGGATCCACCAGCACGTCGTCAGCGGCGTGGCTGTCCAGCTCCAATTCCAGGCGCAGGCCCTTTTGCCGGGCCAGGCCGTCGAAGACCCGGAACACCGGCTCCACCAGCCCCCGCAGGTTGGCCCGCTCCGGGCTCAGGCTCAGGTGGCCGCTCTCGATCCGGGCGATGTCGAGGATATCGCCGATCAGTTCCAGCAGGGTTTGCGCCGAACTGTAGGCCACCTCGATCGAGGGCCGGTCGAACTGGCCCTGATCGGCGCGCTTGAGCGCCAGTTCGAGCATGCCCAGCACCGCGCTCATGGGCGTGCGGATCTCATGGCTCATGGTGGCCAGGAAGGTGGTCTTGGCCCGGTTGGCCTTGTCTGCCTCATCCTTGGCCTGGGTCAGCTCTTGCAGCAGTTGCTGGCGTTCGCTGATGTCCAGCCAGCCGCCGATGATGCCCTGGATTTCGCCCTCGGCATTTCGATAGGGCAGCATCCAGTGGTAGATCCGCATCTCCTGGCCGCGGATATGCACCGTACGGTCGATCAGCAAGGGCGGGCCGCCGTCGAAGATGCTTTGGAAGTCCTTGGAGAACTGCTCGGCTTCGGGCACCGCCAATTGTTCGAGATCGGTCCCCAGCATGCTCTGGCGATCGGTGCCCATGCTCTTCAGGTAGCTGTCGTTGCAGATCACCAGGCGCCGCTTCAGGTCGCGCACGTAGATCGGGTTGGGCGTGCCGTTGATCAGTGCGTCCATGAAGCGCAACTGATCGTTGAGGGCGTGTTCGGCCTTTTCGCGCTGGCGAACCTGGCGTCGCATGGCGTAGCCCCAGGCCAGGGAGATCAGTAACAGGAGTATCGAACCGGCCCCGGCCAGGTAGAGGGTGGTGCGGTAGTCGCGCCAGGAGGGCGGGGCGACGGCGGCCTTGGAGCGCCAGCGATTGTTGAGCTCGGTGATGGCGTCGGGCGAGATGCTGCGCAAGGACTTGTCGATGATGCTGAACAGCTCCAGCTGGTCACGGCGCACGGCAAAGGATTCATTGAGCAACGGCAGGTCGAGGGCTGGCCTGACCTTGAGCTGGTCCTCCTTGATGCGCGGCAGGTTGAAGCTGACGGCGATTTCCGCCTGCACCGTGCCGTCTGCCTTGTGGTCGCGCAGTAGCGACAGGGCTTCGAAGTTGGTCTGCACCTCTTTGATGCGGATCTGTGGATAGCGCTGGCGCAACTGCGATACCAGGGCATGGCCGCTGCCGATCAACAGGGTCTTGCCGGCCATGTCTTCGAGGCTTTTCGGCGCATCGGCGGCGTCGCGGGTGACCAGCATGTAGGGCCCGACCAGGTAGGGCCGGGTGAATTGCAGGTAGGTTTCGCGCTCTGGGGTGCGCGCCCGGTCGGCAACCATCTGCACCCGGCCGTTGCGCACGGCCTCGTTGAGGTCCTTGAAGCTGGGCAGCGCAGTGATGTCGAAGCTCAGCCCGGTCTTGGCCTCCAGCATGGTCAGCAGGTCGGCGGTAATGCCCAGGTAATTGTTGTCGGCGTCGAAGTAGGACATCGGCGGCAGGTAGCGGTGAATGCCAATGCGCACCACCGGGTTGTTTTCGATCCAGCGCTGTTCCTCGGCCGTCAGGCTGGTTTTCTCCATGCTCAGCAGCAGACGGTCGCCCCAGCGATTGCGGATGCTGGTGCCCTGTTCCTTGTGGACTGCTTGCAGCGCGTTGTCGAGCAGATGCTGCAAGCGTTGGTTGTCGGGGGCCACTGCAAAGCTGAAGCCGCTGGTGCTGGCCGGGCCGCTGTAGATGATCCGCAGGTAGTCGCTGTAGTTGCGCGAGATCAGAAACTGCGCCAGCACTGCGTCGCCAAGCAGCATGTCGGCATCGCCGAAGGCTACCGCGGCCATGGCCGCATCGGCACTGGCGTAGCTTTCGATCCGAGCCTTGGGGTACATGGCCTGGGCCACGGGCAGGCTGATACTGTCCAGGGAAATGGCCAGCCTGTACCCCTGCAAACCGTTTTTCAGCGACGGTGAATCCCCCAGGCGAGCGACCAGTGTCGGGCGATTGGCCAGATAGATCTGGCTGCGCAACAGTTGACGTCGCTCGGCCTCGCCCTGGGTGACGCTGCCCATGAAGTCGATCTCGCCCTTGGCCAGGGCGCTGAACACCTGCTCGCGGGTGTCATAGGCGCGAACGCTGATCTTCACGCCCAGGGCATCGCCCAGCAGGCCGGCATAGTCGGCGGTGATGCCTTCGTATTCCTTGGCTTCGTTGACCATTTCCAGCGGTGGCAGGTTTTGCTGCGAGGTGCCCAGAACCAGTTCACGCTTGTTGCGCAGCCATTGCCAATCGTCGCCGCTCAATGGCAGTGGCTGGTGGTGGGGAGATTCATAGTTGAGCAGTTGCAAGGAGAACGCGGGGTTGGCCATCGCCGGGAGGCATGTCAGCCACATCAGCAGGGGCAGGATGAAGCGAGGCATCGGGGCTCCTGAACGAATTACGGCACACGGATGAGTCGAGAAGGAGTGGCAGGCTGAGTGGCCCGCTATACAAGGGCCTACCGTCAATGCTGGACGTTAGTGTAGATCACGGGAGGGCGCAGAAAGCGGCCCATTTTCCTGGGTTGCCGGGGCTTGGGCAAGTGCGCTGCCGGGCGGTGGTCGGGCGTCCCTGGATCAGGGCTAGTGGCGGCCCGTCCTCAAGCCCGGGGCTGGACGCGTGCGGCAATAGTGGTAAAGCTGTGCGTCCTTCAACGTTGGCAGGGCCTTGCATGCTCATCGTTTTCAGCGGCTTGCCGGGTACCGGCAAGACCACCATCGCCCGTACCCTGGCGCCACACCTGGCGGCCACCTACCTGCGCATCGACAGCATCGAACAGGGCCTGCGTGACGCTGGCCTGGCGCAGGTGGGCAAGGCCGGCTACCAGATTGCCCTGCAACTGGCCGAGGCCAACCTGGCCCTGGGCAACCGGGTACTGGCCGACTGCGTCAATCCGGTGCAGGAAAGCCGCCAGGCCTGGCAGGCCCTGGCCAGCAGACAGGGGGTGAGGCTGCTGGAGATCGAGGTGGTGTGCTCCGATCTTGCGGAGCATCGGCGCCGGGTCGAGACCCGCCAGTTGGACGTGCCGGGCCTGCGCCCGCCCAGCTGGCAATCGGTGCTCGAGCATGACTATCAGCCTTGGGCGAGCTCGCCGCTGCGCCTGGACACCGCGCAGCTCTCACCGCAGCAGGCGCTGGCCCTGATTCTGGCGTGCCTGCCGGGCGCCTGAGGTTGCCGGGGGCAGCGGCGCCAAGTCTTTGAACCTTGATGGTGCGCTGATGGTCAGTGCTCAGGGCCCCGCGATGGCGCCTCAAGGCCGCGCTGTGGGGCGGCATTGGCCGGAAAACTCCCGATAACGGGGCAAAACATGCAGCGCGGGGGCTTTGTGCACCGATTCTGTTCGCGCAGGGCCGCGAGCGGCGCCGGCTACGCTGCTGGGGCTTTGCTGCTGGGTGTTCTCCAGCTTTCTTTGTGTCTCTTTTTTGAATCTATTTGTCGCTAAGCGGTCATTTTTGCCACGGGCCACCTCCGGGGCGGCGCACCGTGCATTTGCGGCATAGCGATTGCTATCACTCTTTCAGGGGGGCTGGGCCCCTCACGCTCGAAGCCGGGTCACGCACACACAGGGTTCAAATAAAAAGCCGTTCACGTCACGGCAAGGAGTTGGCTATGTCCCGCGCTTTCTTTGATGAAATGTATGCTGCCGATGGCGTCTGCCGGCCTCACTACCAGGGGTTTGCCCGCTGGCTGGCGGACACTCCTCTGGAACTTTTGGACCAGCGCCGGCGCGAAGCCGACCTGCTGTTCCACCGCGCCGGTATCACCTTCACCCTGTACGGCGACGAGCAGGGCACCGAGCGCCTGATTCCCTTCGACATCATTCCCCGCAGTATCAAGGCCAGCGAATGGCGCACCGTGGAGCGCGGCTGCATCCAGCGGGTGCAGGCGCTGAACCTGTTCCTCGCCGACCTCTATCACGGCCAGCGGATTCTCAAGGAAGGCATCATCCCCGCCGAACAGGTGCTGGCCAACGAGGGCTATCAGGTGGCGATGCAGGGCCTGGACCTGCACCGCGGCATCTATGCCCATATCGCCGGGGTCGACCTGGTGCGCGACGGCGACGGCAGCTACTACGTGCTCGAAGACAACCTGCGCACCCCCAGCGGTGTCAGCTACATGCTCGAAGACCGCAAGATGATGATGCGCCTGTTCCCCGAACTGTTCGCCGCCCAGCGCATCGCGCCCATCGACCATTACCCGAACCTGCTGCTGGACACCCTGAAAAGCTCCAGCCCCCTGGATAACCCGACCGTGGTGGTGCTGACCCCGGGGCGCTTCAACAGTGCCTATTTCGAACATGCGTTCCTGGCCCGGGAGATGGGCGTGGAACTGGTGGAAGGCGCCGATCTGTTCGTGCGTGACGACCGGGTGTACATGCGCACCACCGCCGGTGCCCAGGCGGTGGACGTGATCTACCGACGCCTGGATGACGCCTACCTGGACCCGCTGTCGTTCAACCCCGATTCCATGCTCGGGGTGCCCGGGCTGATCGCCGCCTACCGCTGCGGCAACGTGGTGCTGGCCAATGCCGTGGGCACCGGGGTGGCCGACGACAAGTCGATCTACCCCTATGTGGACGAGATGATCCGCTTTTACCTCAGCGAGGAACCGATCCTCAAGAACGTGCCCACCTGGCAGTGCCGCAAGCCCGCCGAACTGTCCCACGTGCTGGCCAACCTGGCGCAGTTGGTGGTCAAGGAAGCCCAGGGTTCCGGCGGCTACGGCATGCTGGTGGGGCCGGCGGCGACGGCGGCGCAGATCGAGGAATTCCGCGTGCGGATCAAGGCCCGGCCCGAGGCCTATATCGCCCAGCCGACCCTGTCGCTGTCCACCTGCCCGACCTTTGTCGAAAGCGGCATCGCGCCGCGGCATATCGACCTGCGGCCGTTCGTGCTTTCGGGCCGGGAAACCCGCCTGGTGCCCGGCGGCCTGACCCGGGTCGCGTTGCGCGAGGGCTCGCTGGTGGTCAACTCGTCCCAGGGCGGCGGCACCAAAGACACCTGGGTGGTGGAGGACTGAACCATGCTTTCAAGAACCGCAGCCGATCTGTACTGGATGTCCCGCTACCTGGAGCGTGCCGAGAACCTGGCACGCATGCTCGAAGTCAGTTACTCGCTGTCGTTGATGCCCCAGGCCGGGCGCGGCGACGGCCAGGCCGAACTGGCCATGTCGCTGCTGGCCGCCGGCACCCTGGACGATTACCACCAGCGCCACGGCGAACTCAACAGCGAGCGCATGCTGCATTTCTTCGCCCTCGACGAGAGCAACCCGGGCAGCATCTACTGCTGCCTGCGCGCGGCACGCAGCAATGCCCACGCGGTGCGCGGGCGGATCACCGCCGACATGTGGGAAAACATCAACGCCACCTGGCTGGAGATGCGCAACATCGCCCGCAACGGCCTGGGGCGCTATGGCATCAGCCAGTTCTGCGAGTGGGTCAAGGAGCGTTCGCACCTGTTCCGCGGCGCTACCGCCGGCACCATCATGCGCAACGATGCCTATCGCTTTATCCGCCTGGGAACCTTTATCGAACGCGCCGACAACACCCTGCGCCTGCTGGATGCGCGCTATGAAATGTTCGGCGAGGAGTCCGAGGAGGTCAGCGACGATTCGGCCCGCGGCTACTACCAGTGGAGCGCCTTGCTTCGCGCCTTGTCCTCCTTCGAGGCGTTCAACGAGATCTACCGCAATGCCCCGGGGGCCGAGCAGGTGTCCGAAATGCTGCTGCTGCGCGCCGATGTGCCGCGCTCGCTGCACGCCTGCGTCGAGGAGCTGGACCAGATCCTCGCCGCGCTGCCGGGGGACAACGGCCGCCCGGCCCAGCGCCTGGCCGCCGAGCTGAATGCGCGGCTGCGCTACACCGGGATCAACGAGATTCTCGACTCCGGGCTGCACCAGTGGCTGACCGACTGCATCGCTCAGATCCGCCACCTGGGGCAAACCGTGCACGAGTCCTATCTGGAGGTGGTATGAAACTGTCCATTCGTCACGACACGACCTACAGCTACACCGATGAAGTCTGCACCAGCATCCAGTTCCTGCGCCTGACGCCCCAGAACAGCCTGCGCCAGCAGATCCTCCAATGGCACCTGGAGCTGCCGCGGCGGGTGCGTGCCCAGCGCGATCCCTACGGCAACATCCTCCACGTCATGACCCTGGACGAGCCCCACGGCGCGATCGTCCTCAGCGCTTTCGGCGAAGTGCAGATCGACCCGCTGCGCGAAGTGGAGGGCGACAGCCAGTCGCCGCTGCCGTTCCTGCGCAGCAGCCACCTGAGCAAGGCCGACCCGGCCCTGAGCGACTTTGCCCGACAGCATTGTGGCGAGCGCCGCGATCGCGCCGCGCTGATCGAGCTGATGCAGGCCCTGGCCGAGCACATGCCCTACAGCCCTGGCGCCACCGGGGTCGGCAGCACCGGCGCGCAAGCCTTTGCCGGCGGCGCCGGCGTCTGCCAGGACCACACCCATGCGTTCCTGGCCTGCGCCCGTAGCCTGGGCATACCGGCGCGCTACGTGTCCGGCTACCTGTGCACCGAGGACCAGAGCCACCTGGCCAGCCATGCCTGGGCCGAAGCCTGGCTGGATGACGGCTGGTACAGCTTCGACGTGACCAACCGCCTGGACCGCCCCGAGCGCCACCTGAAACTGGCGGTGGGCCTGGATTATCTGGACGCCTGCCCGGTACGCGGCATGCGTCGCGGTGGCGGGGCGGAGCAGATGCACGCGCAGGTGCAGGTCAGTTCCATGATGCAGGTGCAGCATCAATAGGCGCGCCGGGCTCAGTCGCGCCCCATGGCTTGGCGGCGGTATTCATCCGGGGTGGTGCCCATCATCCGCCGGAACATGCTGATAAAGGCCGAGGCGCTGCTGTAGCCCAGGTCCAGGCCGATGCTTTCCACGGTCCGTCCCTGTTCCAGCAGGGCCAGGGCCTGCACCACTTTCAGGCGCTGGCGCCATTCCACCAGTGACATGCCCAGCTCGCGCTGGCTGCGCCGCATCAGCGTGCGTTCGCTGGTGTTGGCGGCATGGGCCAGTTGCGGCAGCGAGCGCGGGTCGCCGGGGTTGGCCTTGAGGGTGCGCAGCACCGGGCCCAGCAGCGGGTCGTCGGACGAGGGCAGGTAGCTGCCGGCGCAGGAGGCATGCCCCAGCTTGTCCACCAGCACCTGCAGCATGCGCTGTTGCTCGTCGCTCTGGGGCAGGCCCGGTGGCGCCTGGCGCAAGTCGTCCAGGAGCGCCAGGACCAGCGGGCTGAGGCTCAGGGCGCAGTGCCGGGCGGGCAGGGCGGTGCACAGCTCGGGCGCCAGGTACAGCGAGCAGTGGCAGGCTTCGTGGCGGTTGAAGCCCATGTGCTCGACATTCGGCGGCAGCCAGATGCCGTACTGCGGCGGCGCCAGGTAATGGTGGTCGCCCAGCTCGATTTCCATCACCCCGCTGTAGGCATAGACGAACTCGCCCCACGGATGGCGGTGGCGCGGGTAGGTGGCGTGGGCCGGCAGATTGGCCGCGCGAAAGAAGATCGGCGCCGGCAGGGCTTCGCTGAAAGGCGGCAGGTGCAACTGTTGCGCGGCTTTGTTCATGTCGGGCACCGGTTGGCGGATAAGTGCTATGGGCTGGCGGATTAAAACTATATCTAGGAAAACTGTCAGGCGGACAATCCTTCATCACTTTTTCTCGATGAAGGATCTGCCATGGCCACTCGCCAACCCCTGGATGCCACCGCCTGCAGCCTGATGGTTGGCCTGTGCGCGATCTGGGGCCTGCAGCAGGTGGCGCTCAAGGCCACTGCGTCGGACATCGCCCCGGTGCTGCAGATTGCCCTGCGCTCCGGCGGCGCGGCGCTGCTGGTGGGCCTGCTGATGTGCTGGCGCGGCGAGCGCCTGGGGCTGGGTGACGGCCATTGGCGCCCGGGCCTGCTGGTGGGCGGGCTGTTCGCCCTGGAGTTTCTGCTGGTGGGTGAAGGGCTGCGCTACACCACGGCCTCGCACATGGCGATCTTTCTCTATACCGCGCCGATCTTCGCCGCCCTGGGGCTGCACTGGCTGATGCCGGCCGAGCGGTTGAAACCCGCGCAGTGGCTGGGTATCGGCGTGGCCTTTGGTGGCATAGTCGTGGCCTTTAGCGGCCCCGCCGCGGCCGGGCACGGCGGTGGCAGCCATGTGCTGCTGGGGGATTTTCTCGGGGTGCTGGGCGGGGTCGCCTGGGGCGCGACCACCGTGGTGGTGCGCTGTTCGCGGCTAGCCTCCAGCCCCACCACCCGGACCCTGCAGTATCAACTGCTGGGGGCCTTTGTCTGGCTCGGGCTGGCGGCGCTGCTGACCGATCAGACCAGCATCCATTTCACACCGTTGGTGGTCGCCAGCCTGGGCTTTCAGGTGTTGGTGGTGTCGTTCGCCAGCTTCCTGATCTGGTTCACCCTGCTGCGCCGCTACCCGGCCTCGCGGTTGGGCGTGCTGTCGTTCATGACCCCGCTGTTCGGCATAGGTTTCGGGGTCTGGCTGCTGCATGAGCCGCTGGAGCCGAACTTCATTTTCGGCGCGTTGCTGGTGCTGGCGGGGATTGTCATGGTCAGCGGCTACGAGTGGCTGCGCCAGCGTTTCAAGCGCAATCGCGAAAGCCCGGTGGCGCCGCGCGGTTCTTGAACGCCCGGGCGCTGGCAAGTCGGCTCCTGCCAGCGAGACCGTTCCCGGGACGATTCAGCGTTTCGCCGCCTCAAGGGCGTTGCGAATGTCTTCCTGCAACTGGCGGGCACCGCTGCAGGCAGGGTCGGCGGGGCCGTGCTTGCAGGATTTATCCAGCACCTTCAGCGCCAGATCGGCGTCGGGCGCTACGCCTATGCCCCGGCTCAGGTGGAAGCCGTACATGGTGCAGGCCCAGGGGTCATCCAGCTCACAGGCCTTGTTGAAGGTCTGCACTGCACAGTGCCGGGTGCCCTGGCTGTCGGCGTCGGCCGTGAGCATGCCGGCGGCGCGGTTGGTGCAGCCGGAGACCAGGCCCAGGCTGCAAGCGCGCTGGTACAGCGGTTCATAGCCTTCGGCCGGCCCTTTGGCCTGTTGCAGGGTGGTTGCCAGCCAGTAGCAATCGTTGCCGTCGCCGGCCTCGCAGCGCTGCAGGCAGGCTCCCAGCTGCTCCGGGGTTTCGCAGCGGTTGGCCTGCGTGGCCCGTATCGCGGCCCTGGCCGGCATGTTGTCGCCGGGGCATTGCCTGGCCTGGGCCTGCCAGTCCTGCCGGGCCTGGACTTTGGCGTACAGGGCAGCGATCAGTTCCTGGTCGGTGGGCGCGGCGCTGGCGGCAATGCTCGACAGCAAGGCCATGCCGAACAGGCAGAAACGGTAGAGGCGATGCATGGGGCAGAGTCCTTTCCAGGGGGCGTGGGCGCGGGGGGTATCTTAAGGATTTTCGCCAATAGCTCCAGGCTGCCGACGGGGTGGCGAGACGTTTTTTTTCAATTTGCCCCGGCAGCTCTCTTGTGGTCCCGGGGTTTTACTCTGTACTGTATATAAAAACAGTATCCGGGCCCGACCATGCAACTGATCGACAAGCTGAGCATCCTCGCCGACGCCGCCAAGTACGACGCTTCCTGCGCCAGCAGCGGCGCGCCCAAGCGCAGTTCCGAAGGCAAGAGCGGGCTGGGTTCGAGCAATGGCATGGGCATCTGCCACAGCTATACGCCGGACGGGCGCTGCGTCTCGCTGCTCAAGGTGCTGCTGACCAATTTCTGCCTCTACGACTGCCAGTACTGCGTCAATCGCCGTTCCAGCGACGTACCCCGGGCACGCTTCAGCCCCGAGGAAGTCGTGCGCCTGACCCTGGATTTCTACCGGCGCAATTGCGTCAGCGGGCTGTTCCTCAGCTCGGGGATCATCCGCTCGGCGGACTACACCATGGAGCAACTGGTGCAGGTGGCAAGGCTGCTGCGCGAAGAGCACGAGTTCCGTGGCTACATCCACCTCAAGACCATCCCCGACGCCGACCCGTTGCTGATCGAGCAGGCCGGGCGCTACGCCGACCGCCTCAGCGTCAACGTCGAGCTGCCCACCGACCAGGGCCTCAAGGCCCTGGCCCCGGAAAAGCACCTGGGTTCGATCAAGCAGGCCATGGGCACCATCTATACCGGCGAGCAGACGGTGCTCAACGAGCCCCGGGCGCCGCGCTTCGCCCCGGCCGGGCAGAGCACCCAGATGATCGTCGGCGCCGATGACACCGACGACAGCACCATCCTCCACAGCGCCGAGGCGCTGTACGGCAACTTCCGCCTGCGCCGGGTCTATTACTCGGCCTTCAGCCCGATTCCCAACAGCCCGAAAAGCGTACCCCTGGCCGCGCCACCGCTGATGCGCGAGCACCGCCTGTACCAGGCCGACTTCCTGCTGCGCGGCTATGGCTTCAGCGCCAACGAACTGTTCCAGGGGCCGGGGCACCTGGCCCTGGACATGGACCCCAAGCTGGCCTGGGCCCTGGACAACCGCAGCGTGTTTCCCCTGGACCTGAACCGTGCCGAACCGGCGCTGATCTCGCGCATTCCGGGGATCGGCCTGCGCACTACCCAGCGCCTGGTGGAACTGCGCCGCGAGCGGCGTATCCGCTACGAGGACCTGGCGCGCATGCGCTGTGTGCTGAGCAAGGCCAGGCCGTTCTTTATCACCAGCGACTATCACCCGCAGCAGGCGGAGACCAGCAGCGCGCTGCTCTACCAGCAACTGCGGGAACGCCCGCAACCGCAGCAGATGGGGCTTTGGGGATGATCAGCCTGGACTGTGACGACCTGTTCGACACCTGGCGCCAGCAGGCGCGCTGGCTGCTCAGCCATTCCATCGACCCGAGCCGGGTCAGTTGGTCCGGGACGCAGGAGGCCGATCTGTTCGCCAGCGATGAGGCTTGCCCTGAGCAGCCCGGTCCGTTTCGTGCGCGGATTCCCCTGGCCCTGCTGGAGCTGCTGGAACGGGCCGCCTGCTATCGCGGCGAGCAGCGCTGGAGCCTCTTGTACGAGGTGCTGTGGCGGGTCAGCCATGGCGACCGCACGGCCATGCTCAGCGGCGATCAACTGGGCAGCGAGTTGCAGCGGCGAATCAAGCAAGTCGACCGCGAGGCCCATCACCTGCATGCCTTCGTGCGCTTCGTCAGCTTGCCCGCGGGCCGCTCACAGCTGGCCGAGCAGCCTGAATACGTGGCCTGGCACGAGCCGGCCCACGACATCCTGGCCCAGGCCAGCCGGCATTTCATCGGGCGCATGGGGCGCCACCGCTGGATGATCGCCACGCCCCGGGACGGGGTGTATTTCGACGGTACGCAACTGCACCACCAGAGGCGCTGCCCCAGCGCCTGGCGGCAACTGGCCCAGGCCGGTGAAGACCCCGGGGGCGAGCTGTGGCTGGCCTACTACAGCCATATCTTCAACCCGGCGCGGCTCAACCCCCGGGTGATGCAGGGGCATTTGCCGGCGCGCTTCTGGAAGCACCTGCCGGAGGGGCCGCTGATTCCGGCACTGATCAACCAGGCCCGCCACGGCAAGCAGCGCGACGGGCAGGCCAGCCAGGTGGCAGCACGGCCAGGCAAGCGGATCGGCCAGCCGCGCGGCGATAGCGCTGGGCAGGCCCCAGGGCCTTCCCTGACAATGGGCGGCTTTGAACAATGAGGCAGGCAGCCAATGGATGACGGCGTGGATGACGGCAAGGGCATTACCGAGGAATTCTGGTCGAAGGGAGTGACTGACGACGCGAAGATGATGTGGCGGGTGGGCAGCCGCGGCGTGACCTTCCTGGCGGCGCTGCTGCTGCCCAAGACCGGGTTCAAGGTCGTGGACATCGCGGTTGGAGTGCTGACCATGCTGATCCCCTTGCTGGTGATCGAAACCCAGAGGGCCTATTCGAAGTTTTCCCCCGGGTTTCTCGCCTGGGTGATCCGCATCAGTGTCTTTGCCAGCGGTGTGGCCATGGCCAGCCTGGGGCTGGTGGTCTACTTCGGGGTCGTGATGCCTTTGGTTTCAGCGGTGGGCATGCATTTTTTTCAACAGAGCGCCAGCCTCCAGTCCCAGGGGCAGAGCGGGGTGGAACTGGTCGGTTTCTGGTGGATGGCGGCTGTCACCGGCTTTGCCGTGATGTATGCAGTGTTCAAGAATTTTCGCGAGACCAAGGTGTTCGAGATCGTCTATCACCTGCCACGCAACGGCGTGAGGCAGCTCATGCAGGAGCGGCCGCTGCGCGCCAGCAACTGGCCGATGTTCGTCTGGTTCGAGCTCTGCGTGTTGATCGCGAGCTTTTTCTACACCTTGATGGCATCCCAGGCCGCGCTGCTGGTGGTGGATGGAACGCAACAGGTGCTGATGTTGTTCGGTATCAGCCTCTGAGGGGGAGCCCCGCCTTCGGCTGGCATCCTGCAGGCTCCAGGCATGAAAAAGCCCGCCCCTGGCAACCAGGGGCGGGCTCGGCTGAAGCAGGGGGGGGAATCAGACCTTGACGATCCAGCCCGCTGGCGCTTCGACGTCGCCGGTCTGCACACCGGTCAGCTCTTTATAGAGCTTCTGGGTGATCGGGCCGACTTCTTTTTCGCTGTAGAACACGTGCAGCTTGTTCTGGTACTCGATGCCGCCGATCGGCGTGATCACCGCAGCAGTACCGCAGGCACCGGCTTCCTTGAAGTCCGCCAGCTTGTCGATGAACACGTCGCCTTCGACCACTTCCAGGCCCAGGCGGGTCTTGGCCAGCTCGATCAGCGACAGGCGGGTGATGCCCGGCAGTACCGATGGCGAGTTGGGGGTGACGAATTTGTCGTCATGGGTGATGCCGAAGAAGTTGGCCGAACCCACTTCCTCGATCTTGCTGTGGGTCAGCGGGTCGAGGTAGATGCAGTCGGCGAAGCTGGCCTTCTTGGCCTGGGCGCCGGGCATCAGGCTGGCGGCGTAGTTGCCACCGACCTTGGCCGCGCCGGTGCCCTGAGGCGCCGCGCGGTCGTAGCTGGAGATCAGGAAGTTGTGCGGGGTCAGGCCGCCCTTGAAGTAGGCGCCGACCGGGATGGCGAAGATCGAGAAGATGAACTCCGGCGCGGTGCGCACGCCGATGTTGTCGCCGACGCCGATCACGAATGGGCGCAGGTACAGCGCGCCGCCGGTGCCGTAGGGCGGGATGAAGCGTTCGTTGGCCTTGACCACGGCCTTGCAGGCTTCGATGAACTGTTCGGTGGAGACCTGCGGCATCAGCAGGCGGGCGCAGCTGCGCTGCATGCGTGCGGCGTTCTGGTCCGGACGGAACAGGTTGATCGAACCGTCCTTGCAGCGGTAGGCCTTCAGGCCTTCGAAACATTGCTGGCCATAGTGCAGGGCGGTGGAGCCCTCGCTGATGTGCAGCACATTGTCTTCAGTCAGGGTGCCTGCGTCCCACTCGCCGTTACGCCAGTGCGACAGATAGCGCTTGTCTGTCTTGATGTAGTCAAAACCCAGCTTGTCCCAATTGATGCTTTCGTTACCCATGACACCCTCTATCGCTTAACAACCGTCGGAACGGCTCAAGGCTTCTGACGTTTTTTTGGATGGGCACAACAATACTGCATTCCGGGGGCGTGCCGCATCCCGGACGATGGGAGGGGGCGCAAAAAAACTTAGCCTGCTTATGAAGCTTCCCCCCTAACAGCCCCATACCCCTGTAGGAGCGAGCTTGCTCGCGAAGGCCGCTTGGCTGTCCACGCTGGCCCTTTCGCGGGCCAGCCGCGCTCCTACCTGGGCACTGTCCTGTGTGCCCCTTGAGTGGTTACAGATGCAGGGCGTGGCCCAGTGCCCGCAGCGCCGCTTCCTGGACCGCTTCACCCAGGGTCGGGTGGGCGTGGATGGTGCCGCCGATGTCTTCCAGGCGCGCGCCCATTTCCAGGGATTGGCCGAACGCCGTGGACAATTCGGAGACTCCGACTCCCACTGCCTGCCAGCCGACAATCAGGTGATTGTCACTTCGGGCCACCACCCGCACGAAACCGCTTTTCGATTCCAGGGTCATGGCCCGGCCATTGGCCGCGAACGGGAAGCTGCTGACGATGCAATCCAGGCCGGCAGCGCGGGCCTCGTCCGGGGTCTTGCCCACCACCACCAGTTCCGGGTCGGTGAAGCACACCGCGGGGATCGCTGCCGGGTTGAATTCCCGGTGCTTGCCGGCGATCAGCTCGGCGACCATCTCGCCCTGGGCCATGGCCCGGTGCGCGAGCATCGGCTCACCGCTCAGGTCGCCGATGGCCCAGACGTTGCGCATGCTGGTCTGGCACCGGTGGTCGATCTTGATGGCCGCGCCGTTCATGTCCAGGTTCAGGCTTTCCAGGTTCCAGCCCTGGGTGTTGGGCTTGCGGCCCACGGCCACCAGCACCTGGTCGGTGGCCAGGTTCAGGGTATCGCCATTGGGTTCGCGTACCTGCAGGCTGCTGCTGGCGGCATCGAAGCCCAGCACGCTGTGCTTGAGGTAGAGCTTGATCCCCAACTGCTTCACCGAGTCCAGCACCGGCTGGGTCAGTTCGCCGTCGTAGGCGGGCAGGATACGTTCCTGGGCCTCCACCACGCTGACTTCGACCCCGAGCTTGCGGTAGGCGATGCCCAGTTCCAGGCCGATGTAGCCGCCGCCGACCACGGTCAGGCGCTTGGGCAGGGTCTTGGGTGCCAGGGCCTCGGTGGAGGAAATGATCGGCCCGCCGATGGGCAGCATCGGCAGGTTGACGCTTTTCGAACCGGTGGCCAGCAGCAGGTGCTCGCACTGGATGCGGGTATCGGCGCCTTCGATTTCCACGGTCTTGCCGTCGATGACCCTGGCCCAGCCCTGAATCACCTGGACCTTGTTTTTCTTCAGCAGCGCGGCGACCCCGGTGGTCAGGCGGTCGACGATGCCGTCCTTCCATTCCACGCTCTTGCCGATGTTCAGGGTTGGCGCCGCCACTTCGATGCCCAGGGCCGAGCCCTGGCTGTGGTGGCGGGTCTGGTGGAACTGCTCGGCGACATGGATCAGCGCCTTGGACGGGATGCAACCGATGTTCAGGCAGGTGCCGCCCAGGGACTGGCCCTCCACCAGAATGGTGGAGATGCCCAGCTGGCCGGCGCGGATGGCCGCCACATAACCGCCAGGGCCGCCGCCGATGATCAACAGTTGGGTATTGAGAGTCTGTTGCATGTCTTACTCCACAAACAGCGTGGCGGGTTGTTCGAGCAGGCCGCGAATGGCCTGGATGAATTGCGCAGCGTCCATGCCGTCGACCACCCGATGATCGAAGGAGCTGGAGAGGTTCATCATCTTGCGGATCACGATCTGGCCCTTGATCACCATGGGCCGCTCGACGATGCGGTTGACCCCGACAATCGCCACTTCCGGCAGGTTCAGCACCGGCGTGCTGACGATCCCGCCCAGCGCGCCGAGGCTGGTGAGGGTGATGGTGGAACCGGAGAGTTCATCCCGGGCGGCCTTGCCGCTGCGAGCGGCCTGGGCCAGGCGCGCGATTTCCTCGGCGTTGCCCCACAGGCTGCGGGCTTCGGCGTGGCGCACCACCGGCACCATCAGGCCGACGTCGCTCTGGGTGGCGACCCCGACGTGCACCGCGCCGTGGCGGGTGATGACCTGGGCCTCGTCGTCGTAGCGGGCGTTGATCTGCGGGAAGTCGCGCAGGGCGACGACCATGGCCCGCACCAGGAACGGCAGCAGGGTCAGCTTGCCGCGGGTGGCGCCGTGCTTTTCATTGAGGTGGATGCGCAGCTCTTCCAGGGCGGTGACGTCCACTTCCTCGACATAGCTGAAGTGCGCGGCGCGATGCTTGGACTCCTGCATGCGCTGGGCGATCTTGCGGCGCATGCCAATGACCTGGATCTGCTCTTCATCATGGCGCTCGGCATAGCCGGCCCCTGGCGCCGAGTAACCCTTGAGCGGCTGGCTGTCCTGGGCCAGGTAGGCGTCCAGGTCTTCGTGCAGGATGCGCCCGGCCGGGCCGCTGCCTTGCACCAGGCGCAGCTGGATGCCCAGGTCCAGGGCGTGCTTGCGCACCGCCGGCGAGGCCAGCGGACGCTCGTCGGCTTCCCGGGCCACCGGTGCCTGGGGCGCTGGGCGGCAGGCTGCTGCTGGACTGGCGACGGGTTTTTCCGCTTTGGGGGCTTGGGCCACTGGCGCGGCGGCCACGGGCTTATTAATAGCTGCCGGCTCTTTTGCCGCCGGTGCGGCTGCCTGGGCGGATTCCTTGAGGTTGCCCGCGCCTTCGACCTCGATGCTGATGAGGATGCTGCCCACCGCCATCACTTCACCGGGCTCGCCGCCCAGGGAGATGACCTTGCCGTGCACCGGGGAGGGGATGTCGACCATCGCCTTGTCGGTCATCACGTCTGCCAGAACCTGATCTTCCACTACCTGATCGCCGACCTTGACGTGCCACTGCGCCAGTTCAACTTCCGCGATGCCTTCGCCGATGTCCGGCATCTTGATTACGTGCGTGCCCATTCAGACCTCCATGACCCGTTGCAGCGCCGCGCCCACTCGGGACGGCCCTGGGAAATATGCCCACTCCTGCGCGTGGGGATACGGCGTATCCCAACCGGTGACGCGCTCGATCGGGGCTTCCAGGTGGTGGAAGCAGTGTTCCTGCACCAGCGACACCAGTTCGGCGCCGAAACCGCAGGTACGGGTGGCTTCGTGTACCACCACGCAACGGCCAGTCTTTTTCACCGACTTGACGATGGTGTCCAGGTCCAGGGGCCACAGGCTGCGCAGGTCGATGACCTCGGCGTCGATGCCGGTTTCCTCGGCCGCCACTTGCGACACGTAGACGGTGGTGCCGTAGGTGAGGATGGTCACGTCCTTGCCCGGGCGGGCGATGGCCGCCACGTCCAGCGGCACCTTGTAGTAGCCGTCCGGTACCTGGGCCGCCGGGTGTTTCGACCAGGGGGTTACCGGGCGATCGTGATGGCCGTCGAACGGGCCGTTATACAGGCGCTTGGGTTCGAGGAAGATCACTGGGTCATCGTTCTCGATGGAGGCGATCAGCAGGCCCTTGGCGTCGTAGGGGTTGGACGGCATCACGGTGCGCAGGCCGCAGACCTGGGTGAACATCGCCTCGATGCTCTGGCTGTGGGTCTGCCCGCCGTAGATGCCGCCGCCGCAAGGCATGCGCAGGGTCATGGGCGCGGTGAACTGGCCGGCGGAGCGATAGCGCAGGCGCGCGGCTTCGGAAATGATCTGGTCCGAGGCCGGGTAGACGTAGTCGGCGAACTGGATTTCCGCCACCGGGCGCAGGCCGTAGGCGCCCATGCCGATGGCCGCGCCGACGATGCCGCTTTCCGAGATCGGCGCGTCGAACACCCGCGAGGTGCCGTACTTGGCCTGCAGGCCTTCGGTGCAGCGGAACACGCCGCCGAAGTAGCCCACGTCCTGGCCGAACACCACGACGTTGTCGTCACGCTCGAGCATCACATCCATAGCCGAGCGCAGGGCCTGGATCATGGTCATGGTGGTGGTGGTCATGGCGGTGTCCAGCTGGATATTGTTGTTGTGATCGTTCATTTCAGATCCCCAGTTCCTGGCGTTGGCGTTTCAAGTGCTCGGGCATGTCCTTGTAGACATCCTCGAACATGGTCGCGGCGCTGGGGATCTGGCCGCCGGCGAGGGTGCCGTACTGCTCGGCTTCCTTCTGGGCGGCGATGACCTGGGCTTCCAGCTCGGCACTGACCGCGGCGTGTTCCTCTTCGGACCACTGGCCGATCTTGATCAGGTGCTGCTTGAGACGGGCAATCGGATCGCCCAGGGGGAAGTGGCTCCAGTCGTCGGCCGGGCGGTACTTGGACGGGTCGTCGGAGGTGGAGTGCGGGCCGGCGCGGTAGGTGACCCACTCGATCAGGGTCGGGCCAAGGTTGCGGTGGGCACGTTCGGCGGCCCAGCGCGAGGCGGTGTAGACGGCGATGAAGTCGTTGCCGTCGACCCGCAGCGAAGCGATGCCGCAGCCCACGCCGCGTCCGGCGAAGGTGGTGGCTTCACCGCCGGCGATGGCCTGGAAGGTGGAGATCGCCCACTGGTTGTTGACCACGTTGAGGATCACCGGTGCGCGGTACACGTGGGCGAAGGTCAGGGCGGTGTGGAAGTCCGACTCGGCGGTGGCGCCGTCGCCGATCCAGGCCGAGGCGATCTTGGTATCGCCCTTGATCGCCGAGGCCATGCCCCAGCCCACGCCCTGCACGAACTGGGTCGCCAGGTTGCCGGAGATAGTAAAGAACCCGGATTCCTTCACCGAGTACATGATCGGCAGCTGGCGCCCCTTGAGCGGATCGCGCTCGTTGGACAGCAGTTGGCAGATCATCTCCACCAGCGGCACTTCCCGGGCCATCAGGATGCTTTGCTGGCGGTAGGTGGGGAAGCACATGTCGTCGATGTTCAACGCCAGGGCCTGGGCACTGCCGATGGCTTCCTCGCCCAGGCTCTGCATATAGAAGGACATCTTCTTCTGCCGTTGGGCGACCACCATGCGGTTGTCGAAGATCCGCGTCTTGAGCATGGCGCGCATGCCCTGGCGGAGGATCTCCACAGGCACGTCCGCGGCCCAGTCGCCCAGGGCGTTGCCCTGATCGTCGAGCACGCGGATCAGGCCACGGGCCAGGTCGGCGCAGTCGGCAGGTTCGATATCGATAGGAGGTTTGCGGGCCAGGCCGGCATCGTTCAGACGCAGGTAGGTGAAGTCGGTCTTGCAGCCGGGACGTCCCGAGGGCTCGGGAACGTGCAGGCGTAGCGGTGCATACGCTGGGGTCATGGCTTTCTACGCTCGATCTTGTGGATTTCTTGTAATTGGGCGCGCTAGCTGACAGTCATTCCCTGGGTAAGAGAAATCTTGTCCTACAAACATCATAGGCCGGGCGTAGAAGAATATTTATCTCTGTTTCATTGCGCTGGACGGTATTTGCAGATAAAAAATCTGCATAAACATAAAAAACAGGTTGTTTTGTCTCATGCGCAAACTGGACCGTACCGATATCGGCATTCTCAACAGTCTTCAGGAGAATGCCCGCATCACCAACGCTGACCTCGCCCGCTCGGTGAATCTTTCGCCCACCCCGTGCTTCAACCGGGTCAAGGCCATGGAGGAGCTGGGGCTGATCCGCGAGCAGGTGACCCTGCTGGATGCCGACCTGTTGGGGTTGCACGTCAATGTGTTCATCCACGTCAGCCTGGAGAAGCAGGTGGAAGAGGCCCTGCAGCACTTCGAGGAGGCCATCGCCGACCGCCCGGAGGTGATGGAGTGCTACCTGATGGCCGGTGATCCGGACTATCTGATCCGGGTGCTGGTGCCCAGCATCCAGTCCCTGGAACGCTTCATGATGGATTTCCTGACCAAGGTCCCCGGGGTGGCCAATATCCGTTCCAGCTTCGCCCTCAAGCAGGTGCGCTACAAGACCGCGCTGCCCTTGCCGGCCAACGGCCTGACCCTGGGCACCTGAGGTTCAGGCCGGGACCTCGCTCCACAGCTGTTGCAGTTGCTTGAAGTCCCAGGCCTCTTGCGCTTCCCGGGCGACGATGTGTTCCTCGCCCTGCAGCCGTGAAAGGTCCAGGACCCGTTGCGGCAGGGGCATCTTCGAGCGTGTGGAAAAGAACACCTTGACCTTGGGCAGCAGCAGCGACTCGCTGTTCTGCTCCAGGACCACCGCCAGCTTGCCGCTGTTCAGGCGCACCAGGGAACCCACCGGGTAGATGCCCACGCACTTGACCAGGGCCTGCAACACCCGCGGGCCGAAATGCCCGGTCCAGCCGGACATGCGCTGCAAGGCTTCGGCCGGGTCCCAGCCACGGTTGTAGGGGCGGGTCGAGGTCACGGCGTCATACACGTCGCAGACCGCACCCATCTGTGCGAACAGACTGATCTGCTCCCCCGCCAGGTGGTGCGGGTAGCCGCTGCCGTCGATCTTTTCGTGATGGTGCAGGCACACATCCAGCACCAGCGCGTCCAGCTGCGGGTTCTGGCGCAGGATGGCACCACCGGCGGCAGGGTGCAGCTTGACCCGCTCGAACTCGTCGGCGGAGAGTTTTTCCGGTTTGTTGAGGATGCTGTCGGGGATGGTCAGCTTGCCGATGTCGTGCAGCAGCCCGGCGACTCCGGCCTGGTGCACCTGCTCCACCGGCAGCTCCAGTTGCCGGGCCACCGCCACCATCAGCGCGCAGACCGCCACCGAGTGCATGTAGGTGTAGTCGTCGGCGGTCTTGAGCCGGGCCAGGCTGATCAGCACGTCGGGGTGGCGCAGCAGCGAGCTGGAGATGTTGTGCACCAGCTCGTCCACCTGGACCAGCTCGATGGCCTGGCCCATGCGCACCTCCTGGAACATCTGCATCACCGCCTTCTTGGAGTGGGCGCAGATCTTCAGCGCACGCTGGATTTCCTCGGCCCGCTCGACCCGCAGCGGGGCTTCGCTCTTGAGCGGCGGCTGGGCGGCCGGCGCGCTGGGGTGCGGGTTCGCCGGCAGGTCCAGGCCCTTGTCCGAGTCGATCCACAGGCTGCTGACATTGGACTGGCGCAGGCGCTGCAGGTCGGCGTGGCTATTGAGCACGAAGCCGGCTTTCCAGAACGAATGGTCCAGCCACGAACCGCAGAACTGGTGGATATACATGCCCATCTGCAACTGCTGCACGGAAATGAGTTTGAGCACGGTCGAGCCCCCCACCTGATTCAGACCGGCCCGGGCGCCAAGAGGCGGCCCGGGCTGGCTGATCGATAACGCTCCTTGCCGTTACTTATCCTGAACCGCTTGACCGGTCGCGCCCGGTCAGAGGGAGAAGCGTGCCACCAGTTTGTTCAGACTGACCGCCAGTGACGACAGTTCACTGCTGGCGATGGAAGTCTGGCTGGCGGCGGACGAGCTTTGCAGCGACAGGTCGCGGATGCTCATCAGGTTCTGGTCCACCGAGCGTGCCACCTGGGCCTGTTCCTCCGAGGCGGTGGCGATCATCAGGTTGCGTTCGTTGATTTCGCTGATGGCCTGGGTGATATGACCGATGGCGGCGCCGGCCTCGTGGGCGATGGCCAGGGTCTGGCTGGCGTCCTCGCTGCTTTGCTGCATAGACAGCATAGCCTTGCTCGAACCGCTCTGGATGCCCTGGATCATCTGCTCGATCTCCTGGGTCGAGAGCTGGGTGCGGTGGGCGAGGGCGCGCACTTCATCGGCCACCACGGCGAAGCCGCGGCCCTGTTCCCCGGCCCGGGCGGCCTCGATCGCGGCGTTCAGGGCCAGCAGGTTGGTCTGCTCGGCAATGGCGCGGATCACATCCAGGACCTTGGTGATGTCCTGGGCCTGCTGGGCCAGGCCGGCCATTTCCAGCCGGGTGTGTTCCACGGTGCCGGTGAGTTTCTCGATGGAGTGGATGGTCTGCTCGACCCGCTCCTTGCCCAGCCCGGCCGAGCGCTCGGAGGCCTGGGTGGATTGCGAGGCGGACACCGCGTTGCGCGCCACTTCCTCCACCGCAGCGGTCATTTCATTGACCGCGGTGGCGGCCTGGTCGGTCTCCATGCTCTGTTGCTGGATGCCGGCGTTGGACTCGCGGGTGATGGCGCTCATTTCCTCGGCCGCGGAAGCCAGTTGGGTGGACGAATCGGCGATGTGGCGGATGGTGGATTTCAGGCTGTCGAGCATGGCCTGGGTGGATCTCTGCAGGTCGGTCAGCTCGTCCTGGCCGCTGACGTCCACCTGGGCCCGCAAGTCGCCCTCGGCGATCTTCTGGGTGGTGGCCAGCAGCGACAGCACCGGGCGGATGATGCTGCGGGTGAACAGGGTGGCGATGAGGATCGTCAGGACAATCGCCAGGACGATGATCACCGAGGTCAGGGTCAGGCCGGTGTCGAACTGTTGGCCTGCCTGGTTGGCGGAGTGCTCGGCGCCGTTTTCGTTGATGGCGATCAGTGCCTCGATGGCGGACTGCAGGGTGTTGGCCAGGGGCACGGTGACCTGGTTGATGTAGTCGCTGGTCTGTTGTGCAGTGTTGGTCTTGCTGCTCTCGATCAGCACCGCCAGCTTGTCCAGGTAGTCCTGGGCGCCGCGCTTGACCTGATCAAAGGTGGTTTTTTCCTCGGCGCTGGAAACCAGCGGTTCGTAATCCTTGATGGCCTGGGCCAGGCTGGCCTTCAGGGTCCCCAGCTTGTCCAGCGAAGCGGCTTTCTGGGTATCGTTCTCAGTGGCGTAGTGCAGTGCTTCCAGGCGCACGCGCAAGGTGCCGGATTCGATTTTTGTGGCTTGCCTGACGCTGGGCAGCCAGTTGGTTTGCAGATCCAGTGCCGCGTCGTGAATCTGTCCCATTTTCCACAGTGCCAGCCCTCCCAGACCAATCAGCAGTACACAGATGGCGCCGAAACTCAGTAGCGCCCTGGAAGTCAGTTTCATGTTTCTTGTCACCATAAAGGCACCTTGCAGGTTGGAGTGATACAGCCAAGTACGTTTCGACTCCTTGTCGCCTTGATATCACTCTGATCTCAAAGTTGTGAAAAATCTGCATAGATGTAAAAAAATATTTCTACGGGTGTTTTCCTGTTCAGCCCGCAGACAGCTTGAGCCCTTGCAGGACGCCGTGCTTGACCTTCATCAAGGCGCTTTCCGGGGTTTTGCGCCATGCTCGGCGCCTGTCCAATTGAAAAGGAAAAGGCCCATGTCCAAGCCTGAAACAACGGCGCCCACGGCCAAGGCTGTATTACCGATTGGATTGCTGATCGCCGTGCTGGCGATGGTTGCCGTGCTGCTGTTGCCACTGCCCGCCGACCTGCCGGTGGCGGGGCACCGGATGCTGGCGATCCTGGCCTTTGCCGTGGTGGTGTGGATCAGCGAGGCGGTGTCCTACGAGGCCAGCGCGATCATGATCACCGCCTTGATGGCCTTCCTCATCGGCACCGCGCCGACCCTGCAGGACCCGAGCCAGCTCTATGGCAGCTCGGCGGCCATCGGCCTGGCCCTGACCGGGTTCTCCAATTCGGCCCTGGCCCTGGTGGCCGGTGCCTTGTTCATCGCCGCCGCCATGACCCACACCGGCCTCGACCGGCGCATCGCCCTGGTGACCCTGACCCGGGTCGGCACCAGCACCCGGCGCATCCTTATCGGGGCCATCGCCGTGACCATCCTCCTCAGCCTGCTGGTGCCCAGCGCCACCGCGCGCAGTGCCTGTGTGGTGCCGATCATGATGGGGGTGATTGCCGCCTTCGGCGTCGACAAGCGCTCCAATATCGCCGCCGGGCTGATGATCGTGGTCGCCCAGGGCACCAGCATCTGGAACGTCGGGATCCAGACCGCCGCGGCGCAGAACCTGCTGACCGTGGGCTTCATGGACAAGATGCTCGGCCAGCGCGTGGCCTGGCTCGACTGGCTGATCGCCGGCGCGCCCTGGGCGGTGATCATGTCTTTGGTGCTGCTGTGGCTGGTGCTGAAACTGCTGCCGCCTGAAACCGACAGCATTCCCGGCGGCAAGGAGGCGGTGGCCCAGTCCCTGGCGGACATCGGGCCCATGACCGGGCCGCAGAAACGCCTGCTGGCGGTGTCGGTGCTGCTGTTGTTGGCCTGGTCCACCGAAGGCAAGCTGCACCCCTTCGACACCACGACCACCACCTACGCCGGGCTGGTGATCCTGCTGCTGCCGCGGATCGGCATCATGACCTGGAAGGATGTGCAGTCGCGCATTCCCTGGGGCACGGTGATCGTCTTCGGCGTCGGCATCAGCCTGGGATCGGCGCTGCTCAGCACCCAGGCCGGGCAATGGCTGGGGAGCCAGGTAGTGGCCCATACCGGCCTGGACCAGGTGGGGCCTTTGGCGGTGTTCGCGATTCTCGCGGCGTTCCTGATCCTCATCCACCTGGGGTTCGCCAGCGCCACGGCGCTGACTTCGGCCTTGCTGCCGATCCTGATCGCCGTGCTGCAGACCCTGCCGGGTGAGTTCAGCCGCCTGGGCATGACCATGCTCCTGGGCTTTGTGGTCAGCTACGGCTTCATCCTGCCGATCAACGCGCCGCAGAACATGGTCTGCCTGGGTACCGAGACCTTCAATGCCCGGCAGTTCGCCAAGGTCGGGCTGCTGGTGACGCTGATCGGCTACCTGCTGATGCTGGTGTTCGCCATGACCTGGTGGAAATGGCTGGGCTGGATGTAGGAAAAGTAAATCCCTTCACAGTGACCCGCTGAACACCCGGGTCACGCTGCCGGCCAGGCGCACCTTGCCCTGGCCGTCCCAGCTCACCGTCACCGGCCCGCCATCGCACAGCACCCGCACCGGGCTGTCCAGCAGGCCGCGGCGGATGCCGTTGACTGCCGCTGCGCAGGAGCAGGAGCCGGAACCCAGGGGGATGGCGCCATTGCGCTCCCAGATGCGCAGACGGATGGTCTGGCGATCGATCACCTGGATGAAGTGCACATTGGTCTTGTGTGGAAACAGCGGGTGGTTCTCGATCTGTGGGCCCAGCGTGGCAATGTCCAGCGGTGCCAGGTCGTCGACGAAAAAACTGCAATGGGGGTTGCCCATGCTGCACGCCGCCGGTGTTCCCGGCAGTGGCAGGTGCAGGCTGTCCAGCTCTCGGACCAGGGGGATGGACTGCCAGTCGAACGAAGGCAGGCCCATTTCCACCGACACCGACCGATCCTCAATGCGCAGGCATTGCTGCAGGCCGCGGGCGGTTTTCACCTGCACCGAGGTGACGCCGCTTTCCTGCATCAGCAGGTCGGCGGCGCCCCGGGTGGCACTGCCGCAGGTGTCCAGGCTGGAACCATCGGCGTTGAAGAAGGTCAGTTGCGCCGCGCTGTCGCTGCAATCGCCGAGCACCACCAACTGATTGAAACCGATGCCACGCCGGCGGTCCCCCAGGGCCCTGGCCAGCTCGCGGGTGATCGGGTTGGTGCGGCCACGGGCATCGATCAGCACGAAGTCGTCACCATTGGCGTGCATCTTCACAAAGTTCAGGGGCATTCGGGCTCCAACAGGCGAGGGCAGGGAAGGGCGGGGGCCAGCGCATGCAGGATTCCGAAAAAAAGCCACCGACGCCAGCGCCTTAAAATAAAATTCATCCTGTAAGCCCGGGCATTGCCTGGGCGGCGGGATTTTCCGGCACACTGCCGGACCACCGGGAATATCGCCGACCGCCGCAACAGCGGCCGGCACAGCACAAGGTCATGGCATGGATCACTACGCCCCGCGCAACTGGCAGCCCCACGAAAAGCCCAGCTTGCCCGGCTCCCCCTCGACACCGTTGCACCCTACCCACAAGCGCCTGGCCTATGCGCTGGTGGGCTTGCTGGTGGCCATCACCGGTGGCCTGGGCAACTCGTTGGTGATCGCCAACCTGCCGTACCTGCAGGGGGCGCTGGGGGCGACCACCGCGGAAATGGCCTGGCTGCCGGCCGCCTACGTGATGACCAACGTGTCGATGAACCTGTTGCTGGTGAAGTTTCGCCAGCAGTTCGGCCTGCGCGCCTTCACCGAAGTGTTCCTGGTGCTCTACGCCCTGGTGACCTTCGGCCACCTGTTCGTCAACGACCTGAGCTCGGCCATCGCCGTGCGCGCGGCCCACGGCATGGTCGGCGCGGCGCTGAGCTCCCTGGGCCTGTACTACATGGTCCAGGCCTTCCCGGCGAAGTGGCGGCTCAAGGCCCTGGTGCTGGGGCTGGGCGCCTCGCAACTGGCCTTGCCCCTGGCCCGGCTGTTTTCCGAGGACCTGCTGCAGATCGCCGAATGGCGCGGCCTGTACCTGTTCGAACTGGGCCTGGCGCTGACCTCCCTGGGCTGCGTGTTCATGCTCAAGCTGCCGCCGGGGGACCGCTTCCGTACCTTCGAGAAGCTCGATTTCCTGACCTTTGCCCTATTGGCCACTGGCGTGGCCCTGCTGTGCGCGGTGCTGTCCCTGGGGCGCATCGACTGGTGGCTGGAGGCGCCGTGGATCGGCTACGCCAGCGCCGCCTCGATCCTGCTGATCATGGCCGGGCTGTGCATCGAACATAACCGCAGCAACCCGATGCTGATGACCCGCTGGCTGGGCAGCGGGGCGATAATCCGCCTGGCCCTGGCAGTGATACTGATTCGCATGGTGCTGTCGGAACAGTCCACCGGCGCCGTAGGCTTTCTCCAGGCGCTGAACATGAGCAGCCAGCAGATGCGCATGCTCTACGGGGTGATGCTGCTGGGCAGCATTGCCGGGCTGGCCACCAGCGCCCTGACCATCAACCCGGCGCACCTGCTGATGCCACTGGTCATTTCCCTGGCGCTGATGGCCGTGGGGTCGGTAATGGACAGCTTTTCGAGCAACCTCACGCGCCCGGCCAACATGTACTTCAGCCAGTTCCTGCTGGCCTTCGGCGGTACGTTCTTTCTTGGCCCGACCATGGTCCTGGGCACCCGCAACGTGCTGACCAACCCGCGCAACCTGGTGAGCTTCTCGGTGCTGTTCGGCATCTGCCAGAACCTTGGCGGGCTGATCGGCTCGGCCTTGCTCGGGACCTTCCAGATCGTGCGCGAGAAGTACCATTCCAGCCATATCGTCGAGCAGTTGACCCTGCTCGATCCCCAGGTCCTGGCCCGGGTACAGAGCGGCGGGGCGGCCTACGGCAAGGTCATTGCCGACCCGGACCTGCGCACCCTGCAAGGCATACGCAGCCTGGCCACCGCGGCCACGCGCGAAGCCAACGTACTGGCCTATAACGATGTATTCATGCTGATCGCGGTGATTGCGGTACTGACCATGATCTGGATATTCATTCGCAGCCTGTGGCTGATGAGCACGACCCAAGCGGTCGCGCCTGCTGCCCCGGCTCCCGTTCAACAAAGTGGTGCCTCTTCTTCATGAGCGAAACCGTCAACCCCACCACCAACGCCATTGCCTCGACTCCCGAGCCCAGCGGCCCGCCGACCATGCCGGCCACCGAGCCACGGCCGCTGGCGGTGCGCATCATCTCGTCCCTGGGCTTTGCCGCCATCGCCATCGTCGGTGTGCTGATCGTGCTCTACGCCTGGCAACTGCCACCCTTCTCCAGCGCCATCGAAAGCACCGAGAACGCCCTGGTGCGGGGGCAGGTGACCATCATCGGCCCGCAGCTCAGTGGCTACGTGTTCGAAGTGCCGGTGCAGGACTTCCAGCAGGTCAAGGCCGGCGACCTGCTGGTGCGCCTTGACGACCGCATCTACCAGCAGCGCCTGGACCAGTCCCTGGCGCAACTGGCGGTGCAGAAGGCGGCCCTGGCCAATGCCCTGCAACAGCGCAACAGCGCCGAAGCCACCATCAAGCTGCGCCAGGCGGCCCTGGCCGACAGCCAGGCCCAGGCGCGCAAGAGCGCGGCCGACCTGCAACGCAACGAAGCACTGATTGCCGACGGCTCGGTGTCCCGGCGTGAACTGGACGTGACCCGCGCGGCCAATGCCCAGACCGTGGCCGCCGTGGCCCAGGCCCAGGCGCAACTGGAAATAGCCCGCCAGGACCTGCAGACCGTGATCGTCAACCGCGGCTCCCTGGAAGCGGCGGTGGCCAGCGCCGAAGCCGCAGTGGAACTGGCGCGGATCGACCTGTCCAACACCCGCATCCTCGCCCCGCGGGACGGCCAGCTGGGGCAGATCGGCGTGCGCCTGGGGGCCTACGTCAACTCCGGCGCCCAGCTCATGGCCCTGGTGCCGAACCAGCTGTGGGTGATTGCCAACATGAAGGAAACCCAGATGGACAACGTCCGGGTCGGGCAGCCGGTGAGCTTTACCGTGGACGCCCTGAACCACCGCAAATTCACCGGCAAGGTGCAGCGGATCTCCCCGGCCACCGGTTCCGAGTTCGCCTTGCTGCAGGCCGACAATGCCACCGGCAACTTCGTCAAGATTGCCCAGCGGGTGCCGGTGCGGATCACCGTCGACCCGGACCAGCCGGAGCTTGAACGCCTGCGCCCGGGGTTGTCGGTGGTGGTCAGCATTGATACCAGCCAATAGCCGACACAGCACCTCACGTAGGAGCCGGCTTGCCGGCGAAGGGGCCGGCAAGATTTGCACCGATGCTGCAAACGCCTTCGCTGGCAAGCCAGCCCCTGCAAGGGCTGGGTTTTCCCAAGGCTCGATGCTTTGCGTAGGAGCCGGCTTGCCGGCGAAGCGGTTCGTAAGATTTGCAGCGATGCTGCCGACGCTTTCGCTGGCAAGCCAGCTCCTACAGGCTGAGGTTTAGACCGCCTGCATCGGCGGCAAGGTGCCCAGCAACGAGACCGCCGCCACTGCGGCCACTCCCAGCAGCCATTCCAGCTGCACGCTGTTGCGCAGGCTGGCAAGGCGCTGGTCGCAGCCGCGAATCCGCAGGCGATTGAACAGTGCCAGCGCGAGCATGCCCGCCACCAGCAGCACCTTGATCAGCAGGATCAGGGCAAAGCCGCTGAACAAGGGCGTTGGCCACCATTGCCCGGTAAGCACCCGCACGTTGATCAGGCCGGTTAGCAGCAAGCCGGTTACCAGCCCATAACCCACGCCGCTGAAGCGCTTTAACAAGGGCTCGACAGACAGCCCAGCGGGTTGCCGCAACACCAGCAACAACACCAGCAAGCCCCCCAACCAGATGGCGACGCAGCTTAAATGCACGATCTGATTGAGGATCAGCAACTGCCCCGCCAACCCATCGAGCATGGCACCGTGGCCCACCGGAGCCAGGGTTGCCAGGAGCAGGGCGCCCAGGCCCAGTTGCAGTGGCAGGCGCCGGCCCAGCGGGGTCAGCAGCAGGCCCAGCAACAGCAGGTTGAGCGACAGGTGCCAGCTCCAGACCTGGCCGAAGAAGGTCTTGCCCAGCACCAACTGCACGGTCGCCGGGTCCAGCGCCGCCGACCAGGAGCCGGCCATGCTGGCGGTGATCAGCAGCAGCCAGCACAGGCCGCTGCCCAGGCCGATCAGCGTCAACCAGCGGCTGAGTCGATCGAGCTGTCGATACACGGCGCCATGGCCGTTGTGCGCGGAATCACGGCCCAGCAACAGCGGGCGAAACACCCAGGCCCCGACCAGGGTCAGCACCACCGCAAAGTGCACGAAGCGGCACAGCACCAGCCATGACGCCATGGATTACTGGCTCACCTTGAAGCTGTAGCTGCCTTCGCTCTTGTGGGTATCCACCGACACGGCGTGCCATTCCACCTTGTACTCGCCGGCGCGCAGCGGCGTGGCGGCCGGGGTGACCACCAGGGTCTTCTTGTCCGCGCCTTCGGTGGCGACGCTTTTGACCTCCACCGGGGCGCCGTCCTTGCTCAGCTTGACCTGGGTGAAGGCCGCTTCCACGCCTTCGGTGAATACAAGACGCAGCTCGCTGGGCGCGCTGACACTGCCTTGGGCCGGCGGGGTCGAGCTTTTCAGGTGGGCGTGGGCGAACACCGAACTGGCGGCCAGCAGGGAGGACAGCAGGGCGGTGGTGGTGAAGAGGTTTTTCAGGGACATGGCAGGTTTACCTTTAAAGAGAATGGGGCTCATTGGTCTTGCAACTGCATGTGAATGATCGGAAACGGCCGGCCTTCACCGTCGGTTTCCGAACGACCGCAGTCGACGAAGCCGTAGCGACGGTAGAAACCATGGGCCTGGGGGTTCTGTTCGTTGACGTCGACCTTGAGGCCGGGACGGCGTACGTGATCCAGGAGCTTTCGACCGATGCCCTGGCCCCGTTGGGCCGGTTCGATGAACAGCATTTGTACCGTGTCGTCGCTGGTGGCGATAAAACCGCCGGGGCTGGCGTCGGGGTTCTCCCAGACCCAGGCCTCAAGGGCCGGCAGGTAGCTGTCGCGTACCAGCGGGTACAGGCGCTGGATATCGTCTTCAGCGATAAAGTCATGGGTGGCGCGGACCGAACGCTCCCAGAGCGCGGTCAGCAGGGCGTCGTCCGCAGCGACGCGAGGGCGAATCTTCATGAGCATGTTCCATCGGTAACAGGACAGATGGCCGGCGATGGTGCAGGGCCGGCATTCGGGCAGAGACCTGTATGCCCGTGTCGCGAATTAACGCCTGGACGGAGCACCGCAGTGGCTGCTGCAAATGAGCGGGAGGCCGATCCTACCCAATATGGCCGGGTGGTGAAAGACCGACGCAGGCCGGCGATGTCGCAGGCTTGACAGCTCCCCGCAGCGGGCGGGCGGATGCTAGTCTTGCCCCAGACTGTTTTCGTAGGAGCCCTCATGGGCAATCACAAGATCGAGATTCGTCGCAGCAACGTGGAAAAGATCCTCCTGGGTGCCGAGAAAATCTTCGCTGAAAAAGGCTATGCCGGCACCGCCATGGCCGACATTGCCGAAGAAGTGCAACTGCCGCGCTCCAACCTGCATTACTACTTCAGCACCAAGAACGAGCTGTACAGCGCTGTGCTCCTGGACCTGCTGGATGTGTGGAAACAGGACGCATTGTGCTTCGAGATGTTCGATGACCCGCGGGTGGTGCTCAGCAGCTACATCCGCGCCAAGATGCAGCATTCACGCAGCCGGCCCTATGGCTCCAAGGTCTGGGCCAATGAAATCATGCACGGCGCCCCGACCCTGGGCGAGACCCTGGATGCCAGCCTGTACGACTGGGCGAAGATGAAGGAAGCGAAGATCCGCCAATGGGTGGAGGACGGGCGGATCCTGCCGGTGGAGCCGTCGAGCCTGCTGTACATGATCTGGGCCTCGACCCAGCACTATGCCGACTTCGATCATCAAGTGATGATCCTCAACGACCACCAGCCCCTGTCGGATTTGCAATTCGAACGGGCGGTGCAGACCGTCACCAGCGTCATCCTGCGGGGTATCGGGCTGGAACCCTGAACCTGCATCGCCGCTTCCCGTAGGAGCTGGCTTGCCAGCGAAGGGGCCCGCAAGACCGCCTTCGCCGGCAAGCCGGCTCCTACAGAACCTCCCGCGATATTCCTGCCAGCCGTAGGAGCTGGCTTGCCAACGAAGAGGCCCGCAAGACCACCTTCGCCGGCAAGAGCAGGCCTCTCTCTCAAACAGCTTCGCGGTAGGGGTTGCGCGGATCGTGCAGCCAGTCGAGGAACGGTTTGCCCGTGTCCTGGGGCACCATCTCGATGCAGTCCTGCACCGGACAGGTGATCTGGCACAGGTTGCAACCCACGCATTCGTCGTCGATCACTTCATATACATGGCTGCCGTCGGCTTGCCGGAGGCTGGCAATCGCCTGATGCGAGGTGTCTTCGCAGGCGATATGGCAGCGGCCGCAGCCAATGCAGGCCTGCTGGTCGATCCTGGCGATCACCTGGTAGTTGATGTCCAGGTACTTCCAGTCGGTGGTGTTGCCCACCGCGCGCCCGGAGAAGTCCTGCAGGCTGTGGTAGCCCTGGCTGTCCATCCACCGCGACAGCCCATCCTTCATTTCCTCGACGATGCGAAAGCCATGCAGCATTGCCGCCGTGCACACCTGCACCGCACCGCAGCCCAGGGCGACGAACTCCGCCGCATCGCGCCAGCTGCCGATGCCGCCGATGCCACAGATCGGCAGGCCGCGGGTCTGCGGATCGCGGGCAATTTCCGCGACCATGTTCAGGGCGATCGGCTTGACCGCCGAGCCGCAATAACCGCCGTGGGTGCTCTGGCTACCCACCATGGGGTGGGCCACCATGCGCTCCAGGTCGACGCTGGTGATGGAGTTGATGGTGTTGATCAGCGACACCGCGTCGGCCCCGCCACGATGGGCGGCGCGGGCGGCCATGCGAATGTCGGTGATGTTCGGCGTGAGCTTGACGATCACCGGCAGCGAGCAATAAGTCTTGCACCAGCGAGTCACCTGCTCGACATACTCCGGCACCTGGCCCACCGCCGCACCCATGCCCCGTTCCGGCATGCCGTGGGGGCAGCCGAAGTTCAGTTCGATGCCGTCGGCACCGGTGGCTTCCACCAGCGGCAGGATGGCTTTCCACGACTCTTCGACGCAGGGCACCATCAGCGAGACGATCAGCGCCCGGTCTGGCCAGTCCTTCTTCACCTGGGTGATTTCCTTGAGGTTGATCTCCAGGGAGCGGTCGGTGATCAGCTCGATGTTGTTGATCCCCATCACTTCGCGGTTCGGTCCGAAATGCGCCGAATAACGGGACGAGACGTTGACCGCCGCCGGGTCCTCACCCAGGGTTTTCCAGACCACACCACCCCAGCCGGCCTCGAACGCGCGGACCACGTTGTAGGCCTTGTCGGTGGGTGGCGCTGAGGCCAGCCAGAACGGATTGGGGGCTTTGATACCGGCGAAGACAATCGACAGATCGGCCATTTATGCAGCCTCCTGGTTGAGCATCAGTCGGGCATGCATGGCTTCTGCGGCCAGCTTGCCGTGTTGTACCGCCTGCACGGTGAGGTCCTGGCCGAGGCTGACGCAGTCGCCGCCGGCGTAGACTCCGGGAATGCTGGTGCGCAGGTGTTCGTCCACCTGGATACGTTCGCCGCTGCGTTGCAGCTCCCGGGCCAGCGGGTCGCTCAGGGCTGTAGCGTCGAAGCTCTGGCCGATGGCCTTGAAGATCGCATCGGCGGCCAGTTCGAAGGTGTCGCCGGTGGTTTGCAGGCGGCCTTCCACCATGCGGGTACGGGCGAAGCGCATGCCGCGCACCCGGCCCTGGTCATCCAGCAGCACCTGTTGCGGCGCGGCCCAGGTCAGCAGGCGCACCTGATTGGCTTTGGCGATGTCCTGTTCATGCTCGGTGGCGCCCATGTCCTCGACGCCCCGGCGGTACACCAGGTTGACGTCACTGGCACCCAGGCGCGCCATCTGCACCGCCATGTCGATGGCGGTATTGCCAGCGCCGAGCACGATGCAGCGCTCGGCCAGGGGCAGTTGGCTGAGGTCGTCGGCCTGGCGCAATTCGCGAATGTAGTCGGTAGCGGCCAGCAGCCCGGGGGCGTCTTCATGCTCCAGCCCCAGTTGCTTGCTGGCGGCCAGCCCGAGGCCGAGGAACACCGCGTCGAACTGCTGGTGCAGCTCGGTCAGGCTCAGGTTGGCGCCGAGTTTGTGCCCGTGGCGGATCTCGATGCCGCCAACGCCCAGTAGAAACTCCAGCTCCTGCTGGGCGAAGTCATCCACCAGCTTGTACTTGGCGATCCCGTATTCGTTGAGGCCGCCAGCCTTGTCCCGGGCTTCGAAAATCACCACCTCATGGCCGTGCAGGGCGCAGCGGTGGGCGCAGGACAAACCCGCCGGGCCGGCGCCGACCACGGCAATGCGCTTGCCGGTAGGTGCGGCGCGCTGGAATGGGTGCTCGCTGAAGTGCGCGTTGTCCAGGGCATAGCGTTGCAGCAGGCCGATCAGCACCGGCGCGCACTCCTGGGCGTTGTTGCGCACGCAGGCCTGCTGGCAGAGGATCTCGGTGGGGCAGACCCTTGCGCAACTGCCGCCGAGGATGTTGGCCGAGAGAATCTTCTGCGCCGCGCCCTGGACGTTGTCGGTGTGGATATTGCGGATGAACGAAGGAATGTCGATCTCGCTGGGGCAGGCGTTGACGCAGGGCGCGTCGTAGCAATACAGGCAGCGCGAAGCTTCCAGGTGGGCCTGGCGGGCGTTGAGCGGCGGCGCCAGGTCGCTGAAGTGGCCGGCCAGGGTGGCGTTGTCCAGGGTCGGGTGGGGCAAGTGGTTCAAGGTCTTGATCACGGTTTTGGCCTCACGGTTCGTTTCTTGGTTGCCTCTGACGGGCATTTTCTATAGCTGGGATCACCCATATCCGTAGGAGCCGGCTTGCCGGCGAATAGGCCTTTGACTCTTACAAGGGATTTGCGGGCGCCTTCGCTGGCAAGCCAGCTCCTACAGGGGGCATGGGTTTCTGTAGGAGCGAGCTTGCTCGCGATAGGGGGGCAACGCCCCCCCCGGTCTCAGCGTTTAACCGCCGTCGGCTTGTGCCGCTCGGCGCGCTTGCTCAAGAGGTCGAACACCGCCGGGTAGGCCGGGCGTTCGATGTAGCGCCCGGCACCGCGTTCGGCCCGCAGGTCGCCGTCGGCCCACACCAGCTTGCCCTGGCTGATGGTGTGGCTGGGCACGCCGCGCACGGTCTTGCCTTCGAAGATGTTGAAGTCCACCTGCTGGTGGTGGGTCTTGGCGGAAATGGTGCGGCTGCCTTGCGGGTCCCAGAGCACCAGGTCGGCGTCGGCGCCGACGCGGATCGCGCCCTTGCGCGGGTAGAGGTTGAAGATCTTCGCGGTGTTGGTGGAGGTCAGGGCGACGAATTCCTGCATCGACAGGCGCCCGGTATTCACCCCTTCATCCCACAGCACCGCCATGCGGTCCTCGATGCCGGCGGTGCCGTTGGGGATCTTGCTGAAATCATCGCGGCCGGCGGCTTTCTGTTCGGCGCAGAAGCAGCAGTGGTCGGTGGCGGTGGTGTGCAGGTTGCCCGATTGCAGGCCGCGCCACAGGGCCTCCTGATGGCCACGGGGGCGGAAGGGCGGGCTCATGACGTAACCTGCGGCGGTCTGCCAGTCCGGGTCGCGGTACACGCTGTCGTCCAGCAGCAGGTGCCCGGCCAGCACTTCACCGTAGACCGGCTGGCCCTTGCCCCGGGCATAGCTGATTTCGTCCAGGGCTTCCTGGGTCGAGACGTGCACCAGGTACAGCGGCGTGCCCAGGGTCTCGGCGATGCGAATGGCCCGGCTGGCGGCTTCGCCTTCGACTTGCGAAGGCCGCGACAACGGGTGGGCTTCCGGCCCGGTAATGCCCTGGGCCAGCAGCTTGCGTTGCAGGTGATACACCAGCTCGCCGTTTTCCGCGTGTACCGTGGGTACCGCCCCCAGTTCCAGGCAGCGCTCGAAGCTCGCCACCAGGGTGTCGTCGGCGGCCATGATGGCGTTCTTGTAGGCCATGAAGTGCTTGAAGCTGTTGATGCCGTGGTGCTGCACCAGCTCGGCCATTTCCTCGCGCACCTGCTCGCTCCACCAGGTAATGGCCACGTGGAAGCCGTAGTCGCTGGCGGATTTTTCCGCCCAGCCGCGCCACTGCTGGAAGGCCTCCAGCAACGACTGCTGGGGGTTGGGAATCACGAAGTCGATGATCGAGGTGGTGCCCCCCGCCAGGCCCGCCGCCGTGCCGCTGAAGAAGTCTTCGCTGGCCACGGTGCCCATGAAGGGCAGCTGCATGTGGGTATGGGGGTCGATGCCGCCGGGCATCAAGTATTGGCCGCTGCCATCGAGCACTTCGCAACCGACGGGAATATCCAGATTGTTGCCGATGGCGCGAATTAGACCGTCTGCGCAGAGCACATCGGCTTTATAACTTTCATCATGGGTAATAACGGTGGCGCCACGGATCAACAGAGACATTCCGAGTTCCTCGCAGGCATGACCGACTGCTGTCGGTTCTAACTTTTTTATTGAACGCACTGATAACTTAAACAATCCTGTCATCGGTGACAGGATTAGAAGCTAGTCGCACTTCAAAGAAACATCAAGAATATTTTTTATAAGCTTATATTCAATATAACTTATTGAAATATAACGATTAAAAGTTCAAATCTGCAAAATGGTGCAGCCTCTCACCATTTTGACGCACTTGACAGGATCGAAAAATAGTCGAGATTTCCTATGTCAAATCAGCTGCTTGAGGAGGCGCTGGGAAGACCAGGAAATAACTAGAAAAATAACCGTGCACTGCTTTGGGTCCTGATCGAATGGACAACTTGCCAAACACCCGGCCTGAGTGGATTGGCAACTAACCAGGGGCTTGAAAGTTGCTTGCATAAAACCCAATGACATCAGTTGTTTACATGGATTCCGCCAACCGTGCAGCAACGACCGCGCAAGTACTTGGCATCTTTATTGAGTGCCGCCGCAGGTCGATGTGCCGGAGGGTGGAAGTCGTAAGTTCTCCGGCCATCGTCCGGCGCGCTGTCCCTTCGTGCGCCGGCCTGATGAGCAAAATAATCAGAACAACAGTGGAGCGGCCATGCAACAGATCAGATCCCAGGTGACCGAGCGCGCCGGCTTGTACGAGCTGGACGCCGGCAGCGACGTACTCGACAGCCCCCGTTACAACCACGACATAGCACCGACCAAGGTCCAGGAGCGCACCTGGAACAGATGGCACATCACCGCACTGTGGATCGGCATGTCGATCTGCGTGCCCACCTACACCCTGGGCGGGGTGCTCACCGCCTACTTCGGCCTCAGTGTCGGCGAGGCGCTGCTGGCGATCCTGCTGGCCAATATCGTGGTGCTGGTGCCCCTGACCCTCAACGCCTTTGCCGGCACCAAGTACGGCATTCCGTTCCCGGTGCTGCTGCGCTCCTCGTTCGGCATCATCGGCTCCAACGTGCCGTGCCTGATCCGCGCCCTGGTGGCCTGCGGCTGGTTCGGCATCCAGACGATGTTCGGCGGGCTGGCGATCCACCTGTTCCTGGGCTCGATCTTCGAGGGCTGGAAGGCCCTGGGCGGCACCGGCGAGGTGATCGGCTTCATGATTTTCTGGACCCTCAACCTGTGGGTGGTGCTGCGCGGCGCCGAGTCGATCAAGTGGCTGGAAACATTGTCCGCGCCGCTGCTGGTGGCGGTGGGCATCGGCCTGCTGGTATGGGCCTTGCCCAGCGTGTCGCTGACTGAGCTGTTGGCGATCCCGCCCAAGCGTCCCGAAGGCGCCAGCGTCACCGGCTACTTCATGGCCGGGCTCACGGCGATGGTGGGTTTCTGGGCCACCTTGTCGCTGAACATTCCCGACTTCAGCCGCTACGCGAAAAGCCAGAAGGACCAGATCCTCGGACAGATCTTCGGCCTGCCGCTGACCATGTTCCTGTTCGCCGCCCTGGGGGTGGTGATGACCGCCGCCTCGGTGAAACTGGTGGGGGTCACGGTGTCCGACCCGGTGAGCCTGATCGGCCACATCCAGAGCCCGGGCTGGGTGGCCCTGGCCATGGCGCTGATCATCATCGCCACCTTGTCCACCAACACCGCGGCCAACATCGTCTCGCCCACCAACGACTTCCAGAACCTGGCGCCCAAGCTGATCGGCCGCACCACCGCGGTGATCCTCACCGGCCTGGTGGGGCTGGCGCTGATGGGCCACGAGTTGCTGAAAAAACTCGGCCTGCTGATTTCCGACGTCAGCCTGGAGACCGTGTATTCCAACTGGCTGCTGGGTTACTCCAGCCTGCTGGGGCCGATTGCCGGGATCATGGTGGTGGACTATTTCATCATCAAGAAACAGCGCCTGGACCTGGCCGGCCTGTACCGCGACGACGTCTACCCGGCGTGGAACTGGCACGGTTTCATCGCCTTCGGCGTGCCGGTGGCCCTGACCCTGATGTCCCTGGGCAGCAGCGCCTTCAACTGGTTCTACAGCTACGGCTGGTTCACCGGCTCGGCCCTGGGCGGGTTGATCTACTACGGCCTGTGCAGCTTGCGCAGCCCCCAGGTGGCGACCGCCAAGACCCCAACATGAATACCCAGCCAGCGTGCTCGCGGGCACCACCCCCGTCCCGTAGGAGCTGGCTTGCCAGCGAAGGCGTCGGCACGGGCGATGCACCTCTTGCGGGCCCCTTCGCCGGCAAGCGCAACGCCGCCCGGCCGGCTCCTACCGATTGTTGCTAGGCCGTTATCCCGGGCGTTGCGCCACGCATCCCCCGACAAAACCAGAAGAAACGCCTGAGGAAATCACCATGAACGCTGCCGTCGAGGTTCTGCAATCCAGCCATCAGCACATCAACCGCGACCGCCTGTGGCAGTCGCTCATGGAACTGGCCAGGCTCGGCGCCACGGTCAAGGGCGGGGTCTGTCGCCTGGCCCTGACCGACCTTGACCGCCAGGCCCGCGACCTGTTCGTGAAGTGGTGCGAGGAGGCCGGTTGCACGGTCACGGTGGATGGCATCGGCAACATCTTCGCCCGCCGCCCCGGGCGCAATCCGCACCTGCCACCGGTGATGACCGGCAGCCATATCGACACCCAGCCCACCGGCGGCAAGTTCGATGGCTGCTTTGGTGTGCTGGCCGGGGTGGAAGTGCTGCGCACCCTCAACGACCTCAAGCTGGAAACCGAGGCGCCCCTGGAAGTGGTGGTGTGGACCAACGAAGAAGGCTCGCGCTTTCCGCCGTGCATGATGGGCTCCGGGGTGTTCGCCGAAAAATTCACCCTGCAAGACACCCTGGCCAAGACCGACGTCGATGGCATCAGCGTCGGCGAGGCGCTGAACGCCATCGGCTACGCCGGCACGCGCCCGGTCAGCGGGCATCCGGTGGGCGCCTATTTCGAGGCGCACATCGAGCAAGGCCCGATCCTGGAAGATGAGCGCAAGACCATAGGCGTGGTGCTCGGCGCCCTCGGCCAGAAGTGGTTCGACCTCAAGCTGCGTGGCGTCGAGGCCCACGCCGGCCCGACCCCGATGCACCTGCGCAAGGATGCCCTGGTGGGCGCCGCCGCCGTGGTCGCGGCGGTCAACCGCGCGGCCCTCGGTCACCAGCCTCACGCCTGCGGCACCGTCGGCTGCCTGCAAGCCTACCCGGGTTCGCGCAACGTGATTCCGGGCGAGGTACGCATGACCCTGGACTTCCGCCACCTGGAGCCGGCGCGCCTGGACTCGATGATTGCCGAGGTGCGCCAGGTGATCGACAACACCTGCGAAGAACACGGCCTGAGCTTCGAACTGACCCCCACAGCGGACTTCCCGCCGCTGTACTTCGACCCGGTGTGCGTCGATGCGGTGCGCGGCGCCGCGCAGGGTTTGGGGTTGTCCCACATGGACATCGTCAGCGGTGCCGGGCATGACGCGATCTTCGTCGCCGAGCTGGGCCCGGCGGGGATGATCTTCGTGCCTTGCGAAGGTGGCATCAGCCACAACGAAATCGAGAACGCCGACCCCGACGACCTCGCCGCGGGCTGCGCGGTGCTGCTGCGCGCCATGCTCGCCGCCTCCCAGGCCATCGCCCAGCGCCAACCGTAGGAGCCGGCTTGCCGGCGAAGAGGCCCGCCAGATGTGCACCGCCGGTGCCGACGCCTTCGCTGGCAAGCCAGCTCCTACAGGGGGCTTGTGGTGTTTCCACAAGTCCTCCCACACCACCATTCCCGTAGGAGCCGGCTTGCCGGCGAAGAGGCCCGCAAGACATGTATCGCCCGTGCCGGCGCCTTCGCTGGCAAGCCAGCTCCTACAGGGGGCTTGTGGTGTTTCCACAAGTCCTCCCACACCGCCATTCCCGTAGGAGCCGGCTTGCCGGCGAAGAGGCCCGCAAGATGTGTATCGCCGGTGCCGACGCCTTCGCTGGCAAGCCAGTTCCTGCAAGGGGCATCGTGGTGGGCTTTGCCTGGCGTACACTGGCGAACTTTTCCCATGGGATGCCGAATATGCACAGGATGGTGCTCTGTCTGGCCCTGGCTCTGAGCCTCGGCGGTTGTATCGATTACAAATGGGGCCACGACTGGAAGGCCGACAGTCCGGGCGGCTGGCAAGACGCAAGCGTTGTCGGTTTCGACAAAGGCACGGCGTTCCAGCTGGCCTGCGGGGGCAGCCCACTCTATGTGAACGTGGAGACCCACGCCTCCCATCAACTTTTATCGCTGTTCTTCATCCCGTTGTTTTCCGCGTCGGACGATGACGGCCATGTATGGATCAGGGCCAGTCACCCCAGCCTGATGGCATGTGCTTCGCCTGCGCAAAACCCTCTGCTGCTGAAGCTGGACAACCGGCCCATTCAGGCAGTTGGCTTCTCGCGGCGTAGCGGCGAAGGCCTGTGCATCATCGACCTGGGCCCGCGCGAGTTGCAGGGCGAACAGCTGTCGATCGAGGTCAACCAGGCCTTGCTGCCCTGCGCAGTGGCGCCGATGACCCTGAAAAAGGACAGTTTCTTCTGCCTGCGGGCTACAAAGTTCGGCGGTTCGACACCGTGCGGTCGGTAGCCAAGAAGCAAGGCCCTGCGTACCGAACGCGGCCCGACCTTTCGCAGCCTCGCGGGCTCGGCAGCGGCTACAGGGTCTGTGGTGAGCTGGGTTTTTGTAGCCGCTGCCGCAGGCTGCGCACGCCCGGCACGGGCGTAGGGGGCAGGGCCGAGATAGAGCTGCCAGCCGAACCTAAGCTAATTCCTAAAAAGTATTTATTTTAGATTTGTTAGATCGATTAGCTTTTAGCGACTTTCCTGTCTCCCAGAAGGTTCGCCCCCATGCGCCTGCCCTTTGCTTTGCGTCGTAGCTTGTCGATCACCGCCCTGGCCGGCCTGGCGCTGGGCATGGCCCTCAATGCCCAGGCCGATACCGACCTGCGCATCGGCTACCAGAAATCCTCGACCCTGCTGGCCTTGCTCAAGGCCCAGGGCACCCTGGAAAAACAGTTGGCGGGGCAGGGCGTCAACATCACCTGGCACGAGTTCACCAGTGGCCTGCCGTTGGCGGAATCGCTGAATGTGGGCAATGTCGACATCAGCGCCGATGTCGCCGACACGGTGCCGGTCTTCGCCCAGGCCGCCGGGGCCCAGCTGACCTATTTCGCCAGCGAAACTCCCTCCCCGGCGGCCCAGTCCATCGTCATTCCCAAGGATTCGCCGCTCAAGTCCCTGGCCGACCTCAAGGGCAAGCGCATCGCCGTGACCAAGGCCGCCGGCAGCCACTACCTGCTGATTGCCGCCTTGCGCGAAGCGGGCTTGAGCTTCGCCGATATCCAGCCGGTGTACCTGACCCCGGCCGATGGCCGCGCGGCGCTGGAAACCGCCAAGGTCGATGCCTGGGTCACCTGGGAACCCTTTGTCGCCAGCGCCCAGCGCCAGCAGGGCGCGCGGGTGCTGCACGACGGCCAGGGGCTGGCCAGCTATCGCCGTTACTACCTGGCTTCCAACGACTACGCCAAGGCCCATCCCGAGGTGCTGCAGCAAGTGTTCGCCGAGCTGCAGAAGACCGGCACCTGGGTCAAGGCGCACCCGGCCGAGGCGGCAAAACTGCTGGGCCCTCTGTGGGGCAACCTGGATGTGCCGACGGTGGAACTGGCCAACAGCCGCCGCACCTACAAGGTAGAAGCGGTCAAGCCCGACGCCCTGGGCGAGCAGCAGAAAATCGCCGATGCCTTCTACCAGGAAAAGCTGTTGCCCAAGCCAGTGGATGCCCGGGCCGTGCAGTTGTGGAGCCCCAAATCCTTGTAGTGGGTCGTTAGGTCGCTTTCGCTTGTAGGAGCCGGCTTGCCGGCGAACAGGCCCCCCTTTTTCTTGTTCACCGCCGGCTACGCCATTCCGCGCCCGGCGTCAGGAGTTCCCGTGTCTGCCGTTCACCCCCAAGAGGCCTTTGCCGTCCCTGCCTCGTCCAGCCCGCCCGCGGTTAACGCCGACGTGGTGCTGGAATTGCGCCACCTGACCAAGCACTACGCCCGCCGCCGTGGCCAGTCCGCTCCGCCTGCGGTTGAGCAGGTCAGCCTCAAGGTGCGCCGTGGCGAGGTGCTGTGCCTGATGGGCACCTCCGGCAGCGGCAAGTCCACCTTGCTGCGCCATATCAACCGGTTGATCGAGCCCAGCAGCGGCGAGGTGCTGATCGACGGTTCGGCCATCAGCCAGCTTTCGGCCAGGGAACTGCGCACCCTGCGTTCGCGGCGCATCGGCATGGTGTTCCAGCACTTCGGCCTGCTGCCTCATCGCAGCGTGCGCGACAACGTCGCCTTGCCCCTGGAACTGCGCGGCGAACCCGAGGCCCTGCGCCATGCCGCAGCCGACGTGCAGTTGCACGCCATGGGCCTGGACGGCTGGGGCGAGCACTATCCCCACGAACTGTCCGGCGGCATGCAGCAGCGGGTCGGCCTGGCCCGGGCCCTGGTCAGCGAGCCGGACATCCTGCTGATGGACGAACCCTTCAGCGCCCTGGACCCGACCATCCGCCGCGACCTGCAAAGCCACTTTCTGCAGGTGGTGCGCGAGCGCGGCATCACCACCTTGCTGGTGACCCACGACCCGGCGGAAGCCCTGCGCCTGGCGGACCGCATCGCCGTGCTGCGCCACGGCCAGCTGATTCAGGTCGGCACGCCCGAGGAATTGCTGAAGCAGCCGGCGGATGCCGAAGTGGCGGACTTCTTCCAGGAACACGGCGCCCGCAGCGCCACGCCGGTGGCGACGATTGCCCCGCGCAAGAGCGCGACGACCCCGGCGCCGGTCAGCCCCGGACTGTCCTCTGCCCAGGCCCTGTTGCTGGGGCCCGCCGCCCTGGCCGCCAGCGGTCGCGGGGGCCTCTACTGGCTGGGCTTCGCCCTGGAACTGGGGGCGGCCGCAGCCTTGGGGCAGGGGCTGGCCACGGCCAGTTTCGCCTGGGCCGCCCTGGCGCTCATCGGCTTGCTGCTCAGCCGCCTGTTGAGCCTGGCCCTGGCCCGCCGCCCCAGCCGCCTGGGGCGTTCGGACTGGCGTCTGCCGTGGCTGGTGTTGCTGCTGTCCCAGGCCCTGGTGCTGTGGCGGGTGTTGGCCACCGATGCCTCTGGCCCCTGGCTGCAATTTCCCGCCGACCGGCAAGTGCTGCTGGGCACCGCCGCGGCCATCGATCAACTGATTGCCTGGTCCCAGGTGACGTTCGAAAGCACCTTCGTCGGCGTGATAGTCGCCGTGCGCACGGTGATCGAAAGCATCGAAAGCCTGCTGGGCTGGTTGCCCTGGCCGGTGCCGGCCCTGGCCCTGGTGCTGCTGGCCTGGCGCAGCGCCGGCGCCGCCCTGGCCCTGACCAGTGCCGCGGCCTTGCTCTACATCGGCCTGTTCGGTTTCTGGGAACGGACCATCGCCACCCTGGCCCTGGTGGGCTCCTCGGTGCTGATCTCGCTGTTGATCGGCGTGCCCGCCGGCATTCTCCTGGCCAAGCGCGCCCTGGCCCGGCGCCTGATCACTCCGCTCCTGGACGTGATGCAGACCTTGCCCACCTTCGTGTACCTGATCCCGGCGGTGGCGTTCTTCTCGGTGGGCAAGACCCCGGCGGTGATCGCCACGGTGATCTTCGCCCTGGCGCCGATGATCCGCCTCACCGCCCTGGGGATTCAGGAAGTGCCCAAGACCGCCGTCGAAGCAGCCCTGGCCCACGGCGCCACGCCGTGGCAGATCCTGACCAAGGTCGAACTGCCCCTGGCTGCGGGCTCCTTGCTGCTGGGGATCAACCAGACCCTGGTGATGAGCCTGTCGATGGTGGTGGTGGCGGCGCTGATCGGCGCCGGTGGCCTGGGCTACGACGTGATGACCGCGCTGCGCAACATCAAGGGCGGTGAGGGCATGTTGGCCGGCGCCGCGATCGTGTTCTGCGCGCTGATTCCCGACCGCATCATTCAAGCGACCCTGCGCCAGCGGGATCGCACATTGCATCAATCATGAGGTGTCCCTTGAACAAGTCGTTTACCCGTACCCTTGGCGCCGCCGCGCTGTTGTTGGGTTTGTCCCTGCCGGTGCTGGCCAAGGACAAGATCGTCATTGGCGAGCAGAACTGGACCGGCGCCATCGCCATCCAGAACATCCTTGGCGAAGTGATCAAGAGCCGCCTCGACGGCGAGGTTTCCTACCTCGCCGGTGACGTGCCGGTGCTGTTCGCCGCCGCCGCCAAGGGCGACGGCTCGGTGGACGTGCTCACCGATATCTGGCTGCCCAACCAGTCCGCCGCCTGGGCCAAATACGTCACCGGCGGCACCCGCTCGCTGGTGCCCAACAAGCAGCCGTACCTGGGGGTTCAGGGCTTCTACATCCCCGGCTACCTGCAAGACAAATACGGCGTGAAGTCGGTCTACGACCTGCAAAAGCCCGAAGTGGCGAAACTCTTCGAACCCCTGGGCGGCGGCAAGGCGCAACTGCTGGTGGGCCCGGCGGGTTGGGAATCGACCTACATCGGCGAGATCAAGGCCAAGGATTTCGGCTTTGCCGACAAATTCGAATCGGTGTCCACCGAAGCCTCGGTGACCTACGCCAAGCTTGCCGCGGCCTACAAGGCCCAGCGCGGCGTGGTGTTCTACGCCTACACCCCGGACTGGATCTTCTCCGCCTTCGACCTGCGCCGCCTGGATGAACCGGCGTTCGACGGCTACGCCCAGGACAACAAGAAGGGCGACCCGCTGTACAAGGCAGACGGCTGCTGGAAATTCATCAGCCCCACGGTGGATGCCGACTGGCTGAGCAAGAGCAAGATCACCTGCGCCTACCCGGATGCCCGGGTGTATGTCCTGGCGTCCACCGCCCTGCAAAAACGCGCACCGCGAATTGCCGCGTTCCTGGAGAACTTCAGCATCGAACCTCAGGCCCTGAACGACCTGATTCTCAAGATCGAAAAGGAACAGCAACCGGCGGCGCAGGCGGCCAAGGAATGGGTCGTGGCCCATCCGCAGATCGTTGATGGCTGGCTGGGTGCCAGCGGCGAGAAAGTGGGAGTGGCGCAATGAGTGGGGCGCCGGTGAACAGCCTCGAACAGGCGACCTTCGGCGCCGGGTGTTTCTGGGGCGCGGAAGCCGCGTTTCGGGCGCTGCCTGGGGTCGTGGACAGCCGCGTCGGCTACGCCGTGGAAGCGGCGGACGAAGCCTTGCAGATTGAAGTGGTGCAGGTGGATTTCGACCCGCAGGTGCTGGCGTATTCGACCCTGATCGAACACTTCTGGGGCTTGCACGATCCCACCTCGGTGGATCGCCAGGGCGAGCATGGCGGGGTGAAATATCGCTCGGCGATTTTCCACACCAACGCCGCGCAAGCCGAACAGGCGAGGGCGGCCAAGACCGCCCTGCAAGACTCCGGACGCCTCAACAAACCCGTGGCCACGGTGATCGTGCCCCTGGGTCGCTTCGACCTGGCGGATGAAGCGCACCAGCGTTACCTGGAGAAGAACGGCCTGAGCAGTTGCCACATCTGATCGTTTGCAGGTACGCAGGCTTTTGTAGGGGCTGGCCAGGTCGCTCAAGGGGGCTTCGGTGTCGAGGTAGAACACCGGGTGTTCGGTGTGGTGGGTGTGGTTGGGTTTTGATAGGGGACATATCCGTTGCTGCGGGTGTGGCCACTTATGGTTTCGCCCTTACGGCGAGTCCCTTTTTACAAACGCCTAAAAAGGAACCAAAAACGCTTGCCCCTCCATGGGCCCCTCGCTAAGGCTCGGGGTTCCCTCACTTCGGCATTGCTCCGGGGGCCGCCGCCAACCGGCCATCCCTGGCCGGGTGGCGGCTAGCTCGGCATCCCTGCCGAGCTGCCCCCTACGCAACGCCTACGCTCGGCCGGCTGGGAAGGGGCCTGAAGATCAAGATCAAGATCAAAAGCAAAAGCCAAGCGCGTTTTACGCGCTTTTCGTAGGAGCCGGCTTGCCGGCGAAAGGGCCCGTGAGACATGCAGCGCCTGGGCGGACGCTTTCGCTGGCAAGCCAGCTCCTACACGGGGGGCGCTACACGCCGCTCCAGCTCCAGCTCCAGGCCGGCCGGCAGGCCGCCGTCGCGCTCTTGATTTTGATCTTGATCTGAACGCCCCGTTAACCACGATGGCCGAACGCAGGCATTGAGCCGTGGCTAACCCGGCAGGGATGCCGGGTTAGCCGCCCCAGGCCATGGATGGCCTGGGGCGGCGGCCCACGGATCAATGCCGGAGTGAGGGCATGCCGAGCCTAGGCGAGGCACCGAGTGGAGGGGCAGAGCGTTTTGCTTACTTTTGCGCTTTTCAAAAGTGAGCCGCTGTAAGAGCGGAACCAATATCCGCCACACCCGCAGCAACGGATATGTACACCCTCCTCAAAAACTCACCCGTTCCACCCCCCACCCAACGCCACCACCAACCCCACACTGGCCTGCAACTCTCTTGTCTGCACCGCCTGCAACCCCCGCTGGGCCTGCAAGGCTGCGGTCTGCGCCGTCACCACATCCAGGTAGCTGACGGCACCTGCCTGATAGCTGTTCATGGCCAAGGTCTGCGTGTGCTGGGCAGCATTCACCGCCGCCTGTTGGTCCAGCGCTTCCTGGTGCAAATCCCGCAGTTGCCCCAGGTTATCCTCCACCTCGCGCACCGCCCGCAGCACTTGCCCACGGTAATGGGCGGCGGCCTCTTCGAACTCGGCGTGGGCCTGGCGCTCATTGGCGCTCAGCCGGCCGCCGTCAAAAATCGGCAGGTTCACCAACGGCCCCAGGGCCCAATAACGATTGCCCGCGGCCAGCAGGTTGCCCACGCCCTGGGTCTGGCCACCGAGCATGCCGGTCAGGCTGAAATCCGGGTACCAGGCGGCGCGGGCGATGCCGATGCCGGCATTGGCGGCGTAGACCCGGCGTTCGGCGGCGGCAATGTCCGGCCTTCGTTGCAGCAGGGTGCTGGGCAGTTGCCGGGGAATGCTCGGCAGGCTCAAGAGTTGCGCAGAGGGCGCCAGGTGGAATTGGCTGGCCGGCTCGCCCACCAGTTCGCCGATGGCGTGTTCGGTGAGGTTGCGCTGGGCGCGCACTTCGTCCAGTTCGGCTTCGGCGCTGGCCAGTTGGCTCTGGGCCCGGGTCAGGTCCAGTTCCGAGGCGATCTGCCCCTGGTAGCGGTCGCGGGTCAGTTGCAGGGCCTGGGCGTAATCCTCCAGGGAGTGGCTGAGGATGCGGCTCTGGGCGTCCAGGCCATTGAGTTGCACATACAGGCTCGCCAATTGTTTTTGCAGGCTCAGGCGCGCCGCTGCCAAGTCGTCACCGGAGGCTTGGGCCTGGGCGTCTCCGGCCGCCGCTTGATTGCGAATCCGCCCCCAGAGGTCGAGGTCCAAGCCCAGGGCAAAACCGGCGGTGTTGCTGTTGTATACCGAAGGCTGGGTGCTGCCGCGCAGCGGGCGGCTGTCCGACTGACGCTGGCGCAACGGCTGGGCGCTGGCGCTGATCTGCGGGAACAGCCCGGCCTGCAGCTGGCTGGCGTAGGCCTGGGCGCCGTCATAGTGAGCCAGGGCCGCGGCGAGGTCCGGGTTGGCCTGGAGCAGGCGCTGTTGCAGGTCGTTGAGACGCGGGTCCTGGTACAACAGCCACCATTGCTCGGCGATCATCTGGGGCGTGGCGGCCGGGTGCCAGGGGCCGTCGGCGTTCTGTTCACGATACTGCGCCGGCAGGTCGATGGGCGGCACCTGGTAGTGGGGCGCCAGGGAGCAGCCGTGCAGGGCCAGCAACAGCAGGGCGGCGAGGGGCTTAAGCCTTGGGCGCATGTTCGCCTCCCGCGTCCGCCAGTTGCACCCGATCACCTTCGCGCAGGGCGTCCGGCGGGTTGTCGATGACCTGGTCGGTTGCTTGCAGGCCCTGGTCGATCACCAGCCGCTCGCCCAGGTCCAGGCCAATATGGATGCTGCGCAGGTGTACGTGGCGGGAACCGTCGATCACCGCCACCTGGGTGCCCTGGGCGCGGAAGATCAGGGCGCTGGCGGGGATGCTCACACCGTGGGTGTCGGCAGGGATGGCCAGTGTGGCTTCGGCATAGTCGCCGGGCATCAGCGCGCCGTCCGGGTTGGCGGCGACGAACTGCGCCAGCAGGGTGCCGGAGCGTGGGTCGATGGCGGTGGAGTCGCCCAGCAGTAGCGCGCTGAAGTGCTGGCCAGGGTGCTCGGGCACGGTCAGCTGCGCTTGCAGACCAGGGTGGATCACGCTGGCGTAGTTCTGCGGAATCGGCACGTAGAGCCGCAGTTTGTGGGTGTCCGCCAGGTCGAACAGCTCCGGGTCGCTGTCGTTGTCGGCCTTGATCAACTGGCCGATATCGGTGTGGCGGGCGGTGATGGTGCCGGCGAACGGCGCACGAATGGTCTTGTAGTCCTCCAGCGCCGAGAGCCGCGCATAGTCGGCGGCGGCCGCCTCGGCATTGGCTTTGGCGGCGGCTGCGTTGGAGGTCTTTTCATCGGCTTCCTGGCGCGATACCGAGTGGCTGGCCAAGAGGTTCTGCCAGCGCTCGGCGGTGGTCTGGGCCAGCCGGGCATTGGCTTGCTGCTGGGTCATCCGCGCCCGGGCCTGGGCCACTTGCTGGTCCAGGTCGGGGCTGTCGATATGGGCCAGTACCTGCCCGGCGGCCACGTGGGTGCCTATGTCCTGGGTCCAGTCCTCGAGGTAGCCGCTGACCCGGGCATGGATCGGCGCCTTGCTCCAGGCCTCCAGGTGCGCCGGCAGGCGCAGGGTGTCGCCCAGCACGTTGTGCTGCGGCTGGAACACCAGCACCTGCGGCACGGCAGCGGTTTCGGTCCAGGCAACGACGGCCCGTTCATGCCGGGTGCGCGCGGCCAGGCCGCTGGCCACCAGCAGGGCAGCCAGGCTCAGGCCGCCGATGCCCAGCAGCATCAGGCGTTTGCGCGAAGGGGTGTGATCAGGCGACATGGGTGTTTTCTCCAGCAACAGCGGATTGGGGACGGCGGCCGTGGACCAGGCTGAAGACCACGGGGACAAAGATCAGGGTGGCCACGGTGGCGAGGATCAGCCCGCCGATCACCGCGCGGCCCAGTGGGGCGTTCTGTTCCTCGGACAGGGCCAGGGGCAGCATGCCGATGATCATCGCCAGGGCGGTCATGCACACCGGGCGAAAGCGCGTGTAGCCGGCTTCCAGCGCGGCCTTGAGGGCATCGCCGTGTTCCGCCAGGCGCTCGCGGCAAAAACTCACCACCAGGATCGAGTTGGCGGTGGCCACCCCCATGCACAGGATGGCCCCGGTCAGCGCCGGCACCGACAGCGAGGTGCCACTCAAGAACAGCATCCACACGATCCCGGCCAGGGCTGCCGGCAGCGCGGTGATGATCACGAACGGATCGACCCAGGACTGGAAGTTGACCACGATCAGCAGGTAGATCAGTACCACCGCACCCAGCAGGCCCAGGCTCAGGCCGCTGAAGGCTTCGTGCAGGGCGTCGATCTGCCCGTGCAGGCTGACCGTGGAGCCCTTGGGCCGCAGGGCCGCAGCGTCGTCCAGAACCTTTTGCATGTCGTGGGCCACGGCGCCCAGGTCGCGGCCCTGCACGTTGGCGTACAGGTCCAGGGTCGGCTGGATGTTGTAGTGGCTGACCACCGCCGGGCTCTCGACCCGAGAGATGTCCGCCAGGCCGCCGAGGATCTGCGACTGGCCGTTGCTGCCGGTGACCGGCAGCGCCTCCAGGGCCGGCAGGCTGTCCAGGCGGTACTGCGGGGTAGCCGCGACGATGGAATAGGACACGCCGTTCTTCGGGTTGAGCCAGAAGGTCGGCGCCACCTGGGAACTGCCGGCCAAGGACGCCACCATGCTGTTGGTCACGTCACGCTCGGTGATGCCCAGGCCATTGGCCCGCAGGCGATCGACCTTGACCTGCAAGGACGGGTAGCCGGTGGACTGCTGGATGCGCAGGTCGGCGATGCCCGGCACATGCTGCAGGCGCCGTTGCAGTTGCAGGGCGAAGGCGCGGTTGGCCGCGGCGTCGGGCCCGGAGATTTTCACGTCCAGGGGGGCCGGGGCGCCGAAGTTGAGGATCTGGCTGCTGATGTCTGCCGGCAGGAAGGCGAACTGGCTGCCGGGGAAGCTTTCCGGCAAGGCTTCACGCAGCTGTTTTACATAGTCGGCGCTGGGGGCGTGGCCGGGTTTGAGGGTGACCTGGATATCACCGTCCTGGGGGCCGATGGTGCCGCTGTTGCTGTAGGCCATGTCGATGCCGCTCAAGGGGATGCCGATGTTGTCGATGATGCTGTCCAGTTGCTCGGCCGGGATCACTTCGCGAATCCGCGCTTCGATGCGGTCGAAGGCCGCCGCGCTTTCCTCGATCCGCGTGCCCAGGGGCAGCCGCACGTGCAGGGCCAGGGCCCCGGCGTCGGTGGCGGGGAAGAAGTCCTGGCCCAGGCTCGGCAGCAGGGCGAAGGAGGCCAGCACGCAAGCCAAGAAGCCGAGGATGAAGGTCTTGCGCCGGCCCAGGGCCAGGTGCAGCAGGCCGTGGTAGGTGTCGCGCACGCTGGAGAAACGCGCCTCGAAACCCTGTTGAAAGGCCAATAGCCCGCGCACCAGGGCATTGCGCGGCTTGGCATGCTGTTCGCCTTCGTGATGGTTGATGAAGGCATCTTCCGGGTGATGCCCCGGACCTGCTTCCGGCGTATGGGGCTTGAGCAGGTAAATGGCCAGTGTGGGCACCAGGGTCCGCGAGAGGATGAACGAGCTGGCCATGGCGAAGATCACCGCCAGGGCCATGGGCCGGAACAGGTAGCCGGCGATGCCCTGCAACAGGAACATCGGCACGAAGACGATACAGATGCACAGCAGCGAGACGAAGGCCGGGCCGACGATCTGCTTGGCGCCGTCAAGGATCGCCACCTTCACCGCCTTGCCCTGCTCCAGGTGCCAGTTGATGTTCTCGATGGTCACGGTGGCGTCGTCCACCAGGATCCCCACCGCCAGGGCCAGGCCGCCCAGGGTCATCACATTCAGGGTCTGGCCGCTGAGCGCCAGCAGGGCAATGGCCGAGAGCACCGCCAGGGGAATCGAGGCGGCGATGATCAGTGTGGAGCGCCAGCTGCCGAGGAACAGCAGGATCATCGCGCTGGTCAGCAGGGCGGCGATGATGCCTTCCTGGGCCACGCTGCCCACCGACTGCTTGACGAACACCGAGGCGTCCCCCAGCAGTGAGGTCTTCAGCGCTGGCGGCAGGGTCTCATTGATGCGCGGCAGCATCTGACGGATGCCGTCGACGATCGACAGGGTGGAGATATTGCCGTTCTTCAGGGCCGGCATCAGCACCGCGCGGCGTCCGTCGACCCGCACGATGTTGGTCTGCGGCGGCGAGCCGTCGCGCACGTGGGCCACCTGGCCGATGGTGATCAGCGCGCCGTCCACGGTCTTGATCGGCAGGTCGTTGAGCTCCTCGATGGCGGTCGGGCTGTTGTTCAGCAGCACCGTGTATTCATCGCTGCCCAGCTTGGCGGTGCCCACCGGGATGATCTGGTTCTGCGCCGCCAGGGCATTGCCCACGTCCTGGGCCGACAGGCCCTTGGCGGCCAGGGCTTGCGGGTCCAGGTCGAGGGTGATCTGGCGCTGCTTGCCGCCCATGGGGGTGGGCATGGCCAGGCCGGGCAGGGAGCTCAGGGGCAGGCGGATGTTGTTCTGCACCAGGTCGCGGATCTTCGCCTCCGACAGGGTCGGGCTGGAAAACGCCATCTGCAGGATCGGCACCGTCGAGGCGCTGTAGTTGAGGATCAGCGGCGGGGTGATGCCCGGCGGCATCTGCTTGAGCACGGTTTGTGACACCGCGGTCACCTGGGCGTTGGCGGTGCGGATATCGACCCCGGGCTGGAAGAAGATCTTGACGATGCCCATGCCCGGCAGCGACTGCGACTCGATGTGCTCGATGTCGTTGACCGTGGTGCTCAGGGAGCGCTCGTAGGTGTAGATCACCCGCCCGGCCATGGCGTCCGGCGACAGGCCGTTGTACTGCCAGACCACCGCCACCACCGGGATGCCGATATCCGGGAACACGTCGGTGGGGGTACGCAGGGCCGCCAGGGGCCCGATGATGCAGATGAATATCGCCAGCACGATGAACGTGTAGGGCTTGAGCAGTGCGGTCTTGACCAGCCCGAGCATGCCGAAAACCTCCGAGGGAGTGGGGTTGCAAACCTCGGCAGCCTGCAGCGACCCACCTAACACGCGGCTTTCAGCCAAGTGAAGGAAGTTTTAGGTAAGGCCTGTATTTCCTTTCATGTGGATTCATTTGTTCTCGCACCGGGGCCTCGACAAGCTTGGTGGCCATCGGCGCAGGGGATTTTTCCCGGGCTTGCGCCGCACTCATGACTGTCATTTGCGAGGTTTCTTCCATGTCCCTCAAACCCTTGTTGCTGCTGCCGGGCCTGGGCCTGGTGTGCCTGCTTTCGGCCTGTGCCGGGCCGCTGCCCAAGGCCGATCCGCAGCAGGCCTGGATCGATCTTGCTCCGGAGTCGCCCAACGACTTGCTGGCCGACAGCGTCGATGGCAAGCGCCTGAACGATGGCCGCTACTTCCAGGTCAGCCCCGGCCAGCACCGCTTGCAGATGGCCTTGCTGCAAGGGGCCAACGGCAACTCGGCGCAACCCGAGTGCCTGGGGCGCCTGGACTATGCCGGGTTCCAGGCGGGGGGCCATTACCGACTGGTGGAGTCCAGCCAGGGCCAGGACGTCAGCGCCGAGCTGCTGGACGCCCAGGGCCGGCAGGTGGCCCAGAGCCGGCCGTTCAGTTGCCTGTAGGGCTTTTTTTTCCATTGCCAAGGTAGATTTTCATGACACTCAAACCGCTGCTGCTGATACCCGTCCTGGGCCTCGCGTGCCTGCTCGGCGCTTGCGCCGGGCCCATGCCCCGGCCCAATCCCAGCGAGGCCTGGATCGGCCTGCAGGAAGAGGCGCCCAACGACCTGATGGCCGAACGGGTGGACGGGCAGAAGATCGACGATGGTCGCTATTTCCAGGTCAAGCCCGGTGCTCACCGCCTGGACGTGACCCTGTTTGAAGAGAACGTCGGCGACTCCAACCAGCAAGACTGCGACGGCCACATCAGCTACGGCGGCTTCAAGGCCGGGGAGCATTACACACTGGTGGAGTCGAGCCTGGGGAGCGAGGTGTCGGCGCGCCTGTATGACGCCAAGGGCAAGCAGGTAGCCAGTACCCACGACTTCAATTGCATGCCCGGCTGACGGGGCTGTTTACCGCGCTCAAACAAGGACATTTCGCTCACCACAAAGAGACGGGCCTGACTTCAGGCCCATGGCGAGCCACGGGATGATAGGGGCCTGTCTCCCAGCAAGCGGGCGAGCGTCATGAAGCAAGAGGCTGAAGCGGCGATCTCTTCCACCGAAGTGGCATTTGGCGAAGTGGCGCAAATGATCACCGCCGCGCGGCAGCGGGCAGTGCGCGCGGTGAATACTGAACTGGTGGAGCTGTATTGGCAGGTCGGGGCCTATATCAGCCGCAAGATCGAGGCGGCGGAGTGGGGTGATGGCGTGGTCCGGCAATTGGCGGATTACCTGGCGCGGCAGCAGCCGGGCCTGCGGGGTTTTACCCGGGCAAACCTGTTTCGCATGCGCCAGTTTTATGAGGCCTATCGTGCTGACGAGAAAGTCGCACCACTGGTGCGACAATTGTCCTGGAGCCACCATCTGGTGGTGATGGGACAGAGCAAAGGGCCCAGTGAACGTGAGTTCTACCTGCGCTTGGCGGTCCAGGAACAATGGTCACGCAGAGAACTGGAACGGCAGATCAAATCCGCGCTGTTCGAACGCACGCTGACCCGCCCGGCCAATGCCTCGGCAACCTTGAAGCAGGCCCGTCCCGAGGCCCTGAAGGTCTTCAAGGATGCCTACATGGTGGAGTTTCTCGACCTCGCCCAGGGGCATGGCGAAGCCGACCTGCACCAGGGGCTGGTGCGCCAACTCAAGGATTTCCTGGTCGAGATGGGGCGCGACTTCTGCTTTGTCGCTTCAGGCTATCCGCTGCAGGTTGGCGGGCGCGATTTCGCCCTGGACCTGCTGCTGTTCCATCGCGGGTTGAATTGCCTGGTGGCCGTTGAACTCAAGGTCGGGCGCTTCGAGCCGGAGTACCTGGGCAAGCTGGACTTCTACCTGGAGGCCCTGGATCGCCAGGTGCGCAAGCCCCACGAGAACCCTGCCCTGGGCGTGTTGCTCTGTGCCAGCAAGGAGGACGAGGTGGTGGAATATGCCCTCAACCGTTCCCTGTCACCGGCGCTGATCGCCGAGTACCGGACCCAACTGCCGGACAAGCAACTGCTGCAGGCCAAGTTGCAGGAGTTCTATGCCCTGGACACCCAGGCGCGGTGAGTCGGGTGGCCATGGTGTCGGGGGCGCTGCACTGCCTTGGTGAGTCGAATGCCCAGCCTGGCGCCGACCTCTGGCTCATTCCGACTCGCTGCCGAACCAGTCGGCCAGGCGCGCGCTGGCTTGTTCCCGCACCTCGGCGTTGATGTGGGCGGCCACTGTCACCACTGAGCCGGTCAGTAGTCCAAGGTCATCGACGTACCCGGCCCCGGGGATCAGGTCGGGGATGATGTCCAGCGGCAGCACGAAGTAACCCAGGGCGGCATAGATGGTGGTCTTGGCCCAGATCGGGGTTTGCGGCCGTTGCGCGGCGTAGTAGAGCCATAGGGCTTTCTGGATCAAGGCCCGGCCGATGCGCGAGGCGTAGCGGCCGATCTTGCGCCAGAAACAGAGTTCAAGGGACTGGGCGGTGGACATGGCGCACTCCTGGGGGACATGGGTCCAGGTCATGGTCGCCACCCGAGCGCTGGACCGGCAGAGGCCAATATTTCCCCGGTCGTTCTCAGCGTAGGAGCCGGCTTGCCGGCGAAAGGGCCGGACCAGGCGCCGTGAATCTTGCGTCAGGACAACGGCGCCTGTGAGCACGCCTTCGCTGGCAAGCCAGCTCCTACGGGGGGCGTACACGGTGCTGCAGGAGCCGGCTGGCGAAGGGGTCAAGGGGCAATCAGCCCCAGGGCGCCGCCGGCCAGCAGCAGGGCAGCGAGGATCCCGGTGATGGCGAACAGCTGTTGCAACCGCGGGCCGGCCAGGTGGCTGGCTACCTGGCGTCCCAGCACCAGCCCCAGGACCGCCCCCAGGGCAAAGGGCGCGCCCACCGCCCAGTGCATGATCCCGCTGAGGCTGGCGGTGACCACGCTGCCCAGGGAGACCAGGGCGATCACCGCCAGTGAGGTGGCGACGATGCTCTTGCTGTCCAGGTTGGTGTAGCGGCTCAGGGCCGGGATGATGACGAAGCCGCCACCCACCCCCAGCAGCCCGGAAAGCAGCCCCGAGAGCATCCCGGTGAAGGTCAGCGCCCGGGCGCAGGGCAGGGTCCAGCGCAGGCGGCCCTGGGCCGGGTTGAGCACGCAGGGCATGAAGGCCGGGCGCGGCGCCGGCTGGCCCTGTTTCAGTTCCAGGCTGGCCTTGCGCAGGATGCGCCCGCAGGCGTACAGCAGCACCAGGGAGAACAGCAGCGCCAACGGCAGGTTGGGTAGGCGGTGGGCCAGCCACAGGCCCAGCGGCGCCATGAGGATGCCGATGCCGGCCACGAACCCCGCCGCGCGGTAGCGCACGATGCCCTGGCGCAACCCCAGCACCGCGCCGACGCTGGCTGCCAGGCCCACCGCCAGCAGGCCGATGGGGGCAGCCTCGACCATGCTCAGGCCCAGGCCGAAGACCAGGAGCGGCACGGCGAGGATGCCGCCACCGGCCCCGGTCAGGGCCAGGATCGCACCAATGATCGCCCCCAGCCCGGCGCCCAGAAGACTGTGTTCGCTCATGCTTTCGGGGTGTCCGTGGCCAGGGTCGGGTGGGCCAGCCATTCGTGGCCCTTGAGCATGCCGCGCCAGTACAGCGGTGGCAGGATCCGTTCCTTCAGCCACCAGGCGCGACGGGTTGGCTGGCGCCCGTCCAGCAGCCAGCGCGGGAAACTCGGTGCCAGCTTGCCGCCATAGGTGAATTCGGCGAGGACGATCTTGCCCCGTTCCACGGTCAGCGGGCAGGAACCGTAGCCGTCGTATTCGGCCAGGCGGGTCAGGCGCTTGAGGGCCACCAGCACATTGTTGGCCACCACCGGTGCCTGTTTGCGTGCCGCTGCGGCGGTCTTGGCATTGCTGGTATTGGTGGCGTCCCCCAGGCCGTGGATGTTCACGTAGCGCTTGTGGCGCAGGCTGCCCGGGTCGACGTCGATCCAGCCGGCGGCGTCCGCCAGGGGGCTCTGGCGGATGAAGTCCGGGGCGCACTGGGGAGGCACCACGTGCAGCATATCGAAGGCCCGTTCCAATGTTTCCTGGCGGCCATCGGCCAGGGTGCGGACAAAGGTCGCGCGTTTGGCCGGGCCGTTCACCGCCACCAGGTTATGGCCGAAATCCAGTTCGATGGCGTATTTCTTCACGTATTCCATCAGCGCCGGCACGTAGTCGGCGACGCCGAACAGCACACCGCCGGCATTCAGGAAGCGCGGCTTGATCTGCCCCAGGCGGCCGTGGCGCAGCCAGTGGTCGCAGGACAGGTACATGGCCTTTTGTGGCGCTCCGGCGCACTTGATCGGCATCGGCGGCTGGCTGAACAGCGCCTCGCCCTGTTGCAGTTGCTGCACCAGTTGCCAGGTGTAGGGCGCCAAGTCGTAGCGGTAGTTGGAGGTCACGCCGTGGTTGCCCAGGGCCTGGGGCAGGCCGTCGATGGCGGCCCAGTCGAGCTTGAGCCCGGGGCAGACGATCAGTTGGTCATAGGCCAGCACCCGGCCGTCCTCCAGCACGAGGGCGTTGTGTTCCGGGTCGAAGCGGCTGACCGCGTCCTGGATCCACTTGACCCCTTGGGGCATCAGCTCGGCCATGGCGCGCTCGGTGGACTGGGCGCTGAATACTCCGGCGCCCACCAGGGTCCAGCCGGGTTGGTAATAGTGGTGCCGGGCAGGGTCGATGAGTGCCACGTCCAGGTGTGGATCGCGGGTCAAGAGGCTGGCAGCAACGGCGATGCCGGCGGCACCGCCACCGACGATCAGCACCTGGTGGCTGCCGTCGACAGTGGGCAGGGCCGGGTTGAAGGGGCGCATGGCAAGGTCTCCGTGTGGAGTAGGTAATAGTTATAGGGTGTTCAGGGGAATCTTCAGGTAGCTCACGCCGTTGTCCTCGGGCTCGGGGAAGTGCCCGCTGCGCATGTTGACCTGCACTGAAGGCAGGATCAGCACCGGCATGTCCAGGGTCGCGTCGCGAGCTTCGCGCATGGCCACGAAGCTGTCTTCGTCGACCCCCTGGTGAATGTGGATGTTGTTGGCGCGCTGCTCGGCGACGGTGGTCATGTACTGCAGCTCGCGGCCGTTGGGCAGGTAGTCGTGGCACATGAACAGCCGGGTGCTGGGGGGCAGGGCGAGGATCTTGCCGATCGAGCGGTACAGGGTCCGCGCGTCGGCCCCGGGGAAGTCGCAGCGGGCGGTGCCGTAGTCGGGCATGAACAGGGTGTCGCCGACAAAGGCCAGGGTTTCGTCGCCGACCTGCACCAGGTAGGTCATGCAGGCCGGGGTATGCCCCGGGGTGTGCATGGCCCGCGCGGTGAGGCCGCCGATGGCGAATTCGGCGCCGTCTTCGAGCAGCACGTCGAACTGGCTGCCGTCCCGGGCAAAGGCCGGGGCTTCGTTGAACAGCGCGCCGAAGGTCTTCTGCACCCGGGTGATCTGGTTGCCGATGGCCACCTGGGCCCCGAGCTGCGCCTTGAGGTAGGCGGCGGCCGACAGGTGGTCGGCATGCACATGGGTTTCCAGGATCCAGTCGACCCGGGCGTCCAGCTCTTTCACCCGGGCGATCAGGCGATCGGCGGACTCGGTGTGGGTGCGGCCGGATTTCGGGTCGTAGTCCAGCACGCTGTCGATCAATGCGCAGTGGCGGCTGGCCAGGTCCATCACCAGGTAGCTGATAGTCCAGGTATGGCTGTCGAAAAAGGCTTCTACACGCAGCGTGTCGCTGATGATCATGGGGCACTCCAGGCAATGAAGGTGAGGGCAGTCTGCGCTGACGCTCGTTTCTTGAAGTGTCAATAAGCGTGCCAACCCGAAACGGCGTCGTTTGGCGCCTGTTCATTGGTCTAGACGCTTTTTCAACCCCTTGGTGATGTGTTGTCGCCAGGACTGTCACCCGGGGTTGGCAGTCATTTGGCAGTTGCTGGCAGAAAATGGCAGTGATGGCGCCCATGCTTTAAGCTGCCGCCTCTGCCCCGGAGTTGCCCATGTCCCTGATTGCCACCGACCTAGTCCCGCCACCGATGTCCGCCCTGGTGTCCTACCTCGAACACGACCCGCAGCCCACCATAGTGCTGGACACCGACTACAACATCATCGCCGCCAACACCGCTTACCAGCGTCAGTTCGGCGTGGCCGGCAAGCCCCACGTGGGCGCCAAGTGCTACCGGGTGTCCCATCAGTTCGCCGTGCCCTGCGACCAGGCCGGCGAGCATTGCCCGATGCGCAAGGCCCATGACAGCCGCGTACCGGAACGCATGCTGCACATCCACCACACGCCCCGGGGGCCGGAACATGTGGACGTGGAGCTGCGGCCGATCATTGGCCAAGACGGCACGGTGGTGGCCTATGTCGAGCGCCTGAGTTCGGTGGCCGTGGCCTCGGTACAACCCCAGCAGAAGGGCCTGGTGGGGCGCTCGCCGGCCTTCAACGAAGCCTTGGGCGCCTTGCAGCGGGCGGCGCCGGCGCCGATCCCGGTATTGCTCCAGGGTGAATCCGGCACCGGCAAGGAGCTGTTCGCCCGTGCCCTGCACGACGGCAGCCCCCGGGCCAGCGGGCCGCTGGTGGTGGTGGACTGCACCGGGCTTACCGAAAGCCTGCTGGAAAGCGAATTGTTCGGTTATGAAAAGGGCGCCTTCACCGGTGCCCTGCAGCGCAAGATCGGCCTGGCCGAAGCCGCCCATGGCGGCACCCTGTTTCTCGACGAGATCGGCGAAGTGCCCCTGGCCATGCAGGTCAAACTGCTGCGCCTGATCGAGTCCGGCAGCTTTCGCCCGGTGGGCAGCCTGCGCACCGTGCACTCGGATTTCCGCCTGGTGGCGGCGACCCACAAGCCGCTCAAGGAAATGGTCGCCGCCGGCACCTTCCGCCAGGACCTGTACTACCGCATCAGCGCCTTCCCGATCCGCCTGCCGGCCTTGCGCGAACGCAGCGACGACCTGCCACTGCTGATCGACAGCCTGCTGCGCCGGCTTGACCCCGGGGTGGTGCCGCGGGTCGATCCCCAGGCCCTGGCCCAACTGAGCCTGTACACCTACCCGGGCAATATCCGCGAGCTGCGCAACATCCTCGAGCGGGCGCGGCTGTTCAGCGACGACGGGGTGATCCGCCTGGCGGACCTGCCGCCGGAGCTGCGCAGCACGCCGGCACCAGCGCCCCCCGGCCGCCGCCGCGGCAACAAGGACCTGGAGCAACTGGCCCATGCCCTGGAGGTGTTCGAGGGTTCGCGCAGTGAGCTGGCCAGGGCCCTGGGCCTGAGCGAGCGGACCCTGTACCGGCGGCTCAAGGCCCTGGGTCTCTGAGTGCCGCAACTGATCAGGGGGCGGCGGTTTCGAGGAACTTGCTTTGCAGCCGCGAGCGAAACGCGGCATCGACCCCCAGCCCCTCGCGCAGGTAGTTCTCCACCGAGCCGTAGTCTTCGCGCATGGCCATGAACGCCGCTTGCAGGTAGCGCGCCTCGACGCCTAGCAAGGGCTGTAGCAGGGCAGGATCGGTACGGCCTTTTGACGCGAGCCGGACTTGTTCGGCGATCCGGCGGTTTTTTTCCCCGAGGAAGCGGTTGGACGCCAGATAGTCCTCCATCACCGTAGCTTCCGGCACCCCCAAGGCCAGCAACACCATGGCCGAAGCGAAGCCGGTGCGATCCTTGCCCGCGGTGCAGTGGTAGAGCACCGGGGTGCCCTGGTCATCGAGCAGGCCATGCAGCCAGGCTCGGAAGAGCGGGCTCTGCTCGCGGACGAATTGGATGTTGGCCCGAACCAGCACATCGTCCAGGTGCAGCTCGGCGGTGTCGCCACTGTTGATGCGCCGAGTCAGCTCGCGGATGTCGATGTTGCCGGCACTGATCGGCATCTCGATCCGCCGCTCCATGAGCGCAGGCGGTAGGCGGTCGGGGGCGTCGGCGATTTCCTCGCGGCTGCGCAGGTCCACCACACGCTGCAGTTGCAGGCCTTGCAGCCTGCGTTGATCTTCGGCACTGAGTGAGTCCAGGGCTCCACCGCGATACAGCAGGCCCCACTTCACGCTACGTCCGTCGGCCGTGCGGTAGCCACCCAGGTCGCGCAGGTTGGGTGCGCTTGCCAGGTTCAGGTCGCGCAGCGCCTGGCGTTCGCTGGCGGGCAGTTCTTGCGGGGGCGCTGGCTGCTCGGCTGGGGCCGCATTGGCTGTGGCGATGGTGCACAGCAGGGCGGCCCCGAGGGCCAGGTCGAATCGGGTCATGTTGTGCTCTCCGTGAGTCTTCATTTGGCGCGCTTGCGCACGGCGGCGGGGGTGAAATCGCTGGCATCGTGGGCCAGGTCCGTCAGGCGGATCGGGCCGTGCTCATTGGTCAGGCGATCCACCAGATAGGCCCCGGACATCAGGTCGTGATACACCGATGGGCCCGCCTGATAGCTCTGGGTGTCATAGGCGTAGAAGGTGGTCTGCAGGTTGGTGCGCCAGAGGAGGTTGCGGGCGTCATAGCTGTCGGCCATGACCGCGCCCCAGGTGTCTTCGTCGATGTAGAAGCGGCGTTTGGCATACACATGACGGTTGCCGGGCTTGAGGCTGGCCTCCAGTACCCATACCCGGTGCAATTCGTAGCGCAGTGCTTCGGGGTTGGGGTGGCCAATGGTTTCGGTGAGCTTGGCCAGGGTGGTCGCGGGGTCGCTGATTGCATAGTTGTGATAGGGGATGAACAGCTCGCGCTTGCCGATGATCGTCCACTGGTAGCGGTCGGTGCCGCCATTGAACATGCGGCTGTCATCGTTGACCCGCAGGCCGCCGCTGGCGCCACTGGAAGGATTGTCGTAGCCGACGTTGGGCGCGCGCCGCACCCGTCGGCTGCCCGGGTCGTATTGCCAGCTCTGCTGGGCGTTGGCCACCGGATCGACGAAGCCGTGGCCGAAGGTGATCTTGCCCAGCTCCCGGGCCGGTTCCAGGGTCCGGTACATGAAGTGGCTGTTGATGGCGTCGCGGTCGTCTTGCCGGGGGCTGTCCGGGTTGGTCCAGATATTGAGCGTCTGGTGATGCTGGACCTGACGTGCCTGCTTGCCGTTGGCCAGGGTGACGACCAGGCTGTAGACGCCTTCCTCGCCGGGCCCCCGCCCTTGTAGGGCGTGGTTCCAGATCAGTTCGTTGCCGTTTTTCGGGATCGGGAACGGCGACGCGCCCCAGGCCCCGGTGACGCCGTTGCCATCCTCGGTGAGTCGAGCGGTGCGTCCGTTTTCGCGGATTTGCTCTTCGATTTTCGCACTCGGGCGCATGTCGCGATGACTGGGATAGATGTCCATCCAGTAGCTGCGTGGATAGCGCTTGAACAGGGCGATCTGGCCGTCACTGAGGCGGTTCTGGTACTGCTCCAGGTTCTGCGCGGTAATCCTGAACAACGGGCGCTCTTTGGCGTACGGATCGGGGTACAGCGAGCCGCTGCCGGCGAACTGCACATGGGGCGGAGTGCCGCGCCACTGGCCGGACCAGTCAGGAATGCTGCCGTCGGCGTTACCGGCACGCTCCGCGCCGACGGGCGTGAGATCTTGATCGAGGCGAGCCAGCTCGGCCTCGCTGAGCGCGGCCTGGGCCAGGGGGCACAGGCCGAGCAGGCCGGCGAGCACAAAGGCAGGGAATTGCGTTTGGCAGGACATGGAATGTTCTCCGGTTGTCTGGGCGAGGGTCAGAAGCTGTACTTGGCGTTCAGGGCGATGTGGTCGCGATCGCTCTGGTTGTTGTACCGGGGGCTGCCCAGGTAGGCGTTGTAGACGGCCTCCAGGGAGAGGTTCCCGAGGTACTCCAGGGTGCCGCCCAGGGACAGCCGATTCCTGCCCTGGTTGTAGCTGCCCAGAGAGGAGTTGCCGTTAACCCCCTGGTTGAAGGACAGCGGGATGGTCAGGTCCCATCCGGGCATGATCTCGATGTAGCGCGAACTGGCGCGCAAGGTGTAACCCCAGGCCGAACGGTCGTTCCAGAGCTTGTCACTGGGGGTGCGCTGGGGCAGGTAGGCACTGTCGTTGCTCAAGACGCGGTTGTAGCCGACCTCGCCATTGAGGGTGAAATTGTCGGAAAAGGGCGTCTGGCCGAAGCCGTGGGTCATCGACAGCAGTACCTGGCCGGTCCTGCCGCGGGCAGTGTGGCGGGCGCCGCCGAGGTCGATCGCCAGGGGCAGGCGATCCTGGATGCTGATCTCGCCGTTGATGTTGGTGTCGACCACGACCGTGGCGAAGCTTGCGCCATACAGTTCGATGCCTTCGAAGTAGCGCGCCTGGTAGCTGCCGCGGCGGCTTAGGTTGTCCACCACCGGTGTCTTGCTGTGATAGCGCAGGCGGTAGAGGCCGAACTCGGTGTTGTTCAGGCTCTGGGCGACATAGCGCAGGGCCAGGCCGAACTGCCCGCTGTCGCGGGGTTCGTCATCTTTCAAGCGGACCAGTTGACCGGTGGAGTTGCTGTAGCCGCCCCTGTCGAGGAGGTCGGTGGTGGAGAAGTAGCTGCCGACCGCGTTGAGTCGGCTCTTCTTCCACTCGTACTGGTAATAGAACTGCAGGTCGAGCGCGTCGGTGAGGCTGTAGGAGGCGAACAGCTGGCCGGTCGGCAGCGTACGCTCCTTGATCTCGACCCCGGGCACGTTGGATTTGCTGGCATCAAACGGGCTCATGGTCGAGGCAATGCCGTTGCCGTTGTAGACGCTCTCGCCCCAGTAGACCACCTGGCGCCCGAGGCGCAGGTTGAAGGGCCTGTCAGCGACTTGCCAACTGCCATACAGGTAGCTGTCGAGCATTTCCACGGCACCGCCGTGAGCGTCGCGGGTGGGCCTGGAAAACTGGTCGGGGCGCGAGCATTGCCCGGCGGCATAGCAGTTCGAGGTGCCGGTGTGGTTGTCATTGCGGCGATGGTAGACATTGTCGTAGTAGGCGCTGGCGCGCACGAACAGGCCGAAGTCACGGCGAAAGTTGAAGTCGGCGTCGCTGACCAGGCCCAGGCGATGGGTGATCAGGCTGCCCCGGTCGAAAGCGTTGTTGCCGTCGTTGCCGTTGGCATTGTTGCGCCCGCCAAGGGCATGGGCCGGCTTTGCCGTGCGCCAGGCCAGGCCATAGGAGACGACGTTGCTGTTCTGCACTTTGAGGTCGTCGCCGATTTCGAAGACCAGGGCGGCCAGCGGGGAACTGAACAGGAGCAAGGAACCGGGAACTGCGAGCAAGGTGGAGAAAGCGTAAGGCGTTATTGTTTTTTTCATTGCTGCCTCTGAATGTCTGTTTTTGCGTCGAGGTACCGTAGGGTTGTGGAGGGGGGGAAGGGACTATCGGAAATGCAGCGGGGTCTGGACATCGTCTATTCGGACTAGTCGCTTTGTTGCGGGCGCCGCACGTTCAGGCCGCCGGAAGGGCTGAACGTGCAGGGTTCTGGAGGGAGGGGGGGACGGAGCAGGCGCTGCCCCTGGACGGGATCTTGAGCCTCAGGCCGTGCGTTCGCCGGTGCGCGGAAGGTCGCAGGCCATCACCCACATGCCGATCTGTTCCAGGTCGGTGCTGAACGGCACCTCGTCGACCTGCCGCAGGCCGGCGCTTTCATAGAAGCGCCGGGCGCCGCTGTTGCTCTTGAGCACGTCCAGCCACAGGCAGGGCTCACCGGCAGCGCTGGCCCGTTGCAGCACATGCTCCAGCAAGCGGCGGCCATAGCCCTTGCCGGCCTCGGACTTGAGCAGGTAGATCTTCTGCAGTTCGGCCCCGCGCCGGGCTCCATCGGGCAGTGGCCGGTTCCAGTTGAGCTTGGCAAAACCGATGGGCTGCTGCTGCGGGTCCAGGGCCAGTAGCCACAGGTGCAGGTGCTTGTCGGCCAGGGACTGTTCCAGGGGGGCGGGGGCAAAATCCTGGGCCAGGAACTGCTGCATGCCTTCGGTGCTCCAGATCGCGGCGAAGTGCTCGCGGTAGGTGGCGCAGCCAATGGCCTGGAGGGTGTCGATATCGCGGCTGTCGGCTTCACGGATGGTGATCATGCGTCATTCCTCGAGGGGCGGCTGGCCGGTGTCGCCGGGCTGGCGGCTGGCCCGCAATCCGGACGGGGCAGCTTACTCCGTTGCCCAAAGGGGCTCCAGCGCTCGGGCCGGGGCACGATGGCGGCGCGCCGTGGTCGTAGTTGCAGCCCCCTTTTTTCCGGCGTGCGGGATGTTTGGCGCAGCGTCGGGTTCTTCCGGAGATGCCATGAGCCAGGCCGTACTTGCCACCGAAACCAACCGCCGCCAATTGCAGCAGATCATCTCCGGCCTGTCCGACGGGGTGATCCTGATCGAGACCGACAAGCCCCGTACCCTGCTCTGGGCCAATGAAGCGGCCCTGGCCATGCACGGCGTCAGCACGGTCGAGCAGTTGGGCGGCAATCTGCGCGAATACGCCCGGCGCTATGCCTTGCGCTACCGCAACAACCATCCACTGGGCCTGGACAGCTACCCCATCAACCGGGTGGCTGCCGGAGAAACCTTCAGCGACGTGGTGGTGGAGGTCCAGGCCGAGATCGACGGCGAACCCCGGCACTGGGTGCACCGGGTGCGCAGCATGATCCTCGAGGACCGCAATGGCGCGCCGGAGTCCCTGGTGCTGATCCTCAGTGACGCCACCGACTGGGCCAGCGCCGAGCAGCGCTTCGAGAAGACCTTCAACGCCAACCCGGCGCCGGCGGTGATCTGCCGCCTGGGGGATTTGCGCTACATCAAGGTCAACCAGGGCTTCCTGGAGATGACCGGCTATGCCCGGGACCAGGTGATCGGCCGTTCGGTCTACGAGCTGGACGTGCTGGAAGACGCCGAGCACAAGGAACTGGCCGTCGAACGCCTGGGGCAGGGCGCGACCATCCCGCAGATGCAGGCCGAGCTGCGCCTGCCCGAGGGCGGCAGCAAGCTGGTGATCGTCGCCGGCCAGCCGCTGGACATCAACGACGAGGACTGCATGCTGTTTTCCTTCATGGACCTGGAGCCGCGGCGCAAGGCCGAGATCGCCCTGCGCCAGAGCGAGGAGCGTTTCGCCAAGTCGTTCCGCCTGACCCCGGTGCCGACCCTGGTGTGCAGCGCCGAGCAGCAGATCGTCGATGTCAACGAAGCCTTTCTCGACACCTGCGGCTACAGCAGCGAAGAGCTGCTGGGCAAGACCGTGCAGGACATCGGTTTTATCGCCGAGCCCCAGGCCGCCGAGCAGTTGTTCGGCCGCTTGGAGAAAAGCGGCAACGTCATGGGCCTGGACCTCAAGGTGCGCAAGAAGGGCGCCGAGCAGGTGGACTGCGTGGCCTACGCCGATACCGTGCTGATCCAGGACAGCCCCTGCTACCTGCTGGTGCTGATGGACATCAGCGAGCGCAAGCGCTCGGAGCTGGAACTGGTGGGCGCCATCGAGGAGGTGATGCGTGATGCCTCCTGGTTCAGCCAGACCCTGATCGAAAAGCTCGCCAATGTGCGCAACACCCGCAGCGCGCAAGCCCCGGCGGTAACCTCTGCCGAGCTCACCACCCGCGAGCGCGAGGTCCTGGGGCTGATCTACCAGGGGCTGGCGGACAAGGAAATTGCCGCGCAACTGCAGTTGGCCCCCAACACCGTGCGCAATCACGTGGCCACCCTGTACTCCAAGCTCGATGTGCACAGCCGCGGCGAGGCCATTGTCTGGGCCCGGGAGCGCGGGCTGTTTGCCGGCAGTGCCGGCTGACCCGGTGCAAATGCACCAGTGCAACCAGTGCAAATGCGCCTTTTGCCCGGGGGCGGGCCTTTCTATCCTGTGATTCTGCGCAGGGCTCTGTATCGGGCCTCTGCCATTCATGAACCGCAGTAGAAGGAGCGCCAGCATGGCTAGCGAACAGATCAAGGGCACAGTGGGCAAGGTGGCCGGCAAGGCCGAGGCCGTGGTGGGTGAGTGGCTGGATGATGAGCAACTGCAAGCCCGCGGCATGGCCCGGGAAGCCGCCGGGCAATTGCAGGAAAAGTACGGCCAGGCCCTGGACCAGGGCGCTCGCTGGGTACGGGACAAACCGCTGTTGAGCGTGGCCCTGCTGGCCGGCGTCGGGCTGTTGGCGGGCCTGCTGCTGCGGCGCCGCTGAAATGCCGGCGGCCATCACCCTGGCGCAGTTGCGCGCTTGTATCGAGCAGCGCCTGGCGCCCCTGGCCTGCAGCTTCAGCAACGCCGGTGACGGCACCCTGACCTTGCGGGTGTTCGAGCCGGCCAGCGGCCGGGTCGACCTGGTGGTGACCGGGCTCAGCGCCCGGGCGCTGCAGAGCGAGGCCGATGTGCAGAAGATCATCGACGAACTGCTCTATGAGCTGGGCAGCAACTCCCTGGGCCAGCTCGATCTGGCGCCCTGAACCCGGCCTTGCACCGAGGCCGGTCGATGGCGACAGCCCACGGCCTGAACTATAAGCAAAGGGTCGACGGTCGGGTTCCCGGCCGTCATCTCCAGCCTTTTGCAGGTGCCCGGGCATGCCTTCAACCCTGTTGCCGCGCCGTATTTTCCTGATCACCTCGCTTTTCTGGATGGGCCCATGAACGCCCGGGCCCAGGGCTTGCCCCGGCGCCTGGAAAACATCGTGCTGGTGGCGGATCTGGCGGGCACTGCGGTGTTTGCCGTGGAGGGTGCGATCAGCGCCATGCGCGCCCAACTGGACCTGCTGGGGGTGATGGTGATCGCCTTTATCGTTGCCCTTGGCGGAGGGGTGACCCGTGACCTGCTGATTGGCGCCACGCCGCCCAAGGCCGTGGCCGACTGGCGGTACCCGGCGCTGGCGCTGCTGATGGGCGGGCTGGCCTTCGTGGCACGGGACTGGGTGCTGGGGTGGTCCGGGCCGCTGCTGATTCTGCTGGACGCCGCGGGGCTGGGGCTGTTTGCCGTGGCGGGCACGCAGAAGGCGCAGAACTTCGGCATCTCGCCCTTTGTCTCGATGCTCATGGGTACGGTGACCGGGGTGGGGGGCGGGGTGATTCGCGACATTGTCCTGGCCCGCATTCCCCTGGTGCTGCAGGTCGACCTGTATGCCAGCTCGGCCTTTGTCGGCGCGGCCAGCCTGGTCATCGCCCGGCGCCTGGGCGTGCCGCCTTTATGGTCGGCCTGGCTGGCGGGCACCGTCTGTTTCGCCCTGCGCATGCTCTCGGTGCGCTACGGCTGGCAACTGCCCAAGGCCTTGTAGCCGCTGCCGCAGGCTGTGAACGGCTTGGGCGGCATTGCGACGCAGCAGGCGCCGGGGTCGCGAGAGCGCGGAAGGTTTGGCGCAAGATCGTCAAGCAAGGCCCTGCGTACCGAACGCGGCCCGGCCTTTCGCAGCTTCGCAGGCTCAGCAGCGGCTACAGGATCACAGGGTCACAGGGCCACAGGGCCACAGGCACCGGATCATAGGGGCGTGGAGGCCGGGATCAATTGTCGGCAATCAGGCTCGGCCGGCAGTCCAGGCTCAGGCGCGCGCCGCCGCGTTCGCTGCTGCCCACCTCAAGCTTGAAACCGTGCAGGCTGACAATCGCCGCGACGATCGACAGGCCAAGGCCAAACCCGCCCTGGGCATTGTTTTCATCCACCCGGTAAAAGCGCCGGAACACCGCCGCCCGTTCCGCTGCGGGTATTCCGGGGCCTGAGTCGAGCACTTCCAGGCGCGGGCTGCCGTCGTCGTCAATCCCCCGCAGGATCACTTCGCCCCCCGGTGGGGTGAACTTGATGGAGTTGCTCAGCAGGTTGGCCAGGGCCTCGAACAACAGGGCGCGGTCACCGGTGAGGCTGGGCAGGCTCGCCGGTACATCCAGCACCAGGGTCAACTGGCCTTCCTCGGCCAGGGGCAGGTAGAAGTCATAGAGCTCGTGCAGCAGGGGCAGGGGGTCGAGCACCAGGAAGCCCGAGCGCCGCTGCTGGTCCTCCAGTTCGGAAATCCGCAGCAACCCGCGAAAGCGCGCCATCAGGGTGTCGGCCTCGGCCAGCAACTGGTCCATCTGCAGGGCCTGGGGCGAGCCTTCCTCGGCCTGTTGCTGCAGGCGATAGAGCTGGGCCCGCAGGCGGGTCAGCGGGGTGCGCAGGTCGTGGGCGATGTTGTCGCACACGCCCTTGACCTCATGCATCAGCCGTTCGATGCGTTCGAGCATGGCGTTGACGATGGCCGCCAGCATGTCCAGCTCGTCACGCCGGTCCGACAGCGGCAGGCGCCGGGTCAGGTCGCCGGCGACTATGGCTTCGGCGCTGGCCTGGATCTGGCGGATGCGCCGCAAGGGCCGGCGGCGCAGCAGGTGCCAGCCGGCGGCGCCGGGAATGATGGTCAGGGAAATGCCCCAGAGCAGGGCGTGGAGAATGATCCGGGTCACCGCGAACAGCGAGCCGTTGTCGCGCACCAGCACCAGCCAGCGGCCATCCCGGGTGTGGGTGGCCACGGCGTCGCAGCTGTCGCGGGGCAGGCTCGGGTCGTCGGAGTCGATGCAGTTCTTCAGTTCGTGGATCTTGCCGTCCAGGGGCAGGTCGTCGGGTATCTGCCGGATCGGCCCGCTCAGGGGCCGGCGCTGCTCATCGAACAGGCCGTAGGCGTCGATGGCGCGCATGTCGAAAGTCATGCTGGTGGTCAGGGCTTCCACCAGCTGGTCGCCCTCGAAGCGCGCGAACAGGTGCTGGCGCTGCATCAGCGAGTGCTTGGCCAGGCTGTCCAGGTAGGTGGAAACCTCGTAGTACAGCACCCCCATGAGGATGCAGCTCCAGGCCACGAACAGCGTGCTGTAGAGCGCCAGCAGGCGGCTGCTGGAGGAACGCCAGCCTTTAGAGGGGTTCAGCAATGACATAACCCGAGCCTCGCACGGTGCGGATCAACGGGGTCATGCCGGGCGGGTCGATCTTCTTGCGCAGGCGGCCGATGTGCACGTCGATCAGATTGGTCCCGGGGTCGAAGTGATAGCCCCAGACCTCCTCGAAGATCATCATCCGCGAGAGGATCTGGCCGGTGTTGCGCATGAGGAATTCCAGCAGCTTGTATTCGGTGGGCAGCAGGCTCAGCAACTGGTCGGCGCGGGTTGCCTCGCGGCTGATCAGGTTCAGTTCCAGGTCCGCCACCCGCAGGCTGGTGTCGAAATCCTTGACCGTGTTCTTGCGCCGCAGCAGCACTTCGACCCGGGCCGCCATCTCGTCGGAGGCGAAGGGCTTGGTCAGGTAGTCGTCGCCCCCGGCCCGCAGGCCGCGCACCCGTTCATCGACGTCGGAGAGGGCGCTGATCATCAGGATCGGTGTCGACACACCGATGGTGCGCAGGGTGGTGACGATGGCCAGACCGTCCAGTTCCGGCAGCATGCGGTCCAGGGTGATCAGGTCGTAGTCGCCGCTCACGGCGCGCACCAGGCCCTCGCGGCCATTGTCCACCCAATCCACGTCGAGGCCGTGGCTGCTCAGTTCGGCGACGATTTCCCGGGCGGTCACGGCGTCGTCTTCGATGGTCAGAATGCGGGTCATAGGCGTTACCTGTTTGGCGGTTCGTGACACAGGCGGGCATTTTGCCAAGAAACGGCGGCCGCAATTCTAAAAAAACTTTCATCTGCGCCTCCAGGACTCTGTCCAGACCTTGAACAAGCCCCTGCCAGAGGCCGCGCTGCCTGATATTATCGCGCCACTTTTATGGCCAGGAGGCACATCCATGACGGGCCTGCCCCGGGTTGGCTGGAAGCCATTGTCCTTTCTCTGCCTGATGGTGCTGTGCAGCAGCGCGGTGCTGGCGGCCAACCAGCCCTGTTCCGGGCGCAAGGGCGGCATCGCCCGTTGCGACGGCGAGCTGTTCCTGTGCAACGACGGCTCCATCAGCGCGTCGAAAAAGAACTGCGCCCTGATGGCCGGCCAGCGCTCCACTACCCCGCGGGCCGAGCCCCTGCTGCGCGACGCCCAGGGATGCAGCTGTGGCAGCGGCAGTTTCTGCACCGGGCCCCGGGGCGGGGTGTACTGCCTGACCCCCAGTGGCAACAAGAGCTACAAGCGGCATTGAAAACCCGATTGACCTTCTGTGTATCAAGGTGTTGTGCAATGAACTACGCATCACGTTTCAAAGGCCTGCTGTGGCTGCTGCTGGCCAGCCTGCTGTTGAGCCTCGCCGTGGATCTGGCGCTGCGCCTGCCCGGTTACCTGGAGGCCTATGCTGCCGACCCTCGCTATGCGCGCTGGATGCTGGCGTATCGCGGCCTGGACGTCCTGGTCATCGCCCTGATGGCGGTGGCCGTGCCGGCAATCATGCGGCTGCTGGATTTTCGTCGTTCGGCCTGGCTGGCATTGCCGCTCTTTACCTTGTGGGGGCAGGGCATCGGGCAATTGACCCTGGTGGGCAACCTGCTGCTGGCCCTGTGGATCCTGGTACTGGTGGTGCACCTGTGTTGGACCCGCGGCCGGGAGCTCTACCGGAGCCGGCAGGCCTGAGCACCGGGCGGGCCGTGCAGAACGCCCGCCCGAAAACTCCCGGGCCGGTAAATTGCACGATCCGGGATTGTCTGCTTATCGCAAGTCATTGAAATAAAAGAGCTTATAAAGTTCGTGCAACTGGCACGGTGGCTGCACTTGTCCCTTCGAGACGTGTAACACCATTTTTCATGCCTGGAGCTGAACAACAATGAACAGACCCTCTGAACACCTGCTGGCCACCGCAGATGCCTCGAGTCATCACTCGGGCGTGTCCTGGGCGGCGATCTTCGCCGGCGCCGCGGCGGCCGCCGCTCTTTCGCTGATCCTCCTGTTGCTGGGCTTCGGCCTGGGCTTTTCCGCGGTTTCGCCCTGGGCCGGCAGCGGCATCAGCGCCAAGGGCCTGGGCATTTCCAGCATTGTCTGGCTGGCCGTGACGCAGATCATCGCTGCCGGCCTGGGCGGTTACATCGCCGGGCGCCTGCGGGTGAAGTGGGCCAACCTGCATGGCGATGAAGTGTATTTCCGCGACACCGCCCATGGCTTCCTGGCCTGGGCCGTGGCCACCCTGGTCACCGCGACTTTGGTGGTGGGGTCGGTCAGCAGCGTCATCAGCGGCGGCGTGCATGCCGGCGCCCAGGTGGCTTCCGGCGCCGCCGGTGCCATGACCCAGGTGGCTGGCCATGCTGCCGCCCAGGGTTCCCAGGATGACTACGGCTACTTCGTCGACAGCCTGTTCCGCGACGATCGCCCGGCGGCGGTCAGCGATGACGCGGCCCGTGGCACGGTATCGCGGATCTTCGTGCGCACCCTGAGCAACGACGGCCAGTTGGCCCCTGAGGACCGCAGCTACCTGGCGCAATTGGTGGCCCAGCGTACCAACCTCAGCCAGGCCGATGCCGAGCGTCGGGTCGATGAAGTCTTCGCCAAGACCCGCCAGGCCGTGGAAGAAGCCAAGCAGGCCGCCAAGGAAGCTGCCGACACCGCAGCCAAGGTGGCTGCCTGGTCGTCGCTGTGGATGTTTATCGCGCTGCTGTGCGGGGCCTTCTTCGCCAGCCTCGCGGCGACCTTTGGCGGTCGTCGTCGGGACGCCGTGGTCTGGCTTGAAAGCGATGTCCAGCCGCGCACCGTAGCCCCCACCCCCGTTCACTGATCCAGGAGATTTCCCATGCGCTCATTACTCTTGTGGTTCCTCGGTGTGCCGATCCCGGTGATTATCCTGATCGCCCTGTTCATGCACTGATTCAAGCTATAAAGCCCGGCCCGAACGGGCCCGGGCCTTCCCGAACGCCGCTGCCGGCCATTGCCGCCAGCGGCGTTTTTGTGCGCGGTATCGCAGTTTTGCAAGGGCTGGCCACCGTCGGGTGCGAGGCAGCCGTTTGCTTGGCCCAGATCAATATCCGTGTCCGACAAACCGACTAGATTGGCCCGCGCTCGGTTCTGACAAACAGCTTGGGACCGGGACGTTGCCCGGTCCCGACCGCAGCAGCATGGACGGCGGGACGCCGGCAACCCCATTCATTTTTCACGGATGAACCCACAATGCGTCAGATAGACCGCAACTTCGATATTCAGCCGCTGCAGCATGCGGACATGACCATCAGCCTCAATGGCCAGCCAGTCACTGCCGCCCTGGGTGAAACCGTCCTCAGCGTGATCCAGGCCACCGGCCTGCGCCAGGTGGCGCGCAACGATCACGGGCAACTGGTCGGCGCCTACTGCGGCATGGGCGTGTGCCATTGCTGCCTGGTGCAGATCGACGGCCGGCACAAGCGCCGCGCCTGCCAGACCCTGGTCAAGCCGGGGATGCAGGTGCAGACACTGAGCAACCGCATCACTGAAACGGAGCCCACGTTATGAGCCTGAACCCGGTGATCGTCGGCGGTGGGCCGGCGGGCATGGCGGCCGCCATCGAACTGGCCGAGCACGGTGTGCGCAGCACCCTGATCGAAGAGGCCTCGCGCCTGGGGGGCGTGGTCTACCGCGGGCCGTTGCGCGACGGCGTGCAGCTGGATTACCTGGGGCCGCGCTACTGCGAAATGCTGGCCAAGCTGCACGGCGATTTCGCCGACCACGAACAGATGATCGACGTGCGCCTCAACAGCCGGGTAGTGGGCGCCGAAGGCACCCAGAGCCTGGTGCTGCTCGATGGCGAAGAGCAGGTGCAGCAGGTCAGCTACGAGCAGTTGATACTGGCCGCCGGCTGCCATGAACGCAGTGTGCCGTTCCCCGGCTGGACCCTGCCCGGGGTCAAGCTGCTGGGTGGCCTGCAATTGCAGATCAAGAGCGGGGTGGTCAAGCCCCAGAGCCCGGTGGTGATCGCCGGTACCGGCCCCTTGCTGCCCCTGGTGGCGTGCCAGCTGCATGCTTCCGGCGTGCGCGTGGCGGGGGTCTACGAGGCTTGTGCCCTGGGCAAGATCGCCAAGCAGAGCCTGGCCATGCTCAACAAGCCGCAACTGTTTCTCGACGGCCTGAGCATGCTCGCCTACCTCAAGCTGCACGGCATTGCCCTGCGCTATGGCTGGGGCGTGGTCGAAGCCCAGGGCCAGGACGCCCTGAGCGTGGTCACCGTGGCGCCGTACTCCAGCGACTGGCAGCCGGACATGGCCAAGGCCCAGCGCATTGCTGCCCAGACCCTGGCGGTGGGCTACGGCTTCATCCCGCGCACCCAGTTGAGCCAGCAGATGGGCCTGGAACACAACTTCAGCGACGACGGCTACCTGCGCGCCAGCGCCAACGCCTGGCAGCAGAGCAGCGAGCCCCACGTGCACCTGGCCGGCGACATGGGCGGCATCCGCGGCGGCGAGGCGGCCATGCTCAGCGGGCGTATCGCCGCGCTGTCGATCCTCATGCAGCGTGGCGTACTGAGCAACGAAGCGGCCCTGCAACGGCGCCAGGGTTACGAGCGCAAGCTGGCCTCGATCCTGCGTTTTCGTGGTGCGGTGGACCGCTACACCGCGCGTGGCGCCGGGCAGGTAGAGCTGCCCAAGGGCGACACCGTGATCTGCCGTTGCGAACACACCACCCGCAACGACATCGAGCGTGCCCTGAGCCAGGGCGTGCAGGACATGGCCAGCCTGAAAATGCGCACCCGGGTGAGCATGGGCGACTGCCAGGGGCGGATGTGCGTGGGCTATTGCAGCGACCGCCTGCGCCAGGCCACCGGGCGCAAGGACGTGGGCTGGATCCGCCCGCGCTTCCCCCTGGACCCGATTCCGTTTTCCGCGTTCCCGCCGTCTGACCAGGAGGTCTCCCAGCATGATTAAGCATTACGACGTGGTCATTGCCGGTGGCGGCGTGATCGGCGCTTCCTGCGCCTACCAGTTGTCCAAGCGCAAGGACCTGAAGGTGGCGCTGATCGACGCCAAGCGCCCGGGCAACGCCAGCCGCGCTTCGGCCGGCGGCCTGTGGGCCATCGGCGAGTCGGTTGGGCTGGGCTGCGGGGTGATCTTCTTTCGCATGATGTCGGCCAACCGCAAGCGCGAGGCCCAGGGTTCGGCGGTGGTGGTGGATTCCAGCACTCCGCACATCCTGCCGCAGTCGTTCTTCGACTTCGCCCTGCAGTCCAACGAGTTGTACCCGCGCCTGCACCGCGAGCTGATGGGCCTGCACAACATGGATTTCAAGTTCGAGCAGACCGGGCTCAAGTTCGTCATCTATGACGAGGAAGACCGGCTGTACGCCGAGCACATCGTCGGCTGCATCCCGCACCTGAGCGACCAGGTACGCTGGCTCGACCAGGCGGCCCTGCGCGCCTCGGAACCCAATGTCAGCCATGAAGCCCAGGGCGCCCTGGAGTTCCTCTGCGACCACCAGGTCAACCCGTTCCGCCTCACCGACGCCTACACCGAAGGCGCACGCCAGAACGGCGTGGATGTGTACTTCAACACCAACGTCACCGGGGTCCTGCACCAGGGCAATCGGGTCAGCGGGGTGAAGACCGACGTTGCCGGGTTGTTCCGCTGCACGACCCTGATCAACGCCGCCGGCGCCTGGGCCGCCGAGCTGAGCCTGCAGGCCACCGGCATCGAGATTCCGGTGAAGCCGGTGAAGGGCCAGATCCTTCTCACCGAGCGCATGCCCAAGCTGCTCAACGGCTGCCTGACCACCAGCGACTGCTACATGGCGCAGAAGGACAACGGCGAGATCCTGATCGGCAGTACCACCGAGGACAAGGGCTTCGACGTCACCACCACCTACCCGGAGATCAACGGCCTGGTGCAGGGCGCAGTGCGCTGCGTACCGGAGCTGGCCCATGTCAACCTCAAGCGCTGCTGGGCGGGGTTGCGCCCGGGTTCGCCGGATGAGCTGCCGATCCTCGGGCCGATGGATGGGGTCGAAGGCTACCTCAATGCCTGCGGGCACTTCCGCACCGGCATCCTGACCTCGGCCATCACCGGCGTGTTGCTGGACAAACTGGTGAACGACGAAGCCCTGCCGCTGGACATCACCCCCTTCCTGGCCCGGCGCTTCGCCACTGCCGCCGTGAAGAAACAGCCCGAACCGGCCTGACCGCTCTGTAGGCGCTGGCTTGCCAGCGAAGGCGTTTTCGAAGGCGCTGCAAGGCTTGCGGGCCTCTTCGCCGGCAAGCCGGCTCCTACGGGGATATGGGGTTGCTGTAGGAGCTGGCTTGCCAGCGAAGGCGTTTTCGAGGGCGCTGCAAGGCTTGCGGGCCTCTTCGCCGGCAAGCCGGCTCCTACGGGGAGGGTGTGGCTCAGGTGGCGGGGGTGGCGAGGAACACCGGCAATTGTTCGGCGTACTCGGCAAAGCCGCGTACTGCCGGGAATTGCCCGGGGTTGAACTGGTCCGCCACCATCATCTGGCTGAAACTCCAGGCCACCGCCAGGCTGATGCCGGCCTGGCCCAGGGAGCCATCCCGGGGCAGCGGCTGTTTCTGCAACTCCTGCTCCAGCTCGCCATAGGCGGCTTGCAACTGGCCGCCAACCCGCTCCAGCCAGGGGCCGTGCTGTTTCTCCGCGGGGCGCAGGTTGCGCTCGTAAACGATCTGTACCGACTTCTCGCAGGCCGCCAGGGCCAGGCCGACCAGCCGCAGCTCACGCAGGCGCTGGGGCAGGGCGGTGGGCATCAGGCTGCGTTGCGGGCCGGCCAGGGTTTCCAGGTAGTCGATGATCAGGCTCGAATCCATCAGCACTTCACCGCCCTCGCAGACCAGGGTCGGGGCCTTGACCACGGGGTTGATCGCCTTGAACTGCTCGAAGGTGCTGAACACCGAAAGCGAGTGATGCTCGAAGGGCAGGCCCAGGCTCTTGAGGCTGATGGCGACGCGGCGCACGTAGGGTGAATCGAGCATTCCAATAAGCTTCATCACGTATTTCCTTGTCTTGAACGGCACAACGGATGGGAAAGGCGCGGCCAATTTAGCGGTATTGAAGCGGCCTTGCACAGTGCAAACCTGTAGCCGCTGCCGCAGGCTGCGAACGGCTCCGAAGGAGATGCGGGGATATTGAAGGCGCTAGAGGTTCGGCTGGAGGCTGCCAAGCAAGGCCCTGCGTACCGAACGCGGCCCGGCCTTTCGCAGCTTTGCAGGCTCAGCAGCGGCTACAGGGGTGCAGGAAGGCGTTCCGAGCCGGCGCCTACCGCCGCCGTGGCCGCAGGCACCACCAGGCCAGCCCCAGGGCCAGGCTGAACAGGCCGGTCAGGGCCTGCAGCGAGCCCGCCGGGCTGTCCGCCAGCAGACTGGCCAGCAGCCCGCAGCCGGCGGTCATGGCCATCTGGATAAAGAAGAACAGCCCCGAGGCGGTGCCCGCCACCGCCGCATAGGGCTGCAGGATCGCCAGCTGGCAGGCGGGAATCGCCAGGCCCACCGAGAGCATCAGCGCCAGCATCGGCAGCACGATGGCCCACAGGCTGTCGGGCCACAGGCTGCGGGTGAGCAGCAACAGGCCGGCGCCGGCCAGGTTCAACAGGCAGGCCGCGGTGATCAGGCGGTCGGCACTGTGGCGTACCCCCAGGCGCTGGAACAGTCGCGACCCCATCAGGTAGCCGGCCACGGTGGCGGCGAACACCAGGGCGTAGGCCGTGGGCGACAGCCCCAGCTGGCGCTGCAACAGCGCCGGCGATTGCACAATGAACGGGAAGTAGGTGCAGTACAGGCAGCCGATGGACAGGGAATAGCGCATGAAGTAGGCGTCGCCCAGCAGGCGCAGGTACAGGCGCGGCAGGCTTTTCACGGCCACTGGCGCGAGCTGCGGCGGGCGGGTTTCGGCCAGCCGCTTGAACATCAGCAGCCAGGCCGCCGCGGCCACCAGGCTCAGGCACAGGAACAGGCCACGCCAGCCCAGCAACTGGTCGATCAGGCTGCCCAGGGGCGGTGCCAGCATCGGCGACAGGGCAATGCCCATGGACAACAGCCCCAGCAGCCGCGGCTGCTCCTCGGGCGGGCAGCGGTCGCGGACCATGACCCGGCCCACCAGGGTGCCGCAGCAACCGCCCAGGGCCTGCAGCAGGCGGGCGGCCATCAGTACTTCGACACTGGCGGCCAGCATGCAGGCCAGGCTGGCCGCGAGAAACAGCGCTGTGCCCGCCAGCAGTACCGGGCGCCGGCCATAGCGGTCGCACAGCGGGCCACCCAGCAGCATCGACAGGGCATAGCCGAGCATGTACAGGCTCAGGGTCAGTTGCAGCTGGGCGTCGCTGGCCCCCAGTTGGTCGGCCATGGCCGGCAGCGCCGGCAGGTACAGGTCGATGCTGATCCGCGGTAGGCAGACCACCACCAGCAGCAACAGGGTCCAGAGCCAGGGGGCGAGGGGGCGTTCAACAGCGATGGAGCGGGTGGTGATGGGGCTGGCGGGCGGCATGGCAGGCTCGGGGCAGAGGGCGATGGCGCTGAAATTAAGGGGTTTGTGGTTTAATGCCGAGCACCATTTAGGCCGCTTTTGACTGGACCACTATGAGCCGTGGAAAACACCCCGTGCCCCTCGACCTGCCGCTGCCCCAGCACTGCGATGAAGCCCCGGGCAAACAGGACAGCGCCTACAGTGCCCTGCGCCAGGCGATCCTGGAAAAACGCCTGCCGGCCGGCTGCCGCTTGCCCTCGACCCGCACCCTGGCCCAGCGCTGGGGCCTGTCCCGGGGCACCCTGGAAGTGGTCTTCGACCGCTTGCGCAGCGAAGGTTATGTGAGCCGGGCCAGCGGTTCCGGGACCCGGGTCTGCGCGGTGGTGCCGGACCTGTACCTGAGCGCCCCGGCACGGGCGGCGGCACCCATCGTCAGCGAGAGCGAGCCGCCGTACCCGCCGCTCAGCGTGCGGGCCGGCCAGCCGTTTGTCGCCCGGCTGGCCGACCCGGCGCTGTTTCCCCTGCAACGCTGGACCCGCTCCCTGACCCGGGCCCTGGGCAATGCCTCGGCGAAGTCGCTGTGGGACGCCGACCCCGGCGGCCTGCCGGCCCTGCGCCAGCAGATCGCCCAGTACCTGGGGCAGCACCGGGGCATCGCCTGCGAGCCGCAGCAGGTGATGATCACCACCGGCATCCGCCATGGCCTCGACCTGCTGGCCCGCAGCCTGCTGCAAGCGGGCGACAAGGTGTGCCTCGAAGACCCCGGCTACCTGTCGGCCCGGAGCCTGTTCGCCCTGGCCGGAGCGCGGCTGGTGCCGATTCCGGTGGAGGAGGACGGGATCGATGTACAGCAGCTGCAACACCATCAGGATGCCCGCATGGTCTATGTCACCCCGGCCCATCAGGCGCCCCTGGGCATGACCATGCCGGTGTCCCGGCGCCTGGCCCTGCTGGAGTGGGCCCGGCACAGCGAGGCCTGGGTGGTGGAGGACGACTACGACAGCGAATTCAACTACCAGAGCGCGCCCCTGGCGGCCCTCAAGTCCCTGGACCGGGACGACCGCGTCATCTACTGCGGCAGCTTCAACAAGACCCTGTTCGCCGGTCTGCGGGTGGGCTTCATGCTGCTGCCCGAGCGCTTGCGCCCGCGGTTGCTGGCCACCTTGCAGGACACCGGGCGCTCGGTGGGGGTGATCGAGCAACTGGCCCTGGCCGACTACATCGCCAGCGGCGCCTTCCTGCGCAATCTGCGGGCGGCGCGCCAGGCCTATCAGGAACGCCGCGACCTGCTGCTGGCGATCCTCGCCAGTGAAGCACCGGGCTGCTACAACATCAGCGGCCAGCAGGCCGGACTGCACCTGCTGCTGACGTTGCCGCCGGGCAGCGATGAGGCGCGCTTTCGCCAGCGCGCGGCCCAGCAGGGCCTGCTGTTGCAGGGCCTGGCCGAGCACTGCCAGCAGGTGCGCCGGCCGGCGGCGGTGATCGTCGGCTACGCGGCCCTGAGCCTGGCGCAGATCCGCTTCAGCGGCTCGCGGCTGGCGGCGCTGCTGGTGGCCGAGGCAGGGCCTGTAGAGGGCCGCTGACTGTCATCTGGCCGTCATGTGGCTCAGGCACCCTCGGCGCCCCGGCCTCCGGCCTTTGTGGATTACAGGGACGTCATGATCATTGTCACCGCCGGCGCGACCTATCTGGATATCGACGCCTACGCCGGCTGCATTGCCTATGCCGAATGGCTCAACCTCAGCGGCCGCCCGGCCCGGGCCCTGAGCAGCGCGCCGCTCAACGAGAGCATCCCGGGCACTTTCCGCCAGCGTCTCAAGGGGCTGGACGCCCATGTTCCGCAAGGGACCGAGCAGTTCGTGCTGGTGGACATTTCCAACCACCTGCACCTGGACCCGCTGGTGGACCTGGACCGGGTGGTGGAGGTCATCGACCATCACCCGGGTTTCGAGGCCTTCTGGAACGAGCGCCTGGGCCAGCACGCGGATATCCGCCAGATCGGTGCCGCCTGTACCCAGGTCTACCAGCGCTGGCGCGACTCCGGGTTGCTCCCCAGGATCAGCCGCGACAGCGCGCAACTGCTGGCGGCGGGCATTCTCGACAACACCCTGAACTTCACCGACCAGGGGTGCACCGCGGGGGACCGCCAGGCCTACGCCGACCTGGCCGCGCTGGCCGGCCTGGGCCCCGACTGGCCCGAAGACTATTTCAAGCAGTGCCAGCAGCAGATCGAAGCGCAACTGCCCGAGGCCCTGCTCAAGGACCTGAAAGTGTTCGAAGCGTCCAGCAACCTGCCGCGGCGTTTCGCCCAACTGACCCTGTGGCATGCCCAGGGCCTGCTGGTGCGCCAGCGCAGCCTGATCGAGCAGGTGCTGGGGCAGTGGGGCGATGACTGGCTGCTGAACCTGATCAGCCTCGGCGAAGGCACGAGCTACCTGCTGACCGGCAGCCCGGGCAGTGCCCGCAAGCTGGAACGGCTGCTAGAGTGCAGCACCCTGGACGGCGTGCATTGCCCGGGCCGGCCGATCCTGCGCAAGGAACTGCTGCGCAAGGGCCTGGCGCTCCAGGCAACGTCCTGACCCCGGAGAGCCCCAATGGACCTTGAACAATGCTTGCAGCAGGTGCATGACGAGCAGAGCTTCCTCGACTTCGTCCAGGCGCTGATTGCCGACCGCCGCCAGGCGCAGCGCATGGCCCAGGCCGGCGAGGCCGACAGTTGGCAGAACCATTGCATCGAGGATTTTCTCGACGGTGCCCACGCCTGGGCCGAGGCCACCGGCATCGGTGCCACCCAGGGGCTGGTGGAGGCTTCGCCCTGGCAGCGCTTCGCGGTGTTCCTGTACTGCGGCAAGATCTACGAATAGCGCCGCGCCAGCCGAAGGGCTAGTCGTCGAAGCCGCCCTGTTCGTGAATCTCGTCCATCTTCAGTTCCAGGCGGTAGGCCACGGCAATGAACAGCGCCTGGCACAGGCACAGGGTGGCGCTCAGTGAGCGGAAGGCGAAGGAGCTGCCCTCGTTGACCAGCAGCACGCTGTTGGCGCGCTTGGCCAGGGGCGACAGGGTGCTGTCGGTGATGATCAGGGTCTTGGCCTGGTTGTGCTGGGCAATGCGCAGGCAGTGCTGGGTTTCCTTGGCGTAGGGGGTGAAGCTGATGGCGATCACCAGGTCGTTGGGGCGGATACTGCGCATCTGCTCGCGGTAGCTGCCCCCCAGCCCCGACACCAGGTGGATGCGCTTGTTGGTGTGCTGCAGGTTGTACACCAGATAGTCGGCCACGGCGAAGGAGCGGCGCACCCCCACCACATAGATATTGTCGGTGTTGACCACCAGGTCCACGGCCTGCTCGAAGGCCGCGTCGTCCAGTTCCAGGCCCAGGCGCTCGATCCCCGACAGGGTGGCGCTGATGCAGTCGCGCGCCAGGTCGCCGTCGCTGGCCTTCTGCGACTTGTTGGCGATCAGGCTGCGGATGCGCTGCTGGTAGTTCTGCACCGGCGTGGCCTTGTGGGTGTAGGCCTGGCGGAACAGCGCCTGCATTTCACTGAAGCCGCTGAAGCCGAAACGCTGGGAAAAACGCACGATGGCCGAAGGGTGCACCTCGCACTCGCGGGCGATGTCGCTGATCCGGTCGACCATGATCCGGTCGCTCTGCTGGCTCATGTAGCTGGCGATGCGCTTGAGCTGGCGCGGCAGGCTCTCGTACTCCTCGGTGATCAACTGCAGCAGCCGCTCGGCATTGGCCGGAGGGCTGGCAAGGTCGCTCTCGGGCGTGCGATCGGACAGGGCCGGCTGATCGGTGCGGGACATAACGGATCCTTCTGAGGGTACTGATGGGAGCGACCGCGGGCGTCGCCCCCTGACAATAAATGGGCTGCGGGCAGTCTACAGGGTCGGCGCCGGGAAAATCTTGAGGGGCCGGGCCCCGGGCGCCTTGCTGAAACGATGCACGGCGCAGCCTTGGGCATTGCAGAAAAGTTTAATGGAAAAAATATTCCACGTAAAAAATTTATAGAATAAATATTGATTGGTGCCGGGAGACGTTCTAGTCTGCATCCACCAAGTAGGCCTGCCGGGGCAGTGCGCGACGGCAGGCAGCGGCTGATAAAAATAACAGGAGCCAGCATGGGCCAGACTCGTTTTGCCAGTGGGCGTCAATTGGATCTGATCTGCCTCGGACGCCTGGGCGTCGACCTCTACGCGCAGCAAGTGGGGGCCCGGCTGGAGGACGTCGCAAGCTTTGCCAAATACCTCGGCGGCTCGTCGGCGAACATTGCCTTCGGCACCGCACGGCTGGGCCTCAAGTCGGCGATGCTGAGCCGGGTCGGTGATGATCACATGGGGCGCTTCCTGCTGGAGTCGCTGGTGCGCGAAGGCTGTGACGTCAGCGCCGTCAAGGTCGACCCGCAGCGCCTCACCGCCCTGGTCCTGCTGGGCCTCAAGGACCGCGAAACCTTCCCCCTGGTGTTCTACCGCGAGAACTGCGCGGACATGGCGCTGTGCGCCGCCGACATCGACGAAGCCTTCATCGCCTCCAGCAAGGCCCTGCTGATCACCGGCACCCATTTCTCCACCGACGGCGTCTACCGGGCCAGCCTGCAGGCCCTGGACTACGCGCAAAAGCACGGAGTCAAGCGGGTCCTGGACATCGACTACCGGCCGGTGCTCTGGGGCCTGGCGGGAAAGGCCGACGGCCAGACCCGGTTCGTGGCCGACCCGCAGGTCAGCCAGCATGTGCAGGGCATCCTGCCGCGCTTCGACCTGATCGTCGGCACCGAAGAGGAATTCCTGATTGCCGGCGGCAGCGACGACCTGCTGACGGCCTTGCGCACCGTGCGTTCACTGAGTGCCGCGACCCTGGTGGTCAAGCTTGGCCCGCAAGGGTGCACGGTGATCCACGGCGAGATTCCGGAGCGCCTGGAAGACGGGGCGATCTACCCCGGTGTGCGGGTGGAGGTGCTCAACGTGCTGGGCGCCGGCGATGCTTTCATGTCCGGCTTCCTCAGTGGCTGGCTGGAAGAGGCCAGTGACGAGCGCTGCTGCCAGTTGGCCAACGCCTGCGGCGGCCTGGTGGTGTCGCGCCACGCCTGCGCCCCGGCGATGCCGACCCGGGCCGAACTGGACTATCTGTTCAGCAGCCCGGTGCCCATCACCCGTCCCGACCAGGACCCGGTGCTGCAACGCCTGCATCAGGTCAGTGTGCCGCGCAAGGCCTGGAAGCCCCTGTTCGTCTTCGCCTTCGACCACCGTGGGCAACTGGTGGAACTGGCGCAGCAAGGTGGTCGCGAGCTCAAGGCCATCGGTCAACTCAAGCAACTCTTCATAGACGCGGTGCAGCGGGTCGAAGCCGACCTGCGGCGCCAGGGCATCGAGGCCGATGTCGGCCTGCTGGCCGACCAGCGTTTCGGCCAGGAGGCGCTGAACGCCGCCACCGGGCGCGGCTGGTGGGTGGCGCGGCCGGTGGAAGTGCAGGGCTCGCGGCCCCTGGCGTTCGAGCACGGGCGTTCGGTGGGCAGCAACCTGATCGCCTGGCCCCAGGAGCAGATCATCAAGTGCCTGGTGCAATTTCACCCGGACGACGAACCCCTGCTGCGCCTGGAGCAGGAAGCACAGATCCGGGGCCTGTACCAGGCGTCCCAAGTCAGCGGGCATGAACTGCTGCTGGAAATCATCCCGCCCAGGGACCTGCCCGGCGCTCATCCCGAGGTGCTCTACCGCAGCCTCAAGCGCCTGTACAACCTGGGCATCTACCCCGCGTGGTGGAAGATCGAAGCGCAGTCGGCCGAGGAATGGAAAAAGCTCGATGAGCTGATCCAGGAGCGCGACCCCTATTGCCGTGGCGTGGTGCTGCTGGGCCTGAATGCCTCGGCCGAAGCCCTCGCCGAGGGCTTCCGGCAAGCGGCCGACAGCCGCACCTGCCGGGGGTTTGCCGTGGGCCGCACGATTTTCCAGGAGCCCAGCCGAGCGTGGCTGGCGGGGGAGATCGACGACGACACCCTGATCCGGCAAGTGCAGGGCACCTTCGAGCAACTGATCAACGCCTGGCGCAACGCCCGCCCTGTGTAGGAGCCGGCTTGCCGGCGAAGTGGGTCTTGAGTCTGGAGCCAGGCCCGCCGACGCCTTCGCTGGCAAGCCAGTTCCTACCAGTGCGAGGCCGTTCTCCACGCTTTCATGAATAACAACAAAAGGTGCAGCCATGCCCGCGATCCGAATTGGCATCAACCCGATCTCCTGGAGCAACGACGACCTGCCGGCCCTGGGCGGGGAAACGCCCTTGAGCACCGCCCTCAGCGAAGGGCGCGAGATCGGTTACCAAGGCTTCGAACTCAACGGCAAGTTCCCCAAGGATGCCAAGGGCGTGGGCGATGTGTTGCGCCCTTATGACCTGGCGCTGGTCTCGGGCTGGTACTCCAGCCGCCTGGCCCGGCGTTCGGTGGCCGAGGAAATCGACGCCATTGCCAGCCACGTCGAACTGCTCAAGCGCAACGGCGCCTCGGTGCTGGTCTACGGCGAAGTGGCCGACTCGATCCAGGGCTCACCGGTGCGGCTGATCGAGCGCCCGCGCTGGCACAGTGCACAGGCCTGGCAGGATTACGCCGACAAACTCACGGAGCTGGCGCGTTTCACCCTGTCCCAGGGCGTGCGCCTGGCCTATCACCACCACATGGGCGCCTACGTCGAGTCCCCGGCGGACATCGACACGCTGATGCGCCTGACCGGCGAGGAAGTCGGCCTGCTGTTCGATTCGGGCCATTGCTACATGGGCGGCGGCGAACCCCTGGAGGTGCTGCGCCGGCATATCGGGCGGGTGTGCCATGTGCACTTCAAGGACGTGCGCAAGCCGGTGGTGCAACTGGCGCGCAACAACCTGTGGAGCTTCCCGGACTGCATCGTCAACGGCACCTTCACCGTGCCCGGCGATGGCGACATTGACTTCGCTCCCTTGCTCGATGTGCTGCTGGACGCAGGCTACCAGGGCTGGCTGGTGGTGGAGGCCGAGCAGGACCCGGCGGTGGCGCCGAGCTACGTCTACGCAAAAAAAGGTTACGACACCCTGCGGGCCCTGCTGGACGCTGGCCTGCAACGCAGGAGGGCTGCCCAATGAGCCTGCTGGTTAAAAGCGCTGCAAAGGGCCGGACCATGGTCCAGCTGCAAGAGGGCGCCCTGGAGTACGTGGGGTTCAGTGCCTACCGCCTGGGCCTGGGGGAAAGCCTGCCGGTCAGCGCCGGCGACAAGGAGCTGTGCCTGGTGCTGCTCAGCGGCCGTATCGATGTGCAGGGCGAAGCGCCCCAGGGCGCCTTCCAGTGGTCCAACCTGGGTGACCGGCAATCGGTGTTCGAGGACAAATCCCCCTTTGCCGCCTACCTGCCGCCGGGCAGCCAGGCCCGGGTCACCGCCTTGAGCGATGTGCAGATCGCTGTGTGTGCCGCCCCGGGGGCAGTCGATAACGACCTCGGCCCACGGCTGATCCGCCCGGAACAGTGCAGGCGCAGCGTGCGTGGCAAGGGCGCCAATACTCGCTACGTCTGCGACATCCTGCCCGACAGCGAGCCGGCCCATTCCCTGCTGGTGGTGGAGGTGCGCACGCCGTCCGGGCATTCCTCCAGCTACCCGCCGCACAAGCACGACACCGACGACCTGCCGCACCAGAGCTTTCTGGAGGAGACCTATTACCACCAGCTCAACCCGCCCCAGGGCTTCGTCTTCCAGCGGGTCTACACCGACGACCGCAGCCTGGACGAGGCCATGGCGGTGGAGCACCACGACCTGGTGGTGGTGCCCAGGGGGTACCACCCGGTCAGCGTGCCCTATGGCTACGAGTCCTATTACCTGAACGTGATGGCCGGGCCGAAGCGGGTCTGGCAGTTCCATAACGACCCCCGGCACAGCTGGCTGCTGGATCTGTGAGCGACGCACCTTTGCCGATTTTCGGGGAGCTGGAAGATGACTCAGCCTTTGCGTTTTGCCTTGAACCGAATGGTCGCACCGCACCTGCCTCTGGCGGATTTTCTTGACCTGGTACTGGCCTTGAAGATCGATGCAGTGGAGCTGCGCAATGACCTCAAGGGTATGGAGATCGAGGATGGCACGCCCCCCGAGCAGGTCCGCGAGCTGTGTGAGCAGCGTGGCATCCGGCTGCTGTCGATCAATGCCCTGTACCCCTTCGACCTGTGGGATGAACAGCGCCGCCAGCAGTTGCTGCACCTGGCCGGTTATGCCCGCGCCTGCGGTGCCGAGGGCCTGGTGTTGTGCCCGCTGAACGACCCCGGCGACCGGCGCAGCGCGGGTCAGCGGGCCCAGGGGCTGGCGGCCGCCCTGACCCGGATCGCGGAGGTTCTTCGCCAGCATGGCCTGCGCGGTTTTGTCGAGCCCCTGGGGGTTGCCGAGTGCGCCTTGCGTGACAAGCGCAGCGCCGTGGAAGCGATCCGCGCCGTTGGCGCGCTGGATGTGCTGAGCCTGGTGCACGACACCTTCCACCACACACTGGCCGGCGAACCCCAGCTGTTCGCCGAGCTCACCGGGCTGGTGCATCTCTCCGGTGTCGAGGGCCCACCACTGCCTCTGGCAGCGCTGCGGGACGGTCATCGGGTGCTGGTGGGCGCGGCGGACCGGTTGGGCAACACGACGCAGATCGCCGCGTTGCTGGCGGGCGGTTACCGCGGCTACCTGTCCTTCGAGCCCTTTGCCGCGAGCGTTCACGATCGACCGGACCTGCAGCAGGCTCTGGAACGCAGTATCCGGTACCTGCGCCAGGCCCTGGCCTGACCCCCCTTGTAGGCGCCGGCAAGCCGGCCTCCGCACAAAGAACAGTGAGAGTGCTGTATGGCCATTGAAGGAACACAGATGAGCACGATTCGACTGACCATGGCCCAGGCCCTGGTGAAATTCCTCGATAACCAGTACGTCGAGGTGGACGGGCAGCAGAGCCGGTTCATTGCCGGGGTCTTTACGATTTTCGGCCACGGCAATGTGCTGGGCATCGGCCAGGCGCTGCAGCAGGACCCGGGCCAATTGCGGGTACACCAGGGCCGCAACGAGCAGGGCATGGCCCATGCCGCCATCGGGTTTGCCAAGCAGCACCTGCGGCGCAAGGTCTATGCCTGCACCGCTTCGGTGGGCCCCGGCGCGGCCAATATGCTGACCGCCGCGGCCACCGCCACGGCCAACCGCATTCCCTTGCTGCTGTTGCCCGGCGACGTGTTCGCCAGCCGCCAGCCGGACCCGGTGCTGCAACAGATCGAGCAGTTCCATGACCTGGGCATCAGCACCAACGATGCCTTCAAGGCGGTGAGCAAATACTGGGACCGGATCAACCGCCCGGAGCAGTTGATGAGCGCGGCGCTGCAGGCGATGCGAGTGCTGGCCGACCCGGCCCAGACCGGCGCGGTGACCCTGGCGCTGCCCCAGGATGTGCAGGCCGAGGCCTACGATTACCCGCTGAGCTTCTTCGCCCGACGGGTGCATCGCATCGACCGGCGGCCACCCACCGAAGCGATGCTGGCGGACGCCGTGGCGCTGCTGCGGGGTAAGCGTAAGCCGTTGCTGATCTGCGGTGGCGGGGTCAAGTACGCCGCGGCCAACCAGGCCCTGCAGGCCTTTGCCGAGCGCTTCGCGATCCCGGTGGCCGAGACTCAGGCCGGCAAGAGCGCGCTGCTGTCCAGCCATCCATTGAACGTGGGCGGCATCGGTGAAACCGGCTGCCTGGCGGCCAACCTGCTGGCCCGGGAGGCCGACCTGATCATTGGCGTCGGTACCCGCTACAGCGATTTCACCACCTCGTCCAAGTGGCTGTTCCAGCACCCCCAGGTGCAGTTTCTCAACCTCAATATCAACCCCGGCGATGCCGTGAAGCTCGATGGCGTGCAACTGCTGGCCGATGCTCGGGCCGGCTTGCAGGCACTGGGCGAGGCCCTGGCCGGCAGCGCCTACCGCGCCGGCTGGGGCACTCGGGTGGCCGAGGCCAGGGCGCAGCTGGATGCCGAGCTGGAGCGGGTCCACGGCGTGCACTATCAGGGCGAGGATTTTGTGCCGGAGGTCAACGACGCGCTGGACCCGGCGGTGCTGCGCGAGTTCATCGAGCTGACCGGCTCCTGCCTGACCCAGAGCCAGGTGCTGGGGGTGCTCAACCAGACCCTGGCCGACGATGCGGTGATTGTCGCCGCTGCCGGCAGCTTGCCCGGGGACCTGCAACGCAGCTGGCGCAGCAAGGGGCTCAACACCTACCACGTGGAATATGGCTATTCGTGCATGGGTTATGAAATTGCCGCGGCCCTGGGGGTCAAGCTCGCCGCCCCCGAGCGCGAGGTCTATGCCCTGGTGGGCGACGGCTCCTACCTGATGCTGCATTCGGAGCTGCTGACCTCGATCCAGGAGCAACGCAAGATCAACGTGGTGCTGCTGGACAACATGGGCTTCGGCTGCATCAACAACCTGCAGCTGGGCCAGGGCCTGGACAGCTTCGCCACCGAGTTCCGCTACCGCAACCCAGACAGCGACCAGCTGGACGGTGGCCTGATCCCGGTGGACTACGCCATGAGCGCCGCGGCCTACGGCTGCAAGACCTACAAGGTGAGGAACCTGGAGCAGCTCCACGCCGCCCTGGCGGACGCCCGGCTGCAGCGGGTCTCGACCCTGATCGATATCAAGGTGCTGCCCAAGACCATGCTCCACGGCTACCTGTCCTGGTGGCATGTGGCGGTGGCCGAGGTCAGCGGCAGTGAGAGGGTGGCCGCCGCGGCCGCCGCCATCGATCAGCAGTTGGCCAAGGCGCGCCAGTACTGAAACTCCCCAACCGAACAACCACAGGAGTACACCCATGTCTTTGCAGCTAGGCGTTATCGGCACTGGTGCCATAGGTCAGGATCACATTCGGCGTTGCAGCCAGACCCTGCAGGGCTGCCGGGTGGTGGCGGTAACCGACATCGACCCGCAGCAGGCGGCCCGGGTGCTGGCCGGGCTCACGCTTGAGGCCGAGGTCTACCCCGACGGCCATGCCCTGATCCAGGCGCCGGAGGTCCAGGCGCTGCTGGTGACGTCCTGGGGCCCTAGCCACGAAGAGTTCGTGCTGGCGGCCATCGCCGCCGGCAAGCCGGTGTTCTGCGAAAAGCCCCTGGCGGTGACCGCCGCCGGCTGCCGGCGCATCGTCGAGGCCGAGATTGCCCAAGGCCGGCGCCTGGTGCAGGTGGGGTTCATGCGCCCCTACGACGCCGGCTACCAGGCGCTCAAGGCGGTGGTGGACAGTGGGCGCATCGGTGAGCCGCTGATGCTGCACTGCGCTCACCGCAACCCGCGGGTGGGGGAGAACTACAAGACCGACATGGCCATCACCGACACCCTGATCCACGAGCTGGATGTGCTGCGCTGGCTGCTGGCGGACGACTATGTGTCGGTGCAGGTGCTGTTCCCGCGCAAGACCGGCAAGGCCCACGCCCAACTGCGCGACCCGCAGATCGTGCTGCTGGAAACCGCCCGGGGCACGCGGATCGACGTGGAGATCTTCGTCAACTGCCAGTACGGCTACGACATCCAGTGCGAAGTGGTGGGCGAGAGCGGAATCGCCCGCCTGCCGGAGCCGCCCCAGGTCCAGCTGCGCAGCGCGGCCAGCCTGTCCAGCGCGATCCTGATGGACTGGAAGGAGCGCTTCATCGCCGCCTATGACGTCGAGCTGCAGGCCTTTGTCGATGGCGTGCGCGCTGGCCGGGTGGGTGGGCCCTCGGCCTGGGACGGCCTGGCCGCGGCGGTGGCGGCCGACGCCTGCATCGAGGCCCAGCAGAGCGGGGCGATCGTCCCCATCAGCCTGCCCCAGCGCCCGGCGCTCTACGCCTGAACCCCGGGATTTCTGTAGGCGCTGGCTTGCCAGCGAAGGTGTTTTCCAGGGCGCTGCAAGGCGTGCGGGCCCCTTCGCCGGCAAGCCGTCTCCTGCGGAAAGCGAGGGATCTGGCTGCTGGAAATGCAATTGCAGTAAAATTCTAAAATGAGTTGATATAGAAATTATTTTCCAATAAAGTCGTTTCCAGGTAGCCGACCCTACAAGGTTCCCATGGCCTTCAAGCCCCGCTTGAGCCCTGGAGAACCCACCAACAAGAACAAACAGGTGCCGTCGATGAAAACCTTCCGCTCTGCTCTGCAATGGCTGTCCCGTACCCGGGGCGCCGCCTCCCGCAATCTGCCCTTCACTCCCTGGTCCTCTCGTTTATTGACCCTGCTCAGCGGCCTGTGTGTCGAACACCAGGGCGCGCTGTTGGGCTGCATGCCCGGGGCCCCGGTTCTGTATTCGCCGGCCTGAGCACGGCCACCCACCAACAAGCATGTGGAGAACGACTCTTAATGAACATTCAGAACCGAGTGGCGTGTCTTGCCCTGTCGCTGATGCTGTTCAGTGGCGCGGCGCTGGCCCAGGTGCGCATCGGCGTGAGCATGTCGCAGTTCGACGACACCTGGCTGACCTACCTGCGCGAGTCCATGGACCAGAAGGCCAGGTCCATGCCCGAAGGCGTGCAGTTGCAGTTCGAGGACGCCCGCAGTGACGTGGTCAAGCAGCTGAGCCAGGTGGAAAGCTTCATCAGCCAGAAGGTCGACGCCATCGTGGTCAACCCGGTGGATACCGCCGCCACTCGCAAGATCACCGAGGCGGCGGTCAAGGCCGGGATTCCCCTGGTCTACGTCAACCGTCGCCCGGACGACCTGAACCTGCCCAAGGGCGTGGTCACCGTGGCCTCCGACGACCTGGAGGCAGGCAAGATGCAGATGCAGTACCTGGCCGAGAAAATGGGCGGCAAGGGCAGCATCGTGATCCTTCTCGGCGACCTGGCGAACAACTCCACCACCAATCGCACCAAGGGGGTCAAGGAGGTGCTGGCCCGGTACCCCGGGATCAAGGTCGACCAGGAACAGACCGGCGTCTGGCTGCGGGACAAGGGCATGACCCTGGTCAACGACTGGCTGACCCAGGGCCGCGAGTTCAATGCGGTGGTGGCCAACAACGACGAGATGGCCATCGGTGCGGCCATGGCCCTGAACCAGGCCGGGGTGGCCAAGGGCAGCGTGCTGATCGCCGGGGTCGACGGCACCCCCGACGGGCTGCGCGCGGTGCAGCGCGGCGAGCTGGCGGTGTCGGTGTTCCAGGACGCCAAGGGCCAGGCCGACGGCTCGGTGGAAACCGCGGTGAAGATGGCCAACAAGCAGCCGGTGGACGCCGCGGTGTGGATTCCCTACCGCCTGATCACCCCGGAAACGGTCGCCCAGTTCAAGTAGGCGCCGGCCCTTCAATCACACGCGGGCCGGGCGGCGCTGGCTGCCCGGCCGCTGGAGTAGCTGATCATGAACGCTTGTGCTTCTGCTTCGAGCCTGCACTCCCTGAGCCCGGCCGTGGCGCCCCAGGAGCCCTACCTGCTGGAAGTGCTGAATGTCAGCAAGGGCTTTCCCGGGGTGGTGGCCCTGGCCAACGTGCAACTGCGGGTACGCCCCGGCACGGTCCTGGCGCTGATGGGCGAAAACGGTGCCGGCAAGTCGACCCTGATGAAGATCATCGCGGGCATCTATCAGCCCGACTCCGGCGAACTGCGCCTCAAGGGCCGGCCGGTGACCTTCGCCACGCCGCTGGCGGCGCTGCAGGCGGGGATCGCCATGATCCACCAGGAACTCAACCTGATGCCGCACATGAGCATCGCCGAGAACATCTGGATCGGCCGCGAGCAACAGAACCGCCTGGGCCTGATCGACCACCGGGAAATGCACCGCTGCACTGCCGCCTTGCTGGCCCGCCTGCGCATCGAACTGGACCCCGAGGAGCAGGTGGGCAACCTGAGCATCGCCGAGCGCCAGATGGTGGAGATTGCCAAGGCGGTGTCCTATGACTCCGACGTGCTGATCATGGACGAACCGACCTCGGCCATCACCGACAAGGAGGTGGCGCACCTGTTCTCGATCATTGCCGACCTCAAGGCCCAGGGTAAGGGCATCGTCTATATCACCCACAAGATGAACGAAGTGTTCGCCATCGCCGATGAAGTGGCGGTGTTTCGCGATGGCGCCTACATCGGCCTGCAACGGGCCGACAGCCTGGACGGTGACAGCCTGATCTCGATGATGGTGGGGCGCGAGCTGAGCCAGCTGTTTCCCCAGCGCGAGAAGCCTATCGGCGAGCTGCTGCTCAAGGTCCGCGACCTGCGCCTGGACGGGGTGTTCGCCGGGGTGTCGTTCGACCTGCATGCCGGGGAGATCCTCGGCATTGCCGGGCTGATGGGCTCGGGGCGGACCAATGTCGCCGAAACCCTGTTCGGCATCACCCCAAGCGATGGCGGCGAGATTGTCCTCGACGGCCAGCCCCTGCGCATCGGCGACCCGCACCGGGCGATCGAGAAGGGCCTTGCCCTGCTGACCGAGGATCGCAAGCTCAGTGGCCTGTTCCCCTGCCTGTCGGTCCTGGAAAACATGGAAGTGGCGGTACTGCCGCACTACGCCGGCGGCGGTTTTGTCCAGCAGAAGGCCTTGCGCGCCTTGTGCGAGGACATGTGCAGGAAGCTGCGGGTCAAGACCCCGTCCCTGGAGCAATGCATCGACACCCTGTCCGGGGGCAATCAGCAGAAGGCCCTGCTGGCGCGCTGGCTGATGACCCAGCCGCGGATCCTGATTCTCGACGAGCCGACCCGGGGCATTGACGTGGGGGCCAAGGCCGAGATCTACCGCCTGATCGCCAGTCTGGCCGGTGAGGGCATGGCGGTGATCATGATTTCCTCGGAACTGCCCGAGGTGCTGGGCATGAGCGACCGGGTCATGGTCATGCACGAAGGGCAACTGATGGGCACCCTGGACCGCAACGAGGCGACCCAGGAACGGGTCATGCAACTGGCTTCGGGCCTGAACTAGACGACATTCAACCCAAGGGTGGTGGCTGGCAATGAATGCGATAATCGACAACAAACCCGCGGCGGTGGCAGTCAAGCCCCGGCGACGACTGCCCACCGAGCTGAGCATCTTCCTGGTGCTGATCGGTATCGGCCTGGTGTTCGAGCTGTTTGGCTGGATCGTCCGCGACCAGAGTTTCCTGCTCAATTCCCAGCGCCTGGTGCTGATGATTCTCCAGGTCTCGGTGATCGGCCTGCTGGCCATCGGCGTGACCCAGGTGATCATCACCACCGGTATCGACCTGTCTTCCGGTTCGGTGCTGGCCCTGTCGGCGATGATTGCCGCCAGCCTGGCCCAGACCTCGGACTTCACCCGGGCGGTGTTTCCGTCCCTGACCGACCTGCCGGTGTGGATCCCGGTGCTCGCCGGGCTCGGGGTCGGCCTCCTGGCGGGGGCGATCAACGGCAGTGTGATTGCCCTGACCGGCATTCCTCCCTTTATTGCCACCCTGGGGATGATGGTCTCGGCCCGGGGGCTGGCGCGTTACTACACCCAGGGCCAGCCGGTGAGCATGCTCTCCGATTCCTATACCGCCATCGGCCACGGGGCGATGCCGGTGGTGATCTTCCTGGTGGTGGCGCTGATCTTTCATATCGCCCTGCGCTACACCAAGTACGGCAAGTACACCTATGCCATCGGCGGCAACATGCAGGCGGCGCGGACTTCGGGGATCAACGTCAAGCGCCACCTGGTGATTGTCTACAGCATTGCCGGGCTGCTGGCGGGGCTGGCCGGGGTGGTGGCCTCGGCACGGGCCGCCACCGGTCAGGCGGGGATGGGCATGTCCTACGAGCTGGACGCGATTGCCGCGGCAGTGATCGGCGGCACCAGCCTGGCCGGCGGGGTGGGGCGCATCACCGGCACCGTGATCGGCGCGCTGATCCTCGGGGTCATGGCCAGTGGCTTCACCTTTGTCGGGGTCGATGCCTACATCCAGGACATCATCAAGGGCCTGATCATCGTGGTGGCGGTGGTCATCGACCAGTACCGCAACAAGCGCAAGCTCAAGCGCTGAGCAGGGGAGAGGCGCCGGCTGGTGCAGGAGCCGGCGTGCCAGCGAATACGCTCCCGAGCCCTGGGCCGCTCCAAAGGCCTCTTCGCCGGCCGGTGCCCCTGGAAATCGTTGAAAACGACCAGAATCCGCCGTCCGGCACTGCCGTTTGTCTTCTAACAGACCCATGGCTATGGAATTTTTTGTTATAAACGCACTCCAATAAACGCCACCAAAGCCCGCATTTGCGGGCTTTGTGCGGTTTGTCGGACAGATTCGCTGTCATTTCAGTTGCTGCGCCCTCAAACCGGCCTTAGACTGCCGCCCCTCGTAAATTGAGTGCCGGGTGGCGCTTGGAAGGTATGGCGCCTTTCTGATGACCTGACGGGTCAACCGGAAACAGTTTGAATTCGCCTTAATGCACGTATTTTTTATAGAGAAATCAATGACCAAGGATAAGTTGCTGGCCATGCCGGCGGATGACTACATGAATGCCGAGCAGCACGCTTTTTTCAGCGACCTGTTGCAAGCCATGAAGGTGGAAACCCACGAGCGCATCGAACAGAACCGGATCGCCATTGAAAGCCTGGACACCCCGGCTGACCCGGCCGACGCCGCTTCCGTCGAAGAAGAGCGCACCTGGTTGGTCAACGCCATTGATCGCGACCAGCGCATGCTGCCGCAACTGGAACAGGCCCTGGGCCGGATCAGCGACGACAGCTTCGGCTGGTGCGACGACAGCGGCGAGCCGATCGGCCTCAAGCGCCTGCTGATCAGCCCCACCACCAAGTACTGCATCGAGGCCCAAGAGCGCCACGAGCAGATCGACAAGCATCAGCGTCAAGCCTGATCGCCAGCCCCCGCCACAGCGGGGGCTCTGTTTTTTCGGGCAGTGCCCGCCCGCACATTCTCTTGATCTGCTGCAAACCCGCGACTAAGGGACCATGGATAATGGCCCTCTAGTGGCGTCTAATGCCGCAAACAATTAGAACGATGTGGGGTGACACAGATGTCAAGAGATGGATCTCTAGCGGCGCCGGTCGCGCAGCCGCTGGCAACACCCGAAACCGCCGCCCGCTGGTGGGCGCCGTCCTTGCAGAGCGCGGCGCTGATGGCGCTGTTCGCCGGCCAGGCCCTGGGCGGCTGGTCGCTGTACCTGTGCCTGCCCGTGGCGGTGCTGGTGATCTGGCTGCCGCGGTTGCGCGCGCGCGGGCGGCCCCTGGTGGCGAACGCGACGGCTGACGATCAGTTGTCGGCGCTGACCCGTGACCTGTCCTACGGCACCACCCATAACGCACTGTCCGCGGCGGGCGTGGCCTACTCGGTGACCCAGCTGGCAGGCAAGCTGCAATCCCAGCTCGACGCCGCCGCGCGCATCGTCGGCAACGCCGAAGTGATGATCAAGACCGAGCAGGTCACCTCCCAACTCAGCCAGCAGGCCCTGGGCGCCGCCAGCGAGGCCCACGCCAGCAGCGCCGAAGGGCGCACGGTGCTGGGGGAATCCATCAGCCGCATGCACCTGCTCAGCCAGCGCGCCAATGGCAGCCGTGAGCTGATCGAGGCCCTGAGCCAGCGCAGCGAGGAGATCCAGCGGGTGACCCTGGTGATCCAGTCCATCGCCAGCCAGACCAACCTGCTGGCGCTGAATGCGGCCATCGAGGCGGCCCGGGCCGGGGAACACGGGCGCGGTTTCGCGGTGGTGGCCGATGAGGTGCGCGGGCTGGCCGGGCGCACCGCCGCGGCCACCGACGAGGTCGGGGTGATGGTGGCGGATATCCAGCAGCGCACCAGCGACGTGGTGGAGCAGATCCGCCAGCTGGCCGACGACCTCAACCTGGGGGTCGAGCAGGTGGAGCACACCGGTCGTCACCTGGACAACATCGCGCGCCTGGCGGCCGGGGTGGAAGGGCAGGTCAGCGAGATCGCCCGGGGCGCCGAGACCAACCGCGAGCAACTGGACAGCCTGTTTCATGCCGTGGAGCAGATGCGCAGCGACCTGGCGGTCAGCGACCAGCAGACCCGCAGCCTGGCGCAGGCCGCGGTGCAGATGGAAGGGCAGGCGGAAACCATCAGCGAACGCCTGGCGGCGGTGGGCCTGGATGACTATCACCAGCGCATCTACGACCTGGCCCGCGAAGGCGCGCGGCGCATTGCCGAGCAGTTCGAGGCCGACCTGGAGCAGAACCGCATCAGCCTCGACGATCTGTTCGATCGTCACTACCAGTTGATCGCCAACACCGACCCGGCCAAATACCAGACCCGCTTCGACCGCTACACCGATCAGGTGCTGCCGCCGATCCAGGAATCCCTGCTGCCGCGCCACGATGGCCTGGTGTTCGCCATCGCCTGTACCCAGGAAGGCTACGTGCCGACCCACAACAAGGTTTTTTCCCAGCCGCTGACCGGCGATCCCGAGGTGGACAACCTGCATAACCGCAGCAAGCGCAAGTTCGCCGACCGCACGGGGATCCGCTGTGGCAGCCACCAGCAACCGCTGCTTCTGCAGACCTATACCCGGGATACCGGCGAGCTGATGCATGACCTTTCGGTGCCGATCATGGTTCGCGGCCGGCACTGGGGCGGGCTGCGCCTGGGTTACAAACCCGAGCAGGCGCCAGGCTCGGGCAAGGGCTGAGGCCTCCATTGTTACGCTATCGGTAATGCTGCAATGCAGGAACAGGCTGTTCCAGGGGCCGGCAAGTTAGTTAGTATGCCAACATCGTTAGGCAGCTAACTAATTTTCTGGAGGTAGCTCCATGCACAGCAAAGTCGATGTAGCGGTGATGATTGGCAGCGGCGTGCCAGCCAGCCTGCGGGCCCAGGGCCGTCGTGCGTGCTGGGTGGTTCTGGTCAATGGCGAACAGCGCGGCACGGCCTTTGCCAGCCGCGCCGAGGCCGAGGAGTGCCGGCTGGCCTGGCAGCAGCAGCTGCAGGTGCTGCTGCCCGGCGGCCGGCACCTGCGGCATTCGGCTTAACCGGCCTGGTGCAGGCGCAGATTGAGCTCGTCCACCACGGGCGCCCAGTCGGCGTCTTCGCGCAGTTGCTGTTTGAGAAAGGCCGCTTGCTGGGGCGTCCAGAAGGGGGCGTCGATCATTTTCAGGTCTTCGTCCAGGGGCGAGTGCCGGGCGATGAAACCATCGATGGCGGCGGGGCTGGAATCCAGGCCCAACTGGTCGAACAGCCCTTCGAGGTTATGGGTGGGCGCTTCCATGGTGATCTCCTTGGGTGACGGGCAGCACCGGCGCTGCCTCAGTGCATCTGAGGCATGGCAGGCGCGCAAGTTCGATCCAAGGGTTCAGGCCAGGGTGCCGCTCTCGGCCTGGAACAACGCCGTCTGGGCCATGGACAGGGCAGTGCTGTAGGCCATGACCTGGGCCCGGGCGGACGACAGGGCCATGGCCCGGCCGGTGTCGGAGCCGGAACTGGCGCCCTTGACCGTGGCCAGGCGGGCCTTGGCCCGTTGCAGTTTCTGTTGCAGCAGCTCGATCTGCTTTTTCAGTTGGCGGATGCGTTTCTTCTTCGCCAGCAACAGCGCCTCTTCCGGGGTTTGCGCGCTGGAGCGGCTCAGGACCAGGGTCTCGCCGTCGTCCGAGGCTTCCAGTACCGCAGTGCTTGGATCCGGCTTGAGAAAGTCGGCCAGGCGAGATGGGGGTTTCAAGTCGATCATCATGATGCTCTTAAACGGATCTCGCCTTTGTATCGGTCGCGCTGTCGGATCCTTGACTGGCGCTGTCTGTCAGGCGTTCAGGGCGCCCTGGTCGATGGCCTGCTTGAGGGCCTTGGCCGACGCTCTGGCTGCCGCGGCAGCGTCTTCCGAGGTCTTGAACCAGCGATCGCGTTCCACCTGGTGGAAGGTGACCTGGGTCAGTGGGGGTTTGGCGCGCATGGCAATCACGGCCTGGAACTCGCCTTCGACTTCTCTGCACTCGCCACGAATGAAAAACTCGCCAATATCTAGTTCGGTCACTTCTAGCCTTCCCTTGGAGATGAGTGAGTGCTTGAACGCCCCCCAAGAGGGGGGCATTCAATCAATGGCGGAGTATGGCAGTTGTTGGGTGATGGCGGGCTGAGTTATATCATTTGGATTCTAGGTGGCGATTATTCTGATGATCTAATCTGAAACTTCCTGCTTCTGTTGCTGGGTAATATTACCGGCTGTGCGTCAACTCCGGCTTTTGCTGAAGTGGGTGCGCGCGAAGCCGGTGTGCGCTTTAAATAGTCGAAATGCACAAAGTTGCTCTAGAATTGCCTCTGCAACCCGAAGTGGCTGCCGACCGGGGGAATCGTGACCCGGGTGCATCCGGCCAGCAGGCCTGTTCCAGCACCCACCCCCGACGACGCGCCGCCACGCTTTGCGGGTCAGAGCTCACTCCTCACGCCTTCGACATGTGCCTGATGCATCGGCGAAATGCCCCTTGCTCAGTGCCGCCGCCAGCGTCGTGGCCAGGAGTGCCAGCTGCACTTGTGTGTATTGGGTAACCGATTGGGGTGACTACGCCGTCATGGCGGTTTTTTCGTGCCGTCCGTTTTTTTCCGGGCGACATCATTTTGAGTATCGGGGAGTGTTCCTTGGCAGTAAGTAATCTTGAAATGCATGCATTGTTCGTGTTGGGTGATTTGCGCGCAAAGCTGGTCAAGCAGTTCCAATCTCGTTTTGTCTACCTCACCGAACAGTCCGCCGAAGGCATCTACGTCGCCGAGATCGACACCGAGACGGCCCTGGTGGTGGACGACAAGCCGCGCCTTGAACTCAAGGTCGGCGATCATTTTCGCGCCGCCGTGCTGCCCAGCCGTGAAGGCGGCAAGATGGAGATCCGCTTTCGCGAGATCAAGCTGACGGTCTACGGCCTGGGCGACTACGCCTTTGTCAGCAGCCCCCTGGGGCAGGGCATCCTGTTCAAGGAAGGCCATTCGGTGGTGACCGTGTTTGCCGCCAACGAGCAGTTGCAGGAAGGCCTGACCAAGACCCTCAAGGCGGTGACCGCCAAGGCCGCCAAATGGCGCAAGGGCGAACTGGTGAGCTTCAAGGCCAGCGAGTGATGAGCCAGGGCCGCGCCGCGTTTCACCATGAGCATCAACAGGCCGCGAGCGCTGAAGCCCAGCGCCTGTTCGCGCAGAAGACCGTGCTCCAGGGCGCCTGGCTGAACTGGGTCGCCGCCCAGCTGTACAACCTGCGCCCCGCGGCCTACGCCAGCATGGTGCGCCGCGAGTTGCAGCGGTTGCAGGAGCCTCCGGCCTCTTGAGCGGCCATCCGGGAATGGCCTGGGGTTGAAACTACTGAACCTCTACTACAGTCAGTTGACTTAATGCTTTGGGGGCCGTGCGCTTAGGCGCTGCCTGCCCCTGTGGCCCAGGTCCTGACCCAAGAGGTGTACCCCGATGAAAGGAATCCGCGCGCTGCTGGCCAGCAGCCTGTTGAGCCTTGCCGCCCTGAGTACGGTGCAGCCGGTTGTGGCGGCGCCGCAACCGATTCATTTCGCCGACCTGAACTGGGAAAGCGGCAGCCTGATCACCGAGATCCTGCGGATCATGGTGGAGCAGGGCTATGGCTTGCCCACCGACACCTTGCCCGGCACCACCATCACCCTGGAAACGGCCCTGGCCAACAACGACATCCAGGTGATCGGCGAAGAGTGGGCGGGGCGCAGCCCGGTGTGGGTCAAGGCCGAGGCCGAAGGCAAGGTGCAGGCCCTGGGGGATACGGTCAAGGGCGCCACCGAAGGCTGGTGGGTGCCGGAATACGTGATCAAGGGCGACCCGGCCAAGGGTATAAAGCCGCTGGCGCCGGAGCTGCGCAGCGTGACCGACCTGGCCCGCTACAAGGACGTGTTCAAGGACCCGGAGAGCCCGGACAAGGGGCGTTTCCTCAACAGCCCGATCGGCTGGACCTCGGAGATCGTCAACCAGCAGAAGCTCAAGGCCTATGGCCTGCAGGACAGCTACGTGAATTTTCGCAGCGGTTCCGGAGCGGCCCTGGATGCGGAGATCAGCTCGGCGATCCGTCGCGGCAAGCCAATCCTGTTCTACTACTGGTCGCCCACGCCGCTGCTCGGGCGCTTCAAGCTGGTGCAACTGCAAGAACCGCCCTTTGACGCCGAAGCCTGGAAGACCCTGACCGACGCCGCCAACCCCAACCCCCGGCCAACCCGTTCCCTGGCCTCCAGGTTGTCGATCGGGGTGTCCACGCCATTCCAGAAGCAGTACCCGCAACTGGCGCAGTTCTTCGCCAAGGTCGAACTGCCCATCGAGCCCCTGAACCGCGCCCTGGCGCAGATGAGCGAGAATCACAGCGCCCCGCGGGACGCGGCCCGGGCCTTCCTCAAGCAGCACCCCGACGTCTGGCGCGCCTGGGTGCCCCGGGACGTGGCGGACAGGATCGCCGCCACCTTGTAGGCACCGGCGTGTCGGCGAATGGGCCCTTGAACCTTGCGCCCGGCGGGTGCAGGGCAGGGGTCAGAAGCGGGTCTGCACCGCCACCTCGAAGGCTCGCGGCTGGCCCAGGTAGTACGCCGGGGACACATGGGCGAACTGGCCATAGACCTCGTTGGTCAGGTTGCGCACCCGGCCGGTCACTGTGGTGTGGCTGTCGACCTTGTAGCGCAGGAAGCTGCCGTACAGGGTGTAGGCGGGCATCCGCAGGGTGTTGGCGTTGTCGGCGTATACCGAGGCCACGTAGCGCGCATCGACCCCGGTCTGCCAGTTGGGCGACAGGTCATAGGTCAGCCACAGGTTGGCCAGCCGGTCCGGTACGTTGGTCGGCGTGTTGCCCTTGCGGGAGACCACCGCGCCGCTGGCGATCTTCTCGTTGAACTCGCCGTACTCGGCATCCACCCAGGCGAAGTTGGCTTGCGCCAGTAGCTTGGGGGTGATGTGCAGGGAACTGGCCAGCTCGATGCCCCTGGAGGTCTGCTGGCCCACCGGGATGCTGTTGGCCGGGTCCAGGGGATCGGTGACGGCAAAGTCCTTGCGCTCGATGCGATAGGCGGCAACGGTCGCCGAACCCCGTCCTTGCAGGTAGTCGAACTTGCTGCCCACTTCCCATTGCTTGCCCGTGGACACCTCGAAGTTCTGAGTGCCACTGGGCTGCTCGGCGGCGGTGCTGTACTGCACGTAGACATTGGCGCTGGGCAGGAACTGCCAGGTCAGGCCCAGGCGCCCGGTGACCGGTTCCCAGCTGCGCTTGAGGTGGCGCGGGTTGCTGGCGGTGATCAGCCGGTGGTTGGTCACGTCCAGGTCGATGGCGTCGTAGCGCAGGCCGCTGAGCAGTGACAGCTCGTCGGTCAGGGCCAAGCGGTTCTCGACGAACAGGGCGCGGGTGGTGACCTGGTTGGTCTTGTCCTTGGCCCAGCCCTGGCGGGTGCCCTTCAGGTCATAGAAGTACCCCGGCTGGAAGTTGCCGGGATCGACGCTGTTGCTGGCCGGCACGTTCCAGGGCGAGTTGGTGGTGCTGTTGACCTTGTACTCAAACCCCCCGGACCAGGTGGTGTCGAGGCCGAACAGCTGATCATCGTGGCGCAGTTCGAACTGGTTGCCGTCCTGCTGGCCCTGGTGCCGTACCAGGTAGGCGGTCGAGCGGTTCACCCGGCTGTTGTCGGCGTTGTACTGGTAGGTCTCCAGGTTGCGATAGTCGCGCTGGCTGTCCAGGTGGTAGAGGGTGTTGCGCAGGCTGGTGCTGGGGTTGATCCGGTAGTCGATGATCGAGCGCAGCCACACAGTGCGCTGTTCATACAGGCCATCGGCGACGTTGTAGTTGTTGAAGCGGTTGTGCTTGTCGATCTTCAGCTCACCGGCCTTGGGATTGAGCACCGGGGTGCCCCAGTAGGGGCTGTCCTCGTGTTCATCCTGGTATTCCACCGCCAGGGTGTGGGACAGGTCCGGGGTCAGGTCGCTGAGCAGGGAGAAGGCCAGACTCCAGGCATCCCTTTCCTGGCGGTCGATGTAGCCGTTGCTGGTGTTGTGGCTGACGTCCAAGCGCGCGTAGTGCTGCACCTCGGCGCCGGCCGGGCTGAGGGCGTGGTTGACCCCGAAAGCGGTCTGCGTGGTGTCGTAGCTGCCGTAGCCGAGCAGGCCTTCGGCAGCCTGTTCGCGGCGGTCCGCGAGCTTGGTCACGTAGTTCAGCGAACCGCCCACGGAGCCAGCGCCATTGATCAGCGACGAGGGGCCGCCCACCAGTTCCACCCGGTCGTAGATCCAGGCGTCCACGGGCCGGGCCAGGCCGGTGGCGACGTTGATGCCGTTGAACATCTGGGTGATCTGGCTGCTGGTAAAACCACGGTAGGAGACGAAGCCGCCGAACCCCGGCGGCGCACTGGCGTTGACCCCGGGCAGGGCGTTGGCCGCTTCCTGGAAGGTGCGGGCGCCGCTTCGCTCCAGGTCCTGGCGGCTGGCCACGGCCACCGAGGCCGGGGTTTCGCGCAGGCTCAGGCCCAGGCGCGAGGCCATGCCGCTGGACTGGTCCAGGTTCAGGCCCGGCTCGGCATCGGCCTCATCGGCGCCGATGGTGGTGGGGGCCAGTTCGAGGCTCGGCTGGCCCCAGGCATTGATCGACAGGCAGCCCAGCAGGCTCGCCAGCAAAGGAAGGTGTTTCATCGGTGCATCCTGAATTCTTGGCTAGGAAAAGGCCCACGAACGCGCGCCGCGCGACAGCGCAGTGGGCAGGTTGAGCACGAGCAGGAATCAGGCGAGAGGCGGTGCCCGGGGGTGGGCCGCGGGCCAGGTGGAGCGGGCGGGGAGGTCGGTCTTGGCCAGGGGGCGCGCAGGCGGGGCCTGGGGCTGCGGCAGCAGGGCCAGGGTCAGGCTGGAGTTCAGGGCCGGGCCCATGCCGCCGGTGGAGCACAGCGGGCAACCGAAGGCTTTGGATAGAGTGGGCAGGGAGCCCTGGTCGGCCGGTTTCTGCAGCGGCGCCTGGGTGGCAGGGTCGACGCTGCAGAACTGCCCGCCGATGCCGTTGAGCTGCATGCCGAGCATCTGCCCGTGGCCGATGCTGCAGGCGAACACGTTGAACAGGACGCAGCAATAGAGCATCCAGGCAACGAGCGAGCGATCGGAACGGGCAAATTTCATGGGGCGGCACTTTATCATCGAAGGCGACGAACGTACTTACAAAAACGGTCAATCGAGTCCATTCTTCAGCGACATTTTCTGCACGGACGTCTGAACATGAATCTTCTGCTCGCACAGGGGGTGGCTGGCAGCTTCCTGTTGATCAGTCTGATCCATCTGTACTGGGCTGCGGGTGGCAAGCGTGGCAGTGATGCGGTGATTCCCGAGGTGCCGGGGCCGGGGCCCGGCATGACCCAGCCGGCGTTCCGCCCGCCGGCCCTGGCCACGATGCTGGTGGCAGTGGCTTTGTTGCTGGTGGCGATGCTGGTGTGCCTGAGGGTCGGGCTCTACCTGCCGACGGTGACCCACCCGTCTCTGCAGTGGGTGATCAGCGCCATTGCCTTGCTGATGTTCGCCCGGGCCATCGGCGACTCCGAGCTGGTGGGTTTTTTCAAGGAAGTCCGGGATTCGAAATTCGCCCGCCTCGACACCCTGTTCTATTCCCCCCTGTGCGTGGTGCTGGGGGCCGGGTTGCTGGTGCTGGCCTGGGCCTGAGGGCAGTCAGCCGGCGCTGGCCAGTGCAGGAGCTGGCTGGTGCAGGAGCTGGCTTGCCAGCGAAGGCGTTTTCGAAGTCGCCGCAAGGCTCACGGGCCTCGTCGCCGGCAGCCGGCTCCTAGGTGCAGCGGATGTGCTCAGTTGCCGGTTTCGCTGCGTTTGCTGCTGATTTCCGCCGGCACATCGTCGCCGGCCATGCGCTTGCGGAACAGCGCGGCCCGCGCCAGCAGCAGGGTGGTCACCGGTACGGTGATGGACATCAGCACCGGGATCAGCCAGGCGTGCAGCACCGGCCCGGACTTGAGCGCGGAAAAGTACAGGATCGACGCCAGGGCCACGGCCCAGGAGCCCATGGTGGAGGCCAGGGCCGGCGGGTGCATGCGCTGGAAGTAGCTCTTCATGCGCAGGATGCCCAGGGCCCCGATCAGGGCAAACACACTGCTGATCACCAGCAACAGGGCCACCAGCACTTCCACCCACAGTGGCAATTGTTCCAGGCTGTTCATTCGATCACCTCGCCACGCAGAAGGAATTTGGCCAGGGCGAAGGAGCCGACAAAGCCGAACAGGGCGATCAGCAGCGCCGCCTCGAAGTAGGTGTCACTGGCGTAGCGCACGCCCAGCACCAGCATCATCAGCATCGCCAGGATGTACAGGTAGTCCAGGGCCAGAACCCGGTCCTGGGCCGAGGGGCCCTTGAACAGGCGCACCAGGGTCAGGACCATGGCCAGGGAGAAAATGAACAGACTCAGCAAGATCGCGTTGGTCAGCAGGACACTCATTCGAAAATCTCCATCAGCGGGCGCTCGTACGTGGCCTTGAAGTGCTGGATGAATTGCGCCTCGTCCTTCAGGTCGAAGACGTGCAGCAACAGCAGGCTGCGGTCCAGGGACAGCTCGGACCAGACCGTGCCCGGCACCACCGTGGTGATGGTGGACAGCGCCGCCAGGCCATTGGCGTCCCGCAGGTCCAGGGGGATCTTGACGAAGGCCGAGTGCACCGGGCGCCGGCCGTTGTTGAGCACGCCCCAGGCCACCAGCAGGTTGGACACCAGCACGTCACGGCCCACCACCAGGAACAGGCGCAGGATGGTGCCCGGGCGGCGGATGCGGATCGGCAGGGGCCGCAGGGGCTGCATCAGCAGCGGCGCGAGAAAGCCCAGCAGGGCGCCCAGCAGCAGGTTGCCCGGGCTGAGGGACAGGTTCAGCACCAGCCAGAGCAGCCACAGTGCCAGGGACAGGAATGGCGCGGGGAACAGGCGCTTCATGGGTGCACCTCCACTGCCGCTGCGGTCTTGGATTCAGGGCTGAGCACGGTGCGGGTGCCCAGCACCGCCATCACGTAATGCTCCGGGTGGTTGAGGCTGTCGGCGGTGGCCTGGGTGAAGCGCAGCAACGGCTCGGCCTTGAAGCTGAGCAGCACGCAGAGCCCCAGCAGCGCCACGATCGGCAGGCACTCCAGGCGCCGCAGCACCGGCGAAGGGCGTTCCTCCGGGGTCCAGAAGCGCTGCACGCCCAGGCGGGCAAAGGCAATCAGCGAGGCCAGGCCCGAGAGGATCAACAGCGCCAGGAAGCACCAGGCCGCCGGGGTGATCGGCGCGCCCTCGCTGGCCCCCAGGCCCTCGGGGTTGAGCAGGGCGGCAATCAGGTTGAGCTTGCCGATGAAGCCCGATAGCGGCGGCATGCCGATGATCAGCAAGGCGCAGGCGATGAAGCTCAGGCCGAGGAAGGCCATGGTCCAGGGGATCACCTGGCCGACCACCACTTTCTGTTCATCGTCGAGGTTGCTGCCCCGTGGCGGGTGCAGCGACTCCATGGGCCGCGGCAGGATCTCGCCTTCATCCTCCAGGGGGATCTCGTTGGCCGAGCGCGAACGCTCGATCAGTTCTGCCAGCAAAAACAGCGCGCACATCGCCAGGGTCGAGCTGAACAGGTAGAACAGCGCCGCGCCGGTGAGGGCCGGCTGGGCGAAGCCGATCACCGAGATCAGGATGCCGGCCGACACCAGGATGCTCAGGCTGGCCATGCGCTCCAGGCGCTGGGCCGGAAGAATCGCCAGGGCCGCGCAGAAGATCGTCGCCATGCCGCCGTACACCAGCCACTGGCTGCCGAAATAGGCCGAGGCCCCGGCTTGCCCGGAGAACAGCAGGGTCCACAGGCGCAGTACGGTGTACACACCGACTTTGGTCATGATGGCGAACAGTGCCGCCACCGGCGCGCTGGCCGAGGAGTAGGCGGGCACCAGCCAGAAGTTCAGTGGCCACATCCCGGCCTTGGCCAGGAAGGCGATCGCCAGGATCGCCGTACCGGCGTGCAGCAGGCCGCGGTCGGCTTCCGGCACCAGGGGGATCTTCATCGCCAGGTCGGCCATGTTCAGGGTCCCGGTGACCCCGTAGATCATTGCCGTGCCGATCAGGAACAGCGACGAGGCCAGCAGGTTGATGGTGATGTAGTGCAGCCCCGAAGACACCCGCGCGCGCCCCGAGCCGTGAAGCATCAGGCCGTAGGAGGCCGCCAGCAGCACCTCGAAGAACACGAACAGGTTGAACAGGTCGGCGGTCAGGAAGGCCCCGTAGAGGCCCATCAGCTGGATCTGGAACAGGGCATGGAAACTGGCCCCGGCGCCGTCCCAGCGGGCCATGGCGAACAGCAGCGCGCTGACCCCGATGATACCGGTGAGCACCAGCATCAGCGCCGACAGGCGATCGACCACCAGCACGATGCCGAACGGCACCTGCCAGTTGCTGGGCAGGTACACGCCGAAGGAACCGGTGGCGCCCTGGACCTGGGTCCAGTACAGCAGGTAGCCCGCCAGGCACAGGCCCAGCAGGGTGGAGAGCAGGTTGATCCGGGCTTTCAGCGGGCGATGCTTTTCCCCCAGCAGCAACATGATGCCCGCGGTCAGCAGCGGCAGGAGGATGGGGGCGACGATCAGGTGCGACAACGGATTCATTCCTTGGGCTCCCGGCCATCGACGTGGTCGGTGCCGGTCAGGCCCCGGGAAGCCAGGAGCACCACCAGAAACAGCGCGGTCATGGCGAAGCTGATGACGATGGCCGTGAGCACCAGCGCCTGGGGCAGCGGGTCGGTGTAGTGCAGCAGGTCCTGGGGCACGCCGTCCTTGACGATCGGCTCCTTGCCGATGAACAGGCTGCCCATGCTGAAGATGAACAGGTTGACCGCATAGGACAGCAGGCACAGGCCCATCACCACCTGGAAGGTCCGCGGGCGCAGCACCAGCCAGACTCCGGAGGCGGCGAGGACCCCAATGGCGATTGCGATGACTTCTTCCATCAGGCGGCTCCGTTCTGAGTCAGGGATTTGGCCTGGCTGGCCGGCTTGTGGGCCCGCACCGACTGGTGCGCCAGGGCCGTGAGGATCAGCAGGGTCGCGCCCACCACCACGGCGTACACGCCGATGTCGAAGAACAGCGCGCTGGCGATGTGGATATCACCGAACAGCGGCAGGTCCACATGCAGCGTGTGGGTGGTCAGGAACGGGTAGCCCCAGGCCAGGGCGCCGAGGCCGGTGGCCAGGGCAACCAGCAGCCCGGTGCCCATCCAGCGCAGCGGCCGCAGACTCATCTGCGCCTCGACCCACTGGGTGCCCGCCACCATGTACTGGAGGATGAAGGCCACCGACATCACCAGCCCGGCGACGAAACCGCCACCCGGCAGGTTGTGCCCGCGCATGAACAGGTAGAAGGACACCACCAGGGCAATCGGCAGCAGCAGGCGCACCAGCACCGCCGGCACCATCATGAAGCCCAGGGCGGTGTCGCTGGCCTGGCGCGGGTTGACCAGGTCGGTGACCACGTCCGGGGCCAGCAGGCGCTGCTGCGCCGGCAACTGCATGCTTTCCTTGGGCGGGCGGAAGCGGCGCAGCAGGGCGAACACGGTCAGGGCCACCGCCGCCAGCACGGTGATCTCGCCCAGGGTGTCGAAGCTGCGGAAGTCCACCAGGGTCACGTTGACCACATTGGTGCCGCCGCCTTCGGGCAGGGCGCGGCTGAGGTAGAACGAGGAAATGTCGTTGGGAGTGGGGCGGGTCAGCATGGCGTAGGACAGCACTGCCATGCCCAGGCCCACGGCCACCGACAGGCTCAGGTCGCGCAGGCGGCGGATGCGCGCCTTGGGCACGCTGCTGGGCAGGGGCGAGACGTCCTCGATCCGCCGTGGCAGCCAGCGCAGGCCGAGGAGGATCAGCACCGTGGTCACCACTTCCACCACCAGCTGGGTCAGGGCCAGGTCCGGCGCCGAGAACCAGACGAAGGTCACGCAGGTCATCAGGCCGCAGACGCTGACCATGGTCAGGGCGGCCAGACGGTGGTACTTGGCTTGCCAGGCGGCGCCCAGGGCGCAGGCGATGGCCAGCAGCCAGAAGGTCACGAAGACGATGGAACCGGGGATCTTCGGCCGGTCGCCCCAGGTCAGCTGGCTGTAGAGCATGGGGATCAGCCCGGCGATCACCGCCGCCAGGATCAGCACGAACAGCTGGGTCTGCAGGCGCTTGGTGCTCAACCGGCGTTCCAGGCGCCGGGCCAGGCGGGTCATGCCCACCAGGCTGCGCTCGAACAACAGCTTGCCGTTGAGACGGCCCACGCCCGGCGGGTAGGCGAAACGGCCCGCCACCAGCGGCTTGTGCAGCAGCAGGTAGAGGACGATGCCGCAGGACATGGCGATCAGGCTCATGATCATCGGGGCATTGAGGCCGTGCCAGATGGCCAGGCTGTACTCGGGCAGGGTTCCGCCCACCACCGGCAGCGCCGCGGCGGCCAGCAGCGGGCCGATGATCTGCGCCGGGAAGATCCCCACCAGCAGGCAGGTGAACACCAGCAGTTCAACCGGGGCACGCATCCAGCGCGGCGGCTCGTGGGGCGTGTGCGGCAGGTCGGTGGCCGGCTCCCCGAAGAACACGTCGACCGTGAAGCGCAGGGCGTAGGCGACGCTGAAGGTCCCGGCGATGGTAGCGATCACCGGCAGGGCGATTTCCACCCAGGCGCTGGAGTTGATGAACACCGTCTCGGCGAAGAACATCTCCTTGGACAGGAAGCCGTTGAGCAGCGGCACCCCGGCCATGGAGGCGCTGGCCACCATGGCCAGGGTCGCGGTGTAGGGCATCAGCTTGATCAGGCCGTTGAGCTTGCGGATGTCACGGCTGCCGCTTTCGTGGTCGATGATCCCGGCCGCCATGAACAGCGAGGCCTTGAACGTGGCGTGGTTGAGAATGTGGAACACCGCCGCCACCGCGGCCAGCGGGCTGTTCAGGCCCAGCAGCAGGGTGATCAGCCCCAGGTGGCTGATGGTGGAATAGGCCAGCAGGCCCTTGAGGTCGTTCTGGAACATCGCGCAGTAGGCGCCCAGCACCAGGGTGCAGGCCCCGGCGCCGCTGACGATGTAGAACCATTCTTCAGTGCCGGACAACGACGGCCACAGGCGGGCCAGGAGAAACACCCCGGCCTTGACCATGGTCGCCGAGTGCAGGTAGGCCGAGACCGGGGTCGGTGCGGCCATGGCGTGGGGTAGCCAGAAGTGGAAGGGGAACTGCGCGCTCTTGCTCAGGGCGCCCAGCAGGATCAGGGGCAACAGGATCGGGTAGAGCGCGTGGGCGCGTATCTTGTCTCCGGCAGCCAGTACCTGATCCAGGTCGTAGCTGCCCACCACATGGCCGAGCAGCATGACCCCGGCCAGCAGGCACAAGCCCCCGGCACCGGTGACCATCAACGCCATGTAGGCGCCGCGGCGGGCATCGGAGCGGTGGTGCCAGTAGCCGATCAGCAGGAAGGAGAAGAGGCTGGTGAGCTCCCAGAAGAACACGATCTGGATCAGGTTGCCGGAAATCACCAGGCCGAGCATGGCCCCCATGAAGGCCAGGAAGAAGGCGAAGAAACGCGGCACCGGATCTTGCGGCGACATGTAATAACGCGCGTAGAGCGCCACCAGGCTGCCGATGCCCAGCACCAGCAGCGAGAACAGCCAGGCGAAGCCGTCCAGGCGCAGCACGAAGTTCAGCCCCAGGCTCGGCAGCCAGGCATACTCCTCGCGAATCACCCCGCCATCGGCGATCTGTGGGTACAGCAGAGCCACCTGGATGGTGCCAATGAGTGCCACCAGGCCGGCCAGCAGAGATTCGGTGTTACGTGCGTTGTGCGGCAACAGGGCCGCCAGACAGCTGCCGATGAATGGCAGAAGCAGTAGAACTATCAGGGACATAGGCTTCTAATCTGCGGAAAAGTATGACGCATAATACGTGCCAGGCCCTGGATCACCAACCGCCATGCGCGGCCCGGGCCCCCTAAGAAATGTTACATACGCTTTCAAAGGTAGGAGACAAATGCCTGATGCGCCCGTTCACCGGGTGCTGTGGGGCAAATGCCCTGCCCAGCTCAAGCCGCCACAAGGATCGACAAGGGTGCACATGATTAAAGGATCGGCCTTGGGCCGGCTGTTTCGACGGGGCGCGTTCGCCGTGCTGTTCACCGCCTTCGGTGCGGCATCGGGCATTGGCCTGGAGCATTATCTGGACCGCCCCGACATGCTCAAGACCCGCCAGGCGCTGGTCATCGAAGGCCCGCAGGGGGATGAGCGCAACTATGTGCTGCCGCCTGGCACGGTGCTCTATTTCGACCGCGCCTTTGCCGAGGGGCATGCGCTCTACCACGCCTACTTCTACTATCACGGCGAGCCTGAAAATGACCGGGTACTGCTGGAGCCCAAGCACAAGGGCTCCCTGACCGTCCCCACCTGGCTCTACGCCCCCGGGGACCCCGCACTGTAGGCGCTGGCCTATCAGCGAGAGCGCCTGCAAGAGCACCTTCGCCGGCAAGCCGGCTCCTACAGTCCCCACCACTACCCCAGCCAGCCGTAGGCGCTGGCTTGCCAGCGAAAGGGCCCTCAAGAGCTCCCTCACCAGCAAGCCACCCCCCGCAGCGGGCCGTTGCTCAGGACTCCACCGCCTCGCCGCTCTGCTGTCCGGCTTCTGCCTTGGGCTTCCATTCGCTGATGATCACCGCCAGCACGATCAAGGCGCCGCCCAGCAACGCCAGCCCCGGCAGGCGCTCCCCGGCGATGCGCCCGACAATCCCGGCCCACACCGGCTCGCCGGCATAGATCAGGGTGGCGCGGGTCGGCGAGACGCTTTTCTGCGCCCAGTTCATTGCCAGCTGGATCACCGCGCTGGCAGCCCCCAGGCCCAGGGCGCTGGCCAGCAGCAGCCAGGAAAACCCCGGCAGCGCTTCCCCGGTCGGCCACACCATGGCGAACGCCAGCAGCGAGGTGACCGCCAGTTGCACCACGGTGACCCGGCGCACATCCACCCGCCCGCCGAAGCTGCTGATGAGGATGATCTCCGCGGCAATGGCCACGGTACTGATCAGGGTGGCGATCTCCCCGGGGCTGAAGTCCAGGGAGGCGCCATTGGGCCCGGACAGCAGCATCAGCCCGGTGAACGCCAGCATGATGCCGATACTCGGCAGCAACCCCGGGCGCTTGCCCATGAACAGCCATTGCAGCAACGGCACGAAGGGCACATAAAGGGCAGTGATGAACGCCGACTGGCTGCTGGGAATGCTTTGCAGGCCCACGGTCTGCAAACCGTAGCCGAGCATGATGGCGGTGCCGATAAAGGCCCCGGCGCGCAGTTCGAACAGGGTCAGGCCGCGCAAGTGGCGCAGTGAGAATGCACCGACCATGCACGCCGCTGCGGCAAAGCGCAGGCCGACGAAGAACATCGGCCCGCTGACGCTCATGGCGTTCTGCACCAGCAGGAAGGTGCCGCCCCAGATCATGGTGATCAGCACCAGCACGGCTTCGGCCTTGCTCAACTTGAACTGGAATCCGCGGGAGGGCGTTGCTGTCATGGCCTTGCGTGCTACCTGAGGGGGACGCACAATGCGCCGGAAGTTGGGCAGTATACTGCGCAGGCCCCGGGAGTGAGCAATATAGTGCACAAAGAAAACGTCCAGCGGGCCTCGGTCCTGCAACATGTCAGCCTCAACGTCCGCCGCCTGCGCAATGCCGCGGGCTTGAGCCAGAGCGCCCTGGCGGAAAAATCCAATGTCAGCCGGCGGATGCTGGTGGCGATAGAGGCGGGGGAGAAGAACGTCAGCCTCGGCACCCTGGACCGGGTGGCCGAAGCCCTGGACGTGGCCTTCAGCGACCTGATCCAGGCCCCGGAATCCCGGGATTCGAGCCGCATCAACGAGCTGGCCTGGGCCGGTGCTATCCCCGGCAGCAAGGCGCTGCTCCTGGCCAAGGCCGAGGCCACCCGTGAAGTGGAGCTTTGGGAATGGCAGCTGGAGCCTGGCGAGGTCTATCACTCGGAGTGCGACGCCGAGGGCTGGAGCGAGCAGATCTACGTCTTCGAAGGCTGCCTGACGGTGTTTTTCGGCGACACTGAACGGCGCCTGGAATGCGGTGACTTCTTCATGTTCGCCAGCCACGTGCCCCACGGCTACCGCAACGACGGCACCCGGGCCACGCGCTTCGTGCGCAACGTGGTGATCTGATGCCCCGTGGCCCGGCAAGCGCTGTTTGCCCAGCAACAGCAGTTGGACATTTTGCCTGTTTTCAGTTGATGTCTTTTAGCTGAATTATCAAGCAAGCTGCTGATATTAAAGGTTTTTATATTTAGGCACGACTCCTGCAATTGTCCTGATAGCGAACACCCGAGCGGTGTTCATCTTGATCTTCAGGAAGCGGAGTCGGCCCATGACAGTCCCAGCCCAACCCTCTCGCAGTGCCCACATCATCCGCAGCGATGCCGAGGCCATCAGCGTGGCCCAGGCCCTGGCCCAGCGCTTTGCCGTGGAGGCTGCGGTGCGCGACCGCGAACGGCGCCTGCCCCGGGCAGAGCTCGACGAATTTTCCGCCAGCGGCCTGTGGGGCATCACCATCCCCAAAGAGTACGGCGGTGCCGGGGTGTCCTACGCCACCCTGGTGGAAGTCATCAAGCTCATTTCCGCCGCCGACCCGTCTCTCGGCCAGTTGCCGCAGAACCACCTGGGGGTGGTGGACATCCTGCTGCAGACCGCCAGCGAAGAGCAGAAGCGCCATTACTTCGCCAAGGTGTTGCAGGGCTACCGCTTCGGCAATGCGTTTTCCGAGGCCGGCAGCAAGCACGTCGGCGCCTTTGAAACCCAGATCCGTTTCGACGGCGAACAGGCGCGGATCGACGGCGAGAAGTTCTACTGCACCGGGGCGCTGTTCGCCCACATCGTCCCGGCGGTGGCGGTGGACGAACACAACCAGGCGCACATTGCCTTTATCGAGCGCGACAACCCTGGCCTCACGGTGATCGACAGCTGGGACGGCTTCGGCCAGCGCACCACCGCCAGCGGCGGGGTCAGCCTCAAGGCGGTGCGGGTGCCGCGCAGCGCGGTGATCCCGGCCCATCGGGCCTTCGACCAGCCCACCGCCGATGGCCCGATCTCGCAAATCATCCAGGCCGCGGTGGACACCGGCATCGCCGTCGCCGCGCTGGAAGACGCCAAGCACCATGCCCGGCAATCCCGGCCGTGGATCGACAGCGGCCTGGACCATGGCTGGCAGGACCCGTTCACCATTGCCGCCATCGGCGACCTGGAATGGCGGGTGCACGGCACCGAGGCGATCCTCGCCAAGGCCGCCGAGGCGGTCGATCAGGCCCTGGCCCAGCCCGGTGAAGACAGCGTCGCCCAGGCCTCCCTGGTGGTGGCCCAGGCCAAGGTGCTGTCGGCGGAGAGTGCCTTGCTCGCCGCCAGCAAACTCTTCGAACTGGCCGGCACCCGTTCGGTGTCGGGCAAGTACAACCTCGACCGCCACTGGCGCAACGCCCGCACCCACACCCTGCACGATCCGGCGCGCTGGAAATATCACCTGATCGGCAACTACCTGCTCAACGGCATCAAGCCGGCCCGCCACGCCTGGAACTGAAGGACTGCGCCATGAATGCACTGACCCGCCCCGACACCCCCCAAGCGGCCCTGGAACACAACGCCCAGGTCCTGCAGCGGGCCCGCGTCCTGCTGCAGCAAACCCTGGATTTCATCCGCGAGCAGGCCCGGCCCTGGAGCGGCAGCGGCCTGGCCAGGGCCAGCGACGACCCCTATGTGATCAGCCGCTTTGGCGACCTGAACATCCGCATCGACCTGGCCGCGGCCCTGCAGGAGCGGGCCCAGCGCCAGATAGAACAAGAGCCGGACCCGGCGGAAGTTGCGGTGGCCCTGGCCGAGGCGGCGATTGCCGCGGGCCAGGCACTGCTGGCGGCCAGCGACGCCGAGTTCGAACTCACCGGTCAGCGCAGCCCGCAGCCCCAGACCCTGGATGACCCGCTGCGCTGGAAATACCAACTGATTGGCAACTACCGCCTCAATGGCGTGCCACCCCAAGGTTTCAGGAGTGTTGTGTGATGTCCCGTGAAATCCGCCTCAATGCCTTCGACATGAACTGTGTCGGCCACCAGTCGCCGGGCCTCTGGGCCCACCCCCGGGACCGCTCCTGGCAGTACAAGGACCTGGAGTACTGGACCGACCTGGCGAAAATTCTCGAAAAGGGCAAGTTCGACGGGTTGTTCATCGCCGATGTGCTGGGCATCTACGACGTCTACAACGGCAACGGCGAGGCAGCGATCCGCCAGGCCGCCCAGGTCCCGGTGAACGACCCGCTGCAGCTGATCCCGCCCATGGCCCTGGTCACCGAGCACCTGGGCTTCGGCCTCACCGCGTCGCTGTCCTTCGAGCACCCGTACCCCTTCGCCCGGCGCCTATCCACCCTCGATCACCTGACGAAGGGCCGCGCCGGCTGGAACATCGTCACCTCCTACCTGGAGAGCGGGGCCAAGAACATCGGGCAGCAGGCCCAGACCGAACACGACGCTCGCTACGACTACGCCGAGGAGTACCTGGAGGTCTGCTACAAGCTCTGGGAAGGCAGTTGGGAAGACGGCGCGATCCTGCGCGACCGCGAGCGACGGATCTTCAGCGACCCGAGCAAGATCCACGAGATCCGCCATGTCGGCAAACACTTCCAGGTGCCGGGCATCCACCTCTGCGAGCCGTCGCCGCAACGTACCCCGGTGCTCTACCAGGCCGGGGCGTCCAGCCGGGGCAAGCAGTTCGCCGCCGAGCAGGCCGAATGCGTGTTCGTCGCCGCGCCGTCCAAGGTGCTGCTGAAAAAGACCGTGGCCGACATCCGCCGCCGGGCCGCCGAGGCCGGGCGCGATCCGTCGAAGATCCTGATCTTCAACCTGCAGACGGTGATCCTGGGCGAGACCGACGCCAAGGCCAAGGCCAAGTTCGAGGAATACAAATCCTGGGTCAGCTACGAGGGCGCCATGGCGCTGATTTCCGGCTGGACCGGCATCGACTTCAGCCGTTTCAAGCCCGACGAGCCCCTCAAGCACGTGCACACCAACGCCATCCAGTCGGCGGTGGAAGCCTTCTCCACGGCAGACCCGAACAAGGTCTGGACACCCCATGAACTGGCGGACTGGGTGGGCATCGGTGGCTTTGGCCCGTTGTTCGTCGGTAGCCCGGAAACCGTCGCCGACCTGCTTCAGGAATGGGTGGAAGAGACCGACGTCGACGGCTTCAACCTGGCGTATGCGCTGACCCACGAAAGCTTTATCGACGCCGTGGAACTGCTGGTGCCGGAGTTGCAGAAGCGGGGCGTCTACAAGACCGAATACGCCCCGGGCACCCTGCGGGAAAAACTTTTCGGCGCCGGCCCGCGCCTGCCCGAAAGCCACCCGGGCAGCGCCTGGCGCAACCTGGGCGGGCAATGCCAAGCAGCCGCGCAACGTGCCAGCGCCTGAACCCCGCGCCCTGTAGGAGCTGGCTCGCCAGCGAAGGGGCCCACGCCTTCGCCGGCAAGCCGGCTCCTACAAGCGAAAAGGCCCACAAGGCCCCCGTTCATTTCCAGCCAGCGGACCACCGCACGCGATTGCCAAGAGATCGAGGTCAACTCATGAGCGTGCATGAACTCAAGCGTGCGCCGAGCGCGGATTCGCCAGCGCCCCAGGCCCGGCTGCAGTTGAGCGGGGCCCTGGAGCGGTTGCGCCACTGGGCCCAGGTCAGCCCGTTGCACAACGCCTTGCGCCACAAGCGCCACGGCCACTGGTACGCCTGGCGCTGGATCGACGCCCTGCGGGACGTCGAGCGCCTGGCCGACGGCCTGCGCCAGCAGGGCCTGACGCCGGATTCGCGGTTGGCAGTCAGCGCCCGCTTCGAACCGGACCTGCTCCTGCTGGCCCTGGCGGCCCACAGCCTTGGCGCCGAGGTGTTGAGCCTGGACGACGAGCTGCCGCCCCAAGCCCTGCGCCAGACCCTGTGGCGCCTGCAACCGAGCCACGCCTTCGTGCATTCGCGCCAGCAGGTGCTGGATTGGGTCGCCGCCAGTGAAAACGCTCTGGCCCCGCAGTTGCTGATTGCGGGGCAAGCCTTGCCGCGCCTGCCGGAAGGCGCGCATCTGCCCCTGCTGGAATTGCGCGAGCTGCTGGGCCGGGGCGAGCCACCCCGGCGCCAGGCCAATTGGCGCGCCCCGGTCGGCAGCGGCCAATTGTGGAGCGAGGAGGGCACGCAATGGCAGGAGGGCCTGACGGTGCTGCTGGAGCAATGGCTGGGCAGTGGCCAGTGCCTGGCCTTCGCAGAAAGCCGCGGCTCGACCAGCCGCGACCGGCGGGAGGTAGCCCCCAGCGGCCTGCTGCTGTCGCCCCAGCGCCTGCAACGCCTGGCGGACGAGGTCGAGAGCCGCCTGGCGCCCCCCGATAGCTGGCGCCGACGCCTGTGCGAGTGGGCCTTGGCCCATCCCCAGGGCCTGTTGGCGCGCCTGCTCAAGCATCGGGTGCGCCGCCTGCTGGGCTTTGCTCGCCTGCAATTCATCTGGCAGGCCCCCCAGGCCACGACGCCACCGGCCACCCCGGCCTGGATCGTCGAATTCACACGGAACATTGCATGAGCCACGCCGAATCCATTTTGCAAGTCAGTGACATCTCCCTGTCGTTCAAGGGGGTCAAGGCCATCAATCAACTGTCGTTCGAGGTGCGCCGGGGCGAGATCTGTGCCCTGATCGGCCCCAATGGCGCGGGCAAGAGTTCGCTGCTCAACGTGCTCAACGGGGTCTATCGCTTTGACGCCGGGAGCATCGTGTTCGAGCGCCAGCCGTTGCAGCGCATCGACCCGCTGGACGCCGCGCGCCGGGGCATCGGCCGGACGTTCCAGAACAACGCGCTGTTCAAGAAGATGAGCGTGCTGGACAACCTGCTCACCGGCCTTTCGCGCCACTCCCGCGCGCGCTTCATCGAACAGGCCCTGGGCTTGCCCCGGGCCCGCCGTGAAGCCCGGGCATTCCGCCAGCTGGCCGAAGGCATCCTGCAGTTTCTGGAATTGCAGGCATTGCGCGATGTGCCGGTGGGCTACCTGGCCTATGGCCTGCAAAAGCGCGTCGAGTTGGGCAGGGCGCTGATCGCCGGGCCCAGCCTGTTGCTGCTGGACGAACCCCTGGCCGGAATGAATGCCGAGGAGAAGCAGGAAATGGCCCGCTTCATCGCCGACATCAATCGTGACCTGGGCACCACCGTGGTGCTGATCGAGCACGACATGGCGGTGGTCATGGATCTGTGCGACCACGTGGTGGTGCTCGACTACGGACGCAAGGTGGGCGATGGCACGCCGGCCGAGGTCCAGGCCAACCCCGAGGTGATCGCCGCTTACCTGGGGGCCGTGCACTGATGGCATTCTTCTTCGAAACCCTGCTCGGCGGTCTGCTGGCCGGCACCCTGTATTCACTGGTGGCCATCGGCTTCGTGCTGATCTACAAGGCCAGTGGCGTGTTCAATTTCGCCCAGGGCTCGATGCTGCTGTTCGCCGCGCTGACCTTTGTCAGCCTGCACGAGCGGGGCGTGCCTTTCGCCCTGGCACTGTTGCTGACGGTGCTGGTGATGATCCTCGGCGCCTGGCTGATCGAACGCCTGGTGCTGCGGCCCTTGGTCAACCGCTCGCCGATCACCCTGTTCATGGCCACCCTGGGCCTGTCGTTCATCATCGAGGGCCTGGCCCAGGGCCTGATGGGCTCCCAGGTGCGGGCCCTGGACCTGGGCATCGACGATGTGCCGCTGTTCCTCGGGCCGCTGATGGTCAGCCAGTTCGACCTGATTGCCGCGGCCACCGCCCTGGTGCTGGTGACGGTGCTGGCGCTGCTGTTCAACAAGACCCGCATCGGCATCTCGCTGCGGGCGGTGGCCGACGACACCACGGCGGCGCTGTCCATCGGCATCAACCTCAACCGCATCTGGCAGATCGTCTGGGCGGTGGCCGGGGTGGTGGGGCTGGTGGCCGGGCTGCTCTGGGGGGCACGCCAGGGGGTGCAGTTCTCTCTATCGCTGGTGGTGCTCAAGGCGCTGCCGGTGCTGATCATCGGCGGCTTCACCTCGATCGGCGGGGCGATTGCCGGCGGCCTGATCGTCGGCGCCGCCGAAAACCTGGCGGAGGTCTATATCGGCCCGCTGATCGGCGGCGGCATCAGCCCCTGGTTCGCCTATGTCCTGGCCCTGGCCTTCCTCTACATCCGCCCCGCCGGCCTGTTCGGCGAGCGGGCCATCGAGCGAGTGTGAATTGATGTCCCTTCTTCTGACGCGGCAAACCGCCCCCTTGCTGCTGGTCCAGCGCCGCCTGCCCTGGGGCCTGGCCGGCCTGTTGCTGCTGGCCTTCGGCGTGGTGCCGGTGCTGGGCAACGACTATTGGCTCAACGCGATCCTGATTCCGTTCCTGGTGCTGTCCCTGGCCGGGCTCGGGCTCAACCTGCTGACCGGCTACACCGGCCAGACCTCGGTGGGCGCCGCCGGCTTCATGGCCGTGGGGGCCTTTGCCACCTACGGTATTCTGCTGCGCCTGCCGCAGCTGGGGCTGCCCCTGGCCCTGCTCGGCGGCGGCCTGATCAGCGCCCTGGTGGGCTGGCTGTTCGGCCTGCCCAGCTCGCGGATCAAGGGTTTCTACCTGATGGTCAGCACCCTGGCGGCGCAGTTCTTCCTGGAGTGGCTGTTCGTCAAGTTTCCCTGGTTCTACAACTACGGTTCCTCGGGCACCATTTCGGCGCCGCAGTTGAGCCTGCTGGGCCATGACCTGAACCACCCCCAGGGGCGCTACCTGCTGACCCTGGTGACGGTGCTGCTGTTGACCTGGGTCGCGCAGAACCTGGTGCACAGCCAGGTCGGGCGCAACTGGATGGCGATCCGCGACATGGACACCGCCGCCGCAGTGATCGGCATCCCGGTGGCCCGCTACAAACGCCAGGCGTTTGCCGTCAGCTCGTTCTACCTGGGCATCGCCGGTGCGCTGTGGGCCTTTGCCTACCTGGGCACCGCCAGCGCCAGCAGCTTCGATATCAATCGTTCGTTCCAGATCCTCTTCATCATCATTATCGGCGGCATGGGCAGCGTGGCCGGCAACTTCGTCGGCGCGGCCTTCATCAGCCTGTTGCCGATTCTCCTCAGCCATGCCGGGCAGGCACTGCTGGGCGGGGCGGTGGACGCCGGGCAGTTGCAGAACCTGCAGAAAATCATTTTCGGCGTGCTGATCATCCTGTTCCTGATCAAGGAACCCGAGGGCCTGATCCGCTTGCTGGGCAACTTGCGCGAGCGCCTGCGGCACTGGCCGCTGCGCTTCTGAATTCCTCCTCCCAGAACAGAGAGACAACATGCGTGCATCCTTGAAAGCTTCCCTGGCCGGCGCGGCGTTGCTGCTGGCGGCGGCCGTTGCCCCGGCAGCCCAGGCCGGGCCGGACCAGCAGTTCTTCCCCCTGGCCACCTACCGCGTCGGCGCCTATGCCTCCAGCGGGGTGCAGGTGTGGGCCGGGATGATCGACTACCTGAACTACATCAACCAGGTGGAGGGCGGCATCAACGGGGTCAAGCTGGTGTGGCAGGAGTGCGAGACCGAGTGGACCGCCGAGAAGGGCATCGAGTGCTACGAGCGCTTCAAGAACGGCCTGGATGGCGCACCGGTGGCGGTCTACCAGCCCAACGGCGCACCGGCGGCCTATGCCCTGAGTGAGCGTGCCGAGGTGGACAAAATCCCGCTGATCACCCTGGGCTACGGCCGCACCGAAGCCACCGACGGCACGGTGTTCCCCTACAACTTCCCGGTGATGCTGACCTTCTACAGCGAGGCCTCGACCCTGGTGAACTACATCGCCCAGCGCGAGGGCGGGTTCGACCGGCTCAAGGGCAAGAAGATCGCCACGCTTTATCACGACTCCGCCTATGGCCGGGAAACCCTCGGGCCGCTCAAGCTGCTGGCCGAGAAGTACGGTTTCGAGAACATCCAGATTCCGGTGGCCGACCCGGGCAACGAGCAGTCGGCGCAATGGCGGCAGATCCGCCAGCAGAACCCGGACTGGGTGTTCCTGCGCACCTGGGGCGTGTCCACCCCGGTGGCGGTGAAGACCGCCGCGCGCTTCGGCTTCCCGGTGGACCACATCATCGGCGATATCTGGGCCAGCTCCAGCGAAGACGTGCTGCCGGCCGGCGCCGCGGCCAAGGGTTACCTGGCGCTGACGCCCTACCCGGCGGGCAGTGACTTCGAGATCCACAAGCGCCTCAAGCAGTACATCCTCGATACCGGCAAGAGCGACCTCAAGGACCTGAAGAATTTCGGCAGCGTGTACTACAACTCCGGCCTGGTGAACGCGGCGGTGGCGGTGGAGGCGATCCGGACCGCCCAGGGCAAGTTCGGCAAGCGCCCGCTCAATGGCGAGGAAGGGCGCTGGGGCCTGGAACACCTGAACATCGACGACGCCCGGCTCAAGGACATGGGTTACCTGGGGCTGATGCAGAACCTCAAGCTGTCCTGCCGCGATCACGAAGGCGGCGGCGCGGCCCGGGTGCAGCAATGGGACGGCGCCAACTGGACCCTGATCAGCGAGTGGATTGCCGCCGACCGCGCGCTGCTACGGCCGCTGATCGACGAAAAGGCCGCGGCCTTTGCCAAGGAGAAGCGCCTGGTGCCCCGTACATGCAACGAGGGTGACTGAACCATGAGCCACAGCGCCACGGCCGCGACGGCCGAGACCTTGCTGCAGGTACAGGACATCGAGGTGATCTACGACGGCGTGATCCTGGCGCTGGCCGGGGTATCTTTGAGCGTGCCCCGGGGGGCCATCGTCGCCTTGCTGGGGGCCAATGGCGCCGGCAAGAGCACCACCCTCAAGGCCATTTCCGGGCTGGTGCGGGCCGAGCGTGCCGAGCTCAGCCGCGGCGCCATCGCCTTTGCCGGGCAGGACCTGGCCGGGGTCGACCCCAGCCAGCGGGTGCGCCAGGGCATGGTGCATGTGCTGGAAGGGCGCCACGTCTTCCCCCAGTTGACGGTGGAAGACAACCTGCGCGCCGGCGGCTTTGTCCGTGGCCTGGGCCGGCGCCAGCTGGAACAGGACCTGGAGCGTATCTACAGCTGGTTTCCGCGGCTGCTGACCAAGCGCCGGGTGCGCGCCGGGCTGACCTCCGGTGGCGAGCAGCAGATGCTGGCCATCGGCCGGGCGTTGATGACTCGTCCTACTTTGGTACTGCTGGATGAACCGTCCATGGGCCTTGCGCCTATTATCGTCCAGGAGATTTTCCAGATCGTCGCCCAGCTCAATCGCGAGGCGGGGGTGAGCTTTCTGATCGCCGAGCAAAGCATTAATCTGGCGCTCAAGTACGCTTCCCATGCCTACCTGCTGGACACCGGCCGCGTGGCCTTGTCCGGCAGCGCCGAGCAACTGCTGGCCCGGGGCGACCTGCAGGATTTCTACCTGGGCAAACACTGACCGTGAGCATTCCATGAGCCAAACCCACACCGGACAGGCAACCCCTGCCACCCGTGATGCGCCAATCCTGATTGTCGGCGGCGGCCTCAGCGGCGCCTTGCTGGCCGCCCAGTTGCTGCGCCTGCCGGGCCAGCGACGGATCCTGGTCATAGAACCGCGCAGCGAGCTGGGGCGCGGCGAGGCCTACAGCGCCGTGGAGCTGGGGCACACCCTCAATGGCAACGCCGCGCGCATGAGCGTCGACCCGGACAACGCCGACGACCTGACCCAATGGCTGGCCCGGCACATCGCCGAGGGCGGCTGGCCCGAGTCGGACCGCCAGCATGTGCCGGTCAGCGAACTGTTTCCGCCCCGCGGGCTGTTTGGTGTCTACGTCCAGCAGCGCCTGGCCGAGGCCCAGGTGCAGGGCCGGGCGCAGGGCTCCTCGTTGAGCCATGTGCAGGGCGAGGCGGTGGACCTGGAAACCGGCCCTGACGGCGTGCTACTGACCCTGGCCGATGGCCGGCAACTGCCCGGCGCGGTGGCGGTGCTGGCCACCGGCATGTTCCCGGCGGCGCGTACCCCGCAGACCCGTTCCAGCGGCCTGAATGCCGCGGCGCTGGACCCCTGGGATGTGGCGGCCATGGCCCGCCTCGATCCCCGGGCGACGGTGCTGATCATCGGTTCCGGGCTGACCATGGTGGACGCCGTGGTGTCCCTGGAGCAGGCCGGGCATCGTGGGCCGATCGAGGTGTTTTCCCGGCATGGGCTGCTGCCACACGTGCGCCGCCAGCCCCCGGCCTGGGAAGACTTTCTCGGCGCTGACCCGAGCATCCGCAGCCCTCGGCAACTGCTGCGGGCGCTGCGCCAGCAATGCCGCGTGGCCGAGGCCCAGGGCATCGACTGGCAGGCCCCGCTGGACACGGTGCGGGTGCATATAGGGCGCCTGTGGAGCCAGGCCAGCGAGGTGCACAAACGCCAGTTCGTGCGCCATGTACGGCCCTGGTGGGAAAGCCATCACCATCGCTCGCCGCCCCTGAGCGCCGAGCTGGTGGCGCGCCTGCATGAAGAAGGGCGGTTGCGGATTCATGCCGCTTGCTACCAGGGCCTGGAGCCGGGCGACGAAGGCCGGCTGGCGATCCGCCTGCGCTACCGCGGCAGCCAGGACAGCGTGCGCATGGCGGGCGATGCCCTGATCAACTCCAGTGGCATCGAATACGACTGGCGCCGGGTGGCGCGGCCCTTGCCGCGCCAGCTGCTGGCCCGCGGCCTGGTGACACCCGGGCCTTTGGCCCTGGGCATCAGCGCCGCACCCGATGGTGCCGTGCACAACGCCCAGGGCCAGGCCTGCGAGCGCCTGTTCGCCATGGGGCCGCCCCTGCGCGGCCTGTGGTGGGAAAGCACCGCCGTCACCGACGTTGCCCTGCAGGCCAAGGCCCTGGCCGCGCGCCTGGCCAACCACCAACCGTAGGCGCTGGCTTGCCAGCGAAGGCGCCCGCAAGATCGCCTTCGCCGGCAAGCCGGCTCCTACAGTGCCACCCAGCGCTGTTCGGCGGCTGCAGTACGGATCGCCGCGGCCAGGCGCTCCACTTCCCAGGCTTCAGCGAAATCCGTGCCGTCCCGGCCCTGGCCGCACAGGGCCATGATCAATTCGTGAACTTCCAGGGTCTTGAGTTCGTTGTAGCCCAGCTGGTGCCCCGGGGCCGGGCTGAAGGCCGCGTAGCCGGGCAGGGCGGGCCCGGCCAGCAGGCGCTGGAAACCCTTCTGGCCGACCCGGTACAGGCGCAGTTCGTTGAGGCGTTCCTGGTCGAACGCCAGGGTGCCGAGGGTGCCGCTGATCTCGAAGCTCAGGTGGTTCTTGTAACCATGCTTGATCCAGCTGCTGCTCAGCGTACCCCGCGCGCCATTGGCAAAGCGCAGCAGGGCATGGGCCTGGTCATCCACGGCGATGGCGCGGCGTTCCTGGCTGCCGGCTTCGGTGGGGCGTTGCAGGTGCACGGTCTGGGTATCGGCGCACACCGCCTGCACCGGCCCCATGAGAAAGCGTGCCATGGCCAGCAGGTGGCTGCCCAGGTCCGCCAGGGCGCCGCCGGCGTGCTGCGGCTCGCAACGCCAGGACCAGGGGGCATCCGGGTCGGCCATGAAGTCTTCGCTGAACTCGCCCTGGAAACTCACCAGTTGCCCCAGTTCGCCGTTGCCGATCATGTCCCTGGCCTGGGCGATCACCGGGTTGTGCTGGTAGTTGTAGCCCACCCGGGTCACCACCCCGGCGGCCTGGGCCGCGTGGTGCATCTGCCGGGCCTGTTCGACGCTGACCGCCAGGGGCTTTTCGCAGTACACCGCCTTGCCTGCGGCCAGCGCCGCCATGGCCATGGGGAAGTGCAGGTGGTTGGGAGTGGTGATGGCCACCAGGTTGACCCGGGGGTTGGCCACCAGGGCCTGCCAGTCGGCATGGGCCTGGGCAAAGCCCCAGGCGCCGGCGCAGTGTTCGCCGCGCTGGGCGTCGGCGTCGGCCAGGGCCGCCAGGTGCAGGCGCACCGGCAATTCGAAGACCGCGCCGGCACTGCGAAACGCCAGGGCGTGGGCACGCCCCATGAAACCGGTGCCGATCAAACCAATGCCGAGCTCGTCCATAACCGCACCTGCAGAATTATTGTTCTAGGGAAGGCTAGTTATGGAATAAATATTCTTTAATTGCAATTGGTGGAATTAAAATTTTGAAAGACGCCTGTAGGAGCCGGCTCGCCGGCGAAAAGGGCCGCCTGAGTTGCGCCGGGCTCAAGGCCCTCTTCGCTGGCCAGCCAGCTCCTGCGGGAAATGAAAAAGGCAGCCCGGAGGCTGCCTTTTTTGTGGTGCAAGCGGGCCTCAGGAGAGGAAGCCGCCGTCCACATTGAGCGAGACACCCGTGGTGTAGCTGGAGGCGTCGCTGGCCAGGTAGAGCACCGCGCCGGCCATTTCGCTGGGGTCGGCCACGCGCTTGAGGGGGATCTGCGCCAGGGCGGTCTTGAGTATGGCGTCGTTCTTGACCAGGGCCGAGGCGAACTTGGTATCGGTCAGGCCCGGCAGCAGTGCGTTGCAGCGGATGCCGAACTGCGCGCATTCCTTGGCGAAGACCTTGGTCATGTTGATCACCGCGGCCTTGGTCACCGAGTAGATGCCCTGGAAGATCCCCGGCGAGATGCCGTTGATCGAGGCCACGTTGATGATGCTGCCGCCGCCGTTTTCGCGCATCAGCTTGCCGGCTTCCACCGACATGAAGAAGTAGCCGCGGATGTTGACGTCGACGGTCTTCTGGAAGGCCCCCAGGTCAGTGTCCAGGACGTTGCAGAACTGCGGATTGGTCGCGGCGTTGTTGACCAGGATGTCCAGGCGCCCGAACTGTTCGCGAATGCCGGCGAAGACTTGGCTGATCTGCTCCATTTCACCGATGTGGCAGGCAATGGCGGTGGCCTTGCCGCCGGCGGCGATGATCGCGTCGGCCACGTGTTGGCAACCTTCGAGCTTGCGGCTCGACACGATGACATGGGCGCCTTGCTGGGCCAGCAACTTGGCAATGGCCTCACCGATGCCGCGGCTGGCGCCGGAGACGAATGCGATCTTGCCGTCGAGGTCGAACAACTGAGTCTTGGACATGGTTTTTCCTTGTTTTGGCTGTCGAGCGCCGGGGCGCGGTCAGAGGCTGGATTTGTGAATGACCTGCAGGCTCATCTGCTCCAGCAGTTTGTTCATGTGAATGAACTGCGCGAAGCGTTTGTCCTGGGTCTGGCCATGGTAGAAGCGGTAGTAGATCTGCTGCACGATGCCGGCCAGGCGGAACAGGCCGTAGGTGTAGTAGAAGTCGAAGTTGCCGATTTCGATTCCCGCGCGCTCGGCGTAGTAGTCGACGAACTGCTGGCGGGTGAGCATGCCCGGGGCGTTGCTCGGCTGGCGGCGCATCAGTTGCACCGGCGCCGGGTCGCCGGCCTCGATCCAGTAGGCCAGGGTGTTGCCCAGGTCCATCAGCGGGTCGCCCAGGGTGGTCAGCTCCCAGTCCAGCACGCCGATGATCTGCATCGGGTTCTGTGGGTCGAGGATCACGTTGTCGAAGCGGTAGTCGTTGTGCACGATGCTCGAGGTCGGGTGGTCGGCGGGCATCTTCTCGTTGAGCCAGGCCTTGACCTTTTCCCAGTGCGGCGCGTCCGGGGTCAGGGCCTTCTCGTAGCGGTCGCTCCAGCCCTTGATCTGGCGCTGCACATAGCCTTCGGGCTTGCCCAGGTCACCCAGGCCGCAGGCGCTGTAGTCGACCCGGTGCAGCTCGACGAAACGATCGATGAAGCTCTTGCACAGCGCCTCGGTCTGGCCGGCATCCAGGCCCAGCTCCGGCGGCAGGTCGGAGCGCAGGATGATGCCCTTGACCCGTTCCATGACATAGAACTCGGCGCCGATCACCGACTCGTCGGTGCAGTGCACGTAGGCTTTGGGGCAGTAGGGGAAACCGTCCTTGAGCTGGTTGAGAATGCGGAACTCGCGGCCCATGTCGTGGGCCGACTTGGCCTTGTGGCCGAAGGGCGGGCGACGCAGGACAAACTCCTGCCCGGGGTATTCCAGCAGGTAGGTGAGGTTCGAGGCACCGCCCGGGAACTGGCTGATCTGCGGCGTACCGCTCAGGCCGGGGATGTGCGCCTTGAGGTACGGGTCGATCAGGTTGGCATCGAGTTCCTCGCCGGAGCGAGTGCGGGTGGACTGGTCTGTAAGCGCCATGCTTATCCCTTCTGCTTATTCTGGAGGCCAGAGATTATTGGCTAATCTAATGCGCCTACCGGCCCCTCACAATCGCGGCGGGCCTTTATAGGTGCGCGTGTTGCCGGACAATCATTGCTTTTGATACAAGCGTTTGAATTTAGCCCCGTGTGTCTACGACCCGATGAGAGCAAGCCGGCTCCTACACCAGTCATGCAGGCACAGAGGTTGTCCGCCCCACGAGCATAGGCGTTGACTCGGGGCTGGGTCAGTTCGGTGCCGGCAGGGCCAGCGGGGTCAGCAGTGGCCGGCCTTCGAAGTGAGCCAGCAGGTTCTGGCCGACCATCGCCACGGTATCGCGGCTGGCCTGGGGCGAAAGGCCGGCGACGTGAGGGGTCAGCACCACATTGTCCAGGCCCTTGAAACCGTCCGGTACTTGCGGCTCGTCATCGAACACGTCCAGGGCCGCGCCGGCAATCCGCCGCTGCTGCAGGGCCTGCAGCAGGGCGTTGGTGTCCACCACGCTGGCCCGGGCGATGTTCACCAGGAAACCTTCGGGGCCAAGGGCTTCCAGCACCGGCTGGTCCACCAGGTGCCGGGTGTCGGCGCCGCCCGGGGTGGCGATCACCAGGACGTCCGAGTCCCGGGCCAGTTCCACCAGGGTCGGGCAGAAGCGGTAGGGCTGGTCGGGGCGTGGCTGGCGGCTGTGGTAGCTCACCGGCATGTCGAAGCCCAGGGCGCAGCGCCGGGCGATGGCCTGGCCCACGGCGCCGAGGCCGAGCACCCCCAGGCGCATGCCGGCCAGGGACGGGCGCAGCACCTTCGGCCAGTGCCCCTGGCGTACCGCGGCGTCGGACTGGGGAATGCCGCGCACCAGGGCCAGCAGCAGGGCCAGGGCATGATCGGCCACGGACGAGGCGTTGACCCCGGCGCCATTGGTTACTGCGATCCCGCGATTGCTCGCCGCTTGCAGGTCCACTTGCTCATAGCCGGCGCCGATCACGCAGATGATCTGCAATCGGGGCAGGGCGGCGATTTCCGCCGCGCTCAGCCCCAGGGGGCCACGGGTCAGCACCGCATCGATCTGCCCGGCGTGGTCCCGGATCGCCTGGGCCCGGGTCTGTGGGGTGGGCGCCAGGATCAGCCTGAAACCCAGGTCTTCGAGGTGCGGCAGGTAGGCGTTGACGTTTTCAACCAGGACCAGAACGGTGGCGCGCATGGCGGACTCCTCGTGGGTTAGCGGGGCAGGGGTTGGCGCAATTGAAAGATGTTGCCTTCCGGGTCGATGCCGTCGCAGGCCCGGGCGTCCTTGAATTGCCATTCGCGCTCGGCCTCGTACACCCGGCCACCGGCCTTGGCAGCGCGCTGCCGGGCCCGGGCCAGGTCGTCTACCTGGAACAGCGGCTTGCAGGCGCAATCGCTGCGGGGCAGCGGCGGTTCCTGGAGGACGATGCGCGCAGCAATCGCTGGCGGCACCTGGACCAGGGTCAGCTCGAAGCCCTGGTGGGCCAGCTGCTGGTAATCGGCTTGCTGTTCGGTGATGGGCCAGCCCAGCAGTTCGGCATAGAAGCGGGCGAGGGAAGGTGGATCAAGGCTGTAGAGGAGGCAGCCGGCGATCGTCGTGGCGCTCATGGAGGGTTCCATACGGGCAGGGGCGAAGGCTCAAGGGTGCGGGTTGCGAGGGGTTTTGGCAATGCTCGCCGGCACCGTTCCCGGGGGAATCACGCCATGTTCGGCGTGCCCGGGGCGGTGTGGGGACGATGGGGTCAGAAGGTTACGTCGGCGGTCGTGGCCAGGCGCACGAAGGGGCCGTTCAGGGTGGCGTTATGGTGGGCGATGATGGTTCTTGCCCCGATCAGCGGCGTGTCCATGCAGGTGTGGGCGTCCTCTACCAGCACGGCGGCAAAGCCCAGGTCGCCGGCGGCGCGGCAGGTGGTATCGACGCAGTACTGGGTCTTCATGCCGACGATCACCAGTTCATTGACCTGGGCCTCCTGCAGGCGCTCGGCCAGCCCGGTGCCGACAAAGCAACTGGGGCGGGTCTTGTCCAGTACGCAGTCCAGCTCTTCATCCACTTCCAGGGTCGGCAGCAGTTGCCAGAAGGGGCTGCCAGCGGCAATCGGGGATTCGGCGGGGCCGGTATGGCGCACGGCGAAGATCGGCGCCCCGGCCTGGCGGGCGCGGCGGATCAGTTGGTTGATGTTTTCCAGGACCTGCTCGCGCTTGTAGGGCTTGTCCGGTCCATTGAACAACCCGACCTGCATATCGATCACCAGCAGGGCACGCTTGGCGTTGGATAAAGGCATCTTGTCTCTCCTTGTAGTGCCAGCTGGACGGAGAAACAAAAGGCCCCGTCCATTGCTGGCGGGGCCTTGGTTCTACTGTGCTTGTGTCATCCCGCACAGCCACCACACGACCCGCCGGAGGCAGTCGTGGTGGTGGAGGTAGGGTTCAGCGCGTAGATATTCATGGGGTCCGATCATGCCGCCTGCCCGTGAGGCTTGTCAACGCGGCCCGCTAGGGGCCGGCTTGCCGGCGAATGGCGTCTTCAGGCGGGCACCTTCGCTGGCAAGCCAGCTCCTGCGGAACCCGGATTGAGCGGGAGAGGGCCGGGCCAGACGCTTTCCCATCAAACGAAAAAATACCTGCAGCGCATAAACCGTTCCTCAGCTGAGTCTATGCAGCGCCCTTGGAATCCCGGACAATCGCGCCCCCTCTTTTCGCTCGGGCACTGCCTGTCGGGTACTCCGATACGCCCGGGTGAATGGCAAACGACCGGAATGTGGAGATCCCACCGGATGAATGATCAGGCCAACAGCGTTGATCAACGCTTTGAAACCGCGGCCCCAGCGACCCTGACCCGCTGGAACCGCCAAGACACCACCTGGATGCTCGGCCTGTTTGGCACGGCCATCGGTGCCGGTACCCTGTTTCTGCCCATCAATGCCGGCATCGGCGGTTTCTGGCCGCTGTTGATCCTGGCGCTGCTGGCCTTCCCCATGACCTTCTATGCACACCGCGGCCTGACCCGCTTCGTGCTTTCCGGGCGTGACGGTGCGGACATCACTGACGTGGTGGAAGAGCATTTCGGTCTCACCGCCGGTGCCCTGATCACCTTGCTCTACTTCTTCGCGATCTTCCCGATCCTGCTGATCTACAGCGTGGCCCTGACCAACACCGTCGACAGCTTCATGACCAACCAACTGCACATCGCGCCGCCACCGCGGGCGATCCTGGCCCTGGTGCTGATCTTCGGCCTGCTGGTGGTGGTGCGTTGCGGCGAGCAGGTGATCGTCAAGGCCATGAGCCTGATGGTCTACCCGTTCATCGTGGCCCTGCTGTTCCTTGCGGTGTTCCTGATCCCGCACTGGAATGGCGGCATCCTCGCCACCGTCAGCGATGTCCCGGCGCCTTCGGCCTTCCTGCATACCCTGTGGCTGGCGATTCCGGTGATGGTCTTCTCGTTCAACCATTCGCCGATCATCTCGGCCTTTGCCGTGGACCAGAAGCGCCGCTATGGCGTGCACGCCGAAGAGCGCAGCTCGCAGATTCTCTCGCGTGCCCACCTGCTGATGGTGGGCATGGTGCTGTTCTTCGTCTTCAGCTGCGTACTGACCCTGAGCCCGGCGCAACTGGCCGAAGCCAAGGCGCAGAACCTGTCGATCCTGTCCTACCTGGCCAACCATTTCCAGAATCCGACCATCGCCTTTGCCGCGCCGTTGATTGCCTTCGTGGCCATTGCCAAGTCCTTCCTGGGCCACTACATCGGTGCCAGCGAAGGCCTCAAGGGCCTGATCGGCAAGAGCGGCCGGCGCCCGGGCACGAAAACCCTGGACCGCGTCACCGCCGCCTTCATGCTGGTGATCTGCTGGGCCGTGGCCACCCTCAACCCGAGCATCCTGACGATGATCGAGACCATGGGCGGCCCGGTGATCGCGGCGATCCTGTTCCTGATGCCGATGTACGCCATCCGCAAGGTGCCGGCCATGGCCCGCTACCGCGGCCAGGCTTCCAACGTCTTCGTGACCCTGGTGGGCCTGGTGGCCATTACTGCCCTGGTGTACTCCCTGGCGTCCTGACAGCCTTCCGGTAGGAGCCGGCTTGCCGGCGAAGAGGCCCGCAAGCCAACTGCAAGGTGCGCGGACGCCTCCCTGGCGAACCCGCTGCTGCACACAACGCCGTCGGTACTTCACTGTACCGGCGGCGTTGTCGTTCAAGGCATTGATCAGTATTGTTTGCTGCCTTGAATAAAGGGCTAAGCTGGTGCTCTTATTGCTGCCAGGAACCCGCCCATGGCCATTCCCGCCCCTCTGGCTGCAAGCCTGCCCAAACATGTTTATTCCGTTGGGCGACACCCCCTGAATCTGGATTTTGCGTTGTCACGGATGAACCCGATTGGCCACTGAACCCCTGACCCACCCAACCGCTGCACCCAAGCGCACCCGCGACCTGCTGGCCGGCCTATCCATTGCCGGCCTGTTATTGCCGGAAGCCGTAGCCTATTCCAGCATCGCCGCCTTGCCGCCCCAGGCCGGGGTCATTGCCCTGTTTGCCGGGTTGCTGTGCTACGGCCTGTTGGGCACCAGCCGCTTTGCCATTGTTTCTGCCACTTCATCGTCGGCCGCGGTGCTGGCGGCGGCCACCCTGTCCCTGGCCGGTGGCGACGCCCAGCTGCGCCTGAGCCTGGCCTTTGCCCTGGTGCTGCTCACTGGGGTGTTCTTCCTCCTGGCCGGGCTGTTCCGCCTGGGGGGCGTGACCGCCTTCATTGCCAAGCCGGTGCTGCGCGGCTTTGCCTTCGGCCTGGCGTTGACCATTGTCCTCAAGCAGTTCGCCACCGTGGTCGGGGTGCACCTGAGCACCGGTAACCTGGTGCGCTTCCTGCCGCAGTTGCTGGAGCAGTGGCCGCAATGGAACTGGGCCGGCGCCGCGGTGGCGGCGGTGGCGCTGCTGGTGCTGGGGATCTGCTCGCGAATTCCCTATGTGCCCGGCGGGCTGGTGGCGGTGGTGATCGGCATTGGCGCCGGCCAGTGGTTCAACCTGCCGGCCCATGGCGTCGACCTGATCGGGGTCATCGAACTCAAGCTGGAGGTGCCGAGCCTGCCACAACTGCCTTTTGCCGACTGGCTGCGCCTGGGGGAGCTGGCGTTCGCCCTGGTGATGATCCTGTATGCCGAATCCTATGGTTCCATCAGCTCCTTTGCCCTGAAGCATGGCGACCGGGTTTCCTCCAACCGCGACCTGCTGGCCCTGGGCGCTTCCAATCTGCTCTCGGGGCTGTTCCATGGCATGCCCGCGGGGGCCGGCTACTCGGCCACCTCCGCCAATGAAGCGGCCGGGGCGCGCTCGCGCCTGGCAGGGCTGACCGCGGCGGCGGTGATGCTGCTCATCGTGCTGACCGTGCTGCCCTATATCGCCCTGACCCCGGAGCCGGTGCTGGCGGCGATTGTCATGTACGCCCTGGGCCATGGCCTGAGCCTGCAACCCCTGGGGCGCTACTTCATCTGGCGGCGTGACCGGGTGCTGGTGATCTGCGCGGTCAGCGCGGTGCTGGTGCTGGGGGTGCTGGACGGGCTGCTGCTGTCAGTGGGTATCAGCATCCTGTTGCTGCTGCGGCAGATGTCGGCGGCGGATATCCAGATCCTCGGGCAACTGGGCAGCGGCCACGACTTTGTCGATCTCAGCCGTCATCCTCAGGCCCGGCAGGTGCCCGGCGTGCTGATCCTGCGGCCGGGGGAGGCGCTGTTCTTCGCCAACGCCGAACGCATCCTCGGCGGCGCCCTGCGCCTGATACGCCATGTGCAGGCGCCGATCCACAGCATCATCCTCAGCCTGGAGGAGTCCCCGGACCTGGACGGCACCAGCATCGAGGCCCTGGACGAGTTCTTCCGCCAGGTCAGCCTGGAGCACAAGCACCTGGCCCTGGCGAGGCTCAAGCACGAGGCCAAGGACGCCCTGGCACTGCTGCCGTCGAGCCGCGAGTACCAGGTGCTGCTCAGCGGCACCAGCGTCGACGACACGCTGCAGGAGAGCCTGCGGGGCTGGAAGGCCGGGGCTATTTCCCAGGCATAAAAAAACGCCGCGTATCGTGGAATACGCGGCGTTCCTTCTTACAACGCTACAGCCTTAGGCTTGCACCACCGGGATGTTGGCGTTGGCAGCCGCTTCACGGAACTCCGCGATCTGGTCGAAGGACAGGTAGCGGTAGATATCGGCCGCCATGCTGTCGATCTTGCCAGCGTATTCCATGTACTCCTCGACGGTCGGCAGGCGACCCAGGATCGAAGCCACCGACGCCAGCTCGGCCGAAGCCAGGTAGACGTTGGCGCCATCACCCAGACGGTTCGGGAAGTTACGGGTCGAGGTCGACACCACGGTGCTGTTCGGCTCGACGCGTGCCTGGTTACCCATGCACAGCGAGCAGCCCGGCATTTCCATGCGTGCGCCGGCCTTGCCGTAGATGCCGTAGTAGCCTTCTTCGGTCAGTTGGTGAGCGTCCATCTTGGTCGGCGGCGACAGCCACAGACGGGTTGGCAGCTGGCCCTTGACCTGATCCAGCAGTTTACCGGCAGCGCGGAAGTGACCGATGTTGGTCATGCACGAACCGATGAACACTTCGTCGATCTTCTCGCCAGCAACGCTGGACAGCAGACGGGCGTCGTCCGGGTCGTTCGGCGCGCACAGTACAGGCTCGCTGATGTCGGCCAGGTCGATTTCGATGATTTCGGCGTATTCGGCGTCGGCGTCGGCTTCCATCAACTCAGGGTTGGCGATCCAGGCTTCCATCGCTTGAGCGCGACGTTCCAGGGTACGTGCATCACCGTAGCCTTCGCCGATCATCCAGCGCAGCAGGGTGATGTTGGACTGCAGGTACTCGGTGATCGACTCTTTCGACAGCTTGATGGTGCAACCGGCAGCCGAACGTTCGGCCGAGGCGTCGGACAGTTCGAACGCCTGCTCCAGGGTCAGGCCTTCCAGGCCTTCGATTTCCAGGATGCGGCCGGAGAAGGCGTTTTTCTTGCCTTTCTTCTCGACGGTCAGCAGGCCGTTCTGGATGGCGAAGTAAGGAATGGCATGGACCAGGTCACGCAGGGTGATGCCAGGTTTCATTTTGCCCTTGAAGCGCACCAGGATCGATTCCGGCATGTCCAGCGGCATGACGCCGGTGGCAGCGGCGAACGCCACCAGGCCGGAACCGGCCGGGAACGAGATGCCCATCGGGAAACGGGTGTGGGAGTCACCACCGGTACCGACGGTGTCCGGCAGCAGCATGCGGTTCAGCCACGAGTGGATGATGCCGTCGCCCGGACGCAGGGAAACGCCGCCGCGGGTCATGATGAAGTCAGGCAGGGTGTGGTGGGTGGTCACGTCGATCGGCTTCGGATACGCCGCGGTGTGGCAGAAGGACTGCATCACCAGGTCAGCGGAGAAGCCCAGGCACGCCAGGTCTTTCAGTTCGTCACGGGTCATTGGACCTGTGGTGTCCTGGGAGCCCACGGTGGTCATCTTCGGTTCGCAGTAGGTGCCAGGACGAACGCCTTTGCCTTCTGCCAGGCCGCAGGCCTTGCCGACCATCTTCTGCGCCAGGGTGAAGCCCTTGGTGCTTTCAACAGGGGCTTCGGGCTTCTTGAACAGGTCGAACGCAGGCAGGCCCAGTTCGGCGCGAGCCTTCTCGGTCAGGCCACGGCCGATGATCAGCGGGATACGGCCGCCGGCACGGACTTCGTCGAGCAGGACCGGGGTCTTCATTTCGAAGGTGGCCAGGACTTCGTCGGTACCGTGCTTGCAGACTTTGCCTGCGTGCGGGTACAGGTCGATCACATCGCCCATGTTCATCTTCGACACGTCGAATTCGATCGGCAGGGCGCCGGCGTCTTCCATGGTGTTGTAGAAGATCGGGGCGATCTTGCTGCCGAAGCAGAAGCCGCCGGCACGCTTGTTCGGAACATAAGGCACGTCGTCGCCGAAGAACCACAGCACCGAGTTGGTGGCCGATTTACGGGACGAACCGGTGCCGACCACGTCGCCGACGTAGGCGATCGGGAAGCCTTGACCGCGCATTTCTTCGATCTGCTTCATCGGGCCGGTCTTGCCTTGCTCGTCCGGAACGATGCCGTCACGGGCCATTTTCAGCATGGCCAGGGCGTGCAGCGGGATGTCCGGGCGGGACCAGGCATCAGGAGCAGGGGAGAGGTCGTCGGTGTTGGTTTCGCCGGTGACCTTGAACACCCGCAGGCTGATCTTGTCGGCCAGTACCGGGCGATTTTTGAACCACTCGCCGTCGGCCCAGGATTGCAGTACGCCTTGGGCGTGAACGTTGCCGTTCTTGGCTTTTTCCGCGACGTCGTGGAAGGCGTCGAACATCAGCAGGGTGTGCTTGAGTTGAGCGGCGGCCACTGGCGCCAGTTCGGCGTCGTCCAGCAGGTTCACCAGGGTCACGATGTTGTAGCCGCCCTGCATGGTGCCCAGCAGTTCAACGGCGCGCTTCTTGTCGATCAGAGGGGAGGAGGCTTCGCCTTTGGCCAGCGCGGAGAGGAAACCGGCCTTGACGTAGGCAGCTTCGTCGACTCCTGGTGGAACGCGGTTGGTGATCAGGTCAACGAGGAAAGCTTCTTCGCCAGCCGGGGGATTCTTCAGCAGCTCGACCAGGCCTGCAGTTTGTTCGGCGTTAAGCGGCTGGGGAACGATACCCAGTGCTGCACGCTCTTCGATATGTTTGCGGTAGGCTTCAAGCACAGTTATTACCCTCATCAGTGGTCCCAAATGGGTGTCCGGGACGCTCATCCCGAAATTGCCGTACTCATGCGCTGCGTGGCGTTGTGGGCCACTTAGCCAGAATTACCGACAATTCCTTACAGAAGCTGCTTTCAAAGTTTTACGCCTGCAGAACGGGGAGCTGATGAGGGTTGGCGTTGGGTTTTTCCCCGCTGGAAAAACCCCTCGCCAACACCGCTCTGAAGGAACGACTGTGCTCGTGACGCTTTGAAAACAGCTTCAAACGGACATTGGCGCCTAAAAAGGCTGGCTGATTCTACGGTAAAAAAAGCCTCAACGTAAGTTGCTGTATTGAAGTTTGAGGGGTGATCAATCTTAGACAAAGGGCTAACATTGCCCACTGTTTTGCTTTTGCGTGCGTTGTCTATCTATGCCCAATCAGACCATCAAGACCCCCTGCGTCGGCCTCTGTTCCACGGTTTACGGCGATCTGGTATGCCGTGGCTGCAAGCGTTTCCACCATGAAGTGATCAACTGGAATGGTTACAACGAGGAGGAAAAACGCGCGGTCTGGCTGCGTCTTGAGCACCTGCTGGTGCAGGTGATGGCGGCCAAGCTGGAAGTCTTCGATCCGGCGCGCCTGCGCGAGCAGCTGGAGCAGCGCAAGATCCGCTTCGTGCCCCATCAGTCCGAGTATTGCTGGGCCTACCAGCTGATTGCCCGCGGCGCGCGAGTGATCAACCAGCTCGATGCCTATGGAATGGTGCTGCTGCCGGAGTTTCGCGACTGGGCCTTGCCGGAGTTGCGCGACGCCATTGATCGGGAATTCTTCCTGCTGTCCGAAGCCCACTACCAGCGCTACATCGCCCCCGGCTTTCTCAAGGATGCCCTCGGCTGAGTGCTCCGCCGCCAAGGCGCCCCCCACGCAAATGCCACTGCAGGAGCTGGCTTGCCAGCGAAGACGGCTGCCAGGGCGGTGCAAGGCTTGCGGGCCTCTTCGCCGGCAAGCCGGCTCCTACGGGGTGAGGTTGATCGGGCTCTGTAGGACTGGCTTGTCGGCGAAAGCGCCGTCATGGACGGCGCAGATTACGCGATGGCGTTGCGGGGGAGGGGGCTCAAGCCTTGGCCGCCAGCTCTTCCAGGTGATCCATGATGTCCGCCGGCTTGAGCACCAGCACGTCGCTGTCCAGGGAGTCGAGCACCACTTCGGCGGTGTTGCCGATCAGTGCCCCGGAAATCCCGGTGCGGGCCACGGTGCCGATGATGGTCAGCACGGCGCCAAGCTTGTGGGCCAGGTGGGGAATCAGCACATCGGCCGGGCCTTCCTCGATATGCAGGTGGGCGTCGTCGATGTCGAACTCGGCCTGGAACGCCTTGCACTGCTCGCGATAGCGCGCCTCGATGGTTTCCTTGAGCTGGAACACCGGGTCGGCGGCCGACAGCATCGGCGACGGGTGAGCGCTGATCACATGCAACTGGGCCTTGGCCAGGCTGGCGATATCGAAGCCGTGGTCGACGATACTGGCGTGCAAGGCCCGGTGCTCGCCGTCCATGTTGCCGACGTCGATAGCGGCCATCACCACGCCGCCGACCCAGGGCGTGGCGGTCTTGACCAGCAGCACCGGGGTCGGGCAGTAGCGCAGCAGTTTCCAGTCCGCCGGGGTCAGCAGGGCTTTCTTCAGCGGGGCGTCCGGCAGGTGCTGCTTGATCACCAGGCCGCAGCCCTCGGCCTGCTGCACATCGATGATGGTTTCGTGCAGGCTTTCGTTCCAGGCCTGCTCGGTGGTGACGCTGTAGCCTTCGCCGGTGAGGCTGCTCTTGAGTACGCTCAGCAGCGCCGAATGCTCGTGCTTTCTGTCGCAGACCAGCAGGTGCAGGTGGGCCTGGGTGACCCCGGCAATCAGCTTGGCGCGCTTGAGGGCAAGGCTTTCGCCGGGCGTGGGATCGATGACCACCAGGATACTGCGGATGCTTTGCATGATCGGGATCTCCAGGAAGGGATGAACGGTTAGGGTCTGTTCCCGTTTGGCCCAGCGACGCGGCTCGTCACCAAACGGGAACAGACCCTAGCGTGCACAACTATAGTTGCTGGCGCCCGGGCCGGATGTTGATGCATATCAATCGCGGCCGCTGGTGGTCTGCGGCTCGGCCGGTATAATCGCCGGCCTTTCGCTATGAAGCCTTTTGTCCCGTGAGCCTCATGTTAACGATCACTGATAGTGCTGCCTGCCGCTTTGCGGTGGTGGCTGATTGTTCGGAAATGCGCCGATGAACTTTCCTGAAATTCCCGACTTTCTTGGCTGCCGCACGCCCGACGCCTGGGTCCAGGCGGCCCTGGCCGACCAGGAAACCCTGCTGATCGACCACAAGAACTGCGAGTTCAAGGCCGCCAGCACCGCCTTGAGCCTGATCGCCAAGTACCACGCCCATGTCGACCTGATCAACATGATGTCGCGCCTGGCCCGGGAAGAGCTGGTGCACCATGAGCAGGTCCTGCGCCTGATGAAGAAGCGCAAGGTCGAGCTGCGCCAGTTGCATGCCGGGCGCTATGCCTCGGGCCTGCGCAAGGTAGTGCGCAGCCACGAGCCGGTGAAGCTGGTGGACACCCTGGTGGTGGGCGCCTTTATCGAGGCCCGCAGCTGCGAGCGTTTCGAAGCCCTGGTGCCGCACCTGGACGAGGAACTGGGCAAGTTCTACTTCGGCCTGCTCAAAAGCGAGGCCCGGCACTACCAGGGCTACCTGAAGCTGGCCTATCAGTATGGCGACGCCAAGGACATCGCCCAGGTCATCGACCGGGTGCGGGCGGCGGAGCAGGAACTGATCGAGTCGCCGGATCCGGAGTTCCGTTTTCACAGTGGCGTGCCGGCCTGGTGAACGACTGCCCTTGTGTAAAAGCAGGGGCAAATTGTTAAAAACTCTTAAAAGAATGAAATATCGCGCAAAACCGCTGCAAGTCCCGGGTTTTGTGGCTTGCGTTATCCTTTCCTTAACCTCTTGCCCCCTATAATGCGCGCGCACAAATTGTGCGTTCACAGATTGGCAAATATGGAAAACCTGGGTCTTGGCAAGGTGTTGCTGGTGGAAGATGACGAGAAGCTCGCCGGGCTGATCGCGCATTTTCTGTCCCAGCACGGCTTTGAAGTGCTGACGGTCCACCGCGGCGATACCGCCCTGGCGGCATTTCTCGAATTCAAACCGAAACTGGTGGTGCTCGACCTGATGCTGCCCGGCCAGAGCGGCCTGCACGTGTGCCGGGAGATCCGCGCCGTGGCGGACACCCCCATCGTCATCCTCACCGCCAAGGAAGACGACCTGGACCACATTCTCGGCCTGGAATCCGGCGCCGATGACTACGTGATCAAGCCTATAAAACCGGCGGTGCTGCTGGCGCGCCTGCGGGCCCTGCAACGGCGCCAGGTGCCGGAAACCACCACCCTGCGCGGGGCCCTGGCATTCGGCGTGCTGAGCATCGACCGCAACAGCCGCGAGGTGCGCCTGGCGGGCGAGCCGGTGGAACTGACCACCATGGAATTCGAGCTGCTCTGGCTGCTGGCCAGCGCGCCGGGCAAGACCCTGTCCCGGGACGACATCCTCAACCGCATGCGCGGCATCGAGTTCGACGGCCTCAACCGCAGTGTCGATGTCTACATCAGCAAGCTGCGGGGCAAGCTCAAGGACAACCCGCGCGAGCCGGTGTGCATCAAGACCGTGTGGGGCAAGGGCTACCTGTTCAATCCGTTCGCCTGGGAGGTTTGAATGCTGCGTCTGTTTCTGGGGCTCTACCTGTTCCTGGCCCTGGGTTTCGCCGGGGCCATGACCGCGGTGCAACACATCTTCATCAACTACCTGGCCGCCGACCTGATCGAGTCCTACAACCGCGACGCGGTGCGCGGGCCGGCCTACAGCCTGAGCGAACAGTTGCGGCCGTTCGACGAGGCCGGGCGTCAGCAGCAGCTGGAGCAGCTCAAGCCGCACTACGGGCTGCTGCTCAAACTGGTGCAGGCCGACGACCTGGACCTGAGCGTGCGCGAACAGGCCCTGCTGGATTCCAACCAGTTGGTGGTGCGCGAGGAGTTCACCGAATTCATCGGCAGCATCGACGGTGGCAAGCAACTGTTGAGCATCAAGCTGCCGGAAGACCCGCCCCTGACCCTGCTCTACAACATCGCCGCCTATGCCTTGCTCGGCGCGCTGCTGGCCATCGTCCTGTACTTCTGGGTGCGCCCGCACTGGCGCGACCTGGAGCGCCTGCGCCTGGCCGCCGAACGTTTTGGCGACAACGACCTGGGCACCCGGCTGCACCTGTCGCGGCGTTCCAACATCCGCGACCTGGCCCAGCACTTCAACCGCATGGCGGCGCGCATCGAGGGGCTGATCGCCAATCAGCGCGAGTTGACCAACGCAGTGTCCCACGAACTGCGCACGCCCATCGCCCGGCTGTCCTTCGAGCTGGACCAGTTGCAGCAACAACCAGATCCGGATGAAAACCGCGAGTTGATCGCCGACATGTATGCCGACCTCGGCGAGCTGGAGGAAATGGTCTCCGAACTCCTCAGCTACGCCAGCCTGGAACATGGCGCGGCCACCATCAACCGGGAAAACATCCAGGCCCAGAGCTGGCTCGACAGCGTGGTCGGCAGCGTGGCCCTGGAGGCCGAGGCGGCCGGGGTGCAACTGCTGATCCGTTCCTGCCAGGTGGAGTACGTGCGCATCGAACCGCGCTTCATGGCCCGGGCAGTGATCAACCTGCTGCGCAACGCCATCCGCTACGCCGACCGCCGGGTCGAGGTGTCCCTGGTGCGCCTGGAGCATGGCTACGAAGTGCGGGTCAACGATGATGGTCCCGGGGTGCCGGTGGATGGCCGGGAGAAGATCTTCGAGCCGTTTTCCCGTCTCGACGCCAGCCGTGACCGGCGTACCGGCGGTTTCGGCCTGGGCCTGGCGCTGGTGCGGCGGGTCTCGCAATGGCACGGCGGCAAGGTCGAAGTGGCGGATTCGGAGTGGGGCGGTGCCTCGTTCCGCATGACCTGGGCCCACCTCGACTGAGGTTCGCGCGCAGCCCTGAACCTGAGCAGCAACGCGGCCCGTGATCACGGGCCGCGCGTTCCCTTTCTTAGAAGCTGTACTCAAGTTGAGTGGCGATGCTGGTCTGCATGCGCCGGTCGACGATCGGGCTGTCGCCGGCTTCCTTGCTCAGGTACTTCATCGACAGCAGGGTCGAGACCTTGGTCTGCTCATTGAGGGGCAGGGTCCAGGCCAGGTCGGCACCGCTGCTGACCCGTCCACCCTTGGCCCGGTAGGCGCCGAAGCGGCTGTGGGCCGCCTGGGTGTCGCTCACCCCGTACCAGGTCTGCATGTAGTCGGCGTTGCCGAACAGGCTGTTGAGGCTGGCATCCAGGCTGCCGAAGCGGCCCTGGTAGAGGTTGCTGCCAATGCTCAGTTCCAGTGCGCTGTAGGCCGAGCCGGTGTCGCGGTTATCGTTCTTCTTCACCGCGTGGGTCAGGGTGGCGCCCAGTTCGAACGGCCCCAGGTCATAGCCCAGGTGCGCGCCAAACTGTGCCCGGGTCTTTATTTCGCCCATGCCCTTGAGGCGCTTGGAGCCCTGGCCCAGGTGGTTCTTGTCGCGCCGTGATTCGCTCGGGCCGACCCAGGTACTGAACGACAGGTCGCCCCATTCGTTGCCCCAGCCCAGGCCCTGGTCGGTATTGAGGAACACGCCCCAGGGGCTGATGATCTCGCCGCCGAGAATCGGCGCCAGGGCGCGTTCGTCACTGCCGCTGTAGCGCGGCACGCTGGCCACCCCGGCGTGCACGCCGTACTTCCAGTCTTCGGCGTGCAGCGTGCCGCAGACCGTGCTCAGGCCCAGGGTGCCGGCCCACAAGGCGGCGGTGGTGGAGTGTTTCAGGGTTTTCATGAAGGGTCAGAACCTCAGGTGGTTGGCGTTATAGGTGCGTTTGAATGAGTAGCCCAGGACGTTCACGCCGTTGACCTGGCGGCGCACGGTGTCGCCCAGGCCCGGGCCGTTGCCGGCGATCACCGCGTGGGCGTTGTCCACCGGGGCGAGGATGTAGTCGGTGAGGGGACGGCCTTGCTGCAGGCTGCGGATCATCAGGAAGCCGTCCTCCAGGGCGATGTCCATGCCGTTGATGGGCGGTTCGCCGGGGGCGTCGCTCAGAGCCTGGTAGGTGCCGACCGTGGCCAGCCAGTTGTCCGTCAGGGGCACCGGCTCGATCCGTTCTCCCACCGCCAGCAACTGGCCGTGGCTCTTGGCGGTGAACACCCGATGGCCCTGGACCTGCATCACGTCCAGTTGCAGTTGCCCCAGCGGGCCCAGGTCCTGGGGCCAGAGCCCGAGGCGCTTCTTGCGCACCCTTAGCCAGCCCTGTTCGTCCCGCAGCAGTTCGTAGCGCTCGCCGGCCAGCTCGGCGTACAGGCGCTGGTGCTGGTCGCGGATCCGCAGCACACCCCAGCGGGTGGCATAGAAGCCCGCCAGGTGCCGGCGATCCGCCGCTTGCGGAACCCGACGTTGCTGGGCCTGGGGGGCCGTGACCGGTGGCGGTGGCGGTGGCGGGGCGCCGTGGGCCTGCAGCAGCATGCGCAGTACCTGGGGCACCAGGGGCTGGGCCAGGGCCTCGCCGCTGTCGGAATTGCTCATCACGATCACCGCCAGCTGCTGCTCGGCCAGCACGCTGATCCGGGCATGAAAGCCCTCGCCGAAACCGCTTTGCTGCCAGGTGCGCATCTCTGGCCGGACCCATTCCTCGCCGCAGGGCGACAGGAACCAGCCAAGGCCTACCTGGCAGTCGAAATCCAGCGGGTTGCCGGCGTTCTGCGTGCGCACCATTTCGTCGATGGATGCCGCCGAGAGCAGTTGGCGGTCCTGGTACCGGCCCTGGGCGAACAGCATGCGCACATAGCGGCTCAGGTCCCGCGGGCTGCTCCACAGGCCCTGGGCGGAAAGGTCGCGGACCAGCGCATCGCTGCTGACACCGTCTTCATAGCCTCTTGCCCGGTAGGGCTGGGCGCGGCTGTCCCCGACAAAGCTCGACTGGCTCATGCCCAGTGGGCGCAGCAGGCTCTTCTGCAACTGCCGTTCGAAATCCACGCCGCTGCTGCGCTCCACCGCTGCCCCGAGCAGGGCATAACCGAGGTTGGAGTAGGCGGTCTGGGTTCCCGGAGCGTTGCTCAGCCACAGCCCGCTGAGCTTTCCCGGCAGTTCGTCGAGGGCGTTGGGGGTGCGTGCGTCGCGCAGGTATTCGCTGGGAATGCCGCCCTGGTGGCTGAGCAGGCGGCGCAGAGTCACGGCCCGGTCGGCGGCGTTCTGGTCCTCGTGGAAGCGCGAGCGGACGTAGAACTCCCTGAGGGTGTCCTGCAGCGGCGCGTCCAGTTGCAGGCGCCCTTGTTCCACCAGTTGCATCACCGCCGTGGCAGTCAGCAATTGCGACAGGGCGCCGGCGCGAAACGCGGTGTTTTCGGTCACTTGCAGGCCCCGGGCCTGGTCGGCGAAGCCAAAGCCCCGGGCCCAGATCAGTTGCTGGCCGTCCACCAGGGCGATGGACAGCCCGGGCACCTGATGTTCGGCCATCTGTTGCGGGATGTACTGCTTCAGGTAGCCGATGATGCTGGCGTAATCGCCGGGCGCGATGGGCGGCGGCGCCGGAGGCTGGCCGTTGCAGCCGAGGTTGCTCAAGAGCAGGCCCACCAGCGGCAGGCCGAGAAGTTTGCGGGACATGCAGCACCCGAGGGCCAATTGGATCAGCGGATGCTAGGGAAGGGGGGCGTGGCAGTCTTTGACAGCTTTGTCGGGAAACTGTCAAAGACTGTTAAGCCCCGGTTGCGCTCAGGCCTCCAGCCCCAGGCGCTGGTGCCACTGGGCAATCGATTCCTCGGGGTATTCGGCGAACTGCAGGTCGTGCGCCCCGGCATCGACCTCGACCCAGGGCGCCCTGGAGTCGAGCATCAAGTGGGTGTGTTGCGGCGGCACCGGCAACGGGGTGTCGATGGCCGAGGCAAAAGGGTGGATCAGCTCCGGCCATTGCGGGCTGAACAGCCACAGCCCGGAGCCGCAGCGCCCGCAGAAGTGCCGTTCGGCGCTGCTGCTGTGGGCCCGGGCGGCACCGGTGGGCTTGAGCCGGGCATGGTAGATGACGATGTGCTTGCGCCCGCGTACCTTGAGGCTGGCCGCATCGCCCCCCAGGTTGATGGCGTAGCCGCCACCGCCCTGGGTCTTGCGGCAGATCGAGCAGTAGCAGCGCTGGTAGGGATAGGGATGGCGGCTGGACAGGCTGAAGTGCACGGCGCCGCAATGGCAGGAGCCCTGGAGTTGCATGGGGTACCTCCACGAATCAACGGGTGGATTGCACAGGCTAGCCGCTGTGCGAGCAGCTGTCGTGACGCGGTGCCGATGAAATTTTCACATGTGGCCGGCTAAGCTGCGCGCCTCTTTGGGGAGTAACCTGCCACCGCGCCCTGCGGTGGCGCCCGTATCAACATTCTCGGCAACCTGCCGTGGTACGGGCACCGTTTCGGTTGGTGAGACCATCGACATACCTGCGCTGAAGTCGGGCGCGTGGGCATGTCGTGGACTCAAGCCCGACCGGAAGACTCAACGTGAACCCAGCCTCGATCATCTTTCTCGCCTTCGCCATGTCCACCGATGCCTTCGCCGCCGCGGTGGGCAAGGGTTCGGCCATGCTCAAGCCGCGCCTGCTGGAAGCTTTGCGCATCGGCCTGATCTTCGGCGTCATTGAAGCCATCACCCCGGTGGTGGGCTGGTTCATCGGCCAGGCCGCGACTCAATGGGTGGCCAACTGGGACCACTGGATCGCCTTCAGCCTGCTGCTGTTGCTGGGCCTGCACATGATCTACAACGGCACCCGCCAGCAGGCTGAGGCCGAGGAAGAAAAACCGCGCCAGCACGGCTTCTGGCTGCTGGCGGTGACCGGCCTGGCCACCAGCATCGATGCCCTGGCGGTGGGGGTGGGGCTGGCGTTCGTCAGCGTCAACATCTGGGTCGCGGCCAGCGCCATCGGCCTGGCCACCATGACCATGGTCACCCTGGGAGTGATGCTGGGCCGCGCCATTGGCACGGTGATGGGCCAGCGCGCCGAAGTGCTGGGCGGGGTGGTGCTGATCATCGTCGGCTCGGGAATTCTCTACGAGCACCTGTCGGCTGTGGCTTGACTTCAGTATCGGCGGCGGGGCGGTTCTGCGGGCAATGCGGCCGCGCCTCGGGCCGAGGCGCGGAGCGCTCTGGCGTTACAGCGCCAGGCTGTGGATCACCTGGGTGGCGTCATCGGGGTCGATGGCGCTGCGCATGCCCAGCTGTTTTGCCAGGCGGCGCATGCTGTAGTTGGCGGCGGAATCCACCGAGTACATCTGCTGGAAACCGTTGTTGCGGGCTTCGTCGATCAGGTGCTGCATCAATAGCGCGCCGAGGCCCTTGCCTTGCCACTCATCGGCGATGGTCACGGCGAACTCGCAATGCGAGGGCTGCTCGTCTACCTGGGCGTAGCGGCTGATCCCCACTTCCCGCAGTTCGCCGTTGTCGTGGACCAGGGCCACATAAGCCACCCGCTGCGGCGTGCCGACATCCATCAGTTGATTGAGCAGTTGCTCGCCCACTTCCTTGATCTCACCGAGAAAGCGCTGGTGCCGGGTGGCCGGGGAGAGGTTTTCGATAAAGGCCTTTTCCCGCTCCCGGTCCTGGGGCCGCAGCGGGCGGATCAGCACATGGCTGCCATCGTTCAGGGCGTCGATCCAGTATTGGCCTTGCTGCGCCGGGAACGGTGGGTGGGCGAGGGTATCGAGAGCGGTGCTGGGCATGGTCAAGTCTCCGCGGAGCCAAAGGGCGGGCTGCGCACACAGCCCTGATTGGCTTCAGGTTTACTCCGCTGGCGAGGCGGGCACTTGATCGGCATCAATGTCTCTGCTTGCGCTGCCGGCCAGGGCGATCACCGGTCACGAGGCTTGCGGGCTCCGGGCATCGGGCATCAGCGTCGCGATCAGCGCCCGCACGCTGCCGGGCAGGGCCTCCAGTTCGCGGACGATGATGCTGCGTTCGCGCACGGCCCAGCTTTCATCCAGCTTCACCGTCACCAGCTGCATGGTGCGGCTGTGCCGCAAGGCCGCGGACTCGGGAATGATGCCGATGCCGACCCCGGCTTCCACCATGCGGCAGATCGCTTCGAAGCTCGACACCTGGATGCGCAGCGAGAGTTGCTTGCCCAGGCGCTCCACGTGCTCGCGCAGGAAGGTCAAGAGGGTGCTGCCTTCATGCAGGCCGATGTGCTGGTAGGCCAGGGTCTGTTCCAGGTTCACCGAAGCCTGCCCCGACAGCGGGTGGCCCACGGGCACCATCAGCACCAGGTGGTCGGTGCTGAAGTGCAGCACCTGCAGGCCGCTGGCTTCCACCGGGCCGGCGATGATGCCCATGTCGCTGGTGCCGTCCAGCACACCGCGAACGATGTCCCGGGACAGGCGCTCCTGCAGGTCCACCGTGACTCCCGGGCGTACCGAGAGAAATTTCGCCAGCACTTCCGGCAAGAATTCGGTGACCGCCGTGGTGTTGGCGAAGATGCGGATGTGCCCGGAGGAATCACCGCCGTACTGGGTGAATTCGCTTTTCAGGTAATCCACCTGGCGCATGATCAGCCGCGCGTGCTGCAGCAGCCGTTCGCCGGCGGGGGTGACTTCCACGCCACGGCTGTCGCGGTACAGCAGGCGGGTTTCGAGCTGGCCTTCCAGGGCCTTGATCCGCGCGCTGGCGGCCGCTGGCGAGAGGAAGGCGCGGCGCGCGCCCTGGGTCAGGCTGGGGGATTCGGCAATATGGATAAACAGGCGCAGGTCCGCCAGATCGAAATGCATGTCCGGGCTCCTGAAGGCAGGGGTAGGGGCGAATGGCGTTCAGCATAAACGAACGCCGGTTTATAGAAATGCAAATTCTCCATACGCGCCAGCCCCTTGCATGATGGCCGCCATCACCTTCGTGCCACAGGACCCTGCCACCATGAGTGCCACCGACCCCAGCGCCTGGATCGGCCGCAGCCAGCGGATCGACGACCACCTCAGCCATAACCTGCTGGCCCGCATCGCCGCCACGTTCGGCCAGCCCGCCCCGGCCCCGGGCGAGGCCCTGCCGCCGTTGTGGCACTGGTGTTTCTTCCAGCAGCCACAGCCGGCCTCGGCCCTGGGCGGCGACGGGCATCCGGCGCGGGGCGGTTTCCTGCCGCCGGCGGCCAACCGCAACCGCATGTGGGCCGGTGGCCGCCTGGCGTTTCACCGGCCGCTGCGGGCCGGCGCCGAGGCTAGTTGCACCAGTACCATCCTCCAGGTCGAGGAAAAGGCCGGGCGCACCGGCAAGCTGCTGTTCGTCACCCTGTGTCACGAATATTTTCAGGACGGCCAACTGGCGCTGCGCGAAGAACAGGACATCGTCTACCGCGAAGCGTCCCCGCCGAAAATCAGCAGTGGCGAGCTGCTGCCCGAAGGCGACTGGCGCGAGCCGGTGGAGCCCACGCCGACCCTGCTGTTTCGCTACAGCGCGGTGACCTTCAACGGCCATCGTATCCACTACGACTATCCCTACGTCACCGCCACCGAGGGCTACCCGGGGCTGGTGGTGCACGGCCCGCTGATCGCCACCCTGAGCCTGGGGGCCTTCTGCCGGGCCCACCCCGAGGCGCGCCTGCGCCATTTCGCCTACCGCGGCCTGCGGCCCTTGATTGCCCCGCAGCCTTTCGAGGTCGGCGGGCGCATCAGCGCCCCTGGCCACGCCGAACTGTGGGCCGGCGACGGCTCCGGGCTGGCCCAGCGCGGCGAAGTGCAGTTCGACTGAATTCCAACAATAAGCAAAGGCGGAGTGCCGATTGATGACCCCCCATGACACTGAAGAACTCAATGCCATCCGTGAAGGCGTGCGTGCCCTGTGTGCCGAATTCGACGCCGCCTACTGGCGCGGCATCGATGAGCGCAAGGGCTTCCCGGAAGCCTTCGTCAAGGCCCTGACCGAGGCTGGCTGGCTGGCGGCGATGATCCCTGCCGAGTACGGCGGCTCCGGCCTGGGGCTGGCCGAAGCCTCGGTGATCCTCGAAGAGGTGAACCGCTGCGGCGGCAACTCCGGCACCGTGCACGGGCAGATGTACAACATGTTCACCCTGCTGCGCCACGGCAGACAGGCGCAGAAGCACTACTACCTGCCCAAGCTCGCCAGCGGCGAACTGCGCCTGCAATCGATGGGCGTCACCGAGCCCACCACCGGCACCGACACCACCAAGATCAAGACCACTGCCATCCGCCGCGGCGACAAGTACGTGATCAACGGGCAGAAGGTGTGGATCTCGCGCATCCAGCATTCCGACCTGATGATCCTGCTGGCCCGCACCACGCCACTGGCCGAGGTGCGCAAGAAGTCCGAAGGCATGTCGATCTTCCTGGTGGACCTGCGCCAGGCCATCGGCAACGGCCTGACCGTGCAGCCCATTGCCAACATGGTCAACCACGAGACCAACGAGCTGTTCTTCGACAACCTGGAGCTGCCCGCCGACAGCCTGATTGGCGAGGAGGGCAAGGGCTTCAAGTACATCCTCGACGGCCTCAACGCCGAGCGCACGCTGATCGCCGCCGAATGCATCGGCGATGGCCGCTGGTTCATCGACAAGGCCAGCGCCTATGCTCGCGACCGGGTGGTGTTCGGCCGGCCCATCGGCCAGAACCAGGGCGTGCAGTTCCCGATTGCCGAGGCCCATATCGAGATCGAGGCCGCCGACCTGATGCGCTGGCGCGCCTGCGAGGAATACGACAGCGGGCACAACGCCGGGGCCAGCGCCAACATGGCCAAGTACCTGGCGGCCAAGGCTTCCTGGGAAGCGGCCAACGCCTGCCTGCAGACCCACGGCGGCTTCGGCTTTGCCTGCGAGTACGACGTCGAGCGCAAATTCCGCGAGACCCGGCTGTACCAGGTGGCGCCGATCTCCACCAACCTGATCCTGTCCTACGTCGCCGAGCATTTGCTGGAGCTGCCCCGCAGCTTCTAAGGAGCCCCCATGAGCCATACCCACGATCTGGCCGGGTTCCTCGCCGGCCTGCGCTACGCCGACCTGCCGGAAAACGTCCTGCTGCGCACCCAAGAACTGTTCCTCGACTGGCTGGGCTCGGCCCTGGCGGCCCAGGGCGCGCACCCGATCCCCTTGTTCGAGGCCTATGCCCGGCACATGGGCCCGGCCAGTGGCCCGGCGCGCATCCTGGTCAATGGGGCCGGCAGCTCGGCGTATTTCGCCGCCCTGGTCAACGCTGCCTCGTCGCACCTGGTGGAGCAGGACGACCTGCACAACAGCTCTGTGCTGCACCCGGCCACCGTGGTGTTCCCGGCGGCGCTGGCGGCCGCCCAGGACCTGGGCAAGTCCGGCCGCGAGCTGCTGCTGGCGGCGGTGGGCGGTTATGAGGCAGGGATCCGCATCGGCGAATTCATGGGCCGTTCCCACTACCGGATCTTCCACACCACGGCCACCGTCGGCACCCTGGCCGCCGCGGTGGCGGTAGGCAAGCTGATGGAATTCGACAGCGAGCAGTTCATCAACCTGCTGGGCAGCGCCGGGACTCAGGCCGCCGGGCTCTGGGAATTCTTGCGCGACGCCGCCGACTCCAAGCAATTGCACACCGCCAAGGCCGCCGCCGATGGCCTGCTGGCCGCCTACCTGACCCGGGACGGCCTGAGCGGTGCGCGCAATATCCTCGAAGGCGAGCAGGGCATGGCCGCCGGCATGTCCCGGGATGCCGAACCGGCATTGCTCAGTGCCCGCCTGGGCAGCCGCTGGGCGCTGCTGGAAACCTCGTTCAAGTTCCACGCCTCGTGCCGCCACACCCATCCCGCCGCCGATGCCTTGCTTGAGGTGATGCAGCGCGAAGGCCTGGAACACGGGCAGATTGCCCGGGTGCTGACCCGGGTGCACCAGGGCGCCATCGATGTGCTGGGCCGGGTCCAGGTGCCGCAGACCGTGCACCAGGCCAAGTTCTCCATGGGCACCGTGCTCGGCCTGATCGCCGTGCACGGCAAGGCCGGGTTGCCGGAGTTCCAGCGCCATGGGCTGAACGACCCCCGGGTCGCGGCGTTTCGCGACAAGGTCGGCATGCAGCTGGACCCTGAAGTCGATGCGGCCTATCCAGCGCGCTGGCTGGGCCGGGTCGAGGTGCAGTGCGTGGACGGCCGCACCCTGCACGGCGCCATCGATGAGCCCAAGGGTGACCCGGGCAATGGCCTGTCCCGGGCCGAGCTGGAAGACAAGTTCCAGCGCCTGCTGCAGTTCTCCGGCGCCCGCACCCCGGAGCAGGGCAATGCCTTGATCCGCCGGGTCTGGGCCCTGCGGGACGCTGCCGACCTCAACTCACTGCTCTGAATGCCCGACATCGAACAGGGCGAGGACCGAACATGACTGACAACACAGCACAGCCACGGCCCCTGGACGGCATCACCGTGGTCAGCCTGGAACACGCCATTGCCGCGCCGTTCTGCACCCGCCAGCTGGCGGACCTGGGCGCCCGGGTGATCAAGGTCGAGCGCCCCGGCAGCGGCGATTTCGCCCGGGGCTACGACCAGCGGGTCAAGGGTCTGGCCTCGCACTTCGTGTGGACCAACCGCTCCAAGGAAAGCCTGAGCCTGGACCTCAAGCAGCCCGAAGCCGAGGGCCTGCTGGACAGCCTGCTGGCCGGGGCCGACGTGCTGGTGCAGAACCTGGCACCGGGGGCGGCGGCGCGCATGGGGCTGTCGTTCGAGGCGCTGCATGAGCGCTTTCCACGGCTGATCGTCTGCGATATTTCCGGCTACGGCGAAGGCGGCCCCTATGAGCGGAAAAAGGCCTACGACCTGCTGATCCAGAGCGAAGGCGGCTTTGTATCGGTGACCGGCGGCCCCGAACCGGAGCAGATGGCCAAGGCCGGTTGCTCGATCGCCGACATTGCCGCCGGCATGTACGCCTACAGCGGCATTCTTTCGGCCCTGCTGCTGCGTGGGCGCACCGGCCTGGGCAGCCGCATCGACATCAGCATGCTGGAAAGCCTGGTGGAGTGGATGGGCTACCCCCTGTACTACGCCTTCGAAGGCGCCGAACCGCCACCCCGGGCCGGCGCGGCCCATTCCACCATCTACCCCTACGGGCCGTTTCCCGCGGGTGACGGTGGCACGGTGATGCTCGGCCTGCAGAACGAACGGGAATGGGCGGCCTTCTGCGACAAGGTGCTGGAGCTGCCCGAACTGGCCACGGACGAGCGCTTTGGCGCCAACTTCAAGCGTTCGGCCAACCGCGAGGCGCTGCGCCAGATCATCGTCGAGCGCTTTGCCCGGCTCAGCGTCGCCCAGGTGATCGAACGGCTGGAGCAGGCGCAGATCGCCAACGCCCGGGTCAACGACATGCAGGGCGTGTGGCAGCACCCGCAACTGGCGGCCCGGGATGCCTGGCGCCAGGTGGACAGCCCGGCGGGCCGCCTGCCGGCGCTGTTGCCACCGGCGCGCAACAGCGCCTATGGGCCGCGCATGGACGCAGTCCCGGCGCTGGGCCAGCACAGCGCAGCGATACTCGCCGAGCTGGGCCTGAGCCCGCAAGGCATCGAGCAACTGCAGGCCCGTGGAGTCATCTGAACCCCAACCTCCCCGTAGGAGCCGGCTTGCCAGCGTAGAGGCCGCGAGATCGCCTTCACCGGCAAGCCGGCTCCTACGGAGGGCAGGGCAACACCAGGCTCTTATCGTAGGAGCTGGCTTGCCAGCGAAGAGGCCCCTGAGATCGACTTCGCCGGCAAGCCGGCTCCTACGGAGGGCAGGACACACCAGGCTCTTAGCGTAGGAACTGGCTTGCCAGCGAAGGGGCCCCTGAGATTGCCTTCGCCGGCAAGCCGGCTCCTACGGAGGGCAGGGCAACACCAGGCTCTTGCCGTAGGGGCCGGGCAGCAAGCCTGGCCGCCATTGGTCTTCCAATAACAAGGATCCGAACATGTCCAACCCCATTGTCCGCTCCGCGCTGTTCGTCCCCGGCAGCCGCCCCGAGCGTTTCGCCAAGGCCCTGGCCTGTGGCGCCGATGCGGTGATCGTCGATTTCGAGGACGCCGTCGAGGAACCCCTCAAGGTGCAGGCGCGAGAGCACCTGGGGCGCTTCCTGCTGGCGCAGCCCCAGGTCCGGGTCTGGGTACGAATCAACGCACCCGAGCACCCCCAGCACCTGGCCGACCTGGCGTTCTGCCAGGCCCATGCCGGTGTGGTGGGCATTCTCCTGCCGAAAGTCGAGAGCGCAGCCCAAGTGGCGCGGGTGGCCGCCAGCGGCCGCCTGGTCTGGCCGATCATCGAAAGTGCCCGGGGCTTGCTGACCCTGGGCGAGATCGCCAGCGCCCCCGGGGTCCAGCGCCTGTCGTTCGGCGGCCTGGACCTGGCCCTGGACCTCAACCTCAGCAGCGGCTCGGCGGCGGCCCAGTTCGCCCTGGACCAGGCGCGGCTGGCGCTGATCCTGCACTCCCGGGCGGCGGGGCTGCAGGCGCCGCTGGACGGGGTGTTTCCCGGCATCGCCGACAGCCAGGGCCTGGCCGCCTCGGTCCGCCACGCCTACGCCATGGGCTTTGCCGGTGCGCTGTGCATCCACCCGGCCCAGGTGCCGGTGATCCACCAGGCCCTGGCGCCCAGCGCCGAGGAGTTGGCCTGGGCCCAACGGGTGGTGGAAGGCGGGCGCGAGGGTGCCGGGGCCTACCAGGTGGATGGGCAGATGGTCGATGCCCCGGTGCTGCTGCGGGCCCAGCGCTTGCTGGCGATGGCCTGACCCTGCGCCCGGGCCGCGGCGCAGGTAGAATGGCGCGGTCTTTTTGTCGAGGTGGCACCATGCACGGCTCAGCCCCATACACCTGCGGTAGCGTCCGATGAGCAGCCTGGAGCGGGCCATCGCGCTGGCCGCCCAGGCCCATGCCGGGCAAGTCGACAAGGGCGGCGCGCCCTACATCCTGCATCCCTTGCGCGTGATGCTGCGCCTGACACACCCCGAGGCGCGGATTGTCGCGGTGCTGCACGATGTCCTGGAAGACTGCCCCATCACCCCGGAGCAGTTGCGGGGCGAGGGCTTCAGCGAAGAGGTGCTGGCGGCACTGCTGGCGCTGACCAAGGTTGCAGGCGAGGACTACCCGGCGTTCATCCGCCGCGCAGGCGCGAACCCCCTGGCGCGGCAAGTGAAGCTGGCGGATCTGGCGGAAAACAGCGACCTGTCGCGCATCCCCGAACCGGGTGCCGAAGACCTGCGGCGCCTGGAGAAGTACCGCCAGGCCACGGACTACCTGAACTCACTGGCGTGCGACTGAGCTCGTGATACCTGCGCCCAGCAGCGGCTCAGGCCTGGTCGTCGTCGCTGAGCTCGCCGGCAAACCCCCAATCGCTGCCGTCGATTTCCTGGATCACGATGTGGGTATGCTCGGGCTTCTTGCCCAGTACCCGCACCAGGGATTCGGTGAATTCCTTGACCAGTTGGGCCTTCTGCTGGCGCGTGGCGCCCTTGGTGATCTGCAGGTTGATATAGGGCATGGATCGACACTCCAGGTGATGGTGCATGGACGGGCGGCAGGGCAGCCTACGACAGCCGCTGCCCTCCTGCCAGCCAGGGGCCTTGGTGCGTCAGTTGCTGTAGCTGGACAGCGCCACTTCGGCGGTGCGTGCCGGTGGCTTGCGCCCACGGGTGCGCCAGTGCTCGATCAGCGCCCGGCCATGGGCCAGGCCGGCCTGCAGCGCGGCTTCAGTGCTGGCGTAGTCGTTGCCGTAGGGCGGGCAGGCGAAGTGCACGGAAAAGCACGGGTGCTGGCCGTGGCCGGTGAGGCGGCCGACGTAGCTGTAGCTGGAACCGGACTGATGGGGATCAAGGCTGGGAGAGCTCGGTTCACGAATGATCATCACGTAGATGTCGTGGTCGAATTGGGTGTCTTGATACCAACTGCTTGAAGAATCCATGGTCCACCTCCTTGTCCGTGAGCCTTCGCCGTGGCCGGCGTCGGCATTGTGTTCTGTGCGGGTCTAGCGGTTTGCGGGTGACGCCTGGGGGGCGTCGTGCAGCCCGGCGGGGTGGCGGAACACCCCCTCGGGCAGCCGTTTTTCCAGGGCCCGTGCGGCCCTCAGTACCAGGGCGTCGCGGCCGAAGCGGGCGACGATCTGCAGGCCGATGGGCAGGCCCGCCTCGCTCAGGGCGCAAGGCAGGCTCAACGCTGGCTGGCGGCTGAAATTGAACGGGAAGGTGGTGGGCTGCCACATGGCGCTGATCTGTTCCGGCCAGTCCGGCGGCAGCAGGCGTTCCACGGCGAAGGGTTCGACCACCGCGGCAGGGGTCAGCAGCAGGTCGTACTCACCCAGGAAAGCGTGAAGCTTCTGCGCCACCTGATGGCGCTCCTCCACCGCACAGGCGTAGTCCAGGGCATTGAGCTGGCGCGCGCGGACCTGGGCCTGCTGGAGAAAGTCCCCCACCAGATGGCGGTCCTCGGCGGGTATTTCCTGGGCCACGGCGCAGGCCACTTCCACCGGCCAGGCCCGCAGGTAGTTCGGCGCCGGGTTGCCGATGTCCGGCGAGGCCAGGACCAGGGTGGCGCCGGCTTCCTGCAACAGCCTGGCAGCGTTCAGGCAGGCTGCGGCGATCTGCGGGTCGACATGGGCGGCGTAGCCCAGGTCGGCGCTGAAGGCGATGCGCAGGCCGGCGACGCCGTCCTCGATGGAGCTGAGGAAATCCCTGGGCCCATGGGGCCAGGCAAAGGGCTCGCCGGGCTCGTGCACGGCCATGAGCTCCATCAACAGGGCAATGTCGCGCACGTGGCGGGCAATCGGCCCTTCGGCGGCCATGCCGCCCGGGTCGATGCTCGGGCAGGCGGACACCAGGCCATGGCTGGGCTTGAAGCCGACCACGCCGCAAAAGCTCGACGGGGTACGGATCGAACCGGCGGCATCGTTGCCTGTCGCGGCCGGGGCATAACCGGCTGCGACCCCCGCAGTACTGCCGCCACTGCTGCCACCGGCATGCAGGGCCAGGTTCCACGGGTTGCGGGTGATGCCGGTCAACGGGCTGTCGGTCAGGGGCGTGCTGCCCAGTTCCGGCAGGGTGGTCTTGGCGATGAAGATCGCCCCGGCTTCACGCAGGCGTGCCACCAGGCTGGAGTCCCGGGTCATGGCCGGGCGGTTGGCCAGGGCTCGGGAACCACTGCGGGTCTGCCAGCCCTGTACGTCGTTGTTGTCCTTGACCAGGATCGGAATGCCATCCAGCCGGCCCATGGGTTGCCCGGCGGCCCAGCGCGCGGTGGACGCCTGGGCAGCGCGCAGCGAGGCCGGGTCCTGGCGTTCGCAGAGGGCGTTGAGCTGTGGCTCGTGGCGCTCGATCTGCGCCAGCACGGCCTGCAGCACGTCCACCGGGGTGAACTGCAAGGTGGCGAAACCCTGCAGCAGCGCCTCGATCGACAGGTGCGGCAGGGCCGCTTGGCTGGAAGTGGGCAACGGCATATTCGGCTCTTCGTTCAAGCACGCCGGGCGCGGGCTGCGCCACGGCGTGGAAAGGCGGCATGGACGCCGTTGGCGGCGTCCTGGTGGGCCTTCGCAGTGAATGACTCAGCGGCCACTGGTGACCTTGACCCAGGTCCGGGTCCGGGTGCGCTCGGCCTTGGCCGGCAGCGGGGCCAGGGGGTAGAGGCGGGTCATGGTCTCGGCGCTGGGGAACAGGTCCGGGTTGTCCAGCAGCGACTGCTGGATGAACGGCTTGGAATCGGTCACGCCGTTGGGGTAGCCGACGTAGTTGCTGATGGAGGCAATGACCTTGGGTTCCATCAGGTAATTGAGGAAGGCGTGGGCGGTGTCCACGTGCTTGGCGCCGGCGGGAATGGCCACGGTGTCGATCCACACCAGGGTGCCTTCCTTGGGAATGCGCATTTCGATGTGCACGCCGTTCTTGGCTTCGTTGGCGCGGTTGGCCGCCTGCAGGAAGCCGCCGGAGTAGCCCACGGCCACACAGATGTTGCCGTTGGCGATATCGCCCATCCACTTGGCGCTATGGAAGTAGCGCACGTAGGGACGCAGCTTGAGCAGCATGGCCTCGGCCTTGCGGTAGTCCTCGGGGTTCTGGCTGTTGGGGTCCAGGCCCAGGTAGTGCAGGGCCAGGGGCAGCATTTCGGTGGGCGAGTCGAGGAAGGTCACGCCGCACTGGCTGAGCTTCTTCAGGTTCTCTTCCTTGAACACCAGGTCCCAGCTGTTGACCGGCGCGTCGCTGCCCAGCAGCTCCTGGACCTTGTCGCGGTTGTAGCCGATCAGGTTGGTGCCCCACATGTAGGGGATCACGTAGCGGTTGCCCGGGTCGCTCTGCTCCAGCAGCTTCATCACGGCCGGGTCGAGGTTCTTCCAGTTCGGCAACTGCCCGCGGTCCAGGGGCTGGAAGGCGCCGGCGCTGATCTGCTTGCTGACGAAACCGCTGGAGGGCACCACCACGTCATAGCCGCTGTTGCCGGTCAGCAGCTTGGCTTCGAGCACTTCGTTGCTTTCGAAGATGTCGTACTTGACCTTGATCCCGCTCTGGGCCTGGAAATCCTTGATGGTGTTGGGAGCGATGTACTCCGACCAGTTGAAGATGTTCACCGTGCGCTCGGGGGCGGCCTGGGCGGTGACAGAGGCGGCCAGGGCCAGGGCACCGAGGGTGCAGGCCGTGGCGAGGCGGGAGAGGGCGGTGTGCAACGATTTCATATGACAACTCCATGTCCGAAATGAGCGGAACCATCCGAGGCGGACATTTTTCGTCGGATAGGTCGCAGAGAGAATGCTTGCAACGGTCAATAGGGGATATTTAGCGTCAATCTTCGGCGCAGTCCGAGAGCGGCCCGAGCTGGCCGGCCAGCTGGCGGAAGCGCCCAGGAGCGACGCCGCTCCAGCGTTGGAAGGCGTGGCGGAAACTTGCGGTTTCCTTGAAGCCCAGGGCTTCGGCGATGCGGTAGATGGGCAGGCTGTGCTGGCCCAGCAACTGCTGGGCGCGGGCGTAGCGCAACTCGTCCAGCAACTGCTGATAGCTGGTGTCCTGGGCTCGCAGGCGTCGGCGCAGGGTGCTGGGGGAGCAGTGCACCTGGCGCGCCAGGCTGTCGAAATCCGGCACCGCGTGCAGCTGTTCATTGAGGATGCGCCGCACCTGGTCGATCCAGGTCGGCCGCGCGCTGAGCTCCTCGTTGAGGCGGATGCAGCGTTGCAGCATGTCGTTCTGGGTCACCAGGTCCGCCAGGGGCAGGCGCCGGTCCAGCCACTCCAGGTCGAAGCCGATGGCATTGCGCCCGGCATTGAACTGCACCGGGCAATTGAAGGCCTGCTCGTAGCTGTCCATATAGGGCTGGGGGCCATGCATCAGTTGCACCTGGCGCAGGGGCAGGGAGCAACCCAGCAGGTCCTGGCAGGTGACCCGGTAGGACGACATGCAGAAATCGGTGTTGAACACCTCAAGTTCGCTTTCGCTGTACTGGTCGGCGGTGAGCCAGGCCAGGCCGTCGCGGACCTCAAGGTCGAGGCGGAAGAAGGTGCCCAGCAGCAAGGGGTAGCGCAGCGCCAGGGACCAGCCTTCGCGCAGGGTGGCGCTGGTCAGCAGGGTCAGGCCGAACATGCCGTAGGCGGAAATGTGCAGGTTGCGCCCCAGCACCAGCCCCAGGTCCTGGCGAAACTGCACGGCGTTGCTGAACACGCGCATTTCCTGGCTGATATTGATCAGGCTGTTGGGCAGCTCCAGGTCCGCCAGCTGGATGCCGCTGCCCTCCAGCAGCACCTGGGCGGGTACGTCGCTGTCACGGAAGGCGTCCAGCACCGCTTGGGTGGTATGCAGGGTGGTCAAGCGAAGGGCGGTCATCGACGATCTCAGAGTGATATCGGGAGGCGTGACTTTAGGGGTTACGCGCCCGCGGTTCAATTGCCCCTTGCAGGCGCTGGCGGGGGCGGCGCAGGGCTAGGGGGCCCTTTCGCCGGCAAGCCGGCTCCTACGGGGAGGTGGGCGGCGCCGATTGCGCAGGCACTGCCCGTTGCAGGAGCTGGCTTGCCAGCGAAGGCGCTGGCAGGGGCGGCGCAGGGCTCAAGGGCCCTTTCGCCGGCAAGCCGGCTCCTACGGGGTGGTGGGCGGCGCCGATTGCGCAGGCACTGCCCGTTGTAGGAGCTGGCTTGCCAGCGAAGACGCTGGCGGGGGCGGCGCAGGGCTCGGGGGCCCTTTCGCCGGCAAGCCGGCTCCTACATGGGGCGGAGCGTTCGGCGGGGGTGAACGCGGGTATCAAAAATTCGAAATTCTCTATACGCCATGCCTTAGGCACTCTTCCCTCAATCACAACAATAAAAAGGTGAAGTCCATGTTCAAGCTCTCAAGAGCGCTGTTCTGTGCCGCCGCATTGCTTGCTGCCGGGGTGGCCCAGGCCGCCGAATCCACCGGCAACCCGATCATCATCAAGTTCGCCCACGTGGTGGCCGAGAACACCCCCAAGGGCCAGGGCGCGCTGCTGTTCAAGAAGCTCGCCGAGGAGCGCCTGCCGGGGCGGGTCAAGGTCGAGGTCTACCCCAACTCGTCGCTGTTCGGCGATGGCAAGGAAATGGAGGCGCTGCTGCTGGGGGATGTGCAGATGCTGGCGCCGTCCCTGGCCAAATTCGAGCAGTACACGAAAAAGATCCAGATCTACGACCTGCCGTTCCTGTTCGACGACCTGGCGGCGGTGGACCGCTTCCAGGCCGCCGAAGGCAAGCAGTTGCTGACCTCGATGCAGGGCAAGGGCATTCTCGGCCTGGCCTACTGGCACAACGGCCTGAAGCAGTTGTCGGCCAACAAGCCCCTGCACGAACCCAAGGACGCCCGTGGCCTGAAGTTTCGCGTGCAGGCCTCCAGCGTGCTCGAAGAGCAGTTCAAGGCGATGCGCGCCAACCCGCGCAAGATGAGTTTCGCCGAGGTCTACCAGGGCCTGCAGACTGGCACCGTCAACGGCACCGAGAACACCTGGTCGAACTATGAAAGCCAGAAGGTCAATGAGGTGCAGAAGTACTTCACCGAGTCCAACCACGGCCTGATCGACTACATGGTGATCACCAACGCGAGCTTCTGGAACGGCCTGCCGGCGGACGTGCGCGGCGAGCTGGAAGCCATCATGGCCGAGGTCTCGCTGGAGGTGAACAAACAGGCCGAGGCCCTGAACCAGAGCGCCCGGCAGAAGATCGTCGAGGCCAGGACCAGCGAAATCATCGAACTGACCCCCGACCAGCGCCAGGCCTGGCGCGACACCATGCGCCCGGTGTGGAGCAAGTTCGAGGACGAGATCGGCGCCGACCTGATCAAGGCCGCCGACGCTGCCAACCAGCGCCACTGATACGCCCTCCCGGCCGTCCGCGGCGGACGGCCACTGCCCGTTTCGCGAGGTATCTCTATGCAGTCCCTGAGACGTATCTGGGAGCACCTGGAGGAGGGCCTGATTGCCCTGCTGCTGGCGACCATGACCCTGGTGACCTTCGTCTACGTGATGCTCAACAACATCTACACCCTGTTCTTCGCCCTGGCCGACAAATGGGCCGCCAGCAGCGCCTTCTTCAACGCTCTGGGCGACGCCACCATGGGCCTGGCCCAGGACATGACCTGGAGCGTGGCCCTGACCAAGGCGATGTTCGGCTGGCTGATCTTCTTCGGCATCTCCTATGGCGTGCGCACCGCCGGGCACCTGGGGGTGGACGCCCTGGTGCGCCTGACCCCGCGCCCGGTGCAGCGCTACCTGGCGCTGCTCGCCTGCCTGTGCTGCCTGGTGTACGCCGGGCTGTTCATGGTCGCCAGCTTCAAGTGGCTGAGCGCGATCATGGCCGCCCATATCGGCGCCGAAGACCTGGACCGCTTCGGCATCCGGGTCAGCCATATCGTGGTGATAGTGCCCATCGGCTTCGCCCTGGTGCTGATCCGCTACCTGGAAATCTTCTACCGCATCTTCACCCGACGGCAGTTCGGCCTGGGCCTGGCCGACGAGGCGGGCGAGGCCAGCAAGCTGGCGGGCAGCCATGAGGAGCGTCACTGATGGCCGTGCTCTGTCTGTTTCTGCTGCTGTTCGTGTTCATGTTCCTCGGCGTGCCCATCGCCATTGCCCTGGGCCTGTCGGGGGCGGTGTCGATCCTGATGTTCAGCCAGGACTCCCTGAGCTCCCTGGCGATCAAGCTGTTCGAGACCTCCGACGCCTACACCTTCCTGGCGATTCCGTTCTTCCTCTTGTCCGGGGCCTTCATGACCACCGGCGGCGTGGCCCAGCGCCTGATCGACTTCGCCAACGCCTGCGTCGGCCACATCCGTGGCGGCCTGGCAATTGCCGCGGTGCTGGCCTGCATGCTGTTCGCCGCGCTGTCCGGTTCCTCGCCGGCCACCGTGGCGGCGGTAGGCTCGATTGCCGTGGCGGGCATGGTGCGCTCCGGCTATCCCAAGGAGTTCGGCGCCGGGATCATCTGCAACGCCGGGACCCTGGGCATCCTGATTCCGCCGTCGATCGTCATGGTGGTGTACTCGGCGGCCACCGAGACTTCGGTGGGCAAGCTGTTCATGGCCGGCGTGGTGCCCGGCTTGCTGCTGGGCCTGCTGCTGATGGTGGCGATCTACATCGTGGCCCGGGTGAAAAAGCTGCCGGCCCAGCCACGGGCCACCTTTGGCCAGTGGCTGAGTGCTGCGCGCCGGGCGTTCTGGGGCCTGTTGTTGCTGGTGATCATCCTTGGCGGCATCTACAGCGGCATGTTCACGCCCACTGAGGCGGCGGCGGTGGCGGCGGTGTACTCGGCCTTCGTCGCCCTGTTCGTGTACCGCGACATGAAGCTGCGGGACTGCCCCAAGGTGCTGCTGGAGTCGGGCCGGCTGTCGATCATGCTGATGTTCATCATCGCCAACGCCATGCTCTTCGCCCATGTGCTGACCACCGAACAGATCCCCCAGGAAATCACCGCCTGGGTGATTTCCGAAGGCCTGACGCCGATCGGTTTCCTGCTGATGGTCAACGTGGTGCTGCTGGTGGCGGGCAGCTTCATGGAGCCCTCGGCGATCGTGCTGATCCTGGCGCCGATCTTCTTCCCGATTGCCATGAAACTGGGGATCGACCCGATTCACCTGGGCATCGTCATGGTGGTCAACATGGAGATCGGCCTGGTGCACCCGCCGGTGGGCCTGAACCTGTTCGTGACCTCGGCGGTGACCGGCCTGACCCTGGGCCAGACCATCCGCGCGGCGATGCCGTGGCTGATGATCCTGCTGCTGTTCCTGATCCTGGTGACCTACGTGCCGCTGATCTCCCTGGCCTTGCCCAACTGGCTGGGCATGTAGCGCCCCCATCGCTGGCAAGCCAGCTCCTACAGGCGCGCATAACCCCGTAGGAGCCGGCTTGCCGGCGAACCGCGCAGCGGCCAGTCCGCACCGGGTCAAGTGCGCGGTGTTCAGGCCGTCGGCACGCGCCACAGGTACCAGGCAGCAGTGGTGCGCCAGGGGCTCCAGGCCTGGCCGATCTGGCGCAGCTGCCGGGGGCTGGGCTGTTTCTCCAGGTCTTTCAGGCGGCGATAACCTTCGCGTACGCCAAAGTCGTCCACGGGCAGTATGTCCTCGCGCTCAAGGCTGTAGATCAGCAGCATCTCCACGGTCCAGCGGCCAATGCCAGGCAGCTGGATCAGGCGCTCTATCAACTGTTCGTCATCCAGGCCACGGGCGCTGGCGGCATCGGGGACGCGGCCGTCCAGGGTGGCCTGGGCGATGCCCTGCAGGGTCGCTACCTTGCGTGCGGAAAAGCCGCAGCCGCGCAGGCTCTCCAGGCTGGCAGCGGCCAGTTGCCCGGGCGTAGGGAAGTCCTGCCCGGGAAACAAAGCGCGCAGGCGGCCGAGTATCGCGTCGCCCGCGCGGGCATGCAGTTGCTGGTAGGCCACCGCGCGCACCAGCGCCTGGTAAGGCTCGCGCTCCGGGCGGGGCTGGTGCAGGCAGGGGCCGACGGCGGCGATCAGCGCGGCCCAGTCGGCATCCAGTGCGGCAAGAAAACGAGTGGCAGGGCAGGTGGGCATTGGCGATCCGGAACAAGTGGCGGGGCGAGCGGCAGATTAGCCTGCCGCCCCAAGGCTTGCACCCTGTCTCTTGCGCTGGAACTCGCGGCCCGGGCCTTGCACCCGGGCGCAGGGTTTTCAGTCCTTGGCCGCCGATAGGTAGAGCCGCTCCAGCACGTAGTGCAACGAGGCCGCCAGGGTTTGGCCATGGCTGAGTTTTTCAAAACTGTGGTAGTCCAGGGCCAACCCCGGCACCTGGGCCAGTTGCGCCTGCAACTGGCGGGCGCGCTGGTCGGCCTCGGGCCCTGCTGGCTGGCGCGGGTTGCCCGGCTCGGCGCCGCCACGCATCAGCAGCAATTGCGCATGATGGCCCTGCAGGCGCTCGGCCAGGCCCTGGGCCTGGGGCAGGATCAGGCCGTCGCCCCACCACAGCGAAGGGCTCGCGGCGGCGTAGTGTCGAAACGCCTGGGGCTGGCTGAACAGCGCCTGCAGCACCAGCAGGCCGCCATAGGAGTGGCCCCACAGGGTCTGTTGCGCGGTATCTATCGGTGCCTGGGCCGTCACGGCCGGGCGCATGCGTTCGCGCAGCAGTTGCAGGAAGGCTTGCGCGCCGCCGCTGGGTTGCCCGGTCAGCGGGTCTTGCTGCTGCGCCTGGCCCGGTTGCTGCGGGGTGTAGTCATAGGTGCGGGCGTTGCGCTCGATACGCAGCGGGGTCTGGTAACCCACTGCCACCAGCAGCGGCGCCTGGCCCTGGTCCAGGCGCTTGAGCTGCTCGGGGTCGAGGGCGCCGATGGCGGCGTTGCCATCGAGCATCCACAGCACCGGGTAGCCCTGTGGCGGCGGCGCCTGCAACGGCTTGCCGATCCACAGTTGGTAGTGCCGCTGGCCGTCGGCGGAATCCAGTTGCAGGCTAGTGAAGCGGTAGGGCAGGTCCTGGCGTTGCAGCAGGCTGCGGTCCATGGGCTGGTCCGGGGCGGGGGCGGCCAGGGCCGCTCCAGCAAGGCCCCAGGCCAGGGCCAGGGGCAGGAAAAAAGTTCTCATCAGGCGTTCTCGGCAGGCTCTTGGTGATGGCTCTTGGTAATGGCTCAGAACGAAGCGGTCAGGCTGGTGTACAGGGTGCGCCCGGGTTCGTTGTAGGTGGCGGCGCCGGCCCCGGCAATATTGTTCACGCCCTGGGCATTGCCTTCACGGAACAGGCGTTTGTCGAACAGGTTGTCGACCCCGGCGGTAACGCTCAGGTGGCGGGTCAGGGCGTAGGTGCCGCTGACCCCGGCAATGGCGTATGGCGCCAGTTGCTGGGTGGCGCTGCCGGTGACTCGGTCGCCGTGGTAGTCGTACTTCTTCGGCGTCTGCTGGCCGTACCAGGCCACGGTCGCCTGCAGCGACAGGTCCTGGGTGGCCTGCCAGTCGAGCATCGAGTTGAGGGTGTAGCGCGGGGTCACCGAGAGGTAGTCGCCGGTTTCCTTGTTCTTCGATTGCAGCATGTAGGTGAAGTTGTTGTTCCAGGTCAGCTGGCTGGCCAACGGAATGGTCAGGGTGCCTTCCAGGCCTTCCACCAGGGCCTTGGGCACGTTTTCCCACTGGTAGATCGCCGAGTTGCGGTAAGCGCCGCTGCCGCCGCTGGCATGGCTCACCGGGGCCAGGCCGGATTCCACCTTGTTCTTGTAGTCGTTGCGGAAGTAGGTCAGGCCGGCCACCCAGCCGTCGGCCTTGTATTCCAGGCCCAGTTCCTTGTTGACGCTGGTTTCCGCCTTGAGCTTGTCGTTGCCCTGCAGGTAGCAGCTGGTGCTCTGGCCGTAGCAACCCTGGCCGCGGCTGTAGAGCAGGTAGTCGGAGTTCAGCTGGTACAGGTTCGGCGCTTTGTAGGCGCGGGCGATGCCGGCCTTGAGGGTCAGGGTGTCGCTCAGGGCGTGGGACAGGTTGAGCGATGGGCTCCAGTTGTCGCCGACGATGCTGTGGTGGTCCAAACGCAGGCCCGGGGTGAGCATGGTGCCCGGCTGCAGTTCGATGTTGTCTTCAGCGAACAGCGAGAAGATCTGCGCGCTGGACTGGGTGCTGCGGTTGCTGCTACTCAGGCCGCCCACGGCGCCGCCTTCGCTGGTGCTCTGGGTGTTGGCGCTGGGGTCGTCGAGCTTTTGCTGGGACCATTCGCTGCCCAGGGTCAGGGTCTGCTCGAAGCCGGCGCGCAGGGGCAGGTTGACCTCGCCATGGGCGGTCAGGTCGCGCAGCACCGCGGTGTAGAACTCGCTGTTGCTGAAGATGCCTTCGGTACCGCCGGCCAGGCCTTCGTTGATCCGCGTGTTGCGGGTCTTTTCGTATTGCAGGTAGGCCATGGAACTGCCGAAGTCCCATTCGCCACGATGGGTCACCGAATAGGTCTCGCGGTAGCTGCGGTTGGTCTCGTGGCCTAGCAGGTTTTTCACCGTGCTGTTGCTGTTGGTGTTCTGGGTATCGCCGGTGTAGATGTTGCCCTGGCGGCTGAAGCCGGCTTCGAAGTCCAGGCTCTGGTCCGGGGTCAGGTGCCAGCTCAAGAGGCCGTTGAGGTCCTTGTTGCGTACCCCTTCGCGGCCGGCGGGCAGGGTGCCGACCTGGTTGCCGGTGCGCAGGGATTCATGGCCGGCGTTGATGTCGGCGTCGTCGGAATCGGTCTTGGCCACGTTGCCGTAGACCCGGTAGCTCAAGCTGTCGGTCAGCGGGCCGTTGAGGCCGAAGCTCATGCGTTGGGTGGCGCCTTCGTCCTTGTGGGTCGGGAACGAGCTGTAGATCGTGGCATTGCCGTGGGTCTGGATGCCGGCCTGCTTGGTGATGATGTTGATCACCCCGCCAGCGGCGCCGTTGCCGTAGCGGGCCGCCGCCGGGCCGCGGATCACTTCGATGCGTTCGACCTGGTCGGCCGGCACCCAGTTGGTGTCGCCGCGGCTGTCACGCTCGCCGCGCCAGCCGTAGCGCACCGAGTTGCGGCTGCCCACCGGCTTGCCGTCCACCAGGATCAGGGTGTTTTCCGGGCCCATGCCACGGATGTCGATCTGCCGGTTGTTGCCGCGCTGGCCGCTGGTGGAGTTACCGGTGAGGTTGACCCCGGGCATGGTGCGGATGATCTGCGACAGGTCGTTGGCCGGCGGGCGCTTCTGGATGTCCTCGGCGGTGATCACCGAGACCCCCGGTGCCTGCTTGGTTTCTTCCTTGGCGGTGGCGATGACGCTCTGGGGTTCCAGCTCCAGGACCGGCTGGGTCGAGCCTTCGTTGGCGGCCTGCACGGCCTGGCTGAGCAGGCAGCAACCGGACAGCAGGAAGGGGGCGAAAGGACGCATCGAGCGCATGGACATCGGTGATCTCCGGGACAGAGGCAGAAACAGAAGATCACGAATGATAATGACTACTATTTGCGAGTAAAGCGCATTAACTTTCTAAACACTTCCAGGTCGGGGCGAGGTTCTGTCAGGGGACCGGCCGCGCTTGTGCCGGGCCTAGGCGGCGGGCAGCAGCAGGTGCATGCACAGCCCGGGGTGGCCGTTGCTGGCCCAGATCCGCCCCTGGTGCAGCTCCACGGCGCGCCGGGCGATGGCCAGGCCCAGGCCGAAGCCGTCGCCCTGGGCCGAGTCCAGGCGCTGGTAGGGCTGGAAGATGCGTTGCAGGTCCTGTTCGGCAACCCCTGGTCCCTGGTCTTCCAGGCACAGGTGCCAATAGGCGCCTTCGCGCCAGCCGCGCAGGCTCACCCGGCCGTCGGCGGGGGAATAGCGGATGGCATTGCGCAGCAGGTTCTCCAGGGCCTGGGCGATGCTGTCCAGGTGCACCTGGACCCGGCACTCGGCGTCCAGCAGGCAGGGCAGGCGCTCGGCGTCCCAGGCGCTTTCGAAGCAGGCGTCCTGGCGCAGGGCTTCCCAGATCGACAGCACCTGCACTGCTTCGGTGGGCAGCTGCGGGCGCTCGGTGTCGAGCCAGGCCAGGTCCAGGGTGTCTTCCAGCAGGCGCTGCATGTCGGCGATTTCCCGGTCCAGGCGCTGGCGCAACTGCTCCGGCGGCAACCGGCTGTCATGGGCGATGCGCAACCGCGCCAGGGGCGTGCGCAGCTCGTGGGACAGCGTGCGCAGCAGCAGGCGCTGCTGGGCCAGGCTCTGGCGCAGGCGCTCGGCCATGTGCTCGAAGGCCAGGGCCAGTTCTCCCAGTTCGTCGTGGCGGTTCACCAGGGGCGTGCCCAGCCCCTGGCTTTCCAGGTCGTCGGCGCGCAAGGCATCGGCGCGGTCGCGCAGGCGGTTCAACGGCAGCACCAGGTGGCGGTAGAGCAACAGGCCGAGCAGGGCGGCCAGCAGGGTCGGCACCACGCCATGGCTGAGCACGTGGGTCCAGGGCGTCAGGCCGCTGGGCAGCAGGCGCTCGGGCAGTTGCAGCACCAGCCGGCCTTGCTCCGGGTGCTCGGGGAATTCGATGCTGACGTAGGGCAACTCGTCCTGCAGGCGCCGGCTCATGGGCCAGTCGAGCTTGCGCATGAAGGTCAGGTGGCTGGCTTCCTCAGCGGTCAGCGGCGTGCTGCCCAGGCTCTGCAGGCGATCGCCGATCACCGCGACCCAGGTGTCTTCCCGGGTTGCCAGTTGTCGCTGGAACTCATCGACCGCAGCCACGCCGCCCTGGCGCCAGGCGTGCTCGGCCTGCTGGGCGTAGCTGGCCAGGTACTGGCGGTCGGCGGGGTCGAGAAAATAGGTGCTGCGCTCGGCCGACAGGCCCCAGGTCCAGATGATCCAGGTCAGCAGCAGGCAGAAGCCGATCTGCAACAGCGCCAGTTTCCACAGCAGGGGGTGACGGCGCATCAGTGGCGTTCCGCTTCCACCAGGATGTAGCCCGCGCCGCGCACCGCCTGGATCTGCAGGTGCTGCACCCCAAGGTCGGCGAGTTTGCGCCGCAGGTTGCACACGTGTACATCCAGGCCGCGATCGAGCCTCGTGTAGATGCGGTGCAGCACGTGCTGATAGAGAAACGGCTTGCTCAGGGTTTCCCCGGGGTGCTCGCGCAGGGTCACCAGCAGCCGGTATTCCGAGCCGGTGAGGCCCGCTGCGCGGCCCTGGTGCAGTACGTCCTGGGCCTGGTCGTCGAAGCTGAGGATCGGGTCCTGGCGCGTGGCCTGCAGCTGTTGTACCCGGGCCATGCGCCGCAGCAGGGCGTCGGCGCGGGCGTCCAGTTCGGCCAGGCTGAAGGGCTTGGGCAGGTAGTCGTCGGCGCCTCGGGTAAAGCCGGTGATGCGGTCCTGCTCGGCGCCCAGGGCCGACATCAGCATCACCGGCGTGCCCTGTTCCTGGCGCAGGGTTTCCAGCAGGGCCAGGCCGTCCATGCCCGGCAGCATGATGTCCAGCAACACCAGGTCGAAGTGGCCGGCGCGCACTGCGGCCAGCCCCTGGCGGCCGTCGGTGCAGGTGGTGACGGTAAAGCCGCGCTGGCGGAAATGCAGGTCCAGGTCGTCGCGCAGTCGGGCGTCGTCTTCCACGAGAAGCAGGTTGGGGGTCATGGGGCAGAGCACTTGAATGGGGATATTTAATGAGAACGTTTTACATTTGCGAATATTGCAGCAATGCCCTTGGCTATGCAATTGCCATGATGGGCGGGCATGACCGGGATCAATCGAACAAGAAGTTGAATATTCAACAAAGTGTTGATATTTTTCCTGGCCGTTCACCTTGGTAGTCACCCATGAACCGATCTTGCGCTTCCCTGCTTGCCGAACGTCAGCTGGTGCTGCAGGTGCTGCACAGCACTTTGCAGATGCTGGGCAGCGTGGTCGGCCGGCACGTGGAGATTGTCCTGCATGACCTTGACCGTCCCGAGTGCTCGATCGTCGCCATCGCCAATGGTCATGTCACCGGGCGCCGGGTAGGCGACCCGGTGCTGGTCGGGCCGCGCCAGGACCTGGGTTTTGCCGCGGTGCGACGTGCCCTGCAAGACCGCTCCGCGGCGACCCCGCTGGTGCTGGAGAACTACTCGACCCTGGCCCCCGACGGCCGCGAGCTGCGCAGTTCCACGGTGATCTTTCGCGACAGCAGCGGGCAGCCCTTCGCCAGCCTGTGCAGCAACAGCGACCTGAGTGGTATCGCCGCCGCTCATGCCTGCCTCGGGCAGTTGCTGGGCCTGGGCAGCGCGCCTGCGCCGCGCCGCGACGAAGCCCCCGACATGGAACAGTTGCTGGCCCAGATCATCCAGGGCGCCTGCCCGGGAAACGGGGCGCGCATGAGCAAGCAACACAAGCTCGACGCCGTGCGCCAGATGCAGGAGCGCGGGGTGTTCATCGTCAAGGGCGGGATCGAAAAGGCCGCCGCGGCCCTGGGGGTGACCCGCTACACCATCTACAACTACCTGGAACAGATCCGCGCCCAAGGCGCCGAGGAATGACCGCGATGCAGCTCGATATCTTTCAAGTGGATGCCTTTACCTCCCACGTCTTCGGTGGCAACCCGGCGGCGGTGTGCCCCCTGGATGCCTGGTTGCCGGACGAGGTCCTGCAGCGCATCGCCCTGGAGAACAACCTGTCGGAAACCGCCTATTTCGTGCCCCGGGGCGAAGTCTTCGAACTGCGCTGGTTCACCCCCACGGTGGAGGTCGACCTGTGCGGGCACGCCACCCTGGCGGCGGCCTGGGTGCTGTTCGAGCAGTTGGGCGAGCGCCGCGACGTGCTGCGCTTTGCCACCCGCAGCGGCGAGTTGCGGGTGAGCCGCGAGGGCGGCCTGCTGTCCATGGATTTTCCCGCCAAGCAGCCCGAAGCCGTGGCGATTCCTCCGGCCCTGCTGCAAGCCCTGGGGTTGCCGGCGGCCGAGGCCCTGTATCGCACCGACGATTACCTGCTGGTGGTGGACGACGAATCTCTGGTGGAGGCGCTCAAGCCCGATTTCGCCGCACTGGCCGCCTTCGATGTGCGCGGCATCGCCGTGACGGCGCCGTCCCGGGCATTCGATTTCGTCTCGCGCTGGTTCGGCCCGCGGGTCGGGGTCAATGAAGACCCGGTCACCGGTTCCGCCCATACCTCCCTGGCGCCTTACTGGGCCGCGCGCCTGGGCAAGCGTCAGTTGCGGGCGCAGCAGGGCGGGGCGCGCAAGGGCCAGTTGCAGTGCCAGGTGCTGGACAACGGGCGGGTGATCATCAGCGGCTACGGCGCCTTGTACCTCAAGGGCCGTATTTTCCTCTGAACCGGCTGTGGCGCCGCTCTGCCATGCAGGCCTGGTGCCTGCAGGCGGATTTGTCTCGGCGGTGCCGGCGGGAGTAGAGTCGCGTTTTTTTCGCCTGCTCAGGATGCTCCAGACCATGCAACGGACGCGCACCTTGCCCCGCCTTTCCACCTCACCGCTGTTGGCCTTGCTCCTGGGCTTGAGTGCCGGCGCTGCCCAGGCAGCGAGCCTCAGCCAGAGCCTGCTGGAGTGCCAGCCGAGTTTTTTCAAGGCCCTGTATCAGCAGCGCGCCGAGCTCGGGCAGGTGGTGAAACTGGCGGAGAATCAGCGCCAGGGCATCGCCTGGATTCCGGTGGCGGAGCGCCGCGACAGCGCCACCGCGCTGATGGCGTTTTCCCGGCCGCTGCTGGATCAGGGCCTGCCCCTGACCGCCTACTACGACCGCCAGTTCGACCTGGGCGAGCAGGGCACCTTTCACTTCTGGGGCTTTGAAATCGATGCCAGCCGCGAGGCCGTCATGGCCGCGCTGCCCCAGGCCGGTTGGCAGGAGACTGGCGAATACTTCGTCTCCCGGCCGCAGATCAAACTCAACGCCGCGGCCCCCTGGCAGGACAACCCGGCCGCCGCTTCGGGCATCGCCCCGGCGCCGGGCTCCGCGGAAAAGGTCCTCATGCTCAGCCAGGAAGACGGCAAGACCCGTTTGCTCTGCTCGCTGCAGGGCACTGTCGATCAGCCATTGCTGGAGCAGGAGCGGCCGGACCTGGCCCAGGGAGCGGGCCGATGAACAAGCTGTCGAGCTTGAGCGCGGCGCTTTTGCTCGCCGGTTGCGCGCATTCGGGTACCCCCGGGGAGGCCCCGGCGCCGCAGCGTCCGGACGGCATGTTCAAGGTGCTGGAAAGCCCGGAACTGGCCACCTACTTTGCCGCCAACTCGCTGGCCCTCTACCAGAACAACCCGAACCTGCGGCAGTTCTATCTGGTCAACAACTACGCCAAGCCTGCTGCGCTGGGCGGTGGCAAGCCGCCGATCTACAGCTCCCGCGCGACCCGGGTGATCAACTGCGAGAAGGATGAGTCGGCGCAGTTCGGCCGGGTGTACTTCTCCGAGCCCTTCGCCCAGGGCGTGGAGGTCATGCGCAAGGACGATCTTGCGCAATGGGCCGCCTTTCCCCGTCAATCGTTGATCGGGGAGCTGCGCAACATGGCCTGCGCGGTCGATCCGACCCGGCTCAAGCTGGCTCCGGCACCGAGTCGGTGAGCGGTGTCAGCCGGGCCTGTTGATCAGCCCGGCCAGGCCATGATCAGCATGGGCGGTGGCCTGCCTGATTGAAGCGCGCGCCGCACGCCACCCAGGCGGCATTCTGTCCAACTGTTGAGCACCAAGGAAGTTTCGATGCTGGAAAGCAACCGCACCATCACCCTCTCTGGCGAGCAGGCGCTGCAGGCCCTGGCGGAGCTGGAGTTCGTCTTGATCTCGTTGCACAAGATGGGCGCCTACTACATGGATAAACCCGTGGCTGACTACCAGCGCGCCACCACCGATTTCATCGATAACCAGCAGGTCACCCAGCGCCTGGCCCAGGTGCGCAGGATTCTCAGCGAACCCTTCGACCGTACCCTGGGGGAGGACGACATGGACGACATCGAGCGCCATGTGGAGGGGCTCGAACTGTGGCGGCCCGAGTAGCAGGGCGAGGGCTGCCCGCCGATTTATCAAGGAACCTGCCATGTCCAGAATAAGCATCGCCGCCGCGACTCCCAGCACTGACCTGGCGCTGGTCAAGTTTCTCCATCAACGCCTGGGCCTGTCCCTGAGCGTTGCCCAGGGCTATCTGCGCCGTGGCGCCGAGGGCTTCTTCTACAGCGCCAAGCTGTTTCAAAACGACCATGTGGAACGTGAGCAGGAACTGCGCGACATCCTCGCCTTCTGCAACAACGCCCAGGTGCCGCTGCTGATTGTCGAAAGCGACCCCGATGAGGAGTGGAACGGCGTTGCGCCCGAAGCGCTGGAGGACTGCGCGATGCCCCAGGAGCACTTGTTCAATCTGCTCCAGGCCTATGAAGAGGATTATCAATAAGGCCCGAGAGCGGGCCTGTAGCGCCCAACCGAATGCGAGGTTTTCCTAAAGTTCTGGGCGCCGGGGTCGAGACGTTGGTGCTGTCCGTCCCTCAATAAGGATATTTCGTGTTCAGAACCCTCCTCAGGGCCACCGCCCTTGTCGCCACCCTGGCGCTGACCGGCTGTGTGTCCTACAACGTCACCGGCCCCTTGGGCGCACCGCTGCATCCCGCGCCTGCCAGCAGCCCGCGCACCGCGCAAATCGCCGATGTGCAGGTTTCCGCCGCCGGTATCGACGAAGCCACCCGCACCGCCATCAGCCGCTCCCTGACCGCCCAGCTGACGCCCTACGTCAAGAGCGCCGGCTACTTCCAGCAACTCAGCGAGTTTCCTACCCGCCTGGGGGAAAACGACGTGGTGCTGAAGTTCAACATGACCTCCCTCAAGGGCCATCGCGGGCCGCACCCGGGCTATGTGCCGGGGGCCCTGCTGACCCTGACGCTGTGGATCTGGGTCAATGGCCCGATCTACGTCGACAGCTTCGACCTGGCCGGTGATCTGTCGATCGTTGATCGCGACGGCAAGGAACTGGCCAGCGCCAGGGAGCAGCTCAAGTTCGAGCGCAATGTCGGTCTCTATGGGCGCGAATACTGGGCCCCGACCCAGGGCGCCAAGCAGCTCAACGAGCTGGTTGGCACATTGCTCGACAACGCCACCGCCCGGTTGGCGCACTAGGATCAAGGAGCGTCACATGTTCGGTTCCATCAAGCACGTACTGGTGCTGGCCGCGGTACTGCTGAGCGGCTGCGTGTCCTATTCGCAACACGAACTGGCACCGGTCACGGCCTGGCCACCCACCGCCCAGGCGGAGCAACACAAACCCACGGCCTTCGTGCGCACCACCGCGATGAACCAGGTCAATGGCGGCCCGGCCAATGCTGCCGCCGGCGCCCCGGCCGCCGCCTGGGAAGCGGCGGTGGCCGATACCTACCGCCAGTCCGGGCGCTTTGCCCGGGTCAGCACCGACAAGGTCGAGTCGGACCTGTACGCCGAAGCCACTCTGTACAACAACGAACAGTTCAGCATGGCCTCGGCCATCATCACCGGCGCCACCTTCTTCATCATCCCGTCCACGGCGAAAAACACCTTCACCCTGGAGACGGTGTTCAAGGACAAGGACGGCAAGGAATTGGGGCGGATTCGCAAGAGCGAGTCGGTGCGTACCTGGATGCAACTGCTGCTGATCGTCGCCATTCCTTTCCAGGCGGATACCCGCGATGTGGTCCAGCAACTGGCCCGCAGCACCCTGGATGAAGCGGTGCAACGCCAGTTGCTGTAACCCCCGCGCAGCACCTGATGGCAGGCATGAAAACGCCGCTGGCCCGGGTAGGGCCAGCGGCGTTTCTCATGGGCCGGGCCAGCAGCGGAACCAATATTCTCATGCCACTGCACTGGCCAGAGCCCGGCGTAGTTGATCTTGTAGTAATTGATTATTTTTGTGTTTATTAAGTAAAAGTTGATTGTCGCCTAACTATAAGTTCGCTATCGAATAGGTTTTTTCAAGTAGTGGCTGGATTTAAATTTGATTTGTGCTAGCGAGTGAGGGCAGGTCGGAGTGTTGAAGTAAAGTTGATCTCATGTGGAAAAGGCTTTAGAGGTAAGTCTTAATATTTATATATCGAGATGCTGGCTGAATGCCGCTTGCTGACTATAGTGGTGTTGTGACTAGGCAAGATGTCCACGTTGCCTCTAACTAATGTGTCTACGGCGCGAAGGTCAGTATAAGGGTCAGGAGTGATCCAGGGAGTTAGTTATGATGCGTCTCAAATGGTTAAGCCTGATTGCCTTGGGAGTAGGAGTTGCTGGTTGTTCCGGACCCGGGTCGGTCATGGAGCCTTATGAGTCGGCATTGCAACTGGATAGCACCAATGCAAAAAACTTCCATTCCAGCCTGTATTTTCCATCCGGAACCGCCTTGCATTACCCAGGGTATGTCGTGGCCATTGAAAAAAGCCCACAGGCCATCGTCGGCGGCCCCAAGGCTTATCCCCAGGTCAGCTTCGTACGGAGCGGCCAATACATCAGCGCGGAAGAACCAAGCCGCTGGGGAACACCAAGTCAGATCAGGAGATTTCAGGAAAGTGACTCTAAGGCGATGTTCATTTCGCACATCATAAAAAACTCGATAGCCAAGGACACCGCCGGGGCAAGTGATCCTTATCTTTCAAAGAATCATTGCTTTGTATATAACGCTTACGCGGCAAAGCAATTATCACTCGTCAAAAAGAACTATGATCTGGCGAAAATAAGTGACTGGCATGCCTGCTCAATATCCACCAACCTAGACAAGGTGGATGCCCATGCCTATCAGTTTTACGATTATGGAAAGTATGCGCTGCTATCGCTGGAAAATAATTTGACCCAGGACCTTCGGCAAGGTAGTTACACCCATGTTCTGGTGATTGTCATGGGCTGGAACACTGCCCAACAAGAAGCAATACGAAATTTCAATGACTTGACTGGTAACTTGATGGCCGCTTCCTTGGAAGCGGCCAAGGGACAGCAAGAAAGTCCGATCGACAGGACGCTGGCAATCAAACCGCTGGTCGATGATCAGGTGACTGGTCACTTCCGCCCCTTGGTCATTGGCGTGACCTGGCCGTCTTATTGGTCCAACTCCTTCGGCAACGTATTCAGCTATTCAAATAAGGCCAATGATGCGGACGAAGTAGGCTTGTCCTGGCTGAACAAGATGCTCAACGAAACCATTCCGCGCAGCCTGGCGGCCTCTGGCAGCAAGGCCAGGGTTGTTGCGCTAGGCCACAGTTTCGGGGCGCGCGCCATGACTCGCGCGGTGTTCAGTTCACCGGCCCTGGTGCCTCTTGGCAGTCAGTTCCCCGATCAGCCGATGGTCACCAGCCCGGTTGATCTGGCCGTTGGCTTGCAAGGGGCGATGAGCATCAACCGTTTTGCCCCGGACCTCGGACGTGAAGGCGCTCCCTATCGGGACTACGGGCATCTTCAAAAGACCAAGGTGGTGCTGACTGCAGCCACCAACGATTCGGCGACCGGCGCCCCCTTTATCGTCTGGACCGATCCTGCCGGATCGATCGGCTCATACCACAAGGCCTGCGATACGACCGACCCCCAGTACCAGCGCATATTCGAGTGCATGACGGCTTCTGACACATCCGCAGTTCCAGGAGGTCGGTTCGAAGTCTGCAAGCACGGTCAGCAAGGCTGCGCCGAGCCGTTCAAGAGCACCGGCCCGGACAGAAAAGTGGCCTATATCGACGCTTCTAACGGCATTACCGAATTCAACTCGCCGGGATCCGGAGGAGGGGCCCACAGCGATATCTACCGCCTACCGATGGGCCGTTTGCTGTGGAAACTGATTGAGGAATATGCGCCTACCCAATGATCTGAGGGCCTTACTACTACCGCACCCAGCTTTGCAGGCATGGCGCACACCATGCCTGCTTAAAACGGGAATGGACCTTTGATCAGACTTTCACGGCCAGGAGTAGTGAAGCGGCTCGTGAAGCGCAGAAGGTTGCATCATCGCGCCAAGTCACCATGAGCTGGCCTAGAGTTAAATCGGTGATGGCCGGCAATGAGTACCAATGACCATTCAAGTGAAGTTGGATGTCCTGTCGTGGAATGGTCAGGCAGGGGGGATCGCAAATGATGTATCGACACTCTTGATCGTTTTGGGTCCCATCGGCAAAGCTTGTTCGCCCTGTCAACGCCGCGGTGTCTTTTTTATAGCGAGCCAGAAAGCACAGGAGCATCCAATGTTTGTAAGGCGAGATCAGCCCTGAGGTAGCCTCAATGCACTCCTTATGGTGCGAGGCAATCTTCGTTTGTGCATAGGGGAATGGGCTGTAGTAGTAGAACACGTACACCAGACCATGGACGGCTGCGTAATTTTTCAGCGCTTCGTTCATCGTCAGGTCTTGGGAATGACCTCCTCCCTGGTTGCGGCAGGGTATGGTGAATTCGCTTGAGAAGTATCGCGTCCATTGGTCAGCCGCTTCTGTTCGGTAGTAGAAGTCCTCGTCGGGCTCATGATCGCAAGTTGGCAAGCCGGACAGATATTCCTCCAATGTCGGAGGGGCGGCGGGTGCGGGAATGTCCTGCGGCTGCGGCTGCGCTGGTGCATTCCGGCTGAAAAGTCTCTTGATGCATTTGAACATGGGCATTATCCGTCCTTGGCTGGCAGACTTCCCCGAGCGGGAAATCTGCCTTTTTTTGCCCCTTAGGGCCCCCGCGGTGCTTCTGCTGGCGTCAGCCTCAGCGCTGCGCCGTCCAATAGGCATGCAGCGCCCGCGCCGCCGGTTCGATGGCCGCTACCTGCTGGCGATGCTGCTCCAGATCCAGGTCGGCCGGCAGTTCGAAGTTGTCCTGTTCGGCACAGTCGATGATCGTCTGCAACAGGCCGGTCTGTGGTGCCGGCATCTGCGGCCAGTTGCCCACGGCCACGCCACGCAGGTAGCCAAAGCACCATTCTTCGGCCAGCAGCAGGTCCTGGCCCTGGTGTTCGGTGGTTTCGAAACGTGCATGGAAACCCTGGGCATCACTGGCCAGTTGTTCGGCCAGGGTGTTGATGTGGCGCACGCACAGGTCGATGAACTGCCGGCACTCTTGCGGGGTTTCCCAATTGGGGTTCTCGCCGCCCCAGATCGCCGGGAACCATTCGGCGATATCCACCTGGGTCGGGCCCGACACCAGCGCGGTGAAATAACCGTCCAGCTCGCAGGGGTTGAGTACCGAGTGGTCGTGGCCGTACTTGAGCAGGGTGTCTTCGAGGGTTTCGAAGTCGGCGGCGTTCAATGGGGTGTTTTGCATGAGAGAAGTCCTGGAAAAAGCAGCAGCAAGTTTCCGGGTTCAGGCCCCGGGCTGCAAGCCTTGAACGGTATGGGCGGCGCTTGAGTGCGCAGCCCTCAGGTGCCGCGCAACAGGTCCTGGGAGTCCAGCAGGCGGTAGGCGATTTCCGGGCGCTGCTCCATGGCCCGGCGGATGGCGGCCGGGATCGATTGCCGGGTCTTGCGGCACAGGCCGGGCAACTCGCCCAGGGAAATGGCGATGCCGCGCATGCTGCGGACCACATTGTCACTGGGGCTGATCTGGACGCGGATGCCCAGTTGTTCGTACATCCGCCGCTGCATGTGTTCCAGGTCCGCCAGGTCCTTGAGGTTTTCCAGGCGTTCGAGCAGGCGCTTTTCCTCCTGGCGCGTGAGATTGAGGATGCGCAGGTCGGCTCCGGGGGTGTCCAGCAACTGCTCGCGCTCGCAAATGCAGGCGCCGGGCGGACAGGGTTGGCGGATCGCGGGGCTGGGGTTCATGGTGATCCATCATAGCGATCCCGTAGCCGCTGTCAGAGAAAATTCTGTGCCCGGCCAGCCCCAACGAGATGGCGTGGTGGCGGGGCTTTGTGTAGGAGCTGGCTTGCCAGCGAAGGCGTCTTCGGGGGCGCGGCAGGTCTTGAGGGCCTCTTCGCCGGCAAGCCGGCTCCTACGAGATGGCGTGGTGGTGGGGTTTTGTGTAGGCGCTGGCTTGCCAGCGAAGGCGTCTTCGGGTGCGTCGCAGGGCTTGAGGGCCTCTTCGCCGGCAAGCCGGCTCCTACGAGGTGGGGTAGTGGCGGGGCTTTGTGTAGGAGCTGGCTTGCCAGCGAAGGGGGCTTCGGGTGCGTCGCAGGTCTTGAGGCCTACCGAGCCAGGGGGTTGCCGGGGTCGCCTTCGGCGAGCATCTGGCTCAGTAACTGCCGTTCCTGTTCGCCGGGAAGCACGCCGCGGGTTTCGCCTTCGAGCACGATCACGCCATCTTCGTTGCTCAGGGTGATGACCGCCGTAGCCCGCCCCCGGGCATCCACCTCGGTGATCAGCCAGCGGCAGGTCACGGTATCCCCCGCATAGACCGGGCGGCGGAACTGGAAGCTCATCGCCGAGGCCAGCCAGCCGATCTGCCCGCCGATCTCGGTCACCAGGCTGGCGGTCAGCAGGCCATGGGCCACCGGTTCGCGAAACCCTCGGGCCTCGGCGAAGGGCGGGTGGTAGTGCACCGGGTTGTAGTCCCGGGAAATCTCGGCAAAGCGCTGGATGTCCTGGGGAGTGAAGCGTCGCGACAGGCTGAAGCTGTCACCGCTTTGCAGCCCGCGAGCCGCTCGTTGTCTGAAGCTATGCATGGGTCTTCCTCAAGCCAGGAGTTGTTCCGCCAGCAACACTAGCGCAATCAGGACCATCAACCCGCCCGACAGGCGACTGACCCACAGCGCCGCCACCGGCCGCGCTTGTAGAACAGTGCGCGAGCCGAAGCCCACCAACAGGTAGATCACCGCGCAACTGAAGGCATGCAGCAGCCCCAGGGCGAGGATCTGCAGCGACACCGGCCAGGCGGCCGCGGGGCTGGTGAACTGTGGCAGCAGGGCCAGGAACAGCAGGAAGACCTTGGGATTGAGGCCGCTGACACACAGGCCCTTGAACGACCAGCGTGCCCAGGAAGCATCGGCCTGGCCTGCGCCGGCCTGGGGCGTGGACGGGTGGCGCAGCAGGCCGACGCCCAGCCACAGCAAGTAGCCGGCACCGGCCACGGTCAGGCCCGCAAGGGCCAGGGGGTAACGCGCCACCAGCCCGCCGACCCCGGCGGCCACCACCAGGGTCGCCAGCAGGTGCCCGCTCAGCAGCCCGGATACCGCGGGAATCACCACCCGGCCGTTGAGCCCGGCAGAGATGGCATAGGCCCAGTCGGCGCCGGGGGTGATCACGAACAGCAGCGACACTGCCCAGAACGCGGCCAACATGCTCGGTTCCATGCTGGCTTACCTCGGCTGGCTGCAGGTAGCGTGGGCGGGGCAGGCGGTCGCGCTAGGCAGCGCAGGGTGCGGCTTGGCAAGGGGGTAGGGCATGGGGCTTTCTCACGGGCATCAGGGGCTCGACCGCCGCACAGCTGCGGTGAACAGGGGCTTCAAGGTGTGAAGAAAGAATAGTGAAGATCGAGGGGGATTTTTTCTCTAATATTCCAACTGCAAACCTTCGAATGGGGAGAATTATTCAAATGGATCGGATTGATCAGAAGATTCTTGCCGAGCTGCAAGCCGACGGCCGCCTTTCGGTCACCGACCTGGCCGAGCGGGTCGGTCTCAGCCTGTCCCCTTGCCATCGCCGGGTACGGGCGCTGGAGCAGTCCGGGGTGATCCTGGGCTATCGCGCACAACTGGCGCCCAGCGCCCTGGGGCTGAATTTCTCGGCCATGGTGTTTGTCACCCTGCGCGAGGGCGATCACCAGGCCGTGGCGGCCTTCGAAACTGCCTTGCAGGGCATTGTCCAGATCGTCGAGGCGCAGCGGCTGTTTGGCGAACCCGATTACCTGCTGCAGGTGATCACCCGCGACCTGCCGGCGTTCCAGCGGTTGTATGACGAACGCCTGTCGACCTTGCCCAACGTCCAGCGCCTGACCTCGACCCTGGTGATGAAGCAGGTGATCCAGGACCGCACTCTGCCATTGTGATCGGGATCAAGGCTCGAAGGCCCCGCAGGTTCTAAGGTGCAGGCTCCTTCATCCAGGTTCCGGGAGCCGCCATGGCCAAGCCCTTTCCCCTGCGCCCCAAACACCCCGAGCGGATCTGCTGGGGCTGCGACCGCTACTGCGCGGCCAATGCCCTGGCCTGCGGCAATGGTTCCGATCGCACCATGCACCCGGCGGAAATGCTCGGGGAGGACTGGTACCTGGACGGCGACTGGGGCATCGAGATGCCCGTCGACAGCGAGCCGGCCCCACAGCGGCAGTCGCGAGGGCCGGCCGCTGTTTAAATATTACCCGGGTATTATTGATTGTCTTATTAATACCCGGGTAATATGCAGCCTCGTTTCCTTGAGGCCATAACCATGTCCGACCCACTTACCCAACCCGTCACTGCGTTTCAGGCCCAGCAGGTGCTGGCGGCCGGCCCGTTGCTGGAGGTCGCGCTGGCGGTCAAGCGTGCCAGCGAAGAGGCGGCGCCGCAGCCGTTGCTGGTGTTCGACGATGCCAGCGGCCGGGTCATCGACCTCGACCTGCGGGGCACCCCGGACGAAGTGCGCCAGCGCCTGGCCGCCACGCCGGCGCCGGGCAACGGGCGCTATCGCCCGCGCCAGCCTGCTGCTGCGCCGGTCGAGGGCGAAGAGGCTGCGCCCCGGGGGCGGGGGCGACCCAAGCTGGGGGTCATCGCTCGGGAAGTGACCCTGTTGCCGCGCCAGTGGGACTGGCTGGCCGAGCAGCCCGGTGGCGCCTCGGCGGTGCTGCGCCGGCTGGTGGACGAAGCCCGGCGCCATGGCGCCGAACCGCAGCGCCAGCGGGCCGCGCAAGAGGCGGCCTACCAGTTCATGCTGGCCATGGGCGGCGATCTTCCCGGTTATGAAGAAGCCACCCGGGCGCTGTTCGCCGCGGACCTGGCGCGCCTGCAACAGTGCATCGAGGACTGGCCGCAGGACATCCGTGCCTATGCCTTGCGCCTGGCCGGGGCGTAATCGCCGGGGCTGGCTTGTGTCCCGGGGCCCAGGCGTTTTATGTTCCTTGCCGGTCAACAACGACGCCTTGCCGATTCTGGAGTGCCTATGAACCTCGCCACCCTGGCGCTATTTCTCCCGGCCTGTTTCGCCCTGAACATGGCCCCCGGGCCGAACAACCTGCTGTCGGTGCGCAATGCCAGCACCTACGGTTTTCGCACCTCGTGCCTGGCGGGCATCGGCCGCCTGGCAGCGTTCGCCCTGATGATCGCCCTGGCCGCCGCCGGCCTGGCGGTGGTGCTGCAAGCCTCGGAGCTGTTGTTCTACGGGATCAAGATTCTCGGCGCGGGCTACCTGCTGTACCTGGCCTATCAGCTGTGGACCGCGGACCCCCAGGTGCAGAGTGCGGAGCGCAGCCGGGTGTCCGGGCTGCTGGCCCTCAGCCGGCAGGAATTTCTGGTAGCCATCGGCAATCCCAAGGCGATCCTGATCTTCACCGCGTTTCTGCCGCAGTTCGTCGAGCCCGGGGCGCCAGTGGGTTCGCAGTTCCTGGTGCTGGGGCTGTTGTTCCTGCTGCTGGAGTGGATCGCCATCAGCGCTTATGCGCTGATGGGCCTGCACATGCGCCGCTGGTTCAGCGAGCCTGCGGGCAAGCGCCTGTTCAATCGTTGCTGCGCGGCGTTGCTGTCGGCGGCGGCCTCGGTGCTGTTGCTGGCCCGGCGCGCCTGAAGCCTGGAGCAAGCCTCTCCCCGCAACGGGGAGAGGCCATGGCCATCAGTGGATGGAGAAGTACGGGTCCCAGGAGCAGTAGGCGATCACCTTGTTGTTGCTGTCCAGGATCATGAAGGCCCAGGTGTAGGTAATGCGCGAGCCGACCCGGGTGGCGTTGGCCTGCCAGTAGTAGTTCTGCACGCTTTGCGCGATGGGCTGCCCGGCCGGGTTGTCCTTGTCGATGATGGGCAGCGGCGTGCTGTCCAGGACCACCGGCGTGACGTCGGTCAGATAGGGCGGATTGCCGGCACTCGGTACCGGGTTGGTCTGGGTGTACTGGTACAGCAGCACCGCGTTGTACATGCCCTTGGACAGGCTGGTGGCGCGCCAGCGGACAATGTCCCCCTGACGCAGGTTGACCGCCAGTTCGGAGCCGCCGTCCGGCCCGTCGGTGTTGTCGCGGCGGGCCACCATGTAGACCACCTGGTCGGACAGGCGCTGGCCGTTGCTGTAGTAGTTGTAGAGCTGGGTGGGGGTGGCGCTGTGCTGGCTCAAGGTCAGCGTGTTGCCGCCGTCGAAGGTCTTGCCGTTGCTTTCCAGAATGGTGTCCACGTCAATGGTGACAAGGATATCCACGATGTTTTCGTTCATGTCCGGCTCCCTGTTGTCGCGCTATGGGCCTGGCGATCCAGGCCCGGGTGTCATCGGCTGTGCAGCGTGCGGCCACCGAGCATCCGGGCGCGGCGCAACAGCTGTCGGGCACCGGGCGAAATGCACTTCCATGAGGTCGCCAGTGGAATCTAGAAGCTCAAGACTGTTAGTCAAATGGGCCGGTCAAAAAAGCGCCGTGAGGGCGTCCTGGCCGCTTCGGGCTACAAGCCTGTAGCACCCGTGCCAAGACCCAGGTGCTGATCGGCCCCGGGCACGATGCGCAATCGGGCGACCCCGGATCGCCAAGCGACAGGCCCCGGGATAGGCCGCGACGGTTTATCATGCTGCGCTGCCGCCCGTTGCCCGTGCGACAAGGGGCTGTTCCATTCGCCCACCCTGGAGGCGCCCGCCATGCCTGATCTGCCCAAGCCTGCTGCCATCCCTGAATTCCCCGTGTGCCACGCCCGTGGCGGCACCTCCACCGGGCTGATCCTGGCCCGCGAAGCGCTGCCCCGGGACGAAGCGCTGGTGGAAGAGTTGCTGCGCCACCTGATGGGCGTGCCGCTGCATGGCGAGTGGCCGGGCAACAGCCAGATCACCGGCCTGGGGCGCGGCGGGCCCACCAGCAACAAGGTATTCATCGTCGAGCGCCGCCCCGGCGAGACGCGGATGATTAGCACCCTGGCGCAACTGGCGGCGGGCAAGAGCGCCATCGACTGGAGCGTCAACTGCGGCAACATGTCCGCGGCCCTGCCGTTGTACGCCCTGCAGCGCGGCTGGCTGGAGCCCGGGGAGGGCGGTGGGCAGATCGAGATCTACAACAGCAACACCCAGACCACGATGTATGCGCGCTTAGGCTTCGCCAATGGCCGGCTGCTGAGCGACACGCGGATTCCCGGGGTCAACGGGGTGTTTCCCGGGGTCGACCTGTTTCTCGACAAGCCGGTGGGGGCCAAGACCGGCGCGCTGTTCCCCACCGGCAAACGGGTGGACCTGCTGGACGGCATCGCCGCCACCTGCATCGACGTGGCGGTGCCCATGGTCATCCTGCGTGCGGCGGACCTGGGCAAGACCGGCGAGGAAACCCCGGCCCAGCTGGACGCCGACCCGCAATTCAAGGCGCGCCTGCTGGAACTGATGGTGCTGGGCGGGTTGCGCATGGGCCTGCGCAAGCGCGACGGCAGCCTGATGAGCGCCGACGAGCTGCGGCGCAGCGAAACCATCCCGAAGATCTGCATCGTCAGCCCAGCGCGAGAGGGTGGGGATATTGCCACCCGCTACTTCACCCCGCAGAACGCCCACCCGTCCCTGGCGGTGTCCGGCGGTTGCTGCCTGGCGGCGGCCTGCCTGGCCGAGGGCACCGTGGCCCATGCCTTGTTGGCGCGGGCGCCGGTGCTAGGCGAGGAGCCGGGCGAGTACCCGCTGGCAATTGAAAACCCCGCCGGGGTGCTGGAGACCCTGATCAACGCCCGGCTGGCCGGTGGAGAGCTGCTGATCGATGGCGCCGCCTACCGGCGCAGCGCACAGATCCTGTTGCAGGGCAGCACGCCGCTGTACAACGCCTCCCCAGCGTTGATCGCCGCCCTCGGCTCCGTCTAACCACCACCGAGGCTCCTTCGCGGCCACACAGAGTCCAACCCCGCGCGTGCCCCGCTTCTTGTGGCCGCTGCCGAAGGCTGCGCACGAGCCGCAGGCTCGCTGGCGATCCCCCTGGCGCCTAGGCCCCTTCGGTGCCTATCGCAGCCTGCGGCAGCGGCTACAGACGGGCGGCTGTGGTTCAGCGCTGGGGGAAATCCCGGCGCAGGGCATCCACCCCTGCCAGCAGCCGAGGCACGGAATTGCAGGCCAGGGGCAGCGTCACTTGGCAGCCGTCCAGCCGTTGCTCCGGGTTCAGCCAGGGCGGTGCGGCTTCAAGGCAAAAGTGGATCTGGATCTGCGGCTCGGGGCCGCCCAGATAGTGAAACGCCAGGCAGGGCTCGGTGAACCAGCAGGGCCGGGGAGGGCCTTCGGGCTGATCCAGGGCGTGTAGCCACTGGGCCAACTGATCGAGCTCATGAGTCCTCAGGCAGGCATCCTTGAAACGCCAGTCGCCCTGGGGATGCTCGATGCGGCCCTGCACCATCAGCCAGTTGGCGTCCAGGTGATCGTGGCTGCCAGGGAACTGGTAGCCAAGGATGTCCAGCTCCACCCGCAGCTCAGGTGGGGCCCTGAATATCAGGGGCATATCAGCGAGCCTCGCCGCCATCGGGAAGAAACTGCGGCACCTTCTGCTGCAGCAACTGGATCAGCTCCGGGTCCATGAACTCGTAATCATCGGGAATGTTCAGGCAGACAATCTGCTGGTTATTCAACTGCGCCTTGAAGCGCTTGCGCAGTTTTTCCCGGTGCCGGGTTTCCATCACCACAATCAGCCCGGCCCATTGCACCAGCTCCGGGCCCAGGGGCACCTGGGCGTCGTGGTTGAGGCCCGCCGAAGCGGTCTCGATCCCCGGCCAGTCGGCAAACACCTGCTCGGCGGTGGGGCTGCGCAGCTTGTTCTGGCTGCAGACAAACAGGACATTGAGCATTGGGCCGAACTCCTTGGCACAGGCGCCCGGCCCGTGGAGGGCAGGGCAAAGGCGCTGATTTTTCGTGGCTTTGGCCGCGCTGTCCAGCAACTTGTGGCAGGCCGGGTGAATGGCGTGGGTCAGCGCCAGTTGCCCGTCAAGCGCCGGGGCTGCGAAACTGTCGGCCCCTTTACCCCTATCACTTATTCCATGCCCGCAGCCCCGTTCACCTCCCCCCATCTGGGCCTGGCCCTCAGGCGCTGGCGCCTGTTGCACCGGGTCAAGCAGCAGCACGCCGCCGAACTGTTCGGCGTGGCGCAGTCGAGCATTTCCCGTTGGGAAAACGGCCGGCAAGCCATGGAGCCGGCAGAGCGTGCGCGCCTGGAACAACTGCTGGCGGCCAACCTCAGCGCCGCCGCCGATCAGGCCCTGGCGCGGCTGGTGAACGACAGCCCGCGCGCCGTGCACCTGGTGTGCGACCTGACCCACCGCCTGCTGGCCTGTTCCGCCACCCGCGCCGGGCAGTTCGGCGTGCCCTTGAGCGAGCTGCTGGGGCACTCCCTATGGGGCTTCTGCACCGAGGAAATCGTGCGTAAGGAAGCCGCCCTGGATGACCTGGGCTGGCGCGAGGTGCTGGCGCCGCCGTCCCTGGAATTTTTCAGCGGCCACAACGATTCGGCCATCGTGCCCATCGCCCCCAGCCAGTGCCGTTGGACCCGCCTCAACCTGTCCGACGGCAACGCCGTGCGGCTGGTGGAAACCCTCTGAAACGGCGCCACGGATATTTTATCCGTGGCCCCGGCAGCACCCCTTGGCTAGTCTGGTTGGCCATCGCTCGCCGCCTTTCAGTGCCGGCTGTGTTTTGCCCACCCGCGCAGGTCTTTCCATGAACAGTGAACTTCTCAGCGGCCGTCTCGACTTTCTCCGTGAAGCGGAAAAACTCAAGGACGTGCTGCGCAGCGCCCACACCTCCAGCGGCCGCCAGGAAAGCACGGCCGAGCACAGCTGGCGCCTGTGCCTGATGGCGCTGCTGTTCGAAGACCAACTGGGGGACCTGGACCTGCTGCGGGTGCTGAAGCTGTGCATCGTCCACGACCTGGGGGAGGCCATTCACGGCGACATCCCGGCGGTGGCCCAGGCTGCCCACCCGGACAAGAGCCAGCAGGAGCGCGCGGACCTGCAACTGCTGGCCCGAGCCCTGGACGCCCCGGCCCGCCAACGCCTGCTGGACCTGTGGGATGAATACGAAGGCGCCGCCAGCACCGAGGCGCGCGCGGTCAAGGCCCTGGACAAGCTGGAAACCCTGCTGCAACACACCCAGGGCCAGAACCCGGCGGGTTTCGACTACCGCTTCAACCTCGGCTACGGCCGCCGCTACACCGATGCCAGCCCGCTGTTCCAGGCTCTGCGCCAGCAGATCGATGCCGACACCCAGCGCCGCCTGGACGCCCAGGCTCAGGCCGCGGTTCAGCATCGGCTGCGCTAAACAAGCCTGGGCGCCGCTCGCCAGATCCGGGGCAGGTTCCCAGGGGGCAGGGCGCCCCGCGCAGAAACCTTGCAGGCATCATGGTTTTTTTCTGCCAGGGTCATCAAGCGGGTCTATTTTTACCTTCGCTTGCCGTTCACTACGCTTTTCATACGCACGTCCAGCCTCGGGCCCATATCGAGCAGCCGGGTAGGGATGACCGAAGGAGAGTCCCATGTCCAACGAATCCAAGTGTCCGTTCAAACACACCGCCGGCGAAGGCACCAGCAACCGCGACTGGTGGCCCGGCCAACTGAACCTGAAGATCCTCCACCAGCACTCGCCGCTGTCCGACCCCATGGCCGAGGACTTCGACTACGCCGCCGAATTCAACAGCCTGGACCTGGCCGCGGTGAAGCGCGACCTGCAGGCGTTGATGACCGACTCCCAACCCTGGTGGCCGGCGGATTTCGGCCACTACGGCCCGCTGTTCATCCGTATGGCCTGGCACAGCGCCGGCACCTACCGCATCGCCGATGGCCGTGGCGGCGCCGGGGGCGGGCAGCAGCGCTTCGCCCCGCTCAACAGCTGGCCGGACAACGTCAGCCTGGACAAGGCGCGGCGGCTGATCTGGCCGATCAAGCAGAAGTACGGGCGCAAGATCTCCTGGGCCGACCTGATCATCCTCACCGGCAACGTCGCCCTGGAGTCCATGGGTTTTAAAACCTTCGGCTTTGCCGGTGGCCGCCAGGACGTCTGGGAGCCGGAAGACAACGTCTACTGGGGCAGCGAAACCACCTGGCTCGGCGACCAGCGCTACAGCGGCGACCGCGAGCTGGAGAATCCCCTGGGGGCGGTGCAGATGGGCCTGATCTACGTCAACCCGGAAGGCCCCAACGGCAACCCCGACCCGCTGGCGGCGGCCCGGGACATCCGCGAAACCTTCGCCCGCATGGCCATGAACGATGAAGAAACCGTGGCCCTGATCGCCGGTGGCCATACCTTCGGCAAGACCCACGGCGCCGGCCCGGCGAGCCACGTCGGCCCGGAACCGGAAGCCGCCGGCCTGGAAGAGCAGGGCCTGGGCTGGAAAAGCAGCTTCGGCACAGGCGTCGGTGGCGACGCCATCACCAGCGGCCTGGAAGTGATCTGGACCACCACCCCGACCCGCTGGAGCAATGACTTCTTCGACCACCTGTTCGGCTTCGAATGGGAACTGACCACCAGCCCCGCCGGCGCCCACCAGTGGCGGCCCAAAGCCGGCGCCGGGGCCGACAGCGTGCCCGACCCCCACGACCCGAACAAACGCCGCCCCCCGTCGATGCTCACCACCGACCTGTCGTTGCGCTTCGACCCGGCCTACGAGGCGATCTCCCGGCGCTTCCATGAGCACCCCGAGCAACTGGCCGAAGCCTTCTCCCGGGCCTGGTTCAAACTCACCCACCGTGACATGGGCCCGCGCGCCCGCTACCTGGGCCCGGAAGTGCCGGCCGAGGAACTGATCTGGCAAGACCCGATTCCGGCGGTGAACCACCCGCTGATCGACGCCCAGGACATCCAGCAGCTCAAGGGCCAGATCCTCAATTCCGGCCTGTCCGTGGCGCAACTGGTGTCCACCGCCTGGGCCTCGGCCTCGACCTTCCGCGGCTCGGACAAGCGCGGCGGCGCCAACGGCGCACGGATTCGCCTGGCCCCGCAGAAGGACTGGGAGGTCAACCAACCGCAGCAACTGGCCCAGGTGCTGCGCGCCCTGGAAGGGGTACAGAGCGCCTTCAACAGCTCGCAGACGGGTGGCAAGCGCGTATCCCTGGCCGACCTGATCGTCCTCGGCGGTTGCGCGGCGGTGGAACTGGCGGCGAAAAATGCCGGCTACAGCATCAGCGTGCCCTTCGCCCCGGGGCGCATGGATGCCAGCCAGGAACAGACCGACGTCGAATCCTTCGCCGTGCTGGAACCCGTGGCCGATGGCTTTCGCAACTACCTCAAGCCGATCAGCGGCGTCACCGCCGAAGCCCTGCTGGTGGACAGAGCGCAACTGCTGACCCTGACCGCCCCGCAACTGACCGTGCTGCTGGGCGGCCTGCGGGTGCTGGGGGCCAATGTCGGGCAATCGCCCCACGGCGTATTCACCGCGCGCCCGGGCACCTTGAGCAATGACTTCTTCGTCAACCTGCTGGACATGGGCACCCAATGGAAACCCCAGTCCGAGGCCCGCGACCTGTACGAAGGCAGCGACCGCGCCACGGGGCAATACAAATGGAGCGGTACTCGGGTCGACCTGCTGCTGGGTTCAAACTCGCAACTGCGGGCCCTGGCCGAGGTGTATGCAGCGGCGGATGCGGGTGAGCAGTTCGTGAAGGACTTTGTGGCGGCCTGGGACAAGGTGATGAACCTGGACCGGTTCGATCTGCGCTAAAAGGGGAGCAAACCGGGTAATACGACAACGCCTCCCTAGGGAGGCGTTTTTACTGGCCCGGCTACTGCGTTGCCCCCACCCGTTGCACCTCCGGGAACAGTTGGCCCAGGGTGCTGCGGGCCTGGGCCGCATTCAGGTAGGCGTAGAGCAGGTCGGTCAGGGCTTGGAAATCCAGGCGCTGGCCATCGAGCATTGGGTTGAACAGCCACAACCGCACGCGCATGCCCGCGGCCACTGGCCAGGCATGGGGCGCGGCCAGGGACTTGAAGCAGGCTGGCGCCAGGGCCGGCGCACGGCTACCGGCGATCACCGAGAACACCACCCCCAGGCTCAGGTAGCGCTGCTCCAGTTCGAAACCATCGAAACACACCCAGGGAGTGGGGTCGGGCGCATTGGCGAACTGCAGGGTGTCGGGGGTCAGCGCCAGCACCTGCTGGCCATGCCGCCGACGCAGGGCTTCGGCCGCCGCCAGGCCCACAAGCCCGGCGCCCAGCATCAGCGCCCCGGGCAGCCAGAACCACAGCTGGGCAGAGCGCAACTGCCAGGCCGAAGGCAGGCTGGCCAGCCAGCCGCCCAACAGCACCAGCAGCAGCGAGAGCAGGGCCAGCATGACCGCTTGCCCAAGGGAGCGCTCGCGAATCTCGCAGCGGCGCCGGGGGCCGTCGGCATCGGCCTGCAGTTGCAGCAACAAGGCTTCTTTTTCGGCGTTATCCACGGCCTTGCAACTCATCCAGCTGTTGCTGTGCATTGGCCGCCTGGCAGTAGGCGTCCAACAGCGCGGCAATGTCATCGATGGCCAGTTTGCGCCCCCCGCTCATCAACCCGGCGGAATGAATGCGAATGTGAGGTTCGGGGCTCTTGAGCGCCATGGCCTGGTTGCCGAACACCTGGCGCACGGGCCTGTGGGTCGGCAGCGGGCTGCCCGGGCGCAGGGTCAGCTGCTGCAGGGTCAGCAGCCCCTCATCCTTGACATGGACATCCACCACGTCCGTCAGGTTGACCGGTGCGCTCAGGGAATCCACGAACAGCTGGCGCCGGGTCAACCGCATGAAGGCATGCTGGCCGGCGTGGCGATGCTGCCAGGTCACCAGGGCGAACAACGCGGACAGAAACAGCCCGCAGAGCAACATGCCGGTCTTGCCCTGCTGGATACCCCAGGCCAGCATGCCCAGCGAAATCAGCGTGAACAGCGGGCCCAGCAATTGATAGCGGCGCGTGTTGGTGAATTCGCTCTGCTCGGGCACACGCTGGATCACCTGTTGGAGCTGGGCGATCACCTGTTCGCGCTGAGCGTCGCGGGATGCATCGGGTTGCAGCGATGAAGTCATAAACAAGTCCTTGATTCACAGAAAACAAAGCGGCCGAGCGCCTGGGTGCCGGCGCTCCCAGGGCTTACCGGGCCTTGAGATAGTCGGTAAGGAACGCCTGGGCATCGCCCTGGCTCGACAGGTTCTCGTCATAGCGCACCCGCACCGGCGCGGCTTCACCCGGCAGGTACAGCTCGCCCCAACCCTCCTGGAGCACCAGCACCACGAATTTCTGCCCGTCGACGGTCGTGGCGTAGCGGGTATCCTTTGCGGTCTTTTCCACGGCCATTTTCTGGATGCGCAGGTTCCAGTCGTGATCCACGTCCTCAACCTGCACCAGGGCCTGATGCTCACTGCGCTCACCGATGCGCAAGGTCCAGACCTTCACCCCCTGCTGGCCGACATAGGCCGCCAGCTTATCCGCCACCGGGGGCCGTTCATCGGCTTGGGCCAGGCCGGTTATCAAGGCCAGCGCCATGGCCCACACGGCCGCCCATCTGCAATAAAGCTGCATTGTTCACACTCCTGACATCTGAAAAAGCCGTTCATTGAAGTCGGCACCTGCTGCCCTGCCAAGCGCTTTGGCCGTCATTCACAAGAAAAATTCCGACGCTCACAACCACCGCTGCGCAAAGTGTGAGTGAGTTACCATTGGCCGCCGTAGCAACCACCCCCATGGACCCGCTTTGCCGATGGAATGCTGGAACCCCTACCTCGATACACAATTCTGCTTCGACCGGCCGGTTGGCCTGGCCCGCGCCGGGGTGTTCGACCCCAGTGCCCGGCGGGTGATGGGCAGCGCCGTCGGCCACTACCGCGCCCGCACCGTGCGCCCGCACTTGCAGTACTTCGACTGCAACCTGCAATTCCCCGATCCGCTGCGCATCCACAAGGTATTGCCCGACAGCCTGTGCATCGTCCAGGTGCTGGCCGGGCAATGGCAGCACCGGATCGACGGCCAGCTCCACCACTACACCCCCGGCGCGCCCCAGGCCCTGGGCCTGAGCGAAACCATGGAAGCGCTGGACCAGATGCCCGCCGGCAGCCACGCGCGCATGGCCGGCCTGCGTATCGCCGGTAGCTATCTGCGGGAACTGGCCGAGGAAGACCCGACGCTGCAGCCCTTGCTCGGCCTGCTGGACGACGGCATCCGCTTTCGCCAGTTTCAACGCTGCCGGGCGCTGGGCAGCTTGCTGGAGCGGCTCTACCAAGCGCCGTACCAGGGCGCCCTGCAACGCCTGCACCAGGAAAGCCTGAGCCTGGCGGTGCTGGTGGAACTGGCGGTGCACCTCCAGGGCCAGCGCCCTGCGGCGCCCACGGTGCGGGGGCAACTGGACCTGGCCCACGAAGCCCGCCGCCAGCTCGACGCCCACCTGCTGGACCCGCCCGGCAGCCAGGCGTTGGCCCAGCAACTGGGGGTAGGAGAGACCACCCTGCGCCGCGCCTTTGCCCAGGTATTCGGCCAGTCGATGCTGCAGTATGTGCGGCGCCAACGCATGGAGCTGGCACGCACTCTGTTGCGTCAGCGCAAATGGCACGTGGCGCAGATCGCCTACCGCCTGGGCTACGCCAATCCGGCCAATTTCAACCACGCCTACAAGGCCCACTTTGGCCATCCGCCCGGCGCGGAAGGCTAGCGCAGGCGCACCCCAGCCCCTTACGCCTTACTCGATCGTCAGCGATACCTACATCGATCAAGCCATGCAAGAGGGTGGCAAGGTGCTGGCCTACAGACCCGCGGCGCGACAGGTGGATGGTTACGGACAGCCCATCACCCCGGCGCGGCGAATCGAAGTGGTTGAAAATCCAGGGCAGGACAGCGACGAAAACGGCCTGGCCAAGATCGCCGGAATACCCGCCTGGATTCAGGGTCAAGAGACACGCCCAGGCTTGAACTATGTGCTGCAGATCAACAACTCCCGGCTGAACAGGGCCGCTCAAGAGCACAAGGGCATTTTGGTCGGTGGAGCCTGCTACCTGCTATTGAAGCAAGGCATTGATGACGAAGACCTGATGGCCGGGGCCCTCAGCGTCATGAACCAGGACCGGTTTGATCTGCGTCGAGAGGGATGCACACGGGGAAAAACGACAACGCCTCGCTAGGGAGGCGTTGTCGCAGAGCGGTCGCGGCCGCCCGACGCTTTACTTCGCCTTGAGGTACTCATTGAGAAACGCCTGGGCATCGCCATAGCTGGACAGGTTGCTGTCATAACCCACCTTCAGCGGCTTGGCCTCACCCGGCAGATGCAACTCGCCATAGCCTTCCTGAAGCAGCAGCACCACGAACTTCTGCCCGTCCACCTGAGTGAAGTAACGGGTGTCGCGGTCGGTTTGCTCCACGTTCATTTTCTGAATGCGCATGTTCCAGTCATGGTCGGCGTCTTCCACCTGCACCAGCGCCTGATTGGCGCTGCGCTCACCGATGCGCAAGGTCCAGACCTTCACCCCATGCGGCCCGGTGTAGGCCAGGATCTTGTCCGCCACCTGTGGCCGTTCCTCGGCCTGGGCCAGCCCGGTTCCCAGTACCCACGCCATGACCCAAGCGGCCGCCCAGCGGTAATAAAGCTGCATCCTTCTAGCTCCTGAACATGAAAAAGGGCGTTTATTGAAGCCGACCCGGGCGGCGCTGCCAAGCACCCAAGGCAACAGGCGGGATAAAAAAAACGGCGCACACGCAGGACTCACCCGCCACCGACCTGTCGCGAACAGCACACTCTTTGCGCCCTCGGCTAAATACAGGTCGCAAGCGTGGCGAGGCAAAACGTCGCCACCGGTAGTCTAAGAGCACCACCCGGGAGACTTTCAATGATTCGACGCGCTTGCTTGGCCGCTCTATTGACCATGACTGCCGCAACCGCCTTTGGCGGCCCGGGCCACGATCATCTCTATGCGTTCGGTGACAGCTACTCTGACAATGGCGCGGGTGAAACCTTCACCAAAACCATGGCCGCGCAGAAGGTCAAAGATGCACAGGAGCTGCCCGGTTCGCTGTATTGGCAGGGACGCTGGAGCAATGGTCCCACCGCGGTCGAGCACTTGGCGCAGGCCTTGAAAATCCCCTTGACCGACTACGCCATTGGCGGCGCCAAAAGCGGCAACGGCAACTACTACGCCTGGATGCAGCCCTCTCGCGACACTGGGGTTTTCGGCCAAATCGCCGATCACCTGAAAGCCGCTAAAACACACAAAGCGGATCCGGATGCGCTGTATTTCATTTTCATCTCAGCCAACGACTTTTTTGAATGGGCCGACTTCGCGCACCCAGAAACGATCGACGTGCTTGGCCAGAACAGCGTGGCGAACATACAGAAGAGCACCGAGACGCTGATCGCCGCAGGGGCGAAGCACCTGATGGTGGTGGGGACCACGGATTTGAGCCATGTGCCGGCTGTGGTGCAGGGCAATCAAGTCAAGAACGCAACGCAATACCAGCAGATACTCGAACAAAAACTGCCCGCCGTGCTGACAACACTGGCTAACACCCATCACGTGAGCATTGGCTACTTCGACCACCTGGCCTTCAGCAACGCGCTTCGCGCGGCACCCGAGGTGGCGGGCCTGAAGGATCTGGATACCCCGTGCCAAGCCACCTACCCGGACGTCAAACCCGTGTGTACGGATCCGGATGCCCATTACTACTGGGATGAATGGCACCCGACCCGCAAAGTCCACAGCCTGGCCGCCGAGGCGATGCTTGAAATGCTGAAAGCGAGCCGTTGAGGTTCGCTATCCGCCCATAGCCGGTCAGCACTGCCCGGCTATGAGCGCCAAGCATTGTCATGGTCGTTGCTCGGACATCCTTGCCCTTGTCGTTGAGAACAGCACGCTGCGTTCACAGGACGCTTAGCGACATGTGACCTTGTCGGCACCTTGGGGGGAGACGCCGGCAACGAGTTCTCCAGTGGTATGGCGGACATGGGCTTGGCTCCATTCTTGAGGTCGTTGTTTGGGCTTGAACGCGATAAAGTGACCCGCCTCAAAGCGCCTGACGCACAAGCTGCGCCTCTGCACATTCCAGCCCGCGATCGCGCCCCGATTCAAAGGCTACATTTTCAGGACGAATACCCCATGAGCCAACTCACCGCACTGATCGCCCAAGCCCAAGCCGGGCTGTCGATCCAGCAAAACATTCCCCAGGAACGCTGGGAGGCCATCGCCACCCAGTGCGGCGCGGCGGAAATCGCCGAGATCAAAACCCGCATCGCCTCACTCAAGGCAGACAGGGAAGCCGTCGAAGACTGGGACGGCGACACCCGCGATGACCTGTATTTCGCCATCGCCGACTTCACCCGCCTGCTGGAACTGGCCAGCGCCCACGCACAAGGTGAATGAACATGCCGATTGATCGCACAACGGATTATTTCGAGAGCAGCGAAGGCGACGTGCGCCTATGGATAGAGCAGGGCAGTGCCATTCATCTCAAGGCCATCAGCCCGCACAACGACCCGGTGGAACTGACGGCGGAACAGGCCCTGGAACTGGCCCTGGCACTGCAACGTTTGGCCAGCCGCCTTGCCGACTGAAAGCAGCCCCAAGACCAGCGCCCACGCAACCACCTGGGCAACTGCACACCTGAGAGGAACAGACCCTGTTTAACGAACTAGTGTTTTTGCACGAAGACCCTGACCAGGACTCCGCCTACCTCGGCGGCAACCCCTACCTGCCTGAGTCCATCCCTTGGCCCACCGACTCGATGGGCGCCCCCTTGCTGCACCTTGCCAGTCTGCCGGCCAGCTTTATCAATCGATACCTCGCAGGCATGCAATTGAATGACGAGTTGGTGGTTTCGCTGTTTACGCCTTACTCAATCGTCAGCGACACCTACATCGACCAAGCCATGCAACAGGGCGGCAAGGTGCTGGCCTACAGGCCCGCGCGGCGACAGGTGGATGGTTACGGACAGCCCATCACCCCGGCGCGGCGAATCGAAGTGGTTGAAAATCCGGGGCAGGACAGCGACGAAAACGGCCTGGCCAAGATCGCCGGAATACCCGCCTGGATTCAGGGTCAAGAGGCACGCCCAGGCTTGAACTATGTGCTGCAGATCAACAACTCCCGGTTGAATAGGGCAGTTCCAGGGCACAAGGGCATTTTGGTCGGCGGAACCGGCTATCTGCTATTGAAGCAAGGCATTGATGACGAAGACCTGACGGCCGGAGTCCTGATCATCCAGAGTTCATAAGAAGGGGGCGAGCCCTCAGCCCACGAGGGCAAAATCCTTGGGATCGAAGCGCTCGCGGGTGTCCATCTGAACATTGCGCAGGCTCGCGGTTTGCTGCTGGCTGGCGTACAGCGACTCGGCAGAATAACTGATCAGCAGCGAACGCCGGCGCGCGCCACTGCGGTTGCGGCAGGCCCCATGCACCAGATCGGCATCGAACAGCAGCACGTCCCCCGCATTACCCGCCAGATGCACCACCCGGGATTCATCACTGAAATCAAAGGGCGCCAACTGCTCCCCGGGGCGATGACTGCCGGGCACGATGCGCGTCGCGCCATTGGCCGGCCCATAGTCATCGAGATAGACCAGCGCCGTGACCCGGTCACCGAGGCGCTGCTCCGACAGATCCCGGTGCAATACCTGATGACCGCCCCCCGCCAACGGCTCGCGGCCCTCCACCTGCGCCAGAAAAAAGCCTTCCCCGATCAACTCCCCGGCCACCGCCAACAGCGCCGGCAAGCGACACACCGCCTGCACCCGTGCATCCAGATCCACCAGCGCATGCCGCCAGTCCGGCCCCCGAGGCACCGGCCATTGCTCGGGCCCAATCACCCCCGCCTCGAACGTGGCCCGCAGCTCATCCAGCCAGTCGGCGGGTACTGCCTGACGCAGCAACTGGTAACCGTTTTGATGGAGCTGTTCGCGGTCGATCATGGGGGGGCAGATGTCCTTATCCGGGGTGGGGGAGAGCATAACGGCTCGCTAATCCGAGCGACATAACCGGCTACGGTTTAGCGGTTGCCGGACACAGAGCAGAGCGCCTAGTCTGCTGCGGTCGCTGCAAAATCAGCGACCGGGCCTGAGAACCCGATCAGATGCAGGCACATTGTTGATCAGGGAGTTTCAATCATGTCTGCCGGTAATCTGTCTGAATTTTGCTGCTGTTCCTTTCGCCTTCCTCCGCTTAAAAGCCTCTGCTGCCAGACCCTGGCAGGAGGTGCACGATGAGCCATTCAAACTCCATCAAAACCCAAGGTTTTGTCACCTTTGGCCAATGTGCCGATCCTGAACTAACGTTGTTTCGCGTCAATGCGGATGTGCCTTTGCAGCAGGCGTTGGAGCAGGCTTCGACGTTGTTGTACTACGCCAAGAAGTTAGCGTTGGATGCGGCTATGGAAGAGCAGGGGGAGCGGTATGCGTGGGCTGCGTATTTTTTGGCGGAGATGGGGAAGGCGGTGATTGATGATGTGGGGCTGTGAGGGGGAAGTTTTGGTTAATGGTGAAAGTTTGACTTGAAGCTGTTCTCTGAAAAAATAAGCTACAGACGGTGGAGGTAATAGTTAAACTATTACCTCCACTAATATCTGAGTTTTAGGAAAGCTCAGAAATTACAGATTGTAGCGACGTCAAACATGTCGTTACATGTTTGTGTCGGCGTACTTCTGGCGGCAACTGAGCAATTCTATTTATCACATCTCTACTGTAGTTCAAGATTTCGATACGGTGGTGTGGAGTTATTTCTGGCTGATGCATTCGTACAAACTCGTTTATTGAAGCGGCTACTCTGTATGGGTAGTGCTTTTTCTCGTGTAGCATTTGTTTGGTCAGTAATGCTTTCGATTCTAGATACAAATTGTATGCGAGTTCGTAGTTTTTCTCTCTTGTTGCTTTAACCATTAGGAATCTAGCGTAGTGGTTGTCGATTTGATAAGTGTCGTAATTTATGTTTTTGGCAAGTGCGTACGAAGATTTGAAGTATGGAGCGATTTCGTCTAGGTCATCCTCGAAGGACAGTCGGGCGATAGCATATTGAAGCCAGTAATGAGGGTTTCTGTTTGTAAATTCTGTACTTTGAATAGCTTCATAGAATTTAATTGTTGCGCCGCGCAATCCGTTTTTTGGCAAGAGTTTCTGTAGTGCGCTGAAACTCATAATACTGCGCATGAAGTAATCGTACTCCGGAGATTGATTGCGCAGTTTTAGTGCTTGTAAAAACATTTCCAGTAAGATTTCTACAACTACTGAGGCGTCCGCTAGTTTAGTGAGGTAGTACTCAGCCAGAACAGAAGATTTCAATCTGATGTGTCCGGTTGAGTCATCCCAAAGGAACTGGACGCTTTCTCTGTCGGTATTTGATAGGCGAATTAATGGTGCGTCTTTTAAAAGCTCGTTAAGGATGCTTCTGTCGCTCGATAATCCACTGCCTTTCAGTATGAATACTGCAATTGCAATTCTGCGTAAATGACTAGGCAATTGTAGAAATAGTGATGAGATTTTTTCGGATATGTGTGGTGAGTTATAGATTTTTAATAGCAGTTGATGTAGTTGTCCATCGCAGCCAGCTCTCACGATGTTTAGTTTTTCTATATCGCTAAATGCCGAAAACTCTGCCCAGAGACCGTAGCTGTCAATAAGTTCAACGATATCGTTGACTTCACTTCTGTTTAGCCTATTTAGATCGATTTCGGCAAATGTCGTAACACGCAAAGAGTTTTCTAAACGATCCCTGAATGCTTCGTGTACGTGAGATCGCCCGGTAAGTATAAATCTGAAGTTTTTACCTGTCCGTCGGATAGAAACAAAATCGATAAAATCAAGGTATGGAACATAGTTATCAATAATTAATGCTGTGTTACCTGGGAGGTCCAGTAACTGAATCGCTTCTTGTCTAGAGTTCTTTGTGTCTGAAGTGAATCTATATACATTCCATCCCAAGCCGGCAAGATTTTGCGATAATTGCTCAAGCGCAACAGTTTTGCCATTTCCGAGGTCGCTTACTAATACAATGTCTTCTGTGGTTTTTAAAACTTCAGATATGTGGGTGCTGGAAAGGCGATCAATAGTGTATTTTCTAGAATTGCCATCCTCGTTAGTGGGGGAAAGCAGCGCCTGTTCTATCTGGCCATATAAGAATAGTTTTTCAACATCTGCGTTATTCGGCTGCCTAGATAATGAAGGAGCAGCGATTTTTTCTAGTGCAATGAAAACATTTTTGCTCTTGCTTCTGGAGTATGTGAGAGATTCTGTGGCGATGGAGTTGGCTAGTTGCTGAATTCCAATCGGTAGCACATTGCCAAATAAAGGTAACATTATTTGGTCCGTGCTAGACGGCGCAGGGGAGGTTATAAATATTGTTTTATGCTTAATGTCTTCGGCGTGAAATAGTCGTTGGATATCCAAGTCGTACATGGAGTAGCCAATGAATATTACCGCCCGTGCCAGCCGAACATCCTGGCGCAAAACACCCGCCCAATTCGATCCGGTTAGTCCGTCGGAAAGGTAACTCCCTGCGGTCAGTTTAAAACCGCCAGCCAAATCCAATACGGAGAGTTTGTTTATGAATCCATTTACGTGCAAGCAAATTCTGGCGCTGGAAATATATTTCTCTGGTAGGTCCTCCAGCGTCAGTGGGACTAACGACTTAGCGTTTTCAGCTGAGCTTTTTTCGAGTAGGTCATCGTAGTTTGTCGTGTATATACGCTGCCAAGGAAGCTTCATTATCTCAATGTGATGTTCGGCAGGCGCTCTAATGGAGAATGTATTTCTACATAATTCTGCCAGCTTTGCAGCGCCGTATTTTTGTACGTAAAGCTGAGATGCTAGGGCTAAATTATCGTCTGCATCGTTTACAGCACACTCTGAAAAAAGAAATTTAGCAAAATCCCTGCCGTTCATTGGCGATTTCTTTTCAAGGTTTTGTGACCCGTAAGAAAAGCCAGAACCCGTAAATAAAACTGCGTTTCCATCTATGGCGTGCTTAATTGCTTCGGTCAGATCCATCTGTTGTCTCTCAATGATTTGGTTGGAAATATGCGTAAAGTTCCATAGTTTCACTAAGCCATCACCGAGTCAATTTCAACTAAGGTCGGATGTAAATGGCCTCATGGAGCCAGCTTGCTTGTGACTCGCCCGAGGTTCATAGACGCATTTGAGTGATTGCCTCCGGTCGGAAGCAGTCTCTACCAGTGCACATGAACATGCTAGACCACGGATGAAATGACGAGAGTAGGGCTATCCTCCGTGTCATCTCTTTAAGCTGCTTATCTAAGCGTTCTGTCTAAGGGGCAAGGTATGACCGTCGAAATCGTCGAGTTCAGAAAACTGCTAGGGGCCGGGCGGCGCTATCTGGAGGGCGCCACCACCCTCGCTGAACTGAGCGGTCGAGCAAGAGCAACATTGGAGGCCGGACACTTCTGGGGAGCAGCAGCGCCACTCATAGACGTCGCCCGAAACTGGGAACACATGATTAACCGCGCCTGGAATGAGATGGGCGAGCACCACGCTCCGCTGACCGCGGCCCAGTTCAGCGAATGGTTGCGGCAACAGTTCTACTTCCCAACCCGTGACAGCTAGTTTTCAGTAAACGAAAGAGCGGTGCATTGCGCTTCCGCTCAGTAGCTCGCCTCAAAACGTCGGCGGCGTAATCACCCACAACACTACCGCATCCTCCTCCCCTGGGTTCCCATACTTATGCGGCTCCTGGCTGGAAAAGCTAAAGCTATCCCCCTCACTCAGCTGAAAATACCGCTCACCCACCCACAGCTCAAAGCTCCCCGACAGCACATACCCGGCTTCCTCACCCTCATGGCTATAACTCTCCTTGCTGTAGGTCCCCGGCGGAAACCGCGAGTGCAAAAACTCCAACTGCCGGGTCGGTTGCGGGGTCAACAGCTGATCGATAATCCCGTTCTCATAATTCACCTGCAGCCGCTGTTTTTTGCGTACCACATAGCCTTGGTCTTCGGGTGCGGTTTGGGTTTCGCTGGCGAAGAACCATTGGATGGTCACGCCCAGGCTGCGGGCGATGTTGAACAGGGCGGGGATGGAGGGGTAGGCGAGGTTGCGTTCCAGTTGGCTGATGTAGCCGGCGGTGAGTTCGCTCTGTTGCGCCAGTTCGCTCAGGGTCAGGCCGCGGCGTTTGCGCAGGCCGCGGATGCGGGTGCCAAGAAACTGTGGGCCGCCAGGGGCTTGGTTGTCGCTGCCGGGCTCCGGTGCGGGAGGGCGGCTCGCGGGCGGCGTCTTGCTGCTTTGGTTCATGGCGGGCTCCGGACCAGGGGAACGGGCGCGTCCGGGCACCCGTCCTGCAAAAGGCCTGGAGTATAAAGCAGCCTCAAAGCGCCCAGGCGACTTTCAAGCCTTCATGGATGGCTTCTTCGACGGTGCGCGGTGCCAGGCAGTCGCCGATGCGTTGGAAGGGCACCAGGCCTTTGAGTTGTTGGCCGAGGTCGTCCACGGATTGGTGGCCTTGGCACAACACCAGGCTGTCGACGTTTTCCAGCAGCATGGGTTCGCCGCTGGCGGTGTGTTGCAGGTACACGGTGCTGTCGTCGCAGCCATAGAGGCGGGCGTAGGGGATGATCGGGACCGCCAGTTTGTGCAGTTCGCCGGCCAGTTGGTCGCGCACGTAGAGCGGCAGGTTTTCGCCGCAGTGGGTGCCGTTGACCGCCAGTTGCACTTGGTGCCCGGCGCGGACCAGGCGTTCGGCGATGCCGGGGCCGATCCAGTCGCAGCGCCAGTCGGCCACCACGACGCTGCGGCCCAGTTGTACTTCGTCGCGCAGTACTTGCCAGGCGTCCACCACTTGCAGTTCGCCGCCGCGTTCGAAGTTCGGCCAGTAGGGTTGGGCGCCGGTGGCGATGATCACGTGGTCGGGGTTTTCGCGCTCGATCAGGGCGCGGTTGACCCGGGTGTTGCGCACCACTTCCACACCGGCCAGTTGCATTTCCCGTTGCAGGTTGGTGCTGGCGCCGCCGAATTCGCTGCGCCGGGGCAGCAGTTGGGCCAGCAGCACTTGGCCGCCGAGTTGGGAGGTGGCTTCGTAGAGGGTGACTTGGTGGCCCCGTTGCGCGGCGACGGCGGCGGCTTTCATCCCGGCCGGGCCGCCGCCCACCACCAGGATGCGCTTGCCGCGGGCGCTCGGCTTGGGCTGGCCGTAGAGCAGTTCGCGGCCGGTTTCCGGGTGCTGGATGCAGGAGATCGGCAGGCCCTTGTGGAAGTGGCCGATGCACGCCTGGTTGCAGGCGATGCAGGCGCGCACGTCCTCGGCGTGGCCGCTGTCGCTCTTGTTGGGCATCTGCGGGTCGCAGATCAGCGCGCGGGTCATGCCGCACACGTCGGCCTGGCCCTTGGCGATGATCGCCTCGGCTTCCTGGGGCTGGTTGATGCGCCCGGTGACGAACAGCGGGATCGACAGCTTGGCCTTGAAGGTGCCGGCTTCCCGGGCGAGATAAGCCGCTTCCACCGCCATGGGCGGGACTATGTGCACGGCGCCGCCGAGGGAGGCGGAGGTGCCGGCGACTATGTGCACGTAGTCCAGTTGCCCTTGCAGCAATTGCACGGCGGCCAGGGATTCGTCTTCGGTGAGGCCTTCGGGGTCGCGTTCATCGGCGGAAATCCGCAGGCCGATGATGAACTCGGCATCGGTGCTGGCGCGCATGGCGCCGAGGATTTCCCGGATAAAGCGCAGGCGCTGTTCCAGCTCGCCGTTGTAGCCGTCGGTGCGGCGGTTGACTCGCGGGTTGATGAACTGCGCCGGCAGGTAGCCGTGGCTGGCCACCAGTTCCACGCCGTCCAGCCCGGCCTGATGCAGGCGCCGGGCGGCGTCGGCGTAGCCCTGGATGATCTCGTCGATCATGTCCTGGTCCAGGGCCCGGGGCATGACCCGGAAGCGTTCGTTGGGCACCGCCGAAGGGGCGTAGGCCACGGCCAGCAGGCCGTCGGCGGACTCCATGATTTCCCGCCCCGGGTGGAAGATCTGCGACAGCACCAGGGTACCGTGGGCGTGGCAGGTTTCGGCCAGGCGCCGGTAGCCGTCGATGCAGGCATCGTCGGTGGCCATCAGCACGTGGCTGGTGTAGCGCGCACTGTCGTGGACCCCGGCCACCTGCAGCACGATCAGGCCGACGCCGCCTTCGGCCCGGGCGCGGTGGTAGGCAATCAGCTGTTCGTTGACCAGGTTGTCGGTGGGCATCGAGGTGTCGTGGCCGCTGGACATGATGCGGTTCTTCAGGCGTTTGCCACGGATCTGCAAGGGTTCGAACAGGTGCGGGAAGGCGCTGATCATTGCGGTGACTCCAGGCGGGCCAAGGGCAGGGGGCGGGGCCTTGGCGTTGTTATTGTTGGCCTATCAAAATTTACCGCCAGTAAAAAATCAACTTGTTTTTTTACTAAGGCTTGCAGTAGCTTCGATCTGCGCCCGCTCCCGGGGCCAACCTCACAACAATAAAAAAGGGCTGTGCCGGCGCCTGCCGGTGTGGCACCGCGAAGAGGATTCACAGATGAAAGCGCTCACCCGCAAGCACGGTTGTTCTTTCCTGGCCCTGAGCCTCGCCCTGGGTCTGACCCTGGGCCAGGGCACTGCCCAGGCAGCCCCCGACATGGTGGTCGTGGCGTACGGCGGAGCCGGACAAAAAGCCCAGGATGTGGCGTTGTTCCAACCCTTCAGCAAGGCCGATGGCAGCAAGCTGATCCAGAGCGAATACAACGGCGAAATGGCCCGCATCAAGGTCATGGTCGACACCGGCAACGTCGACTGGGATGTGGTGCAGATCGAAGGCCCGGACCTGATGCGCGGTTGCGACGAAGGCATGTACGAGCCCCTGGACTGGAAGACTCTGGGCCGTGCCGAGCAGCTGATTCCCGATGCCGCCCAGCCCTGCGGCTCGGCGGTGCTGGTGTGGAGCGTGGCCATTGCCTACGACCGCAACAAGCTGGCCAAGGCCCCGGCGTCCTGGGCGGATTTCTGGGACGTCAAGCAGTTCCCCGGCAAGCGCGGCCTGCGCAAGCGCGCGGTGTACAACCTGGAATTCGCCCTGATGGCCGACGGGGTCAAGGTCGAGGACGTGTACAAGGTCCTGGCCACGCCCGAGGGGGTGGAGCGGGCCTTTGCCAAGCTCAGCGAACTCAAGCCCTACATCCAGTGGTGGGAGGCCGGGGCCCAGCCGGGGCAGTGGCTGGCCGCCGGTGATGTGGTGATGACCTCGACCTACAGCGGCCGCATCGCCGTGGCCGCCCAGGCCGGCGCGCCGCTGGCGGTGGTCTGGCCCGGCAGCCTGTACGGCATGGACTACTGGGCGATCATCAAGGGCTCGAAACACGTGGATCAGGCCAAGCGCTTCATCGCCTTCGCCAACACTCCCGAGGTCCAGGTCGACTACGTCAAGCAGATCCCCTATGGCCCCACCAACACCCTGGCCGCAGCCAAGCTCGACCCGGCGCTGGCGCAGTGGGTGCCGACCTCGGAACAGAACCTCAAGGGTGCACTGGCGATGGACGTCGGGTTCTGGGTCGACCATGGCGAAGAGCTGGAAGAGCGCTTCAACGCCTGGGCCAGCAAGTAAGCGCAACGGGCTGGACGTCTGCGGATGTCCGGCCCTATTGTTTGCCAGCCCAACAGCCTGGAGGACTCCAACAATGAACAATATCGCTCCCAGCCCCCACGCCCTGACCGAGCGCAGCAGCACCGAGCAGCGCCTGCGGGAAGAATTGGCGGCCTGCTACCGCCTGATCGCGCACTTTCGCATGACCGACCTGATCTTCACCCATATCTCGGTGCGCCTGCCCGGGCCCGAGCATCATTTTCTGATCAACCCCTACGGCCTGATGTTCGATGAAATCACCGCCTCCAACCTGGTGAAGATCGACCTCAATGGCGAAGCCGTGGAGCCGTCGCCGTACCCGGTGAACCCGGCGGGGTTCGTGATTCACAGCGCGATTCATGGCGCCCGGGAAGACGCCCAGTGCGTGCTGCACACCCACACCAAGGCCGGTTGTGCGGTGGCGGCGCTCAAATGCGGCTTGCTGCCGGTGAACCAGATTTCCATGGAGTTCTATGGCCGCGTGGCCTACCACGATTACGAAGGTGTGGCCCTGGACCTGAGCGAGCAGCAACGTCTGGTGGCCGACCTCGGCGACAAGAGCGTGCTGATGCTGCGCAACCATGGCTTGCTCACCGTGGGCGAAACCGTGAGCCAGGCGTTTTTGCGCATGTACTACCTGGAGAAGGCCTGCGAGATCCAGCTGGCGGCCCAGGCAGCAGGGGAGATCGTGCTACCGCCGGACGCGGTCTGCGCCCACACCGAACGCCAGTTCAACGACCCGGGCCGGCCGCTGCAGGAAGGCGAACTCAACGACCCGGACGCCATGCAGCTGGCGTGGGCAGCGTTGTTGCGCCTGCTGGAGCGCATCGCCCCCGACTACCGCGCCTGACCACACGTGGGTTTGTATCTACCTGTAGCCGCTGCTGAGCCCTGGCGAAGCTGCGAAAAGCCCGCAGGGCCTTGCTTGACGATCTCCAGCCGAACCTGTGTCGTCTTCAAGATCTTTGCGTCCCTGCGGGCCGTGCGCAGCCTTCGGCAGCGGCTACAGGGACCGCGCCGTTTGTTGTTTTTGTCACGGTGCTCCCGGCTTTGTCATGTGTAGCCGCTGCTGAGCCCTGGCGAAGCTGCGAAAAGGCCCGCAGGGCCTTGCTTGACGATCTCCAGCCGAACCTGTGTCGCCTTCAAGATCGTTGCGTCCCTACGACGGAATGCCGCCCAACTCGTTCGCAGCCTTCGGCAGCGGCCACAGGAAGCGGTACGGCTCGGGCGGCCACACAAACGCTGGATAGCCACGGAAGGCCTGTTGTACAGTCGTTCAGTTTCAACTTCCCGCCACTGTCCAAGGAACCCGCCCCATGAGCCAGGAAGCGCGCTTTTCCCGCCTGGAACCCGACCTGCGCAAGGCCGAGCTGATCGAGGCGACCCTGACCTGCCTCAAGCTCCACGGTTTCCAGGGCGCGTCGATCCGCAAGATCTCCGCCGAGGCTGGGGTGTCGGTGGGGCTGATCAGCCATCACTATTCCGGCAAGGACGAACTGGTGGCCGAGGCCTATCGCGCCATCACCGGGCGGGTCATGAGCCTGCTGCGCGAGGCCATGGAGCAGGCCGCGCCTGATCCCCGGCAGCGGCTGTCGGCGTTCTTTCGCGCCTCGTTCTGCGCCGAACTGCTGGACCCACGACTGCTGGATGCCTGGCTGGCCTTCTGGGGCGCGGTGAAGACCGCCGAGGCGATCAACCTGGCGCACGAACATTCCTATGGTGAATACCGCAACGAGCTAGCCGGCCTGCTGGGCCAGTTGGCCGGCATTCAGGGCTGGAAAGGCTTCGACGCCGATCTGGCGGCCATCAGCCTCAGCGCCTTGCTCGACGGCCTGTGGCTGGAATCCGGGCTCAACCCGGGGACCTTCAGCCCGCAGCAGGGCGTGCAGATCTGCGAGGCCTGGGTCGAGGGGCTGCTGGCCAGCGGCGGGCGAGGTTTCGCTGTGCCGACATAGGGCTGTTGATCGGTTGTTCAGTAATGGCTAGGCTGCTGCGCTGTAGGTGGTTTCTCTAATAAAAATAATCAGGAACACAGGCGATGACTCCTCGGGTATTGATCGTCGACGACGATCCGCTGATTCGCGAGCTGCTTCAGGCTTATCTCTCTCAGGAAGGCTACGACGTGCATTGCGCCGCCACCGCGGAGCAGGCGGAGAGCTTTCTCGGCCAGCACACGGTGGACCTGCTGATGCTGGACATCCGCCTGCCGGGCAAGGACGGCCTGACCCTGACCCGGGAACTGCGGGTGCGTTCGGAGGTGGGGATCATCCTGATCACCGGGCGCAACGACGACATCGACCGGATCGTCGGCCTGGAATGCGGCGCCGACGACTACGTGATCAAACCCCTCAACCCCCGCGAGCTGGTGTCCCGGGCCAAGAACCTGATCCGTCGGGTGCGCCAGGCCAGCCCGCCCCAGGCCCCGGCCAACAGCCCGAGCCCGGTCAAGCAGTTCGCCGACTGGGCCCTGGACACCGACCGCCGCCGGCTGATCGACCCGCGGGGCGCTGAAACCCTGCTGACCCACGGCGAATACCAATTGCTCAGCGTGTTCCTGCGCAACAGCGGCCATACCCTGAGCCGCGACCAGTTGATGGACCAGATCCGCAACCGCGAATGGGTGCCCAGCGACCGTTCCATCGACGTGCTGGTGGGCCGCCTGCGGCGCAAGCTGCACGACGACCCGGCCGAGCCGGAGCTGATCATCACCATCCACGGCGCCGGTTACCTGTTCACCGCCAGCGTGGCGGCCTGAATTGCTGCGTCGCGCGCTGGTGCTGTGCCTGGGCCTGTGCCTGATCCCGCTGGCCGGCGCGACCTGGGCCGAGCCCCAGCCTGTGCTGCGTTATTGCGACTACCCGGTGTACCCGCCGATTTCCTGGAGCGACGGCAGCCAGGTGCGCGGCCTGGCACCGACGGTGGTGCGCCAGGTGCTGGGGGACCTGGGCTATCAGGTGCAGGTGGTGGTGCTGGGCAACTGGAAGCGCTGCCTGCTGGACGCCGCGGCCGGCCGGGTGGATGTGGTGCTGGCCTACAGCACCGGCCAGCGCCAGCAGGACCTGTTGTTTTCCCGGGTGCCGGTGCTGCGTGAGGAGGTGGCGCTGTTCGTCAACCGCCGCAACCTGCCGAGTTTTACCCACTTGCAGGACCTGACCGCCTACCGCGGCGGCCTGCTGTTCGGCGAGAGCTACGGCCAGGATTTCGACCGCGAAGTGGTGCAGCACGGCAATATCGAATGGGTCTCCAGCAGCCAGCAGAATTTCGGCAAGCTGATCCGCCAGCGCATCGATTTCATCCCCCATGAACGCCGCACCGGGCAGTTGTTCATCGAGCAATTGCCGGGGGCCGAGGACATCATCGCCTTGCCCCAGGCGGTGAGCGTCGACTACCTGCGCCTGGCGGTGTCGCGCCATTCGCCCCTGGCGGCGCGCATGGCCGAGATCGACACCCAGTTGCAGCGCCAGGTGGACAGCGGGGCGATCCAGCGCTGGCTGGCGCAAAGCCAGGACGACTACCGCGCCATGCTCAAGGCCCAGGTCGAGGACCGGCCATGATTGCGCTGCGGCCCAGCGGCCTGTTGCGCCGCCTGCTGCTGTTTATCCTGCTGTTCAGCCTGTGCTTCACCGTGCTCGCCAGCAGCGTGCAGCTGTACTTCGAATACCGCCGGGAAATGCGCGACATCGACAGCCGCATGGAGCTGATCCGCGCCGGTTACCTGGGCAGCCTGGAACGCAACCTGTGGGACCTCAACCAGGAGCAGCTGACCGTGCAGTTGCAGGGGCTGGTGGACTTTTCCGATGTGGCCCGGGTGCACCTGATCAGCAACGATTTCGACTTGCAGCAGGGCAGTGCCGAGCTGATCGGGCCGCTGCGGGTCGAGCGTTTCCCCCTGAGCTACCAGCCGCCGTCCGGGCCGCTGCGCCAGCTCGGCGAGTTGCAGGTCAGCACCGATCTGGGGGCGGTGTACCGGCGCCTGTACGCCACCGGGCTGGCCAGCCTGTTGTGGATGAGCGTGTTTCTCTGCGGGCTGGCGGTGGCCTTGTCCGGGCTGTTCTACCGCCTGGTGACCCGGCACCTGCAAGTGATGGCCGATTTTGCCCGGCGCGTGGCGGCCGGCGAGCTGCACGAGCCCTTGCACCTGGACAAGCGCCAGCGCCCGGACGGCGACGAGATCGACACCGTGGCCCGGGCCCTGGACGACATGCGCCGGGCGGTGCTCGACGATGTGCAGCGCCGCGAAGCCGACCGCCTGGCCCTGCAGGACAAGCGCGACGAACTGCAGAAAATGGTCCAGCGCCGCACCGCCAGCCTGATGCACGCCAAGGACGAGGCCGAAGCCGCGAACCTCGCCAAGTCGCGCTTTCTGGCGACCATGAGCCATGAACTGCGCACCCCCTTGAACGGCATCCTCGGCATGGCCGAACTGCTGCGTTCGGCGCCCCTGGGCAGCCAGGATCGCCAGCGCTTGCAGGCCTTGCATCAAGCCGGGGAGGGCCTACTGAGCATCCTCAACGAAGTGCTGTCCTTTGCCCGGTTGGAGGAGGGCGAAAGCCGCCCGGAAGTGCGGGACTTCTCCCTGCGTCAGTTGCTGGAAGAAGTCACCACCTTGTTGCAGCCCCGGGCCGAGGCCAACCGCACCCGCCTGGAATTGCACATCGACGAACAACTGGCACCGCGCCAGCAGGGCGCCGAACAGTACCTGCGCCAGGTGCTGAGCAACCTGCTGGCCAACGCCATTCGTTTTACCGAAGACGGCTGGGTGCGGGTCGAAGTGCAGGTGCTCGACAGCACCGCCGGTGGCCAGCGCCTGCGCTGCTGCGTGCGCGACAACGGCATCGGCATTGCCGCGTCGATGCGCGAAAAGATCTTCGAGCGTTTCGTCCAGGCCAGTGATGAAGTCAGCCGCCGCTATGGCGGCACTGGCCTCGGGCTGGCGATCTGCAAACACTTGCTGCAGCAACTGGACGGACGCATCGGCGTCGACAGTGAGCTGGGGCAGGGCAGTTGTTTCTGGTTCGAGCTGGTGCTGGGGGTGGGTCAAGAGCCTTTGCCGTCGCCACAGCTTCAGGTGCCGGCGCAGGGTTTGAAGATCCTGGTGGTCGAAGACGTGGCCCTCAACCGCGAAGTGGCCAGCGGCCTGCTTGAGCGTGACGGCCATCAGGTGTGGCTGGCGCAAGACGGTGAAACGGCCCTGGCCCTGTGCCGGCAGCAAGCCTTCGACCTGTTGCTGCTGGATGTGCACCTGCCCGGCATCAGCGGGGTCGAGTTGTGCCGGGACATCCGCCGCCGCCCCGGGCCCAATCGGCAGGTGCGGATCTTCGCCCTGACCGCCAGCGTCCAGCCGTCTGTGGTGCGCAGTTATCTGCAGGCCGGGATGCAAGGCATTCTCGGCAAGCCGTTGCAGTTGGCCAGCCTGCGTCAGGCGCTGGCCGGGCAACTGCAGCCACCGCCGTTGCAGGCCCCGCAAGGCTTGCTCGACCAGGGCTTGCTGGACACTCATCGCAGTCTGTTGGGCGAGCAGAAGTTGCAGGACCTGCTCCAGATCCTGGCCGATGCCCTGGATCAGCAACAACCACTGTTGGCCGACGCCCTGGCCGCCGAAGACTGCACCGAGGTCCTGCACCTGGCCCATCGGCTGGCGGGCAGTGCCGACTCCCTGGGGTTTTGCGCGCTGGCCCGGGTGCTGCGGGAGTTGGAGGAGGCGGCGCAGCAGGCGGATCGCCCGGCTCTGGCGTCCCTGGCGGCGAGGCTGCAGCGGTCCTGGCAAGAGTCTCGGGCCTTGCTGCAGCGCTTGCTGGCGGCCTGACGTACAAAATCCTTACGACTTTTTACATCTTCGATCTTTTGCTTCAACCCGAACTTACATGGCTTTCCAATAATCGCTTCAGCCGCGCCCGCCGCGGCCTTCGAAGCTTATTGGAGATAATAATAATGAACTGCCTGCAAGCTGCTTGTGCCCCACGTCCCGTCCCATCGCCCCGCGCCCTGCGCCTCACCGACTGCTGAGGTGCACCATGACGACCAGTACTGAACGCAAAGGCATCCAACTGACGCGCTCGCTGAAGAGCCGGCACATTTTCATGCTGTCCCTGGGCGGCGTGATCGGCACCGGGCTGTTCATGGGCTCCGGAGTCACCATCAACCAGGGCGGGCCCTGGGGGGCGATCCTCTCCTATCTGGTGGCCGGCTTCCTGATGTACCTGGTAATGGTCTGCCTGGGCGAGCTGTCGGTGCAGATGCCGGTGTCCGGCTCGTTCCAGGCCCACGCCACCAAGTACATCGGCCCGGCCACCGGCTTCATGATCGGCTGGGTCTACTGGATGAGCTGGGCCACCACCGTGGGCCTGGAGTTCACCGCCGCCGGCATGCTGATGCAGCGCTGGTTTCCCGGGGTGCCGGTCTGGTACTGGTCGGCGCTGTTCGTGGCCTTGCTGTTCGGCATCAACGCCCTGGCCACCCGGGCCTTTGGCGAGGCCGAATACTGGTTCGCCGGGGTCAAGGTGCTGGCGATCCTGAGCTTTATCGTGGTGGGCGCGCTGGTGATCTTCGGCGTCATCGACCTGCCCAGCGGCGCCCCGGCGCCGATGTTCGACAACCTCAAGGGCGACTCCCTGTTCCCCAACGGCCTGCCGGCGGTGTTCGCGGTGATGATGACCGTGGTCTACGCCTTCCAGGGCTGCGAGATCATGGGCGTGGCTGCCGGTGAAACCGACCAGCCGGAAAAAAGCATTCCGCGCGCCGTACGCAACGTGGTGTTTCGCGTGCTGATCTTCTACGTGCTGGCGGTGATGGTGCTGGCGGCGATCATTCCCTGGCAGCAGGCCGGGCTGGTGGAGAGCCCCTTCGTCCAGGTATTCGACATGGTGGGCATTCCCTACGCCGCCGACCTGATGAACTTCGTGATCCTCACGGCGATTCTTTCGGTGGGCAACTCCGGGCTGTATGCCTCCACGCGCATCCTCTGGGCCATGTCCAAATCCGGCATGGCGCCCAAGGCCCTGTCGCCCCTGAGCAAACAAGGCGTCCCCCTGCGCGCCCTGTTCATCACCCTGTGTTTTGCCCTGATCTCGCTGATGACCAGCTTCATCGCCGCCGACACCCTGTTCATGGTGCTGATGGCGGTGAGCGGCATGGCCGGCACCGTGACCTGGATCGTCATCGCCCTGGCCCAGTACCGCTTCCGTCGCCAGTTCCTGCGCGAAGGCGGGCAACTGGAGCAGCTCAAGTACCGCGCGCCCTGGTTCCCTCTGGTGCCGCTGCTGTGCATCGTCCTGTGCAGTTCGCTGTTCGTGTTCCTGGCCCTGGATGAAACCCAGCGTCCGTCGCTGTACTGGGGCTCGGGCTTTATCGCCCTGTGCTACGGCGCCTACTACCTGATGCAGCGCAAACGCCAACTGCAACCCGCGGCCGCCGTGTAGGAGCCGGCAGGTACACCGCTCAGGCTCCCGTAGGAGCCTTGAGCCTTGCATTGCCTGGGCGGACGCCTTCGCTGGCAAGCCAGCTCCTACATTTCCCTGTAGCCGCTGCCGCAGGCTGCGAGCGGCTTGGGCGACATGCCGACGCAGGAGACGCGGCGGTCTTGAAGGCGCCCAGGGTCTGCCTGAGGACCGCCAAGCAAGGCCCTGCGGTCCTTTGCGCAGCCTCGCAGGCTCGGCAGCGGCTACAGAGCCCGCGCGGGAGGTTGTAGGCGGTTGTTCGAAGTTGTAACAGAGGCGCCCGAAGCAACGATTGATTCTGATTAATATCTATTTAAAACAACGAGTTATGTGTGTTTATCAGAATGAGGACAGGCCTCGATCAACCAATTGCCGCCTTGTTGAACACTCGTTTAGTATGGCCCTCACGTCACCTCCCTCACGCCAACCACAATAATTCGAGGACGCACATGACCCCTTCATCGTCGCTGCTTAGCCGGGTCGAAGCCGGCGTAGCCTGGATCACCCTCAATCGCCCGGAGCAACGCAACGCCCTGGACATCCCCACCCTCAAGCAACTGCATGCCTTGCTGGAGCACTGCAACAGTGACCCGGCGGTACGGGTGCTGGTGCTGACCGGCAGCGGCCGCAGTTTCTGCGCCGGGGCCGATCTGGCGGAATGGGCCGAAGCCGAGGCCCGGGGCGCCCTGGAAAGCTACGGCTGGACCGAAACCGCCCACGCCTTGATGACCTGCCTGCACAGCCTGGACAAACCCACCATCGCCGCCATCAACGGCACGGCGGTGGGCGGTGGCATGGACCTGGCGCTGTGCTGCGACCTGCGGGTGGCCGGGCAGTCGGCGCGTTTCAAGGCCGGCTACACCAGCATGGCCTACTCGCCGGACGCCGGGGCCAGCTGGCACCTGCCGCGCTTGATCGGCAGCGAACAGGCCAAGCGCCTGCTGTTCCTCGATGAGTTGTGGAGCGCCGAACGCGCCCTGGCCGCCGGTTTGGTCGGCGAGGTGTGCGCCGACGAGCAACTGATCGGCAGCGTCAGCGAGCTGGCGGCGCGCCTGGCCACGGGCCCGACCTTCGCCTTTGCCCAGACCAAGAAGCTGATCCGCCAGGGCGCCGACCGCAGCCTGGCGCAGCAACTGGCCGCCGAACTGGCCGCCGGCCTGCTGTGCGGGCGCAGCGCCGACGGCGCCGAAGCCCTGCGTGCCGTCAGCGAAAAACGCCCGCCACGTTTCCAAGGGTTGTAGGGGCGGCCGGGCGGCGCTCGGTTTACCGGCGAAAGGGCCCCTGGGCCATGCGCCCATTTTGTAGGAGCCGGCTTGCCGGCGAAGGCGCCCGCAAGAACAGCGCCTGATTCAAGGGCCTGTTCGCCAGCAAGCTGGCTCCTACGGGAAGGTTTTTTCGCCAGATCGTCCTGCCAGATCACTGGTTTTTTTGCACCGTCAATCACTCACAGGTAGCGCCATGAATTTCCAACTCAGCCAAGAACAAGAAATGTTGGTGGACGCGGTTCGCAGTTTTGTCAGCAAGGAGTTGCTGCCCCACGAGGACGCGGTGGACCGCGCCGATGAGGTCAGCGCCGACCTCGCCGGGGAGATCCGCAGCAAGGCCATCGCCGCTGGCTTCTATGCCTTCAACATGCCGGAAGAAGTGGGTGGTGGCGGCCTGGACTACCTGTCCCAGGCGCTGATCGAGCGCGAGCTGGCCAAGTGTTCCTGGGCCCTGCATGTATTCGTTGCCCGGCCGTCGAAAATCCTCATGGCCTGTACCGGCTCGCAGATCGGCGACTACCTGCTGCCTTGCGTGCAAGGACGCAAGGTCGACTGCTTCGCCCTGACCGAACCCGGCGCTGGCTCCGATGCCAATGCGATCAAGACTCGCGCCGTGCGCGACGGCGGCGACTTCGTGCTCAACGGCAGCAAGCACTTCATCAGCCACGCCGGGCATGCGGATTTCGCCATTGTCTTCGCGGTCACCGGCACCTATGAGCACAACGGCCGCCAGCGCAACGCGGTGACCTCGTTCCTGGTGGATCGCGACACCCCGGGCCTGACCATCCGCCGTGGCCCCAAGTGCGTGAGCAACCGTGGCTACCACACCTTCGAGATGTTCTTCGACGACTGCCGGGTACCGGCTTCCAAGGTGCTGGGGGAGGTGGGCAAGGGTTGGGAAGTGGCCAACGCCTGGCTCACCGCCGGGCGAGTGATGGTCGCGGCCAACTGCGTCGGGCAGGCCCAGCGCGCCCTGGACGCATCCCTGCAATGGGCGGCGGATCGCAAGCAGTTCGGTCAGGCCATCGGCAGTTACCAGGGGGTGTCGTTCAAGCTGGCGGACATGGCCACGCAGATCCGCGCCGCCGAGCTGTTGACCCTGCACACCGCGTGGAAGATGGACCAGGGCAGCATGACCGACGGCGAGGCCGGCATGGCCAAGCTGTTCGCCAGTGAAGTGCTGGGCCGGGTGGCCGACGAGGCGGTGCAGATCTACGGCGGCATGGGCCTGATGGACGAAGGCCCGGTGGAACGCATCTGGCGCAATGCGCGGATCGAGCGCATCTGGGAAGGCACTTCGGAGATCCAGCGCCACATCATTTCCCGTGAACTGCTGCGGCCGCTGATGCGCTGAGCGCCCTGGAGAATTGCCGTCATGTCCCAGACTCTACGTGACAATCTCAAGCGCCTGCTGGCCCCAAGGCACCTGGCTTTCGTCGGTGGGCGCAGCATGGCCCGGGCCCTCAAGCGCTGCGCCGAAGGCGGTTTTACCGGGCCCATGTGGCTGGTCAACCCGCAGCATGCCGAGCTCGATGGCGTGCCGTGCGTGGCCAGCATCGAACAGCTGCCCTGCGGCCCGGATGCGGTGTTCGTCGCCACCAACCGCGAGCTGACCCTGACCTGCGTCGCGGCGCTGGCGGCCAAGGGCGCCGGCGGGGCTATCTGTTACGCCTCGGGCTTTGCCGAAACCGGCGCCCAAGGCCAGGCCCTGCAACAGCAACTGCTCCAGGCCGCGGGCGACATGGCGCTGTTGGGCCCCAACTGCTACGGCCTGCTGGACTACCTGCACAGCGCCGCGCTGTGGCCGGTGGCCCATGGCGGCCAGCCCGTGGAACGCGGGGTGGCAGTGCTGACCCAGAGCGGCAACTTTGCCTACAACCTGTCCATGAGCGATCGCTCGCTGCCGGTGGCCTACATGGCGTCGGTGGGCAATCAGGCGCAGCTGGGCATTGCCGAACTGATGGACGTGCTGCTGGACGAACCACGGGTCACGGCCATCGGCCTGCACCTGGAAGGCCTGAAGAACGTGCCGGGTTTTGCCCGGGCGGCGCATAAAGCCCTGGAGAAGGGCATTCCGATCATTGCCCTGAAGACCGGGGTGTCGCAGATCGGCGCCGAACTGGCCTTGAGTCACACCAGTTCGCTGTCGGGTTCCGATGCCTTGTACGACGCGTTGTTCCAGCGCCTGGGCGTGATCCGGGTCAGCGGCCCGGTGAGTTTTGTCGAAACCCTGAAGGCCGCCTCCTGCGGGCAGTTGCCGGCCGGTCCGCAACTGATGGCCCTGGCCTGTTCCGGGGGCGACGCCGGGCTGATCGCCGACTACGCCGAGCGCAACGGCCTGCAGCTGCCCAAGCTGGATGCCGGGCAATGCGCCGAGCTGGCCCAGGTGCTGCCGGGCTACGCCAATCTGGTCAACCCGCTGGATTTCACCACCGCGATCTGGGGCGATGCCCAGGCCCTGCAAGCCATGCTCGACACGGCGCTGCGTACCGAGGCCGACAGCGCCATGCTGGTGCTGGATTACCCGGCCGAATTTACCGGCGAGCGCAAGGAATGCGACCTGCTGCTGGAGCTGTTCTGCGCCGCGTTGCAGCGCCACGGCAAGCGCGGTTTTGTCACTTCGGCCTTTCCCGAACTGCTGCCCGCCAGTGCCCGCGAGCGTTTGCACGGCCACGGCATTCCCGCCTTGCAAGGGGTGGAGGATGGCCTGGCGGCCTGGGGCCGGATCGTCGCCTATCAACAGCGGCGCCCGGTGTTGCTGGCCCTGGGGGAGTCGGCCCTGGTGCCGCTGTGCCCGCAGGCTCTGGACGGTAGCGCTGTGCTGCTGGACGAGTGGCAGTCCAAGCAGGCCCTGCGCGCCTTCGGCCTTTGCACCCCCGATGGTGTGTTGACCACCCCCGGGCAGGCCCTGAGCGCGGCGGCGGGCATTGGCTACCCGCTGGTGCTCAAGGCGGTGAGCGCCGAGCTGCCGCACAAGACCGAGGCCGGGGCGGTGGCCCTCAATCTCAAGGACCCTGAAGCCCTGAGCGCCGCATTGCGCCTGATGCGCACGCGGATTGCCGAGCATGCGCCGCGGCTGGCCTTTGAACAGATCCTGCTGGAGCCCATGGCTGCGCCGCCCCTGGCGGAGCTGATTGTCGGCATCAAGCGTGAGAACGACTTCGGCCTGGCCCTGGTGATCGGCGCCGGCGGGGTGCTGGTGGAACTGCTCAAGGACAGCCGCAGCCTGCTGCTGCCCACCACCGAAGGGGCGATCCGCCAGGCCTTGCTCAGCCTGCGCAGCGCTACCTTGCTGCAAGGCTTTCGCGGGCGCCCCGAGGCCGATCTTGAGGCCCTGGTGGCGGCCATCGGCGCGGTGGCGGACTACGCCTGCGAACATGCCGGGCAACTGCTGGAACTGGATGTGAACCCATTGTTGGTCGGTGCCCAGGGCACCGTCGCGGTCGATGCGTTGATTCGCCTTGGCCAGGCTTGAGGAGAGAGACATGCACGATCAGACCTTGACCGGTGGCCAGGCCCTGGTGCGGCTGCTGGCCGGCTACGGCGTCGACACGGTGTTCGGCATTCCCGGGGTGCACACCCTGGAGCTGTACCGCGGGCTGCCCGGCAGCGGCATCCGCCATGTGCTGACCCGCCACGAGCAGGGCGCGGGCTTCATGGCCGACGGTTACGCCCGGGTCAGCGGCAAGCCCGGGGTGTGCTTTGTCATCAGCGGCCCGGGGGTGACCAACGTCGCGACCCCCATCGGCCAGGCCTACGCCGACTCGATCCCGCTGCTGGTGATTTCCAGCGTCAACCACAGCGCCAGCCTGGGCAAGGGCTGCGGCTCGCTGCACGAAACCCAGGACCAGCGGGCGATTACCGCGCCTATCACCGCCTTTTCAGCCCTGGCCCTGAGCCCGGAAGACCTGCCGGAACTGGTGGCCCGGGCCTTTGCCGTGTTCGACAGCGAGCGCCCGCGGCCGGTGCACATCAGCGTGCCCCTGGATGTGCTGGCGGCCAAGGTCGCCCGGGACTGGACCGGCGAGGTGCGGCGACGCCCCGGGCGTGGCCCGGCCGCGGCGGCGGATATCCAGCAGGCGGCGAACACACTGCGCAACGCCAAGCGGCCGATGATCATTGCCGGTGGCGGCGCGCTGCACGCGGCCGAGCAACTGCGGACCCTGAGCACGCGCCTGGGGGCGGTGTTCTTCAGCAGCGTCGCCGGCAAGGGCCTGCTGCCGGACGAGGCGCCACTGAACGCCGGGGCGACCTTGTGCGTGGAGCCAGGCTGGCAGTTGATCAGTCAGGCCGACGTGGTGCTGGCGGTGGGCACCGAGATGGCCGACACCGACTACTGGCGCGAGCGCCTGCCGCTGAACAGTGAGCTGCTGCGGCTGGATATCGACCCGCGCAAGTTCAATGACTTCTACCCGTGCTCGGTGGCCTTGCACGGCGATGCCCGGGCCACCCTGGACGCCTTGCTCCAGGCCTTGCCACCCACACCGGCCGACGCGGGGGCGGCGATTCATGCGGTGGCCGATCTGCGCCAGGCGGTGCAGAACGGGCAGGGGCCCTTGCAGCAGATTCACCGCTCGATCCTGCAGCGCATTGCCGCCGAGCTGCCGGAGCACGGGTTTATCGCCAGCGACATGACCCAGCTGGCCTACAGCGGCAACTACCTGTACCCGACCCGGGCCACCCGCAGTTGGCTGCACCCCACCGGCTACGGCACCCTCGGCTACGGCTTGCCGGCCGGCATCGGCGCCAAGCTCGGTGCCCCCGAGCGGCCTGGGCTGGTGCTGGTGGGCGATGGTGGTTTTCTCTACACCGTGCAGGAGTTGGCCACGGCGGTGGAGGAACTGCGCAGCCCGCTGGTGGTGCTGCTGTGGAACAACGATGCCCTGGGGCAGATCCGCGATGACATGCTGGACCTGAACATCGAGCCCATTGGCGTGCTGCCGCGCAATCCGGATTTTGCCGCCCTGGCCCGGGCCTTTGGTTGCAGCGTCAGCCAGCCCGCCAGCCTCGATGAGTTGCAACAGGAACTGCGCGAGGGCTTTGCCCGCAACGGCGTGACCCTGATCGAACTCAAGCACGCCTGCGCGCGCTGACCATCCCTTTTTCCTGGAGCTTGTGCATGCGCTTTTCTCGACTGACCCAACGTATTGCCGGAGACGGCGCCGCCGCCTGGGACATTCATTACCGGGCCCTGGCCAAGCGTGAACGTGGCGAGGAAGTCTGGTTGCTGTCGGTGGGCGACCCGGATTTCGACACCCCCCAGCCCATCGTCCAGGCGGCCATCGACAGCCTGCAGGCCGGCCACACCCATTACGCCGATGTGCGCGGCAAGCGCGCCTTGCGCGAGGCCATCGCCCGCCGCCATCAGCAGCGTAGCGGGCAAGTGGTGGATGCCGAGCAAGTGGTGGTGCTGGCCGGTGCCCAGTGCGCCCTGTACAGCGTGGCCCAGTGCCTGCTGGACCCGGGTGACGAAGTGATAGTGGCTGAGCCGATGTACGTCACCTATGAAGCAGTGTTCGGTGCCTGCAATGCCCGGGTGGTGCCGCTGCCGGTGCGGGCCGAAGACGGCTTTCGGGTACAGCCCGAGGCGGTGGCCGCGCGCATCACCGGCAAGACCCGGGCCCTGGTGCTCAACAGCCCGCACAACCCCACTGGCGCGAGCATTCCCCGGGCCACCTGGGAGGCCCTGGCGGCGTTGTGCATCGAACATGACCTGTGGCTGATCTGCGACGAGGTCTACAGCGAACTGCTGTACGAGGGCGAGCATGTCAGCCCGGCCAGCCTGCCGGGCATGGCCGAGCGCACCGCAACCCTCAATAGCCTCTCCAAGTCCCATGCCATGACCGGCTGGCGCCTGGGCTGGGTGGTGGCGCCGACGGCCCTGGCCGCGCACCTGGAAAACCTCGCCCTGTGCATGCTCTACGGCTCACCGGAATTCATCCAGGACGCCGCCGTGGTGGCCCTGGAACAGCCCTTGCCGCAGCTGCAAGAGATGGCCCAGGCCTATCGCCAGCGCCGGGACCTGGTGTGCGACTGCCTGGCCGATTGCCCCGGTGCCCGGCCGTTGAAACCCGATGGCGGCATGTTCGTCATGGTCGATATCCGCGCCACCGGGCTCAGCGCCCAGGCCTTCAGCGAGCGCCTGCTGGATGAGCAGGGCGTCTCGGTGCTGGCTGGCGAAGCCTTCGGCCCCAGCGCCGCCGGGCATATCCGCCTGGGGCTGGTGCTGCAAGCGGATGACCTGCGCGAAGCCTGCCGGCGCATCGCCTTGTGCGCCCGGCAGTGCCTGGCCGAACGCGATGCCCCTGTTACTGTGCAACCTGTCTGAGGAAGCTTCATGAATGTGTTGATCGTCCACGCCCACCCCGAACCGCAGTCCTTCACCGCCGCCTTGCGTGACCAGGCCCGCAGCACCCTGGAGGCCCAGGGGCACCAGGTACAGGTCAGCGACCTGTACGCGATGAACTGGAACCCGGTGGCCAGCGCCGCGGATTTTGCCTCCCGGGACAACCCGGACTACCTGGTGTATGCCCTGGAACAGCGCCTGGGGGTGAAGAACCAGAGCATTGCCGCGGATATCCAGGCCGAGCTGGACAAGGTGCTGTGGGCCGACCTGTTGATCCTCAACTTCCCGGTGTTCTGGTTCTCGGTGCCGGCCATGCTCAAGGGCTGGATCGACCGGGTGCTGGTGTCGGGGGTGTGTTATGGCGGCAAGCGTTTCTATGACCAGGGCGGGCTGGCGGGCAAGAAAGCCCTGGTGACCCTGACCCTGGGCGGGCGCGAGCACATGTTCGGCGAAGGCGCGATTCACGGCCCGCTGCAGGACATGCTGCGCCCGCTGCTGCGCGGCACTTTGGCCTATGTCGGCTATGACGTGCTGGAACCCTTCGTGGCCTGGCACGTGCCCTACATCAGCCAGGAGGCTCGCGAAGCCTTCCTGCACAGCTACCGCCAGCGCCTGCAGCACCTGGCGGACGACCAGCCCCTGGTCTTCCCGCGCCTGGACCAGTTCGACGAAGCCCTGTACCCCTTGCCGGTCTGAAATCCCCACCGCCGATACGCCTTCCTCCGTAGGAGCCGGCTTGCCGGCGAACAGGCCCTTGAGCCTTGTGCTGCTCTTGCGGCCGCCTTCGCTGGCAAGCCAGCTCCTACACGAGCGTCCGCGGCGATACGCCTTCCTCCGTAGGAGCCGGCTTGCCGGCGAACAGGCCCTTGAGCCTTGTGCTGCTCTTGCGGCCGCCTTCGCTGGCAAGCCAGCTCCTACACGAGCGTCCGCGGCGATACGTCTTCCTCCGTAGGAGCCGGCTTGCCGGCGAAGAGGCCCTTGAGCCTTGTGCTGCTCTTGTGGCCGCCTTCGTTGGCAAGCCAGCCCCTACACGAGCGTCCGCGGCGATACGTCTTCCTCCGTAGGAGCCGGCTTGCCGGCGAACAGACCCTTGAGCCTTGCGCTGCTCTTGCGGCCGCCTTCGCTGGCAAGCCAGCTCCTACACGAGCATTCCCGGCGATAGGGAGTTCTTCGGGGGCGCTGCGCAGGCTGGCCGCTAGGGGCGCGGGCCGGTCCACGCCGCGGGGTTGACCAGGTTCGGCGGGCGCTGGCCGGCCAGGGCCGCCAGCAGGTTGTCCACTGCGCAGCGGGCCATGGCTTCGCGGGTTTCGTGGGTGGCCGAGCCGATGTGCGGGGTGGCCACGACGTTGGGCAGTTGCAGCAGCGGGGAGTCGTGGTCCAGCGGCTCGCGTTCGAAGACGTCCAGCCCGGCGCCGCGAATCCGCCGTTGTTGCAGGGCTTCTATCAGCGCCGCTTCATCCACCACCTTGCCCCGGGAAATATTGATGAAGATGCTTTCGGGGCGCATCAGGGCGAACTCCCGGGCGCCGATCAGGCCCTGGGTGCGTTCGGTCAGGGGCAGGGTCAGGCAGATGAAGTCGGCTTCCTCAAGCAGTTGCTCCAGGCTTCGGTACTGGGCATTGAAGCGTTGCTCCACCGCGGGCTTGGGCCGGGTGCTGTGGTAGATCAGCGGCATGCCGAAGCCGAAATGCCCGCGCTGGGCCAGGGCTTCGCCGATGCGCCCCATGCCGATGATGCCCAGGGTCTTGCCGTGGACATCCGTGCCAAAGTGCGCCGGCCCGATGTTGCGCTGCCATTGCCCGGCGCGCACCAGGTTGGCCAGTTCCACCACCCGCCGGGCGGTCGCCAGGATCAGCGCGAAGCCGGTGTCGGCGGTGGTCTCGGTGAGCACGTCGGGGGTGTTGCTGAGCAGGATGCGGCGCTGGGTCAGGTAGTCGATGTCATAGTTGTCGACCCCCACCGAAACGCTGGCCACCGCCCGCAACCGGGGCGCCAGGTCCAGCAGTTCGGCGTCCAGACGCAGGCTGGCACCCAGCAGCCCATCGGCGCTCGGCAGCGCCTGGCGCAGGGCATTCAGCCCCGCCGCGTCGAGGGTTTCGATCAGGGTCACCTGCGCCTGCTCCTGCAGGCGGGCCATCAGCGTTGGGGAGAGTTTCTTGTACAGCACCAGGTGTTTTTTCATGGGGTTCTCTAGACCGTTTCAAGGGTGGGCCAGGCGCCGGCGCAGAGGCAGGGCCTTGGCCTGCGGCTGGTCGGCACCGGGTTTGAGCAACAGGGTCAGCAGTACCGAGAGCAGCAGCGCGCCGCTCATCAGCAGGTAGGAGGCGCCGGGGGAGCCGGTGGCGCTGTTCAGGTAGCCCACCAGGTAGGAACCGCCGAAAGAGCCCAGGGCGCCCATGCTGTTGATCAGGGCCATGGCGCCACCGGCGACGTTGGCCGGAAGGATCTCCGGGACGATGGCGAAGAACGGCCCGTAGGGCGCGTACATGCAGGCCCCGGCGATCACCAGCAGGCTGTAGGACCACCAGAAGTGCTCGGCCCCCAGCAGGTAGGAACCGTAGAAAGCGATGGCCGCCACCAGCAGCGGCGGCCAGACGAAGCGCTTGCGCTTCTGGGTGCGGTCCGAGCCCCAGGACACCGCCAGCATGGCGATCACCGCCGCCAGGTAAGGCAGGGCCGAGAGCCAGCCGGCTTCCACCATGTCCATCTGCGCGCCGTGCTTGAGGATCGACGGCAGCCACAGGACAAAGCCGTAGACCCCGATGCTCCAGCAGAAGAACTGCAGGGCGAGGATGATCACCTTGGGCGAGCGGAACGCCTCGGCGTAGTTCTTCACCGCCTTGATCCCTTGCTGTTCGGCGGCCAGGGCGCTTTCCAGGTCGCGTTTTTCGTCCTGGCTCAGCCACTGCGCCTGGCTGGGTCGGTCATCGGCCAGGCGCCACCAGATAAAGGCCCAGATCACCGCCGGCAGGCCTTCGATGATGAACATCCAGCGCCAGCTGAAGTGCTGCACCAGGTAGCCGGAGACCACCGACATCCAGAGCATGGTCACCGGGTTGCCGAGGATCAGGAAGGTGTTGGCCCGGGAGCGTTCGGCGCGGGTGAACCAGTGGCACAGGTACACCAGCATCGCCGGCATCACCGCGGCCTCTACCACCCCCAGCAGGAAGCGGATGCCGATCAGCATGTAGGCGTTGGCGACTATCCCGGTGAGGGTGGCCAGGCCGCCCCAGAGGATCAGGCTGACGAAGATCAGCTTCTTCACGCTGCGCTTTTGCGCGTAGATCGCCCCGGGCACCTGGAAGAAGAAATAGCCGAGGAAGAACAGCGCCCCCAGCAGCGAGGACAGGCCGGGGGTGATCTGCAGGTCGTCGGCCATGCCCGAGGCCGCGGCGAAACCGTAGTTGGCGCGGTCCAGGTAGGCCAGGCTGTAGGTGATGAAGACGATGGGCATGATGTACCACCAGCGGCGGGTGGCGAGTTTGAGCGTGTCCATGAAAGTTCTCCTGAGCTTGTTGTTTTTGTCGCAGCAGGTGGTTCGTGGTGTTCGGTCACTGCAGGAGCCGGCTGGCCGGCGAAGGGGCCCTTGGGGCGTGTGTCGCCGGGCAGGCGTCTTCGCTGGCAAGCCAGCGCCTACAGGGCGCTGGCGGTTTTCAGGCTGGGCGTGTGCTCCGGTAGTTCGTGGCGCAAGGGCAGGCCTTCCATGTCGCCACGGCTCTGCACCGCGCGGCTGCCGATCCAGTTGGCCCGCTGCACCGCTTCGAGGATGCCGCGGCTTTCCAGCAGGGCGCTGATCAGGCCCACGGCAAAGCCGTCGCCGGCACCTACGGTGTCCACCACCTGGGCCACCGGCACGCCCTCGACGAAGCCGGCATCCAGCTGGGTGCGGTAGTAGGCGCCGTGGGCGCCGAGCTTGATCACCACGGCTTCGGCGCCCTGGTCCAGGTAGAAGGCGGCGATGTCCGCCGGGTCGTCGCGGCCGGTGAGCAGGCGGCCTTCGGCGAGCCCCGGCAGTACCCAATGGGCCAGCGCCGCCAGGCGGTTGATCTCGCGGATCATCAGCGCTTCGCTGGGCCACAGGGCGGGGCGCAGGTTGGGGTCGAACGACACGCTGTGCCCGGCGCTGCGCTGGGTGTGCATCAGGTGGCCGGACAGCTCTCGGGCCGAGTCCGAGAGCGCCGGGGGAATACCGGTGGCGTGCAAGTGGCGAGCCCGCAGCAGGGCCGGGTCGAGGTCGCCGATGGCCAGGTGGCTGGCCGCCGAACCGCGGCGGAAATACTCGACCCGCGGGTCGTCGCCGCCGTCTTCCCGGGACTTGAGCTGAAAGCCGGTGGGATGGATCGGGTCGCAGCGCACGAAACGGCAGTCCAGGCCTTCGGCGCGCAGGGTGTCGAGCACGAAGCGCCCCAGGGAGTCGTTGCCTACCCGGCTCAGCCAGGCCACCTTGAAGCCCAGGCGTGCCAGGCCGATGGCCACGTTGCTGTCGGCCCCGGCGATGCGCTTGTGGAAGTGCTGGACCTGGGCCAGGTCGCCGCCGTGTTCGGCAACGAACATCGCCATGGTTTCGCCGAACGAGAGGATATCGATATCAGGCATCTGCATGCTCCAGGCGCGATTGGCCAAGGTGGGCCAGCAGGCTGACCTGCTCGGTGGTCACTTGCAGCAGGTCGGTGCCTTGCAAGGGGTATTCCACGGCCCGGGTAATACCTTGAGTCATGTGCCGCAGCAGTTGTTCCCATTGATGCAGCTCCGGGGCGCCGGGCGGTATGGCCACCAGCTTGCCGTCGACCCGCAGGCGCACCGCCTTGCAGTGCACGTAGGCCACGTGCCGGCCCAGCAGGCGCGCGGCGTTGAGCGCCGATTGCTCCTGCCATTGCCAGTTGCCGATGTCGAAGGTCATGCGCAGCGGCAGGTTCAGCGCCTCTACCGCGCTGAAAAAGCGCTGGAACGGCTCGATGCGCCCGCCGTGGGCGGTCTGGTCGTTCTCCACCAGCAGGGCCAGGGGCTGGCGAAACAGCAGGCTGGCCAGGCTGCGCAGGTCGTGGTGTTCGCGAAAGTGCCCCAGGGACACCTTGAGCCGCTTGGCGCCGAACTCCCGGGCCCGTTGCAAGGTGGCGCTCAGTTGCGGGTTGGGCTCGCTGCGCTCGGCCTGCCACAGCTCCAGGGGCGAGGAAAACACGCTTTCCAGGCCGTGCTCCGCAGCGCTGCGGGCCAGCTCGGCGGGCTGCTCATGGGTCAGCAGTTCTTCGCGCCATTCGATGCAGGACGCGCCGGCGGCGGCCACCAGGGGAATGAAATGCGCCTGACCCTGTGCGCGCACAAGGTCTGCGCCGTAGCTGGACAAACTGATGGATACGGGGGATTGCTGCATGTTCCTGACCTCTGAAACCGGTTTCATTTTTGTTCGAGAAAAAAGTGGTGGGTCTTGCCCTCACCGTTACAACCGGGTGGAGCCGCGCACGATCAACTGCGCCGGAAAATCCACCACTCGCGCCGGGGCATCGTCGCCCCGCAGGCGCTTGAGCAGGCATTCGAAGGCACTGGTGCCTATGGCTTCGGTGGGCTGGGCCAGGGCCGTGATGCCATTGCCCACCAGGGGGTACCAGTCCAGGTCGTCAAGGGCGATCAGGCCCACGCCTTCGAACAGCGGGCACTCCAGCTCACGCAGGGCGCGGGTGGCGGCCAGGGTCGCCACGCCGTTGGCGCAGAACAGCGCCTTGGGCCCGGGGCCGGGGGCGGCGAGAAAGGCTTGCAACTGGCGGGTCAGGTGGCTGCCGGTTTCCAGCAGTTGGCCGCGCAAGGCCGGACGGCGCTCGATCTCGGCCTGGAAACTGGCGCTGCGCTCCAGCCGCGAGCTGGTGCCGTCATGGGGTTCGCTGACCAGCAGCAGGTCGCGATAACCCTGCTGTTGCAGGTGGTCGAGGGCGCTGCGCACCGCCGCCGGGTTGTCCAGGCCCACCAGGTCGGCCTGCAACTGCGAGAGCTTGCGGTCCACCAGGACCATGGGCATCTCTTCCTGCAATTGCTGCAACTGTTCCAGGTGGTGGCCCAGGGTGTTCACGATCAGGCCTTCGATGTTGTAGGCCCGCAGGTTGGCCAGGTGCCGGGCTTCCTGTTCGTCGTCGCGGTCGGTGTTGCACACCACCAGGCTGTAGCCGTGCTGGCGGCAGGCGGTTTCCACGCCATGCATCACGGCAATCGAATAGGGGTTGCGGATATCGGCCACCAGCATGCCGATCAGGCGGGTGCGCCCGCGCTTGAGGCCGCGGGCCATCTGGTTCGGGCGGTAGCCCAGTTCGCTGATGGCCTGATCGATGCGCAGGGCAATGGCATCGGAGAGCAGGGCCCGGTCCTCGCCGATAAAGCGCGACACGCTGGCCTTGGAGACCCCGGCGCGGCGGGCGACATCGAGCATGGTGACGCGGCTGCGCTGGGCGGCGGAAAACTGATTCACGGGCGACGACCTTGTTTTTGGAATTATGGGTTCCAGTTGCGCTGAAACCGGTTTCAGGAAACCGCAAAAGCGCTTCGGCCGTCAATAGTGCAGAGGCAGGAAATAGCATCCACGCAGGTCGGTGGCTGACCAACGGTCGCGTTCAGGGGCGGCCCAGGTGCTGTTCCAGGTAGGCCAGCAGGGCGCTGTACAGGGCGTCCACTTCAGGGGCCAGGCCCCTGGCGCGCAGGCAACCGTGCACCAGCCCCAGGCCCAGGTACAGCTGGCTTTGCCCACCGGCTGCGAGCAAGTGCTGGTGATAACGCTCGCCGTCATCGCGCAGCGGGTCGAACTGTGCCAGGGCGATAAAGGCCGCGGGCAAGCCGGCGAACTGTTGCGCCAGTAGCGGCCGGGCATAGGCCGAGCGCTGCTGCGGGCCGGGCAGGTACAGGGCCTGGAAACAATCCAGGTCGCTGCTGCTGAGCAAGGGCGCGTCGGCGCACTGGCTGCGCGAGGGCAGGTTGGCGGCGCCACCCAGGCCGGGGTAGACCAGCACCTGGGCCGCCGGCCCGGGTTCGCCGGCATCGCGCAGGGCCAGGCACAGCGCCGCCGCCAGGTTGCCGCCGGCGCTGTCGCCCATCAGCACTCGGCGCTGCGGGTCCAGTGGCAGGGGCAGTAGCCCTTGTTCCAGGGCCCGCCAGACCCCCAGGCAATCGTCGAAGGCGGCGGGGAACGGGTGCTCCGGGGCCAGCCGGTAGTCCACGGCGATCACCAGTATTCCCAGCTCGCTGGCCAAGCGGGCGGTGATGAACTCGTGGGAGTCCAGGCCCCCCAGCACCCAGCCGCCGCCGTGCAGGTATAACAGCCAGGGCCAGCCCGAAGGTGCAGCCGGGCGCTCGGGGTGATACAGGCGCAGTGGCACCCCGGCCAGTTGCAGCTCCTGTACTGCCAGCCCGGCCGGGCGAGGCGGGGTGAAGGCCCGGCACATGCGCTCGTAGCTGTCGCGCAGGCCCTGGAGGCTGCTGTCGACGCTGGTGTAGCTCAGGGTTCGCTGGACAAAGGCCGCCAGCTCGGCAGAAAGCGGGTAATGGTTCATGGACAGTCCTGGAGGGTGGGAGCCGGCTTGCCGGCGAAGAGGCCCGTGAGACCGCCTGCGCCGGCAAGCCGGTTCCTGCAGAGGGTGGCTACAGGCTCGCTTTGACCGCTGCCACGCCATCGCCGCCGTCGAAGGTGGTCACCCCCGCCAGCCAGCGCTGCAGGTCCTCGGGATGCTCGCGCAACCATTGCCGGGCCACCTCCTGGGGCGATTGGCGCTGCATGATGGGCACCATCAGCTGGCTTTCCTGGGCTGCGGTGAAGCTCAGGTTCTTCAGCAGCCGGTCGACGTTGGGGCAGCGCTCGGCATAGTCCGGGGCGGTCACCGTGGACACCGTGGCCGCGCCTTCGTTGGGCCCGTACACGTCCTCGCTGCCGGTGAGGTAGGTGATGGGAAGGTTGATGTTCATCGGGTGCGGGGTCCAGCCGACGAACACCACGAACTCCTTGCGGTTGATCGCCCGCTGCACCGCCGCCAGCATCCCGGCCTCGCCGGACTCGATCAGCTTGAAGCCCTTGAGGCCGAAATGGTCGGTGTCGATCATGGTCTTGATCGTGGTATTGGCGCCGCTGCCGGGTTCGATGCCGTAGATCTTGCCCCCCAGCTGCTCCTTGAAGCGGGCGATGTCGGCGAAGGTCTTCAGGCCCGCTTGCGCCACGTAGTCCGGCACCGCCAGGGTCGCCTGGGCATCGGCCAGGCTGGGCTGGGCCATGACCCTGACCTGCCCGGCGGCCAGGAAGGGCGCGATGTTCAGGTCCATGGCCGGTTTCCAGTAGCCGAGGAAGATGTCCAGGCGCCGGTCGCGAATGCCGGCGAAGATGATCTGCTGCACCGCGCTGGTCTGCTTGCTGTCGTAGCCCAGGCCGCCGAGCAGCACGTCGGCCATGGCGCTGGTGGCGATCACGTCGGTCCAGTTGACCACGCCCATGCGCACGGTCTTGCAGGCGGCGGGCTCGGCGGCCCAGGTCGGGGCACTCAGCAGGGCGCTGGCGCAACAGGCCAGGAAACAACGCTTGAACGGTGTTTTCATCGGAGGCTCTCGTGGGGCAGTGGTTTTTGTTCGGGGCGGCGTCTTGTTGCGCCGTGTGCGCCACCCTACAGCGCCCCGGTGCCGAGCCAAAGGCACTGGAGCGACCGCCCGTTGCACTGTGGCGACCTCAGGCCCACAGGCTCATCCAGGTGGATGCCAGCAACAGCAGGGCCATGCCCCGATTGAATGCCTGCAGCGCCCGCGGCGAGCGCAGCCAGCGCGCCGAACCGGCCCCCAGCAGTGCCCAGGCGCCCAGGCACGGCAGGGCGATGAGGAAAAACACCAGGGACAGCCACAGCGCCCGCCACTGTCGGTCGGCCTCGGTACCGGCGAACACGCTGACCACCGCCAGGGCCATCATCCAGGTCTTGGGGTTCACCAGTTGCAACGCGGCGGCGCCGGCCAGCCCCAGGCGGCGCGGCTGCCCGGCACTGGCATCCAGGGCGCTGGCCGGGGCCTGCCAGATCTGCCAGGCCAGGTAGCTGAGCCACAGCAGCCCGAGCCACTGCATGGCCTGCTGCACCTTGGGCCTGCCGGCGAGCCAGTCGCCCAGGCCGGCGCCCACCAGCAGCACGATCCCGGCCGCGGCCAGCGCCGCGCCGAGGATGATCGGCGGCGCCGCCCGCAGGCCATGGCGGGCGCTGTTGTTCAGCACCAGGATATTGGTCGGCCCCGGGGTGATGGAGGCGACGAAGGCAAACAGCACAAAGGGCAGCAGGGTCGAGAGAGACAGGGGCATGGCGGGCAACTTTGGGAAGTGATCGGCAGTTGATCCTGGCCCAGTTGCTTTCAGGCGTCTGGAAGCTTTGTGCAGCGCTTGCGATACAGCGCCGGGCTCAGCCCGTAGGCACGCATGAACCAGCGCCCCAGGTGGCTCTGGTCGGCAAAGCCCAGGGCCGTGGCGACCTCGGCCGGCGCTGCGCCTCCGGCCAGCAGGCGGCGTGCCCGGCTCAGGCGCAGTTGCACCAGGTAGGCATGGGGTGGCAGGCCGAAGGCGGCCTTGAAGGCGCGGCTGAGGCGAAAGCGGTCGACCCCGCAGGCCTGGCTCAGGGCTTCCAGGCTCAGGTCCTGGGCCAGGTGCGCATGCAGGTAGTCCCGGGCCCGTTGCGCCACCAGCGGCAGGCGCGGGTCCTGGGTGTAGCGCCGGCGCCAGTGCAAGTGCCCGGTCAATTGTTCCAGCAACTGGTCCAGGGCGCTCTGGCGGACGATGCGCAACTCGCCATGGTGCAGGCTGTGAAAGGCCGCGCTGGTGGCGCTGGCCAGGCGCGGATCGCTGGCCAGGGTACTGCCGAATGCCAGTTGGGCATTGGCCGGCGCCTCGGCGAACAGCGCCCCCAGTTCGCGCTCCAGCCACTGCGGGTCGAGGTACAGCATGCGGTAGGTAAAGCCGCCCTCGGTGGGGGCCTCGCCGTCGTGGATTTCCCCCGGTTCCAGCAGGAACACCTTGCCCGGCGTGCTCTGGTGCCGGGCCCGGCGGCAGTTGAACTGCTGCACCCCTTGCTCGGTGACGCCCACCAGGTAGCTGTCGTGCCAGTGCGGGTCATAGGCGTGGCCGGTGAAGTGGGCCCGCAGGGTCTCGATGCCGGTGTCGGCATCCTGGGCCAGGTCGATCCAGTTGGGCGTGGTCATGGGGCGGTCCGTGGGGCGTGGCGGCAACCCTGGCAGTTAACGCCGGTGCCAGGGCTGGGGTCTAGAAGTTTTGTGCAGCCTCAACTGAACAGCCCGGCGGCGATATTGATCGAGAAACCGAGGATCGCGGTGTTGAACAGAAAGCCGATCAGCGACTGTGCGAGGACGATCTTGCGCAGCTCGCGGGTGGCCACGCCGACGTCCGAGGTTTGCACCGCCACGCCGATGGTGAAGGAGAAATACAGGAAGTCCCAGTAGTCCGGGTTGGTCGGGCCTTCGGCAAAGCGCAGCGCCGGTTCCTTGCCGTCCCAGGTGTAGTACAGGCGCGCGTAGTGCAGGCTGAAGATCACCCCCACCAGCAGCCACGAGCCGATCACCGTCAGCCCGGTGAAGCCGTAGTGGACCAGGCGCTGGGTGCTGTCCAGGTCCTTGCTGCCCACCAGCTCCAGGGTGATCGCCACCAGGCTGGCAATGGCCGCCACACAGACGATCAACAGCACCAGGCCGGCGTTTTCATCCTCGGCTTCGGCGATGCGCCTGACCTCATCGGCCCGGGCCCGAACGGTGAGCCAGAGCATCAGTGCCAGGTAGCTCCAGACAGCGGCGTTCCAGCCAATGAGGATCTTGCCGGTCAGGGTCTGGGCAGGAGCGAGCAGACCAATGGTGCAGCCGATCAGGACGCCGATGGTCAAGCGGGGGTGGGTGCGGATGACGACGGACATGGGCATTTTCGCGAGAGTGGAAGTGGCCAAACCTTAGCATGGTGCTTGGCTCCCGGGCCCGCCCAATGGCGAACGTGCACCCGCATCCCCGGCCGGCCTCGAACTCAGGCCGGCGGGGCAGGCTGCTATCAGAACTGGTAAGTGAAGGCTGTCTGAATACCGGTCACATCACTGCCACCTGGTTGCTGCGCCCAGAACACGCCCGTATGCACGGCGCTGTGTTCGTTCAGGGCATAGCTCACTCCCGTGCCGGCCCCCAGGCGAGCGTCGTGCTGTTTTCCGGCCTGGTAGGTGTAGCGCCCCAGGTACTCCATTTGGGCTTGAAAGGCATCGCGCTTGTTGCGCAGGTCCTGGGTCAGCTCCAGGTTGGCACTGAGCTCCAGCTGCCGGGTGAGCTTTTTGGCGCCCCGCACACCGAGGTTCAGGCTGGTGGTCGTGCGGCCCATTTTCGCGTAGCTGGCCGCAAACACCGCGCCGCTGTTTTCACGATAGCCCTGGCGGCTGACCTGAGTCTGGCTGAGGCCCAGATACGGCGTCAGGGTCATTGCATTGAGCATCACGCCGTAGGCGCCTTCGATGCTCAAGGACTTGCCGCGCAGGCTCGAACGTCCTTGGCCGGCCTCGGTGTAAGCCAGTTGTTCGCGTGTGATATCGACCTTGGAAGACACATAGGCTGCGGCCACACGGCCCTGCCAACCCAGCCCGTGGCCTGTTTCGTCAACGGCGGCGAAGAGGGCGACCGCCGGTGCTGCCGACCCTGCCTTGGCGTAGTTGTCCGGCAGTTGCCGATCGAGGTCCTGATCCAGGGTGACGCCAAGGCGCAGATGCTCGGTGGGACGAACCCCCAGGGTCAGGCTCATGCTGGTCTGCCCGGCCACGCCGTTGCGGCTGTAGCTTGGGCCCACACCGATACAGAACGAGCCACTGTCGATCTGGCATTCCTGGCTCATCAATCGAGCCAGTTGTTCGCTGCGCAAATCGAGCATCCCCCAGGCCCGATTGGCGTTCTTGGCCATGGCGGTGCGGGTGTTGTCCAGGTCGACAAGGTGGGAACCTGTTTCGGTGATTTTCCATAGCGCGGCGTGCGTGGCACCTTCGCCCGTAAGGCTGATACCCACGACAACATTGCCGTCAGCGGAGACGCCGGTCGCCGATGACGTTCCACCACCCAGGGTGCCCAGGTCGACCATGCCGCTGGCATCGGTGTGCCGGAATGCATGGGGATCGCCAGTGGCCGTCGCAGCTGTACCCACGACGACGCGACCGTCGGCAGAAGCGCCATAAGCAAAGGAAGGGCCACCCCATGAGCCCAGGCCGACCATGCCGGTGGTGTCAGAGTGTTTGAACGCTTGAGTGTCGCCTGTAGCTGTCTGGGCCGTTCCCACGACAACATGGCCGTCAGCGGAGATGCCGAATGCCAGTGAGGTCTGCCCTCCCAGGGTGCCCAGATCGATCATGCCGCTCGCGTCGGTGTGCTTGAAGGCGTGTTTCAGGCCTGTGCTGGAGTCGATATTCGCGTATCCCACGACGATGCTGCCGTTCGCGGACACGGCGGTGGCAAAGGAGACGCCGCTGTTGTCCGCCTTCAGGGTGCCCAGATCGATCATGCCCTTCGCGTCGGTGTGTTTGAACGCACGATAGTAGCTATTGGTTGCAGACGAATAGCCTACGACAACCGCGCCGTCAGCCGATACGCCTGTCGCCTCTGACATCCCCTCTCCACTCAACGTGCCCAGGTCGACCATGCCGGTTGCATCGGTGTGCTTGAAGGCGTGAGTGTGGTTACTGGAGAGGGCGGCGAACCCCACGACCACCTTGCCGTCAGCGGATACGGCCTTGGCATGGGATTGATTGCCACCCAGTGTGCCCAGATTGACCATGCCGGTCGCATCGCTGTACTTGAACGCATATTGATTGCCGCTCGTGAACTCAGTGCCGACGATGAAACGGCCGTCAGCCGATACACCGTAGGCGACGGAGTCATCAACGCCTAAAGAACTCAGGTCGATAGTAATGTCGGCACAGGACTGTGCTGAATAAATCATTCCATAGATCAGTGTTAGTGCGGCTGTTGCAAAAGGCGATTTCAATGTAATGAACCTGGCGATAAAGTAAATGATTACAGCGGCCTGAGTAATGGAATTTTTTTATGGGCGAACAGGCTACTGCCGAGGTAAAGGCTTGGTTTACGCAGCGATGAGGGTGTGACGCCCGGATGGCTTGGGGTTTAGGGCCGGGCGGGGCGCGATGGCGTGAGTCGAAGTTGTCTTGCTTACATGCGGGTAGTAACTGGGCGTTTAACTAATTGCTGTATTGGATATGAATTTGATGTGTCGGGTTAGTTTAGTTATTAGTTGCGGATGAAGTCTTTAGGAAGATTCTGAAAGCCTGTTGTTTCGGCAGCTCAATCTATTTGAGGCTGCCGATGCGCGCATCTTGTGAAGGTTATTGTTTGGCCATGACTGCCAGGAATAACTCTGATGCTAGCCGCTCCTGCAACCACTCCTGCAAGGAGCGATAAGGCGTCTGGGCAAACCACTCCCGGTCCACATGGGCAAACTGGCGAACAAACGGCAGCAGCGCCATGTCCGCCAGGCTCGGATGCTCCGCCAGCAGATAGCGGCGCTGCTGCAACAGGCTATCGAGGCGCGCCAGAAACGCCTCGCCCTGGGCCCGGTAGTGCTCCATGGGCGCCTCGGGGTAGCGCTCGGCGTACTTGTAGCGATTGAGGTGCACCTTGAACACCTGGTCATTCTCGGCAATCAGTGCCGCCATCTGCGCCTGGGCCGTCGGGTCCGCCGTGAGCCGCCAATCCTCGGGGTCATGCTGGGCCAGGGCCCAGTGCATGATCTCCAGGCTTTCATCGATCACCCGATCCTCCAGTGCCAGCACCGGCACCGTGCCCTTGGCCGACAGCGCAAGCATCTCGGCCGGCTTGGCCTTGAGGCTGACTTCGACAATCCGCATTGGCACCCCGGCATAGCGCAGGGCCAGCCGCGCACGCATGGCGTAGGGGCAGCGGCGGAAGGAGTAGAGGGTCGCCCCCGGCGTTTGCAGCGTGCTCATTTCACCTCCAGGGTGCTCAGGCCATTGCCCTGGCGGCTGACCTTGATCTGTACCGGAATCCGTTCGTGCATTTCCTGTACGTGGGAGATCACCGCCACCTTGCGGCCCTGGGCCTGCAGGCCGTCGAGGGCATCCATGGCCAGTTGCAGGGACTCGGGGTCGAGGCTGCCGAAGCCTTCGTCGATGAACAGCGATTCGATCTTCAGGGTGCTGGAAGCCATGGAGGCCAGCCCCAGGGCCAGGGCCAGGGACACCAGGAAGGTTTCGCCGCCGGACAGCGAGTGCACCGAGCGCAGTTCGTCGCCCATTTCGGTGTCCAGCACCAGCAGGCCGAGCATGCTGCCACCGCGCTTGAGGCGGTAGCGGCGCACCAGTTGGCGCAGTTGGGCATTGGCGTGGTGCACCAGCAGGTCGAGGTTGTAGGCCTGGGCGATCTTGCGGAACTTGTCGCCTTCGGCCGAGCCGATCAGGGCGCTGAGCCGGGCCCAGCGCTGCCACTGGGCGTAGGCCTGTTCAAGGCGTTGGTTGAGGGCCTGGTTGGCGGCCTGGCGGCGCTGGTCCTCGCTTTGCCGTGCACGCAGGTCCGCCACCTGTTGTTCGCTGGCCTGGGCCTGTTGCTGCAGCTGTTCCAGGGCCTGGGCCAGTTGTTCGGTCTCCAGGTTGCCGTTGTGCTGGGCCTGATGCTGTTCCAGGCGCTGCTGGCGTTCCTGCAGCAGGACCTTGGCCTGCTCGATGGCCTTGTCGTTGTCTTGCAGGCGCTGGCGCAGTTGCTGCACCTGTTCTTCGTCCAGCTCCAGCAGCTGTTGCAGGCCGGCGTCATCCAGTTCCGGGTGCCCGGCGCGCCACTGCTCGATGCTGGCGGCCAGTTGCTGTTGTTCGCTTTCCAGGGCTTGCAGGCGTTCTTCCCGGGCCTTGAGCTCGGCGCCCAACTCGATCGCTTGCTGGTGCAGCGCCTGCTGCTGTTGCTGGGCCAGGGCCTGGGCGCTGCGAGCCTGGTCCACGGTTTGCTCCAGATGCTGCTGCCAGTGCTCGGCGCTGGGCTGCTGGCCCAGCAGTTCGGCGAGCCTGTGCTGGCAGGCCTGTTGCTGCTGGTGCAGGGTGTCGAACTGCTGTTGGGCCTCGGCCAGTTGTTGCTGGCGGGTCAACTGGCGGTCCTGTTCCTTTTCCAGGGTCAGCTGGCGCTGTTGCTGTTCTTCGGCCTCTTCCTGCTGCTCGCGCAGTTGCTCGATGCGTTGCAGCACCTGCTGGTCGAGCTGCATGAAAGTGCTGGCCGGGTCGCGGCGCAGGCCGTCGAGGACCTCCGCCGGCAGCAAGTGGCTGAAGCTGGCCAGTTCCTCGTCCAGGCGCTGGCGGTCGGCGCTCAGTTGCTGCTGTTGCTTGTCCAGGTGCTGGGCGGCCTGCTGGCTGGCGTCGATTGCCGCCTGCAGCTGGTTTTGCAGGCGCGCGGCATCTTTTTGCAGGGTCAGCAGGGCGCCCTGGCGGTTTTCGTCCTGGGTGATGCTCTGCTGCAGCTGGTCGAGTTGCTGTTGCAGCCAGGCGTCGCGCTTGGGCGGGTCCTGGTCCAGGAGGCTGGCGCTCAAGGGGTGGGCTTGCAGGCTTGGGGCCAGGGCCTGCATCTGGCTCGCCAGCTGTTCCTGCTGCTGGAGGAATTCCTTCTGCTGGGCGATCAGCCCCTGGACCTGGGCCCGCAGTTCGTTGAGCTGTTCCTTGAGGCTGTCCACCGTCTTGCGGGCGCTGGCTTCCTCGTTCTCGTCGTGGCGCCCGAGGCTCTGCAGCAAGGCTTCAGGCTGGTGGTAGGGGTGCTCGACGCTGCCGCACACCGGGCACGGCTGGTCGCTCTGCAATTGGGCGCGCAATTCCTCGACGCTGGCGCTGCGGGCCAGCCGCTGGCGCTCCAGCAGGGCCTGGGTGACGCTCAGGGTCTGCTCGGCCACCACCAGCTCGGCCTTGGCCTGCAGGCCGACCTTGTTCAGCTCCTCGCGCTGGGCGGCCACCGCCTGCTGCCTGTCCTGCAGGGCCTGGCCGCGCTGGTCCAGTTCGCGTTGCTGGGCCCAGAGCCGGGCCAGCTCTTCGACGGCGCGCTGCTGCTTGCGGTTGTCCTGGAGCAGGGTGCCGAGCAACTGGATCTGCTCGGCCACCGCCTGGGGCTCGGCCCCGGCTTCGCTGTAGAGCAGTTCGAGCTGCGTGCGTTGCTCGCTCAGTTGCTGGGCGGCGCTGCTGGCGCGCTGTTCCAGGGCCGGCAGTTCGGCCTGGCCCTGGTGCAGGCGATTGCCGATCAGCATCAGCTGTTGCAGGCGTTCGCGGTAGGCGTTCCAGGCGTCGCTCAAGGGGGCGAGGGCGACGCTGTGGGCCAGTTGCCCGGCGATCCGCTCCAGGCGTTCGCCCACCAGGCGCTGTTTTTCCAGCAGTTGCTGGATGCCTTGCTGGCCCTCGGTGCTGGCCTGCTCGGCGCGGCTGCGTTGGGCCTCGGCCTGGGCCAGGCTCTGCCCCAGGCGCTCCAGGTTGGCCTGTTCGGCAAAGGCTTCGCGCAGCAACGGGGCGCTGGTGCTGTGCTGTTCCTGGGCCTGGGACAGGGCCGTGCCGGCGTCCTGCAGTTGCTGTTGCAGGCGTTCCTGCTGTTGTTGCAGGGCGCCTTGCTGTTCGACCTGCTGCTGGATCTGCTGGCGCAACGGCAGCAGGCTGGCGCCCAGCTCTGCCTGGCGCAGGAACTGGTGCCGCTGCGGCGCCAGTTGCTCCAGGCGTTGCAGGCGCAGGCGCTCCGGGGCCAGGGCCTGGGCGTCCTGTTCGGCCGCTTGCAGTTGTTCGGCGGCGCTCTGCCGGGCTTCCTGCCATTGGCGCAGTTCCTTGAGCCAGACGTGCTGGGCTTCCAACTGCCTGAGCTGGGCCTGTTGCTCCTTGAGCTGTTGCTGGGCCTGGCTCAACTGCTGTTCAAGCTCGGCCCGCGCCTCGGGCTCCAGCGGGCTGATGCCGCTGGCCTGGGCCTTGAGCTCCTTGTGGGCGTCTTCGGCCTCCTTGCTCTTGCTGTAGGCGCGGCGCCCCAACTGGCTGTAGACCGCAGTGTTGGTGAGCTTTTCCAGCAGCTCGCTGCGTTCCTTGTCGTCGGCCTTGAGAAAGGCGCTGAACTCGCTCTGGGCCAGCATCACCGCCCGGGTGAACTGTTCGAAGTTGAGCCCCAGGCGGGCCTCGATCAGTTGCTTGTATTCGCTCTTGCTCTGGTTGCTCAGCAGCTGTTCGCTGTCAAGGTCGGTGAGGTTCTGCCGGCTGCCTTGCAGCTTGCCGGTGGCTTTGTCGCGGGCGCGGTTGGTTTCCCAGCGGGCGCGGTAGCGACGGCCGTCGATGCCGACAAAATCCACCTCGGCATAGCCGCTGCCGGTGCCGCGGCGCAGCAGGGTGCGCGGGTCGCTGGTGAGGATCTCGCTGTCGACCTCGGGGACCTTGGTCTCGCGGCCGATATTGTTCAGCCGCGGCACCGCGCCGAACAGCGCCAGGCACAGGGCATCCAGCAGGGTGCTCTTGCCGGCGCCGGTGGGCCCGGTAATGGCGAACAGCCCGGCGCTGGCCAGGGGCTCGGCGGTGAAGTCGATCTCGAAGGGGCCGGCCAGGGAGGCCAGGTTCTTCAGGCGGATGGCCAGGATCTTCATGGCTGTTCACCTTCTTGCTGGACGTCCTGCAACAGCAGGGCGAAATCCTTGAGGGTGGCTTCGTCCACCTCGTTGGCGTAAGCGTCGCGCCAGGCGCGGCGGAACAGCTCTTCGGGGGTCAGCTGGTCCAGCTCGATCAGCTCGGCACTGGCCTCTTCACCGTCACCTGCGCCCTTGCCGGCGTATTCGGCGGCGATCCGCACCAGGCGCACGGCCTTGCCTTGCAGGGCGCTTTCCACTTGCTGGCGCAGGTCCGGCTGGGGCTCGTCCAGGCGCACCCGCACTTCCAGCCAGGGCTGGCGCTGCTCCTCGGCCAACAGGTCGATGTCCGGCAGCTCGCCGAGCTGGGTCAGGAGTTCCCCCAGGGGCGCCGGGCCCAGGCGTTGCAGGTTCACCGCGCGGGGAATCAGCCGCGGTTCGACGCTGACCAGGGTCTCGCCGTCCAGGCGCACGTCGAGGATCTGGTGCTGGTAGCCGATCTCGGAAAACGACAGCGGGATCGGCGAGCCGCTGTAGCGGATGCGCTCCTCGCCGTTGACCTTCTGCGGCTTGTGCAGGTGGCCCAGGGCCACGTAGCTGATGTCCGGGCCGAACAGGCTGGCGGGCAGGGCCTCGGCGTTGCCGATGATCAGGCTGCGTTCGGAATCTTCCGAGACCGAGCCGCCGGCCATGTGCGCATGGCTGACGGCGACCAGGGCCTGGCCCGGCTGGCGCTTGGCGTTGGCCGCAGCGATCAGCCATTCGTGGACCTGGGCAATGCCCTTGAGGTAGTCGTCGCCCAGCTGGCGGCCGGTGACTTCCGCCGGCCGCAGGAACGGCAGGGCCAGGCACCAGGCGGCGACCTGGCCGCTGGCGTCGGGCAGCGGCAGCAGCAGGCGCTCGGCGTCCAACTGGCCGTCGTCCAGCCACAGCACCCGGCCCAGGGCGTGGGTGCGCAGGCGGCGCATCAAGGGCGCCGGCAGCTCGATGCGCGAGCCGGAGTCGTGATTGCCGGCGATCATCACGACGGTCAGGGCCGGCTGCTGCTCGTGGGCGCTGACGATGAAGTCGTAGAGCCGCTCCTGGGCGCTGACCGGCGGGTTGACGGTGTCGAAGATATCGCCGGCGATCAGCAGCACATCGGGCTGTTCGTGCTTGAGCTGGCGCAGCAGCCACTCCAGGAAACAGGCGTGTTCGAAGTCGCGTTCCTGGCCGTGGAGGTTCTGGCCCAGGTGCCAGTCGGAGGTGTGAAACAGACGCAAGGCAGGCTCCGCATGCAAAAGGCTTGGCCGCACATAAGGGTGACCGCGGCGAAAGGGCAGAGAGTTTACTGGCAAATGCGTGTTCATGCCCGAGCCGTGGCAAATGCCCCGGCGCTGCCAAGTGGGGCCGGCGTTCAGTGACGCGGTACGGCAGTGCCCTGGCCGGCGCGCACTTCGCTGGCGGTGCAGCCGAACTGCTGGCGAAAGTGCCGGGCGAACTGGGCCTGGTCGGCAAACCCCCAGCGCGCGGCCAGCTCGCCGATCGACAGGCGGCAGTGGGCGTCGCGCAGTTGGCGGTGCACGGCGCAAAGGCGCTGCTGACGAATCCATTCGCCCAGGCTGAAGGGGCTGTCGGCAAAGAGCTTGTGCAGATAGCGCAGGGAAATGCCACAGGCGCTGGCGATCTGCCTGGGGTTGAGCTCCGCCGAGCCCAGGTGCTGCTCCACGTAGCTTTCGATGCGTTGCAGGTGCAGGGCGGCGAGGCTGGAGCTTTCACTGCTGAGCACCCGTTCGTCCTGGCGCAGGGTCAGCAGCAGGGTCGCCAGGGCCTGTTCCAGCAGCATATGCCGCGCCGCCGGGGCGCATTCGTCGAAGCGCGCGGCGCACATGGCCAACTGGTCGGCGAAGATCCGCCCCAGGCCGCGCCGGGCATCGAAACAGAAACGGGTGTAGCGCTCGGCGCCGCGCAACTGGCCGTGCAGGGCCTGCTCCGGCAGCTTGAACACCCAGAGATCGTTGTCGCTGGCGTAGCGGAAGCGGTAGGGCGCATCGCCCCGCTCGAAGATGAAGCTGCCGGGGCGGCAATGCAGCTCGCGGCCGTCCTGTTCGAACAGCACCTCGTGGCGCCGGGGAATGGTCACCAGGTAGCAGGCCTGGGTGTCGTTGCTGACCTGGGCCTTGCTCCGGGAATAGCCCAGGCGGCTGGAACGCAGGCGCGACAGGGCCAGGGCACTGCTGGGGGTTTCCCAGATCCGCAGGTTGCCCTGGAAGGGGCGGTCGCTGCTGAATTCAAGGGACAGGGGAAAGTAGGCGTTGCCAATGGCTTCGGCCCAGCGGGGCTGGCATTGGTGCTCGGGCCAGTAACGGGTGGAAAGCTGCTGAACCATCATCACTCCTGCTTTCTTGTGTTTTTTAGTCAGGACAGCACCGGGTGGTCAGCCACGGTGCCGGTGATCTTTGGGCAAAAGCGCGGGTCGGTCAATCGGCAGGCGTCAGTCGGTAGCAGGCCGAGGGCGCGAGCGTCGCCTGCCAGCCCGGCGGCACCACGATGTTGGTGGTGGCTTCCTCGATCACGCAGGGGCCGGTGAGGGTCTGCCCGGCCTGCAGCTGTTCGCCCTGGTAGACCGGCGTCGGTTGCCAGCCGCCGGCTTCGTCGAACAGCATCGAGCGCTGTTCCCGAGGCGTTGCCGGTACCTGCTGCTCGGGGATCGGCAACTCCGGCATCGGTGGGTGCTGCAGCCTGGCGATCACCGAGCATTCAAGGTTCACCAGCTCGATCGGGCTCTGCGGCTCGCTGTAGGAGAACAGCGCCTTGTGCCGGCTGTGGAAGGCCTCGCGCAGGGCGCCGAGGCCGGCCGGGTCCAGCTCGTTGCTGGCCAGCTCGACGCTGCATTCGTGGATCTGCCCCAGGTAGCGGATTTCCAGGTGGTACTGGGTATCGACCCGGTTGCCGTTGCTGAAGCCGTCCTGGCGCAGGTTCTCCAGGCCCTGTTCGCGCAGCCGGGCCAGGGTCCGGTTGAGCAGCGCCAGGTCCACGTGCTGGTCGTCCAGGCGCATGGGCAGGGTGGTCAGCTGGTCGTAGCGGATGTCCGAGAGGATCTGCCCGAAGGCGCACAGCCCCGAGGCCACCTTGGGAATCAGCACCACCTGGCTGCCGATTTCCTCGGCCAGGCGGATCACGTGCATGCCCGCCGCGCCGCCGGCGCCGATCAGGGCGAACTGGCGGGGATCGTAGCCGCGCTCCACCGATACCCGGCGGATGCCGCTGACCATGTTCAGGTTGACCAGGGTGATGATTCCCAGCGCCGCGCGCTCGATGCTGATGCCCAGGGGCTCGGCGATCCGGCTGGCGATGGCCTGCAGCGCCGCCTGGCGTGACAGGCGGATGCTGCCGCCGAGCAAGGCGCCGTCCGCCAGGTAGCCCAGCGCCAGGTTGGCGTCGGTCACCGTTGGCTCGCTGCCGCCCTTGCCGTAGCACACCGGCCCGGGGTTGGCTCCGGCGCTGCGCGGGCCGACCTGGAGCATGCCGAAGGGGTCCAGGTGGGCGATGGAGCCGCCACCGGCGCCGAGGGTTTCCACCTGGATCATCGGCACGCCGATGCGGTAGCGCAGAAAGTCGCTGTCCTTGCTGAAGTTGGTGCGCCCACCCTGGCTCAGGGTGATGTCGAAGGAGGTGCCGCCCATGTCCACGGTGATCACGTTGTCGATGCCGAATGGCCGGGCCACGCACAGCCCGGCCTGGGGCGCCGAGGCCGGGCCGGAATTGATCGCATTGACCGCCCGGGTGCTCATGATCGCGCCGGGGGCCAGGCCGCCGTTGGACTGGAAGTAGCGGGTCGGCTGCTGTGCCCCCAGTTCTTCGAACAGGCTGTCGATGCGCTCCACGTAGCGTTGCATCACCGGGCTCAGGTAGGCGTTGACCACGGTGCTGGAGGTACGGGTGTATTCACGGATCTGCGGGAACACTTCATTGCCGGTGCAGACGAAGACCCCGGGCAGGGCCGCGCGCACCAGCTGTGCGGCGCGCTGCTCGTGGGCCGGGTTGCGCACCGACCAGACAAAGGAGATGGCCACCGCCTGCACCTCCTGCTCGCGAAAGTACTCGATGGCCCGCAGGATCGCCGTTTCGTCCAGGGGCGCGTGCTCCTGGCCGTCGCTGCGCATGCGCCCGCCGATGGGCCGGCGTAGGTGGCGCGGCACCAGCATGTGGGCCTGGGGGTAGCTGGCGTCGTAGCGGTGGCCGTCTTCCTTGTGCCCCAGGCGGATTTCCAGGCTGTCTTCGTGGCCATCGGTACACAGCAGGCCGACCTTGGCCCCGGTCTTCTCGATCAGGGCGTTGAGGGCCACGGTGGTGCCGTTGATGCACAGGTCGCAGTCGCCAATGATCTGCGCCGGGCTGCGCCCCAGGGCGTCGGCCATCTGCGCCAGGCCGTTGCGGATGGCCAGGGTGCCGTCCTGCGGGGTCGAGGGGGCCTTGAACAGCTGCACGTTGCCGAGCTGGTCGGCGAGGATGAAATCGGTGAAGGTGCCGCCGGCGTCGATGCCCAGGCGATAGTGTTTGCTCATGGGGGGATGCTCCGTGGGTTCAGGGGCGGGCGCGCAGGGCGCGGGTGGCGTCGTGGTCCAGGCGCTGCTCGGCGTCGAACACCACGCCGTAGTCCAGGCGCGCGCCTTCGAGGGAGACCAGGCCATTGCGCAGGTCTTCGGCCACTCGCTCCAGGGGCCGCAGGAAGGGGTCGCCATAGCCGCCACCGCCGGGGTTGAGGTTGATCACCCGCTCTCCGGGTTGTGCGGTCAACTGGGCGTTGTGCTGGTAGGTGTGTTCCTGGCCGTCGGCACGGCGATGGGTCAGGCGCCCGAGCTTGGGCGCCAGCAGGCCGTTGCGCGCCCCCGCGGCGCCGGCGGTGGGCAGTTGCCGGCCCTCGCCGAAACCCACCACGGTCATCGGGTGCTGCAAGGGTTCGATCTCGATGCAGGTGCCCGAGCCGCCGCGAAACTGCCCGGCGCCGCCGCTGTCGGTGATCAGGCTGTAGCGGTGGATGAGGATCGGGTAGGCGTATTCCAGCAGTTCGATGTCGCCGGACATCAGCGCGCCGAAGCAGCACAACGGGCCGCAGGCCGGCCAGCCGTCCATGGCCTGGTTGGCCCCGGCCCCGGAGATGATCGAGGCCAGGACCATGGTCACGTATTCGGCGTTGTCGTTGCGCGGGTCGTGGCCGGCGATGTTGATCCCGCTGGCATGGCCCCAGGACGCGGTGACCCGTTCCGGCGCGGCCTGCTCCAGGGCCTGGCGCACCGCGTCGGCGAGGGTTTCCATGGGGGTGGTGGTGCTGTTGACGTGGGGCGCGGGTTCGCTGGCGTTGCACAGGGTTCCGGGCTCCCCCAGGTCGACGCTGATGCAGCGGTACAGGCCCTCGTTATAGGGCGGCGGCACCTGGGCGAACATCATCAGCCCCAGGTACACCCCGGACACCGAGTTGCCGGCGTAGGAATTGATGAAGTAGGGCACCTGGGGCGGGCTGTCGATGCGCACCCGGGCCTGATCGCCGCTGATCTGCACCTGGGCGGTGATGGTCAGCTGGCCCAGGCCGTGGCCCGAATCCTCCAGCACCGCGCTGCCGTGGTAGAGGCCATCCGGCACCTCGCGCAGCAGGGCGCGCATGTGCCGGTCGGCCATGTCCTTGAGCTCGCCGATGCAGGCGCGCACCTGTTCCACGCCGTAGCGCTCCAGGAGTTGCAGCAGGTGCCGCTCGCCGACGCTGCAGGCGCCGTACTGGGCATTCAGGTCGCCTTCCTGGTAGACCCGGGCGCGCATGTTGGTCAGCAGCAGGTTGATCACATCCTCGCGGCGCTGGCCCCGGGACCAGAGCTTGACCGGCGGAATCCGCAGGCCCTCGGCATAGATCTCCCTGGCGTCCGGGTTGTAGCCGGCGGGCACCGGGCCGCCGATGTCGGTGAGGTGGCCCTTGCACACCGCCCAGAACACCAGCTCGCCCCGGTAGAACACCGGTTTGTACATGCAGCAGTCGAGGATATGGCTGCCCTGGTAGGCCGGGTCGTTGTGGTAGATCACGTCCCCTTCATGGATGTCGTCGCCGAAGAATCCGGCCACGCATTTCATCGCCGGGATCAGCGAGCCGAGGTGGATCGGGATGTCCTGGCCCTGGAGGACCATTTCCGGGAGGTGGTCGAACAAGGCATTGGAGTAGTCGTGGGCCAGGTTGAAGACGCTGGAGCGGCCGGTTTTCTCCAGGGTCAGGGTCATTTCACGCTGGGCGGTTTCCAGCGCCCCTCGCACCACGGCGAGGGTGATCGGATCTACTGTGCTCATGGCTCACCTGAGTTCTTGTTGTTCTCGGGGTGCGGCGCGACGGCTGTTGCGCCCACGGCCTTAAGCTACGCGCAGCCAGGCGCACCTGGCTTGTCGCCGGGTGCAGGGCTTTTTGCGTTCTGGTGCACTGTTGCCACTGCTGAATGTGGGGGGCACGCGCTGCAGGAGCTGGCTCGCCAGCGAACAGGCCCGCCCAGGCGCGGCATGGCTTACGGGGCTTTTCGCCGGCAAGCCGGCTCCTGCGCGGGAGGTCGCCGGCAAGCCGGCTCCTACGGGGGGCTGCGCGAAGCGCCGGCTACTTGGGGTACAGCGGCGGCAGGCTGGTGGTGTCCGCCACCGGGTCCTGGACCCGTTCGTCGATCGGGATGGCGCGTATCGCTCGCCACAATTCCTCGCCCTGCCAGTACTGGCCGGTCTCGCTGTAGAGCGCGCCGTTGAGGCCGTCCAGGGCGTCGGACAGCGGCACGAAGCGCGCGGCCATTTCGGCCAGGGTTTCGGGCTGTTGCCGGGCCCAGGCGTCCAGGGCCTGGCGGGTGGCCTGGGGGTCGTTGGCCTGGCAGGCACGCTTGAGGTCGTCCAGCAGCGAGCGCGGGCTGGGGCCGGTCTGGGTGGCGCGCAGCACCGCCGGCTGCCAGCGGGCGCGCCACCACAGGCCGAAGCCCAGCAGGGTGGTGCAAGCCAGCAGCAGGGTGCTCAGTTGCCACAGCCACAGGTTGCCGCTGTCGGGCCCGGCCGGGGCGTTGCCTGCCGGGGTGTCCACCACCAGGCTCGGGTTGTTCGCCACCTGCAGGGCCCGCGACGGCAGGCTGGTGCTTTCCAGGCGGTCTTCGACGGTGTTCCACCAGGTCACTTCAATGGCGGGCAGTTCGACGTTGCCGGGGCGGGTGGGCACCAGCGCCTGGCGGTCTTCGCGAATGCCCAGAAGGCCCTGTTCAACGTGCTGGTTGCTCAACTGCGGCTGGTCCGGGTAGCTGCGCAGGCCATTGACGTCGGCCAGGGGCAGCGGCGGCAGCTGGGCGCTGAACAGGCCTTCGGCGCGCAGGGTCAGGCTGCGGGTCAGGGAGTCTCCGACCTGAGGGTGCTCGGGCTCCGGGTTCCAGCTTTCGCTCAGGCTCAGGCTGCGGGCCGGCAGCCAGGGCGCGTCGGCCGGGTAGGTGGCGGGCTTGGCCTTGACCTGCAGGCTGATGTCACTGGAGCTGACGTGGATCAGCTTGCCGGCCCGGGGCGTCTGCGAGCTGGTTTCCTGGCCCGGGTCCGGGTTGGCCAGGGTGGCGCTGAAGGTCAGCGCGGGAATCTGCAACGGCCCGCTGCGCTGGGGATAGAGCGCGTAGCGCATCTCGATCACCCCGTGGCGCACGCCATTGATGAGCTTTTCGTAGGTGCGCGGCTCGCCCAGCTGTTCCACCCGGGTGTCGCTCAGCAGCAGCGGGCTCAGGCTGCTGTCGTCGAACAGCGGCACCGAGTGGTAGATGTGCAGGGTCAGCAGGGCCTGGGCCTGGACATAGACGCTGGGCTGGTCGAGCTCGGCTTCGATGAACACCGGTTCCAGGCGGGCGTTCTGGTCCTGGGCCGGGCTGGTGTTGACCTGCAGGCTCAGGGGCTGGCTCTGCAGGCTGCCCAGTTGCAGCGGGGCGATTTCCAGGGTGCCGGTATGGCGCGGCAGCAGGGTGACGATCCAGCGGGTACTGGCGTGGTTGTCCCCCAGGCCGTTGAGCTGGTTGACCTGGCGTGTGCCGCGCACCTCGAATTGTGCCTCCAGGGGCGCCAGGTCCGGCTTGCCGAACTGGGTGACATCGGTGGACTCCAGGGTCAGCTCGACGGTTTCCCCGGAATTGACCTGGCTGCGGTCCAGGCTGGCGAGCAGGCCGGCAGCCTGGGACTGGCCAGTGCAGAACGCGAGGGCAAGCAGTAGGGCGGTGCAGCGGGTCATCGAGTTTTTCCCTGATCCTGATGTTGTTGCTGTTCGTACCAGAATTTGCGCCTGAGCAATTCACCCGGGTCGTCGGGGATCTTGCGCAGCCATTGTTCCAGCGCCTGCTGGTGTTCAGCGTCCAGGCTGTCCTCCACCGGGCGCAGCGGGGTGGTGGTGTGCTGGTCGTCCAGCTCGCTGCCGGGCACTTCGCTGTGGCCGGCGGCCTGTGGATCCGGCGGCGGCGTGTCGCCTTCGTTGGCCGGCGCCTGTGCCGGGTCCTGCGGGCCATTGCTGCCCGGTGGTGGCTGGGTGGCTGCACCGCTGGGGCCCGGGCGGGTGTCGTCGCCTTCGGGGGTGTCCGGCTTCTTCGCCGGTGGCGGTGTTTGCGTCTGGGCCTGTTGCTGTTGCAGCAGGCTTTCCACCAGGGCCTTGTTCTGCAATGCCGGTTGCAGGTCCGGCTGGCGTTCCAGGGCCTGCTCGTAGGCGTCGATGGCGGCTTCCAGCTCGCCGCTGCGGGCCAGGGCGTTACCGCGATTGTAGTGGGCGCGGGCGTCGTTGCCCTCGGCGAAACGCTCGGCGGCGGCAGTGTAGTTGCCGGCTTCGTACAAGGCCACGCCTTGCCATTGCGGGTCCTGGAAATGCCGCGCGGCCTCCGCCGGGCGCTGCTGTTGCAGAAGCCGCTGGCCCTGCTGGTCGGGGCGCAGCCACAGGTCATTGAAGTCGAAGGCGTAGCTCGGTTGTGGCACGGCGAACAGCAGCAGGGGCAGGCAGAACAGCCAGCCCCGGCGCCCGGCGCAGGCGGCCAGCAGCAACAGCGGCAGCAGCAGCCAGTAGCCCTGGTCGGCCCAGGTATCCAGGCGCAGGGTCTGGCCGTCGCTGCGCAGGCCTTGCGGGCCGCCCAGCAGGCCCAGGCCGCGCAGGTCGCTGTCGTCCAGGCGCGCCTGGCGGTAGCGCCCGCCCACGTCGCCGATGAAGTGCTTGAGGTCCGGGCTGTCCAGGCGCGATACCAGGATCGCGCCCTGGTCGTCCTTGAGGTAGCTGCCGTCTTCCTGGGCCACCGGGGCACCGTCGCGGCTGCCGAAGCCGAGCATCAGCAACTGCGGGGCGTCGCCCTTGAGCGCCTGGCGGATGCCCTGGCGTTCCTCTTCGTTGAGGGAGGAGGCCATCAGTAGCACCCGGCCCTGGCCCAGGGCCCCCTGGTCCAGCAGCTTCAGGGCCTTGAGCAGGGCCAGGTCGGCGCGCTGGCCGGCCTGGGGCATGATCGACGGCTTGAGGGCGTCCAGCAGGTTGCGGCTGGTGGCCAGGTCATCGGACAGCGGCACCAGGGTGTGGGCGCTGCCGGCGTAGACCACGATGGCGGTCTGCGCGTCGCTGCGCAGTTGCAACAGGTCCAGCAGCTTGTGCCGGGCCTGCTCCAGGCGATCGGGCGGCACGTCGTTGGCGAGCATCTGCGGGGTCAGCTCCAGCAGCACCACCAGCGGGTCGGCGGGTTTCTGGCTGGTCTGTTCCACCCGCTGCCAGCTGGGGCCCAGCAGGGCCAGCACTGCCAGCAGCCAGGCCAGGCCCAGGGCCACCCAGGGCAGCTTGCTTTCGCGGCCATTGCCGCCGCTGAGCAGGGCGGCGTGAAAGGCCGGGGGCAGGATCATCTGCCAGCGCCCGGCGCGTTTCTGCCGGTGCCAGAGCTTCCACAGCAGCAGCGCCAGCAGGGGCAGCACCAGCAACCAGCCGGGGCGGAACCAATGGGGCCAGAGGCTGATCATCGACGCCTCCGCAAGCGCAGGCGCTTGAGCCGCTGGCGCCAGTCATGGGCAGGCAGCAGGAAGTTCGACTGGGTGAAGAAGCGTTGCAGCGGGTTCTGCGGCCAGCGCTCGCGCAGCACCAGCAGCACGCTGAGCAGCAACGCCGTGGCCAGGGGCCAGTGGTACAGGGCCTGGGCCGGGCGTGCCTGGGTCGGTTGCTGGGCCACCGGTTCCAGTTGGTCGAGGGTTTGCTTGATCGCTTGCAGCTCCTGGCCGTCCCGGGCGCGGAAATAGCGCCCGCCAGTGACTTGCGCCAGCTCCTTGAGGGCCGGTTCGTCCAGGTCCAGGCTCGGGTTGATGCCCAGCACGCCGAGGGTGGCGCTCTGTTCCGGGTCGGCGCCGATGCCGATGGGGTAGATCTTCACCCCTTCCTCGGCGGCCAGCCGGGCGGCGGTGATGGGGGCGATCTCGCCGCCGTTGTTGGCGCCGTCGGTGACCAGGATCAGCACCCGGCTCTGGGCCGGGCGCTGGCGCAGGCGCTTGAGGGCCAGGCCGATGGCATCGCCGATGGCGGTGTTCTTGCCGGCGATGCCGATCTTCGCTTCATCCAGCCAGACCCGCACCGTGTGCCGATCGAAGGTCAGGGGCGCCTGCAGGTAGGCCTTGCTGCCGAACAGGATCAGGCCCACCCGGTCGCCTTCGCGGTGTTCGAGAAAGTCCCCCAGCAGGTGCTTGACCAGGTTCAGGCGGCTGACGTCCTCGTCCTGCCATTGCATGTCGGGGAAATCCATGGAGCCGGAAACGTCCACCGCCACCAGCAGGTCGCGGCCGCTGGCGGCCACCGGCAAGGGGTCGCCCAGCCATTGCGGGCGCGCGGCGGCCAACAGCAGCAGGAGCCAGAGCAGGATGAAACGCACCTGCTGGCGCCAGGCCGGGAGGTGGGCGCGGGCCCGGCGCTTGGACAGGCCTTCCAGGTCACTGAGAAAACTGACTTTCAGCGCCGGCTCGCCGCTGTCGGCCACCGGCAGCACCAGGCGCAGCAGCCAGGGCAGCGGCAGCAGGACGAAGACCCAGGGCCAGGCGAACTCAAACATGCTTGCGAATCCAGGTGTCCACCGCCTGGGTCAGGCCGGCGATGGCTTTGTCGTCGAGCTTGCATTCGGGCTTGTAGGCGCCTTCCACCAGCACCATCCAGCGGGTCAGGCCGGCGGCCGGGCAACGGTTGTCGAGGAACGCCAGCCATTTGCGCCCGTTCAGGGTGTGGCTCTGGCTGTAGGGGTAATGGTTGCGGCACAGGCGCTTGAGCAGGGCATTCAAGGCCTGCAGCCAGGCGCCGGCGGGGGCACCGTCATAGGGCTTGGGCAGCAGCGCCAGTTCTGCCAGGGCGGCCAGGCGCACCGGGTCCAGGGGCTGCTCGCTGCGGGCGCGCACGGCCTTGCGCGGCCACAGGTGGCGCCAGTGCCAGAGGGCCAGGCCCAGCAGCGGCAGCAGGATCGCCAGCAGCCACCAGCCCGGGGCCGGTGGCCACAGGCTGACCGCCGGCGGGGGCAGCAGCGGTTGCAGTTGTTCCAGGCTGCTCATCGGCCGGCTCCGGGGCGCTGCGGGTTGAGGTACTCGCGCAGCTGCTCGACCATCTCGCTCTGGGTGCTCAGGGGCATCAGCAGCACCCGCAGCTTTTGCGCCAGGCGTTCCCAGCGGGCGATGCGCGCTTCGCTCATGGCGCGGTAGGCCTGGCGCAGGTCGTAGTTCAGGGTGTCCAGTTCCAGCTGGGCTCCGCGTTCGGCAAAGCGCAGCAGGCCGGCGGCGGGCAGGGCGTGGTCCAGCGGGTCGGAAAGGGGCATCAACAGCAGGTCGCAATGGCGCGACAGCAGGCTCAGTTGCTGCTCGGCGGCGTCGCTCAGGGCGCGTTCGTCGCAGATCACGATCACCAGGCTGCCGGGACGCAGGACTTCGCGCCCGCGCAGCAGCGCGGTGCCCAGGGCGTCGCGCTGGGGCCGGGCTTCGCTGTGCAGCGACTGGTTGACCCGCACCAGGCGGTTGAGCAGCTGCAACAGGCTCTGCTTGCTGCGCCGCGGCTTGATCTCGTAGTGCTCGTCGTCGCCGTAGACCAGCCCGCCGACCCGGTCGTTATGGCCCAGGGCGGCCCAGCCGATCAGGCTCGCGGCCTGGGCGGCGAGCACCGACTTGAACATCAGCCCGGAGCCGAAGAACAGCTGGCGGCTCTGTTCCACCATGATGAAGATCGGCCGCTCGCGCTCTTCGTGGAACAGCTTGGTGTGCGGTTCCTGGGTGCGCGCGGTAACCCGCCAGTCGATGGTGCGCACGTCGTCGCCGGCCTGGTAGACCCGCACCTGGTCGAAGTCCACGCCGCGCCCGCGCAGCTTGGAGTGGTGCAGGCCGATCAGCGGGCTGCGCTGGCTGGGGGTGGAGAACAGCTGCACCTCGCGCACGCGATGGCGCATCTCGATCAGCTCGCCGAGGGTGATGCGAATGCCGGGTTCGGCAACGGGCTGGGTCATGGGCTTCAGGCGACGGCAACGACGTCGAGGATGCGCTGTACCACACGGTCCTGGTCGATACCGGCCGCTTCAGCCTCGAAGGACAGGATGATGCGGTGGCGCAGTACGTCGAACAGCACGGCCTGGATGTCTTCGGGGCTGACGAAGTCGCGGCCGGCGAGCCAGGCGTGGGCCCGGGCGCAGCGGTCCAGGGCGATGGAACCGCGGGGGCTGGCGCCGTAGGCGATCCACTCGGCCATCTCCGGGTCGAACTTGGCCGGGGTGCGGGTGGCCATCACCAGTTGCACCAGGTATTCCTCCACCGCATCGGCCATGTACAGGCCGAGGATTTCCTTGCGTGCGGCGAAGATCGCCTGCTGGCTGACCCGGCGCTCGGGCTTGGTCTCGCCGTTCAGGGCTTCGCCGCGGGCCTGCTGGAGGATCCGCCGCTCCACGGCGGCGTCCGGGAAGCCGATCTTGACGTGCATCAGGAAGCGGTCGAGCTGGGCTTCGGGCAGCGGGTAGGTGCCTTCCTGCTCGATGGGGTTCTGGGTCGCCATCACCAGGAACAGCGGCGACAGTTCATAGGTGCTGCGCCCGACGCTGACCTGGCGCTCGGCCATGGCTTCGAGCAGGGCCGACTGGACCTTGGCCGGGGCGCGGTTGATTTCGTCCGCCAGCACCAGGTTGTGGAAGATCGGGCCTTGCTGGAACACGAAGCTGCCGGTTTCCGGGCGATAGATCTCGGTGCCGGTGATGTCGGCGGGCAGCAGGTCGGGGGTGAACTGGATCCGATGGAATTGCGCTTCAATGCCTTCGGCCAACTCCTTGATGGCCTTGGTCTTGGCCAGCCCCGGAGCGCCCTCGACCAGCATGTGGCCGTCGGCGAGCAGGGCGATGAGCAAGCGCTCGATGAGTTTTTCCTGGCCGAGAATCTGCGTTGAAAGAAAGGTTCGCAGCGCCAAAAGCGCTTCACGATGTTCCATCGGTGACTGTTCCTGGAGAGGGTGCGCCCCGGGCGTTGAGGGAACGTCGGGGCTGGGGGCGATACTTTAATCCATAGCGGGGGTCGGCGACTAACGGGGAAAACCTGATTTGGCGAATTAGTCGAAAAAAATCCGTGTTTTATTCAGCACCACGCGACCCCCGGTAGGAGCCGGCTTGCCGGCGAAGAGGCCGGCAGGGTTTGCGGCGGAGCCGAAGACGCCTTCGCTGGCAAGCCAGCTCCTACCGGGAAGGGCGCTGTCGCTCAGGACAGCTGGCTGATGTAGGTGCCGGTGCCCTTGAGGATGTTCTGCAGGGTTTCCTCTACTTCGGCCAGGTCCGAGGCAGCGGTGCTGTGGCGGATCTCCAGGTGGTCGGCGCCGTTCAGGGCGTCGGCGTCGGCCGCGGCGATTTCGATCAGCAGGGTGGTGGGGCTCAGGGTCACCTTGACGCCATCGAGGGTCGAGGGCTCGCCGTCGAGGGTGATCTCCAGTTCGTCTTCGTCCGGGTAGCGGCTCATCAGGAACATCTCGCCCTGGGTGCTGTGGCAGCAGAGCATGGCCATGTTGTCTTCTTCGTCGTCGCAGGGGTTGGCGATCAGGTGGGCGGTGGTCATGTGCATGGGGGCATTCCTGAGAGAGTGGCCGGGCGGGCAGAAAGGAAACAATTCTGCCAGCCCGATGGAATTTCTGCTGGCTTGTCTGTCAGAGAACAGGTCGTGAACACAATCGCTGCGGCAGTCACTTTTGGTACGCAAGTACCGTGAATCCGGGGAAAAAAACCGGTTTTTCCACCGCGGCTGCTAGTGTTGCTCAAAGCGTGAGCGTTCTGCTGCGTGCCGTTGACCGAATATGTCGCAGCATCGCAAGCAGCTGTCACATCGCACTCGTTAAGCTGCGCAGCGGACAATTTGTTCTTAGTGCAATAGGTTGCGTCTGATTTGTGATGGTCACCTGTAAAGGCATTGCGCTCGGTTTCCCGGCTAGCGTCAGTCGTTTTTGCAGATGCCCATCCCCGGAAGGTGAATGTGACCTGTGCGTCTCGTCCAGCTTCACCCACCTGTCATCCTGCTACCTCTGCCCGAGACCAGGAGCAGGATGCAGCACCGCCCCGCGAGGGGTTTGCACGCGACGCTTCCATCAATAACAAGCCCAAGCGGAGTACCACAGATGGCGTTCTTCACCGCAGCCAGCAAAGCCGACTTCCAGCACCAACTGCAAGCGGCACTGGCGCAGCACATCAGTGAACAGGCACTGCCACAAGTGGCGCTGTTCGCTGAACAATTCTTCGGCATCATTTCCCTGGACGAACTCACCCAGCGTCGCATGTCCGACCTGGCGGGCTGCACCCTTTCTGCCTGGCGCCTGCTTGAGCGCTTCGACCACGGGCAACCGCAGGTCCGCGTCTACAACCCCGATTACGAACGCCATGGCTGGCAGTCGACCCACACTGCTGTGGAAGTCCTGCACCACGACCTGCCGTTTTTGGTGGACTCGGTACGCACCGAGCTCAACCGTCGCGGCTACAGCATCCACACCCTGCAGACCACCGTGCTCAGCGTACGTCGTGGCAGCAAGGGCGAGCTGCTGGAAATCCTGCCCAAGGGCACCCAGGGCGAAGGCATCCAGCAAGAGTCGCTGATGTACCTGGAGATCGACCGTTGCGCCAACGCCGCCGAACTCAGCGTGCTGGGCAAGGAACTGGAACAGGTACTGGGCGAAGTGCGGGTCGCCGTGGCCGACTTCGAGCCGATGAAGGCCAAGGTCCAGGAACTGATCCAGAGCATCGACAACAGCCAGTTCCCGATCGCCGCCGAAGAAAAGACCGAGATCAAGAGCTTCCTCGAATGGCTGGTGGGCAACCACTTCACCTTCCTCGGTTATGAAGAATTCGTGGTCGGCGCCGACCAGGACGGCGGGCATATCGAATATGACCCGAACTCCTTCCTCGGCCTGGCCAAGCTACTGCGCGCCGGCCTGACCAGCGATGACCTGCGCATCGAAGACTACGCCGTCAACTACCTGCGCGAACCGACGCCGCTGTCCTTCGCCAAGGCCGCGCACCCGAGCCGCGTGCACCGTCCGGCCTACCCGGATTTCGTCTCGATCCGCCAGATCGATGCCGACGGCAAGGTCATCAAGGAATGCCGCTTCATGGGCCTGTACACCTCTTCGGTGTACGGCGAGAGCGTGCGGGTGATCCCTTACATCCGCCGCAAGGTCGAAGCCATCGAGCAGCGCTCGGGCTTCCAGGCCAAGGCGCACCTGGGCAAGGAACTGGCCCAGGTCCTGGAAGTGCTGCCACGGGACGATCTGTTCCAGACCCCGGTGGACGAGCTGTTCAGCACCGTGATGTCCATCGTGCAGATCCAGGAACGCAACAAGATCCGCGTGTTCCTGCGCAAAGACCCCTACGGTCGTTTCTGCTACTGCCTGGCCTACGTGCCGCGCGACATCTATTCCACCGAAGTGCGGCAGAAGATCCAGCAAGTGCTGATGGATCGCCTGCAAGCCACCGACTGCGAGTTCTGGACCTTCTTCTCCGAGTCGGTACTGGCCCGCGTGCAGTTGATCCTGCGGGTGGACCCCAAGCAGCGCATCGACATCGATCCGCTGCTGCTGGAAAAAGAAGTGGTGCAGGCCTGCCGCAGCTGGCAGGACGACTACGCCAGCCTGGTGGTGGAAAGCTTCGGCGAAGCCCACGGCACCAACGTGCTGGCGGACTTCCCCAAAGGCTTCCCGGCCGGCTACCGCGAGCGTTTCGCTGCCCATTCGGCGGTGGTGGACATGCAGCACCTGCTGAGCCTCACCGAAGCCAACCCGCTGGTAATGAGCTTCTACCAGCCCCTGGGCCAGGTCTCCGGCCAGCGCGAGCTGCACTGCAAGCTGTACCACGCCGACACCCCGCTGGCGCTGTCCGACGTGCTGCCGATCCTGGAAAACCTCGGCCTGCGCGTGCTGGGCGAATTCCCGTACCGCCTGCGTCACAACAATGGCCGTGAGTTCTGGATCCACGACTTCGCCTTCACCGCCGCCGAAGGCCTGGACCTGGACATCCAGCAGCTCAACGACACGCTGCAGGACGCCTTCGTCCATATCGTGCGCGGCGATGCCGAGAACGATGCCTTCAACCGCCTGGTGCTGACCGCCGGCCTGCCATGGCGCGACGTGGCGCTGCTGCGTGCCTACGCCCGCTACCTGAAGCAGATCCGCCTGGGCTTCGACCTGGGCTACATCGCCAGCACCCTGAACAACCACACCGACATCGCCCGCGAGTTGACCCGGTTGTTCAAGACCCGCTTCTACCTGGCGCGCAAGCTCACCAGCGACGACCTGGAAGACAAGCAGCAGCGTCTGGAGCAGGCGATCCTCACCGCCCTGGACGACGTCCAGGTGCTCAACGAAGACCGCATCCTGCGGCGCTACCTGGACCTGATCAAGGCCACCCTGCGCACCAACTTCTACCAGACCGACGCCAACGGCCAGAACAAGTCGTACTTCAGCTTCAAGTTCAACCCGCACGCGATCCCTGAGCTACCGAAACCGGTGCCCAAGTTCGAGATCTTCGTCTACTCGCCACGGGTGGAAGGCGTGCACCTGCGCTTCGGCAACGTTGCCCGCGGCGGCCTGCGCTGGTCCGACCGTGAAGAAGACTTCCGTACCGAAGTCCTGGGCCTGGTAAAAGCCCAGCAAGTGAAGAACTCGGTGATCGTGCCCGTGGGCGCCAAGGGCGGCTTCCTGCCCCGTCGCCTGCCACTGGGCGGCAGCCGGGACGAGATCGCGGCCGAGGGCATCGCCTGCTACCGCATCTTCATCTCCGGCCTGTTGGACATCACCGACAACCTGAAAGACGGCGCCCTGGTGCCACCGGCCAACGTCGTGCGTCACGACAACGATGACCCGTACCTGGTGGTCGCGGCGGACAAGGGCACTGCGACCTTCTCCGACATCGCCAACGGCATTGCCATCGACTACGGCTTCTGGCTGGGTGATGCATTCGCCTCCGGCGGTTCGGCCGGTTACGACCACAAGAAGATGGGCATCACCGCCAAGGGCGCGTGGGTTGGCGTGCAGCGCCACTTCCGCGAGCGCGGCATCAATGTCCAGGAAGACAGCATCACCGTGGTCGGCGTCGGCGACATGGCCGGCGACGTGTTCGGCAACGGCTTGCTGATGTCCGACAAGCTGCAACTGGTGGCGGCGTTCAACCACCTGCACATCTTCATCGACCCGAACCCGGATCCGGCCACCAGCTTCGTCGAGCGCCAGCGCATGTTCGCGCTGCCGCGTTCGGCCTGGAGCGACTACGACACCAGCATCATGTCCGAAGGCGGCGGTATCTTCTCGCGTAGCGCCAAGAGCATCGCCATCTCGCCGCAGATGAAAGAGCGCTTCGACATCCAGGCCGACAAGCTGACCCCCACCGAGCTGCTCAACGCCTTGCTCAAGGCGCCGGTGGACCTGCTGTGGAACGGCGGTATCGGCACCTACGTCAAGGCCAGCACCGAGAGCCACGCCGACGTCGGCGACAAGGCCAACGACGCTCTGCGCGTCAACGGCAACGAGCTGCGCTGCAAGGTGGTGGGCGAGGGCGGCAACCTGGGCATGACCCAGCTGGGTCGTGTGGAGTTCGGCCTCAATGGCGGCGGTTCCAACACCGACTTCATCGACAACGCCGGTGGCGTGGACTGCTCCGACCACGAAGTGAACATCAAGATCCTGCTCAACGAAGTGGTGCAGGCCGGTGACATGACCGACAAGCAGCGCAACCAGCTGCTGGCGAGCATGACCGACGAAGTCGGCGGCCTGGTGCTGGGCAACAACTACAAGCAGACCCAGGCCCTGTCCCTGGCTGCGCGCCGTGCCTACGAGCGTGCCGCCGAGTACAAGCGCCTGATGAGCGACCTGGAAGGCCGTGGCAAGCTGGACCGCGCCATCGAGTACCTGCCGACCGAGGAGCAGCTCACCGAGCGCGCCGCCACCGGCAAGGGCCTGACCCGTCCGGAACTGTCGGTGCTGATTTCCTACAGCAAGATCGACCTCAAGGAAGCCCTGCTCAAGTCCCTGGTACCGGATGACGACTACCTGACCCGTGACATGGAGACCGCGTTCCCGCCAAGCCTGGTGGCCAAGTTCTCCGAGGCCATGCGTCGCCATCGTCTCAAGCGCGAGATCGTCAGCACCCAGATCGCCAACGACCTGGTCAACCACATGGGCATCACCTTCGTGCAGCGCCTGAAGGAGTCCACCGGCATGAGCCCGGCGAACGTCGCCGGTGCCTATGTGATCGTGCGGGACATCTTCCACCTTCCGCACTGGTTCCGTCAGATCGAAGCCCTGGACCACCAGGTTTCGGCTGAAGTGCAACTGGCGTTGATGGACGAGCTGATGCGCCTGGGCCGTCGTGCCACCCGCTGGTTCCTGCGCAGTCGGCGCAACGAGCAGGATGCGGCGCGCGACGTTGCGCACTTCGGTCCGCACCTGGCGGCCCTGGGCCTGAAGCTCGACGAGCTGCTCGAAGGCCCGACCCGCGAGGGCTGGCAAGCCCGTTACACCGCCTATGTCGAAGCCGGTGTGCCGGAGTTGCTGGCGCGCATGGTTGCAGGCACTACCCACCTGTACACCCTGCTGCCGATCATCGAGGCCGCCGATGTGACCGGCCACGATGCGGCGGAAGTGGCCAAGGCCTACTTCGCCGTGGGCAGTGCCCTCGACCTGCCGTGGTACCTGCAGCAGATCAGCGATCTGCCGGTGGCCAACAACTGGCAGGCGGCGGCGCGCGAAGCCTTCCGCGATGACGTGGACTGGCAGCAGCGGGCGATCACCATCAAGGTCCTGCAGATGGCCGATGCGCCGGATGACATGGAGGCCCGCGTGGCCCTGTGGCTGGAGCAGAACGCGAGCATGGCCGATCGCTGGCGCGCCATGATGGTGGAAATCCGTGCCGCCAGCGGCACCGACTACGCCATGTATGCGGTGGCCAACCGCGAGTTGCTGGACCTGGCCATGAGCGGTCAGTCGGTGCTGTAACGGCCTGACCCCGCCCAGAACCAAAAAAGCCCCGTATCTTGCGATACGGGGCTTTTTTATTGCCTGTCGGTTTGTGCCGGCTGGCGGGTGGCTCGGCTCAGTGGGCCGCCGAGGCGTCCTGCTCGACCACCATGTCCAGCACATAGACGCTGGACGGGGCATCGGCGGGTGCATTCTTCCACTCGTACTGCTTGACCCGCAGCACATTGCGCACGCCGTCCTGGTGCTCGTAGCCCTCGATGGACTGGTACAGCGGGTGCCAGGTGTCCTGGGTCGGCAGCTGCAGGCCGGCGTCGTCGTAGCGGCGCTCACGCACTTGCAGGCACTGGAAGTCGGGGATCAGCGGGTGGCTGCACTTGACGGTCTTGGCCGCCACTTCCAGGAAGCGGGTCTGGCCCTGGCTGCCGTAGCGGGTTTCCGGGGTGGGCTGGCCTTCGAACGTGAGCAGGGTGCCGTCCTGGGTGGCCAGTTGCAGGGTCGGGGTCGACTGGTCGCCGCCGAAGGTGGTGCGCAGGTCGCCCTTGAGCAGGTTGGCGATTTGTGCGTCCAGGGCCATCAGTTTCGGCTCGCAGGCCATCAGGGTGGCGGCCAGTGGCTGTACCTTGAGCACGCCATTTTCATGCTGGAAGCCGCCGAACTGGCGGTTGCAGCCGCCGCTGATGCTCAGGTTCTGCCCGGCGAAGGTCAGGCGCAGCTGGCGCTCGATGCCCTTGTCCAGGGCGGCGACGGGCTTGCCCGCCGCATCGCGGGCCGCAACCAGCTGCCAGTAGTAGGCGGACAGCGCAGGCTGGGCGCTGACGGAGGCAGTGCTGGCGGGCATGGAAGAAGATCCTTCAGGGGTGGTGGAAGCCGGGGTGCAGGCCTGGAGCAGGGCGGCACAGACGGATACGAGGAGGATGTTTTGCTTCATGGTTCGCTCTTTCAGCCTTGATGGAGTATGGCCTGCCGCATGGGGGGCAGGCCCAGGCCGGTAACCTGTGGCGGTGAGGTCGTCGGGCCAGTGCTGCGTGGGCCGCAAGCCGCCGCAGGGCGACCTCCGCCGTTACCGATTGCGATGTGACAGCACTGTGCCAGTTCGGTTTCATCGCCGGGGGTGCCCGGGAGTGTTACCAAATCTTGCACGCTGCCGGTGAGCGCCGTTGCCTGCTTCCGGCCGGGCGCTGCGGGCCAGGTGTGGACGCCCGCCTTACCAGAACCAGTAAGGCAGGAATTTGGGAGTGGGTTCTTTGGCCAGTTCCAGATGATAGGTGATGGCGTTGAAGAAGAACCCATCCAGCAAGAGAAAGGCCGCCACGCCGAATGCCAGGACGATGACCTCGTAATGCCGGTGCCCGGTGTACTGCCGGCCGATCCAGTAGCGTACGCCGCTGAGCAGGGCAAAGCTTGAAAACACCCCGGCGAAGTCGGGCTGCAGGGGCCGGGCGGCAAAGCTGTTGTAGCCCAGCACCAGCAGCGCCAGGAACGCGCCGATGGTCGGCAGGTTCAGGCACAGGCGCAGCAGGCGTCTGCGGGTGGCGCTGAACAGGCCGTTGGGGTCGATGAAGATGTAGGCCGCCAGCAGGGAAATGGCCGGGGTGATGGACAGCACGTAACGCGCCTTCTTCGAGTTGGGGATGGTGAAGAACACAATCAGCACCACGAACCAGGCGCCCAGGTGCAGCAGCAGGCGCGGCGCCGACAGCGACGGGGCGCCGAGCCACTGGCGGCCGCTCCTGGCCATCACGCAGAGGGCGTAGAACGCCGTGAAGCTGTAGGTGATCAGCCCGGCGCTGAAGTAGAAGTAGTAGCGCGGCGAGTGATCGCTGGCGATCCGGCCCAGGCCCTGCATCTCCAGCACTTGCTGCATGAAGGCATCGCCGCCCTGCACGTGGGCGGCCCAGGCCAGTAGCGTGACCCCGGCGGCGAACAGCAGGCCGCTCACCAGCGAGAACCCGACCAGGGTTCGCCACTGCCGGCTCAGCAGGTAATAGCTGCCGACCACCAGTGCCGGGCCGATCATGCCGATCGGCCCGCGCAGGGCAAAGCCCAGGATCAGGCCGAGGAACACCAGCGCCAGGCGTCCGCGCTGCTGCTTGAGGTCGGCGGAGTAGGCCAGGTAGAAGCAGCCTGCGGTGATCAGGGCGGGGTAGATGTCCAGGGCCAGGGAGTTGACGCTATCCACGAAGGCCCAGGTGAACAGCGCAAAGAGCACGCCGCACAGGCCCCATTTGCGCTCATGCAGGGCCCCCAGCTTGTAGATGAACACCAGCATCAGCGACGCAGCGATGCAGAAGGGCAGGCCCATCGACAGCACGGACAGCTGGCCGAAGGGCAGCGACGCCAGATAGACCAGCACCGTGTTGGCGATGGTGTAGTCGGGGTAGGGCTGCAGATCGTCGGCAATGGGGAACAGCGTCATGCCGTGCTGCAGCATGTAGTCGGCAAAGTCGACGAAGCGCGTGGTGTAGTTGAGGACTGCCGGTTTGTACTGCAGCGCCATGAACAGCGCGAGGGCAATCAGGAAAATGCTTTGGCAGGGGCGCTGCAGGATCAGCTTTTTATAGTCTTCCATGCGTCCAACACGCAAAAAAACACCAATGATAGGGTGGCCGGCAGGCGAACGCCATCCACGCGCCGTGTTCGGGGCCGTTGCCGGCACCGGGGTTCAAGGCTCGGCAATCTAGCGCGCCCGGGGTTAACGCCCGGTATACGGGCAGGGGCTGATCAAGGGGGCGCGGCGCAGTGCGCGATTGGCCACGGGGCGACCGTCGCCCGCTGCCTTCGCCGCTGTCCAGGCGGGCCCTGGGACGGGCCCGGTGGCGGGTAGCGGCCCGGCAATCGGCCGCCCACGGCGCCGTTCAGGGCCGTTGCGGCTTGACCGAGGTGCCGAAGGTGTTGCCCATGCGCACGCCGGTGGCCGCCGGCGTCGAGAGCCCGACCTGATTCGGTGGGCGCTTGTTCACCGGGTCCTCCAGGGCCTGCTGGTTGGCCTGGGCCGCCTTCACTGCGTCCGGGTTGTTGCCCATCTGTTTGCTCAGGCAGTTGTAGTCGGGGGCCTTGTAGCCGCCGACGCTGACTTCCACGCAGCCCTCGCTGGCTTCTTCGGCATGCAGCGTCCAGGGCAGGGCGCTGAGCAGCCACAGGGCTGCGCTGTATCGGCTTAATCGTTTCATCCTGGCCTCCTGGCTGGCCCGGGGAATCGGGCTTCGATGCCGGCCGAGTGTAGTGCAAAGCCCGGCCTGAAAAAGTGATGGTTTTTTTGCCGTGGCCGTAACACCAGATTCATAAACTGGCCTCAGGATGACGCTTTTCAGGGATTGGACCGCAGTGCAGCGACGCAGAGCGCAGGTCGGGCGATGGACTTCATTGCACGGGGGCTTGGCGACCTGTGTGGTGGCGCTCGGGCTGCTGCTGTGGATGCCGGCGGGCTGGGCCCAGGGCCCTCCCGGCGGGCCGCCGCGGGTGGATTCACAGGCCCTGCTGGCACTGGAGATACCGGCGCAGAACCTGGCGGATGCCCTGGAGCTGTTCAGCCGCGCCACCGGGATGGCGGTGCTGGTGGACCGGGAGCTGACCCGGGGCCGGCGCTCGGTGGGGATCAACGGTCACTACAGCGCCCGGGAAGGCCTGAGCCGGTTGTTGGCCGGCAGTGGCCTGATGGCCCGCTACGCCCGCAGCGATGCTTTCACCCTGCAGGTGCCGCAGGCCACACAGCCGGCCGTGCAGCCCGGCGCGGCGGGCAGTCGTGCGGCGCGGCTCAACAGCAGCTACGCCAGCGCCCTGCAACGGGCGGTGGAACGCAGCCTGTGCGGCTCGGCGCTGACTCGGCCGGGGAGCTTTCGCGCCTTGCTGCAACTGTGGATCGGCGGCGACGGAGCGGTGCAACACAGCCGCCTGGTGAGTTCCACCGGCGACCTGCAACGGGATGAGGCGCTGGTGCAGCGCCTGGCCCAGACCCGGGTCGAGCGCCAGGCACCGAGCTCGTTGCGCCAGCCGCTGACCTTACTCTTGATACCGGACACGACAGGGAAACGCATGGACTGCAAGGAATGGGAAGGAGCTTCCGGGGTATGAAAAATACCGGACACAGTGCGATGGTCAGGCTGTTCCTGACGTCCTACGAGGATTTTCGGGTGCGCTTGCGCAGGCGCCTGGGGTCCGAGGACCTGGCCAACGACGTCCTGCACGAAACCTACCTGCGGGTCGACCGCATGGAAGAGCCGCCGAACCTGGCGCAACCCAATGCCTACCTGTACCGCATGGCGCTGAACATTGCCGCCGACCGGCGCCAGTCCGATGCCCGCCTGCTCACCGGCGATGAGGTCGAGGAGCTGTTGCAGATCGCCGACGAAGCCCAGGACCCCTCGCGGGTGGTGGGTGGCCAGAAGGAAATCCAGACCCTGCTCAAGGCCCTCTACGAACTCCCGGCGCGGCGCCGCAAGATCTTCATTGCCGCGCGCCTGGAAGAGGCGCCGCACCTGGAAATTTCCCAGCGCTTCGGCATTTCCACACGGATGGTGGAGAAGGAACTCAAGGCAGCCCTCGGCCATTGCGCCCTGCGCCTGGAAAGAAAAGTCATTCAGCGGTTCGGTCCCGGGGCCGGAAAACCGTCCTAGACAAAGAGCCCTGATCAATCCGTGAGTACCTGCGCGCTTGAACATTTTTAGCATCTCCACACCCCAGGCCTCGGCGGACCAGCAGTTGCTGAGCGAAGCCCGGGACTGGCTGGTCCTTCTGACGTCGGGGCGGGCCACCGCCGCCGATGCCCGGGCGCTGCGCCAATGGTGCGGGCAAAGCCCGCAGCACGCGGCCGCCTTCGAGCAGACCAAGGCCCTGTGGCATTGCCTGCAACCGGCAGCGGCGCTGCTGGAGCAGCAAGCGCGGCCGCGGCACTTTGGCCGCCGGGCCTTTCTTGGCGGCGCCCTGGCGGCCTCGGCGGCGCTGTTCATGGTGCGGCTCACGGTGCCGGGCGGCTTTGCCGGATTGACCGCCGACTTTGCCACCGAAGTCGGCGAACAGCGCCGGGTGGATCTGGCCGAGGGCGTGAGCCTGGAGCTCAACACCCAGACCCGCATCAGCCGGCGTGACCTGGGCGCGGGCGAGCAGGGCATCGAACTGCTGGAAGGCGAAGTGGAAGTCTTCAGCCAGCGCCTGCAGCCGCTCAAGGTCCAGGCCGGCGAGGGCTGGCTCAGCGCGCGCCAGGCGCGCTTCAACCTGCGCAACACCGACCACCAGGTGTGCGTCACCTGCATCGAAGGCAGCCTGCAAGTGGACGTGGCCGGGCGCAGCATTGGCCTGGATAGCGGCCGCCAGCTGACCTACGACCCGCGCAGCATCGGCGAGCCCCAGGTGGTGGACATCCACAGCGTGATTGCCTGGCGCGAGCAGGTCCTGGTGTTCGACAACGCCAGCCTCAACACGGTGATCAGCGAGATCAATCGCTACCGCCCGGGAATGCTGGTGCTGCTCAATGCCGAACTGGGCAAGCGCAAGGTCCAGGCGCGTTTCAACCTCAACCAGCTGGCTGGCGTGGCCTTGCTGATCCGCGACGCCTACGGTGCCAAGTGCACCGAATTGCCCGGCGGCGTGGTGCTCCTGAGCTGATCCGCGAAACACCAACAGCCCCCTGTAGGAGCTGGCTTGCCAGCGAAGGGGCCGGCGCTATTTGCCGAATTCTCAGGGCCTGGCCGCTACGCGGTTCGCCGGCAAGCCGGCTCCTACGTGAGAGGATTATTGCAACGGCCCCAGCACTTGCCGGTAGCGCTCTTCGCCCTGGGGCGTCTGGCGCACCAGGCGGATCTCCAGGCCCTGGGGGCTGTCTTGGCGGTTGCCGCTGAGCTGGCGCCAGCCTTTGTCGGCATCCCAGACCCGTACTTGCAGGTCGCTGACCCGGTTCAGCACCGCCACGCCGTCGCGCGGCGCGGGCAAAGGGTAGCGGTCGCGGGGCTCGGCCACGGCGCGGTACAGGGTGTCGCCCTTGAGCCACCAGCGCACCCGTTGCAAGCCTTCCCCCGGGGTGGCGGCGCTGCGTATCACCTCCAGGCGAAAGCCCTTGCTGTCGGAGCTGCGCACGCTCAGCGGGGCCGGGCTGTCGGGTTCGGCTTCTTCGCTGTCGCCCAGGGCCGGCTCGCGCAGCTGGGTGCCGGCACGCAGGGCCACGTCACGTTCCAGCTGGTTGAGGGTGCGCAGCAGTTCTTCGGTCTGTTCGGTGCTGGCCTTGAGATGGCTGTCGGCCCGGGTGACGCTGTCCAGGCCGCGCCAGGCAATCAGGCTGACCACCGCCATCAGCATGATCGCCACCATCACTTCGATCAGGGTGAACCCCTGCTGCCGACGCTTCATGGCTGGGTCACCACCCGCAGTTGGCCGGCGGCGCTGCGTTCCAGGCTCAGGCTGTGCTGGCCGTCGGATAACACCAGGCGCAGCGGCGGGTTGATCCATTCGGCGTTCAATACCAGGCGCTGCCTGGGTTCGATGCGCACTTGCAGCGCCGGGGTTTCCCAGGCCCGGGGGCGCAGTTGGGGGTCGCCACGCAAGTCATCGATGCCGCCTCCGGATTCGCTGTGGCGGCTGAAGGCAAAGCCCTTGGCCGTGGCTCGCCAGGTGATCGGCCGACCATCGGCGCGGGCTTCGGCCTGGGCCACTTGCAGCAGTTGCGCCAGGCGCTCGGCGTCCTTGCGCAGCAGTTGCAGCGGGTCGGGCTTGATGCTCAGGCCCACGGCCGCGCTGGCAATGCCGATGATCACCAGCACCACCATCAGCTCGATCAGGGTGAAGCCTTGTTGCTTGCCTGCCTGCATCGGATTGCACTCCTTGGCCCTCGGACCAGCCTGCCAGACGCAGATGATCGTCCGGTGAAATAAAACCGTGAGAATTGAGCGGTAGGCTGGGGGCACGGACAAACAGGAGGTCCCCCCGATGCTACGTGCCATGTCATTCGCCCCGCGCCTTGATGCCCCTCGACTGCTGCAGTACGCGGCCTTGCTGGCGGCCCTGGGTGGGGTCGCCACCTGGTCGTCGCTGCTGCTGACCCCGGCCGAATCCCAGACCCCGGCGGTGGCGCCCCAGGTGCTGGCCGCGCGTTCCGACAACCCGGCCCTGCAGTGGTTTGCCAACCAGCCGGCCCAGGTGCAGATCAAGGTGTCCGGGGTCATGGCCGGGGCCCGTGGCGCAGTGGCGATCCTGCATCTGAACGATGGCCCGCCGCGCAGCTTCCTGGCCGGGGAAACCCTGACCCAGGGTGTGCGCCTGGCTGCGATCGAGGCCGACGGCGTGCTGATCGAGCGCGGCGCCGAGCAGTCGCGGATCAAGGTCAGCAAGCTGCCGGACTCGCCGGAGCTGCCGCGGTTGACCCGCTAGGCCTCACTGGCGTTGTACCTGCGGCCGGCTGACCAGGGTTTCCAGGCGCGCAAGCGGCGGCGCCTCGCGGCTGCGGTCGCTGACTTGCACCTGCACGCGCACCAGCCCCGGCGCACTGCCCGGGGCGATGCGGGTTTCGCAGCGCAGCTTGAGCCGTCCCTGGTCGCAGTCGAGGTTCTTCACGCCGCTGTTCAGGCGGCCTTCCAGGCGCACTTCGGCGACCCGGCTCTGGGCCGCCAGCAAGGCCAGGGATTTGTCCCGCAGCAGGCCATTGCTCTGGGTCATCAGGCCCGCCACGCGCACCGCTGCAGCCATCGCCACGGCAATGATGGCCAGGGCCACCAGCACTTCGATCAGGGTGAAACCAGCTTGTTTGCGCAGGGCTTGCATGGGCCGCTCGAGACCGGGAAACAGCCTCGCAGACTAGCCTGCGGGCTTGACCGAATGGCGACCGAAACTCCCGAGGTTTTTCAATACCACTGACATATCTTCTTGCAACACTGCGCGACGAATCGAACTTACGCCAAGGAATGTCGAGATGGATATCGCGCCTGTAACATCCCCGCCCCGAGGCCTGCGCGGCCAGCGTGGCTTCACCCTGATCGAGATCATGGTCGTGGTGGTGATCCTCGGGATCCTGGCAGCCATGGTGGTGCCCAAGGTCCTGGATCGCCCGGACCAGGCACGGGCCACGGCGGCCAGGCAGGACATCGCCGGGCTCATGCAGGCCCTCAAGCTCTATCGCCTGGACCACGGCAGCTACCCGAACATGAACCAGGGCCTGAAGGTGCTGGTGGAGCGCCCGGCCAATGCCAAGGACAGCAACTGGCGCTCCTACCTGGAACGTCTGCCCAATGACCCCTGGGGCCGCCCGTATCACTACCTCAACCCCGGTGCCAACGGCGAAGTGGATGTGTTTTCCCTCGGCGCCGATGGCCAGCCCGACGGCGACGGCGTGAATGCCGATATCGGCTCCTGGCAACTATAGGGCCGGTCGTGAAAGCCCATTCGCCCAGTGCGGCGAAGCAGCGTGGCATGGCCATCATCAGCGCCTTGCTGATCGCCGCGGTGGTGGCGGTGATCGCCGGGGGCATGCTTACCCGGCAAACCTCTTTCACCCGTGCGGTGGAAGCCGAACAGGCGCGGATCGTCGCTGCCGGGGTGCTTCAGGGCGGCCTGGAATACAGCCGGCAACTGCTCTGGGACGCGCGCCAGCGTGATGTGTTGACACGCCTCGACCAGGCCTGGGCGCGGCCCATCGGCGACCAGGCCCTGGGTGGATTCAACGCCGGGTTCCAGGGCCACCTGCAAGACCTGCAGGGCAAGTTCAACCTGCGCAACCTGGTGTTCAACCAGCAGGTGGATGCGGGGCAACTGCAGAGCTTCCAGCAGTTGTGCCAACTGATCGGCATCGACGGCGCCCTGGGCCGGCGCATCAGCCAGCGGGTGATCGCTTCCTACCCCCAGCGCCTGCAGGCGCCAGCCGCCACCAGCAGCCATGGCAGTTTCAACAGCGGTCGCCAGACCTCGGCAGGCGCTGCGGCGCAGACCCTGGCGCCCAGGCAGCCGATGCTGCGCAGCCTGGACGACTTGCTGGGCCTTGAGGGCGTGACCCCGGAACTGCTGGCGCGCCTGGAGCCGTACGTGAGCATCCTGCCGGGCAATACCTGGATCAACGGCAACACCGCCAGCGCCGAGGTGCTGGTGGCGGCGGTGCCGGGCCTGGATCTGTCCCGGGCCCGGGCCCTGGTGGCCGAGCGTGACGCCGGGCACTGGTTCATCAACCGTGGCGATTTCGTCAATCGCCTGCGCCTGCCGCAGTTGCAGGTGGACCAGATCAAGGTCGGCATCACCAGCGAGTGGTTCCTGCTTCAGGGCCAGGCCCGCCGTGATCAGCGCCGGGTCAGCCTGCAAGCGCTGCTGCACCGTCCCGAGGACCGCATGCCCCAGGTGATCTGGTCGCGGGTGGGCGCATGAGCCGCCTGCGCATCGGCTTGCCGCCCCTGGACTTGTTGCTCGGCACCGAGCAGCCGCAGCAGTGCCGGGTGGATTTTGCAAGGCTCGATCGCGGCGGGCGGGTCACGGATACCGGTTGCTGTGCCCTGGGCCAGCTGGGGTTGCCGGGCAAGGGGGACAAGCCGCCCGCAGTGGAGTGTTTCCTGCACCCACTGGACAGCCTGCTGACCCAGATCCCATTGCCGCAATTGCCCGCTGCGCGGATCAAGGCCGCGGTGGCCTGCGCTGCCCAGGCGCTGATCCTCGGCCCCAGTGAACTGATGCATGTGGCCCACGGCCCCCGCGATGCAGAGGGCCAGGTGGCGCTGAGCTGGCTGCCCCGGGAACGCCTGCAGGCCCTGGGGCGGCTACTGGAGCAGGCCGGGTTGAAGCTCGCCGGCCTGTACCCGGCGCCCTACGCCTTGCCGGCGCCGCCCCCGGGGCAGGTCAACCTGTGCCTGCTGGATGAACAGTTGCTGGTGCGCCAGAGCGCCACCCAGGGCAGCGTGCAGCCCCTGGTGGCCGAGACCCTGGAGCAGTTGCGCGCCAGCGCCAGCGAGCTGTGCTGGATCGGCGAAGTGCCAGCGCTGCCGGGGCAACCATTGCCAGCGCCAGAATCCCTGCCGGCGCAATTGCGCTGGAGCGGCACGTCGCCTTCCTGGGGCCTGCACAGCGGCGCGCTGGCCGGCACCCGCGCCCCCCAGGGCTGGGGCCGGGCCCTGGGCTGCTGCGCCCTGGCGGTGGCGGTCTGGGTGCTGGGCCTGAACCTGTACGCCGCCCGCGAGGCAGAGCAGGGGCAGCGGCTCAAGGCGCAGATGAGCCAGCGGGTGAAGCAGGTATTCCCCGAATTGCCGGTGGTGCTCAATCCGTTGCAACAGGCTCGCCAGCAACTGGCGGCGCGCCAGAGCGGCGCTGCGGCGGACCCGAGCCAGGGCTTCGCCCACCTGCTGGCCCAGGCGGGGCTGGCCATGCCGTTCATGGTGGGCAGCGTGCAAAGCCTGGAGTTTTCCGGGCAGCGCTTGCAGCTCCAATTGTTGCCAGACACCCCGAAAACCGCCGACAGCGCCTGGCAGGGGGCCCTGATCCAGGCCGGCTACAGCGTCCAGGCCCAGGGCAATGGCTGGAGCCTGGCCCCGGGGCAGGCTCCAGCCGAAGAGAGCACAGCCGAGGCAACGGGAGAAGACAATGAATAAGGCCATGCTGGCGCCGTATCGGGCGCGCTGGTCGCGCCTGCGGGCCCAGGCCCTGGGCCACTGGAACGGCCTGGCCCTGCGGGAAAAGCGCTTGCTGGGGGCCACTGCCCTGGGGTTGCTGGGGCTGTTGCTGTGGTTGCTGCTGATCCAGCCGCCGCTGAAGAAGATCGACTACTGGCAAGCCGAGACACCCAAGCTGCGCTCCCAGGCCGAGGCCCTGGAAGTGCTGCTGCACGAGGTCGCGGCAGGCCCTCGCAATGCCCCGGGCGAAAGCCTGGAACAGGCCCTGCGCCTGGCCCTGGATGCGGCCGGGCTCCAGGGCCGCTACCAGTTGCAACACGCGGATCAAGCCGGCCCCGAGAGCTGGCGGTTGACCTTTGAGCAGGCCCCGGCGGATGCCGTGGTCGGCTGGCTGCTGGGGGCTCCCCGGCAGTTTTCACTGCAGGTGGTGGAGGCTCGTCTGCAACGCGCAGACGCGGCCGCCGCCCAAGACTCGGCAGGCACACTGTCCGGGACCGTTCGCATGGATCAGGCGCAGGGCGCTAAGGAAGCTTCATGAAGTGGTCAGGTTCCAACTACGTGCGCCAGTGTCGCAAGGCCGCACCTTTTCTGCTGCTGGCGCTGGGGGCTTGCAGCAACACCACCTCCACCACGCCGCCGCCCTTGCTGGTGGACAGCGAGCTGGGCCAGCCCCTGGCCGACACCCGGCGCAGCGGCGATCTGCTGGCGGACCGCGAGCGCTTGCAGGCGCAACAGGCACAACGGCCGAAAGTCCTGCACCCGGTGACCAGCAGCAGCCGCGCCCAGGGCACGTCGCGCAGCACCAGCGTGCCGCGCAATCCTCTGGGGGATCAGCCGGTGCAGTTGAACTTCGTCGACGCCGATATCCAGGCGGTGGTGCGCGCGCTGTCCCGTTCCACCGGCCAGCAGTTTCTGGTGGACCCACGGGTCAAGGGCAACCTGACCCTGGTCAGCGAAGGCCAGGTGCCGGCGCACCAGGCCTACGACATGCTGCTGGCGGCCCTGCGCATGCAGGGTTTCTCCGTGGTGGACGTGGGCGGGGTGGCCCAGGTGGTGCCCGAAGCCGACGCCAAGCTGCTGGGCGGGCCGATCTACAGCGCCGACAAGCCGGCGGGCAACGGCATGCTGACCCGCACCTTCCGCCTGCAATATGAAAATGCGGTGAACCTGATTCCGGTGCTGCGGCCCATCGTCTCGCCGAACAACCCGATCAATGCCTACCCGGGCAACAACACCATCGTGGTCACCGACTACGCGGAGAACCTGCAGCGGGTGGCGCAGATCATCAACGGCATCGACACCCCGAGCGCCATCGACACCGATGTGGTGGCGGTGCAGAACGGCATCGCCGTGGACATCGCCACCATGGTGGCCGAACTGCTGGAAACCCAGGGCGCCGACCAGACCCAGAAGATCAGCGTGATCGGCGACCCGCGCTCCAACTCCATCATCATCCGCGCCGGCAGCCCGGAGCGCACCGAACTGGCGCGCAACCTGATCTACAAACTGGACAACGCCCAGAGCAACCCCAGCAACCTGCACGTGGTGTACCTGCGCAACGCCCAGGCCGGCAAGCTGGCCCAGGCCCTGCGCGGGCTGCTCACCGGGGAAAGCGACAGCGCCGGCAGCGACGGCGCCCGGGCCATGCTCAGCGGCATGGGCGGCAACAGCCAGGGCGCCCAGGGCGCGAGCCAGAACAGCAGCGGCACGCCCACCGCCAGTGGCAACCTGAACAACAGCAGCAGCGGCAGTGGTGCCTACGGCCAGGGCAGCAGCGCCGGCCAGGGCGGCACGGGCCAGCAGAATGACCAGAACACCGCCTTCAGTGCCGGTGGCGTGACCATCCAGGCCGATGCCACCACCAACACCTTGCTGATCTCGGCGCCGGACCCGCTGTACCGCAACCTGCGGGAGGTCATCGACCAGCTCGACCAGCGTCGCGCCCAGGTGGTGATCGAGAGCCTGATCGTCGAAGTCAGCGAAGACGATGCCAGCGAGTTCGGCGTGCAGTGGCAGGCCGGCAATCTCGGCGGGCATGGCGGCTTTGGCGGGGTCAACCTCGGTGGCAGCGGGCTGGTGGGCACGCCGGCGAGCAAGACCAGCATCGACGTGTTGCCCAAGGGCCTGAACGTCGGCGTGGTCAACGGCACGGTGGACATCCCGGGGATCGGCAAGGTGCTGGACCTCAAGGTCCTGGCCCGGGCCCTGAAGAGCAAGGGCGGCACCAACGTGTTGTCGACGCCCAACCTGTTGACCCTGGACAACGAGGCGGCGAGCATCTTCGTCGGCCAGACCATTCCCTTTGTCACCGGCAGCTATGTGACCGGCGGTGGCGGCACCAGCAACAACCCGTTCCAGACCGTGCAGCGTGAAGAAGTGGGCCTGAAGCTCAATGTGCGGCCGCAGATCTCCGAAGGCGGCACGGTGAAGCTGGACATCTACCAGGAGGTCAGCAGCGTCGACCAGCGGGCTTCGGTGGACGCCGGCACCGTGACCAACAAGCGGGCGATCGACACCAGCATCCTGCTGGATGACGGGCAGATCATGGTGCTCGGCGGCCTGCTGCAGGACGGCTACAGCCAGAGCAACGACGCAGTGCCGTGGCTGTCGAACATCCCCGGGCTCGGGGTGCTGTTTCGCAACGACAAGCGCAGCGTGACCAAGACCAACCTGATGGTGTTCCTGCGGCCCTACATCATTCGCGACAGTGGCGCGGGGCGCAGCATTACTCTCAATCGCTATGACTTCATGCGCCGGGTACAGGGCCAGTTGCAGCCGGAGCGCAGTTGGGTGATGCCGGATATCCAGGCGCCGCAACTGCCGGCGGCGAGCAAGGCGATCCCCGGGGCAGTGCCGGTGTCCCTGCAGGGCGTACCGCAGACGCCGCGGGCGCCGATTCGCGCGGTGCCGGTGCAATGAACGGGGCAAAGGGGCCCCAAATCCGGGCTGCCAAGCCCTTCGTAGGCGCCGGCTTGCCGGCGAAGGAGCCCGTGGATCGGGCGCTGATCTTGCTTGCGCCTGCGCTGGCAAGCCGGCGCCTTATGGGGGATGCCCCCATTCTTTTCCAGGCCGGCGGGCATCGCGGGTTTCACCGTGGCAACCCACGCAATGGCGCCGCACCCCACAAGGAGCCACAGCCATGACCACCCAGTTGCCCTACGCCTGGGCCAAGTCCCAGCGCATCCTCCTGCGCCACACCGAGCAGGGCGCGGTGCTGCTGGTGTGCCCCTCGACGCCTGGCTGGTCCATCAGCGAAGCCCGCCGCCAGTTCGGTCCGGCGCGCCTGGAGCGGATTCGCGACGAGGAACTCGACGGCCTGCTGGCCACCGCCTACGCCGACACCGGCAGCGCAGCAGCGGTGGTCGGGGCGGCGGAGAACGAGGTGGACCTGGACCGCCTGATGCAGGACATGCCGGAAATCACCGACCTGCTGGACACCCAGGACGGCGCCCCGGTGATCCGCATGATCAACGCCTTGCTCACCCAGGCCGCGCGGGACGAGGCCAGCGATATCCATATCGAACCCTTCGAGACCCATTCGGTGGTGCGCTACCGGGTCGACGGCACCCTGCGCGACGTGGTGTCGCCCCGCAAGGCGCTGCACGGCGCGCTGGTGTCGCGGATCAAGATCATGGCCCAGCTGGACATCGCCGAAAAACGCCTGCCCCAGGACGGGCGCATCGCCCTGCGGGTGGCCGGGCGGCCCATCGATATCCGTGTGTCCACGGTGCCCACCGGGCATGGCGAGCGGGTGGTGATGCGCCTGCTGGACAAGCAGGCCGGGCGCCTGCAACTGGAGACCCTGGGCATGGACCCGGACCTGCTGGCGCGCCTGGATACCCTGATCCGCCAGCCCCACGGCATCGTCCTGGTCACCGGGCCCACCGGCAGCGGCAAGACCACCAGCCTCTACGCGGCCCTGGCCCGGCTGGATGCCAGCACCAGCAATATCCTCACCGTCGAGGACCCGGTGGAATACGACCTGCCGGGCATCAGCCAGATCCAGGTCAACGCCAAGATCGACATGACCTTCGCCCTGGCCCTGCGGGCGATCCTGCGCCAGGACCCGGACATCATCATGATCGGCGAGATCCGCGACCTGGAGACCGCGCAGATCGCGGTCCAGGCCTCGCTCACCGGGCACCTGGTGCTGGCGACCCTGCACACCAACGACGCGGTATCGGCGGTCAACCGCCTGATCGACATGGGGGTGGAGCCGTTTCTCCTGGCCTCGTCGATGCTCGGGGTGCTGGCCCAGCGCCTGGTGCGGCGCCTGTGCAGCCAGTGCAAGGAGCAGGACCCGGCCAACCCCGGCACCTGGCGCCCGGTGGGCTGTCCGGCCTGCAACCACATCGGCTACAGCGGGCGAACCGGGATCCATGAGCTGTTCTGCATCGATGACGATGTGCGCAGACTGATCCACCAGGGCGCCGAGGAGCAGGCCCTGCGTGCCGCCGCGCGCCGGGCCGGGATGTTCAGCATGCGCGAGGACGGTGAACGCTGGGTGCGCAGCGGCGCCACCGCGCCGGAAGAAATCCTGCGTGTGACACGGGACGCCTGATGAATCGCTATCGCTATGAAGCCGCCGACGCCCTCGGCAAGATCGAATCCGGGCACCTGGAAGCCGACAGCCAGGGTGCGGCCTTCGCCAGCCTGCGCAGCCGCGGCCTGACCGCCTTGCTGGTGCAGCTCGATGGCAACGGCGGCGACGGCGGAGCAGGGGGGCTGCTGCGCCCCAGGCTCTCGGACAACGACCTGGCCTGGGCCACCCGCCAGCTGGCCAGCCTGCTGGGGGCCAGCCTGCCGCTGGAGGCCGCGCTGAGCGCCACGGTGGAGCAGGCCGAGCGCAAGCACATCGCCCAGACCCTGAGCGCGGTGCGCGCGGATGTGCGCAGCGGCATGCGCCTGGCCGAGGCCCTGGCGGCGCGGCCCAGGGATTTTCCGGAGATCTACCGGGCGCTGATTGCCGCCGGCGAAGAGTCCGGCGACCTGGCCCAGGTCATGGAGCGGCTGGCGGACTACATCGAAGAGCGCAACGGCCTGCGGGGCAAGATCCTCACCGCCTTTATCTACCCGGGGGTGGTGGGGCTGGTGTCCATCGGCATCGTGATCTTCCTGCTCAGCTATGTGGTGCCTCAGGTGGTCAGTGCCTTCTCCCAGGCGCGCCAGGACCTGCCGGGGCTGACCCTGGCCATGCTCAATGCCAGTGATTTCATCCGTGCCTGGGGCGGCCTGTGCTTTGCCGCCATGGTCGCCGGGTTCTGGGGCTGGCGGGTGTACCTGCGCAACCCCCGGGCGCGCTTGAACTGGCACAGCCGGATCCTGCGCCTGCCGCTGATCGGGCGCTTTGTCCTGGGGCTGAACACCGCGCGTTTTGCCTCGACCCTGGCGATCCTCGGCAGCGCCGGGGTGCCTTTGTTGCGGGCCCTGGAAGCGGCGCGCCAGACCCTGTCCAACGACCGCCTGAGCCAGAGCGTGAGCGAGGCCACGGCCAAGGTGCGCGAAGGCGCCAACCTGGCGGCGGCGCTGCGGGTGGAAAAAGTCTTTCCGCCGGTGCTGATCCACCTGATCGCCAGCGGCGAGAAGACCGGCGCCTTGCCGCCGATGCTGGAACGGGCGGCGCAGACCCTGTCGCGGGATATCGAGCGTCGGGCCATGGGCATGACCGCCTTGCTCGAACCCTTGATGATCGTGGTGATGGGCGGTGTGGTGCTGGTGATCGTGATGGCGGTACTGCTGCCGATCATCGAGATCAACCAACTGGTCACCTGAACCGCACAACCCCGCCCGACCTGACCCCGTCCGGCCCGGTCCGGCCCGGTCCGTAGGCGCTGGCTTGCCAGCGAAGGCGTCGGCAGCGGCGATGCAGGGCTGGCGGGCCTCTTCGCCGGCAAGCCGGCTCCTACGAGAGCGAAGCGGTGGTGCGAAGCACAGGGCAGGGCAGCCATAAAATTTCGCGCCGCGTGCCTCACTCCCGACCGGGCAACGGGCCAACCTCGGGTTCCTCGTTCTGTCATGTTCAGACCCGGTGGCCAGCCCCCTCGGCGCTTGCAGGGCAATGCCGCTTCCAGCCCCGGCAACCTGGCGGTCATTTTCCCGGGAAAGGCGCGAAAACCTCCGACAAACACCCGAGAATCTTTTGCAAAAACAGCCGCTTTCTCCCGAGGTTTTTTCCTTTATCTGTCACCGGAAACTGCGAACTTCTCTCCCCATGGCCTCACCCATCAAGCCGTCTGGATCAAGGCTTCTGGCCCGAGTGCCATGGCGTCATGCAAGAGCTATTCACCCAACGTACGAACACGACGAAAGGAGATTCTTCATGTTTAAGCGCAACGTTCTCGCGGCATCCCTGACCCTGGCTGCCCTGTGCTCGGCACAGGCTGCAATGGCTGATATCAACGGTGGTGGCGCAACCCTGCCACAACCGCTGTACCAGACCGCTGGCGTACTGACCGCCGGCTTCGCTCCCTACATCGGCGTAGGCAGCGGCAATGGCAAGGCTGCCTTCCTGAACAACGACTACACCAAGTTCGTGGCCGGCACCACCGGCAAGAACGTGCACTGGGCCGGTAGCGATTCCAAGCTCACCGCTGCCGAATTGAACAGCTACGCCACTGGCCACCAAGCGGCCTGGGGCAAGCTGATCCAGGTGCCTTCGGTGGCCACTTCGGTTGCCGTTCCATTCAACAAGGCCGGCACTGCTGCCGTTGACCTGAGCGTCAACGACCTGTGCGGCGTGTTCTCGGGCCGTGTTTCCGACTGGAGCCAGATTGCAGGTTCGGGCCGTACCGGCGCCATCACCGTGGTTTACCGCAATGAAAGCAGCGGCACCACCGAGCTGTTCACCCGCTTCCTGAACGCCAAGTGCGCCGAGACCGGCACCTTCGCCGTGACCACCAACTTCGCTTCCAGCTACTCGGGCGGCCTGCCTGCCGGTGCGGTTGCCGCTGTTACCAGCCAAGGCGTCATGGACGCGCTGAACGCTGGCGACGGTCGCATCACCTACATGAGCCCGGATTACGCCGCGCCGACCCTGGCCGGCCTGGACGACGCTACCAAGGTGGCCAAGGTGGCTGGCGTTTCCCCGGCGCCTGCCAACGTTTCCTCGGCTATCGCCGCGGTTGCCGTGCCTGATACCACTGTTCGTGGCGACCAGAACCTGTGGGTTCCTGTCTTCACTTCCCAGGCCAACATCGACGCCAACCCAAGCGACAAGAGCCTGCGCCTGTACCCAACCAGCGGTTACCCAATCCTGGGCTTCACCAACCTGATCTTCAGCCAGTGCTACGCCGACGCTAACCAGACTTCGCAAGTACGGGCTTTCTTCAGCCGTCACTACGGTGCCCTGGTGAACAACGACACCGCCATCAACAACAACCGCTTCGTGCCTCTGCCAGCTGCCTGGAAAACTGCAGTACGTGACTCGTTCGTCACTGCCTCCAGCGGCCTGAGCATCGGTAACGCCAGCGTCTGCAACGCCATCGGCCGTCCGCTGTAACTCTCGCGTCCGATACCTGCAGCACCCGGATCAGCAACGGTTTCGACCGTTGCTGATTTTTTTCATGCTCGGCACAACGGTCCGGCACGAGTGCTCGCCCGTCCTGATACGACAGGAGTCATGTCATGTTCAAAATGCATTGGTTAGCCACGTCACTGGTGGGCAGCGCCCTATGTGCCCAGTTGGCCCTGGCGGATATCAACGGTGGCGGGTCGACGCTGCCGCAGTCGTACTACCTGGCGCCCGGGGTACTGACGGCGGGTTTTGCGCCCTACATCGGCTCTGATCTCGGGGACAAGGAAGCCTTTCTGAACAACGACTACAACCGCCTGATTCCGGGCGCCCCTACCCGGAACGTGCACTGGGTGGCCACTGAATCGAAGTTGAGAGGCAGCGAGCTCGACGGCTACTCCATGGCCCATGGCGCGAGCTGGGGGCCGTTGATCCAGGTGCCCGTCGCCGCGACTGCGGTGGCGATCCGCTTCAACAAGGCCGGCATTGGCAACCTGGACCTGAGCGTCAATGACGTGTGCGGGATCTTCTCGGGCCGGCTGGACCGTTGGGAGTACCTGTCGAGCGGTGCAGGCACTTACGGACCACTGACGGTGGTCTACCCGCAAGGGCCCAGTGGCACCACCGAGCTGTTTACCCGTTTTCTCAATGCCAAGTGCTCTGAACCGGCCGGGCCTTTCGCGGTGACCCGGTTCTTCGCCAACGCTTATCCAGCCTCGGTGCCACAGACCGCCAAGAGCGCGCAGGGCAGCCCCCAGATCATGGAAGTGCTCAATGCAACCCCGGGGAGTGTGACCTTCATCGGTTCGAGCCACGCATCCAGCACCCTTGCCGGGCTGGAAGATGGCAGCAAGGTAGCGCGGGTAGGGGGGATAGCCCCGACACCGGCGAACATCGTCAACGCCATCAGCCTGATCAGCCCGCCGACGGCGAACCTATCGACCGGCCCGTTCAGCGACCCCATCAGGTGGGTACCGGTGTTCGCCGCTTCGTTCGATGGCAATGACCCCTCGGTGGTGCCATTTCCCAGCGTCGGGTATCCGATCCTGGGCTTTAGCACCGCGATTTTCAGCCAGTGCTACGCCGATGCGGCGCAAACCGCCCAGGTGCGGGCGTTCTTTGCCCGCCAGTACGGTTCGCTGGTCACTAACGATGCGGCACTGCTCAACAACAACCTGCAACCCTTGCCGGCGATCTGGAAGGCCGCGATACGGAACGCCTTCGTGACGCCCGCCAGCCTGCGCAGTATCGGCAACCCCAATATCTGCAACGCCATCGGCCGACCTTTCTAGCTGGCCAGCGCCGCTTGTCCCTGCCTGCCGCCGTGGCACGCAGGGGCAGGGGCGACACGCTGCACCCCAAAGATGAATTTTCCGTGACATCCGTTCGGTCGCGCCTCGCGCCAACGGCCTATCCCCTAAAGCAGTGACGCGCGCCCTGGGCCCTACAAGCGTCGCGCTCCCGTGGGCGTCATAACAAAGGATGAGTAGTAATGGTTCGCTGCAAACCACCGGTCAAATCCCCCGCGCTGCGCCCTGATGGCGAGCTGCCGATCCTGCGGCTCAAGCCCCTGGCCCAGGCCATCGCCCTGCTGATGGTGGCGGGCAGTGCCCATGGCGCCACGGCCTTCAGTTCCGGCTGGTTCGCCGACAAGGGCGCGTCCCAGGCCGCCACCGCCGCGCGCACCAACGGCCAGGTTCCGGGGATCCCGCCGCTGTCCCAGCAGACCCGCGCCAACCAGCAGTTGCAGCGCTCCCTGAGCAACCTCAATTCCAGCGTTGCCGCCATCGCCGCCCAGCAAGCGGCCCAGGCTGCCGCACGCCAGGCCGCATTCGGCACGGTGAGCACCATTCCCGATGGCCTCGGCGAAGGCGGGCTGAAGGTCGACAACAGCCTGACCCAGGGTTGGCTCAACGCCAAAGGGCCGGTGCAGAGCCAGTCCGGCGGCAAGACCACGGTGACCATCGAGCAGACCGCCGACAAGGCCATTCTCAACTGGGAGACCTTCAACGTCGGGCGCAACACCACCGTCGACTTCCAGCAGCAGTCCAACTGGGCGCTGTTGAACAAGGTCAACGACCCCAATGGACGGCCCAGCGAAATCCAGGGCCAGATCAAGGGCGCCGGTACGGTGATGATCATGAACCGCAACGGGGTGATCTTCAGCGGCACCAGCCAGGTCAATGTGCGCAACCTGGTGGCGGCCGCGGCCACCATCAGCGACGAGCAGTTCACCCAGCGCGGGCTCTATGTGGACGCCAACGGCACCCAGCCGACCTTCAGCGATGCCCTGGGCAAGGTCCAGGTGCAGCGCGGCGCGCTGATCCAGACCCACCCGGCGGCCACCTCCACCGAATCCGGCGGCTATGCCTTGCTGCTGGGCTCGGAAGTGGAGAACGCCGGCACCATCGTCACTGCCAAGGGCCAGACCACCCTGGCGGCCGGCGACAGCTTCTACATCCGCCGCGGGGTCGGCACCAGCGGCAACCAGCACTCCACCACCCGGGGCAATGAAGTTGCCACTTCGCTGAAGGCCGGCAGCAGCGCCGGCAAGGTCAGCAACAGCGGCCTGATCATGGCCTCCACGGGCGACATCACCCTCACCGGGCACCAGGTGGCGCAGAACGGCGTGGCCCTGGCCAGCACTTCGGTGGACACCCGCGGCACCATCCATTTGCTCAACTCCGCCAGCGACAGCACCGGCAGCGTGACCCTGGGGCAGGGCAGCACCACCGCAATCCTTCTGGACAGCAGTGGCAGCAGCGCTCTGGACAGCCAGCGCAACAACGGCCTGATCAACCTCGACGGCACCCCGACCAACCTGATCACCGGCCAGTTCAACAACCTCAGCAGCGTGGCCGACCGCAGCGACCAGTCCCGGGTGGAGATCGTCAGCGGCGGCACCGTGGATTTCCAGGACGGCTCCATCACCCTGGCCACCGGTGGCCAGGTGGCGGTCAGTGCCGGGCAGCGCAGCCTGGTGCGCGATGGCGCGGTGATCGATGTGGCCGGCGCCGTCGGGGTCAAGGTGGCGATGGAGTCCAACAACATCAAGATCAACGTCCAGGGCAACGAGCAGCGCGATTCGGCGGGCAACCGCGACAGCGGCCAGTTGATCAACAACGACGTCTGGGTCGACCTGCGCGAGCTGGTGTTCGTCCCGGCAGGCACCAACGGCTACGCCACCGATCGCTGGTACACCGCCGGCGGCCTGCTGGAAGTGGGCGGCTACCTGGGCACCCAGGGCCACAACGTCGGCGAGTGGATGGCCCAGGGCGGTACCCTGACCTTCACCGGCAAGGACGTGGTGACCCAGTCCGGCGCCCAGTTGAACCTCTCCGGCGGCACCGTCGATGTGCAGGGCGGCTACATCCAGCAGACCTGGCTCAAGGGCGCCGACGGGCGCTTGTACGAGCTCTCCAGGGCGCCGGGGGACCTGCTCTACACCGGCATCTACAAGGGCTATGTGGACAGCAGCCCGCGCTGGGGCCGCACCGATTACTACTACAACCCGCTGATCGCCCAGCAGCGCCGCTACGAGGCCGGCTACAGCGTCGGCCGCGACGCCGGCAAGCTGGTGATCGGCACCAGCAACGCCGTGCTCGAAGGCCAGCTGGTGAGCGAAGTGTTCAAGGGTGACCGCCAGACCCAGGCGCCGAACATCAACCTCGATGGCTACCAGCAATCGCACAAGGCCGCGGCCCAGCGCGCGCAACTGATCATTGGCAACTACACGCCGATCTACAACAAGGCCAGCGGCACCCTGCGCTACGCCCTGAGCCCCAGCGTGGACAAGGTGCTGATCGAGGCCAACCAGCAGAAGATCGCCGACGGCCTGGACCTCGCCACAGCCCTGCCGGCCAACCGCCAGGGCCAGCTGGTGCTGGACAGCGACCAGCTCAACGGCTTCCAGCTGGGGGCGATCAAGGTCGGCGCCAGGCAGCAGGTCCAGGTCAACGGCGCGCTGAAGGTGGCCGATGGCGGCGACATCACCCTGTTCGGGCCAGAGGTCAAGATCAACGCCAACCTCACCGCCCACGGTGGCAGCATCAACGCCGGCAACGTGCTGAACCAGGTGGATGTGAACCGCAATTTCGTGGTCGGCGATGTGATCCTCGCGCCCACCGGCGGCGCCCAGGCCCGGGTCGATGTAGCCAGCGGGGTCAAGCTGGATGCCAGCGGGCGCTGGAACAACCTGGCCCTGGACCCCTCGGACAGCAGCGGCCTGGCCTTTATCAACGGGGGCAAGGTGTCGCTGCGCAGCAGCGGCGACCTCAACCTGGCCAACGGCACCCTGGTGGATGCCAGCTCCGGCGCCAGCATTGCCTATGACGGCAAGACCAGCGGTGGCAAGGGCGGCGACGTGACCCTGGCCGCCGACGGCAAGCTCGACCTCGATGGCGAGCTGCGCGGGTATGGGGTCAACGGTGGCGGCACCCTGGCCCTGCAAGCGCACAAGGTGCTGATTGGCGCCCATGATCCGGCCCCCGAGGCCGGCACCCTGCAACTGGCCGGGGATTTCTTCAACAAGGGCTTCGGTGCCTACGACATCACCGGCAACGAAGGGCTGACCGTGGCCGAGGGCGCCCAGGTCGAGGTCAACATGCCGGTCTACCGCTTCGGGGCCCAGGCCAGCAGCAGTGCCACTGGCAGCGACCCGGCCACGGTGCTGGAGCGCTGGTTGCCGCAGCTGTACCAGCAGGATGCAACCAGGGGCGTGCTGACCCAGCGCCGTGGCGCCGGCCTGACCCTGAACGCCGGCAACCAGTACTCCACGGCCGCCCAGTTGGCCACCACGGCGCTGAGCGTGGGGCAGGGCGCGGTGATCAGTGTCGACCCGGGGCAGGCCATCAACCTGCGCAGCGTCGGCCAGTTGACCCTGAACGGCACGCTCAATGCCTGGGGCGGCAGCGTCAGTCTGGGCGGCCTGACGGTGGCCAGTTCCGAGGCCGCCAATGCCGCCGGTCACGGGCGCTCGATCTGGGTCGGCGAGCAGGCGGTGATTGATGTGGCGGCGCGGGCGGTGAGCGCCGTGGACAACCGTGGCCGCCGTTACGGCCAGGTGCGCAATGGCGGCAAGATCGCCATCGGCGGCGAGATCGACCTGGCCACCGGTATCGCCAAGGCCAGCGACCTGTTTGTGGTGGTGCGCGAGGGGGCGCGTCTCGATGCTTCCGGCGCCCAGGCGGCCCTGGACATTCCCGGCCAGGGCCGGGTGCAGGTGGCCAGCAACGGTGGCAGCATCAGCTTCGCGTCCAACAACGGCCTGTACCTGGATGGCAGCTTCGTCGCCCGGGCCGGAGGCGCTGGCGCTGCAGGGGGCACCTTGTCGCTGGCCCTGGAAAGCCCGTACTACATCAAGAACGCGGTCATTGACCGGGTGCTCAAGGCCCGGGAACTGGTGCTCAGCCAGATCCACCAGGGCAGTGCATTGCCCGGTAGCGCCGACGCCGCGGCCGCCAGCCTGGAGTATGGCCACGGCCGCCTCGGGGTGGATCAGGTCACCGCCGGCGGCTTCGGCAACCTGGCACTGCTGAGCAACGGCCTGTTGAGCTTCGATGGCGATGTGTCGCTGAACATGGGCCAGAGCCTGCGCCTGTACAGCGGTGCCCTGAACCTCAGCGAAAGCGCCGCGGCCAATAGCCGGGTCGACCTGTCGGCACCCTACCTGCTGCTGGCGGGCATCCTCGCGCCGCTGGAAGCCAAGGACCAGTACGTGCGTCCGGTCTCCACCGGCACGCCGTCGCAACAGGCCACCCAGGCGCAGTTCAATGCCAGCGGCAACCTGATCGATGTGCGTGGCAACGTGGTGTTCGGCAGCAAGGGCACGTTGCGCCAGGCCGACAACAGCCTGCTGAGCGTCGAGCGCCGCGGGTTCGACCATGTGCAACTGACCAGCCAGGGCGACCTGCGCTTTCTCGCCGGGGCCGGGGCCGATGTGATCGCCAAGGGCATCAGCACCCAGTTGCTGACCCAGGGCGACATGACCCTGCGGGCCGCGCAGTTGTACCCGGGTACCGAGGTCGGGGCCCGGGTGATTGCCGGCTACCTCAACGATATTTCCGGCACCAGCATCAACTTCGACCCCACGCGCACCCTGACCATCGGCCGCACCGGCCAGGGCGAGGCGCCTGTGCCGTACTCGGCCTTCGGCCGCTTGCAGCTGGGCGCGGCCAACATCCAGCAGGGCGGGGTAGTCCGTGCGCCCCTGGGGCTGATCGAGATCGGCAACCTGGGCGCGAGCAAGGTCGAGCTGCTGCCCGGCAGCCTGACTTCGGTCAGCGGCAAGGGCCTGGTACTGCCTTACGGCGGCACCGTCGATGGCCAGGTCTACAAGTACAACGGCAAGACCGTGACCTTCCTCGGCCAGGGCGCCCTGGTGAATGAGAACAGCGACCTGAGCGTCGGGGTGATCCTGGGCGGCAAGTCGGTGCAGGTACAGCCCGATGCCACCGTGGACCTGTCCGGTGGTGGCGAACTGCTGGGCGCCGGGTTCATTTCCGGGCGCGGCGGCTCCACCGATGCGCGCTACAGCCCGCTGGTGCAGATCGGCGCCAACGGCAGCTTCATCCTCCCGGGCCTGGGCAGCAACCCGATCTACGCCATAGTGCCCGGGGTGCAGCCGGGCTATGCGCCGGTGGCACCGGAGGGCGGCGCGGTGGACCCGCTGATCGGCCAGCAGATCACCATTGGCGCCGGGGTTCCGGGGCTGGCGGCGGGCACCTACACCCTGATGCCGTCCACCTATGCGCTGATGCCGGGGGCCTTTCGCGTGGAGATCAACGGCCTCGCCGGGCTCGGCACCGAAGGCGCGACCCAGCCGTTGCGCAATGGCTCCTGGTCCACCGCCGGGCGCCTATCGATCGCCCATACCGGGATCAGCAACAGCGTCGCCAGCCAGTTGATCCTGACCTCGGCCGACACCCTGCGCCGCTATTCCCAGTACAACGAAACCGGCTATGCCCAGTTCGCCCTGGCCGATGCCGCCAAACTCGGGGTGCCACGGCCGATGCTGCCGGTGGACGCCAAGACCCTGAAGCTGGCCCTGGAGCCGGGGGCCGGTGCGGATGCCTTCTCGTTCAAGGGCATTGGCCGTTTCGATGCCGCTGCGGGGGGCTATGGCGGCACCGTCGCGGTGTTGAACATGGGCAGTGGCAACATCGAAGTGGTGGCGGCCGGCAAGTCGGCCACCCAGGGTTTCAACGGCGTTACCCTGGATGCCGACAGCCTCAACGCCATGGGCGCAGCGCGCCTGATGCTGGGCGGCCTGACGCTGGTCAAGTACGGCCAGGGCGGCAACTACATCACCGTGGCCGAAGGCGTGAACACGCCCAAGGGCTCGATCACCTTGCGCGAGGGCGCCACCCTGGCCGCGCCGGAAGTGTTCCTGGTGAGCAACACCGGCGAGATCGTCCTGGAGCAGGGCGCCTCGATCAATACCCTGGGCCGAGGCAAGGCCAGCTATGACGCCCGTGACGGTTTCACCTACCAGGTGGCCAATATGCTGGCGGTGTCCAACGGCCTGCTCAACGTGATCAGCAAGGCCCAGGCCGGCGGACAGACCAGCGGCGGCATCCGGCTCGGGGTGTGCGCCAGCGCGCCGTGCAGCGGGCAGACCGCACTGTATTCCGATGGCAGCCTCGTTGCCTTGACCGACAACGCCTTCGAGCTGGGTGACCAGGTGCGCTACGGCACCCGCCACCTGAACCTGGGCCTGAACAACATCAACGTCGGCAGCCCGGAGGCGCTGGCGGCAGCGGCGGCGGGCAATCGCCTGCCCAGCGGCATGACCCTGACCCAGCAACTGCTCGACCGCCTGCTGCGCGGCGATACCCAGTTCGGCGCCCCGGCCCTGGAGACCTTGCAGCTCTCGGCCCGGGACGGCTTCAACTTCTACGGCAGCGCCAGCCTGGACACCTACGACCCGGCGACCGGCAAGTCGCTGCTGAGCAACCTGATGCTCTCCACCCCGGCGATCTACGGTGCCGGGGGCGCCAATGATGTGGCCAGCATCCACACCGCCAACCTGATCTGGCAGGGTTCCGAGACCCCGGCAGGCGCGGTGGTGGCCGGCGGTGCCGGAACCGGCAGCGGCCGCCTGCAAATCAATGCCGAACGCATCGAGTTCGGCTACGGGGCCTTTGCCCAGCCCAGCACCACCAAGAGTTTCGACCGCCTGGCCCTGGGTTTTGCCAACGTCGACCTCAATGCCAGCCAGCGCATTACCGCCAACCACAAGGGCAGCCTGTCGGTCTACCAGAGCCAGGGCGCCTTCGATCCGCTCAAGGGGTTTGCCTACAGCGGCGGCAACCTGAATATCCTCACCCCACTGATGACCGGCGAGGCCGGCTCGGTGAACCGCATCACTGCTGGCGGCGCCATGGATATCGGCGCCTCGGCCGGCCCTCGTGGCCAGGCCAATGGCCAGGGTGCGGAACTGTCTCTGCAGGGCGACAGCATCCGCCTGGCCAGTGCCGTGGTGCTGCCCAGCGGCAAGGTGACCCTGGGGGCCCGGGGTGATGTCAGCCTGACCGATGCGGCGCTGATCGATGTGGCTGGCCGCACCATCGCCTTCAATGACCTGAGCAAATACGGCGCCGGCGGCGAAGTGCTGCTGCAGAGTGCTACCGGCAATGTGCTGCAGGCCACGGGCTCGACCATCGACCTTTCGGCCACCCATAACCAGGCCGGCAAGCTGCGGGCGGTGGCGCTGGACAGTGCGGCCGGGCGGGTAGACCTGGCGGGCAAGGTCCTTGGCGGCAGCAGCGGCTACTACGATGCCGGCGGCACCCTGGTGCCGTTCCTCGGCGCCACGGTGGAAATCCAGGCCCAGCACCTGGGCAGCAGCGGCACCCTGGACGAGCAGTTCGCCGCCCTCAACCAGCGCCTGAACCAGGGCCAGGTCTTTGGCGCACGCAGCTTCCAGCTCAAGCAGGGCGACCTGACCATCGGCGACGGGGTCAGGGCCAGCACCGTCAACGTCTCGGTGGACAACGGCAGCCTGCGGGTTACCGGGCGAGTGGACGCCAGCGGCGAACGGGTCGGCAGTATCAACCTGGCGGCCGGCAAGGGCCTGACTCTGGACGGCAGCGCGGTGCTCGATGCCCACGGCAGCAAGCTGCGGGTGGACAGCTACGGCAAGATCATCGACTCACCGAACCGCGCCAGCGTGGTGCTCAGCTCGGGCCAGGGCCGCCTGACCCTGGCCGACGGTGCGCGCATCGACCTGCGCCACGGCACCGACGTGGCTGTGGGCAGCGCGGCGGGGCAGAACGACGGTCGCAGCCGCGGCACCCTGGAGCTGAACGCGCCGCGCCTCGTCCAGGCGGACCAGAGCAGCAACGACATCGACATCGATGCCCGCGGCCCGCTGGATATCCAGGGCGCGCGCTCGATTGCGGTCAACGGCATGCTCCGCTACGACGATGCTCCGGAAAAAAACGACGCCACCGCCAGCGGCCGCCCTTACCAGGAAATCACCCAGGCCTACCTGGATGCCAAGCATGCCCAGAGCACGGCCTTTATCAATGCGGCCCTGCAAAACAGCGACCTGCTGCAGAACAAGCTGGCCGGCCTGAACAACGCCGGCTATGCCGACGCCTTCCATCTGCGGCCCGGGGTCGAGATCGTCAGCAAGAGCGCAGACGGCGACCTGGTGGTGCAGGGCGACCTGGACCTGTCGGGCTATCGCTATGCCAGCCTCAACCCCCACAGCCAGAAGACCTCGGTCTACGGTTCCGGCGAGGTCGGCAGCCTGACCCTGCGCGCCGGGGGCGACCTGAATGTCTATGGCAGCATCAACGACGGCTTCGCGCCGCCGCCTGCCACCGTGGACGACAAGGGCTGGGTGCTGCTGCCGGGCGTGGACTTCACCGGCGGCACTATCATCGTGCCGGGCAACGGCGTGACCCTGGCCGACGGCACCGCCTTCCCGGCGGGCAGCACCCTCAACTACGACCTGCCGATCAAGGGGCTGACCGTGGCCGCGGGCACGCGCCTGCCGGTCACGGCGACCCTGGACCAGACCCTGGTACTGCCGGCGGGTACGGTACTGGCGGCGGCGATTCGCGATGCCTCGGGCAACCTGCTGTTCGCCGCCGGCACCCTGCTTGGCGAGCCCAGGACCCTGGTCGCCGGCACCCGTCTGGAGGCCGGGACGCTGTTGACCCAGGGCACCCAGCTGCGGTCCATGACCTGGCCCAAGGGCGTGCCGCTGCCGCAAGTACACCTGGCCAATGTGAACAACAACATCGTCATGCTCGACGGCAGCAAGGCCCTGCCCAAGGGCGGGCTGATCCCGGCCGGCACCAACGTCAAGCTGCCGAGCGGCGTCGACTCGGTGCAGTTGCGGCCCGAAGACGTCGGGCGCCAGGGCAAGCTCTGGGCCATTGCGCCGATGCTTGCCGAAGGCTCGCAATCCTGGTCCCTGCGCCTGGTGGCCGGGGCCGATACCCGCGCAGCCGACAGCCGCATCGTGCAGGCCAACCCACGCAGCGGTGACTTGCATCTGGCGGACAGCCATTACGGGATGTTCGCCAAGGAACTGCCCAGCCAGGTGGTGCGGACCTGGACCCAGGTGGCGGTGGATGACCTGGCCGGCGTAGGGATAGTGGTCAAGGCCGGCGATCCGATCGACGAACAACTGCTGGTGGATCTGGGGCAGACCTCGATCGAGCAGTTCTGTGCCGACAGCCCGGCCTATTGCGCGATCAAGGCCAGCTACGCCTGGACCCAGTTGGCGGTGGACGAGCTGGCGGGCGCCGGGGTGGTGGTCAAGGCCGGCGATCCGATCGATGAGCAACTCCTGCTGGACCTGGGGCAGTCGTCCGTCGCGGCCTTCTGTGAAGAGTCGCCCGCCTTCTGCATGGCCCTGGACAGCAAGACCTATGGCGCAACGCCGTCCAGCAGCCGCTTCAGCGTGATCCGCACCGGCACCGGCGACCTTGAACTGCTCAGTGCCGGCAACCTGAGCATGGACTCGCTGTACGGGGTCTACACCGCCGGTACTTCCTCCACGGCGACGACGGCCGGCGATCCCTACAACCAGCCACGGGCCCTGGGAACGGGAGCCACGGTGCTCAATGACCCGGGCAGTTACTTCGAGCAGTTCGTCAATGGCAGCGGCACCAGCCTGTACCGCGCCTGGTACCCGGAGGCGGGGGGCAACCTGCGGGTCAGTGCCGGTGGCGACCTGACCGGCAATATCAGCAGTACCGCCAACGACAGCCGTGCCTGGCCCAACCCCAAGGACAACGGCCAGGACTCGGCCGAAGTGGGCAACTGGCTGTGGCGCCAGGGCAGCGGCGATGTCGCCACCGGCGGTTCGGCGCAACCCGTTGCCTGGTGGATCAACTTCGGCACCTATGCGGCCAACGGCAGCGCCGACCGGATGCTGGGCTTTACCGGGTTCGGCACCCTGGGCGGCGGCAACCTGGAGCTGAATGTCGGCGGTGACGCGGGCATCCTCCAGCGCCTGACGGACAGCGCCGGCGCCTCCACCGTGGCGCCCCGCAGCCAGGGGCTGGTGCTGGCCGTGGGCAGTACCGGCCGGGTCGCCAGCGATGGCAGCCTGCAACTGACCGGCGGTGGCGACCTGCGGGTGAACATTGCGGGCGCCTTGAACCCGGCCAGCAACCTGGTCATCGAGCATCGCAACGGGGTGGTGGTCAACCTGCGTGGCAGCAGCCATTTGCAGAGTGCCTCCCTGGGCAGCATCGACCTGCACTATGGCGGCACCGCCGTTGACCACAACCCCAGCGAAGCCCGGGCCTTCGACCCGTTGCGCGCCACCCGTGGCCTGGCCCAGGGCGGCCTGACCCTGGTGCCCGGCGATGCCACCTTCAACCTGCAGAGCCGCGGCGACCTGGTGGTGCAGAACGTCGAGGACCCGGGCCGGGTCCGCCAGTTCAACACCGCGCTCTTCAGCCGTGGCAGCCAGCAAGGCAGCGGCCGGAGCTGGTTCACCCTGTGGACCGAGCGTACCGCCATCGACCTGATGTCCCTGGGCGGCAACCTGACCCCGCTCACCAGCCCTGGCAGCACCGATCTGGCGGTGGTCTATCCGTCGATCCTCAGGGCCGTGGCAGCCAGTGGCAGCCTTTACTATGGCAAGGCCGCCAGCGCGCAAGTCGGCGACCTCAACTACCGGGTGCCGCTGTTCCTGGCGCCGGGCGCCGCAGGGCAGTTGCAGTTCCTGGCCCAGGACTCGATCTACGCGGGCGGTTTCACCGTCAGCCAGTCGGGCGCCGCGGCCGCTTCGGTGGCTACGCCCTGGCGTCCGGCATTTGTCGGCAGCATCGAGGGTGAAGTGGTGGCCAGCAACCTGTCGGTCAACGGCAACCCGGTCATCGGCTCGATCCTGCCGTTGTTCGCCTTCGGTTCCGGCAGCGTCTCCGGGCTGGTTGCCGGCCCGGCCGATCCGGCGCGTTTCTATGCGGTGAACGGCGACCTGATGGGGGTCAACAGCGGCCGGATCATCACCTTCGGCCAGGCGGCCTCACAGTTGCACTCGGGGCAGACCTGGTACGAGGGCAGCCGCCCGGTGTGGATGATGGCCGGGCGCGATATCGTCAGCAGTGGCCGGACCTTCGGCGTCGAGGACCCGGTCAATGGCTCGACCTCCCAGGGCAACCTGTTCGTGCACAACAACCCCAGCGACATCTCCGTCGTCAGCGCCGGGCGCGACATCCTCTACAGCAACTTCAACGTCGCCGGCCCCGGCACCCTGGAACTGACCGCGGGGCGCAACATCCTCATGGAGGACAAGGTCAGCGTCACCAGCATCGGCGCCGTGGCGCCGGGGGACCGCCGGCCCGGGGCGAGCATCGTGATGCAGGCCGGGTTCGGCCCCAACGGCCCGGGCTACCGGCGTTTCGTCGAGGCTTACCTGGACCCGGCCAACCTCGCCCAGCCGGGCGAAAGCCTGTCGGGCGCTAGGGTGGCCAAGACCTACGAGGGCGAACTGCTGGACTGGCTGGCCGAGCGCTTCGGCTTTGTCGGCGACAGCGCCCAGGCCCGGGCCTATTACGCGGCCCTGCCCGCGGAACAACAGCGGGTGTTTGCCCGGAATGTGTATTTTGCCGAGCTCAAGGCCGCCGGCCGCGAGTACACCGAGGAAGGCGGCATGCGCCAGGGCAGCTATGCCCGTGGCCGTGCGGCGATTGCCGGGCTGTTCCCGAGCACCGACGTGGCGGGCAACCCGATCACCTACCAGGGCGATATCACCTTGTTCGGCGGTGCCGGGGTGCACACCGACTTTGGCGGCAACATCCAGATGCTGACCCCCGGCGGCAACCAGACCTTCGGCATCGAAGGCACGGCGCCACCGGCCTCGGCGGGGATCATCACCCAGGGCGCGGGGGACATCCAGCTGTACTCCCTGGGCAGCATCCTGCTGGGCCAGAGCCGGATCATGACCACCTTCGGCGGCTCGATCATGGGCTGGTCGGCGGCGGGCGACATCAACGCCGGCCGCGGTTCCAAGACCACCGTGGTCTATACACCGCCCAAGCGGGTCTACGACAACTGGGGCAACGTCAGCCTGTCGCCGTCGGTGCCCAGCACCGGGGCGGGGATCGCCACTCTCAACCCGATACCCGAAGTGGCGGCCGGCGACATCGACCTGATCGCGCCCCTGGGCACCATCGATGCCGGCGAGGCGGGGATCCGGGTCTCGGGCAACGTCAACATCGCCGCTCTGCGGGTGGTCAACGCGGCGAACATCCAGACCCAGGGCAAGTCCAGCGGGGTGCCGGTCACGGCGGCGGTCAACACCGGCGCCATGACCTCGGCCAGCGCCGCCGGCTCCGCCGCGTCCCAGGCCGCGGAAGATGCGGCCCGCAACCAGCAGGCGGCGGCCAAGCAGGGCCGGGCGTCCATCGTCACCGTGGAAGTGCTGGGCTTTGGTAGCGAACCGGTGCAACGCCCCCGTGAAGACGCCAGCCGCGCCCCGGGCTACAACCCCGACAGCCCGGTGCAGGTGCTGGGCGCCGGGCCCTTGAGCGACCAGGCCCGGGCGCGTTTGACCGACGAGGAGCGCGGGCAACTGACGCTGTAGGTTCTCTCGTGGTAGCAAGGCTTGGGGGGCGATCGTCGATCGCCCCCTTTTTTTTCGGGAGCAGGGGAGGTGCTATTCCAGGAAGGAATGCAATGAATAAAAACAATGAATTTTAATTATCAAGCCGCAGGGCCTAGCCTGTCCCGATCCTTTGAATGGAGCCCTGCCATGACCTCATCCTCGGTAAACCCGGCTGAAAAATTCGACCGCTCGCGAGCCGACGAATACGCCCGCCAGAGCCGTATCGCCCTGGCGGGCTATGACGCCTGCCATGACCTTGCCGCCTGCATGTTGGCGGCCAGCCTGGGCGAGGGGCGTGCGGCCCACATCCTGGCCGTGGGGGCTGGTGGCACGGCCCAGGAGATTATCGCCATGGCTTCCCTGGAACCGGGCTGGCGCTTTACCGCTGTAGACCCCTCGGCACCGATGCTGGAGACAGCGCGCCAGCAGTTGCAGGCGCAGGGTTTGATGGAGAGGACCGAAGTGCGTCTGGCCACGGTGGACGAACTGGCGGCGGACGACCCCTTCGACGGGGCCACGCTGATCGGCGTGCTGCACCATCTGCCCGGTGATGAAGCCAAGCGGCAATTGCTGCGGGCCATCGCCCGGCGCCTCAAACCCGGCGCGCCGCTGATCGTCGCCGGCAATCACTACGCCTACGCCAGCCAGCCCCTGCTGCTGGCGGCCTGGGGGCAACGCTGGCGCCAGCAGGGCGCGACGGCGGATGAGGTACACGCCAAGCTGGGGAAAATCCTTCAGGGCGCCGACCCGCCCCATTCCGAGGCGGCGGTGCAACGGTTGCTCGAAGAGGGCGGTTTCAGCGCGGGAACACGTTTCTTCAGCAGCCTGTTCTGGGGCGCCTGGTTGAGCCGCAAGCGTTGCTGAGGGGCCGCTCGAACAGCGTAGCTCCGAGCCTGGCACGCCTTCAGGCCGGCAAGCTCCACAAGGTCATCACTCATGGAGTGTCGCCGCATGCCGGGTCAGCCCGCGAGGCTGGTATCGCCTTTGAGCATCTGCTGTACATGAGCAATGTGCCGCCACTGGCGGCCTCGCCCCCCTGTCGGGCAGCCCAGGCGCAGATTGCCGCGCGCCTGGGCATCAATGATCACGCGCCGGTCCTGCTCCTGGCCTGTTCCAGGTTAGCCGCGCCCACCCAGTAGAACAGCCCGCCGGCGACTATGAACGCTCCCAGCATGTAGAAGATCCAGTGCGCCGGGTGGCTGGCCAGGAGCATGCCGCAGAGTATCGGGCCCAGTGCGCCGCCGAGGTTGGAGAGGTTCTGCGCGCCGTAATACAGGCCTCGCAGGTGTTCGGGGGCGATCAGGTCGATGAACATGTACTCGGCGGGAAACACGATGATTTCCCCCAGGGTGAACACCACCATCGACAGCACCCACAGCGCCAGGCTGGTGGCCAGGCCGAAGCCGCTGACCCCCAGCAGGAACAGGCCCAGCCCCAGTGCCAGCCAGCGGCTCAGGTGGCGCTGGGTAATCCTGCGGCCGATGGCGTATTGCAGGGCGATCACCAGCAGCGCATTGGTCGCCACCAGGGTGCTGATGATGCGGTAGGTGGCCTCGGCCGAGGTGGTGACCACCAGGTACTGCGACAGGTACGCCGAGAACTGGCCAAAGACCACGGCGCTGAGCAGGCCGCCCAGGGTGAAGCACACCAGGCGGTAATCCCGTAGCAGCTGTTTGCCCAGGGCCGCGAAGGATAGCGGCGCTGGTGTCGGGCCGGCGGCGCTCAGCTGTCTGTCGCCCCAGCGCATATGGATCGCCAGGAACCCGGCGCCCAGGGCGGCGGAGATCAGGAACGGCAGGCTGATGTCCAGGCGCGCCAGCCCGGCGCCGAGGAACGGGCCCACGGCGTAGCCGATATTGGTCAGGGTGTATTTGATCGAGAAGGCTTCGCTGCGCTGTTCCACCGACAGGCGCTGGGCAAAGCCGGCCTTGATCGCGATGTCGATCACCGCATAGGCCAGGTTGACCAGCACCAGGCACAGGTAGAACAGCCACAGCTGGTGTGCACTGAAGGCGCCGATGAAACCCAGGGTGAACAGCGCGCAGCAGGCCAGGATCAGCCGGTAGCTGGGCGTGCGGTCCACCAGGAAACCACCGTAGAGGCTCAGCAGCGAGCCGAGGATCATGCTGCTGCCGATCACCAGCCCGATGTCGCTCACTTGCAGGCCGAAAGCACTGCTCAGGTAGATCACCAGGTAGGGCAGGGTGACTGCCCGGGCCAGGGTCAGCACCAGGGTGCCGGCCAGCAGCAGGTTGATTGCTTTCGGGTAGCTTTTCAGGGTGCGCAGCATCCGTGCCTCATCGGTCTGTAACGGCGTTTTTGAGAATGGCAGCCAGCTTACTGGGGAATCTGGTTCTGTTTTATGATGTTTTTTACCCAGTGAATGGAATCAGATTCATGAATAAGAGGCGCCGATGTTTTCTTCCGAACGCTTGAAGGGGATCGATGTATTTGTCTGCGTGGCCGACTGCGGCAGCTTCAAGGCCGCCGCCGAACGGCTCAACCTTACGGCTTCCGCCGTCAGCAAGGCCATCGCCCGGCTGGAAGGGCGCCTGCAGGCGCGGCTGTTCCAGCGCACCACCCGCAGCCTGGCGCTGACCGACGCGGGCACGGCCTTCTACCGCACCTGCAGCGGGGTGCTGGCAGACCTGGAAGAGGCCGAGCTGGCGCTGAACGCGGAAAACTCCGAGCTGCGGGGGCGGGTGCGCATCGACCTGCCCGGGACCTTCGGCCGCTCCCAGGTGCTGGGCGCCGTCCTGCGCTTTGCCCGGGAGCATCCGGGCTTGCAGCCGCACATCACCTTTTCCGATCCCAGTGTCGAGCCGCTTGAAGCCGGTGCGGACATCGCCGTGCGCCTTGGCGGCTCGGGACAGTGGCCGGCGGCGCTGGGGCACCGCTGCCTGGGCCGCGAATGGCACCTGTTCTGCGCCTCGCCCGACTACCTGCGCAGCCATGGCGTGCCGCTGACCGACCAGGACCTTGAGCGCCATCAGTGCATTGCCTATGGCTGGGTGGATGGCCGGGTCAGCCCCTGGAACTTCGCGAGCGGCCGCCCGGGCGAGAGTGAGCGCCGGGTGATGTCCGCCAGTTGCGTGGTGGGCGATGGCGAGGGGCTGTTGATGGCGGTGCAGCAAGGCTACGGCATTGCGCAACTGCCTTCCTGGCTGGTCAAGCGCCAGTTGGAGGACGGAAGCCTGGTGGAGGTGCTGCCGCAATGGGCCAGCGAAGGGCAGGCGATCCATCTGCTGTGGCTGAAAAGCCGGCAGGGGTTGCCCAAGGTCAGTGCATTGCTGGAGATGCTGGAACGGAATCTGCGGGGATAACGATGAGAAAAAATGGCAGGGGCGGCTGGATTCGAACCAACGCATGGCAGGATCAAAACCTGCTGCCTTACCGCTTGGCGACGCCCCTGTAGCTGTTGCGACGTTACTTGCCTGAACTGCCGGCCCGGGGAGGGCCGCTGCAAGAACGGGCGCAAATTTATCAACTTATCGGCGGGCTGGGAAGCCCCCTGGTGAAAAAAATGAGTTTGAAAACAGCTGCTTAGTCTTTTTCAGGGCGATTTTATCCGTCCCGGGGTTCAAGGGACCAGGTAGCCGGGCTGTGAATCCTTCAGCGGCCGGGCCATGTCCAGTGCGCGGCGGATGGCCCGCAACTCCGCCCCTTCAAGGGCGCGCCGGCCAAATTGATAGTCGTCGCCCCCCGGGCCCAGGTGCACCGAAAGCAGCCCGAACAGCTGCTCGCCCACTGCTTCGATGAACATTTCCATATAGCTTTCGTAACGGCCGTAGGCGCACAGGTAGATCAGCCCCTGGACCTCGGCGCGCTCGCACTCGTGAATGTCATCCCAGGACAGGCAACTGCCCTGTTCGCCACTGATCAGCGGCAGGTGCCAGGCGTTCGGTACGAGCGGTTGGGCGCGCAGGGCCGCCGGTAGCGGCTGGCAGGACAGCACCTGGAAGCGGTACCTGAGCCTGCCATGGTGGTTGGCATGCCGTGGCGCGGGCGGCTCGGCGGCCGGGCCGGTGATCCGCACGTGCAGCAGGTGGCTCAGGGCGATTTCCGAGGGTTGCTCGTTCCAGCCATTGAGGTCCGCCAGCGGCGGGCACCAGATCAGTTGCAGGGTTTCACCGAGCACGATGCCGTCCTGGCGTTGGAAGAAGGCTGAGCTCTGCTCGCCCACCACTGGCAGCAGGTCGCGCAGCTGCAAGGTCGGCGCGCCGTAGTCGATGCCCAGGTCGGTGGACCAGAACAGGGGGGTGCAGGTTCTCAGGGTTGCCGGCATGGACGCGAGCCTGTGATGGGGAAGGGGAGGATTCTTCGGTAACTGGCGCCGGATGTCACCTCTGTCTGACTCAATCGGCTACATCCGCTGGCTCAATGTGACCGTGACAGCCCGCTGCCGCGCACTAGTATAGGGAGCCTTGGGCAAGACCTATAAGAACAGCAGAAGGACACACACGCATGCGACGCTGGAACGGCTGGGGGGATGCATCCACGGTGGTCGAATTGCCGGCCCAGGGCGCGGGGTTTCTCGCCGAGCGCCTGGGGCCGGGACGCAGGTTGCCGGAGGCGACCCTGGAGCAGGCCCTGGCCCGGGTGCCGGCATCGCGCCTGCAAGCCCATGACTTGTACAGCATCAGTGTCGAGGACCGGCTGCTGCACGCCCGCGGCCAGAGCCTGGCGGACTGGCTGGCGCTGCGCGAGGGCGAGCTGGGGGCCTACCCGGACGCCGTGGCGTTCCCGGAAACCGCCGAACAGATCCGCCAGTTGCTGGCCCTGGCCGAGGACCGCGACCTGTGCCTGATTCCCTACGGCGGGGGCACTTCGGTGGCCGGGCACATCAACCCCGGCTGGTCCGAGCGGCCGGTGCTGACGGTGTCCCTGGCGCGCATGAGCCGCCTGCTGGACCTGGACGAAGACAGCCTGCTGGCGACCTTCGGTCCTGGGGCCAGTGGCCCTCAGGTGGAAAGCCAGCTGCGGGCCCGGGGCTACACCCTGGGGCACTTTCCCCAGTCCTGGGAACTGTCGACCCTGGGCGGCTGGGTCGCCAGCCGCTCCAGCGGCCAGCAGTCGTTGCGCTACGGGCGCATCGAGCAGCTGTTCGCCGGCGGCACCCTGGAAACCTTTGCCGGGCCGATGCCCATCGCCACCTTTCCGGCGTCCGCCGCCGGGCCGGACCTGCGCGAGGTGGTGCTGGGCAGCGAAGGGCGCTTCGGGATCATTTCCGAGGTCAAGGTGCGGGTCAGCCGCCTGCCCGATGACGAACGTTTCTACGGGGTGTTCCTGCCCGACTGGCAGCAGGCCCTGCAAGCGGTGCGCGCCCTGGCCCAGGCCCGGGTGCCGCTGTCGATGCTGCGCCTGTCCAATGCCCTGGAGACCGAAACCCAGCTGGCCCTGGCCGGCCACCCGACGCAGATCGCCTGGCTGGAAAAGTACCTGGCCTTGCGCGGCGCCGGGGCGGGCAAGTGCCTGTTGACCTTCGGCGTGACCGGCAACCGCCGGCAGAATGCCTTGTCCCTGCGCCAGGCGCGCCAGCACCTGAAGGCTTTCGGCGGGGTGTTCACCGGCACCCTGCTGGGCAAGAAATGGGCGCAGAACCGCTTTCGCTTTCCCTACCTGCGCGAAAGCCTGTGGAACGCCGGCTACCTGGTGGACACCCTGGAGACCGCCACCGACTGGAGCAATGTCGACCGCCTGCTGCAACGCATCGAGCAGAGCCTGCGTGACGGCCTGGCCGCCGAGGGCGAGCAGGTGCATGTGTTCACCCACCTGTCCCATGTCTATGGCGAAGGGTCGAGCATCTACACCACCTACGTGTTCCGCCCGGATGCCCAGTACCCGGCGACCCTGGCCCGCTGGCAGGCACTCAAGCACGCTGCCAGCCAGACCATCGTCAACCACCGCGGCACCATCAGCCACCAGCACGGCGTGGGCAAGGACCATGCGCCGTACCTGCTGCGGGAGAAGGGCCCGCTGGCCATCGATGCGCTGCAGGCCCTGAGCCGCCACTTCGACCCGGCCGGGCGCCTCAACCCCGGCACCCTTTTGGAGCCCCGTGAACCATGAGCCAGGACTGGAATGCCCAGTGGCGCCAACAGGCGCTGCCCGGGCTGGCGGCGCAAGCCTGGGACCTGATCGTGATCGGCGGCGGCATCAGCGGCGCCGGCATCCTGCGCGAAGCGGCGCGGCGCGGCTGGCGCTGCCTGCTGCTGGAACAGCGAGACTTTGCCTGGGGCACCTCCAGCCGCTCCTCGAAGATGGTCCATGGCGGCTTGCGCTATATCGCCAAGGGCCAGTGGCGCCTGACCCGGGATTCGGTGCGCGAGCGCCAGCGCCTGTTGCAGGAGGCCCCGGGGCTGGTGGAGCCCATGAGCTTCCTGATGCCCCATTACCGCGGCAAGTTTCCCGGGCCCCGGGTGTTCGGCGGCCTGCTGGGTGTGTATGACGCCCTGGCCGGGCGGCGCAACCATCGCTTCCACGATGCCCGGCAGCTGGCTTTCCTGGCCCCCGGGGTCAAGGAGCCGGGGCTGTTGGGGGGGACCAGTTTTCTCGACGCCCTGACCGACGATGCGCGGCTGGTGATGCGGGTGCTGGCCGAGGCCCGGGCCGATGGCGCCCAAGTGTTCAACGGCGTTCGGGTCACCCGCCTTTTGCGCGAGAACGGGCGGGTCTGCGGGGTGCAGATCGAGGACAGCGAAGGCGGGCAGCCGCAGCAGGTGCGCTGCGCGGCCCTGGCGGTCGCTACCGGCGCCTGGGCCGAGCGCCTGCGCCCGGCGGACCGCGTGCGCCAACTGCGGCCCTTGCGCGGCAGCCATCTGCTGCTGCCGGGCTGGCGCTTGCCGGTGGCCCAGGCCTTCAGCTTCATGCATGCCGAGGATGGCCGGCCGGTGTTCGTCTTCCCCTGGGAGGGCGCCACCGTGGTCGGCACCACCGACCTGGATCACCGCGATGACCTGGACCAGAGCGCCAGCATCAGCCAGGAAGAGCTCGAGTACCTGCTGGCCGCCTGTGCCCAGCAGTTTCCCCAGGCCCTGATCACTGCCGGCGACGTGCTGTCGACCTGGGCCGGGGTGCGCCCGGTGGTGGCCAGCAGCGACGGCCAGCAGGGCAAGCCTTCCAATGAAACCCGCGAGCATGTGCTGTGGCAGGAACCCGGCTGCGTGACCCTGGCCGGCGGCAAGCTCACCACCTTCCGGCCCCAGGCCATCGAAGTGCTGCAGGCCTGCGGGGCGATGCTCGGGCGTGAAGTGGTGGACGACGGCGCTCCGGTCTTCACGCCTGTGGCGCCCCTGGAGATCCCTGGCCTGAGCGGCGCCCAGGTGCGGCGCCTGGCTGGCCGCCACGGCCGCCATCTGCCGCGGCTGGCGCAGTGGGTGGCGACCCTGGGCGGCGATTGCGTCGGCGCCAGCGACACCCTGTGGGCCGAGCTGGCGTTTGCCGCCGAGGCGGAAATGGTCCTGCACCTGGACGACCTGCTGCTGCGCCGCACCCGCATCGGCTTGCTGCTGGCCGAGGGCGCCGTCCAGTACCTGCCGGCCATCCGCCGCCTGTGCCAGCCACAGCTGGGCTGGGACGACGAGCGCTGGCAGGCCGAGGAACAGCGCTACCGGGCCCTGTGGCAACGCCATCACAGCCTGCCGCCACTCGCCTAACGATGCTCAACCAAGAGAGCCCCATGGATAACCACAACAACAATAAGCAGGACTACCTGCTGGCCATCGACAACGGCACCCAGAGCGTTCGTGCGCTGCTGTTCGACCTCAAAGGCAACCTGCTGGGCAAGGGCAAGGTGGAGCTTGAAGCCTATTTTTCCAGCCGGCCCGGCTGGGCCGAACAGCACCCGGACTACTACTGGGCCAAGCTCGGCGAAGCCTGCCAACTGCTCTGGCAGCAGACCGGCATCGACCGTTCGCAGATCCGCGGCGTGTCCCTGACCACCCAGCGCGGCACCCTGATCAACGTCGATGCCCAGGGCCGCGCGCTGCGCCCGGCGATCCTCTGGCTCGACCAGCGCCAGGCCGAGGTCGAAGGCAAGATCAAGGGGCCCTGGGGCTGGTTGTTCAAGTTGATCGGCGCCGAGGCCACGGTGGATTATTTTCGCGCCCAGGCCGAGGCCAACTGGGTGGCTCAGGAACAGCCCGAGGTGTGGGCCGCCACCGACAAGTTCCTGTTGCTCTCGGGCTTTCTCACCCATCGCCTGACCGGCAATTTCGTCGACTCGGTGGGCTGCTGCGTGGCCTACCTGCCGTTCGACTACAAACGCCTGCGCTGGGCCGCCCCCAGTGACTGGAAGTGGCAGGCCCTGGCGGTGCGCCAGGAGCAGTTGCCGACCCTGCTCAAGCCCGGGGAAACCCTGGGCCGGATCACCGCCGAGGCCAGCCGCCATACCGGCATACCCGAAGGCTTGCCGCTGATTGCCGCGGGTGCCGACAAGGCCTGCGAAGTGCTGGGCTCGGGCGTCCAGGACTCCACCACCGCCTGCCTGTCCTACGGCACCACGGCCACCATCACCACCACCCGTTCGCGCTACCTGGAGGTAGTGCCTTTGATACCGCCGTACCCGGCGGCGGTGCCGGACCACTACAACTGCGAGGTGATGATCTTTCGCGGCTACTGGATGGTCAGCTGGTTCAAGCAGCAGTTCGGCCTGCGCGAAGTGCAGCAGGCGGCGGAGCAGGGGCTGGAGCCGGAGCAGCTGTTCGACGCCCTGGTCCAGGCGGTGCCGCCCGGGTCCATGGGCCTGACCCTGCAACCCTACTGGTCGCCGGGCATCCGCGAGCCGGGCATGGAAGCCAAGGGGGCGATGATCGGCTTTGGCGACGTGCACACCCGGGCGCACATCTACCGGGCCATTCTCGAAGGCCTGGCCTATGCCCTGCGCCAGGGCATGGAGCGCATCGAAAAGCGCTCCAGGCTGAAGATCAGCCGCCTGCGGGTGGCCGGCGGCGGCTCCCAGAGCGACGCGGCCATGCAACTGACGGCGGACATCTTCGGCCTGCCGGTGGAGCGGCCCCATGTCTATGAAGCCTCGGGGCTGGGTGCGGTGATCGCCTGCGCGGTGGGCCTGGGGCTGTACCCAGACTTCGCCACGGCCATCAGTGCCATGACCCGGGTTGGCGCAGTGTTCGAGCCCCAGCCCCAGGCGCAGCAGATGTACCAGCGGCTGTACAGCGAGGTCTACCTGCGCATGTACCGCCAGCTCAAGCCGCTGTACCAGAGCATTCGCGAGATTACCGGCTACCCGGCGTGAGGACGCGGGCCAGGAGGGGTAAGGGTTCCCGGTCGAAAAAAGCCGCTTGCGCGGCACGGCTCAACTATCGTCATCCAGGTGGACGGAACCCTACGACAACCTGAACCGGTGAGCCGAACATGAACCGCCAGGACGCGCTGAACATCCTCTGGAAGCGATTGTTCATCATCTTTGTGCTGCTGTTGGCGGCGTCCCTGGGGGCGGTCGCCCTGGCCGACGGTTACACCATCCCCTCGGTGGTGTTCATCGTCGGCAATATCGGCGGTTACGTGGGCTTCCACCGCCAACTGTCACACCTCAGCGAGGAGGAGATCATCAGCCTGTGCAGCTCCTGGTTCAACGTGCTGTTGCCGTCGTTCATCGGCGGCATCCTCGCGGGCCTGCTGTACATCCTGTTCATCTCAGGCGTGGTGCAAGGTGAACTGTTTCCCCAGATCGTCGACGACAAGATCTGCCGGTACCCGGACAACAGTTTCTATGTGATTTTCTGCCAGCACGCGGACGGCTATGCGTCCTACGGCAAGCTGCTGTTCTGGTCCTTTGTCGCGGGTTTCAACCAGAACTACGTGGTCGATCTGATCGAGAACATTAAGGGCAGCAAAAAAGCACAGGGTGAAGCATGAGCAAAGGCCGTCGGGTAAGAAGGGCCGGCGTCGTGCGGCCCTTCGATTGCTGGTCGCTGCGGTCACTCGGTCTGAAGAAAGCTAGGTGTGTGTGTTTTGTTGTATGAGTATTTAATTACTAGTAGGTGTTGACACCTACTACTTGGTTAAATATTCTTCGCAGCACATACACAAGAGATGCCTTCCAATGAATAGTCTCGTCAACGCCTACCAGGCGCTCGAAGTCCTCACCCAGGATGAGTTCAATCGTCGCTTTCCGCAAAAGCACACGCTGGGGGAAGTGGTGCTGGGCATGGGAGAACTGGTTGAGGTCTTGAAGAAAGACAACGGCCTGTCGCTGCGCAAGATTGCTGAAATCGCCGATGTTTCGGTGGCCGGTCTTGATCGCTGGCGCAACAACGGCTACGGCAGCAAGAAGCACTGTGAAAAACTCATCGCCTACTGCCAGCAATTGCTGGGCGAAACCCTCTTGCCACATCCGGTCGCCACGGCACCCGCTGCCAGTGTGGCGCAGAGCCTGCGCGCCTGTAGCCCGGCGCAGTTGGAGGCGGCCATTGAGCGTGCCTTGCAGGCACAGCTGGGGTTCCCCGATTCGCTGGAATGCACCCTGGTCAGGATGGAGGCCGGCGCTGACGGCCACCGTCTGGAAATTCTGCTTCGCTGAGCCACGGCCCCGGTGTTTCCCGGGCTGCGGCTCGCGCCATTGAGCTTCAAGGAGAGTTGAAGATGAACCCTATGCAAACTTCGGCCTGGGACCAGGCCGCCATCGCCCTCAAACAGAATGCGGCCAAGCTGCCTGCTGGGTACCAAGGCAAGGTTCGCCAGATCATTGGGGAAACGCTGTGGGAGCCTTTGCAACGCACGACCCGCCATCGCTTTGGCAAGCATGTACGAGCCAATCTTGAACACTATGGGTTGGTGTTCGTGTGCAAGGCGGGGACTATAGCGGTGTACAAGAAGTCGGCGGTCTGATCGGCCTGCTGACCGCGGGCCGAGCCTCGGTGAGGCCACCCGCCCTGTCAGCGTTGCAAAGCGCCGCCGCCCCTGGTAGGGCAGCGGCGTTTTATCTGTTTGAGTGCCGATTTCCCGCCGGCTGAATGACCTTGGCCAGATTGTCCTGTGCTCTGTTGGTTCTTTCCTGCGTCGCACCTTGCATTGCCCTCTTTCTGCCTGTCGGAGTTTTCTCGATGTCTTCGCCAAAATCCTTGCCCACGGCCCTGTTGGGCCTGGCCCTGGCCTGCCCGGCATTTGCCGAAACCCGTGCCGTGGAGCTGGCTCCGGCGCAGGTCCTGGGGCAGGAACAGGGCGGTGAGGGGCAGCCGGCGCAGGAGGCCGCGGCGCGGCTGGCCCAGGTGCCCGGCGGCACCAATGTGGTGGACATGCGCCGCCCGCTGCAGGGCCGGGTGGCCAGCAACCAGGATGTGCTGGCCTACCAGCCCGGGGTCTATGCCCAATCGGCGGGCAACGAAGGGGTGAAGATCTCGATCCGCGGCTCGGGCATCAACCGCGCGCCGGGTGCCCATGCCTCGGGGCTCTATACAATGCTCGACGGCCTGCCCCTGACCGGCCCCGGTGGCACGCCCTATGAATTGCTGGAGCCCTTGTGGGCCGACCACGTGGAAGTGCTGCGCGGCGCCAACGGGTTCGACCGTGGCGCCCTGGCCCTGGGTGGCGCCATCGATTACGTCAGCCACACCGGCTATGACGCACCGCTGTTGCAGGTACGCTACGCCACCGGTAGCCACGGTTATCAGCAGCGTCAGGTCAGTTCCGGGCAAGTGCTGGGGGATTTCGACTATTACGTGTCACTGACCGACTCCAATGCCGACGGCTACCAGGATCACACCCGCAGCCAGAGCAAGGGGCTGATCGGCAACTTCGGCTACCGCTTCAACCCGAACCTGGAAACCCGCTTCTACCTGCGCTACCGCGAGACCGACAACGATCTGGCCGGGCGCGTGACCAAGCGCTCCATCGAACACGACCCGCGGGCGGCCAACCCGGCCTACGTCAGCCGCGACGATCGGCGCAAGCAGCCGGGCAGTACCTTTGTCGGCAACAAGACCACCTATTACCTGGACGACGATTCGAGTATCCAGGCCGGGCTGGTGTACCACGACTACCCCATGGACCTGCGCGAAGGCCCCAACCGTCTGAAGGTGGCCTACAGCGACGTCAGCGGCACCCTGGACTACAAGCGCCGCGACAGCCTCTGGGGCCTGGAAAGCCGCAGCACCCTGGGCCTGCGGGTGACCAAGCACCTGCCCAATGACGGTGCCAGCGAGTTCGTGCGCATTCCCACCGGCAATACCAAGACCTACGCGCCGGGCACGCGGATCCGCAACTTCACTTACCAGGGCTCGGACACCGTCCTGCACGTTGGCAATGACCTGGAGATCGCCGACGACCTGTGGCTGACCACCGGGCTGGCGGCCATCTACACCCGCCGCGAAAGCGCGGTGACCTACCCCGAGGGCGGCGGCAAGACCAGCCTTGGCGACTGGGACTACGCGCCGCGCCTGGGCCTGCGCTACCAACTGAACCCGGATCTGCAACTGTTCGCCAACCTCAGCCGCTCGGTGGAAGCGCCACACCCCTGGTCGCTGATCTACAGTGCCAATCAGCGTTTTCCGGACACCAGCGGCGTCGCTTACGGTGCTCAAAGCAATCCGGTAAAGCTGCGCAATCAGACCGCTACCACCCTGGAACTGGGCGGGCGCGGCGACAGCAGCCTGGGCCAGTGGAGCCTGGCCTGGTACTACGCCCAGGTGCGCCACGAACTGCTTTCGGTGCTGCCGGATGCCAACGCCATCACGCCTTACGAACTCAACGCCAGCCCCACCGTGCACCAGGGCGTGGAAGCCAGCCTGCAGAGCGAGCTGTGGTCGCGCCCGGGCGTCGGCCGCCTGAGCCTGCGCCAGGCCTATACCTTCAGTGATTTCCACTACCGCGACGATCAGCGTTTCGCCGACAACCGCCTGCCGGGCCTGCCCATGCACTACTACCAGGGCGAGCTGCGCTACGACTGGCCCCTGGGCTTCTTCGCCGCGGTCAATACCCAGCTGGTGTCCAAGGTGGCGGTGGATTACGCCAACAGCTACCACGCCGATCCCTATGCGCTGTTCGGCGCCACCCTGGGCTACAACGCGCCGAAGAACGACTGGCAGACCTGGGTCGATGTGCGCAACCTGACCGACAAGCGCTACGCCGCCACCGTGACCCCGGGCTATGACGACAAGGGGCTGGACGCGGCGCGTTCAACGCCGGGGGAAGGGTTGGGGGTGTACCTGGGGGTGTCCTGGAGCCTGCGCTGAAAGCAGGGCCGCGAGCGAGCCGACACCCGCCAATGAAAGTGCCCGCAGCAGCGGGCACCTGGTTCATGCCGGGCGGCAGTGATTTACCACTGGCCCGAGAACACGCAGGTCAGCGCTTCGATGGCGCTGAACTTCCACAGCGAGTCGCCGCAGTCGCTGGCAAAGGCGTGGGCGTTGGAGGCGGTGAGGGCCAGGGCGATGGCCGAGGCATAGACGATTTTCTTGAGCGACATGGGAAAACTCCTTGTTATGAATCCGCACGTTCTTGTAGGCGCCGTCCTGAAGGGGGGGCTGCTGCGGACTATAGGCCCGTGCTGCCCCCGGCACTATTAGCCCGAATGTGCTAATGGCCCATGCGCATCACTGTGCCGCCCGGCCCAGGCTCAGTTGCGAAAATACAGCTCGTCCAGCTGCCGCCGGCGTATCACCAGGTACTCCTCCCAGACCTTGGGGAAATCCTCGTCCCGGGTCAGGGGGAAGGTCAGGTAGTAAGTCCGACCGGTGACACTGATGTACTCCCGCACCCGCTTGTACGCCGGCTGTTCCAGCAGCGAGATGTATTCGTCATAGGCGTAGTGGTAGTGGGAAATCGTCACCCGATGAGGCGCGATCATGCAGCGGGAGAAGTCGATCACCCAGCCATGGCTCATGTCGCTGCCCAGGTAGCCGTAGACCCCATCCTCGGAGAGGCTGATGGCTTTTCGTGCCTGTACCCCATCCTCATCGTTGACCAGCACGATCTGGCTTTCGAAGTAGCGGATGGCCTGTTGCTCGGGGCCGCGCAACTGCAGGTTCCAGCCGACGGCGCCCATGCGGAACTCGCCCTGTTCGGTATATTCGGCAGTCCAGCCGTTGGCGAGGGTAATGCTGTGTGTGGTCATTGTCGTCCTGGTGATGGCTGTCCCTGAAGGCTGGGGATTGTACGTCAGCCGCGGTGCGAAGCGGCAGGGCCCGTGGCGCCCGGTCAGTCATGCCAGCATGCGAGCTGTCCTGTGACTGTGGCCGTGCCCTGTGGCTAGTTCGCCAGTGCGTGGCGCAGATGCGCCAGGGCCCGGGTTTCGACCTGGCCCTGGTCGCTCCCCGGATTGAAGACCGCGCAGCAGGCGCTGGTGCCGGCGACGTTGGCGCGATAGACCGCCAGCGTGCTGCCGGGGCCGCTGCCGGTGTGGCCGTAGAGCGTCAGGCCAGACTCGACAGTGCCCACCATCAGGCCCATGGCATAGCCGGGAGCGACCCAGGGCCGGCCGGCCATCGGCCCGCCCAGAACCTGGGCCTGCTGCATGCCTGCCAGCAGTGCCGGGGGCAATAGCGCGCCGCTCAACAGCCGATCCAGCAGCAGCGCCGCCTCCGCCAGGGGCCCCACCAGCAGGCCGTGGTAGACCCAGCCGGGGTGGTAGTCGCCCAACTGGCCCAGGTCCACATCCCGCAGGTCTTCGCGGGTCACGGCGAGGCGTGTGCGAGACAGGCCCAGGGGCGCCAGTACCCGTTGTTGCAGGGCAAGGTGCAGGGGCAGGTCCGTCGCCTGCTGGATCAGCTGCGCCACGAACAGGTAACCCACATTGGAGTAGCGCCACTGGCTGCCGGGGGCGTAGCGCAGGCGGCTGGCGTCCAGGCGCTGCAGCATCTGTGCGCCGGGCCATGCATCCTCGTTGCGCAAAACCGCGTCGTGGTAGTCGCTCAGCTCGCTGTAGTCCGCCAGCCCGGCCTGATGCCGCAGCAACTGGCGCAGGGTGAAGGGGCCCTGGGGCAGCGGCTCATCCAGCCCCAGCAGGCCGTCGCGCACCAGGGTCAGGGCCGCTGCGCAAAGCACGGTCTTGGTGAAGCTCCACCAGGGCACCAGTGGCTGGGGTTGCTGGGGGGCCAGTGGTTGGCCGTTGTGGATCAGGGCATGAAGCACGGAGGGGATGTCCTTGATGGGCTGTGTTGCCGCGCGCTGTTGGGTCAATCAGGCCGTGAGCGGCCCTGCAGGGTACGGCATAATGCGCGGCCGTTTTGGCTAAACCTAGGAATTGATCAGGAGGATCAGGCTGGCTATGTACAGACTGGGGCACATGATAGACAACCGGTGGGTCGAGCACAGTTATCCGCCGGTATTCGTGGTGGCCCCCGTTGGCGAGGGGCAGCGCGTGGTGGCGGGCGTTCCAGGCTCGGACCTGCAGGTCCTGCTCAGCCTGCTGGGCTGCCTGGCCGAACCGCTGGTGCTGCTGTTCGTGCTGCACACGCCCCGGGACGAATCGCAAGCCGGACGCTACTGGAGCCCGCAGCTGTCGCGTGAGGACGTTCAGGATTTCATCTACGACTTCAAGCCACTGCTCTGTGGCGACAGCCGTTTCGACCTGTGGGTCCACTCGCCCGAGCAACAGGCCACCGTGGTCTGGGACCGGCACAACCTGATCTATGGCTACGGGCCGCTGGAAGACTACGCCACGGCCCTGCGCGCACTGGGCTTCGGCCATGGCGAGCCGCAGTTGCCCGTGCCCCATACCCACCACTACCACCCGCAGCTGGATGACCTGTGCCGGCAGTTGCTCACCCACTTCGATTGGCAGTACTCGCCATTGCGACCTGAGGATGAGCAGTGATGGTGCAATCAAGCCCACTCATGCTCGGTCAATCTTTTGAATTCAGTGCAGGCCTCGTCAAACTGTTGCCTGGAGAATTCGGCGCGTTGAGCGTTGCTGTTCCAGGCCACCGCAGTGACCAGTCCGTCGATCACTGTGACGGCTCGTCCAAAACGTTCCCAGATCAGCTTGTCTCCCCGTACCACCTGCTCGACCACGGCCACTGTGCAACTTAGATCCATGTCGTCGGGGCAGATCAGCAACGGGACGATGCTCGAGCAATCCTCGCTCGCGGGAGCCAGTAACTGCCAGGCAAGTTCTGCGTGCTCGTCATCGATCAGCCAGCCCTGGGCCGGTACCAACCCCTCGGTGCTGTCTGCCCCCGAGCCATCGTAGATGACCCCCTTGATCCAACTGTCCAGGGGGACGTCGTCGAGGGTGAAGACGGGGTGGGGGGCCTTGGTGTATTTCGATTGATGCATTGCAGCGCGAATGTGGTTCATGGGGTCTCGCCAACGGGTTGAGCGCAAAAGGTCATGCGCAAAGGGGGCTCGAAGGGACGGCGTTTAGGAACGGGGCCGTTGCGGCCCCCGATCCGGTTTGTCACTGGCCGCTGTGCAAGGCCGGCGTGCGCGGTGGAATCAGGCGCTTGCTGCCGGTGGCCTCGAAGGCCGAAGCCAGGCGCAGCAGGCTCGAGTCGTCATAGGCGCGCCCGGCGAAGGTCAGCCCCACCGGCATGCCGATGTCCGCCATCACTCCCATGGGCACGGTAACGGTGGGCACCCCCAGGTGGCGGATGGCGAGGTTGCCGTTGGCCACCCACACGCCGTTGCTCCAGGCGATGTCTGCCGACTCGGGGTTGATATCTGCGTCGGCCGGGCCAACGTCGGCCACGGTGGGGAACAGCACGGCGTCCAGCCCCAGGCGGTCCATCCAGTCTTCCAGGTCGATGCGCCGGGTCTGTTCCAGGCCGCGCAGGCCGTCGGCCAGGGTGGCGATCTGGTCCCAGGTCTTGAGCCCGCGCTTGGCCATGTTCACGTATTCGTCCATGCCGGCGGCCAGGTCGTCTTCGCGGTTGGGCAGGGTGCCGGGGTCGTGGGGGAAGATCTGCGGCCCGTCGACATTCGCCAGGCGGTTGAGCTTGGGGTCGTCGTTGGCCCGCAGGAAGTCGTCGAAGGCCCAGCCCGAGAGCTCCCACAGCTCGTCGTGGAGGAACTCCTTGCTGACCAGGCCGCGGTTGTACACGGTCGGCGCGCCGGGGCGGTCGCCCTCGCAGTTGGACACCAGGGGGAAGTCCACTTCCAGCACTTGCGCGCCGGCGGCCTCCAGGGCCTGGCGCGCCTGTTCCCAGAGGCTGATCACCGAGGGCCGGGTATGGATGCGCTGGCCGGTGGGGCCGCCGATGCCCGGTTTCTCGCTGGTGCCGGCCTCAGGGTCGGCATTGATGTACATGCGCGGCACGCCAAGGCGCTTGCCCTTGAGCGCCGCGGCGCCGGCCGCCAGTTGCGGGTAGGAGGCCGGGCGCACCGAAGCGACGCTGGGGATCGGCACCCAGGGCTGCAGGCGCCACAGGTCGCCGCGGGTGTCCGGGTCTTCGGCCACCACCACGTCCAGCACTTCCAGGAGGTCGGCCATGGTCCGGGCAAAAGGCACCACCACGTCCATGGTCGGGGTCAGCGGCCAGTTGCCGCGCACCGAGATCACCCCGCGCGACGGGGTGTAGGCGCACAGCCCGTTGTTGGAGGCCGGGCCACGGCCGCTGGACCAGGTTTCCTCGGCCAGGCCGAAGGCGGCGAAGCTGGCGGCGGTGGCGGTGCCGGCGCCATTGGACGAGCCCGAGGCGAAGGGCGCGGTCAGGTAAGCGGCGTTATAGGGGCTTTCGGCGCGGCCATACACGCCACGCTGCATACCGCCGTTGGCCATGGGCGGCATGTTGGTCTTGCCCAGGCAGATGGCCCCGGCAGCCCGCAGGCGCTCGATGGTGAAGGCGTCGCGGTAGGCCACCAGCTCGGCGAAGGCCGGGCTGCCGGAAGCAGCCGTCAGGCCCTTGACCAGGTAACTGTCCTTGGCGGTGTAGGGAATGCCGTCCAGCGGGCCCAGGGTCTGGCCCTTGGCGCGGCGCTCATCGGCGGCCCGCGCCTCGTTCAGCGCCTCGGGGTTGCGCACCACCACGGCGTTGAGGGCGGTGGCGGTGTTCGGGCCGTCATAGGCCTCGATCCGCGCCAGATAGGCCTGGACCAGTTCCACCGAGGTGGTCTGCCCGGATTCCAGGGCAGCGCGCAGGTGGGCAATGGAGACTTCGGTGACTTCGATCATGCTGCTACCGCCGTTGGCTGGTGGGTGATGAGGTGCAGAGGGCGCAACGGGGCGCGGGTTTTCGGGTATTGGCTGTGCATGGTGATTCTCGTGGTACGGCTGGCACGACAAGGGTGGCATGGGAACGCTGGGGGCCTTTTTAGCATCTAGTGCGGGGCAGAGGAATCGGCTTGATGGATTATTGCTTCAGGCCAGCTGCGCCAGGGCCTGCGGGCTAGAGGTAGATCTTTCCCTCGGCGTCCCTTGCGTGAAACTGCTGCAGGAAAGCGTGGTAGTCACGATAGTCATGGAAGTCCATGCCGGCCTTGTCAGCCCGATCGTGGAGATCCCGTGGATTGGGACGAAAGATTTTCTTGATCTGGCGCATTCGCTGCACATCGATGCCGTTGAATTTTTGATCTCGCTCATAGTGGCTGTAGAGATTCTTTCCACCGACCGAGAACCCGCGGCGAGCCAGAATCCAGTCGACTTGAGCCTCTGCCTCCTCGGGATGTATGGGGAACCATTCAGAGTCACGGCCGGTGTCCAAGTGCTTGATCGGCTCTCCAAAGACGGATCTTGAATGGATGTAACGCTCGATGTCGGACAGCTCCCGGCGCGAAGTCCCGTTGGAGCACTTGGACAGTTCATAGACCGTGAACAGGGTAAGGAAAGGATTGTAGGTCTTGCCTTCGGCAATCCGTTGCTGCGGAGTTCGCTTGGTGGTCAGCCCGATCTTTGTCAGGCCCATGTCGCGGATGTCGATGGCGATATAGAGCCAGGCATACAGGGCAGGGGTGCAGTCAGCGTAGTACTCGTTGAACTGCGCTTCTTCATCGTCAAAATCGAGGTCCATCTAGCCACCTTCCTTACGGGCTGCTGAATGCAATCGCTGATTGCAAGAGCTCGCTCATGCGGGCTCCACGTTGAACTCGCCAAGGTAGTCCAGGGTTGCCGTGCTTGCGGGCTGGCGTTGATTGGCGCCGCCGGAGATCGATTTGTGGTCACCGTAAATCGACTCGCAGCCAACGATGATGAAATGGCTGTAGCCGGAGTCGATGCGCGTGCGCAGCTGGTGTTTTTCGGCGTCGCTGCGGATCAGCGATTCCAGGTATTGCGGGCCGTCTTCACTGTCGATCAGCTCGACGAAATCGGAGTCCATGTAGTACCCCAGCTCCTGTTTGAGGCCCCAGCTGGGGTTGCGTGCTTCCCAAGCGCTGAACTCGGCGTCGCTGACATCAGCCGCGGGTTCGGGCTCCCACTGTTCGAAGGCAAACCGTTCGGCCTCTGCCTGGTCCGGGAACCGGGCAGCGAACAGGTAGAAAGGAAAGTAGGCATCGGCTTCTGACATGGACGGCTAGGCTCCTTGGTTCAGATCAGGCTGGCGCGCTGCAAATGGCTGATATGACCATGGCCGGCGGCGCTCAAGCGCACGGCCAGGTCTTCCCGGGCCTGGGCCCCGCCGCTGCGCACGTACTCCAGCTCCGCGGCGGTGATCAGCACCACCGGCACCAGGGTCACGGGGGACAGCGGCATGTCTTCCAGGCGTGTCGGGAAGTCCGGGGCCGGGCCGCCCACCAGTACCCCGGCGCAGTCGTCGGCGCTGATGAAATGCGCTGGCAGTTGCTCGCTCATGGCGCGGGACTGGCTGACGCCGGGCAGTTCCAGGGACAGCACCCCGTAGCGCTGCAGGCGAGCAGTGAGGCCACCGGCATCGGCCGTGGTGTTGGCCACGCAGCGCAGCAGTTCGAAAGCCCAGCTATCGGCGAACGGATAGACATCACCCACCGCGCCCTGGGCATGGGGTGGGATGTCCGGGGTTTCGACGAACAGTTCCATCTCGAAACCATTGCCCAGATCATCACCTGTGACCCCATCGAACGGATCGGACAGGCCCTCGGTGGCGAGAATGATGCCGTTGTTGCGACGCACGATGCGATAGGCCTGGCGCGTGGAGGGCCAGTGCGAGCCGCCCATGAAACTGGGGCTGATGGCGAAGCCCAGGACGTCTTGCTCACAGTGGCCGACCGCTTGCCAGTGGCGATCGAGGCAGGCGGCACCGGCCTCCATCAGGGCAATGCCGGCCAGCTCTGCTTCGGTTGGCTGGTACTGGGCGTAGGGCTCCTCTGCGGCGGCCGGCTCGCCGGCGGGCAGGGTGGGCTCGGCCTTTTGTGGCGCCGGCTTTTTGAAGACGCTGAGCAGTTTTTCCAGGAAATTCATCGGGCGATCCTTGCGGGGCAAGTGCGTTGCACAAGGCGCACAGCACAGGGGTAGAGAGAGGGGGCACATTGTGACGGGTTTGCCATGCCCATGGAAACCGACGGATGCAAGTTGCACGAAGCCTTGCCTTGCCGGTGTGGCTGCCCGAGAATCCGCCCCGGTCCGCTATCAAGGAAAGTGATCAGCATGTCTTACCCGAAGAAGCTAAGTCCGGAGTTTTCCGGGGCACTGAGAACCTTCAGTTTCTGGGTCGCCAACGGCACCTTGGGCTATCCGTTGCTGGAAGGCGTCGACTACCGCAGTTGCCTCGGGGACGAGCCGAGCATGCTGGAGATGGCCTATGCCATTTTTGCCAATGTGCTGGAGCTGGACGAGCAGGGCGTACCGGTGAATGCCAAGTACGCCGAGCACCGGGCGGCGCAGTACATCCGCCAGTATTGCGATCCGGGCTACCAGGCACGGCCGGCGTTCGAGGACTGGGAGCAGGAGCTGTACGGCCCGCCCGACCGGGACGACAGCAAGCCCTGGCCAGCCGGCGTGGCCTAGGTTTTTCGACGGCTGGATACAAGCCTCGGGCACTATGGCTTCGAAACGACGAACCCCCTCATCAAGGATTATGAATGTCGCTGATTTCGCAACGTGTAGAACTGGCCCGCCAGGGTGCCAACGACAAGGTGATTTGCCGCATGGCTTCGGGCTGGGCGGTGATGGGCGATGTGCAGTTTCTTGAGGGCTATTGCCTGTTGTTGCCGGACCCGGTGGTGGCCAGCTTGAACGACCTGGATGCCCAGGCCCGGGCCACCTACCTGCTGGACATGGCCCGCATCGGCGATGCGCTGCTCGAGGCCACCGGAGCGCTGCGCATCAACTATGAAATCCTCGGCAACTCGGAGCCTGAGTTGCATTGCCATATCTTTCCCCGCTACGCCTCGGAGCCGGAAGGCAAGCGCCGGATGCCGGTGTGGTTCTACGACTGGAAGACCGCGCCGCCCTATGTCGAGGCCGAGCACGGCCCATTGCGCCAGCAGCTTGCCCGGATACTGGCTGGCCAATTGTAGGAGCGAGCTTGCTCGCGATGCTCGTTAACGAAAAACGCCGCGTTCACTGGGGGAGCGCGGCGTGCTTGAGTGCTTCGCGAGCAGGCTCGCTCCTACAAGGGGCTGTTGATCAGCGGTTTGCTGCGCTCCACTTGGCTCGCGCTGCGTGCAGCTTCTTGTAGCTGTCGATCAGCCGCAGGTGGCGGTCCAGGCCTTCGAGCTGCAGGTTGGTCGGGGTCAGGCCGTAGAAGCGCACGCTGCCTTGCACTGAGCCGATCACCGCGTCCATCCGTTCGTTGCCGAACATGCGCCGCAAGTTGGCCTCGTAGTCGCCCAGCTCCAGCTCGTCGTCCAGCTCCACTTCCAGCACCGCGTTCAGGGCCTGGTAGAACAGCCCGCGCTCGACGGTGTTGTCGTTGTATTGCAGGAACATCTCCACCAGCTCCTTGGCCGGGTCGAACTGCCCCAGGGCCACGTGGATCAGCAGCTTCAGCTCCAGGATGGTCAACTGGCCCCAGGCGGTGTTGTCGTCGAACTCGATGCCGATCAGGGTGGTGATGTCGGTGTAGTCGTCCAGTTCGCTTTCTTCCAGGCGCTCCACCAGCGAGCGCAGGCCGTCTTCGTCCAGGCTGTGCAGGTTGAGGATGTCTTCACGGAAGAACAGCGCCTTGTTGGTGTTGTCCCAGATCAGGTCGTCCACCGGGTAGATTTCCGAGTAGTCCGGCACCAGGATGCGGCAGGCCGTGGCCCCCAGGTGTTCGTACACCGCCATGTAGACTTCCTTGCCCAGGCCCTCGAGGATGCCGAACAGGGTCGCGGCCTCCTCGGCGTTGGCCGCCGCTCTTTCACCGCTGCTGCCCTGGCTGGTGAAGTCCCACTCGACGAATTCGAAATCCGCCTTGGCACTGAAGAAACGCCACGACACCACGCCGCTGGAGTCGATGAAGTGCTCGACGAAGTTGTTCGGCTCCATCAGCGCCTGGCTTTCGAAGGTCGGCTGCGGCAGGTCGTTCAAACCTTCGAAACTGCGGCCCTGGAGCAGTTCGGTGAGGCTGCGCTCCAGCGCCACCTCGAAGCTTGGGTGGGCGCCGAACGAGGCGAACACGCCGCCGGTGCGCGGGTTCATCAGGGTCACGCACATCACCGGGAACTCACCGCCCAGGGACGCATCCTTGACCAGCACCGGAAAGCCTTGTTCTTCCAGGCCCTGGATGCCGGCCAGAATGCTCGGGTACTTGGCCAGCACTTCCTGAGGCACATCCGGCAGAGCCATCTCGCCTTCGAGAATCTGGCGCTTGACCGCCCGCTCGAAGATCTCCGACAGGCACTGCACCTGGGCTTCGGCCAGGGTGTTGCCGGCGCTCATGCCGTTGCTCAGGTACAGGTTCTCGATCAGGTTGGAGGGGAAATACACCACCTCGCCGTCGGACTGGCGCACATAAGGCAGGCAGCAGATACCGCGCTCGATATTGCCCGAGTTGGTGTCGTACAGATGCGAGCCGCGCAGCTCGCCATCCGGGTTGTAGATGGCCAGGCAGTGCTCGTCGAGGATCTCCTTGGGCAGCTCATCCTTGCGCCCCGGCTGGAACCAGCGCTCGTCCGGGTAATGCACGAACTCGGCGTTGGCGATCTCTTCGCCCCAGAACTGATCGTTGTAGAAGAAGTTGCAGTTCAGGCGCTCGATGAACTCGCCCAGGGCCGACGCCAGTGCGCTTTCCTTGGTGGCGCCCTTGCCGTTGGTGAAGCACATCGGCGACTGCGCATCGCGGATATGCAGCGACCAGACGTTGGGCACGATATTGCGCCACGAAGCGATTTCGATCTTCATCCCCAGGCCCGCGAGGATCCCGGACATGTTGGCGATGGTCTGCTCCAGGGGCAGGTCCTTGCCGGCAATGTAGGTGCCTTCGCTGGAGCCCGATTGCGGCATCAACAGCGCCTGGGCATCGGCGTCGAGGTTTTCCACTTCCTCGATGATGAATTCGGGGCCGGTCTGCACCACCTTCTTCACCGTGCAACGGTCGATGGAACGCAGGATGCCCTGGCGGTCCTTGTCGCTGATGTCCGCCGGCAGCTCGACCTGGATCTTGAAGATCTGGTTGTAGCGGTTTTCCGGATCGACAATGTTGTTCTGCGACAGGCGGATATTGTCGGTGGGGATATTGCGGGTCTGGCAGTACAGCTTCACGAAGTACGCCGCGCACAGCGCCGAAGAAGCCAGGAAATAATCGAACGGACCCGGCGCCGAACCATCGCCCTTGTAGCGGATAGGTTGGTCGGCCACCACCGTGAAGTCGTCGAACTTGGCTTCAAGTCGAAGGTTGTCGAGAAAGTTGACCTTGATTTCCATGGGGGCACCGGCATCACAAAGCAAAAAATGGCGGGCATTATCCGGGTTTTTGCGCGGGAAGTGTTGTGGTTTTCGGCGGACGGGTGGATCGCCAGGGCTGGCTGCCGGTCACAGACACCGGCGCCCGGCCCCGGGCATCACTCAGGCATTCAGACTTTGAGGATGAAACGATTGGATATCCGTGAATAGCCCAGGGGCAACAACTCGGCTTCGTGCTCCTTGATCAGCTCATGCAGCGCGTTGGCGGTTTCGGCCACCGGCCTGGCTTGCTCCCTGGCCTGTTGCATGACCTGGCACGACCGCCTGAACAGGCTTTCGTAGGCGGGCGAGTCCAGGGACAGGCAGCCAGGGAAGCGCACCGCCTCAAGCGCTGCATCGAACTGGCGGGCGTCGCCACTGTGTTCCAGGTCGTGCAGCAGCTTTTGCAGAAAGGCACTGCCCAGGTTGGAGCCGCTGAGCCAGACCCGATGCCACACATTCCACAGGTGAAAGTCGCTGAAGGCTTCATAGGAGCAGGAGACCAACTGGTCATTGGTCGCCACCGCGTTCAGGCAATGGCGCTCGACTTCGATGAACTGTTCCCGTTGCCAGCGGTTGCTGCGGGCGGCGTCCAGCACCTTGGGGGCCAGCCTGAGGATGGACTCGAAGGTGGTGATCAACCCCCTGGAGAACAGCGGGTCGATAAACCCTGTGGCTTGCGGCAGGAGACAGAAGCGATCCCCGACATTTTGCACGCTGCGGTAGTTGATGCGCGGCGCGTAGATCCACTCCCGGGCATTGACCGCATCCTTGAAGTGTTCGCCGATGGCCGGGTACTTTTTCAGCAGTTTGCGAAACTCGATCTCCGGCGCCTTGGTGGGACGGTACTTGGCGTTGTTGAACTGGAAGCCGATGCTGCACAACTGATTGGTGCCCTGCGGGTGGTTGTTGAAGGGGATGACCCACAACCAACCCTCTTCGAAGATGTGGTGCAAGGTGCTCTTGAACAGTTCGATGGGGGAACGAGTGCGGGACAACGGAGCCAGGGCATCTTCGTAGCTCTTCACATTGAGCATGTGGGTGAAGAATGAGCAGGTGTCGGTCGCCAGCCCTTCGGTGGTGCGCAAGCCCAGTTGGCGGGAAAGCGGAGAGCCCTGGGCAGCAGCGTCAATGATGAACGCGGCCTTGACGGGGGCGGCGTTGGACAATGCCACCTCGACCCCGTCGTCGTTGAGGCTGATCGACTCGATCTTGATGTTCTGTCTGGATTCGGCGCCGTGTTTCAGGGCAATCATCAGGGCGAAATAGTCGATGTCCTGCCGGAAAAGATGGGCTTCCGGCACCTTCAGCGGCGGGGCCACAAGGTGGTCGGGGGACGACGGCGCGTTCTCTTGATGCCAGGCAAAACTGAAGCCCAGCTTGATCCCGCAGGCGCTCGAACCGACGTGCTGGATGATCTTGTCGGGGTGCGAGAGGTAGGCGATTTCAGGGATGTCGAAGCGCTTTGAGAGCAAACGCAGCAGAAAACCGCTTTCCGGTGTCGCCGCTTCGCCGACGGAGAATCGTGGGTGCTGGGCCGAGTCGAGGATCAGAACGTTCAGCCCGGACTTCGCGAGGACGGCGCCGGTCAGCGCGCCGGCGATACCACTACCGATGATAATGACGTCGTACTGATTCATGATGTCTGGCTCTTGTCTTGCAAGGTGGTCGCTCTGGAAAGCGCTGAATGCATTGCGGTATCGAAATGCAGGGTGGCCAGGGTCTGCGGTATTTCCTTTTCAAACGGCAAGTCCCAGTAAGGCGTGCTGCCGATCGAGCGTTTCAACTCATTGATGAACAGGCGGGTCTTGGCCGGGACAACGCTGCTGCGTGCCCTCAGTGCGTAGATCGCTCCCTGTTGCGGATCGGCCTCGCAATATTCGTCGAGCAGCGACACCAGTTGGCCGCTGGCGATCTGTTCATGCACCAGCCAGGTGGGCGCGTGGATGATTCCTATGCCCTGAAGGGCGCCGTCCACCAGCAACTCGGAACTGTTGACCGATAGCCGGCTGCTGGGCATGAGCTTCTTGAGCAGGCCATCGACCTTGAATTGCCAGGTCAGTGAGAAGTTGCTGCAGGTGCTGTGGATCAGGCAGGCATGTTGGTACAGGTCTTCAAGAGTTTGCGGACAGCCGTGTTGCCGGATGTATTCCGGGCTTGCGCAGAGCACGCGCCGCATATCCGCAAGTTTCGTTGGAATCAGATTACTGTCCGGCAATATGCCCAGCTTGATACAGATATCGACGTTATCGATGCTGGGGTCGAGAGCTTTGTCGTTAAGCGAGAATTCAATTTTCAAACCGGGATGATGGTTCAGTATTCTGCTCAATAAAGGCGCTACATGGCGCCGTCCAAAGGCCACGGGTGCTGAAACCTTGAGAACGCCAAGGGTCGATGCAGTGTGTTCTTTTACTTCTGATCTAGCATGCCCAATGCATCTCGAGATGTTCTTTGCATGTTCGAGAAAGAGCAGGCCTGTTTCGGTAAGTATCAAGCATTTTGTCGATCGATTGAATAGACAGGTTTCAAGTTCTTTTTCGAGGCTATTGATTCTGCGCATCACCGAAGAAGGTGGGATGCCAAGTAGTCTTCCTGTTTCGGAGAAACTACCCGTTTTAGTTACGGATATATAAAGGTCTATGTCATTGACAACGCCTAGCGCCTTCATTCCTAAATCCTTTTAGAATTTTTAGTGTCTTATTTTTGTAAAGGCAAATTACAAATAGATCATGACAGCCTCCTTAGTACGGCTAGGCTTTTTGTTTGTCAAGCAGTGCTGGGGCCATGATTAGTTGGCTTTGGGAAAATTGATTCATAACATTTCAGGCGCCACAGCTCTACCCGGCGCAGAGCGGAACACCGTCCAAGTGCAAGGCTTGGTTTGCACTATCTGGATACAAAAATAGTTCTAGTGGCTAATTGCGCAGAGCGCCAAAACTATGCTTGGGCGCTCGAAGATGACTTTCTGAAGGCCGTCATATAGGCCTGTGGAACATCGTTAAGTTGTGTTGGCTTCGATGTTGTCGGGGCTGTTTTGCCTTTGCGGATATGCAAAGGCCTTTTGCAAAAACGGCTATTCACAAGTGCATTCTTATTGAGGATTGTAGACGGGTTTTCCCAACCCACGATTGTCGAATGCAGGAGCGTACGTCTATGGACGGAGAGGAAGTTAAAGAAAAGATTCGTCGCTACATCATGGAAGATTTGATCGGGCCAAGTGCAAAGGAAGATGAGCTTGATGACCAGACTCCACTACTGGAGTGGGGCATTCTCAACTCGATGAATATCGTCAAGCTCATGGTCTACATCAGGGATGAAATGGGTGTCTCGATTCCAAGTACCCATATCACCGGAAAATATTTTAAAGACCTGAATGCAATATCCAGGACTGTCGAGCAACTAAAGGCCGAGTGCGCCTAACAGGGAGTGGGCAATGAGCGATCATGATTATGATGTAGTGATTATCGGTGGCGGGCCGGCGGGTTCGACCATGGCCTCCTACCTGGCAAAAGCCGGTGTCAAATGCGCGGTGTTCGAAAAAGAACTGTTCGAGCGCGAGCATGTTGGCGAGTCGCTGGTACCGGCCACCACTCCGGTGCTGCTGGAAATCGGGGTGATGGAAAAGATCGAGAAAGCCAACTTCCCGAAGAAGTTCGGCGCTGCCTGGACCTCGGCAGATTCCGGCCCCGAAGACAAGATGGGCTTCCAGGGGCTGGACCACGATTTCCGTTCGGCGGAAATCCTCTTCAACGAGCGCAAGCAGGAAGGGGTCGATCGCGACTTCACGTTCCACGTCGACCGCGGCAAGTTCGACCGCATTCTTCTGGAGCACGCAGGTTCGCTGGGGGCCAAGGTCTTCCAGGGCGTGGAGATCGCTGACGTCGAGTTTCTCAGCCCGGGCAATGTCATTGTCAATGCCAAGCTGGGCAAGCGCAGCGTGGAGATCAAGGCGAAGATGGTGGTGGATGCCAGCGGTCGCAACGTGCTGCTGGGCCGCCGGCTGGGCTTGCGAGAAAAGGACCCGGTCTTCAACCAGTTCGCGATTCACTCCTGGTTCGACAACTTCGACCGCAAGTCGGCGACGCAAAGCCCGGACAAGGTCGACTACATCTTCATTCACTTCCTGCCGATGACCAATACCTGGGTCTGGCAGATCCCGATCACCGAAACCATTACCAGCGTGGGCGTGGTTACGCAGAAGCAGAACTACACCAACTCCGACCTCACCTATGAAGAGTTCTTCTGGGAAGCGGTGAAGACCCGGGAAAACCTGCATGACGCGCTGAAGGCATCGGAGCAGGTCCGCCCGTTCAAGAAAGAGGCGGACTACAGCTACGGCATGAAAGAAGTCTGTGGCGACAGCTTCGTGCTGATCGGCGATGCCGCACGGTTCGTCGACCCGATCTTCTCCAGCGGCGTCAGCGTTGCACTCAACAGTGCGCGCATCGCCAGCGGCGACATCATCGAGGCGGTGAAGAACAACGACTTTAGCAAGTCCAGTTTCACTCACTACGAAGGCATGATCAGGAATGGCATCAAGAACTGGTATGAGTTCATCACGCTCTATTACCGCCTTAACATCCTCTTCACCGCGTTCGTTCAAGACCCACGCTACCGCCTGGACATCCTGCAATTGCTGCAAGGGGACGTCTACAGCGGCAAGCGCCTGGAAGTGCTGGACAAGATGCGCGAAATCATCGCTGCGGTTGAAAGCGACCCGGAACACCTCTGGCACAAGTACCTGGGCGACATGCAGGTTCCTACCGCCAAACCCGCGTTCTAAACACTAAACACCCAGTCGAAGGAGATGACTGAATGGATGCTCGTGCGCCCATGGATTTTGAACCCATTGCAATCATCGGGAGTGGATGCCGCTTTGCCAAAGGTGCATCGACCCCCGAGGCATTCTGGGAGCTCCTTCGTGCTGGGACCGATTTTGTCGGACCGGTTCCCGCAGAGCGCTGGGACACAGCGGCGATCTACGATGAGAGCGCTGCTGAAACCGGTACGACCTACAGCAAGGTGGGGGCGTTCCTCGAGCACATCGACCGCTTCGATGCACATTACTTTGGCATCTCGGCCTCTGAAGCCAAGGAAATGGACCCGCAGCAGCGCCTGCTGCTGGAGGTCGCCTGTGAAAGCGTGGCCCGTGCCGGCCTGACCCGCGAGCAGCTCAAAGGCAGCAGGACCGCGGTCTATGTCGGCATGCTGGGCATGGATTACCTGGCACTGCACTCCCGCGAGGCCGGCATCGAACAGATCAACCCCTACTATGCCGCCGGCAAGGAATTCAGCTTCGCCGCCGGGCGTATTGCCTACCACCTGGGTGTTCATGGGCCGGCAATGACCGTGACCACTGCATGCTCTTCTTCCCTGGTGGCCATGCACCTGGCCTGTCGCGCCTTGCAGGCAGGGGAGGCGGACATGGCCCTGGCCGGAGGGGTGAACCTGATGCTGGCGCCGGACCTGACGATCTACATGAGCCAGATCAGGGCGATCTCGCCCAGTGGCCGCTGCCGGGTATTCGATGCGGCGGCCGACGGGATCGTCCGGGGCGAAGGCTGCGGGGTCACGGTGCTCAAGCGCCTGGCAGATGCCCTGCGCGATGGCGATCCGATCCAGGCGGTGATCAGGGGCTCGGCGATCAACCAGGATGGCGCCAGTGCCGGCCAGACCGTGCCCAACGCCAATGCCCAGGCTGCGGTGATCAGCCAGGCCCTGAAAGTGGCCGGCTTGAGCGTGGACGACATCGACTATGTCGAGGCCCACGGCACCGGTACGCCCCTGGGCGATCCGATCGAACTCTCTTCGCTGGACAGTGCCTTCCAGGGGCGTGAGCGGCCGCTGTGGGTGGGCTCGGTCAAGGCCAACATGGGCCATCTGGATGCGGCCGCCGGAATGGCCAGCGTGATCAAGACCATGATGGTTCTCAAGCACGCCGAGGTGCCTGCGCAACTGCATCTCGCACAGTTGAACCCACTGGTGGACTGGAAGCGTTCCCGGCTGGCGGTGCCCACGGCGATCGAGTCGTTGCCCGACCGGCCGCGCCTGGCTGGAATCAGTGGTTTCGGGCTCAGTGGCACCAACGTCCACATGATTCTCGAAGATGCCAGCGCCTATCGGCAGGCACAGCCGCAGCAGGAACGATCGGCACAGGGCCGGCCCTGGGTCCTGCCGGTATCGGCCAGGTCCGCGCAGGCCGTGGTGGAGCAGGCCAGGGCCTATGCCGTTCATCTGCCGCAGCAGGACGATGGGCAATTGCAAGCCTTTGTCGCCAGCGCCATTCATCGTCGTGATCACTTTCCCTACCGGTCGGCCGTGGTGGGTGCGAACGCCGCGCAATTGAAGAGCCAGCTGGAGCAGTTGCCGGCCCCGACCTTGGCCTGCACGACGGACGAAGAGGATCGGCGCGGGCCCGTGCTGGTGTTTACCGGGCAGGGCGCCCAGTGGGTGGGAATGGGTCGCGACCTGCTTGAACGGGAGCCGGCCTTCCTGGCGATGATCCGGCGTTGCGACCAGGCGCTGGCCCAGTGGGCAAGCTGGTCGGTGGAGGCCGAGCTGCGCAGCGACGCCAGTGGGTCCCGCCTGCACCTGACCGAATTTGCCCAGCCCTGCATCTTTGCCATCCAGGTGGCGATCAGTGAATGCCTGCGCCAGTGGGGTGTGATCCCGGCGGCGGTGGTCGGCCACTCCATGGGGGAAGTGGCCGCGGCCTATTGCGCCGGAGCACTGGACCTGGAGTCGGCGGTGCGGGTCATCCACCATCGGGCCCAGGCCATGAAGGACACCCTGGGGCAGGGGCGGATGCTGGTGGTGGGCTTGCCCGCGCCGACGCTCCAGTCGCGTCTGGCGAACAACCCGCAACTGGAACTGTCGGTGGTCAACAGTCGAAACAGCTGTGTGGTGTCCGGCAGCCCGCAGGCTGTACAGGCTCTGGATCAGCAACTGCGTGACGAAGGCATCTTCACTTACCTGATGCCGGCGGAATATGCCTTCCACTCCCGCCAGATGGATGAGTGCCTGACGCAGATCCGCGCGGGGCTGGAGGATTTGCCGGTGTTTGCCGCGCACACGCCCTGGATTTCCACCAGTGCGATGCCCGAGGAGCCGATCCTGGCAGATGCCGACTACTGGGCGAGGAATGCCCGTGGCATCGTGCGCTTCGATCGCGCCATCGAACAGTTGATCGAGCAGGGACACCGGCTGTTCGTCGAGATCGGCCCGCACACCGTGTTGGCGGCGTCGATCAACCAGGCCCTGGCCGACAAGGGAACCCAGGGACTGGTGTGCGGCGCCTTGCACAAGCAGGGCGACGCCGCCCTGGAGCTGGCCAGTATTGTTGCCCGCCTGTACGAGTGGGGCGCAGGTCCCGACTGGCAAGCCTTCCAACCCAGGGAGGCGGCGCTGGAGCTGCCGGCCTATCCCTGGCAGCAGGAGCGTTTCTGGTTTGCCCCGGCGCCGCGGCCGCAGCCGGCAGGGCTCGTGTCCCAGCTGCGGGCGCAGGTACTGGTGTATGACGCCCAGGGCAATCTCTGCGCCCAGGCCAACGATGTGGCGCTGAGCGTGCCGCAGCTGGCACAAGTCGCTGTGCCGGCACCGGCCAAGGTGTCCGCAGCGGCGCAGCCGGTGGGGGATGTGCGGGCGCAGATTGGTGCACTGCTGACGCAGATCATCGGCGTGGCCTGTGCCGACCCGGACCCGGATCGAGGCTTCTTCGAACTGGGCCTGAGCTCGATTTCCCTGGTTGAATTCAAGCGCATGCTGGAGCGCCAGTTCGCCCTCAAGCTGTCGGCGACCGTGGGCTTCGACTATCCCACCATCAACCGGCTGGGCCAGTACCTGGAAGGGCTGCTGTCCCGGGAGCCGGCCAGCACCCCGATAACGGTCGATGCCGGGGCGACCGACGCCGCGGGGAGCGTCGCCGTGGTGGCCATGGCGTGCCGGTTTCCCCAGGCCGACAGCCCCGAGGCACTCTGGAAGCTGATGCTGGAACAGACGGACACCGTGGGGCCGGTACCGCCGTCCCGGCTCGCCGGCGCCAAGCCGGAGGAAACCTTCCCGCGGTTTGCCAGCCTTATCCAGCGCCCCGAAGGGTTCGACGAAGCGTTCTTCCGCATTTCCCCCAAGGAAGCCCGGAGCATGGACCCCCAGCAACGGCTGTTGCTGATGGTGGCCTGGGAGGCTCTGGAACGGGCCGGTATCCCTCAGGAGAAGCTGCTGGAACAGAGGGTCGGGGTGTTTGTCGGGGCCAACTCCCACGACTACGAAACCCGGGTCCTGGGTAGCGTGCAAGGCGTGGATGCCCACTACGGCACTGGCAGTTCGTTTTCGGCGATCTGCGGGCGCCTCTCGCATTTTCTCGGCGTGCGTGGGCCGAGCCTGACGGTGGACACCGCATGCTCGTCATCGCTCACGGCCATCCATCTGGCGTGCAACAGCTTGCGTGCCGCGGAGTGCGACATCGCGATTGTGGGTGGGGTGAATGTCATCGCCTCGGCGTCGATCTTTCAATCCATGGGGCAGGCCGGCGCATTGGCCCCGGACGGCATCAGCAAGGCCTTCGACGACAGTGCCGACGGTTACGGTCGAGGGGAGGGCTGCGGCGTGGTCATTCTCAAGCGCCAGGCCCAGGCCGAGCGGGAGCGTGACCCGATTGTCGCGACGATTCTCGGTTCGGCGGTCAATCACGACGGTGCCTGTGCCGGGCTGACAGTGCCCAATGGTCCGGCGCAAGAGGCGCTGATCAGCGAAGCACTGGCCAACGCCGGCGTGCATCCGGGGCAAGTCAGCTACGTCGAGGCCCATGGCACCGGCACGGTGCTGGGTGACCCCATCGAGCTCAACGCCCTGCACAACGCCTATCGCCAGGCCAGCCCCGACAGTACGCCGCTGACGGTGGCCTCGGTCAAGGCCAATATCGGGCACCTCGAGGCGGCAGCGGGCATCGCTTCGCTGATCAAGGCCTGCCTGGTGGTGGAGCACGGCCGGATTGCCCCGCAAGCCCATCTGCAGCGGGCCAACACCCGTGTCGACTGGGCGGCCATGAACCTCAAGCTGGCGCATCAGGCCATGGACTGGCCGGGCCGGCCGGAGTCGCGGGTGGCCGGGGTCAGTGCCTTTGGTTTCACCGGGACCAACGTGCATGTGCTGCTCAAGGGCTATACGGCGCCCGCGACAGCGCCTTTGCCACCTGCCACAGCACCAGTGGCCTTGTGCCTGTCCGCGGCCACCCCGGCGGCATTGGCGGAGCTGGCCCAGCGCTATGTGTCCTTCCTGGGCGCTACCGAGCACTGCCCACAGACCATCTGCTACAACGCGCTGATGCGGCGCACGGCGTTCAAGGAACGCCTGGTCGTCCACGGCCAGGATTGCCGCGAGCTGGCTCAGGCACTACAGGCCTGGCTGGCCGGCAGCCCCATCGCCAATGACCGCAAACCCGCGGCCGGCGAACCCTGGGCGACCCTGGCCGAGGCCTTTGGCCGCGGCGCCCAGCCGCCGGGCCCCGAGCGCTTGCCGGACGGCTGTCAGGCCATCGGGTTGCCCACCTATCCCTGGCAGCTCAACGACTACTGGATCGATGCTGGCCAGCCGGCTACGGCGGTGCAGCCCGCCCGGGCAGCCTCGGGCCATCCTTGCCTGCAGGGGCTGGTACGGCCGGCCGGGCAGCTCTGGTACTGGTCGGGGGCTCTCGCTCCCCAGGCCGGGCATTACGACCCGCTGGGCGAACAGGGGTACAGGGTCAAGACTCACCTGTTGCTGGATGCCGTGCTCCAGGCGGTGCGGGAAACACCACGGGGCGTGCAGCAGATCCGCGACTTGCAGATTGCCCAGCTGCGTCTGCGCGGCGAACAGCACCTCACTTCGCACCTGAGCATCCACCTCACCCAGGCGCCTGACGCCTGCTTCGAACTGGCCTTGCAAGGGGCCGGCGACGAGCGCCGCCAGGTCTGCATGAGCGGAACCCTGGTTGACTGTGCAGCGCAGTTGCAGGAGGAAACCCTGTGCGGGGTGTCGATGCTCGATGAGCCTTCACCGCCGGCGCCGGACGTTGGCCTGTGCCCATGGTCCGGGTGTGCGGCCACGGGCGGGCAGCGGGCCTTGTACCGCTTTGCCCACTCCCTGACGGCGGCCGAGCGCCAGACCCAGTTGCTGGCCAGTGTGGTCGAGCTGTTTGAAGGCGCCCACGCCGCCGCGCTGGTCGGGTTCTCCGGGCTCCAGGTATGGGCAGACCTGCCGGCGCAGGTATGGATTGTGCTGGCCGGCCATGACGCCGACAAACCCGACAGCCTGCAGGTAGTGGATGCCCGGGGTTGCCAGCTGGCGCTGTTCGAAGGTCCGCAGTTTGGCCATCCTGGTTCGTGGTACTTGCCCGACCTCCAGACCGCACCCCTCGACCTGCCGATGATCGCTCGCCAATTGCAGGACTATCCGATGCCGGGCGAGGGCGCTCAGCAACGCGAGGGCTACTGGATGGTGCTGGCCTGGAGCACTGCCGAGGTCCAGCCACTGGCTGCGGCGTTTGCGGCTGAACAGCGTCCGGTCGAAGTCATCGAGCTGCACGCCGGGCAACAACCTCTGGCCCGCAAGCTGTCCTCGGCGTTGCGCGGGGCAGTGGCCGATCCGTCCTGCCTGGGGGTGATCGTTGCCGGCGGTGAGGCTCAGGAGGCCGACGGCCTCGGTATATCCCTGGTGGCCTCTGCGGCGCTGGTACAGGCCTTCGCCGGTGCGATTGCCAGCGTCGGAACACCGGCAAAGCCGGTCTGGTTCGCCCTTCATGCCAGTGATGCTGCGTCGCCGGCCATGGCCGCTGTCCAGGCCACCTGGCAGGGCGCCGCGCATATCTTCGCCCTGGAGCATCCTGCCTGGTGGGGCGGTCTGGTGACTTTGCAGGGCAGCGACAGAAGAAGCTACGCCAGCCTCTGCCGGCTGTTGCACGGCCAACCTGGCCATGATCACTTTGCGATCAGCGGCGCCCGGGTCGAGGTGCAATACCTGGTGGAGGATCAAGCCGACCCGCTACAGCGTCTGGAGCCGCCGGCGCTGAACGGAACCGTTGTGCTGCATGCCGTCCCGGGATCTGACATGGAGACTGTGCTGACGGCGCTCGGGCAGCGGGGTGTGCAGCGTGTGCTGCTGCTCTGCGAGGCCCCCGGGCAACTGCACATGCCTGAGCGGATGCCCGAAGCGATGGCGATCAGCAGCCTCTCGGACCTGAGCCGGGAAAACCTGGCTGACACCTTCGCGACGCTGCGAGCGCAAGACCGCATCGCCGGCTTTATCCACCTCGATCTTGACTGGCGCACGGTTGCGCTCAAGGAGCCAGAGTTTGTCGTGCGAATGCAGGAAGGCGTTCGGCCGCTTGAGGTCTTGCAGCAGGTTCACCAGCTGATCGATGACCCCGAAGCGTTCTTCCTGATCCTGGGCAGCGTGTCTTCCCTGCTTGGCGGGGCCGGCTTCGCCCGCTCGGCGATTGCCGATGCATATGCCTTGTGGGTGCATGCACAGCGCCGGCGCCAGGGGTTGAACTGCCAGCTGCTGCACCTGACGCAGAGCGAACAGGAGCTTGAGCAGGACGCCGCAGCCCGCACGGCCATGCAAGGCAGCGGCCTGCAGCCTTTGCAGCGCTCGCAGATAGTGCAGGCCATAGCCCGCGTGCTGGGTGGCCAGGGCCAGTGCGGGCTGCTCAATGTCGACTGGCAACAACTCAAAGGGCTGTACCTGAGCGTGCTGCCCTGGCCCTTGCTCGAACACCTGGGTGCAGCGGATAGCGCAGCGGATCAGCGTCTGGCCGAGCTGATTGGCCTGCCACCGCTGCAGCAGCGCCGGGCCATGCAGGCGCTGATCTGCGAGGTAGTGGGGCAGGTGTTCGGCGTTGCCGATGGCCTGGAGCTCGATGTCAGGAAGGGCTTCTTCGACATGGGCATGTCCTCGGTCATGTCGCTGGACCTGCGCTCACGGCTGGGCCGGGCGTTGAGCATCGACCTGCCTTCGACCTTCGGCTTCGAATACACCTCCATCGAACAGGTCACGGACTACCTCATGGGCCAGCTCCTGGCGCCTGAAACCCGGGAGCCGGTGGCGGTGCCCGAACCTGTGTCGCCAGCGTCGCGGCATCAGGACCTGCATGAACTGTCACGGGCCGAGCTGATTGGTGCTCTCGAAGACGAGCTGCGCGATATCGCCAATTACTAGCCCTGGGGCTGGATGACAACTGCCAGAGAATCACTGATCGAGGCCTTTATGGATAACGATGTCCGCGATGTAAGCAAGGAACAGCTGCAAGAGAGTCTTGCTCAGGCAATCACCACCATCCGTGCGCTCAAGGAAAAGGTGGCCGGCAAGAGCTCGGCGCCTGTCGAACCGATCGCCGTAGTGGGCCTGGGGTGCCGGCTGCCGGGCAGTGCCGACACACCGAAGCGGCTGTGGAGCCTGCTGAAACATGCCACCGATGCGGTGGGCGACATGCCCAGCGACCGTCTGTACGGCACCGACTATTACCATCCTGATCCCCAGGCACCCGGCAAGGCCTACGTCATGCGCGGTGGCTTCATCGAGGGGGTGGATCAGTTCGACCCGGGCTTCTTCGGCATTTCGCCCAAGGAAGCCGAAGGCATGGACCCCCAGCAGCGCCTGGCCCTGGAGGTTGCCTGGGAGGCCCTGGAGAACGCCGCGATCGCCCCCGACAGCCTGCATGGCAAGAAGCTCGGCGTGTTCATGGGGGTCAGTACCAATGATTACGTGCGCCTGCGCCAGCAGTTGGGCGCGGTCGAGGACGTCAACGCCTACCAGTTCTATGGCGAAACCAGCTTCGTGGCCGGGCGCATTGCCTACACCCTGGGCTCCAGGGGCCCGGCGGTGGTGCTCGACACCTCCTGCTCCTCATCCCTGGTGGCCCTGCACCAGGCCTGCAACAGCCTGCGCAGCCGCGAGAGCGAGCTGGCGCTGGCCGGTGGGGTCAACCTGATCCTGTCGCCCTACGGTTTCATCCTGGTCAGCAAGCTGCGGGCCGTGGCCCCCGATGGCCGCTGCAAGACCTTCGACGCGGCGGCCGATGGCTACGGGCGCGCCGAAGGCTGCGTGATCCTTGCGCTCAAGCGGCTGAGCGATGCGGTACGCGACCAGGACCCGGTGCTGGCCGTGATCGAGGGTAGTGCGGTCAACAACGACGGCGCCAGCAGCGGCATCACCGTGCCCAACATCCACGCCCAGGAAGAGGTGATCAGGCTGGCGCTCGGCCAGGCCGGGCTCCAGGGCAGCGAGGTCGACTATGTCGAGGCCCATGGCACCGGCACCGCGCTGGGCGACCCGATCGAACTACACGCCCTGCATGCGGTACTGGGCAAGCAGCGGCCCGTCGATGCACCGCTGCTGGTGGGCTCGATCAAGGCCAACATGGGGCATCTCGAACCGGTCGCGGGGGTGACCGGGCTGGCCAAGGTCCTGCTGTGCCTGCAACAAGAGGCCCTGGTGCCCCAGGTGCACTTCAACACGCCCAACCCGCGGATCGAATGGGATCGCCTGGCCCTGAAGGTGGTCACCGAATCCACGCCCTGGCCACGCCAGGGCAAGGCGCGGCACGCCGGTGTCAGTTCGTTTGGTGTCACCGGCACCAACGCCCATGTGCTAGTGGGCGACGCGCCGCTGCGCGAACGTGCCCAGGGGCGCGACAACCCCTGGCAGCTGATCACTCTGTCGGCCAAGGGCGAGACGCCCCGGCGCCAGATTGCCGGACGCTATGAACGTTTTATCGCCGACAACAGCCAGCTCGAACTCAAGGACCTGTGCTACACGGCGAACGTCGGGCGGGCACACTTTGGCCATCGTTTCGCGGCCGTGGCCGATAGCCGTGAGGGGCTGCGCGAGCAACTGGCAGCCTATGCGTCACGCAAGGTGGTGGGGCATGTATTCGAAGGGCGCTGCCAGGGAGCGGCGGCGCCGCTGGTGATGCTCTTTCCGGGGCAGGGCTGCCAGTACCGGGCAATGGCCCAGGCACTGTATGACAGCGAACCATTCTTCAAGGCGCAGATCGATGAATGCCGCGCCCTGTTGCAGCCGCTGATGGACGTGGACCTGCTGACCCTGGTGCTGGACGCGGGTGCGGCCAGTGACAGCTACCTGCAACAGACCCGCTATGCCCAGCCGGCGATATTCGCGGTCGAATATGCCCTGGCGCGGTTGTGGATGCATTGGGGGGTCGCTGCCGATGCGCTGTTCGGACACAGTTTCGGCGAGATCAGTGCAATCTGTGTGGCCGGGGCGGTATCCCTGGCTGACGCGCTGCGTATGGTGGAGGCGCGTGGGCGCCTGGCCCAGCAACTGATGACGGCCGGCGGCGCGATGTACGCACTGGGCATGAGCGAGGCGCAACTGCTGGAGCTGCTCAAGGACCGGCCCGGCAGCGCGATCGAACTGGCGGCGGTCAACAGCCCGCAGGACGTGGTGGTGGCCGGGCCGCAAGCCGAGGTCCAGGCGCTGGCCGAAGCGGCGCTCGCCAGCGGTTGCAAGGTCAAGAAGCTTGCGGTTTCCCATGCCTTCCATACCGCAGCCACCGAGCCGATGCTTGAAGCGTTCCGCCAGACGGTGGCGCAGATCACCTTCAGCGAGCCGCGCTTGCCGGTCATCAGCAGTGTCACTGGCCGGGTGCATACGCTCTCCAGCCTGAGCTCGCCCGATTACTGGTGTACGCACACCCGCCAGGCCGTGAGGTTCAGCGAAGGGGTCAACACCCTGATCGCAGAGCTGGGGGTGAAAACCTTCCTTGAAGTGGCCTCCGATGCTGTGTTGACGCCGCTGATCGGCCGTCACCCCCTGGCGGACGGCAGCCTGGTCCTGGCCAGCCTGCGCCGGGCCGGCGATCCGTCCAGGGACCTGCGCCTGGCCGCCGCGCAGCTCTACGTGGGCGGCCATAACCTCGACTGGGCCCGGCTGCACGAGCATGACGGGGCCTTGCGCCAGGCCTTGCCCGGGTATGCGTTTCAGCGCCAGCGCTACTGGTTCGACAACGCCAGCGGCTCGCCCCTGCAACAGGTCGCTGCGGGAGCGGTCGGCCGGCTGCTGGGGCATTCGGTCAATGCACCCACTCCGGCATTCGAGTCGACGCTCGATAGCGCGCTCCTGCAGGCCGTGGGCGGCGAGATCCGCGATGACCTGGCGCTGCTGCGTCCTGACCGGTTGCTGGCAGCCCTGAGCGATGAGCTGGCCGGCCACTTGCAGCTGGACACCTATGGGGTGAGCCTCGCCAGCATCACCCCGGCCCTGGCGTTCCATGTCGATGACCAGTTGCATCTGTTCACCGAACTCAAGCCGCTGTCCGGGGCGGCCTGGGAGGTCAACTGTTCGGCCCTGAGCGCAGCGGCCAAGGTTGCCGGTGCCGATTGGCAGCCGGTCCTGTCGCTGACCCTGGAAGGCCTGCCGGCGGCTGTCCGGGGCGGCCTGCCGGACCCGGGCCATGCCGCCACCCAGGACGCAGGCTTTGTCTACCACATGCAGTTGCCGGCAGAACCCGATCCGCACGGCAATCACCTTGGGCAGGTCCTCGAGTACCTGGGGCAGGCGGTGCCGGGCGATGCGCCGGGCTCGATAAGCGGCATCCGCCGCTGGGTCGCCAGCCGGTCCGCTTCGCCCCGGGCAAAAAGCCTGGTGATTGCCACGAGCCAGGCACATCCGCAGCAGTTCGACTGCGCCTTGTACGATGCGCACGGCCAGTGTGTAGGCAGCCTGGAAGGGCTGACCCTGGCTGCCGCCCCGAGTGAGGAGGCGCTGCGTGGCATGCTTTACCAGCCCGACGTGCTCTACAGCCTGGATTGGCTCGAACGCCCTCGCCAGCGCGCCGAAGTGCCGCAGCAGGGCCGCTTGTTCACCCTGGTCAGCCGCTCGCCGGAGACCGCCGCTCCTCTGGTCGAACACCTGCAGCGTGGCGGGCATCGTGCCGGGGTCCTGTGCCCGCAGCAGTTGCTCGATAGCGCGCGGAGGGTGCTGGCCCAGGACCCGAGCCAGGCATTGACCGATGAAGGCGAGGCCTTGGCCGCCGATATCATCGTGCTCGATGGCAAAGACATCGAGGATGCCGGCTCGACCACGCTGCAGAGCCTGTCGAGCCTGCAGGCGACACTGTTCCACCCGTTGCTGGAGATGGTCCAGGCGCTCATCGAACTGGGCCCGCGCGGTGGCCGGTTGTGGCTGGTGACCCAAGGGGCAAACCCTGTTGGCCTGGATCGCGACCAGCCCCTGCAAGTGGCGACCGGGCCGTTGTGGGGGCTGGGCAAGACGCTCGCCCTGGAGCACCCCGAACACTGGCGCGGGCTGATCGACCTGGCCCCCGACGATCCTCACTGGGCAAGGGCGCTGGCCGAAGAAGTCAGCGACCCCGATGGCGAGGACAAGATCTGCCTGCGCCCGGGCAAGCGTTATGTCCAGCGCCTGAACCATTTCAGCGCTACGCAGTTGCCAGCACAGGCCTATGCACCTTGCCCGCAGGGCAGTTACCTGATTACCGGCGGCATGGGTGGAATTGGCCTGGCCATGGCCCAGTGGCTTCTGGATAAAGGCGCGGGCGCTGTGCTGATCACCGGCCGGCGGCCACTGGAGGATGTCGCCACGGGCCTGGAGCGCTTCGGCGCTGCGGCATCGCGGGTGAGTTACGTCCAGGCCGACATCACCTCGCCCCAGGACATGCAGCGGCTGTTCTGCGGTCTGGAGGCGTCGGGCGCGAGCCTGAAGGGCATCTTCCATGCCGCCGGAATTTCAATTCCGCAGGATCTCAAGGACGTCGACCGTGACAGTTTCGACCAGGTGATGCGGCCCAAGGTCGAGGGCACCTGGTTGTTGCACGAACTGTCCCTGGGGCTGGACCTGGACTTCTTTGTCCTGTGTTCGAGCATCGCCAGTGTCTGGGGTTCGCAGCATGTCGCCAGCTACGCAGCCGCCAATCAGTTCCTCGACAGCCTGGCGTGGCAGCGTCGGGCCATGGGCCTGAGTGCCCTGGTGATCGACTGGGGGCTGTGGGCCGGCGGCAGTCACCTGTTCGACGAGCAGGTGCTGAATTTCCTCACCAGCGTTGGCTTGAAACAGATCGCCCCGGTACAGAACGTCGGCCTGCTGTCGCGGATTCTGGCCAGCGAGCTGCCCCAGATGGTGGTGTCAGGGGTGGACTGGAATCGCTTCAAGCCACTGCTCGAATCCCGCGGCCCGCAACCGCTGCTGCAGTACATCCGCAGCCAGGCTCCGACCGCCAGGGCCGGCGAAAGCAGCAACGTGGAGATCCTGCAGCAACTGGCGGGCGCCGACGAAGCCGCTGCCCTGGCATTGCTGGATGACTACGTGTGGGAGCAGTACGCGCAGTTGCTCGGGGTCAAGACCGAACAGGTGCGGGCCAAGCTCGAGGATGGCGGCAGCCTGATGGACTACGGCCTGGACTCGCTGCTGGTGATGGACATGGTCGCCCGCTGCCGGCGCGATCTGAAGCTGGAGATCAAGGCCCGCGAGTTTCTTGAGTGTCCGGGCCTGATGTGGCCGGACTTCCTGGCCCGTTCGATAAAGGAACAGGGCTGCGTGGCCGAGGCCTGACGGGCCGCGGGCAGTGCAACCCAGACCCATGATCTGTGATTGAGGTGGTTATGAACGATGTGCAGTCTGGCAAGGCGCCAGAGCATTACGACATTCTCTTGGCGGGCAACAGCATCAGCGTGATCATGCTCGCCGCCTGCCTGGCCCGGAACAAGGTCCGGGTCGGTTTGTTGCGCAACCGGCAGATGCCCCCCGACCTTACCGGTGAGGCGACGATTCCCTATACCTCGATGATTTTCGAGCTGATTGCCGACCGCTATGGCGTGCCGGAAATAAAGAATATCGCCCGCACCCGGGATATCCAGCAGAAGGTGATGCCGTCTTCCGGGGTCAAGAAGAACCTCGGGTTCATCTATCACCAGCGCAGCCGGGCGGTGGACCTGGGCCAGGCGCTGCAATTCAACGTGCCCTCCGAGCATGGCGAGAATCATCTGTTCAGGCCCGATATCGATGCCTATCTGCTGGCGGCGGCCATCGGTTATGGCGCGCAGCTGGTGGAGATCGACAACAGCCCCGAGGTGCTGGTCGAGGACAGCGGGGTCAAGGTAGCTACGGCGCTGGGACGCTGGGTCACTGCCGATTTCATGGTTGATGGCAGCCAGGGCGGCCAGGTGCTGGCGCGGCAGGCTGGCCTGGTCAGCCAGGCTTCGACGCAGAAGACCCGGACCCTGGAATTCTCCACTCATATGCTCGGGGTGGTGCCGTTCGATGAGTGCGTGCAGGGCGATTTTCCCGGCCAGTGGCATGGCGGCACTCTGCATCACGTGTTCGACGGGGGCTGGGTGGGGGTCATCCCGTTCAACAACCATCAGCACTCGCGCAACCCTTTGGTCAGCGTGCTGGTTTCACTGCGTGAGGACCTCTGCCCGAGCATGGACGGCGACCAGGTCCTGGCCGGCCTGATCGAGCTGTACCCCGGCCTGGGGCGGCACCTGTCCGGCGCCCGGCGGGTGCGCGAGTGGGCGCTGCGCCAGCCGCCCCGGCAGGTCTATCGCACGGCGCTCGAACGCCGCTGCCTGATGTTCGATGAGGGCGCCGCGAGCAATGATCTGTTGTTCTCGCGCAAGCTGTCCAATGCTGCGGAACTGGTTCTGGCGCTGGCGCACCGGCTGATCAAGGCGGCGCACAGCGGTGACTACCGCAGCCCGGCCCTGAATGATTTTGTCCTGACCCAGGACAGCATCATCAGCTTGAGTGACCGGATCGCCTCAGCGGCCTATGTGTCGTTTCGCGACCCCGAGTTGTGGAATGCCTTCGCCCGTGTCTGGCTGCTGCAGTCGATTGCCGCCACCATCACCGCGCGCAAGATCAACGATGCCTTTGCCAAGGACCTGGACCCGCAAGTGTTCGATGAAATCGACCAGCTCGCAGAGGACGGTTTCTGGATGCCTCTGTATCAGGGGTACAAGGATATTCTCAACACTACGCTGGGCCTTTGTGATGACGTCAAAAGCGCCAAGGTCTCTGCTGCGCACGCGGCGAGCAGCATCTTTGCGGAGCTTGCCAACGCCAGTTTTGTTCCGCCTATTTTTGATTTTGCTAATCCTCACGCTCGTGTCTATCAACTGACCACCTTGAGAAAGCTCAAGGCGCTCTGGTGGGGCCTGATGCAAGTGCCCTCAGAGGTCGGGCGGCTGATTTTCTATCGATCCTTCAGAAAACCTTCCCTGCGCAAGGAGAGTTGAAATGGACTTCAACTACGACGATACCCAGAAAAAACATGCGGCCATGATCGCCCAGGTATGTGCCGAGCAACTGGCGGCCTGTGGCAATGAACACTCGCGGTATTTCACCGCCCGGCAATGGGCGATCTGCGGCGAGGCCGGATTGCTGGGGCTGTCGATTCCCCGGGAATACGGTGGCCAGGGCCTGGGTGCACTGTCGACGGCCATTGCCATGCACGCCTTTGGCCTGGGTTGCACAGACATGGGCCTGGTGTTCGCGGCGGCGGCCCACCAGTTTGCCTGTGCGATGCCGATCGTCGAGTTCGCAACAGCGGAAACCAAACGCGATGTGTTGCCCAAACTCGCCAGCGGTGAATTCATCGGCTCCAACGCAATCACCGAACCCGAGGCCGGCTCCGACTCCAGCAATTTGAAGAGCCGTGCCTGGCCCCAGGCCGATGGCAGTTATCGCCTTGACGGCCACAAGAGCTTTGCCGGCAATGCGCCGATTGCCGACATCTTCGTGACCTATGCCACCACCCAGCCCGAGTACGGTGCCCTGGGGGTCAGCGGTTTTATCGTCCACCGCAGCAGTGCGGGGCTCAGGGTCAGTGAGCCCCTGGACAAGGTATGCCTGAGAAGCTGCCCCGCGGGTGAAGTGTTCTTTGACGATTGCAGGGTTCCTGAGGTCAACCGCCTGGGTGAGGAGGGGCAGGGCCGGCAGGTGTTCCAGAGCTCCATGGGCTGGGAGCGTGCCTGCCTGTTCGCAGCGTTCCTGGGGATGATGGAACGGCAACTGGAACAGACCATCGAGCATGCGCGCACCCGGCGCCAGTTTGGCAAGCCGATTGGCGACAACCAGGCGGTTTCGCACCGTATCGCGCAAATGAAGCTGCGCCTGGAGTCGGCGCGGTTGCTGCTGTTCCGGGCGTGCTGGGGCATGGACCAGGGCGATTCGGGGCAGCTCAACATTGCCCTGTCGAAACTGGCCATCAGTGAAGGGGCGCTGGCATCTAGCATCGATGCGGTGAGGATTTTCGGCGGCCGGGGCTGCCTGGAGTCTTTCGGGATCGAGGCGATGCTGCGCGACTCCATCGGCACTACGATCTTTTCCGGCACCAGCGACATGCAGCACGAGATCATTGCCCGGGAGCTGAAGCTATGAAGCTGCTCCATGAACGGATGATGCACAGCCTTGCCCGCTACCCGCGGCAGACGGCGGTGGTGGATGAGCAGGATGCCTTGAGCTACGAGGCGCTGGAGCTCAGGACCCGGGAATTCGTGGCAATGCTCTGTGCCCTGGGGGTCGGCCAGGGGCAGCGGATCCTGCTCTGGGCGCACAAGTCGGTGGACCTGGTGGCGGTCATGCAGGCGGCCCTGCGGCTGGGGGTGGTGTATGTGCCGGTGGACCCTCTGAGCCCGGTGTCGCGCCTGGAAAAGATCGCCGGGGATTCCCAGGCCGTGCTGGTCCTCTGCACCGCGGCACGCCAGGAAGAACTTGCCGGCTCCGCGCTTGCCCAGGTGCGCAGCGTGGTCCTGGACGACCCGGCCAGCGCCGGCTACTGGCGCAACATCGATACCGGCTCCAGCGTAGTGCCTACGCTGCGCATCCAGCCGGACGATCTGGCCTACATCCTCTACACCTCCGGGTCCACCGGCGTGCCCAAAGGGGTTGCGCTCAGCCACGGCAATGCCCTGGCCTTCGTCGACTGGGCGTGCGAGCGCTATTGCTTCCAGCCTGGCGAGCGTTTCGCCAACCATGCCCCCCTGCATTTCGACCTGTCGGTCCTGGACATCTACTGCGCGCTCAATGTGGGCGCGACGGTGTGCCTGGTTCCCGAGTCGATCGCGTTCTCGCCGCGGCTGCTGACCGACTTCATCCGCCAGCACGAAATCAGCATCTGGTACTCGGTGCCCTCGGTACTCATGATGATGATGCAAGACGGCGACTTGCTCAGCGATATCCAGGACACCCTGCGGGTACTGTTGTTCGCCGGCGAGCCTTTTCCGATCAAGCACCTGCGTGACCTGCGCGCGGCCTATGCCGATGTGCGTCTGGCCAATCTCTTCGGCCCCACGGAAACCAATGTGTGCACCGCATTCGAGGTCGGCGCCATCGATCCCGAGCGCGTGCTCCCGGTGCCCATCGGCACGGCCGCCTCCGGCAACCAGGTGTGGGCGCAAAAGCCTGATGGCAGCCGCTGTGCAGTGGGTGAAGAAGGTGAGCTGGTGGTGCAGGGGCCTACGGTCATGCTGGGCTATTTCGCCAAGCCGGCTCAGGAGGGGCCCTACAAGACCGGCGATATGGTCAGGCAGCGGCCTGACGGCAACTACGAATACCTGGGGCGTCGTGACGACATGCTCAAGGTGCGTGGCAACCGGATCGAGCGCGGGGAAGTCGAAGCCGCGCTACTGGTCCATCCCCAGGTCAGCGAGGCCGCCGTGCTGGTGGTCGGGGAGGGGATGAACGCGCAGTTGTGGGGCGTGCTGGTCGCTCACACCCGGGACGCTCTTTCGCTGATCGACCTCAAGCGCCACTGCGCCCAGCGCCTGCCTCGCTACATGATCATCGACAAGGTGCTGTGCCTGGACGCACTGCCACGCAACGCCAATGGCAAGGTCGATCGCTTCGCCCTGGCCAGGCAGGTGGAGGGCTGACCCATGGGAACTCCATCACGCGTGGCCAAGGACGCCTGGTTTCCCTATGCCAGCCGGCCTCGGGGCAAGATGCGCCTGTTCACCTTTCCCTATGCCGGGAGCGGGGCCTCGGTCTTTCATCGCTGGTTCCTGCCCCTGTACGACCAGGTCGACCTGTATGCCTTGCAGTTGCCGGGCCGCGAGGGTCGCAGCCAGGAGGCCTGCTACAGCGACATGCAGGCGGCGGCCAATGACGTGGCCGACTGCCTGGAGCAGTTTGGCGATGACATCCCCTGCTGTTTCTTCGGCCACAGCATGGGCGCCTTGCTGGCCTTTGCGGTCGCCGGTGTGCTGCAGGAGCGGCGGTTGCCGATGCCGCAGCAACTGATGCTCTCGGGCATGGTTGCGCCCCATGTGCGGCAACGGGTAGCACCGCTGCACCAGCTGCCGGCAGAGCAGGCCATCGCCGCGCTGCAGGCCATGGGGGGCGTGCCGGCGGTGGTGCTGGCCGAGGAGGACCTGATGCAGATGTACCTGCCCATCATTCAGGCCGACATACAGATGGTCTACTCCTACGCCGGTGCCCAGCCGCAGCCGCTGGACACCCGCATGATCTGCCTGAGCGGCGCCCAGGACCTGATTGCGCCGCCTGCGCAGATGCAGCAGTGGCGGCGCTACACCCTGGGCGGCTTCGAGCAGTTCGTGTTTGCCGGTGGCCATTTCTTTCTCGACGCCCAGGTCATGTCGCGGGTCAAAACAGTGCTGGGCAGCGCCCTGCACAATCAGCCTGGCAGTCTGGCGGTGTGAGCCGACTATTGGGCAATGGCCGCGAGGCCGGACCTGGCGAACAGCTTGAAGTGGGCTTTCAGGGCGTTGGCGTCGTGTTGCAGGACGGCTTGCAGCGGGCTGGGCTGCTGGCGATCTATCACCGCCAGCATCAGGCAGGGCGCGATGATGCTGATGGTGCAACGCGCCAGCGCCGGGTCACCGATCGGAAAGCCGGTGATCTCGCTGATGAGCGCTTCCAGCAGACGGAATTTGGGCATCACTTCTTCTTGCACAAGGCTGGTGAAATGGACAGTGGGCGCCAGTATTTCCCGTGCACAGACTTTGCTTTGCCAGCTCTGCTCATCGAGCACCCGGGTGACGATGGCATCGATGAAGCTATCGAGCTTGATCAGCGCCGGCTCTTCGCTTTGCGCCAACTGCGACAGGGCTTCGAAGCTCACCAGCTGCTTGTGTCCCTCGATCAGCACCGCCTTGTACAGGGCTTCCCGGCTACCGAAGTGGTAGTTGATGGCGGCGAGGTCGGCGCCGGCTTCTTCACAGATGAGCTTGCTCGCGGTGTTGGCATAGCCATGCTGGGCAAACAGGCGGGCAGCCACTTCGAGAATGCGGATTTTAGTGTGTTCGCCGTCGCTTCTGCTGGTTCTGCGTCGCGTGTTCATGATGTTCCTCGTGGTCTGAGCGGGGGGTTGCTTCATGGCCAGTATCTGTTATTTTCTAATTTAAATTCAAATTGAATTTTAATTAGGCCTTGGCAAACAAAGGACTCATGGATGAAGAAGCAGTTGATTGTAGGGGTTGCCGTACTGCTGGTGGCCACAGCGGGTGTTTCCTGGTTTCTCCTTCGCCCCGAGAAGCAGAACGACCACCTCAAGCTCCATGGCAACGTCGACATTCGCCAGGTGTCCCTGGCGTTCGACGGCAGTGAGCGAATCGCCGCGCTGTATGCCGAAGAGGGCGACCTGGTGCAGCCAGGCCAGGTCCTGGCGGAACTCGACACACGCACACTGCGCCTGGAAATAAATCGCTCCAAGGCCAGGATCGGCGCCCAGGAACAGGCGCTGCTGCGCTTGAAAAATGGCACACGGCCTCAAGAGGTCGAGCAGTCCAAGGCACGTTTTGATGCCGCCCAGGCGCAAATGCAGCTGGCTCAACTGCACATGCAGCGCCTGCGCAGGATCGCCGACGACACCCAGGGCAAGGGCGTCAGCCAGCAACGCCTGGACCAGGCAGCCGCCCGCTTGCAAGTGGCCAAGGCCCAGTCGCAGGAGCAGCGCGAATCCTGGACCCTGGCCAAGATCGGCCCACGCAATGAAGACATCGCCCAGGCCACGGCCGACCTGCAAGCCTCCAGGGCCGACCTGGACCTGCTGGAACATTACCTGGCGCGCGCTCAGCTCAAGGCGCCGACCCAGGCCCGGATCCGCACGCGCCTGCTGGAGCCGGGGGATATGGCCTCGCCCCAGCGCCCGGTGTTTGCCCTGGCCCTGACCGACCCCAAGTGGGTGCGGGCCTATGTCAACGAGCGCCAGTTGGGCCACATACGTGCGGACCAGATGGCGCGGGTCTACACCGACAGCTTTCCTGACCAGGCCATCGACGGCAAAGTCGGCTACATCTCCTCGGTTGCCGAATTCACCCCCAAGTCGGTGGAAACGGAAGACCTGCGCACCAGCCTGGTCTACGAGATCCGGGTGCTGGTCAAGGACCCTGACGATCGCCTGCGGCTCGGTATGCCGGCGACCGTCTACCTTGACCAGGCACCGGTGGCCGGGGCCACGCCATGAGTGCGCCAGCGGTAACGGTTCAGGCTGTTGAACTGGTCAAGCGCTTTCGCAGTGGAACGCGAGAACAGTTGGCTCTAGAGCAGGTTTCTCTGGAGGTGCCCAGTGGCAAGTTGAGTGCCCTGGTGGGGCCGGACGGGGCCGGAAAAACCACCCTGTTGCGGATGATTGCCGGCTTGCTCAAGGCCGACGAAGGGCTGTTGAAGGTGCTGGGGCTGGACGTCGCCGCAGATCCGCAGCAGGTGCAGGACCTCATCAGCTACATGCCCCAGAAGTTCGGCCTGTACGAAGACCTGACGATCCAGGAAAACCTCGAACTCTACGCCGACCTGCATGGCGTGCGCGCCCAGCAGCGCGAGGAGCGCTTTTCCCGGTTGCTGCAGATGATGGACCTGACGCGTTTTCGCGACCGGCTGGCCGGACAGCTTTCCGGCGGCATGAAACAGAAACTGGGGCTGGCCTGTACCCTGGTCCGTTCACCGCAACTGTTGCTGCTGGACGAGCCCACCGTGGGGGTGGATCCGCTGTCGCGGCGGGAACTGTGGAGCATCATCGAACAACTGATCGAGCAGGAAAACCTCACGGTGCTGATCAGCACTGCCTACATGGACGAGGCCCAGCGTTGCGCCCAGGTCTTTGTGCTGTACCAGGGGCGGCTGATCGCCCAGGGGCCACCGGCGCAGTTGTGCCATCTGGCGCAGGGCCTGTGCTATGGCGTCGGCCCCGAGGCCGGCACCCCGGCCAGGCTGTTGCAGGCGCGCTTGCTTGACGACAATGAACACATCATCGATGCCGTGCCCGAAGGCGGCATGGTTCGCTTTATCCGCAGCGCCCAGGTGCCTCTGCAGGCCATTCCATCCCTGGCTGGCCAGGCCTCTCCCCAGGCGCTGGAGGCCCGCCTCGAAGATGGCTTCATGGTGTTGCTCCGGCAACAGGTTGGCAGCGTTGCAAGCCTGGACGAGCCGGCGCAGGCGCCCGCCAGCGACGGCCAGGGCGACGCTGCCTCTGGGCGTGCGGTGGTCATCGAGGTCCGCGACCTGGTGCGCAAGTTCGGGGACTTCACCGCGGTTGCCAGCACCTCGTTCGAGGTGTTGAAGGGCGAGATATTCGGCTTGCTGGGCCCCAACGGAGCCGGCAAGACCACCACGTTTCGCATGCTTTGCGGTTTGCTTCCCGCCTCCAGCGGGCACCTTGAGGTGGCTGGCGTCAACCTGCGCACCGCACGTGCGGCGGCGCGGCGCAAGATCGGCTACGTCTCGCAGAAGTTCGCCCTGTACGCGAACCTGTCGGCCCTGGAGAACCTGCGCTTCTTCGGCGGCGCCTATGGCCTGCACGGCGCGAAGCTGAAAGCGCGGGTGGCGTTGATGCTCGAACAGTTCGACCTCGACGAACACAAGCACCTGCGCAGCGGCGAGCTGCCCGGTGGCTACAAGCAGCGCCTGGCCATGGCGGTCGCGTTGCTGCACGAGCCGCAGATCCTGTTTCTCGACGAACCCACCAGCGGTATCGACCCCTTGGCCCGCCGGGCATTCTGGCGCCGTATCACCGCCCTGGCGCAAAGCGGCACGACGATCGTGATCACCACCCACTTCATGGAAGAGGCCGAGTACTGCGACCGTATCGTCATCCAGGATGCCGGACGGCTGCTGGCCCTGGGCACTCCGGAACAGGTACGCCACCAGGGCAGCGAGTCGCTTGCCGACATGAACAGCGCCTTCATTGCCGTGGTCGAGCGTGCTCGGGCCCAGGCCAGCGCCCCGGTGCAGTGAGGAATGACCATGACTGACTCCAATCGATCCGCCTCAGGGTTCAGGCGCAGGCTCATTGCGCTCACCCGAAAGGAGTTGCGCCAATTGATGCGTGACAAGAGCAACCTGGCGATAGGCATTGTCCTGCCCATCGTACTGATCCTGATATTTGGCTACGGCCTGTCCCTGGACATTCGCAACACGCCGCTGGCCGTGGTCCTGGAAGACAGCTCCCCCAGCGCCCGCAGCGTGGTGGCGAAGCTTGCGAGTTCGGACTACTTCTCGGTGGTCCAGGTGACCAGCATGGCCGAGGCCCAAGCGCTGATGGACAAGCGTCGGGTCGACGGCATCGTGCGCGTGCCGGCGGATTTTTCCAGGCGCCTCGAACAGCAGGATGCGCGCTTGCAATTGCTCCTGCATGGCGCCGATGCCAACAGCGCGGCGACCCTTGGACGCTATGTCAGGGGCGCGCTGAATGTCTGGCAACAGCAGCAGTTCGACCGCTCCCGGCAGCCCCAGTCGGCCGGTCGGGTGCTGGTCGTCGAACGCATGTGGTTCAACGCCGCCAACAGCAGTACCTGGTACCTGGTGCCCGGGCTCATCGCCCTGATCATGACCCTGGTGGGTGCCTTCCTGACCTCTCTGGTACTGGCCCGGGAGTGGGAGCGGGGCACGCTCGAATCACTGTTCGTCACCCCGGTCAGGTCGATCGAAATACTCCTGGCCAAGATCATTCCCTATTTCCTGGTGGGCCTGCTGGGCCTGGTGATGTGCCTGGTTTCGGCGCGGTTGCTGTTCGAGGTACCGATCCAGGGTTCGCTGGTGCTCCTGCTGCTGAGCTCCATGCTCTACCTGCTGGTCACCCTGGGCATTGGCCTGCTGATTTCGGCGAAGACACGCAACCAGTTCCTGGCCAGCCAGATCGCGATCATCTTCAGCTTCCTGCCGGCGCTGATGCTCTCGGGGTTCCTCTTCGATCTGCGCAATGTGCCGACGTTCATCCGCGTGGTGGGCTCGATCCTGCCGGCGACTTACTTCATGGAACTGGTCAAGACCCTGTTCCTGGCTGGCAACAACTGGCCATTGATCGCCAAGAACCTCGCAATCCTCGCGGCCTACGCCGTGTTCCTGTTGAACGCTGCACGCCTGTGCACCCGCAAGAAGCTGGATTGAAGCCATGGACAAGCTGATGAATTTCCTACGCGAGTTGCTGTTCCTGTTTCAGAAGGAGTTCCTGGCCATCGTCAAGGACCCGGCCAACCGGGTGATCCTGATTGCCCCGGCGATCGTCCAGTCATTGCTGTTTGGCTACGGCGCCACCTACGACCTGAACTACGTGCCCTATGCCGTGCTGGATCAGAGCCAGGGGCGCGCTTCGACAGAGCTTTTGGCACGCTTCGATGCCTCCGGGGTATTTGCCCGAGTGTCGACCCTGACCAGCGTCGATGAGATCGCCCCGGTGATCGACCGGGGCAGTGCCTTGCTGGTGCTGCATATCGCCGCAGACTTCGACGAGCGCCTGAGCCGGCATGAAAACGCCGGCTTGCAGTTGATCCTGGATGGGCGCAACTCGACGACCGCGGGAATGGCGGCCGGGCATATCGCCAACCTGGTGGCTGACTTCAACCAGCAGTTCCTGGCGGTGGACAACGCGCCGGTACGCCTGGAGACCCGTGCCTGGTTCAACCCCAACCTGCAAACCCGCTGGAACATAGTGCCGGGCCTGATCGCCGCGCTGAGCATGATCCAGACCCTGATGCTGGCGGCGTTGTCGGTAGCCAGGGAGCGCGAGCAGGGCACCTTCGACCAACTGCTGGTGACTCCGCTGACGCCTTTTGTGATCCTGCTGGGCAAGGCCCTGCCGTCGGTACTGATCGGCCTCTTGCAGTCCAGCCTGATCCTCCTCATCGGCCTGTTCTGGTTCAAGATCCCCATGATCGGCTCCGTGCTGGACCTGTACCTGGGGCTGTTCGTCTTCACCAGCGCCTGCGTGGGCATCGGGCTGTCGATCTCGGCGCTGTCGGCCAACATGCAGCAGGCCATGGTGTACACCTTCGTGCTGATGATGCCGCTGATCCTGCTCTCCGGCCTGATCACCCCGGTGCACAGCATGCCCGAGGCCCTGCAACTGCTGACCTATCTCGATCCGCTGCGCTTTGCCATCGACCTGGTCAGGAGGATCTACCTGGAGGGGGCAACGCTGGCGGATGTGTCCTGGAACCTGGTGCCCATGCTTGCCGTTGCGCTGGTGACCCTGCCGCTGGCTGCGTGGCTGTTTCGCAATCGATTGGTGTGATAAGGAATGTCATGAAAACTACTCACTCTGGATACCTGCGTAATGGGCTGACGCTGGCCATGCTGCTGGCCATCACCGCCTGCACCGTCGGGCCCGATTTCAAGGCGCCGGCAGTTACCAGCCCGGAACGCTGGACGGATTGGCACAGTGGCCCGCCAGCGTCTTCGGTGCCGGGCAAAGCCCCGGCGACCCCCTCGCAAACCGCAGACGGCAACTGGTGGCAGGTGTTTGGCGACCCGGTGCTGGACCAGCTGCAGGCCCAGGTGCGCGAAGGCAGCCCGGACCTGCACACGGCCTTGCTGCGGTTTGCCCAGGTGCGGTTGCAACGCCAGATAGTCGCTTCCCTGGAAACGCCCGAAGTGTCCTTTTCCGCGGCGGCTTCGCGAAACCGGCAAAGCCGGTATGCGCCGAACAATCGAATGCTTGAAGCCTTGGGCAGCGACAGTGATGCCCTGGAAAAGGTGCTTACCGACCCTTATAGCCTGTACCAGGCCGGGTTCGACGTTTCATGGGAGCTGGATCTCTGGGGGCGGGTGTCACGCCTGGGTGAAGCCGCCCAGGCCGAGGTCGATGGTGCGGCCGCGACCCTGGACGACGTGTTGCTCAGTGTCTCCAGCGAGCTGGCGCGAAACTACTTCGAAGTGCGTACCGCACAGCGCCAGACCCGTCTTCTGGAGCAGGAGGCACAGATCCTGGCCGCGCACCTGCAAGTGGTTGCCGTCCAGGCCCGGGAGGGCGAGGAAGACGGGTTCGCGGTGGAACGCCAAGAGGCACGGCTGGCCTCGCTGCATGCACAGATACCGGGTTGGAAGGCGCTGCACACCCAGGCGGGCAACCGTATTGCGCTGTTGCTGGGGGAGCATCCCGGAGCCCTGGAAACCTTGCTCGCGGAGCGGCCTGATAATGCCTTGAGCCGCCCGCTGCCCAACCTGCAGTTGGGCCTGCCTGGCGACCTGGCCCGGGAGCGTCCGGACATCCGCGCGGCCCAGGCCCGCTTGCATCGGGCGACGGCGGGCATCGGAGTGGCCGAGGCCGAACTGTACCCGAGCGTGATGCTGGGGGCCGACTTCGGCTTCGAATCCTACAAGAGCGGCCAGTTTGCCGACTGGAGCAGCCGCACCTGGTCGGTAGGGCCGCGCCTGGACCTGCCGCTGTTCGACCGTGGGCGGCGCAGCAAGACCGTGGTCCTGCGCACACTCGAACAGCAAGAGGCGGCCGTGGCATTTCACCGGACCGTACTGGCAGCCTGGCAGGAAGTGGACGATGCGATGAGCCGCTACCACAACGAATACCAGCGTGCCGCGCACCTCAAGGACAGCTATGACAGCAAGGCCCGCACCTATGAGTGGACCCGCGTCCGGTACGCGGCCGGGGAGGCCAGCTACCTGGAGGAACTGGAAGCGCAGCGCACCGTGCTGGAGGCGCAGCGCGACCTGGTCAATAGCGACAGTCAACTGCGTACTCACCTGATCAGCATTTACAAATCCATGGGTGGGCATTCCACCTGAGCCCCTGAAACGCTGCCTCTGGCAGCACTCCCCCCAGACCCACTTTCCTAACGGAATAGGAAGCCATGCAAATGGATGACCTCTACAAGATCGCGCTTTTTTCGTCCCTGATACTGGTAGTGCCGGGGCCCTCAAACACCTTGCTGCTGGCCTCGGGCTTCAAGTTCGGCGTGTTGCGCTCGCTGCCACTGGTGTTGATCGAAATGCTCGGCTACACCGTTTCGATCTGCACCTGGGGCTGGGGGCTTGTGCTGCTGTCCCACGACTACCCGTGGCTGATCCACCTGATCAAGCTGCTGTGCGCCTTGTACATCGCGGCGCTGGCCTTGAAGACCTGGAAGACCTCCACCACCGGAGCCCAGCACACCGAGCGCTTTGAGAGCTGGCCACGGCACCTGTTGATTGCGACCTTGCTCAACCCCAAGGGGCTGATCTTCGCCAGTGTGATCTTCCCGGCCACCTCATTCGCCAGCCTGGGGGATTTCCTGCCGTCATTGAGCGCTTTCTTCCTGGCACTGGCGCCAATAGCCTTGCTCTGGGTCTCGCTGGGGGCGGGCATTCGAGCCCAATACCTGGGGCGGGTTTCTGGACCGCTGTTTTCCCGGGGCACCGCCGTCGTTCTGGCGCTATTTTCCGCCACCCTCACTTACACCGTGGTTCGTGCGGTGTAGGTGTTTTTGCCGCGGCTTTCAGCGCCCAGGTGAGGCTAGGGCAATGGCGCTGTTGAGAGAGGCCCTTGTACCCCCGTGTTCCAGCACCGCTCTGTTGTCGCCAACACCTGGGGGGGCTCATTCCACGTAGCGCAGCCACAAGTGGGTGCGACCGCGAACAGCCTCGACAACCGTTGAAACCACGGCTTGCCGGTTTTCCTCGGGGGTGTTGTAGAGCGCACAAAAATCGCTCGCCACCGCGCTGGCGACGCAAAGGTCGGCAGGCGCTGCACGCAGGAAGCAGAGGTAGGACGCGCCAATCCCCATCATCCGGGATTTTGCTCGCCAGTGGGGCGGTTTTTGGGCAGGCGCGTACCCGCGGGCGCTGAGCGGTGGCCTTGATCCGATGAACAGGGCGTTTGGCGGATGTTAATCTGCGCCCCCCGGACAAACGGTGGGCCAGTGGATGCAGAGGATGTTGAGTGAAGCCGAGCTTCACAAGGTGCTGGAATCGATCGAAAGCGACTCCTGCCATGACCTGAATCTTCTGTATGACGGGATGCAGATAGACCGGTGTGCTCTTTTCAATCAAGTCGCCATGGCGGTGGCCCGGCTCTTTATCGAGGGGCAGCGCGACTTTCATTACGGCGATGCGGTCATGAATACCTTGTTCAGTGACATTGTTGATGTGTCCTTGAACGCTGACATGCCCGAGCCGGCCTTTTCCATCTACCTCGCGTTTGATGCCGGAGAGCATCGTCACCCAGGGGATGGGCAAGATGAATTGCCTTGGGAAAAGTGGACGCGGCCGGCGCTTGAACGGATTCTGCGCGAAGCCGATGAGGGGGCGTCGGCCGAGGTTTAGCCGGCCTGGGTTGTCGCCAGAAAAGCCGACGGACCTACGGCTCCAGGATCAAGCGGTGCCAAAGGATCTGTGGCGGCGCAACAGCATCCGCCGGCACTTGCGGTGCAGGTTTGTCCGGCGCCTGCGCTGGCGTTGCCTCGTCGGGTTCAGGGGTTGTCGTCGATTCAGTCGGGTCATCGGTAGGCGATGGGGTCATTTGATCCTGACCACCACCTTGCCCTTGGTTCGTCCCTGCTCGACGTACTGCAAGGCCTCTGCCGTCGATTCGAAACTGAAGCTGCGGTCAACCACAGGCTTGATGATTCCGGCCTCGATCAGCGCGGTGATCTGTTGCAGCTGGGCGCCATCGGCCCGCATGAACACAAAGGCGTAGCGGACGTCCCGCTGGCGCGCCTTGCGCCGGATACCGAAGCTCAAGAGGCGCATGACCTGCTGCAACGGCCAGGCCAGCCCTTGCTCCTGGGCGAATTGCACCGTGGGTGGCCCGGAGATGGAAATCAGCTGTCCGCCGGGCTTGAGGACCTTGAGGGACTTTTCCAGTACGTCGCTGCCCAGGCTGTTCAACACCAGGTCGTAGCCATGCAAGAGGCTTTCGAAGTTCTGCTGCTTGTAGTCGATCACCTGATCGGCGCCCAGGGCTTTGACCCATTCGACATTCGCCGTGCTGGTGGTGGTCGCGACGAAAGCGCCGAGGTGTTTGGCCAGCTGGATGGCAAGGGTGCCGACACCGCCTGCGCCTGCGTGGATCAGCACTTTCTGGCCCTTTTTCAGTTGGGCGGTTTCCACCAGCACTTGCCAGGCGGTGAGTGCGACCAAGGGGATCGACGCGGCCTCGGTCATGGTGGTGTTGGCAGGTTTCAGGGCGATTGCGTTTTCGTTCACGGCGATCCACTGGGCGAACGTCCCGATCCGTGTTTCAGGCGGGCGCGCGTAGACTTCGTCTCCCGGCTTGAAGCGTTGCACTTGGGGGCCAACCTCAACCACGACGCCCGCCAGGTCGTTGCCCAGTACCAGCGGCAATGCATAGGGCAGGATCAGCTTGAATTCGCCGTTGCGGATCTTCGAGTCCAGCACGTTGACGCTGCTGGCGTGGACCTCGATCAACACGTCGTGGGCACCCAGCGTGGGCGTGGGCGCTTCGCCCATGCGCCCACTGTTCTTGCCATAGCGATCAATTAGAAAGGCTTTCATCGTGGTGCGGCTCTTGTCGGTTGGAATAGGTGTGGGCGGTGCTTGGGTGGGGTTGCTGTCATGGGGGCTCAGTCGTCAAGGAACGCCCGGACCTTGGCCACGAAGTCCGCGTGGTACTGGAAGATGCCGCCGTGCCCGGCATCCTCATACATCACTAGCTGTGCGTTGGGGATCCGCTTGGCCAGGGCATGGGAGTTGGCGCTGGGAACCATGATGTCGTTGTCGCCATTGACGATCAGCGTCGGCGCCCGCAAGCGCCCGAGATCCTGCGGCGCCTGTCTGCCCCACGCGGTGATGGCTTGCAGCTGGCGCAGGAAGGCGCCGGGCGTTGGGCCCTTGTCGCGATGCTTGCTGCGGGCTTTCAGGCGTTGCAGATATTCCGAGGCGGCTCGACGACCATTGGGCGTCGAGGTAAAGAACAGGTAGTACTTGGGATCGCGCAAGGTCAGCAAGCCTTTGAGCATCAAGGGCCAGGTCACCGAGCCGACCTTGTCGATACCGATGCCGCCGGCCGGTCCGGTGCCGGTGAGAATCAAGCGGTGCACCAATTGGGGGGCTTGCAGGGCGATGTCCTGAGCGACGAAGCCGCCGAGTGAGAAGCCCAGGATATCGACGCTCTTGAACCCCAGGGCCTGTATCAGCTCAATGGCGTCTTGCGCCATGTCGCCGACCGTCAGGGGGGCGGTTCCACCCGAGCCGCCGATGCCGCGATAGTCGGTGGTGATGACTCGCCGGGTCTGTGCCAGCCCATCGATTATTGCCGGGTCGAAGTTGTCCAGCACCGCGCCCCAGTGGTTAAACAGCACCAGGGGCACGCCGCCCGCGGGACCGGTATCGCGATAGGCGAAGGGAATGCCCCTGACCATGATCGACTGGTTCGCCGCGTTGATGAACGACGTCTGCAAAGCCGGGGGGAAGGTTGTCTGCGTTGGATTCATTGCTACTCCGAACAGCGGACCGGATTCGTCGCAGTGCCTGCCGCGAATCCGCCGCGAATGCTCGCTACCTGAAGATCACTCTTGGGTCTGGTAACGCTGGGCAACCTCGGATTGACGGATGTGCCCCAGCAGGCCCTGACGTGCGCTCTGCAGGTCATCCCAGGGTTCAGCCTGTTGCAGTGGCGGGATGGTCACCGGTTCGCGCCGATCGAAACCGACCAGTGCGGCATCCACCAGATCGCCCACTTCCATGATTTCGTCCAGGGTATTGATGTCGACGCCGGAGCGGTCCCAGATTTCCGTGCGGGTGGCGGCCGGCAGCACGGCCTGCACGTACACGCCCCGGGGCGACAGTTCCAGGCTCAGGCCCTGGGACAGGAACAGCACGAAAGCCTTGGTTGCACCATAGACCGTCATGCCGAACTCCGGCGCCAGGCCCACCACCGAACCGATGTTGATGATCGCGCCGTCACCGGCTTTGGCCAGGCGCGGGGCAATGGCACTGGCCAGCCGCACCAGTGCCGTGGTGTTGAGGGCAACCAGTTGCGCAACGCTGTCGGTGCTTTGCTCGATGAAGTTGCCGGACAGCGCGGCGCCGGCGTTATTGATGAGGATGCCGATACAGGCGTCGTCGCGCAGGCGGCTTTCAACGGTTGCCAGATCGCTGAGTTGGGTCAAATCCGCTTTCATCACCTCGACGGCGACCCCGTGTTCGCCGCGCAGTCGGGCTGCAAGTGCGTCCAGGCGTGCCCGGTCGCGGGCAACCAGGACCAGATCATGGCCACGTTGCGCGAAGCGCTCGGCGTAGATGGCTCCGATGCCAGTGGAGGCGCCAGTGATGAGAACGGTAGGGCGAGTGTTCATGGGATCATCTCTCTTTCAAAATGGGTGAAAACGGACAGCCCGGTTTCTGCTTGCTCAGCTTGCGCTGGCGCTCGATTCAACCAGCGTCGGGTAGTCGATGTAGCCTGCCGCGCCGCCGCCGTAGAGGGTGGCGGGATTGAATGCGGACAAGGCGGCGCCGGTCTTGAGACGCTCCACCAGATCCGGGTTGCCGATGAACGGGCGACCGAACGCGATCAGGTCGGCATGGTCTTCGGCAAGCCGCGAGGTCGCCAGCTCCAGGTCATAGCCGTTGTTGGCGATGTAGGTGTTTTTGAAGCGCTGGCGCAGGGCGGCGAAATCCAATGGCGCCACGTCACGCGGGCCACCGGTCGCGCCTTCGACCATGTGCAGGTAAACGACGTCGAGGGCGTCGAGTTGATCGACGACGTAATTGAATTGCGCCTGCGGATTGCTGCTGGAGACACCGTTGGCCGGCGACACCGGCGACAAGCGCACCCCGGTGCGATCCGCGCCGATTTCATTGACCACGGCAGCGGTGACTTCGAGCAACAGACGCGCACGATTTTCAAACGAGCCGCCGTAAGCATCGGTGCGTACGTTGGCGCTGTCCTTGAGGAACTGATCCAGCAAATAGCCGTTCGCGCCGTGAATTTCCACGCCATCGAACCCGGCAGCGATAGCGTTTGCCGCGGCCTGGCGGAAATCGGCGACGATCCCCGGCAGTTCGTTGATGTCCAGTGCGCGGGGCTCGCAGGCGTCTTCAAAGCGGTTATTGACGAACACCTTGGTGGCCGCACGCAGCGCGGAAGGGGCCACGGGGGCGGCGCCGTTTTCTTGCAGATCAACGTGGGACACGCGGCCGACATGCCACAGTTGCACAAAGATCTTTGCGCCCTGGGCGTGGACCGCGTCGGTCACCGTGCGCCAGCCATCAATCTGCGCCTGGGTGTAGATCCCGGGGGTGTCCTGATAGCCCTGGCCCTGTTGGGAAATCTGCGTGGCTTCGCTGATCAGCAAGCCTGCGCTAGCGCGTTGGCTGTAATAGGTGGCGGCGAATTCGCTGGGAACAAAGCCTGCGCCCGCGCGGTTGCGGGTCAGTGGCGCGAGGACGATGCGGTTCGCCAGCGCGAGGGCGCCAAGGGTGTAAGGGGTGAACAGATTCTGATCGGTCATCTGGTGTCTCTTCCGTGCCCGTGAGTGGAGGTCGGTGGTGCGTGCAATTAGGATGATGATCGAAATCTAAACTGTCAACGGTTTTGATTATGGTCGACATCTATGTATGATTGGGCCGATGATTTCCCAATGAACATGAGGTATTGCACGTGAGAGTGAGCAAGGCCCAGGCGCAGGCCAATCGAGAGCACATCGTTGAAACGGCCTCAGAGTTGTTCCGTGAGCGCGGCTTCGACGGTGTGGGTGTGTCGGATCTCATGGCGGCGGCCGGTTTCACCCACGGCGGCTTCTACAAGCATTTCGGCTCGAAGGCCGACCTCATGGCCGAGGCCTCGGCCTGCAGCCTTGCCAAGTCGCTGGCAGGCGTGCAGGCGCTGGATGTGCCTGGCTTCATCGACGTCTATGTGACCAGGGAACATCGCGACGGACGTGGCAGCGGTTGCACCATGGCCGCGTTGTGTGGCGATGCGGCGCGCCAATCGGATGATGTGAAAGCGACGTTTGCCGAAGGGGTCGAGCACACCCTGCAAACCCTGGGGGACAAATACCCGACCCGGCCGGATGCCGCTCCGGAGGAGGGCAGACGGAAAATGATCGACCTGCTGTCCCGTGCGGTGGGTGCGATCATGTTGTCGCGTGCCTGCCCGGATGATTCCGCCCTGGCGAATGAGATTCTTGAGGTGTGCCGCGCTGAGATGTTTGCGTCGTTGCCGGTTGATAAAGGCAAGCCGGCATAAAGGGGGGCATGCCAGGGTTGTGCGCTTGCGGTCGTTGAGCGCACGTCGGCGTCAATTATGATTTGAAACGTGCCTCGGATCTGCCTGGGCGCACACCAGTGTCAAATTCTTCCTTCACCTTGACTGACGATTCGGCATTTCCAAGATCAGCCTCAATGGGGCCAATGCAACCCCAACAGTCACCGCCACAATCGACCGAAAGCGGATCGTCTTTGAGGCCCAGTTTTCGACCACATATACCGCACATGTCTGACATGCCTAGATCCTTGCTCAGCCAACCTCAATCGTCTTTTCTCCGAGCGTCATTCCACGTAGCGCAGCCACAAGTGGGTGCGACCGCGAACAGCCTCGACAACCGTTGAAACCACGGCTTGCCGGTTTTCCTCGGGGGTGTTGTAGAGCGCACAAAAATCGCTCGCCACCGCGCTGGCGACGCAAAGGTCGGCCGGCTCTGCACGCAGGAAGCCGAGGTAAGACGCGCCCACCCCGATCAACTCATAGCCATGGGCCTGGGCGAAATGGCGGGCCACTGCAAAGTTCTGCGCGGGGCCCAGGTCGCAACTGAAGTAGCCGTTGGGAAAAGCGGCGAGCGCCTGATAGGACTGCTCGACGGGCACCAGGAGTGCCGAGAGGGGCTGGTCGAGCAGTGATACAGGGTTTTGCTGATAGTCCACCCATTCGTGCAGGGCTGGCGCATCAAGGGTCAGGCCGTGGGCGCAAGCGTCTTCGAACGAGCTGCCTGCCACCAGGTCAGTGAAGTTGCGCAAGCAGATCGCGAACTCGGCCTTGGTGGTGGGGTAGCCCAGGTATTCACCCTGTTCGAAGCATTCTGCAGGTAGCAGGGCGATCTCCTGCTCCGAGGCATCGTCCAGCCCCAGGTTGTTGCGGGCGTGCCCGGAGGTGTAGCGGGCCTGGGGCAGATCATCCAGCGAGAGAAGGGGCTGGAAACCCGGGTGGTCGCCAGCGATCTTGCGGTAGGCGTCGATCAGCTCATCCAGGCTGGAAATGGCGCTCAGGCTGTATTCATCGCAGGTGCCAGCGGCGGGGTTGCCAGGCATTGCGTTACCGCGAAATTGGATATCCATCGAATGGCTACCGGCTCCATGTGGGTGTTCAGGCGAATGAGCAACGCTCGGTCGAACGTACGTGAGCCTGCTGGTGCTCTCGCTATTCGTGCCAGGCCTGTGAGTTCATTCCAGGCCCGGGGCCTAGCTTAAAGAGAGCACATCCTGCCTGGGCATGAAGAAGCGTGCAAAGAGTTCGGACTGTGACTTGATGTTCAACTTGGCGTAGATGTTGCGGCGGTGCACTTTGATCGTCTCTGTGGAGAGGGAGAGCTTTCCTGCGATTTCCTTGTTGGAAAAGCCACTGAGCAGCAGCCTGAGCACATCACTTTCCCGCGTGGTTATCTGGGTACCAAACTGGGTGATCGTCTCCGGCCATTGCGGCGGTTCGCTGAGGCTTTTTTCCACATCGACTTCGAAGCACATGCGCTGATGCATGAGTGCCGTGACCCACGGCTTGATGATGTCCAGCATGGTGATGTGTTCCTGGCTGAAATGGGCGTTGCTGCCAATGGAAATGCACAATGTTCTGTCAGCATCGAGCTGGATGTTGTATTGCACTTCATCTACGCAAATATATTGTGCAAAGTACTTGTGGTAGTACTCGGTTTCAACAAAGTACTCCGGCGCTATATCCAGTAGATGAAAGAAGCCGCTCTGCGGGTTTTCCCGGTTGGCGATATAGAAGGGGTCCAGCAAATACAGGCCTTTTACATAGAGGTGAATGAACGCATCCACTTCTTCTGCATCTGCCACCTCGGGCAGGCTGACAACTTGCACTTGTTGATTGCTGAAGATCAAAACCACCCAGTTATCAATCTGCACATATTCATTGAGTGTGCGGATAAGTGAGCTCCAGAACTCTGGGCGATTCAACTGCAGAATCAGTTTTCCAATCGAACGGTGCCAGGCCAGGCTATGAAGATCGAGTGGCATTTTCTACCCCTTTAGGGTTAGGGAATGGTCGGCCGGAGCTAAGTAATCGTAGGTATTTACTATTGGCTGATGCCCGGTATATTCGCTGGCACGGGTTTACGACCGCCATGAGGGCACGTCGTCTGGACAAGGATGTTGCATGAGAAAGTCACGTTTGCGAACCATTTTTTCGGCTGCGTTTCTCTATGCCGGAATAAGCACAACGGCGGGTGCCGCAGAGCCTGCCATGTACCTCTACAACTGGTTCGGGCTGCTCGCACCAGAGACTCCAAAGGAGTTCGAACAGGCCACCGGCACCCGTATCCACATGGATGCCTTCGACAGCGCCGATATCATGCAGAGCAAGGTCATGGCCGGGCGCACGGGGTATGACGTGGTGGTGGCGACCTCCAATGTACTGCCCAGCCTGATCCAGGCCGGAGTCCTGCAGCCACTTGATTCAGGTCAACTAAGTAACCTGTCCCATGTCGATCCCGCCATCCTGGCGCAACTGGCGGTCAATGACCCTGGCAATCGCTACGCCGTGCCCTACTTGTGGGGCACCACCGGCATTGGTTATGACGTGGATAAAGTCAAGGCAGCCCTGGGTGACAATGCCCCGGTCAATAGTTGGGACCTGATCTTCAAGGAAGAGAACATCAGCAAGCTGCAGTCTTGTGGTGTGGCCATGCTCGATTCTCCCAGCGAGATCATCTCGATTGCCTTGAATTACCTCGGGCTGCCCAGCAACAGCAAGAACCCGGATGATTACCAGAAGGCGCAAGCGCTGCTGTTGAAGATTCGCCCCTATATCCTTTATTTCGACTCCTCCAGAATCGACACCGACTTGGCGGGCGGCAACATCTGTGTCGTTGTGGGCTGGGCCAATGGCGCCCTGGCTGCGCAGGCCGCCAATGAAAGTGCCAATACCGGGCGCAGGATCAACTACAGCCTTCCTCGTGAAGGTGCGCTGGTCTGGTCGGAAAACCTGGTGCTGTTGAAAGATGCCCCTCACCCCAAGGAAGGGCTGGCCTTCATCAACTATATGTTGCGCCCGGAAGTGATTGCCAAGACCTCGAATCACACGCTTTATCCTAATGGCAATAAAGATGCCACCGAGTTTGTCGAGCAGAAGTTGCGCGATAACCCCTGGATTTATCCAGACAAGCAAACCATCGCCACATTGGTTCCACTTGAGCCGCTGCCTTTGAAACTGGAAAGAATCCGCACTCGGGTCTGGACCAAGGTGAAGAGCAGTATCTGATCTGAGTTGACTCTTCGCTTGCTGCTTCATGCACATCTTCATTGTGTGTGAGCGCATTGTTCAAACACTCGGAGACATGTACGCGTCTTGTGCAAGATGAACTTTTGCGCAAGGCGCTGCACGACCGTGCCCATTCAACAGGTTATGCAATAAGAGAACAGTGGATGTTAAGCCCAGCCAATGCACCCCGGTTCAGCCTGACAATCGACGGTTTTGCGCACGACTTCAAGGTGCGCGCGTTCACCGGAGAAGAGGCGATCAGCAAGCCTTATTTCTTCAATGTGGAGTGTGTGAGCGAGCGACCGGATCTGGATCTACAATGCCTCTTCGATGTGCCGGCTTTTCTGGCATTCGACACTTGGGGCAATGGCATTCATGGGCGCATCTATCACATTGCGCGAGGCCCGGACGCTCAAGGCTTGACGCACTACAACCTGGCCCTGGTGCCGCACCTGTCCTACTTGCGTCACCGTATCAACAAGAGGATCTATCAGCAGTTCTCGGTGCCCGCTATCGTCGCCCTGGTCCTGGAGGAGCATGGGATTCTGGGGGATGCCTACCGCTTTGAGCTCGGGGCGAGTTACCCCGAGCGTGACTGCTGCACCCAGTACGATGAAACCGATCTGCATTTTATTCAGCGCCTGTGCGAGGAAGAGGGAATTCACTTCCACTTCCAGCACAGCGCTCAAGGCCACGTGCTGGTTTTTGGCGATCAGCAGGCAGTATTCCCCCCGATCGGGCCGACCACGGCTTTTGCCCCCGGGCACGATGGGCTCGCCACCCTGTTACCGGTCGGTCACGGCACGCCGACAAGCCTGCGTGCCAGGGAGTCGCGCCAGGTTGAAGGGCAAGGTACGCAGAGCGGGCTGCTCAGTGGTCATGTCCTGGAAACCTCGGGCCAGGGCAGCGACCTCTGGCTACTGACTCAGGTCATTCATGAGGGCAAGCAACCACAGGTTGCGGGTGAGAGCGTCGCCAATGTCAACACTGACAACCAGGTTCAACTGCGCCAGGGTTATCGCAACCGTTTCACCGCGCTTGCGTTGGACCTTTGCTATCGCCCGCCTTTGGCTCATGAGAAGCCTCTGGCGCCAGGCAACCAGACGGCGCTGGTCATCGCCCTGGAAGACCAGGCGAACTCACGTGGTCAGCGCTTCGAAAGGGTCAAGGTCAAGTTTCCCTGGGACCGCGAAGGTCGGTTCGACGACAAGAGCAGTTGTTGGCTGGCCGGTACTGCCAATTGGCGTTGTGAAGTGACGCCGCTGCGACCCGGTGTGGAGGTCAAAGTCGCATTTCTTGAAAACGACCCCGATCAACCGCTGATCAGCGGTTGCCTGTGTTGCGGCTGATACGCCATTGCCCTGAACGCGCATCAAGCCGCCAGGGAGAAGGTCCGGACCGCGCTCGATAGTGAATCGTCGGTTGCCATCATTGGACTGATCCCAGGCCTCGGTCCTGACGCCAGGGCTTTCTCATGAGTGTCTGGCCGCGTAGGTCTGGCCCGTCAGCAGCATGACGCCTTCTTTTGAGCAGACGCGGGTGATGCTGTTGATCACGACTTCAAGGCCGCTGGAATGCGGGAACAGCGAAAACAGCAACTCGAAATACAGGTAGTCCTGGACCAGGCGCGCCGCCAGATCGGGATGGTCCTTCAACAGCGTCCTGAAGCTTGGGTAGCCCAGCTCTGCAAGTTCCTGGATGTCGACAAAACCCTGGTCGATATCGTCGATTTTGCATTCGGCGGCAAAGGTGTCCGCGCAGTCAAGAAAGCGTTGCGGCAGATCGCCGTGGTGGATGCGCAGTTCATAGGGCGTTACCGGGATCGTCAGTGCCTCGCCGAAGCCCAGGCTGCGATAGCCGACGGTTCGTGGGTCGATGATTTGATCGGCGGAGGTGAACTTCATGATGGGCTTCCGGGGTGCTCGGGGGGTGAAGGACTGTCGCTATCTTCGAGCGTGCGCGCTTGGGGTTTAACGGTTGCGACGTAATAAAGGATATAGCCCGAATACACCAGCGAGCCTGCTGCCACTTCTTGGTCGAAGCACTGCTTTAGTTCATCCTCATCCGTAAAACCGTATTCCACGAGCCTGTTCTCGGCAAAACCGGCCAGCCTCGATAGGGTTACGCCGTCGATTTCGCCCTGCTCGCCAAAGTCAAAGCTCACCGTTGCCGTTGGCAGGTGAACGGCGCAGCCATAGCCGTGCTTGAAGTAGCGAATACCGCCAGCCAGTTCTCCTTGATCCGGGATATCGGTTCCCACCCAATCGGCGTTGCTGGCAGGGAGGGGAATGGCGGATTGTTGCATCAGTTCGACAGCCATGCGGATGCTGGCTTGGTAGTCGGAAACAAGATGGGCGAGGTGCGGGTTCATGGGAATTGGCATCGTGGGCAAGGGGGCAGAAGATTTCAGAGATTGCGGTGCGATACAAGCGGCGAGTGTGCTGGATGCGCGCCAGTGCGTTGATATCGGTATATTCGCCCGGACAAATTTCGGAGCCGAAAACATGGGGTTTTCCACCACTGTCTGGGAATGGTACGGGCAGGATGAGTACAAGCGGGTGTTGGCGGTGGGCGAGGCGCAGTTGCGCCCCTTTCTGGAGGAACTGATGGTGGATTGTGGACGTGCGGTGCGTGGCGTGAAGTCTTGACCCAAGTATTGGCCAGAGGCTGTTAACGAATGCGGCAACCTGTGATGGAGTGGACAGAAACGGATGTTTGACGAGCTGATATTTACCGGTGAAACGCCTGCAAAAGAGGGTGCCTATGTCGGTGGTGGGGCCTGCCTGCCCACAGAGCTGGCTTGGCCCTGTTCGCCTGATGGAGTACCGCTGACACACCTGATGGCCTTTCCTGGACATTGGTTTTCAGAGGCCCTGATCGACAGGAGTTATTGGGTTTCGGTTTTTGTGCCGTACTTGCCGGGCGAAGTCGGCCACTATCGAAAGTTGCGTGCCATCCAGGGGCGCTCGCAAGCGGTTGTCATGGGCTATGTTCGAGCCGGTTCCGAGCGGAATGAGGCTGTTCAGCCGATTTCAGATCCCGGGGCGGTACGGCTGGGGGTGAACCGCGACGTGGACGATGACGAGAACCTGGCCTCGAAGCTGGATGGCGTGGACGCTTGGCTGCAGGCGCCTGTTTCAGCGGAGGCAGGGCGCAGAAGGGTATCCATTTATGGGGGCGATCTGGATAGAGCGCTGCCTGCGTACAAAGGCGTGCTTTCGGATGGCATGGGGTATCTGTTTCTGGATGAGGATTTTTCAGAGCGGATAGGCGCGGGGATTGGTCGGTTCTTTTTGCAGTTGGGGTAGGGGAGATGGCGCTATCGAAAGCAACGGCCAGGCCAACGATTTTCGCTGAAAGGGCGTTTGACTGCGTGAACGGGCGCTGCTCGAACAATGCCAGTTGAGATGCTTCTAGATCGACGGAGAGGGCCAATGCTCTATCCCTTGGTCGGGGCCTGACCTAAGTATCTGTGGCCCTTGGCGGCTAACCGTTTGGACTCACCTGTGTCGATGCTTTGTCGTTTGGGCTGACCGCTTTCGGTCAGAAGTTGCCTGTCGTGATGAGCGCCTGTTGTTGACCGAGGTAAGCATTGACGTAAAATCGCCGCCCCAAAAAATCAGCTTGCATAGCGAGAAGGAGCTTCGATGCAACGGGTGATGATTGTTGGTCAACCTGGATCAGGCAAAAGCACTTTGGCGCGTGAGCTTGGTCAGCGCACGGGCTTGCCGGTCGTTCATATCGACACTATCCACTGGCAGCCAGGGTGGATCGAACGAAGCCCGGACGAGAAGACGCGGCTTTGTCTCGATGTAGAGGCTCGAGATCGCTGGATATTCGAAGGTGGCCATTCAGCCACTTGGGACAACCGGGTGGCCCGTGCCGATCTTTTGATATGGATTGATCGTTCGGCGACGCTTCGATTCTTGCGCGTACTGCGCAGAACGCTGCTCCAACGCGGTCAGTCTCGGCCCGACTTGCCGGAGAACTGCCCCGAGCTGCTGGCGAACCTGCCGGAGTTTTTTAGATTCATGTGGCGGACGAAAAAATCAGCGCGAGAAAAAATGCAGCAACTTGTAGCAACAGCGCCATCAGCTTGCCGCGTGGTTTGTCTGCGGTCTAATCGGGATATCGGCATTTTTCTCGCGAGTATGGGAAGTGCGACTGTCCAAGCTCTGCAGGATTGATCGACGGTTGACTGACTGCGGAAACTGCCGCTTACGAGCGGCAGCTCCTGGCCGATTGTTGCCTGTCACGATCGGCCGCAATCGATCCATAGCAGACGTTGTCGCGCGTCGAATGCAGAGGGCTCAGCTTCTATATTTCAGCGCCTCCACCAATGCAGAAAAGGCGGGAGACGCTTGTCGCCTGTTCGGGTAATACAAATGGTAACCCTGAAACTTAGGGCACCAGTCGGCCAAGACTTCTTTGAGCCGGCCGTCAGCCAGATAGGGTGCTACCAATTCCTCTGGTACGTAGGCCAAGCCAACGCCATCAACGGCGGCATTGAGTACGTGCATGATGCTGTTGAAAACAAGTTGTCCATCTGCCTTGACGGTAAAAGCCTGGCCATTACTTTCAAATTCCCATGCGTAGATCGCCCCTGATGGTCTGTGTCGGATATTCACGCAGTCATGCCCGGTCAGCTCATGGGGGGTTGTTGGTGCCGGGTTGCGTTCGAAATATTCTGGAGAGCCCACCACAGCCAACCGCCAATCTGGGCCTATGCGAACGGCGATCATGTCTTTGCTGATCGATTCGCCCATGCGAATGCCAGCATCGAATCGTTCCTCGACCACGTTGGTGAATCCATAGTCGACGTAGAACTCCAGTGTGATATCCGGGTAGCTCTTCAGGAAGCTTGCAAGCATTGGCCGAATGCACAACTCAATCTGATCATCAGTACAGGAAATACGAATCGTGCCACTGGGCTTGTCCCGCAGCTCGCCCAGCGCTTCAAGCTCGGCGGTGATCTGATCAAAAAGCGGAGCGATCGAGCGCATCAATCTTTCTCCCGCCTCTGTGGGCGACACATTGCGTGTCGTGCGGGCCAGCAGTCGTATCCCCAGTCTTTGTTCAAGTGCCCGGATCGTATGACTCAGCGCAGAGGGAGTAATGCCCAGTTTAGCGGCGGCTTTCGTAAAGCTTTGATCTCGCGCCACCGCAAGAAAAGCTTGGAGATCGTTGACTTTAGTACTGGCCATTGCTGAGTTTTTCTCAAAACCACATGAAGATTACGCCTACTAATCAAGATATTTCGAATCCGTCAAGCTCTGTCACATATCTGGAACGGAGTACTGATGATGAGCGAGACACCTGTAACCCTCCTCGAAGCTGCAGAAGCCTTGAACTCTCCAGGGCTTGATCGGCGCGCATTCGTAAAGGCCAGCGGCGTCAGCATTGCGGCCCTGGGCGTCCTTTCAGTCGCAGGCGGTGCTGCCTTAGCAACTGACTCGAAAAGCGCTGTGAGCGCGCCGGAAGGCGCCAACAATTTTTACAAAAGTGACAAGGTCACTGTGCAAAAGGTGACCTTCAAGAGCTCATACAGTCTTCAAATTGTGGGCAATCTTGTAACGCCCAAAAATCTGGATAGAAACGCTAAAACGCCTGCAATTGTTTTATGAGAGGTTTTTGAATGACGGCTCAAGTATTCGACACCCCGGCAGGTGAGGCCCTCGGCACGCCGGGGACTGGTGAACTGCCGGCTTACTGGAGTGGCATCTTTGCGATGACACTGTGCGTATTCGCGTTGATTGCCTCGGAGTTCATGCCTGTCAGTTTGCTCACGCCGATTGCATCTGATCTGCAAATCAGTGAAGGACTGGCCGGGTATGGGATCGCCATCTCCGGCGCCTTCGCGGTGCTGACAAGCCTTGCGATTTCCAGGCTAGTGGGTTCAATGGACCGCAAGACGCTGTTGCTTGTACTGACCGGGATTATGTGTGTGTCGGGGCTGGTGGTCGGTCTGGCGCCGAACTATACGGTGTACATGATTGGTCGTGCGCTGATCGGCGTGGTGATCGGTGGATTCTGGTCGATGTCGGCGGCAATGGCCATGCGCCTGGTACCTGCCCATAGCGTGACCAAGGCTCTGGCAATCTTCAACGGCGGCAATGCTTTGGCAACCGTAGTGGCCGCTCCGCTGGGAAGCTATCTGGGGAGTGTCATCGGTTGGCGGGGTGCTTTTTTCTGCCTTATTCCGGTAGCGATTATCGCGTTGATCTGGCAGTGGATCAGCCTGCCAGCCATGGCGCCGGCGCCGCGCAAACCGGGCGCTGGCAATGTCTTCCGATTGTTTAAGAGCCCATTGGTCAGTTTCGGCATGTTGAGTGTGGGCATTTTCTTCATGGGGCAGTTTGTATTGTTCACCTATCTGCGCCCGTTCCTGGAAACCGTCACAGGTGCAGATGTATCCCTGTTGTCGATGGTCCTGCTGGTCATCGGCGTGGCGGGTTTTGTCGGGACCGTTCTGATCGGCACTTTCCTGAAAACCGGAATGTACCGCGTCCTGGTCTGCATTCCACTCTTGATGGCCGCGATTGCACTTTCTTTGATTGTCCTTGGCGGCAAAGTCGTGGCAGCTTTTGTACTGCTTGGGCTGTGGGGCCTGATCGCGACGGCGGCACCTGTGGGGTGGTGGTCGTGGTTGGCCAAGGCGCTGCCCAAGGATGCTGAAGCCGGTGGCGGCTTGATGGTGGCAGTCATTCAGCTATCCATTGCGCTGGGCTCTACCCTCGGTGGGCTGCTGTTCGACGGCAGCGGTTATCGCGTGACATTTCTCGCAAGCTCTGTCTTGCTGGTACTCGCGGCAGTGATGGCCTTTTTCACATCGCGAAACCAGGTTTAATAGAAGGCAGACTGAGTAAGGCAGGCAACTGTCCACAATTTGTAAGATCGGATTTGATCCAACGTCCGCTATTGGCCGTTTTCAACCACTTTTAAAAGACTTCTTTCCCCCTAAAAAACAAATCACCGCCCCCATTTGAAGCGCTCCGCACCGCCCAGCAGCACGATTGCCGCTACGTTGGAGATCTGTTGCAGATTGGCGTCGTCAGCATTCCCCGGCTCTGCGCGGGAGAGGCTTTCCAGCAGTTGAGTCATGGCCAGTAAAGGTGCCGCACCCTTGGCATGTAGCACGTCCAATGGTGCGGTCTTGCTTATGAAACAGAGCCCCCGTCCGGGCGGCGCATTTTCAAGCCTTCCCCAGTACAACAATTCCCTCTCGTAGGAGCCGGCTTGCCGGCGAAGAGGGCGGTCTGGTCGTGCGCGGAATAACGACAGCCCAGCGCTGTTCTGGCGGCTGTCTTCGCCGGCAAGCCGGCTCCTACAACGTTCGCGCGCTTCCCTCGTGAATGAAGCTTTTATGACAAAAGTTCGGTAGCACATGGCCACGCGCGTCTTGGGTATGTAACGCGCTTGAGGGGGCCGCCAGGCCACTTTTTTAAGCCGAGGCGGGACGCCGGGAGTGAGGCTATGGGGACTATGGAACGCTACTCGAAAGTGGGCATGCAGGAGCTGGATCAACGGCTGTCGAAGATCGTCGAGGCGGCGCGCAAGAAGCCGGTGTCGGTCTATCGCTACGGGGCGCCGTGGGTCTGGATCGTGTCCCAGGATGATTGGCAGGGTGCCTTGAAGGAGGTGGCCAGCTATATCCCGCCGGGGCATTCGCTGGTGCTGCTGCGTCCGCAGATCGATGAGTTGCTGGATCAGCACCGCGATCTGCTCCAGGGCCTCAATGCCGAGCCCGGCATGCTGATCGCGCCGCGTACGGTGATGCACATTCTGTTGCTGCAGTTGCTGTATTCGGTGCCCAGTGAGCAGCAGCTGTATGAACAGCTCAGTTACAACCTGTTGTTCCGTTGGTTCGTCGGTCTGGATCTGAACCAGAAGGTCTGGAGCTTCAGTGTCCTGAGTCGCGACATCGCCACGCTGTTGAACAACCCGCGGGCGGTGCAGTTGATCCAGAAAATCATCGGTGAAGTGTTTTGCGGCGCTCTGCTGCAAATGCCCGAGTTCTCGCTGAATTTTGCGCTGTTGCACACCTGGCTGGCGCGCCACGAAAACACCTCGATCAGCAGCAATTGAAGCGGCCAAACGCTGTGCAGACGGCGACGGCAATGCGCGCGTGCGCGCCAATTTTCAGACTTCTAGGGGGCGGTGTGGAGCATCTGGGCAAATCAGGGCGACCGGGTAGTGGCTGGCGCTGGTGGCCGTTGTGCGGTTGGTTGGCACTGGCGGCGCTGGTGCCGGCGGTGCAGGCCGAGGAGGGCGAGCCGGCCCCGGTCGAAGCCTCGGCCGCGGCGCGGTTGGTGGACGTCAATGAGTACTTCGTGCGTGGCAATACGGTGCTCGATGCCCGGGCCATCGAGGAGGCGGTGTATCCCTTCCTTGGCCCGCAGAAGGCCCTGGCCGATATCGAAGGCGCCCGGGATGCGCTGCAGAAGGTCTATCAGGAGCGCGGCTACCAGTCGGTGTTCGTCGAGCTGCCGGAGCAGAAGGTCGAGGACGGTATCGTTTATCTGCAGGTCAGTGAAACCAAGGTCGGTCGGGTGCGGGTGGTGGGGGCCAAGCATTATTCGCCGGTGGAGATCCGCGACCAGGTGCCGGCGCTGAAAGAAGGCGAGGTACCGGACTTTGCCACGGTGCAAAGCCAGCTGGCCGGGCTCAATCGCGGCGCCGGGCGCCAGGTCATGCCGCTGGTGCGTGAAGGCCAGCGCCCGGGGACCATGGACGTGGACCTGCAAGTGGAAGACCAGAACCCCTGGCACGCCAGTGTCGGCCTGAACAACGACTACAGCGCCGACACCGAGAAGCTGCGCACGGTGGTCAATGTCGGCTACGACAACCTCTGGCAGTTGGGCCACAGCATTTCCCTGACCTATTTCACCGCGCCCCAGGACACCGACAACGCCAAGGTCTGGTCCGGTTCCTACACCGCGCCGCTGAGCGATCGCTGGGCCCTGCAGTTCTCCGGTTACCAGTCCGACAGCAACATCGCCACCATCGGTGGCAGCAACGTGCTGGGCAAGGGCCATTCCTACGGGGTGTCGGCGATCTACACCTTGCCCGCCGCGGGCAACTGGGCCAACTCGCTGTCGGTGGGTGTGGATTTCAAGGACTTCGAGGAAGAGATGCGCTTTGGCCGCAGCAGCGACCAGATTCCGCTGAAGTACGCCCCCATGACCTTTGGCTACAACGGCTACCGCTACAGCGAGAAAGCCCAGCTGGGCCTGGGCCTGAACCTGATCGTCGGCACCCGGCGCTTCTTCGGCTACGGCAGCGACGCCGAGGAGTTTCACTACAAGCGCGACGAGGCCAGCGCCAGCTTCTCGGTGCTCAAGGGCGACCTGAATTTCACCTACACCTTCGCCAACGACTGGCAGTCGGCGTCCAAGGCGGCGTTCCAGCTGGCCTCGGGGCCGCTGGTGTCCAACGAGCAGTATTCCGCCGGCGGCGCCACCTCGGTGCGCGGCTACCTGGCCGCCGAGCGCACCGGGGACGAGGGCTACCTGTTTTCCCAGGAGCTGCGCACGCCGTCTTTGGCCAAGTTCCTCGGCAGCTACGTGCAGGAGTGGCGCTTCTATGCCTTTGCCGAAGGCGCGCACCTGTCGCTGCACGACCCGCTGCCCGAGCAGGAGGACGAATACAGCCTGGCCAGTGTCGGCCTGGGCACCCGCGCCAGTTTGAGCAAGTGGCTGTCCGGCAGCCTGGACTGGGGCTACCCGCTCAAGGACGGCCCCAACACCCAGAAATACGACCCGCGCCTGCACTTCAGCGTGCAAGCGACGTTCTGACTTTTTACGGAGACCCTTCACATGCAACGCTTATTCCTGAGCCTGTTGATCTGCCTGGGCTTCGTGCTCCCGGCCACGGCCCATGCCTGGTGGCAGGACGACTGGCATTACCGCAAGCAGATCAGCGTGGACACCACCCCGCAAGGCGCGCCCATCAACGAGGCCCTGGGCCGCACCGCGCTGCTGGTGCGCCTGCACACCGGCAACTTCACCTTCGACGGGGTCAAGGAAGACGGCGCCGACCTGCGCTTTGTCGCCGCCGATGACAAGACCGTGCTCAACCACCAGATCGAAAGCTTCGACCCGCTGATGGGCATGGCGCTGATCTGGGTCGATGTGCCCAAGGTCGAGGGCGGCCAGCGCCAGGACATCTGGATGTACTACGGCAACCAGAAGGCCCCGAGCACGGCCAATGGCCAACTGACCTTCGACCCCAGCTACACCGCGATCTACCACTTCGACGGCAGCAACGGCACGCCGGCCAAAGACACCACCGCCTATGGCAACACCGCGCAGAACGCCACCGGCGCGGCGATTGACGGGGTGATCGGCCGGGCCTTGCAGTTCAGCGGTCAGCCGCTGTTGCTGCCGGCCAGCCCGTCGCTGCAGCACAACGCCGGCGGCGCCTTCACCTTCAGCGCCTGGGTGCGCCTGGACCAGGCCAGCGGCGAACAATTGCTGCTGGCTCGTCGCGAAGGTGTCGGCAGCTTGCTGATCGGCATCAACCAGGGCATGCCCTTCGTCGAAGTGGACGGCCAGCGCGCTGCCTCCACTCAGCCGCTGAACCCGGGGCAGTGGCAGCACCTGGCCCTGAGCGGCGAGGGCAGCCGGCTGGCGCTGTACGTCAACGGCCGCGAGACCGCGAGCCTGGCCCAGGCTATTCCCACCTTCAATTCGCCGTTGGCCATCGGCGCCGACTTGCCAGCGGCCGCCGGGGCCGAGGCCAGTCACTTCCAGCCCTTCACCGGGGCCCTGGACGAGCTGCGCCTGTCCAAGGTGGCGCGTCCGGCGGCGCTGATCCTGGCCGATGCCAGCGCCCAGGGCGCGGAGTCGAAGCTGGTGGCCTATGGCGTCGATGAAGAACAGTCGGGTTTTGGTTTCGGCAGCCTGGGTTTCCTGCTCAAGGCGGTGCCGGTGGATGCCTGGGTGATCATCCTGGTGCTGGTGGGGATGATGATCCAGTCCTGGGTGATCATGCTGCGCAAGAACCGCATGGTCAGTCGGGTCAGCGCTGCCAATGCGCTGTTTCGCGAGCAGTTCGCCAAGGTCGGCACCCGCCTGGAGATGTTTGCCGACGATCAGGTCCTGGCCAGCCGCCTGGAGCATTCCTCGCTGTGGCGCCTGTACCTGGTGGCGGTGAAAGAAATTCGCACCCGGCGCGAGCAGGGCGCCGATACCTCGTCGGTGTCGGCGGCCACCATCGAGGCCATCCGCTGCTCCATGGATGGCGTGCGCACCCGGGAAAACCAGCAGCTGAGTTCCAAGCTCTCGACCCTGTCCAACGCCATTGCCGGCGGCCCCTACATCGGCCTGTTGGGCACGGTGCTGGGGATCATGGTGGTGTTCCTCGGCACCGCCATGGCCGGTGACGTCAACATCAACGCCATCGCCCCGGGCATGGCCGCGGCCCTGCTGGCCACCGCCATGGGCCTGTTCGTCGCGATCCCGGCGCTGTTTGGCTACAACCGCCTGATCACCCGCAACAAGGAAGTCGGCGCCGACATGCGGGTGTTCGTCGACGAGTTCATCACCCGGCTGGCGGAGCTGCATGGCGAGAGCCAGCACAGCGAGAACGCCCACTGGCGGGTCAGCCACAGCAACGCGTCGGTTCCGGCCTGAGGAGAACTGCCATGGCTTCCGTGAATGCCTCCCATGACGACGAAGACGATGCCGCCGTCGACAGCATCAACATCACGCCCCTGGTGGACGTGCTGATGGTGGTGCTGGTGATGTTCATCCTCACCGCCACCGCCCAGGTCTCGGGCATCCAGATCCACTTGCCCAAGGCCAGCGCCTCGGTGTCGCTGTCCGAGGCCAAGACCAAGGCCATTTCGGTGAACGATGGCGGCCAGGTGTTCCTCGACGCCTACCCGGTGACCCTGGGCGAGCTGGAAGAGCGCCTGCGCATCGAGAAAGCGCAGAACCCGGACTTCCCGATCATCGTCCGCGGCGATGCCACGGTGCAGTACCAGAAGGTCATCGAAGTCCTCGACCTGCTGCGCCGCCTGGAGTTGTCCCAGGTCGGCCTGGTCACCGGCAAACCGAGCCAGGGCTGAGCCATGAGCGCACATCAACCGTTCGAGCTGCCGCCGGTACAGAACAAGCCGCGCGCCCTGCGCCTGCTCAAGTGGGGCGCGGGGCTGCTGCTGGGTGCCGTGGCGGCCTGGCTGCTGTGGCAGTGGGCCAATGACATGGCCGGGGTGCGCCGGGAAGCGCCGAAGGTGCCGACCATCATCCCGCTGCCGCCTCCGCCGCCTCCACCCCCACCGCCGCCGGAGAAACCCAAGGAGCCGGAGCCGGTGGAAGAAAAGATCCCGGAGCCCGAACCCACGCCCACCCCCGAGGAGGTCAAGCCGGAGGAGGAAGCACCACCATCGCCGGCGGACGATCTGGCCAACCCGATGCAGATCGATGGCGACGCCCAGTCCGGCAACGACGGCTTCAACGTCGGTGCCGGCAAGGGCGGCGGCATGGCCGGCGCCGGTGGTGGCGGGCTGGGCACCGGCACATACAAGCAGTACCTGGCGGCGACCTTCCAGCGCGCGCTGCGCGAAGACCCGGAGTTGCGCAAGAAAGCCTATGCCTTGCAGGTGGACCTGTGGCTGGGCGCCGACGGGCAGGTGACCCGCGCCGAGCTGGCCGGCTCCAGTGGCAACCCCGAGACCGACCAGCAAGTGCTGGCGGCGCTGCGGGCCACGCCGCGCCTGAAAGAGCGCATGCCGGCCTCCCTGACTTTGCCGGTACGCCTGTCCCTCAAGGGCCGGCGACCGGAATGAGCGAACCCCTATTTGCAGTTTCTACAGGAGTTGTGTGCAGATGATTTCCACCGTGAATCGATTGACCCTGGCGCTCGGCATGGTCGCCCTGACCCTGGCCGGCCAGGCCACGGCCGCCGCGGCCGCGCCCTCGGAGAACGCCACGATCAACCTGATCCGTCTGTTGGTGCAGCAGGGGGTATTGAAGCAGGAGCAGGCCGACGGGCTGATCGCCCAGGCCGAGAAAGAAGCCCAGCAGGCCCGCGCGGCCACCGCCGTGGCGGCAACCGGCCCGGCTGCGGCGCCCGGTGATGTGCGAGTGCAATACGTGCCGGCCATCGTCCGCGACCAGATCCGCGATCAGGTCAAGGCCGAGGTCATGGCCACCGCCAAGCAGGAAAACTGGGCCCAGCCCAACACCTTCCCGGACTGGATCTCGCGCATCAGCTTCGACGGCGACATCCGCCTGCGCGACGAGTCGCGGTTCTTCGCCGACAACAACAGCAACGAGATCGTCGACTACGCCAAGCTCAACGACAGTGGCCCCTACGACGTCAACAAGGACACCAACAGCAAGCTGCCGCCGCTGCTCAACACCCGCGAGGACCGCGACAACCTGTTCCGCCTGCGCGCGCGCCTGGGGATGAAGGCGGTGATCTCGCCGGAATGGACCGCCGGTATCCGCATCGGCACCGGCTCGGACAACAATCCGGTGTCCACCACCCAGACCCTGGGCGGCGGCTTCGGCAAGAAGGACATCTGGCTCGACCAGGGCTACCTGACCTGGAAGGCCACCCAGGACCTGACCCTGACCGGCGGGCGGATCGCCAACCCGTTCTATGCAACCGACATGCTGTATTCCAACGACCTCAATTTCGACGGCGTGGCGGCGATCTTCAACCACAAGCTGAGCAGCGACTGGGGCCTGTTCGGCACCCTCGGCGCCTTCCCGGTGGAGTACACCAACGACACCGCCACCAGCAACGGTTTCGACAAGAACGAGAGCGACACCAAGTGGCTGTTCGGCGGGCAGATCGGCGCCAACTGGAAGATCAACCGCAGCAACAGCCTCAAGGGCGCCCTGGCCTACTATCGCTTCGATGACATCGAAGGCCAGCGCTCCAGCCCTTGCGCGCCCTGGGCCGGGGCCCCGGGCTGCGACACCGATGGCTCGCGGGTCGCCTTCATGCAGAAGGGCAACAGCGTGTTCCTGCTGCGCGACATCACCCCCAACCCGGCCACGCCGGGCCTGACCCCGCAGCCGCAGTTCGTGGGCCTGGCCTCGAAGTTCGACGTGCTCGACCTGAACCTGGCCTGGGACACCGAATTGCCGGACGACCTGCGCCTGCGCAGCCAGACCAACTTCATTCGCAACCTGGCCTACGACAAGGGCGAGATGCTCAAGCGCAGCGAAGGCGAGATCGTCAACAACATCAACAGCCAGGGCCAGTTCGAAAGCGGCGGCAATGCGCTGATGGTGCAGTTCACCCTGGGCAATGCCCTGGAAATGAAGAAGGCCGGGGACTGGAACCTGCTGGCCGGCTACAAGTACATCCAGCCCGACGCCTTGCCCGACGGCTTCAACGACTCCTCGTTCCACCTGGGGGGCACCAACGCCAAGGGCTATTTCCTGGGCGGCAACTACGGCATCGACAAGAACATCTATGCCACGGCCCGCTACATGAGCGCCTCGGAAGTCTACGGGCCGCGCTACGAGGTGGACGTGATGCAGCTTGAACTCAACACGCGCTTCTAAGTGCAGGGAGGAAGGTTATGAACAGCCGAGCGAGGGCAGGGGCGGCGAGCCTGTTGCTGGTCTGGGGCGTGCTGGCCAGTGTCGGCGCCAGCGCCGAAGGCATGGAGGAGCGCCTGCGCACCCAGTTGCGCAGCACCACCCAGCAGTTGCAGGCCCTGCAAAGCGAACAGGCCCAGGCCGCGGCGGCGCGGGTCGCCGCCGAGAACGCGGCCAGGGAGGCCCAGGCCCAGGTCAAGCAACTGACGGCCGAGCTGGCCAAGACCCGCGGTGTGGCAGAGCAGTTGGCCGGCCAGCAGCAGAGCCTGCACAGCCAGGCCCAGGCCCAGGCGGCCGCCAGCAGCGAGCAACTGGGCAAGTTCAAGAAGGCCTATGAGGACCTGCTGGTGCTGGCCCGGGGCAAGGAAGCCGAACGGGCCAGGTTGCAGGCGCAATTGAGCGAGCGTGACACACAAGTGCAGCAATGTGCGGTCAAGAATCAGCAGATGTACGGCATCGCCAAGCAGATCCTGGCGGCCTACGAAAACATCGACGTGGCCGAGGTGGTGAAAATCCGCCAGCCCTTCGCCGGCAGCGCCCGGGTCAAGTTCGAGGAACTGGCCCAGGGCTTTGGCGACGAGCTTTACCAGACCCAGTTCGACGCCCCGCGGGCGGCGAGCACCCACTGATCACCAGGGAAGAGATGACCATGACCTTGATTAACAGCGTCACCACCGAAAGCCTCACCGACCTGCTGCAAGGCGCCGGCTACCGGGTCAACCAGACCGAACAGAACGGCATCGTGCAACTGCTCAGCGCCAGCCAGGGCATCGGCTACGCCGTGCGCTTCGGTAACCCGGGCAGCGAAGCCGGGCACTACGTGGACTTCACCTACAGCTGCGCGCTGCGGGTGCAGGGCGAATTGCCGGCCGGGCTGGCGGAACTGTGGAACGCCTCACGGCGCTTTGCCCGGCTGTCGCTGCAGGGCGAATTCCTGGTGATGGAGATGGACGTGGTGGTGGCCGGCGTCGGCGAGACCCACCTGCGCAGCCAGCTGGAGCTGTGGGATCGGTTGCTGCAGGAGTTCATCGTCTACCTGCGCGAATACAGCCAGCAGGCGGCCCAGTTGCAGGCGCAGGCCGAAGCGCCCCAGGCGGCGCAAAGCCAACCCCGGGAAGAGGCGGCCACCCTGTGAAAAAGCCCACCCTGGTGGTCGGTGCCGGGGCACTGACCTTGCTCGGCCTGGCGTTGGGCCTGGCCCTGCGCCCGGGCAATGACCCGGTGGCGGCGCAGCAGCCGGCCCCGACCCTGCTGCAACAACAAGTGGCGTCTACGCCCGCTGTGGCGCGCCTGGGCAATCAGCAGGTGGCGGCCGAGGAGCTCAAGCGCCTGTTCGCCAGCCTGCCCGAGGAATCCCGGGGGCAATTGCGCGGCAATCGCCCGGCGCTGGAAGCCTGGATTCGTTCACGGCTGGCGGAAAAGGCCGTGCTGGAGCAGGCCGATGCCCAGGGCTGGCGCCAGCGCCCGGAGGTGGAGCAGCAGACCCGCGCCGCCACCGAACAGATCGTGTTTCGCGACTATCTGCAGTCGGTCAGCCAGGTGCCGGCGGACTACCCCAGCCCGGCGGAGTTGCAGCAGGCCTATGACAGCGGCAAGTCGGCGTGGATGACGCCGCCGTTGTACCGGGTCAGCCAGATCTTCCTCGGGGTCGCCGAGCCCCAGGCGGCCGAGCAGGTACGCCGCCAGGCGCAGGAGCTGAGCCGCAAGGCCCAGGCCGCGCCGGGGGAGTTTGCCGCCTTGGCGGCGCAGTACTCCCAGGACCGGGACAGCGCCCAGCGCGGTGGCGACTCCGGCCTGCAGCCCTTGCAGCAACTGCTGCCGGAGGTGCGCAGCGCGGTGGCCCGGCTCAAGGTGGGCGGGGTGTCCGAGGTGGTGCAGAGCGCGGCGGGTTTCCACGTGCTCAAGCTCACCGAACAGCAGCCGGCACGGACCGCCAGCCTGGACGAACTGCGTGATCGCCTGACCCAGGCCCTGCGCGCCCAGCGCCAGGAGCAGATCGCCAAGGCCTACCTGGAAGGCATGCTCAACACTGCGACCCTGAGCATCGATGGCGCGGTGTTGAACCAGGTCCTGGAGGACAAGCTGTAGGAGCTGGCTTGCCAGCGAAGGCGATCTCACAGGCCCCTTCGCCGGCAAGCCGGCTCCTACGAGGCAATACGCAGCACCGGCAACTGTAGGAGCTGGCTTGCCCGCGAAGGCGATCCCACGGCCCCGCCGTCCGCCCGCCAAGGAAGCAACACTCAACAAGACAGGGAGTCATCAATGTCATTTCTCGAACCCGCTCCACTCCAGGGCTTTGCGCCATACACCGCGCCCCAGGAACCCCGGGAAGCCTGGCTGGCCCTGGCCGCCGGCATCGAACCTGCGGTGGCCCAGTATTTTCTGGTCAGCGCCCGTTGCGGCTGCTTCATGCAGGCGGCCCGCAGCCTGAACATCAAGGCCACGCTGCTGCGCAAGCAACTGGCGCAGTTGGAGGAGCACCTGCGTCGTTCGCTGTTCTGCTACCAGGGCAATGCCTTGAGCCTGAGCCGCGAAGGCCTGCAACTGCAGGCCCAGCTGATTGCCCTGGCCCACCAGCGGCGGCTGCCGGTGATCGAGCAACCCCTGATCCGCGTGGCCGTGGCGGAAACCATCCTCCACGACATCCTTGGCCGTGACCTGATCGCCTTGCTGCGGCGCAACGCCAGCGCCCGGCTGGAAATCATCTCCATCGACAGCGACCTGTCCCTGCAGGCGCTGAGCGCCGACCTGGTGCTGTGGCTGGCGGCCGAGGACTCACCCCTGCCGGGCCCCAGCTTCGCCACCCGCGAACCCATGCCCCTGGCGCGCATCGACTACCTGCCGCACATCGCCAAGCGCTACTCCCGGGTCGCGGCCCGCCCCGACAGCCTGGACGACCTGGCGGACTACATGCTGGTGCAGTGGCAGCACGACCGTCATATCGAGCCGTTCCGGCCCTGGAACAGCCTGGTGGAACAGCGCCTGGCCGGGGTGGTGCAGGTGCATTCCTATGAACTGATGCTGGAGATGATCCGCTGCAGCGCCTGCATTGGCCTGCTGCCGCAGTACATGAGCCGCTTCGACCGCGGCCTCACCGCCTTGCCGGGCCTGTTCGAGGAAAGCATGCAGCGCCGCGCCTGGCTGGCGGTCAATGCCCAGGTGGAGCATGAAGAGCAGGTACAGCAACTGGTGGAACTGATCCTCAACACCTTCAGCGAACGCCAGGACTGGTTTGTCTGAACGGACCCGCCCGCTCTTGCAGAGATTCACTCCCACGCCCACGAGCGGGCACCCACCGCTATTACATGTAGGAGCCGGCTTGCCGGCGAAGGGCCCGCAAATCCTGCGCCGGTTCCGGAAACGCCTTCGCTGGCAAGCCAGTTCCTACCAGGGGCACCCACCGCTATTCCATGCAGGAGCCGGCTTGCCGGCGAAAGGGCCCGCCAGCCCTGCGCCGGTTCCGGAAACGTCTTCGCTGGCAAGCCAGCTCCTACCAGGGGCACCCACCGCTATTCCATGTAGGAGCCGGCTTGCCGGCGAAGTGGCCCGCAAACCCTGCGCCGGTTCCGGAAACGCCTTCGCTGGCAAGCCAGCTCCTACGGGTGTGCCTGCGAGGCGGTTCCTTGCCGGCGAACGAGCACCATTGTCCTCGTCATCCAGAGGCGCATGCCCGTACACTCGATGGCCATTTCGACTTCAAGGATGACCTCGCCATGCCCAACGCCCATCCCACCATCGTCATCGAGCGGTGCAACGAAGCTCATATCGACGGCCTGACGGCGCTGTACAGCGAACCCAGTGTGGCGGCCCAGACCCTGCAACTGCCTTACCAGTCCCGCGAGTTGTGGCGCAAGCGCGTCGGGCTGGGGCAGGAAAACGAGGGGCTGGTGGCCCTGGTTGCCCTGCACCAGGGTGCGGTGATCGGCAGTTGCAGCCTGCTGCAGGTGGCGCGGGTGCGCCGGGCCCATTGCGCCGATATCGGCATGGGCGTATCCCCGGCCTGGCAACGCCAGGGCATCGGCAGCCGCCTGCTGGCGGCCGTGCTGGAGGTGGCCGACAACTGGATGAACCTGCGCCGGGTGGAGTTGACGGTGTATGCCGACAACCAGGCCGCCATCGGCCTGTACCGCAAGTTCGGCTTCGAAACCGAAGGCCAGCTGCGCGACTACGCCGTACGCGACGGCGGTTATGTCGATGTGCTGAGCATGGCGCGCTTGCGTCGTTGAGACCGGGTTCGTGTAGCCGCTGCCGCAGGCTCGGGCCGCGTTCGGACGATCGGCTCCGCAGCAGAGGCAGGGATCCTGTGGCCGCCCGAGGTTCGGCAGGCGATCGCCATGCAAGGCCCTGCGGGCCTTGACGTTCACTCCAGCAAAGCGAAATCCACCGCCGCCCGGGCATGCAATTCGGTGGTGTCCAACAGGGGCAGGGCGCTGTGCTCGGGCTTGAGCAGCAGGCCGATTTCCGTGCAGCCGAGGATGATCGCCTCGGCACCACGGGCCTGGAGCCCGTCGATCACGTGTTGGTACAGCCGCCGCGAGCTCTCGCTGACAACGCCCACGCACAGCTCCTCATAGATGATGCGGTGCACCGCCTGGCGCTGCGCTGCATCGGGCACCAGCACCTTCAGGCCCTGGTCTTCCAGGCGGCCTTTGAGGAACGCCTGCTCCATGGTGAAGGCTGTGCCCAGCAGCCCCACGCTCAGGGTGCCGGCTGCCTGGGCGGCCTGCACCACGGGGTCGGCAATATGCACAAAGGGCACTCCAATGGCGGCCTCTATTTGCCCGGCGACCTTGTGCATGGTGTTGGTGCAGAGCACCACGCATTCGGCGCCGCCGGCTTCCAGGCGCCGGGCTGCCTCCACCAGGATCGCCGCCGCGTCGTCCCAGCGCCCGGCATGCTGGGCCTGTTCGACAGGCCCGAAGTCGACGCTGTACATTAACAGCCGCGCTGAACGCAGCGGCCCCAGTCGATCGCGAACCTGCTGATTGATCAGGCGATAGTATTCGGCGCTGGACTCCCAGCTCATGCCGCCGATCAGGCCGATGGTGCGCATGGGCAACTCCTCTGTGGTGCGGTTGGGTAAGCCTCAGTTTCACGCCGCCACGGGTGGCGATCTATCAGGAAATTTCACATGCCCCAGGTGCTCGAACATCGCCTGCTGGACGGCCGCCTGCTGCTGCAACTGCTGCCGGCCGCGGCCTACAGCGCCCGCGATCCGGCCCAGTGGCAGACCTTGGGGGTGACCCTGGAACGCCAGCGCGGGGTGCATGCCATCGACTCCGACCGCCGCGAGGATTTCGATACCTGGCCCGGCACCCTGGCCCTGACGCCCGCAGGCATTGAGGTGTTTTCCGAATCCTCCATGGGCGGCGAATACCTGCTGCTGCGCTGGCAGGGCGCGACTCCGCTGGTTCCTGGCCAGCGCCGGATGCAGAGCCCGGGGCATGCCCGCGCCCTGGCCCTGGGGCGCGAAGCCAGGCGCCTGCTGCTGGCGCCCGAGGCCGATGAGCTGGCCCTGGAGCAATGCGCGCTGGCGTTTCTGGGGCTGGCCCAGCCCGGTCGGGCGGCGCCAGCCCCGGCCCCGGAGCTGGGGCAGGTGCTGCAACAGATGGCCGATGAATACGCCCGGCCCCTGTCACTGGCGCAACTGGCCCTGACCTACGGCCACAACGAACTGCGCCTGCTGCGCGACTTTCGTCGTGCTGTAGGCATCACGCCCCATGCCTGGATCACCGAGGTGCGGCTGCAAGCGGCCCGGCGGCTGCTGGAGCACACGGACCTGCCCCTGGCGGCGGTTGCCCAGGACTGTGGTTTTGCCCATCAGTCCCACCTGGGCAGCGCCTTGCGCCAAGCCACCGGCCTGACGCCGCGTCAGTACCGGCTGCAGTTTCAGTGCCGAGCGGCGGATACTGCGCTGTAGATTTTGCCTGGTAATGCCTTGCCAGTGATCGTCGCCAGCGGCCCGCAGGATCATCATCGGTGGGCGCAGCTACAGGGCTCGGCGAGCCGGCGGGCAAACAACTCAACGCCCGACACCGGCATCTGCCATGCTCAGGGCCGGCGACCTGCTGTTCTCAAAGGTCGAAGCCAGGGACACAGCACAATGGACGATATCCAGCAACTGGGCGAGATGCTGCGCCACTACGCGGCCAGTGAAGCCCACAAGAAGCAGCTGTTCGACAGCCAGTCGGTAGTCTGGGCGCGTCGCATTCATCAATTGTTCGGGCAGATCGAAGACTGGTTGGCGCCGGTATTGCTGCCGGACCTGCTGGCGTTGCAGCGCGAGCCCTATGTGGCCTTCAGCCCGGCGGTGCCGCTGGAGGTCTCGACCTTCAAGAGCGAGAGGCTGACCATCCATATCGCCGGCAAACCGGTGGAGTTCGTGCCGGATGTGATGGGCCCCCAAGGGCAGATTTCCCTGGCGGTGATCGGCCTGACTGCGGCGCGGCTGGGCAGCGTGTCCCTGGTCGGCGAGGCTTCGGGCGGCTGGCAATGGCGCAAGACCAACGGCTTGAAGGACCCTGACGTCTTTGCCTTTGACGGCAATTTCCTCGCCGCTCAGTTGCAGAGCCTGATCCCCCGCGAGCGCGCCTGACCCGGCCAATACCCCCACTGTAGGAGCTGGCTTGCCAGCCAAAGCGCTCTACATATCCAGGTTTATCCAACCCGGCTTGGCTTCCTCCGGCGCCACGGCGTTGATTTTCTTGCCCGTGGCCAGCTCCACCCGGCGGGCTACGTCGGGGTCGTCGGCGAAGGGGATCAGGCTGGCGTCGTCCAGGCTCTTGGCACTCTGGTGACGCAGGCAGTACTCGATGCAGAGGTAGAGAAACGCCACCCCCAGCAGGTTGAGCAGTATATCCATGGGTTTTCAGGCTCCCTGAGACGCAACACGCCGGCCACGGGGGCCGGCGTGGGGCAGGTGGGTCAGGCGATCCGGGCGTCGCTCAGCGCCAGGCGCTCATCGGCAACGCGCACGGTGCGCCAGGTGTTGTAGGCCATCAGCAGCATGCCGCTGAGGAAGAACACGCCGCCGGCGAAACGCACCACGAATCCCGGATGGCTGGCCACCAGGGCCTCGACGAAGGAGTAGGTGAGGGTGCCGTCTTCGTTCACCGCGCGCCACATCAGGCCCTGGGTGATGCCATTGACCCACATCGAGGCGATGTACAGCACGGTGCCGATGGTGGCGAGCCAGAAGTGCAGGTTGATCAGCGGCACGCTGTACATCTGCTCGCGGCCGAAGACCTTGGGCACCATGTGGTAGATGGCCCCGAAGGTGATCATCGCCACCCAGCCCAGGGCACCGGCGTGTACGTGGCCGATGGTCCAGTCGGTGTAGTGGGACAGGGCGTTGACGGTCTTGATCGCCATCATCGGGCCCTCGAAGGTGGACATGCCGTAGAACGCCAGGGACAGCACCAGGAAGCGCAGGATCGGGTCGGTGCGCAGCTTATGCCAGGCCCCGGAGAGGGTCATCATGCCGTTGATCATGCCGCCCCAGCTCGGGGCCAGGAGGATCAGCGACATGGCCATGCCCAGGGACTGGGCCCAGTCCGGCAGCGCGGTGTAGTGCAGGTGGTGCGGGCCGGCCCAGATGTACAGGGTGATCAGCGCCCAGAAGTGCACGATGGACAGGCGATAGGAGTACACCGGGCGCCCGACTTGCTTGGGCACGAAGTAGTACATCATCCCGAGAAAGCCCGTGGTCAGGAAAAAGCCTACGGCGTTGTGCCCGTACCACCACTGGACCATGGCGTCGGTGGCCCCGGAATACACCGGGTAGGACTTGAACCAGTCCACCGGGATCGACAGGTGGTTGACCACGTGGAGCATGGCGATCACCAGGATGAAGGCGCCGAAGAACCAGTTGCCGACGTAGATGTGCTGGCTCTTGCGCCGCACCACGGTGGTGAAGAACACAATCGCGTAGGCGACCCAGACCACCGCCATCCACACCGCGCCGGCGAATTCGATCTCGGCGTATTCCTTGGTGGTGGTGTAGCCCAGGGGCAGGGTGATCAGCATGATCACGATCACCGACTGCCAGCCCCAGAAGGTGAAGGCGGCCAGGGTGTCGGAGTACAGCCGCACCTGGCAGGTGCGCTGGACCGCGTAGTAGCTGGCGGCGAACTGCGCGCTGCCGGCGAAACCGAAGATCACCAGACTGGTGTGCAGCGGCCGCAGCCGGCCGAAGGTGCTCCAGGGCAGGTCGAGGTTCATCTCCGGCCACACCAGCTGCGAGGCAATCCACACCCCCATGGCCATGCCGATCACGCCCCATACCACTGTTGCGACGACGAATTGGCGAACCACCTTGTAGTTGTAGGCCTGTCCGATTGTTGCTGAGTTCATGGTCAATGCTTCCACGGTTGCAAAGTCTTGCCAGGCCACCCGGTCTGGCACGGGGTGCACTGTAGGAATCAGCGGGGAAACAAAACAGGCTCAGAAAAACCACATTAATACGGATCAGATTTTCCTCATGCCTACGGTGGTGCAGCCTTGGCTGATATGGTTTTTTAGTTTTTACCTGAATCTGTAACGCTCTGCGCCGTACGCGCATAGTCGCCCCCTCACAACACGCGCCGTTTAGAGCACGATCAGCTTCGATGAGGTAGGGACATGTATCAGTACGACGACTATGACCGGGCCCTGGTGCTTGAGCGGGTGGCGCAGTTTCGCGACCAGGTCGAGCGCTTCATGGGCGGCCAACTGAGCGAGGAGGAGTTCCTGCCCCTGCGCCTGCAGAACGGCCTGTATATGCAGAAGCACGCCTACATGCTGCGGGTGGCGATTCCCTACGGCACCCTCAGCGCCCGGCAGATGCGTACCCTGGCCAGCATCGCCCGGGACTTCGACCGCGGCTACGGCCACTTCACCACCCGGCAGAACCTGCAGTTCAACTGGATCGAGCTGGCCCAGGTGCCGGACATCCTGCAGCGCCTGGCCGAAGTGGAGATGCACGCCATCCAGACTTCCGGCAACTGTGTGCGCAACATCACCACCGAAGCCTTTGCCGGGGTGGCCGGCGATGAATACCTGGACCCGCGCCCCCTGGCGGAGATCCTGCGCCAGTGGTCCACCATCAACCCGGAATTCCTGTTCCTGCCGCGCAAGTTCAAGATCGCCATTTGCTCGGCCAAGCAGGACCGCGCGGCGATCATGATGCATGACATCGGCCTCTATCTTTACCGTGCCCGCAACGGCGAGATGCTCCTGCGGGTGATAGTCGGCGGCGGCCTGGGGCGCACGCCGATCCTCGGCCTGCAGATCCGCGACGGGCTGCCCTGGCAGCACTTGCTGTCCTATGTCGAAGCGGTGCTGCGGGTCTACAACCGCTACGGCCGGCGGGACAACAAGTACAAGGCGCGGATCAAGATCCTGGTCAAGGCCCTGGGCATCGAGGCCTTCGCCAGGGAAGTGGAGGAGGAGTGGCAGCACCTCAGGGACGGCCCCGCGCAGCTCACCGAGGACGAATTCCAGCGGGTGGCCAGCGCCTTTGTGCCGCCGCTCTACGAGCGCCTGGCGGACACCGACCTGGAGTACGGCAGCCACCTGGCCGAGTCCCCGGCCTTCGCCCGCTGGGTGGCGCGCAACGTGCACCCGCACAAGGTGCCGGGCTACACCTGCGTGGTGCTGTCGACCAAGCCGGGCCCGGCCTCGCCACCCGGTGACGTCACCGGCCAGCAGATGGAAGCGGTGGCCGACTGGTCCGAGGACTACGGCTTTGGCGAGATCCGCATTGCCCACGAACAGAACATCGTCTTGCCGGATGTGCCCAAGTCGCGTCTGTTCGAGCTTTGGCAGCGGGCCTGCGAGCATGGCCTGGGGACCGCCAACGCCGGGTTGCTGACCGATATCATCGCCTGCCCGGGCGGTGACTTCTGCGCCTTGGCCAACGCCCGTTCGATCCCCATTACCCTGGCCATCCAGCAGCGCTTCGACGACCTGGACTACCTCCACGACCTGGGGGACATCAGCCTGAACATTTCCGGCTGCATGAACGCCTGCGGCCATCACCACATCGGCAATATCGGCATCCTCGGCGTCGACAAGAACGGCAGCGAGTGGTTCCAGGTCACCCTGGGCGGGGCCAAGGGCCGTGACAGCGCCCTGGGCAAGGTGATAGGCCCGTCCTTCAGCGCCGAGGAAATCCCCGAGGTGATCGAACGCATCATCGCCACCTTCGTACGCTACCGGGAAAGCGACGAACCCTTCGTCGAGACCCTGCAGCGCATCGGCCTGGAGCCGTTCAAGGAGCGGGTCTATCCCAAGGCCGTGGAGGCGCTGGCATGAACAACCTGCTGCGTTTGCACGAAGGCGAAGCCCAACGGGTGGAAGACGATGCCTGGAGCCTGGTGCGCGGGGTCGACGACGCATTGCCGGACGGGCCGCTGATTCTGCCCCTGGCCCTGTGGCTGATGCGCCGCATCGAGCATCACCCGGCCCGGGACGGCGTATGGATAGGCCCGGACGACGAGGTGGAAAGCCTCAAGCCCTGGCTCAAGCTGATCCCGCTGATCGCCGTGGACTTCCCCAGCTTTCGTGATGGCCGGGGTTACAGCCAGGCCTACCTGCTGCGCACTCGCCTGGGCTGGATGGGCGAATTGCGAGCGATTGGCGATGTGCTGCGCGACCAGTTGAGCCATATGCGCCAATGCGGTTTCGACAGCTTTGCCGTGCGTGAAGACAAGTGCGCGCTGGACGCACTCAAAGGGTTGGCGGGGATGAGCGTGCTCTATGGCCGCTCGGTGATCGAGCCGCGGCCGCTGTTTCGTCGGCGCTGAAGGTGGCGCGCGGTTGCGCTGGTTAATGTAATTTCTAGAATAAATAGTCGTTTAAAATCAATGGATTAAAGTTGATAGTTAATCCTGTTTGATTGGTTTTGGGGGCTCGGGTAACCGAGCCCTCCTTGCCACCCTGCCTATTGCAACGCCGGGTCCCCGGGGTTGAGCTGCTTCCATTGCTGCATCAGTGCCTGGGCCTTGGGTTCCTGGCCGCTCTCCAGGTAGTACTGGATCAGGCTCAGGCGCGCATTGCGCTGGGTCGGCTGGCGCTGCAGCAGGGCTTGCAACTGACGGTTGGCAGCGTCCTGCTGGCCACTGTCGTGCAGGGCCACTGCCAGCACATAGGCGTACTGAGCATTCTGCGGTTCCAGCTCGGCGGCCTTTTTCAAGGCGGCCATGGCCCGGGCAGTGTCGCCCCCACGAATCAGGCTCAGGCCCCGGGTGTGTTGCAGCAGCGCCGACTCCGGGTGCTGTTGCAGGGCCTGGGCCAGCAGTTGCTGCGCCTCCTGGCTGCGGCCATTGGCTTCCAGCCACTGCCCCAGGGTCACCAGGGCCGGGAAGAAGTCGCTGTCGCGGCGCAAGGCTGCGCGCAGGTAGGGTTCGACCTCGGCACCGCGCCCGCTGGCCTGGTAGAGCATGGCCAGGTTGAGGTTGGCTTCGGCCCGCTCCACGAGGCTCAACTGCACCGCTTCATATTCGCCAAGGGCTTTGTCCCAGGCCCCTTGAGCTGGGCCCAGGCCACTGCGCGCGGCGCCCAGCAGATCGCGAGCTGCGGTGATCCGCACGGCCTTGACCGGGTCTTGCAGCAGGGGCACCAGCAGCGGGCCACGTTCGGCTGGCGGCACCAGGGCGCTGGTGGCTCGCACCGCGCTTTCGCGCACCTGGGGCTCCGCATGCCCGAGGGCCTGGGTAGCCAGTTGCAGTGCCTGGGCACTGGGATAGTTGGCCAGCTCGGCCAGCAGGGTGGCACGCCGGATTGGTGGCAGATCGCTGCGCTGCAGTTGTTCCTGCAACGCCTGGGCTGCCCCTGGGTGGCCGCCGCGGATCAACCACAGGCTGTCGTCGTAGCGCGGTGGCTGGGGTGGGCTGTTGGCGGTCCATAACTGGAACTGCCGGCTGATGCGTTCGCCGGCCTGTTGCCCCTGGTGGCAGCTCAGGCACGCATCGGCCGTGCCAAGCTTCTGCGCCCGCAGCGGGTTGGGCAGGCTGAAGCTGTGGTCATGGCGATAGTCATTGCCCATGTAGACCTTGCCCGGCATATGGCAGTCCACGCATTGCGCACCGGGCTGGCCGGGGGTGTGCCGGTGATGGTCGGGGGAATCGTAATCCTTGGCCTGCAACCCGCGTCCGTCGATGCCGGCTGCCGCGCTCTTGCCGGCGGGGTTGTGGCATTGCAGGCATACGGCGTTGCCCGGGGCCTTGAGCTGGGTGCTGTGGGGGTTGTGGCAATTGCTGCAGCGCACCCCCTTGTCGAACATCTTGCTCTGGGCGAAGGAGCCGTATTCGAACACCTCGTCCTTGATCTTGCCGTCCAGGGCGTACAGCTCCCGGGTCAGGGCGCTGGGCAGGTAGTCATCCATCAGGCGCTGGCCGACGTGGTAGCCGTCGCCCAGGGGCGCGCGCCGGCCGTGGCAGCGGGCGCAGGTCTCAATCTCCTGGGTGGCGCTTGCGGCCTTGAGGTCCACGGCGAAGCCGGCGTTGGCCAGGGTGGCCTTGCTGGCCGTGGCCTGCAGGTGGTTGGAGGCCGGGCCGTGACAGGCCTGGCAGCCAACGCCGAGGCTGTTCCAGCGGCTGTCGAAGCGCTCCTGGCTGGCGCTGAAATTACGCTGGTAGCCGGTGGTGTGGCATTCCACACACATGAAGTTGGCGTTCTGGCTGGGCTTGCTCCAGTGCAGCGGGTTCTTGAAGTTAACGCCCTGGCCCGGATACAGGTGGAACCACTGCTGCTTGCGGGTATCCCAGGCCACGCCCAGGGCTTGCAGGCGCCCCTGGCCGACCTCGATCAGGTATTGCTGCAAGGGCTCGATGCCGAAGGTGTAGGCCACCTTGAAGTCCGCGGGCCTGCCGTCGGCGCCGGGGGTGTTGACCCAGAACTCGGTCCCGCGGCGAAACAACCGGGTGCTTTCGCCTTCGGCCTTGAAACGCTGTTCATTGAAATTGCCCAGCACCGTCTGCGGGTTGGCCTCCTGCATCGCCAGTTGATGGTGCGAGCCTTGCCAGTCCCTGGCCTGGGCCTGGTGGCAGCCCTGGCAGGCCTGTTCATCGACGTACTGGGCGGCCGGTAGCGCCGGCACGGCCTTGGGCTGGGCGGGGGGCGGGGCCGCAGCCACCTGCGGCGCCGCCAGCCGGGGCGGTTCGGCCAGCAGGAACCAGACGAGAGCGCCGAGCACCAGCAGCAACAGCAGGGCGCCGAAGGGGAACAGGTAGCGGTGGGGCGAAGGTGCAGTTGAAGCAGGGGGTGTCGAGCGTGGGTTATTCTTCTTCGGCTTGGGCATTGCGACGTCCGTATCCAGAATGCGGTGCCTTGATCGGCACTCTCAGGCTCGATGGAGCTTTGACGGCAGCTGCCGGTCTGTCAAATCCGGGCTGTGAATCAGCCCGCAAGCCGTGACAAACAACCCGCGCCGGCGGGGCAAAGCGCCGGCTTTTGGCTATACCTTAATTTCCCCTAGCCAGTCCCTGGCTGCTGCACCTACAGGAGTTACACATGAAGCTTGCTCTGACCCTCAGCACGCTGTGCCTTGCCACCCTCGGGATGGTGGGCTGTTCCAGCAAAGTGCCCCAGCCTGACGAGTACTCCGGGTTTCTCAGCGACTACAGCCAGCTCAAGGAAGCCAAGTCGCCCTCCGGCGTGGAGGTGATGCGCTGGATCGATCCCAAGCTCAAGCTGAGCAACTACAGCAGCGTGTACATCGAACCGACCCAGTTCTACCCGCAGCCGCAGCCGACGGCGAAGATCCCCCAGAGCACCCTGACCGCCATCACCCGTTACTACGACCAGGCACTGCAGCGCGAGGTGAGCAAATCCCTGCCACTGGCCACCGGCCCGGGCCCGGGGGTGATCGTGGTGCGCGCGGCGATTACCGCAGTCACCAGCAAGACCGAGGGCCTGAAGCCCTATGAAATCATTCCCGTGGCCCTGGTGGCGGCGGCGGTGAGCACCGCCAGTGGCATCCGCGACCAGGAAACCACCCTGGCCACCGAGGCGGCGTTCCTGGATGGCAGCACCCACGCGGTGATTGCCGAAGTGGTTCGCAAAGGCACCGGCAAGCCCCTGGAAAACGACACCCAGGTGATGCAGGCCAGCGACGTGAAGAACGTCATCGACGGCTGGGCCTATGACATGCACCAGTCCTACCTGCAACTGAAGAAAAAGTGACCGACCGTTGATGGCCGCGGCATCTTGAAAGGTGCCGCGGCCATCGTTCGGTTTCAGTACTGGCTGCGCGCCAGTTTGTTGTAGTGGTAGAGCATCTGGTCGTAACCCTGGGTCACTGCGTGGTAGTCGTCGCTCAGGCGTTGCGGCTCGGCATGTTGCTGCCAGTCGCGGTGCAGGGTGTCCAGCGCCTTGAGGTACTGTTCGCCGGGCTGGGCGATCAGTTGCCAGAGGTACAGCACCTGCTCGGTGTTCTTGTCCGGCTGGCCTGTTTTCAGGTACTGCTGCCGAGCGTCCCAGGTCTGGCGCAACTGCCGGGTGACCTGCGCCAGTTGGTCCGGGGTCAGGCTTTGCTGGCGTACGCCTGCCTCGACAAACTCCACAGTGCTGCGGGCCTGGATCATGTAATCGAGCAATGCCCAATGGGCATTGCGCCCCAGGCGTTGCTCCAGGCGCAGCAGTTGCTGGCTGCGCGGTTCGATATCCAGGGCCGGGAGCAACTGGCGCACGGCATTGGAAGCTTCCAGGTAAGCCTCGCTCTGTTGCGCCAGTTGGCGGGCAAACTCATCCAGTTGCGCCTCGGTCAGGGGCCGCCCGATGCCCATTTTGCGCATGAAGGAATCCTTGGTCAGGGCCGCGAAGGGCCCGAGCACTTGCAGATAGCGCACGGTGGCGGGGAGCAAAGGGCTGTCCGGGGCCAGGACCTGCAACTTGTCGGTGATCCTGCCGGGGCAGTTGAGGCGGTACAGTGCGTCGATGTCCTGGTGGCTGTAGGCATACAGGTCGTAGGCTTCGGGCGCCTTGGTCCGGGGCGCACCCTCGGTCATGAAGGCCTGGTGGGCCAGGCGCCAGGGCACATCCACCTGGTTCATGCAATTGACGATCGGCGCCAGGGCATTGGCCTGGGCGGTGCTCGGGCTGTCCTGGTGGTCCAGCCACAGGTCGAGGCGCCCCAGGGGCTTGCTGGCCCCGGCCAGGCCGACCAGCGTCAACCCCAGAACCAGGCCGATGGGCAGCAACCAATTGGGGTTCATGGCTGCCCCTCCTGGCCGTACCACTGGCGGGCGGTGGCCGGGGCCGTGCAGCCCTCGGCATTGGCGGGCATGCGCGCGCACAGGCGTTCGCTCCATTGCTGCAGGCCCTGGTTGGGGTTGAGCGTGCGCTGGCTGGTGAACAGCTGGAGGCTGCCCAGGCCTGCCACCAGCACCATGCAGCCCAGGCCGATCAACAGCCGCCGGCGCCAGGGAGCGGGTTTTTCCCAGGAAGCCTGGGCCTTGAGTTCGCGGCGCCGCAGGCTCGCCACCCCCAGCAGCACGGCCAGGTAAGTGGCGGCGCTGACCGGGCCGCAGAAATATCCCAGGGCACCGCTGATCAGCAGGGCCGGCAGCAGGTCGCGCAGGACCAGCACCTCACGATCCGGGTCGAGCCAGTGCGGCAGGCGTGCGCCGAGTGCCTGGTCGCGTACCCAGAGGCGGTGAGCCAGAGGCTGCCAGAGCCACCCCAGCAGGGCCCCGGCGCCGGCAAAACAGGTGCTCCAGAACAGCGTCACGCCAATGATTTCCCCCAGGCTGCCGGCTTGCGGCGCATAGCGGGCCACGGCCCCCGCCAGGCAGGCGAGGACAATGCCCAGGTACATGGGCCAGGCGTTGAAAGCGAACTCCCAGTCGCGCCAGAAGAACGGCGTGCCGCCGGGCATGCCGGCCGATACCTCGGGGTGATTGGCGTGCAGCCGCGAGCTCAGTTGGCGGCAGCAGGCCCAGTCATCGGGGCGCAGGCGCCGGGCGAAGTTGCGCCGGCGGGTGAAACTGATGGGCGCCAGCAGCAGGTAGGCGGCGCGCTGTTGCGGGCTGGCCGGCGCCTGGGTGGCCAGGGCCTGCTGGCGGGCAATGAATACCGGTGCTTCGTCACGGGCTTTGAGGCGCTCCCATTCCAGCGCCGGACAGGCGTTGTCCGCACCGTTGTGCCAGCCCTGGCCGGCACACACCGCGGCGAACCCCGGGCTGGACCAGTAGGGGCTGTTGAGCAGCAGCTCCACCAGTTGCAGGTTGAACCACTGGCCCTGGTCCAGGCTGTTCAGCCAGGGCTGCTGCTGGCGTTGCGCGTAGGCCTGGAGCAGAGCCTGGTCGTCGCGCTGGGCCAGGGCGTCCTGCAGGGGCTGCAAGAGCTTTTCCTGGCACTGTTCCAGCAATGCATCGATCAGGTACTCCGGCAGTTCCAGGCGCTGCCAGGCGCTGAGCCAGTGGAACGTGGCAAAGGCCCAGGCCAGCAGCTGTTGCGACTGGTCCGGGCGTTCCACGCAGTGGCGCAACAGGCCCAGCTCGAACTCCAGCAGGCAGTCGCTCTGGATCGCCTGCTGATAGCGCAGGTCCAGTTGCTCGATGCGGATGCCCTCCAGCAAGGGGGCGACTCGCTGCGCCGGCGACAGCGGCTTTGGGCCCTGCGGCGCCTGCCCCGCCAGCGGCACCGGGTCTTCGTTCGGGTGTGGCTCCTGCTCCTGCATGCCCAACCACCGGGCTTGCTCCAGCGCCGATTCATAGGCTTCGCGCAGGCGCTGGAACGCCACCGGGTCTTCATCCGGGCGAGTCTGCTTGAGCAGCCTGGCGTAGTGGCGTTTGATGGTGCGGGTATCGGCGGTGGCCGGCAGGCCGAGCAGGGTCCAGCAACTCATTGGGCGGTACGACTCCATGAAAGACCGCCGCGCCCGGGCAGTGGCGCGCTGAAACTGCGCACCCTACCGGTTTCCTGAAAAAAAGTCCCAGGCCGCATGCAACGGCCCGGGATGGTCGCTTCAGCTCACTGGCCGACGAACCAGCGGTAGTAGGGGTTGCCGCCATCGACCTGGAGCAGTTCGCGGATCTCCCGGGCCCAGGCTTCGCGGTCGCCATCATAGGCGTGCAGGCTGGCGCGGTAGAACTGCATCAGGTTGCGGCTTTCCTGGTTCATGCGCTGGCGAAACTCGGGGCTGACATTCACCAGCACCGGTGGATGGCGCAGGTTCAGCAGCTCCGGCAGAACCCGGTTGATCTCCCGTGGCCGCACCCAGGGTGCGTACTCGATGCGCGGCCGGTCATCGGTGACCGTCGGGGCATCGCCGGCAAAGCGCTGCAGGCCGTCGCGGTCGCTGACCCAAGTGGCCAGCAGCGCCTGGGCGGAATTGACCCCGACTTCCCCCAGGGCGCTGCGCACGTTGTCCTGGGCAAAGCGCCGCTCGATCCTGGCCGCATCCAGCTCGATGGGGTCCGGGGAACCCACCAGCAGCATCTCGTGGAACTCGCTGGTCCACAGGGTGGCGTAGGGGAAGACCTCGAGGAAGCTCTGCATCAGGGCGCGGGAGTCTTCGGTGTTCTGGGTCGGCAGGGGCAGCCACTGGGCCACCAGGCCCTGGGTGTTGAGGCGCCGCGCGGCCAGTTGGTAGAAGTCCCGGGAGTACAGGTTGACCACCCCGGCAGCGGAGGGCGGCGGCGGTTCCAGGGTGATCAGGTCATAGTTCTGCGGGCTGCGCAGCAGTTCCTGGCGCCCGTCCTGCAGGCGGATCTGAATGCCCGGGTCGCTGGCGGCATTGAAGTTGCCCTGGAACAGCGGCGCGGCTTCCAGTACCGCCGGTAGCAATTCCGCCACCACCCGCTGTTCCAGCCCCGGGTAGCGCAGCAGGGCCCCGGCGGTGATCCCTGTGCCGAAGCCGATCACCAGCGCCGAGCGCGGCTCGCCGTTGTGGATCAGCAGCGGCAGCAGGGCCTGGATGCGCATGTAGCGCAGTGACGGCATGGCATCGCCGGTGTTCGACACGCCCTGGATATACAGGCGATGGAATCGCCGCTCGGGCAGGCCCTGGGTCACCACCGCCACCGTGGCGCCGCGGCCTTCCTGGTAGAAACTCAGTTCGGCGTGGCGGGCCCCGGGCAGGAGTTGCGCCAGGCGCTGGGGCGGGGTCAGCAGGGCCACGGCCAGGGACAGCAGCCCCAGGGCAACCACCCCCTGGCGCCGGCCCTTGTTCACCCCGGGGCCCTGACGCACGGCAAGCAGGCCCACCAGCGCTGCGATCAGCGCCAGCAGCCCCAGGGTGCGCACCAGCCCCAGCCAGGGGATCAGCACGAAGCCGCACAGGGCCACGCCAATGATCCCGCCCAGGGTGTTGCAGGCCAGCACGGCGCCAACGTCGCGGCCCACTGCGCGGCCGTCACAGCACAGGCGCAGGGCCAGGGGGAAGGCCGCCCCCAGCAGCAGGGTGGGCACGAACACGATGCACAGCGCGGCCACGGCAAAGCGCCCGCTCATGCCCAGCAGCGGGCTGCCTCCCAGGCTGAGGATGAGGGCTTCGACCTGGGTCTGGGCGAGGATCAGCCAGCGCCCCAGCAGCGCCATTTCCAGCAGGGCCAGCAGCCCGGCACCGGCAATCAGCAGGCCAAACAGGCCCCAGGGGTCACGTACCCGGTCAGCCCGCGGGGCCATCAGGCTACTGCCCAGGAACAGCCCGCCCAGGTAGGTGGCCAGGACTACCGCAAAGGCGTAGGTGCGGGTGCTCATGAACGGCACGATGGACTGCGACCAGACCACCTCGTAGCCCAGGGCCACGCCGCCGGCGAGGCTGTACAGCAGCAGGGCCAGGCGTGCCGGCCGCGGGTTGCGGGCCAGCTTTGCCGGCGCGCTGGCGGGCAGGGCCTGCTGTTGTCGCAGGGCCAGAGCACCGAGGGCCGCCAGCAGGTTCAGTAGCGCGGCGGCCAGGGCGCTGCCGCGCACGCCGAGGGTGGCAATCAGCACAAAGGCGCTGAGCAGGGTGCCGGCAATTGCCCCGGCGGTGTTGGCTGCGTACAGCCTGCCACCGGCGCGGCCCAGTTGCCCCGGGTCGGCCGCCAGGGCTCGCACCAGCACCGGCAGGGTGCCGCCCATCAGCACCGCCGGGGCGCCCACCAGCAGCAGTGGCAGGCCCCAGGCCAGCAGGCCCAGGTGCAGGGCCAGTTCAGCGAAGGGCGCGGCGGCGCCGGCCAGGGCCAGGGTCGCGCCCACGGCCGTCAGCGCCACCAGCAACTCCAGCAGCGCGTACAGGCGCCAGGGATTGGCCACCCGGTCGGCCAGGCGGCCGAACAGCCAACCGCCCAGGGCCAGCCCGGCGAAGAAGGCGCTGATACCAGTGGTGATGGCATAGACCTCGACCCCCACCACCAGGGACAGTTGCTTGATCCACAGCACCTGGAAGATCAGCGCCGCAGCGCCGGAGACAAATAACAGCAGTGCCGGAAACCACTGCGCGCGGGTATCGAGGCTGTGGTTGGCAAGGTGTGGCCGCGAGAGGGGAGAACTCATGTTCCATGGCCTTATGCAGAAAACGAAATGCCCTACGGATGGGCAGGTGCCGGAGTCCCGGCGAATGCGGACTCAAGCGTAGTACAAGACTGGCGGACGTCTTCGTCGGCAAGTCGACGCCTGCTGTGTGGGGGGGAGAGGCCGCCCGGTGGGCCGGGCGGCGTCGGGTCATTGGGCCGGTTGAGCCTTCATTTTCTCGGCGATCTTGGCATCCACCGCGGCGCGGATCTGGTCGATGCTGAAGCTCGCCGGTTTCTGGCTCGGTGGGTATTCGATGAAGGTCTCGAGGAACTTCGCCGACTTGGTCACCGCCACCCCGGCCAGGTAGACGTTCTTGGTGTTCCAGTCATAGAACTGGTCGGACACCACGTCCGCCCGCTCGTAGGGGTCCATCCGCAAGTTGAGGATCTTCGGTACCCGCAGGCATACGAACGGCTCGCTCCAGACCCTGAACCCGCCGGGCTGGCGCTGCTCGCAGAACACCACTTTCCAGTTGTCGAAGCGCATCGACACCAGCACCCCGTCATCGTTGAAGTAGTAGAACTCGTGGCGTTCCCCCTTGGGCTGCTGGCCAGTCAGGTAGGGCAACTGGTTGAAGCCGTCCAGGTGCACCTTGAAGCTGGCGCCACCGGTGGTGGGGGCCCAGCCCTTGAGCAGCTTGTCCTTGACCCCGCTGTCGCCGGCCGCCGCCAGCAGGGTGGGGAACCAGTCGAGCCCCGAGAACATCTCGTTGGAGACTTCCCCGGCCTTGACCTTGCCCGGCCAGCGAACCATCGCCGGCACCCGGTAGGCGCCTTCCCAGTTGGAGTTCTTCTCGTTGCGAAATGGCGTGGTCGCTGCATCCGGCCAGGAGAACTGGTTGGGCCCGTTGTCGGTGGTGTAGACGACGATGGTGTTGTCGGCGATCTTCAGGTCGTCGAGGGTCTTGAGCAGTTTGCCCACATCGTTGTCGTGCTCGACCATGCCGTCGGCGTATTCGTTGCCGGGCATGCCGCTCTGGCCCGCCATGGACTCGCGCACATGGGTGAACACGTGCATGCGCGTGGTGTTCATCCAGACGAAGAACGGCTTGTCGGCCTTGGCCTGCTTCTCGATGAAGGCCTGGGCGGCGGCGGTGGTTTCGTCGTCGATGGTCTCCATGCGTTTCTTGGTCAGGGCGCCGGTGTCCTCGATCTTGCCGTCGGCAAAACTGTGGATCACCCCGCGTGGCGAGTTGGCCTTGACGAAGTCCGGGTCGTCCTTGGGCCAGTAGGGGCGCTCGGGCTCCTCTTCGGCGTTGAGGTGGTAGAGGTTGCCGAAGAACTCGTCGAAACCGTGGGCGGTGGGCAGGTACTCATCCCGGTCGCCCAGGTGGTTCTTGCCGAACTGGCCGGTGGCGTAGCCCTGGGATTTCAGCGCCTGGGCGATGGTGATGTCGCGTTTTTGCAGGCCCACCGGGGCCCCGGGGATGCCCACCTTGGACAGCCCGGTGCGCAGCGGCGTCTGCCCGGTAATAAAGGAAGAGCGCCCGGCGGTGCAGCTGTTCTCCGCGTAGTAGTCGGTGAACAGCATGCCTTCCTTGGCGATGCGGTCGATGTTCGGTGTCTTGTAGCCGACCACGCCCATGGAATAGGCGCTGATATTGGTCTGGCCGATATCGTCGCCGAAGATCACCAGGATATTGGGTTTCTCTGCCGCCCCGGCAGTTGCCGAGAACGCCATCACCGCGGTCGCCACCAGGGCGGCCTTGGGTAGCCACTTGCGTATGCGAGTCATCTGACTTGCTCCTTTTTCGGGTTCGCTCGCCTGGGGCGAGCCACGTTGAGTGCTGTCCTGCCTTGCGTCTGTTGTTGCTTCTCCTGTGGTCATTGCGCTTGCTCGGGTGCCAGGGGCTCGAAGGGGTAGATCCGCCGCCATTCGGCGGCCATGTCCACCAGCGTCCAGCCGTGCTGCTGTGCTTGATCCAGGGCCTGGTCCAGGCGCCCGACCTGGGACTTGCGGTCGTAGGCCCACTCGCGCGCTGCGTCGGTGTGGTGCACCAGGGCCATGAACCGCTTGCCACTGCCGGCGGCGGTCCACTGCAGCATCTGCAGGTCGCCGTCGGAGTTGCCGAAAGCCAGCAGCGGGCGCCGGCCGATGATCCCGTCGATGCTTTCCGGCTTGCCCGGGCCGTCGTCGTTGTGGGCCAGCTTGGCGGTGCGCAGGATCGACGGCTGGCCGTCCTGGAACTGCCACTGGGTGACGAAGTTGCTGCCGATCACCTGTTCCGGCGGGATGCCGTAGGCGCTTTCGGCGAAGACGCGCATGAAGGCGGTGTCGCCGCCGGAGACGATGTAGGTCTTGAAATCCTGGCTGCGCAGGTAGTCGAGCATTTCCAGCATGGGCTGGTAGATCATCTGGTTGAACGGCCGCCCGGTCTTCGGGTGGCGGGCCTCGGCCAGCCAGCGCCGGGCATTGTCGATAAAGGCCTCGCTGCTGATGCCGGTATGGGTGGCGCCGATGATCTGCAGCAGGCCGTGCATGCCGCTGGCGGCCAGGGCCTGGTGATCACCTTCGAGCACGGCCTGGAACGGCTGGCGGGTCTTCCACTCGGGGTGCTGGGGCGCCAGGCGCTTGATTTCGTCGAAGGCGAACAGCACCTCGAAATAGGCCGGCTGCTCGCTCCACAGGGTGCCGTCGTTGTCGAACACTGCAATGCGCTCGGCGGGTTTCACGTAGTCCGGGCCGCCCTGGGTGGTCACCGCCTGGACGAAGGCGAGAATGCCCTGCTTGCTCGGGCCGTCCTTCCACGAGGGCAAGGGGTCGCTGTTGGCCAGGGCCAGCAGCGGGGCGGCCATCAACAGCAGCAGGAGGGGCAGGTGGCGCACGCGCCAGGGGGCTGGAAGTGTCATGGGAAATCCTTCTCGTGACGGGGGTTGAGGGGGCGCAGGCCGTGGCCTTGAGAAGGGGCTTGCGGCGTACCTTCGGCGTGCAGCGCCGGCAACGCCTGGCGCAGTTGCTCCAGCGCCGCACCGGCGTGGGGCGTCGGGCCATAGCAGGCCTGCAGCAGGGCGCGCAGGCGCGGGCCCAGGCTGGCCAGATCGAGGCGGCCGCTGCTGCGCCGGCACCACAGGTACAGGGCACTCAATTGCGGCGGCTGCTGCTTGAGCTGGCCCGGCACCTGTTCCCAGGCCCAGGCGACGGAGCGCTCCCAGGCGGCCTGGCGGGCGGCCCGCCAGTGTTGCCAGGCCTGCTGCCCGCGTTGCCACCAGGGGCGGGCCAGGTACAGCGCCACAACGCCCAGCGCCAGCAGCAGGGCCAGGCCGACCAGGTACTGGGAAATGCGCCAGGGGTTTTGCCGGCCCAGGGCCTGGAGATCGTCGCGGATGGAAAACACCGGTTGATAGCGGCTGGCGGCCGTGGCCTCGAAACTCAAGGCCGGCAACTCGCTGACCTGGGCCCGATGCGCCTGGCTGTTCCACCATTTGATCCGCAGCGCCGGCAGTTGGTAGTGCCCGGGGCGCTGGATCCTGTAACTCAGGCGATCGATGCGCTGGCCACCGCTGATATGCCCGCGACCGTCATCCAGGTTGCTGATGCGCGGGGCCACCGGGTAGGCCTCCAGGCCGGCCACGGCGGCCGTTTGCGGCGGCGGCAGGGACAACCCCGGCGGGCCGTCGGCCTGCAGGGTCAGTTCGCGGACCAGGGTGTCGCCCACCGCCGCTGGTGTCGTGGACAAGCGCAGGGTCTGGGTCAGGCGCAGATCATCGGCCACCAGCACCGTTTCCCCCGGGGCGAAGCCCGGCGGCTGGCTGGCGCTGAAGGCCAGGGGCGGGGTCTGCGCCGACTGTTCGGCGCTGGCCTGGGCCGGGGTGGCACGCACCACCAGGGGCGGGATCTGGAACGAGCGGGCCTGTTGCGGGGTGATCCGGTAGCGGTAGCGCATGCCGAAGAACGGCTGCCCGTCGAGGGTCTGGTTCAAGTGCTCGGCTTCGCCGTCGGGTGCCAGCACCAGGGCCCCGGGCAGTTGCAGCTCCGGCAGGGTCGCGGCCTGGGTGAACCAGGTATTGGTCAGCACATCGACCTGCAACTGCAGGGTTTGCCCGACCATCACCGAGGTGTCGGGCTGCAACTGGGCCTGCACCCGCAACTGCGGCTCTGCCGCCAGCGCCTGCCAGCCCCAGAGCATCAGCCCAAGCGCCACTGCCCACAGACCTCTCAGCGCTACAGGGTTCATGGCGTCACCTGCGGCGTGGTGTTGTCGAGGTCCTGCAGGCTGAACTTCTGCCGCAGGAACGCCGCCGGGGAGGTGCTGAGGTTCTGCAGCCAAAGCTCGTCGCTGGCGGCCTGCTGGGTCTCGACCTTCTTGCTCTGGCCCTTGCCCGCAGGCTTGTCGAACTTGATGGCATCGGGCTTGACCTCGGGGGCGTTCTGCTGCGCGCTCTCGGTGTCTTTTTTCAGCGCCTGGGCCAGGGCCAGGTTGGCGCGGGCCTCGGCAAACCGGGGCTGCAACTTCAGGGCTTGCTGATAGGCGGCGATGGCCTCGTCGAACTTGAAGCGCCGCACATGGATATTGCCCAGGTAGAAATACGCCGCGGCGCTGTCCAGGCGGGCGAAGCTGGCCAGGGCCAGATCGAAGTCCGCCGCTTTATAAGCCGCGATGCCTTTCCAGTAGGGGTCGGTGAACAGCGCGGCGGCGGCCGGGTAGTGGCCGTGTTCGAAGGCCCAGCGGCCTTGCTGGTCGGCGCTGAAGAAGGCGTCGGCCAAGGTATTGGCCCGGGCCGTCGGCGCTTGCAGGCTCAAGCCCAGGCCCAGCAGCAGGGCACCCAGCCAGTTCAGGCTCCAGCCGCGGCGCACGCTGCAGAACGCCAACAGCAGCAGTGGCCAGCACAGCCAGTAGCCGGCGTCTTTCCATTGCAGTTGCCGGTCGGGGGCGCTGGCCGCGGTGAAATGCTGCTGGGCATGCAACTGCACCCAGTCCAGGTCGTCGTCATTCAGGGTCAGGCTGCCCAGGGGCGCGTCGCTGGCGGCGGCCAGTTGCTTGAGCGCGGCGCTGTCGAAACGCCCCAGTTGCGGGCGGCCGTCACTGTCGGTGAGCGGCTGGCCGTTGGCGTCGCGGATGATCCCGCCGTCGCTGCTGCCGGCCGCGAGGATCAGTACCTGCAAGGGGCTGTCGGCCAGTTGCTGTTTGATCGCCGCCAATTGCGAGGTGTCGGCGCCGTCGCTGATCAGCAGCAGGCTGCCGGGGCTGTGCTCGGCCTGGAGCAGGCGCTGGGCTTGCCGGATCACCCCCAGCACATCCTTGCCCGGGCGCTGGATCAGCTCGCTGCCCAGGGCCTGGATGAAGCTGTCGAGCAAGGCCGGGTCGTCGCTGGCCGGCAGTACCAGGTGGGCGCTGCCGGCGTAGGCGATCAGCCCGGTGCGGGCGCCACGGCGTTGCTGCACCAGTTGCTGCAGCTTGTGCTTGGCGGCCTCCAGGCGGCTGGGCGGCAGGTCGCTGGCGTTCATCGAGGGGGACAGGTCGAGGGCGATGATCAGCGGTGCGCGGTTGTGCAGGAAATCCGGGCGGTCCTGTTCCCAGGTGGGGCCGGCAGCGGCCAGGGCGCCCAGCACCAGCAGCGCGCTGAGCAGATGCACCGGCCGCAGGCGCTGGGAGTCCTGCGGGGTGACCAGCAGGTGCGTCAGCAGGTGTGGGGCAATGGTGCCCCGCAGGCGGGCCTGCAGGTCATGCCGGCGCTGCCAGAGCCAGGGCAGCAAGGCCCCGGGAATGATCAGCAGCAGCCACAGTGGGCGCAGGAGGTGCAGGTCGCTGAGGTTGATCTGCATTTCAGGCCTCCTGCGGGCGAACCCGGCTCGGGCGCAGGCGCGGCGCCAGCCAGGCCAGCAGGTGATACAGCACCAGCAGGCCCAGGGCCGCGCCCAGGGGCCAATGGAACAAATCGCGCTTGGGCTGGTGGCGCAGGGTCTGCACTTGATGGGGGGTGAGGCGGTCGAGGGTGGCGTAGACCTGGTCCAGGGCGCTGCGGTCCTCGGCGCGGAAGTAGCGGCCACCGGTGGTCCGGGCGATCTGCTCCAGGGCCGACAGGTCGACCTTGGCTTCACCTTCGGCGCTGGGGTCCCCGATGCCGATGGTATGGATCACTACGCCTCTGGCTGCGGCCATGGCGGCGGCGTGTTGTGGGGTGATGGCGCTGCTGGTGTCGTTGCCGTCGGTGAGCAGGATCAGCACTTTTTCTGGTTCATTGGCCTGTTCCAGCAGCTTGAGCGCCAGGCCGATGGCGTCGCCAATCGCGGTGTTGGGCCCGGCCATGCCGATCCCGCTGTCTTCGAGCAGCAGGCTCAGGCTGGCGTGGTCCAGGGTCAGGGGCGCCTGGGCAAAGGCGCCGCTGCCGAACACGATCAGCCCCAGGCGATCGTCCTTGCGCCGCTGGATAAAGCCCTGGACCACTTCTTTCACTGCGCTCAGACGGTCGATCCGCTGGCCGTTGGCGTCGTTGAAATCCTGGGTCTGCATCGATTGCGAGAGGTCGATGGCGAGCATCAGGTCGCGTACCGGCCGCTGCTGTTCGAGGGGAGGCTCGACCCACACCGGCCGCGCCACCGCCAGCACCAGCAGGGCCCAGACCAGCAGGTTGAGCAGCAACTGCCCGCGGTTGCGGCGGCTGCCGGACGGTTGCGGCGCCTGGCCGACCGCGCGGCTCATGGCGGCGAAGAACGGCACCCGCACCGCGCTGCGGGCCTCGCGGTAGGCGGGCAGCCAGCGGTAGCCGAACCAGGGCAGCGGCAGCAGGAGCAACAGCCAGGGAGAGTCAAGCTGCCACATGATGCTGTTCCACCCAGGTGCGGCACTGCTCGAACAACTGTTGTTGCTGTGCGGGCGACAGGGCCTGCAATTGCGCCTGGGGCGCGTAGGCCAGCAGGGCCAGTTGCTGGCTGAAATCCTCGGGCAGCGGTAGCGGGCAATGCTGTTGCAGAAAGGCCTGCCAATCCGCCCCTCGCAGCCCCGCCACCCCCCGCGGGCCTGCAGGCGCTGGCTTGCCCGCAAAAGCGCGGGTGGCTGTGGCAACGGCTTCCCCGGCAAGCCGGCGCCCACGGGATGCGTGGGGGGCGGGGGGCATGGACAGGGCCACGCGCTTGAGCAGTTCGGGCAAGGCGCGCAGGGCATGGATGCGCTCGTCGCTGGCTTGCAGCCGGGCCAGTTGTGCCAGCGCTTCGCGCCGATAGGCATCCCGGCGCCAGCGCCAGTAGCGCCGGGCGCCCCAGGCCAGGGCGCCGAGCAGCAGCAGGGCCAGCAGCACGGCCCAGCCCCAGGTCTGCGGCAGGTAGGCGGGCGGTGGTGGCAGGGGCATTTCCTGCAACTGGTCGATGCTGGGGAGGGTCGGGTTCATCGCCGCGGCGCTCCCAGCCTGCCCAGCTCGCTGCGCAGTTGTCCCAGGGCCTCCTGGGCCGTGCTGAACATCATCAGCGGCACCTGGCTGCGGCGCAGCAGGCTGGCCACGTCCTTGAGCCGGCCACTGAGGAAGTCCCCCAGGGGCCGGTGCACCTGGCGCTGCTCCACCGCCAGTTCCACTTGCAGTTGGCCCTGGGTCACCAGCAGTCGGCCGTTGTGCGGCAGTTCCAGGGCCAGGGGGTCATAGACCTGCAGGGCGATCACGTCGTTGTGCCGGGCCAGTTGGCGCAGGTACTGCAGGGTGCGCGGGCTGGTGCCGGCGAAGTCGCTGACGATACAGACCAGGTGGTCGTGGGCGGCGAGGTTCAGGCATTGCTGCAGCACCCGGTCCAACTGCGCGTCGCCCTCATGGTCGGGGTTGCCGGCGTGCAGTTGCTGGTTGTGCTGGACGATCCGGCTGCACAGGGCTTCCACGCGCTTGCGGCTACGCAGCGGGGCGAGGCTGTCGATGCCCTGGTCGTTGAACACCAGGCCGCCGACCCGGTCACCGGCCTGGAACACCATCCACGCCGCCAGCGCCGCCAGTTCTGCGGCCAGGGCCGACTTGAAGGCCCGCCGCGAGCCGAAGAACATCGACATGCGCTGGTCCACCAGGATCAGCGCCGGGCGGTCGCGCTCTTCGGTGAAGGTACGCACCACCGCCTTGCCGGTGCGCAAGGTGGCGCGCCAGTCCAGGTGACGCAGATCGTCGCCGGGCTGGTAGCGGCGCAGTTCGTCGAAGTTCAGGCCGCGCCCGCGCAGGCGCGAGGCGTGGTTGCCGGCGAGGATGCTGGCTTGTGGTTGGCGGGCGACAAAACTCAGGGAACGGGCCTGGAACTCCAGGGCCATCAGCTGGCTCAGGGCGACATAGACCTGCCCGTCGGCTTCGTGCAGTGGCGTTGCCATGGCGGTTCTCCTCAGGCCGGGATGGCCACGCTGTCCAGCAGCAGGTCCAGCACCTGGTCGGCGCCGACGCCGTCGGCCACCGCGTCGTAGCTCAGTTGCAGGCGGTGGCGCAGCACCGGGTGCAGCACCCTGCGCACGTTGTCCGGGCTGACGAAATCCTCGCCCTGCAGCCAGGCATCGGCGCGGGCGCAGCGGTCCAGGCCGATGCCGCCCCGGGGGCTGGCGCCGATGGCGATCCAGCGCCCCAGGTCCGGGTGATAGTCGGCGGGGTGGCGGGTGGCGTTGACCAGGTCGATCAGGTAGCGGTCGATGGCCGGGGCCACGGCCACCGCGCCGACTTCGCGACGGGCATCGAAGATCACCTGCTGGGACAAGGCAAAGCCCGGCACCCCGGGCGTGGCGCTGCCCAGGGCCTGTTCCTCGGCGCGCAGCAGGCGCAGCACCTGGCTTTCGTCCTCGGGCTGGGGGTAGTCCAGCAGCACCTTCATCAGGAAGCGGTCCATCTGCGCTTCCGGCAGGGGGTAGGTGCCTTCCTGCTCGATGGGGTTCTGGGTCGCCAGGACGATGAACAGCTCGGGCAGGGCATGGCTGGTGCCGGCCACGGTGATCTGCCGTTCCTCCATGGCTTCCAGCAGTGCTGCCTGGACCTTGGCCGGAGCGCGGTTGATCTCGTCCGCCAGGATCAGGTTGCCGAACAGTGGCCCGGGCTGGAAGCGGATCTGGTTCTGCCCCTGTTCCTGGTGCAGCACTTCGGCGCCGGTGATGTCCGAGGGCAGCAGGTCGGGGGTGAACTGGATGCGCCGCATGCTGGCCTCCAGGTGCCGGGCCAGGGCCTTGACCGTGCGGGTCTTGGCCAGCCCGGGCAGGCTTTCCAGCAGCAGGTGGCCGTTGCCCAGCAGGCCGATGACGATCTGCCGGATCACCGCTTCCTGGCCCAGCACCGCTTCGCTGATGCTGGCTTGCAGGGCCTGTATATCGTTACGTGCGCTCATGCTCGGTTCCTTGTGCATAGCTATTACCAGGGGGCCGCCACGACCACGTAGCGCAGGCTGCCGCCGATGTATTGCGGCTGGTACCAGGTGTTGCCGCAGTGTTGGTAGGCCACGCCGCTGGCCACCACCGAAACGCAGTCCGGCGGCACGCTGTCGACCTGGGTGCCGATGGCGAATGCCGCGGCGGTGGTGGCGCCGACCACCGCCGCTGCGGCCCAGGGGTGGTACCAGTCGTCGCCGTGATCGGGCGGTGGCGGCGGTGGCCCGGGCGGCCCCGGATAAGGCTGGGGCCCTGGCCCTGGATAGGGGTGTGGCTCAGGGCCCGGGCCGGGATAAGGATGCGGGCCGGGCCCTGGTCCTGGCCCGGGATGGGGCTGCGGATAGGGATGGGGCTCGGGATGCGGCCCCGGTTGCGGTGGCTGGGGCATGGGGTGCGGCATCGGCCGCGGCTGGGGCATGGGCCTCGGCGCCGGGCCGCCCCCACCGTGGGGCACGACGAAGGTGCGGGCACCGCCGCCACCGCCGCGCAATTGCCAGGCCTGGGCCGCGGACACTTGCAGCAGGCCAAGGGTCAGGACGCTGCACAGCAACCAGTGATTGCGCTTCATGGCTGTACCTCCCCTTGTGCTGCGCTGCGCTCCAGGCGCCGCAATGGCACCTGCGTGACGCCGGCCGGGGGCTTGAAGGCGAAGCTTGCGGCACTTGGTGCCGACTTGAGTTGCCAGCGGTAATCGACACTGTGGCGCGGCTGCTCGGGGCTGTCGCGGCGGCTGATGACCAGGCGGCAGGGCAAGGGCCGGGGCCCTTCGCGCAGCCACAGCTGCCAGTCGATGTCGCTCTGGCGGAAGGCGTAGTGGGCGCAACGCTGGTCGCCCAGGGTCTCGCTGGCGATGTACAGCGCCGACGTCAGGCCGACCTTCTGCGCGGTGTCGGCATCCCAGCGGAACAGGTCCGCCAGGGGCAGTTCGATGCCGTAGCTGTCGCTCAGGCGCTGTACCAGAGCGTCGATGCTGGCGGGCGCCGGGGCTCGGGCATAGTAGGGGCCGCGGCTGTCGTAGAGGGTGAAGGCTTCGCCGTCGTAGTACAGGCTGCGCCGCGCGCCCTGGCTTTCGACACTGACCCGCAGCCTGTCGGGCCGCTGGGCCAGCAGTTCGGTGTGGTGGCGAAATTCCACGGCCTGGCCGCTTTCCAGCAACTGGTCGGTGACGCTGTCGGCCTGGATCGCGAACTGGCGCAGGCTGCGCAGGTAGCTGCCCATCTGCTGCAGGGCGCCGAGGGCACGAGGTTCCAGCTCATCGGCGGCGTGCAGTGGGGCACCGGCCCAGAGCAGGCCGAGCAGGGCGGCCAGCACAGTAGAGAATCGGGCACGGTCGGACATGGCGGGCTCCGTTCAGAACATGAAAGTGGGAATGACCGGGATAAAGGACAGGCGAAAATTCCAGCGGCTGCCGATCTGGTCGTCGGGGTGGATCGCCGAGTACTGGACTTCGCCGGAGATCCTCACCGGCAACTTGCCGACGTTGAAAATGCGCCCGGCACCCAGGCCGATGGGGAAGGTCACCTTGTTGCCGCCGTCGGCCTTCCAGTTGACGGTGACATTGGGGGTCATGCCGATCCGCCATTGGGCCGGCCCCGGCAGGGCGCGCTGGATGAAGTACTGGATGTTGCTCAGGCTGACGTCCTTGCGCCGTCCGTCGCCGGCCACCGACCACCAGTGCTGGGGAAACACCCCCAGGGTCCAGTCCGGGCCCAGGTAGGCGGCGACGAAGGCCGGGCCCAGGGAGTACTTGCCGGTGCCCAGCACGTCCTGCTCGGCGGTGGGAAACATCGCCGTCGGCCCCACGCCCCAGACCAGCTTGCCGCCGCCGGCAAAGCGCAGTGGCTCCTTGGGGGAGAACACCCCCACGTAGGCCAGGTCGCCGAAGCCGCTGGTGCGCTGGAAGGGGTCCTCGATCAGCGCTGGAAAGTCCCGGTCGCTCAGCACTTCATAGGGGCTCAGGCCCACCAGTTTGCCGGCCTTGCGGTTGACCGGGGCGCTGACATAGCTGATGGGCAGGCGGTTGATCAGGTTCCAGTCTTCCCCCAGGGAGATCGGGAAGGTGGGCATGAAGCTGTATTTGCCCAGGTAACGCGTGCCGTTGCTATGGAGGCCCTTGAGGGCGGTGTAGTCGAACTGGTTGAACAGCAGCACCAGGTTGCCCACCGGGTTGTCCATCAGCTTGGCGATCTGCTCGGTGGAGGGTTCGCAGCCGGCCTTGACCACTTGCTTGAGGTCGATATCGAAGTTTTCCTGCAACTGCCGGCAGGTCTCGGGATCGCCCTTGGCCGCCGGGCGCTTGCCGTCTTCCCCCAGGGCTGGCAGTTCGTTGGCAAGGGCGGCGAGGCTGCCCAGCAGGGTGGAGCACAGGGCCAACTGGCAAGCGATACGCATTGGCGTGCTCCTAGAAAAAGGCCAGGGTCAGGTTGACGCTGACGCCGTTGCCCTCGGGGCGGTTCTTGGTGTCGAACTCGGGGATCCAGCGCGCGCTGATGTTGGCCTGGGCATCGGCGAACTTGCCGCTCCAGCCCAGGGTTGGCCCGGCGCCCACGGAGCGCCCGCGATAGCCGTTGAGTTTGTCTGCGGTGGGGCCCTGGTCGTCGCTGATCTGCTGGATGTAACCGACCACCAGCCCGGCGTTCCAGCCGCTGCCGAAGCCGTGGGTCCACAAGCCATCGAGGCGCAGGATGTCGCCGTTGCGGTAGTCGGCGGCGTCGTTGCGGGTGTAGAACTCCAGGGCGCCCATCAGGCTGAATTCGCCGCCCTTGCCGTCCAGATGGGTGAAGGCGATGGTCGGCATGAAGGTGTAGTTGTTCTGCCCGGGGTTGGCCAGGCGGTTGTCGTTGTAGGCCCCGGTGGGCACGTAGATCGGCAGCGACAGGGCGATATGGTCGCGCTCGTTGATGTGGTAGCCGGCGGCGATCGGCGTGACCAGCAGGTCGGCGAACTGGGTGCCGCTGTCCTGGGTACCCACCGTGCGCCCGCGGGGGCCGGTGAGGCTGGCCTGGATGTCGGTGTACTGCACCGGCACGCCGATGGCCGAGGCGTAGTTCCAGCGGCCCTTGCCGGTGTCCCAGACCCGGGTGAAGTTGCCCATGGTGTAGGACACCTTCATTTTCAGCCCCGAGCTGAGATCGCCGATGATCGGCACCTGGCCGCTGCCCTTGAGCTCGCCGTCGTAGTAGATGCTGGTCAGGGACATCACCCAGCCCGGTTCCGGGGGGATGATCCCGGCATTGGAGTAGATCTGCTGGCCGGTGATGGGCCGGCCGACCCCGCCTTCGGCGGCATGCAGCAAGGGGCTGGCCGCCAGCAGGCAAAGGGCCAGGGATGAACGCAGGGGCGAAGGGCTGGGCATGACGGGCTCCGCTTATTGTTGTTCAGGGGCGACCGGCGTCAGCGGCGGCATCTTCCACTGGCCGTTGCTGACGTCGGGTTTGGGCAGGTAGATTCGCAGCACCCCGTAGAAGGGGCCGTCGGGGGCCGGCAGCCAGTTGCTTTGCAGCTCCTTGGCCGGCGGCTGGTGCTGCACATGGAGGGTCAGGCCGCCGTCGGCGTCGGTTTTCAGCGAGGGCAGCATGCGTGAGTTGATCAGGTAGCGTTGCAGCGGGTTGGCCACCAGCAGCTTGCTCTTGCCGTCGTACATCGTCAGCGACCAGAAGGCATTGGCCGGGGGCAACTGGCCCTTGGCGAAGTGCAGGCGGTAGCGGTGCTGGCCGGCGTTGAGCGGCTGGCCCTGGTCATCGACGAAGTAGCCGATATAGCTGGCCTCTTCGGCGGAGTTGCCGAAGATCCCCATGTTGGCCCCGGCGTAGCGGTACAGGTAGTTGTCCTGCAGGTGCTGGCGGCTGCCGAACAGGTCGCCACTGGTGATCTTGTGGGTATCGACCTGTTCTTTCTTGAAGGCGGCGAATTCGGCCTTGCCGTCGCTGATGCCGTCTTCCAGGGCCTGCTTTTGCGCGCTGCCCAGCTCTTTGAGGGGGAAGGGCTGGCCGGGAATGATGCCGATGCTGGCCAGGCGTGCCAGCAGGTCCTTTTCCTCGGGCTGGGGCTGGGCGAAGGCCAGCATGAAGTTCAGGTAGCCGAACAGTTCCGGGCTGTCGCTCATGGTGGCGGTGGGCGGGGGCCAGTGGATCGCTGCCGGCGCCGGGGGCGGCGGCCGGCCGAGGAACTGGCTCAGCGCCTGGACCCGGTAGCTCTGCTGGATCTTCTGCACCTGCTCCAGGTCTTTTTCATCGAACAATTGGGTGCGGTACAGGGCGTAGACGATGTTGCTTTCACTGTGCAGCACCTTGTCGATACCGGCTGGCGTGGGGCCTTGCCAGTCAGGCCCGGCGATCAGGTAGTGGCCGCCCTGGTTGCCGGTGCTGCGGGTGCCCAGGTAGTCGAAGTTCTGGGTGTAGAGGTCGATCAACTGCACCGAGTAGTAGCGCTGGGCATCGATGGCCGGCAGGCTCAGTACCTGGGGTTCGGCCCGCAGGTCGAGCCAGGCGAAGGAGTAGGGGGTGTCCGAGTTGGGGGTGACGAAGGCCGTGTCCTTGGGGCTGAAGACCTGGGCGGTACCGCCGATGCGGTTGAACGGTGCCTTGAAGTTGGGCCCCCCCTGATCCACGGCCTGGGTGTAGAGGGTCTTGTACATCTCCACCACCGGAAAGCCGTAGAGGTACGCCTGCTTGGCGATACCCCGGGCCTGCTCCGCGGTCGCGCTGAAGGCGCCCAGGGACGGGCCGCTGAGGGCCAGCGTCAAGACCCCGAGCAAGCTGGGCATCACAGCCTTGATGATCATCGTTCGAATCCTTGCGCCAAAGTCAGGGGGGCAGGCGTTACTGCACCAGGGTGATGTCATCGAGTTTCCAGCGCTTGTCGAAGTAGGCCTCGGTGGGGGCGTAGAGCCGGAAGTAGCTGAACCAGTGCTTGCCCGGCAGGGTCTGCACCCAGTTGCTTTCCAGGCCCTTGGGGGCGCTGGGGCCGAAATACAGGTCCAGGGAGCCGTCGGGGTTTTTCTTCAGGTCCTGGCGCGATGACAGATCGGCCTTGCGCTGCGGGTTGTCGATCAGGCAGCGGCTGGCACTGTCGTAGACGGTCAGCGACCAGAACTGCCTGGCCGGCGGGTTGCTGCCCAGGTGCAGGCGATAGTGCTTGCCGCCGTCCAGCCACTGGCCGTTGTGGTCGGTGTAGGCGCCGAGGTAGGTCTGGCCCAGGCCCGGGGTCTTGGACACCATGCCCTTGGTGTTGGTGACCGCTTCGTAGAACCAGGCGCTGCGTTCCCACAACTGGTCGTAATAGGCCACGCGCTGGGACGGGTCGGCGATGTTCAGCACCTTGTCCCATTGCCGGTCTGGCCAGTACTGGGCATCGGCGAAGCGCTTGGCGAAGGTATTGGCCTGGGCGATCAGCTCACCCATGCGCGCGCCCTGTTCCAGGGCCTGGCGCTGGTGCTCGTTGGGGTTGAAGGGCTTGTCCTTCTCGATGCCGAGGCTGGCGAGCATGGCCATGTAGAAGCGGTCGCGCTCGTTGACCGGCTCCTGCTGGATGATCTGGTGCAGGCGCTCCCAGTAGGCCATGCCCCGCGGCTGGGTGCCGGACCAGGGCTTGCCGCCGGGGGACAGCAGGCGGGTCGCCGGCGGCGTCGCGCGCTGGGCGTAGGGGTACATCTTGAATTGCTGCACCAGCGCCTTGCCCTTGGCCGGGTCCGGGTCGAGCACGCGAAAGCCCACCAGCACGTTCATGGTTTGCGACTTGGCCAGGTAGTACTGGTCGGCGTCGGAAGGTTCCGGATGGCCCGGCGGCAGCACCAGGTACTTGCCGCCCTTGCCCTGGTCCGGGCCGGTCTGGCCCATGTCGGTGATCGCCCGTTGCCAGAAGTCGCCGACTCCACCGGCGGTGGGGCCGGGGGGCAGCTCGACGACCATCGGCCCGGTCTGGTTGAGGTCGACAAAACCCAGGATGTAGGGCGTGGTGGCGTTGGCGGTGATCACCCCGAGCTTGTCTTCGTAGCTTTCCAGGACCATCAGGTCGCCATTGCCGGCGTGCAGCTTGTCGCGAAATTCCCCCTGCCACTGGGCGTAGGACACCAGCGGCAGGGCCCACAGGTAGCTTTGCGTGGCCTGCTGGAAGTCCAGCTCGGCAAACAGCCCGGCAATGGCGGCCCGGGCCGGCAGTTCGCCATCCATCTTGATCGCCGTCAGGCGGCTGTTCTGCGGCTCGGGCTGGGCGCCGACCCCGCAACTGGCGGCCAGGAGCAACAGGCTGAAACCGGCAGTGCGCAGTAGTGGCTGCATGGCGCGTCCTTATTTTCCGAAAGTGACATTGATCCCGGCGAACAGGGTGAACTGGGGCATGCCGTCGCCTTTGCGCTCCACGGTCCACTGCGGCTCGACGAAGGCGTTGAGAATGTTGTCACCGGCTTTCCAGGCCTTGCCCACCCCCAGGCCGATGGGGATGTAGTGGGTGTTGTTCTTCAGGTCGAAGGTCCAGGTGCCGGTGGAGCGCAGGTACCAGCCCCGGGGCAGGTTGTGGATGATGAAGGGCTGCAGGGTGGCGCTTTCGACATGGGCGCGGTCATGGTCGCCGGCGAATGAACTCTGGTACTGCACCAGGGCCCCCAGCAGGCCCCGGGGCGAGGCATCGATGGCCACTGCGGCCAGCCCGGCCTGCCATTTGCCGGTGCCCAGTTCGTCCTGTTCGGCGGTGGGTGCGGTGATCTGCGGGCCGATGCCCAGCTGCACGCCGTCGGTCTTGAGCAGGAAGATATCGAACAGGTTGAGGTCGCCGATGCCGGTGCTGTAGCCGTGGTGCGGATCGGGGCGGGTACTGACCGGCAGGGTGGCACGCAGCAGCTGGGGGACGCCGATGAAATCCGAGGGGGCGATGGGCAGGGTGCCCCGCAGCAGGGTGTCGTTGGTGTGGGCGTTGCTGTCGTACAGGCGCGGGGTGTAGTAATCCTGCAGGTTGAGGCCGGGTGCAAGGTTCAGCGGGTTGTTGCTTTTGTTGGCGGTTTCCGCGTTGTCGGCCAGGGCCGGCAGCGATGAGCTCAGGGCGACTACGGCCCAGACGGCGGGCGCAAAAAATGCTCTGGACATGCAGGTTCAATCCTTTTGCGAACGGTCACCGAGCGGCACTTCTTGAGCCGTGGGTCAACTGATAGTGTTTCTCTCTAATACCCGTAGGAATTGTCTGATGACGCTAGCAGCTAACCTTCGCTTAGCCAGTCGAAAGGGTTAATTCGTTGGTTTTTGTGCACAGGATCACTGCCGGGCTGTGGACAGGCAGTGCGTGGCGGGCGGCCCTTTGAAGGTGAGCGTCGGCGAATCTCTCTTAAAGTGTTTTGTGATTATTTCAATGTAGTTTGTAGGGTTATAGTGATTAATTTTTTATGTGCATAAAAATCATTAAAAACAATTAGTTATATGTTTTTAATGAAGTGGTTTGTAGGTTTGTGTGGGTGCCTCCTCAACAAAATCAGCAAGGATGAACCAGAATGCCCGTGGTCGAACGCACGACTTTCCTGGCCGGATACAGCCCGCAGCAGGTGCTGGATTTCTGCCTCGAAGGCGCCAACTTTCCGAAGATTTTCCCCGAGCGTGTCACGCCCTTGGGGGGCCTCGATATCAATGACCTGCGCATCAGTGTCGGGCGCCAGTTCAGCTTCCTGCACTGGATGTTCGGTGTCATACCGGCGAAATGGACGGTGGTTATACGTGAGGTCGGCGATCGGCATTTTGTCGACGAGATGCTCAAGGGGCCGCTGCGGGCCTTTCGCCATGAGCACCGGGTCGAGGCCGCCGAAGGGGGCACCCTGTACACCGACAGGGTGACCTACAGGGCCATCGGTGGTGCACCTTTGGAGTGGTTGATGGTCAACGCCTACATGGCGCGGATTTTCGATGCCCGGCACCGCAACATGCTGCGGTTGCTCGGTTGATTGCCGTGCCTTGCCCTGTTTTCCAATGCCAAGGAGCATGCCCATGAGCAAGAAGATACTGGTGGTCCTGACCAGCGTGGCCAAATACCCCAACCTGGCCCGCGCCACTGGCCTGTGGCTGGGTGAGGCGGTGCATTTCGTGAAGAAGGTCGAGGCGGCGGGCTTCGAGGTGGACTACGTCAGCCCCAAGGGGGGCTACGTACCCATCGACCCCCATAGCCTGGCCATGGCCGACGACACCGACTGGCAGTGGTACCAGGACAGCGCCTTCATGAGCCGCCTGGGCTCGACCCTCAAGCCTTCCCAGGTCAGGGCCGGGGACTATGTGGCGATCTATTACGCCGGTGGCCACGGCGTGGTCTGGGATTTTCCCGATAACCCGGAACTGCAGGCCCTGAGCCGGGAGATCTATGAGCAGGGGGGCTATGTCAGCTCGGTGTGCCATGGCGCGGTGGGCTTGCTCAACATCAAGCTGGGCGACGGTAGGCTGCTGATCGCCGGCAAGCAGGTCACCGGTTTCTCCAATGAAGAGGAGAAACTCGCCGAACTGGACCAGTACGTGCCCTACCTGACGGAAACCGAACTGGTCAAGCGCGGTGCCCTTTACCAGAAGGCCGCTGCACCCTGGGCGCCGTTCGCGGTGGAGGATCAGCGCGTGATCACCGGGCAGAACCCGGCGTCCGGCGGCCCGGTGGCCGATCTGCTCCTGGCGCACCTCAACAAATAACCGTAGGAGCCGGCTTGCCGGCGAAGAGGCCGTTAAGGCTTGTGCACGGCTAGAAATCGCTTTCGCTGGCAAGCCAGCTCCTACACCGAAACACCCAGATTCACCCCTGTAGGAGCCGGCTTGCCGGCGAAGGCGGCCTTGAGGCTTGCTCAAGTCTCGAAATCGCTTTCGCTGGCAAGCCAGCTCCTACACCGAAACACCCAGATTCACCCCTGTAGGAGCCGGCTTGCCGGCGAAGGCGGCCTTGAGGCTTGCTCAAGTCTCGAAATCGCTTTCGCTGGCAAGCCAGCTCCTACACCGAAACACCCAAATTCGCCCCTGTAGGAGCCGGCTTGCCGGCGAAGAGGCCCTTGAGGCTTGCGCAAGGTTTGAAAGCGCCTTCGCTGGCAAGCCAGCCCCTGCATCCGGTAATGCCGGTGTCGGGGTGGGTTGTTGGACAATTTGCCCGTGGGGCATAGGTGCCCGGGCCGTTTCATGCTTAACTTCGGCCTCTCAGGAATTTCTCATTGCTGTTCCATCATCACTGTTCAATAAGGACTCCGTTCATGGCTCAAGTCACTCTCAAAGGCAACCCGGTGCAGGTTAATGGCCAACTGCCGCAAGTCGGTTCCAAAGCCCCAGCGTTCACCCTGGTGGGCGCAGGCCTGGCCGATGTTTCCCTGAGCAGCCTCGCCGGCAAGCGCAAGGTGCTGAACATCTTCCCAAGCGTCGACACCCCGACCTGCGCCACCTCGGTGCGCAAGTTCAACGCCCAGGCCAACGAGCTGGCCAACACCGTGGTGCTGTGCATCTCTGCCGACCTGCCATTCGCCCAGGCACGCTTCTGCGGCGCCGAAGGCCTGGAAAACGTGCAGAACCTGTCGACCCTGCGTGGCCGCGAGTTCATCGAGAACTACGGCGTGGCCATCGCCGACGGCCCGCTGGCCGGCCTGACTGCCCGCGCCGTGGTGGTGCTGGATGAAAACGACAAGGTGCTGCACAGCGAGCTGGTCAAGGAAATCGCCGAAGAGCCGAACTACGACGCGGCCCTGGCCGTGCTCAAGTAACAGGTTTTACAATTATTCACGGCCTGGCTCTGTCCAGGCCGTTTTTATTTGTGCTTCAGTGGCTTAGCACCGCTCCTTGAAACGTCAGTCAAAGGTAAATTGCCGGTAAAGGCGCTTTGCTAAAACGGTTCCAGTGCTTATCTTTCAGCCTTCTCAAAGAAGCCTCCCACGCGCCCAATGGTTGATCACTCCATGCAATCCTCTGTCTCCCGCAACTCCCGTCGCTGGCTGTTCGGCCTGTTCGTCCTGCTGCTGGTCGTTGGCCTGTGCTGGAAATTCTGGCCGGCCAGTACCCACCAGGAGGCCGCCGGGCAGAAAGCCGCGGCCGGGCATACCGGGCGCAGCGGTAGCATGCGCCCCGGTTTCGGCGGCGCCAGCGGGCCGATCCCGGTGCGGGTGTCACCGGTGACCCAGGGGGATTTCGCGGTGTACTACAAGGCCCTGGGCACGGTGACGGCACTGAACACCATCAACGTGCGCAGCCGGGTGGCGGGGGAACTGGTCAAGGTCAACTTCGAGGAAGGGCAGATGGTCAAGGCTGGCGACCTGCTGGCGCAGATCGATCCGCGTCCGTACCAGAATGCCTTGCTCCAGGCCGAAGGCACCTTGCTGCAGAACCAGGCCCAGTTGAAGAACGCCCAGGTCGACCTTGAGCGTTACCGCGGGTTGTATGCCCAGGACAGCATCGCCAAACAGACCCTGGACACCGCCGCGGCGCTGGTGGGGCAGTACCAGGGGACGGTCAAGACCAACCAGGCGGCGGTCAACGACGCCAAGCTCAACCTGGAATTCACCAACATCCGCGCGCCGATCGCCGGCCGCCTGGGCCTGCGCCAGCTGGACGTGGGCAACCTGGTGGCGGCCAACGACACCACCGCGCTGGTGATCATCACCCAGACCCAGCCCATCAGCGTGGCCTTCACCCTGCCGGAAAACAGCCTGGAAACCGTGCTCGCCCGCTACCACAGCGGCGCCAGGCTGGCGGTGGAAGCCTGGGACCGCGGTGACGTGAAGCTGCAGGCCACAGGCGTGCTGCAGAGCCTGGACAACCAGATCGACACCACCACCGGCACCCTGAAGTTCAAGGCGCGCTTCGATAACCGCGACCAGGGCCTGTTCCCCAACCAGTTCGTCAATGTGCGGCTGCTGGCCGATACCCTGAAGAACGTGGTGCTGGCGCCCTCGGCGGCGATCCAGTTCGGCACCAACGGCACCTTCGTCTACGCCCTGGATGGCGACAACAAGGTGAAGATCCGCCAGCTCAAGGTGGGCGCCAGCAACGGCGACTCGACGGTGATCCAGGACGGCCTCAAGGCCGGTGACCGGGTGGTGATGGAAGGCACCGATCGCCTCAAGGACGGCAGCGAGGTGGAAGTGGTCAACGACAGCATCGACGTGCCCACCACCCCCACCGAACACCTGCAAGGGCAGCCCGCCGGGGCACCGGCCGCAGACGGCAAGCCGGTTGATGGCAAGGCGAAAAAGGTCGGCGCATGAATTTCTCGCGGCTGTTCATCCTCCGTCCGGTAGCCACCACCCTGAGCATGCTGGCCATTGTCCTGGCCGGCCTGATCGCCTATCGCCTGCTGCCGGTGTCGGCCTTGCCCCAGGTGGACTACCCGACCATCCGGGTCATGACCCTGTACCCCGGGGCCAGCCCGGACGTGATGACCAGCGCGGTCACCGCGCCCCTGGAACGCCAGTTCGGGCAGATGCCCGGCCTGACCCAGATGGCCTCCACCAGTTCCGGCGGGGCCTCGGTGCTGACCCTGCGCTTCAGCCTCGATATCAATATGGACGTGGCCGAGCAGCAGGTGCAGGCGGCGATCAACGCTGCCACCAACCTGTTGCCCAAGGACCTGCCGGCGCCGCCGGTGTACAACAAGGTCAACCCGGCGGATACCCCGGTGCTGACCCTGGCCATTACCTCCAAGACCATGCTGCTGCCCAAGCTCAATGACCTGGTGGATACGCGCATGGCGCAGAAGATCGCCCAGATCAGCGGCGTGGGCATGGTCAGCATTGCCGGCGGCCAGCGCCAGGCGGTGCGGATCAAGGTCAACCCCGAGGCCCTGGCGGCCAACGGGCTGAACCTGGCGGACGTGCGCGCCCTGATCGGCGCCTCCAACGTCAACCAGCCCAAGGGCAACTTCGACGGCCCGACCCGGGTCTCGATGCTCGATGCCAACGACCAGTTGACCTCGCCCAAGGACTACGCCGAGCTGATCCTGGCCTACAACAATGGCGCGCCGCTGCGCCTGAAGGATGTGGCCGAGATCGTCGATGGCGCCGAGAACGAGCGCCTGGCGGCCTGGGCCAACGAGAACCAGGCGGTGCTGCTCAATATCCAGCGCCAGCCCGGGGCCAACGTGATCGAGGTGGTGGACCGGATCAAGGCGCTGCTGCCGAGCATCACCGACAACCTGCCGGCGGGCCTGGACGTCACCGTGCTCACCGACCGTACCCAGACCATCCGCGCTTCGGTCAAGGATGTGCAGCACGAGCTGTTGATCGCCATCGCGCTGGTGGTGATGGTGACCTTCCTGTTCCTGCGCCGGGCCAGTGCCACCATCATTCCTTCGATTGCCGTGCCGCTGTCGCTGATCGGCACCTTCGGGGTGATGTACCTGGCCGGCTTCTCGGTGAACAACCTGACCCTGATGGCCCTGACCATCGCCACCGGCTTCGTGGTGGACGATGCCATCGTCATGCTGGAGAACATCTCGCGCTTCATCGAGGAGGGCGACAGCCCGATGCAGGCAGCGCTCAAGGGCGCCAGGCAGATCGGCTTCACCCTGATCTCCCTGACCCTGTCGCTGATCGCGGTGCTGATCCCGCTGCTGTTCATGGCGGATGTGGTGGGGCGGCTGTTCCGCGAGTTCGCCATCACCCTGGCGGTGGCGATCCTGATTTCCCTGGTGGTGTCCCTGACCCTGACCCCGATGATGTGCGCGCGGCTGCTCAAGCGTGAGCCCAAGCCTGAAGAGCAGGGGCGCTTCTACCGCGCCAGCGGGGCCTGGATCGACTGGCTGATCGAAAGCTACGGGCGCAAGTTGCAGTGGGTACTCAAGCACCAGTTCCTGACCCTGATGGTGGCCATCGGCACCCTGGGCCTGACCGTGTTCCTTTATATGGTGGTGCCCAAGGGCTTCTTCCCGGTGCAGGACACTGGGGTCATCCAGGGCATTTCCGAGGCGCCGCAGTCGGTGTCCTTCGCCGCCATGAGCCAGCGCCAGCAGGACTTGGCCAAGATCATCCTGCAGGACCCGGCGGTGCAAAGCTTGTCGTCCTACATCGGGGTGGACGGCGACAACGCCACCCTCAACAGCGGTCGCCTGCTGATCAACCTCAAGCCCCACAGCGAGCGCGACCTGAGCGCAGCCCAGGTGATCGCGCGGATCCAGCCCGAGGTGGACAAGCTGCTGGGCATCCGCCTGTTCATGCAGCCGGTACAGGACCTGACCATCGAGGACCGGGTCAGCCGCACCCAGTACCAGTTCAGCCTGTCGTCGCCGGATGCCGAGCTGCTGAGCCTGTGGAGCAATCGCCTGGTGCAGGCCCTGGCCCAGCGTCCGGAGCTCACCGACGTGGCCAGCGACCTGCAGGACAAGGGCCTGCAGGTGTTCATGGTGATCGACCGTGACGCCGCGTCCCGGGTCGGGGTTTCGGTGTCGAACATCACCGACGCCCTGTACGACGCCTTCGGCCAGCGCCAGATCTCCACCATCTATACCCAGGCCAGCCAGTACCGGGTGGTGCTCCAGGCCCAGGCCGGCGAGCGCATCGGGCCCCAGGCCCTGGAGCAGATCCACGTCAAGACCACCGACGGCGGCCAAGTGCGGCTGTCGAGCCTGGCCCATGTCGAGGAGCGCCAGGCGCAACTGGCCATCGCCCATATCGGCCAGTTCCCGGCGGTAATGATGTCCTTCAACCTGGCTCCGGGCGTGGCCCTGGGCAAGGCGGTGGACGTGATCGAGCAGGTGCAGCAGGAGATCGGCATGCCGGTGGGCGTGCAGACCCGCTTCCAGGGCGCGGCGGAAGCCTTCCAGGCCTCGCTGTCGAGCACCTTGCTGCTGATCCTGGCGGCGGTGGTGACCATGTACATCGTGCTCGGCGTGCTCTATGAGAGCTATATCCACCCGATCACCATCCTCTCCACCTTGCCCTCGGCGGCGGTGGGGGCCTTGCTGGCGCTGATCCTCAGCGGCAACGACCTGGGCATGATCGCCATCATCGGCATCATCCTGCTGATCGGCATCGTCAAGAAGAACGCGATCATGATGATCGACTTCGCCCTCGACGCCGAACGCCACCAGGGCATGGCCCCGGAACAGGCTATCTACCAGGCGGCGCTGCTGCGTTTCCGGCCGATCCTGATGACCACCCTGGCGGCGCTGTTCGGCGCCGTGCCACTGATGCTGGCCACCGGTTCCGGCGCCGAGCTGCGCCAGCCCCTGGGCCTGGTGATGGTCGGCGGCCTGCTGGTGAGCCAGGTGCTGACCCTGTTCACCACGCCGGTGATCTACCTGTACTTCGACCGCCTGGGCCGGCGCTTCGGCAAGCGTGAAGACGCCCAAGAGGTGGAGGCATGAAGGGCCGCAGCCTGCCTCAAGCCTGGAGCGTGCCGGCATGAACCTCTCCGGCCCCTTCATCAAGCGCCCGGTGGCGACCATGCTGTTGTCGCTGGCGATCATGCTGCTGGGCGGCGTCAGCTTCGGCCTGCTACCGGTGGCGCCGCTGCCGCAGATGGACTTCCCGGTGATCGTGGTCCAGGCCAGCCTGCCCGGGGCCAGCCCCGAGGTCATGGCCTCCACCGTGGCCACGCCCCTGGAGCGCTCGTTCGGCGCCATCGCCGGGGTCAACACCATGAGCAGCCGTTCCAGCCAGGGCTCGACCCGGGTGATCCTGCAGTTCGACCTGGACCGCGACATCAACGGCGCGGCGCGGGAGGTGCAGGCGGCCATCAACGCCTCGCGCAACCTGCTGCCCAGCGGCATGCGCAGCATGCCTACCTACAAGAAGGTCAACCCGTCCCAGGCGCCGATCATGGTCCTGTCGCTGACCTCCGATGTGCTGGAGAAGGGCCAGCTCTACGACCTGGCCTCGACCATCCTGTCCCAGAGCCTGTCCCAGGTGCAGGGCGTGGGCGAAGTGCAGGTCGGCGGCAGCTCCTTGCCAGCGGTGCGCATCGAACTGGAGCCGCAACTGCTCAACCAGTACGGCGTGGCCCTGGACGACGTGCGCAATGCCATCGCCAACGCCAACCAGCGCCGGCCCAAGGGCTCGGTGGAGGATGACCAGCGGCTGTGGCAGATCCAGGCCAACGACCAGTTGGAAAAGGCCCGTGACTACGAGCCGCTGATCATCCACTACAACAACGGCGCGGCCCTGCGCCTGAAGGACGTGGCCAAGGTCAGCGATGGCGTGGAAGACCGCTACAACAGCGGTTTCTTCAACGATGACGCGGCGGTGCTGCTGGTGATCAACCGCCAGGCCGGGGCCAACATCATCGAGACGGTGAACGAGATCAAGGCCCAGTTGCCGGCGTTGCAGGCGGTGCTGCCGGCCAGCGTCAAGCTCAACCTGGCCATGGACCGCTCGCCGGTGATCAAGGCCACCCTGCACGAGGCGGAGATGACCCTGCTGATCGCCGTGGCGCTGGTGATCCTGGTGGTGTACCTGTTCCTCGGCAACTTCCGCGCCTCGCTGATCCCGACCCTGGCGGTACCGGTATCCCTGGTGGGCACTTTTGCCATCATGTACCTCTACGGTTTTTCCCTGAACAACCTGTCGCTGATGGCGCTGATCCTTGCCACCGGGCTGGTGGTGGACGACGCCATCGTGGTGCTGGAGAACATTTCCCGGCACATCGACGAAGGCATTGCGCCAATGAAGGCGGCGTACCTGGGGGCCAAGGAAGTGGGCTTCACCCTGCTGTCGATGAACGTGTCGCTGGTGGCGGTGTTCCTGTCGATCCTGTTCATGGGCGGGATCATCGAGAGCCTGTTCCGCGAGTTCTCCATCACCCTGGCCGCGGCCATCGTGGTGTCGCTGGTGGTGTCCCTCACCCTGACCCCGATGCTTTGCGCGCGCTGGCTCAAGCCCCACACCCCGGGCCAGGAGAACCGCCTGCAGCGCTGGAGCCGGCGCAGCAACGACTGGATGATGGGCAAGTACGCCACCAGCCTGGACTGGGTGCTGCGCCACAGGCGCCTGACCCTGCTCAGCCTGCTGCTGACCATTGGCGTCAACGTGGCCCTGTACGTGGTGGTGCCCAAGACCTTCATGCCCCAGCAGGACACCGGCCAGTTGATCGGTTTTGTCCGCGGCGACGACGGTCTGTCCTTCAGCGTGATGCAGCCGAAGATGGAAATCTTCCGCCGCGCCGTGCTCAAGGATGCGGCAGTGGAGAGCGTGGCCGGCTTCATCGGTGGCAACAACGGCACCAACAACGCCTTCATGCTGGTGCGCCTGAAGCCGATCAAGGAACGCGATATTTCGGCGCAGAAGGTCATCGAGCGCCTGCGCAAGGAAATGCCCAAGGTGCCCGGTGCGCAACTGATGCTGATGGCCGACCAGGACTTGCAGTTCGGCGGCGGTCGCGAGCAGACCACCTCGCAGTATTCCTACATCCTGCAAAGCGGCGACCTGGGCGAGTTGCGCCAGTGGTACCCGAAAGTGGTGACGGCGCTGCGCGCCTTGCCCGAGATCACCGCCATCGACGCCCGGGAAGGCCGTGGCGCCCAGCAGGTGACTCTGGTGGTGGACCGCGACCAGGCCAAGCGCCTGGGGGTGGACATGGACATGGTCACCGCGGTACTCAACAACGCCTACAGCCAGCGGCAGATCTCCACCATCTACGACAGCCTCAACCAGTACCAGGTGGTGATGGAGGTCAATCCCAAGTACGCCCAGGACCCCATCACCCTGAACCAGGTGCAGGTGATCACCAGCGCCGGCGCGCGGATTCCGCTGTCGGCCATCGCCCACTATGAAAACAGCCTGGAAGACGACCGGGTCAGCCATGAAGGGCAATTTGCCTCGGAAAGCATTTCCTTCGACATGGCCGAGGGCGTGACGGTGGAGCAGGGCACTGCCGCCATCGAACGGGCGATCGCCAAGCTGGGCATGCCCGAAGACGTGATCGTCAAGATGGCCGGCACCGCCGATGCCTTCGCCGCCACCCAGAAGAGCCAGCCGTTCATGATCCTCGGCGCGCTGCTGGCGGTGTACCTGGTGCTCGGGGTGCTCTATGAAAGCTACATTCACCCGCTGACCATCCTCTCCACCTTGCCCTCGGCCGGGGTTGGCGCCTTGCTCTCGATCTACGTGCTGGGCGGTGAGTTCAGCCTGATCTCGCTGTTGGGGCTGTTCCTGCTGATTGGCGTGGTGAAGAAGAACGCGATCCTGATGATCGACCTGGCGCTGCAACTGGAGCGTCACCAGGGCCTGGACCCGTTGCAGTCGATCCGCAGCGCCTGCCTGCAACGCCTGCGGCCGATCCTCATGACCACCCTGGCGGCGATCCTCGGCGCCTTGCCGTTGCTGCTGGGCGGTGCCGAAGGCTCGGAAATGCGCCAGCCCCTGGGCCTGACCATCATTGGCGGCCTGGTCTTCAGCCAGGTCCTGACCCTCTACACCACCCCGGTGGTCTACCTCTATCTCGATCGCCTGCGCCACAAGTTCAACCACTGGCGTGGGGTCCGTACCGATGCTGCTCTGGAAACGCCGCTATGACCGACCAATCGTCCCGTCCCGTAACCTTGCTGTCCGCCCAGCGCCTGGCCATGGCCCGGGGCTCGCGGGCCTTGAGCCTGGGCCTGTGCGTGCTGCTGCTCAGCGCCTGCGCCATCGGTCCCGACTACCAGCGCCCACAGGTGGCCGAGCCGGTGCAGTACAAGGAAGCCGAAGGCTGGCGCCAGGCCAACCCCAGCGACGCCCTGGCCCGTGGCGCCTGGTGGGAGCTGTACGGCGATGCCCAGCTCAATGGCCTGATCAACAAGCTCAACAGTTCCAACCAGAGCGTGGCCCAGGCCGAGGCACAGTTCCGTCAGGCCCGGGCCCTGGTGCGCAGCTCCCGGGGTTCGTTCTTTCCCAGTGTCGACCTGAGCGCCGGCAAGACCCGCGCCAGCCAGGGCACCGGCAGCAGCAGTTCGGCCCTGAGCAGTTCCAGCAGCGGCATTCGCGACACCTACAACACCCAGTTGGGGGTGAGCTGGGAAGCGGACGTGTGGGGCAAGCTGCGCCGTGACCTGGAGGCCAACGAGGCCAGCGCCGAGGCCAGCTTCGCCGACCTGGCGGCCATGCGCTTGAGCCAGCAGTCCGAGCTGGCGCAGAACTACCTGCAACTGCGGGTGATCGATGAGCAGAAGCGCCTGCTGGAGGCCACGGTGGCGGCTTATCAGCGCTCCCTGACCATGACCCAGAACCAGTACCAGGCCGGGGTCTCCGGCAAGGACGCGGTGGCCCAGGCCCAGACCCAGCTCAAAAGCACCCAGGCCGACCTGATCGACCTGATCTGGCAGCGGGCGCAGTTCGAGAACGCCATTGCCGTGCTGATCGGCGTGCCCCCGGCCGAGTTCAACCTGGCCGAGAGCAAGACCATCCCCGTGCTGCCCCAAGTGCCATTGAGCGTGCCCTCGCAACTGCTGGAGCGGCGCCCGGACATCGCCTCGGCTGAGCGTTCGGTGATTGCCGCCAACGCCAAGATCGGCGTGGCCAAGGCCGCCTATTACCCGGACCTGACCCTGAGCCTGGCCGGCGGCTACAGCAGCAGCACCTACGCCGACTGGATCAGCCTGCCGAACCGCTTCTGGTCGGTAGGGCCGAAACTGGCCATGACCCTGTTCGACGGCGGCCAGCGTTCGGCGGAAGTGGACCGCACCGAGGCGGTGTACGACCAGACCGTGGCCAAGTACCGGCAGACCGTGCTCGACGGTTTCCGCGAGGTGGAGAACTACATGGTCCAGCTCAAGGTCCTGGAGGACGAGGCGGGGGTGCGCCAGCAGGCCCTGGATTCGGCCCGCGAGGCCCTGCGCCTGACCGAGAACCAGTACAAGGCCGGGCTGATCGCCTACCTGGATGTGGTCACCAGCCAGACCACTGCCCTGAGCAACGAGCGCAGCGTGCTCAGCCTGTTGCAGAGCCGCCTGATCGCCAGCGTGCAGTTGATCGCCGCCATGGGCGGTGGCTGGGATGGGCAGCTGCAGGCCAGCGAGCAGAAATAGGCCCGTGAACGCCTTGCAGCAGGCTGGCTGCAAGGCCTGCTCGAAGGCCGCAAGCGGGGTGTATCTGGCGTGATTTGCAACGCCCCGGGACTTCCCGCAAAGCCCATGCCCACAGGGCTTGTAGGGGTATGAGGCAGCCGAAAACGGCGTTCTGTCCGACTAATGGCTTTTTGCTAACTTTGTAGATGCGTTCTTCCGCGCAATCAGTACAATCTGCGGTTTTGCCCGCCGCGCAGGGATGTCGGCACAACGGCCAAGAGACGTCTCATGCTCATCGGTAGCTACTCCTCCGCACTGGTCCTGATCTCCATCTTCGTGGCGATCCTCGCTTCCTATACCGCCCTCGACCTGACCGGGCGCATTGCCACCACCAACGGCCGTGCCGCTTATCTATGGATGATGGGCGGAGCCCTGGCCATGGGCGTCGGTGTGTGGTCCATGCACTTTATCGGCATGCTGGCCTTCAGCCTGCCCATCGACCTGGGCTACGACATCCAGCTCACCGCCTTGTCGCTGCTGATCTCGATCCTGTCCTGCGGCTTTGCCCTGTGGCTGGTGAGCCAGCCGCGGCTGCCGCTGTGGCAGTTGCTGTTCGGCGCGCTGATCATGGGCTCGGGCATCAGTGGCATGCACTACACCGGCATGGCGGCCATGCGCATGCAGCCGGGCATCGACTACGACCCGAGCCTGTTCGGCGCCTCGCTGCTGATTGCCTTCGGCGCGTCGCTGGCGGCGCTGTGGATTGCCTTTCGCCTGCGTCAGAACACCCCTTACGTGCGCCTGGCCCGAACCGGCGCGGCGATTGTCATGGGCTTTGCCATCGTCGGCATGCATTACACCGGCATGGCCGCGGCGCGTTTCGCCGATGGCAGTTTCTGCGGCGCCCTGGGCAACGGTCTGAGCGGCAAGGGCCTGGACAACCTGGTGCTGATCACCACCCTGGCGGTGCTGATCATAGCCTTGCTGACCTCGGTGCTGGATGCGCGGCTGGAAGCCCGCACCGCGGTGCTGGCGCAATCGTTGACCGAAGCCAACAAGGAACTGACCCAACTGGCGCTGCACGACACCCTGACCGGGCTGCCGAACCGCATTCTGCTGGCCGACCGCATTGACCAGGCGATGCACCGGGTCACTGCCCATGGTGGCTGTTTTGCGCTGATGTTCATCGATCTGGACGGTTTCAAGCCGGTCAACGACGCCTTTGGCCACCACATGGGCGACCAGTTGCTGCGCGAAGTGGCCCAGCGCCTGCGCGAGGATTTACGCAGCGAAGACACCCTGGCGCGGATCGGTGGCGATGAGTTCGTGCTGCTGGTGCAACTGGCCGAGCCGGACGATGCCCTGCGCCTGGCGGCACGCCAGGTGGGGCTGGTATCGCGCTCGTTCCGGGTGGCCGAGCATGACCTGCAGATTTCCGCCAGCATCGGCATTGCGGTGTACCCCGGCAATGGCCTGAGTGCACAGGAACTGCTGATGAACGCCGATGCAGCGATGTACCACGCCAAGGGCACCGGCAAGAATGGCTACAGTTTTTTCGATGCCTCGATGAACAGCAACGCCCGGCGCCAGTTGCAATTGCTGCAGGATTTGCGCAATGCCCTGGAGCATCATCAGTTTCGCCTGCATTACCAGCCCAAGTTCGACGCCGCCAATGGCCTGCCGGTGGGGGCCGAGGCGCTGCTGCGCTGGGAGCATCCCCAGCATGGCCTGTTGCTGCCGGACAAGTTCATCGAACTGGCGGAGAAGACCGGGCTGATCATTGCCATCGGCGAGTGGGTGCTCAACGAGGCCTGCCGGCAGATGCGCGAGTGGTACGTCCAGGGCTACACCGACTGGCGCATCGCGGTAAACCTCTCGGCCCTGCAGTTCTGCCATACCGGGCTGGTCAAGAGCGTGGCCAATGCCCTGGAGCGCTACCACCTGCCGGCCAACAACCTGACCCTGGAAATCACCGAAACCACGGCGATGAACGACGCCGATGTCAGCATGCTGGTCCTGCAACAGCTGGCGGACATGGGGGTGGACCTGTCCATCGACGATTTCGGCACCGGCTATTCCAGCCTGATGTACCTCAAGCGCCTGCCGGCCAACGAGCTGAAGATCGACCGCGGTTTCGTCCGCGACCTGGAGCACGACAGCGACGATGCCGCCATCGTCTCGGCCATTGTCGCCCTGGGCCAGGCCCTGGGCCTGCGGATCGTCGCCGAGGGCGTGGAAACCGGAGTGCAGCAGACCTTCCTCACCCAGCTGGGCTGTGATTCCCTGCAAGGCTATTTCCTTGGTCATCCTCTGCCGCCTGAAGGTTTCATGCAGGGTATCCACCGGGGCGAAGAAAAAGCCTGAGCCTGGCGCCTGGCCGGTAGCGGTCGCGATCGGGCGGCAGTTCGCAGGGATATTGCCGCTGTCGGGCCTCCAGCCGGCTTGCACCGTCGGCACGCGGTGCTGTCGTGCATTCCTACTGGCCAGAAGGGGCACATGTGCGCAGTTTTCATCGCTGCCCGCGCGGTGTTTAATGGCTCGCGTTGAAATGTTCAGTGAGGGAGTCGGCAGCATGGATAAAGTCATCGTCATCACCGGTGGCGGACGGGGTATAGGCGCCGCCACGGCAGTGTTGGCCGCGCAGCAGGGATTCAAGGTGTGCATCAACTACCAGGCCGACGAACAGTCCGCCCTGCAGGTGCTGGAGCAGGTTCGGGCCCTGGGTGTGCAGGCCATCGCGGTGCGCGCCGACGTCAGCATCGAGGATGAAGTGATCGGCCTGTTCCACCGGGTCGACAGCGAGCTGGGGCGGGTCACGGCCCTGGTCAACAACGCCGGGACCGTGGGCCACAAGTCGCGGCTGGATGAAATGTCCGAATTTCGCATCCAGAAGATCATGAAGACCAATGTCATGGGGCCGATCCTCTGCGCCAAGCACGCCGTGCTGCGCATGTCGCCGCGCCATGGCGGGCAGGGCGGCAGCATCGTCAACGTCTCCTCGGTGGCGGCGCGCTTGGGTTCGCCGGGGGAATACGTCGACTACGCCGCCTCCAAGGGCGCCCTGGACACCTTCACCATCGGCCTGTCCAAGGAAGTGGCGGGCGAGGGCATCCGCGTCAACGCGGTGCGCCCGGGCTACATCTACACCGACTTTCATGCCCTGAGCGGCGACGCCGACCGGGTCAGCAAGCTGGAGTCGGCAATCCCCATGGGCCGCGGCGGGCGTCCTGATGAAGTGGCCGAGGCGATTGTCTGGCTGCTGTCGGACAAGGCTTCCTATGCCACCGGCACCTTCGTTGACCTGGGCGGCGGGCGCTGAGCCCCCGCAAGTCTGCGGCCTAACCCGTAGGAGCCGGCTTGCCGGCGAAGGGGCCCTCAAGCCTTGCGCCGCGCTTGCGGACGCCTTCGCTGGCGAGCCAGCTCCTGCGGTTTCCCTCCGTTCTTGTGGCCTAATCCGTAGGAGCCGGCTTGCCGGCGAAGGGGCCCTTGAGTCTTGCGCCGCGCTTGCGGATGCCTTCGCTGGCAAGCCAGCTCCTACGGTTTCCTCAGCGGGCGCGGCGGCGGCCGGGGCCGATCAGCAGGGCCAGCAACAGCCCCAGCACGCTGATGCCAAAGCTCATCAACTGTGGCATCAGGAACCCCAGGGTTTCCCCCGGGCGGTTGCAGCTGTAGCCATATCCATCGCCTTGCTCATGGGCCCAGACGCCCGGTATGGCGCTCACGTCCACGGGCGCCGAAGGTGCGGGTTCCTCGTTGGCGATCCCCAGGTTCGAATGGCTCGCGCTGCGCCTTTCCAGCTGTTCGATGGCCTGCAACTGGGCGTCGTTACAGCGGTTCTGCGCCCAATTGCCGACCACCACCAGGACGGACAGCAGAAGCAGCAGCGGCACCGGGTAATAACGCCGGGTCCGCAGCAGGGGCGCCACCACCAGCCCGGCCAGGAAACCCGCCAGCAGCAGATTGACCCCGAACCACGGGACGCCTTCCCAGCTCGGCGGTATCAGATGCACCATCAGCGGGGGCAGCACAACGCGGGAGAACAGCAGGCACAGGGCGGCCGCGAGCAGGGTGATCAGCAGGGTCTTGATCCAGGATTTCATGGGCAATGCATAACCTTTAAGAAGAGGCGGTAAACGGGGGCTATCAGTGCTGCGCCAGCTATTGGGGCATTGGCGGCGGGGTAAAGCGCCGGGCGTATTCGAGCATCTCCCGGGGGAAGACCATGTGCTTGACCGCGCTGTCGTCCAGGCCGTAGAGGTAGGCCACTGCCGCGGCTTCAAAGGCCCAGTAGCCGAAGTAGGAACCCTCGTCGCCGTCCAGGTGGCTGTCGTGCCATGGGGCCTGTTCGAACGCTTCATACCACTGGTCGCAGTACTCCACCAGCAGTTCCCGGGGTTCATCCGGATCTTCGGTGTAGATGGCCCGGATCAGGGGCGTGGAGACGTCGTGGAACCACTGATCAACGTCTTCACGATCCGGCAGGTAGGCCTTGAGCAGGTCCTCGATCAGGGTGTCCTGGCCGCCAAAGCCGGCACGGTCCTGCAGCAGCACCAGGCGCGGTAGCAGGTCGCTGCGTTGCAGCAGGATGCACAGGCTGATGACCTGGACATATTCCTCGTACTCGTCGGGGTAGTCTTGGATGTTCAGCGGCGCGATATCCGGCCGTTCTTCATAAACCCCCATCTTGTGCTGGTAGTCCTCGTAGCCTTCGATCACCCCATCCAGCTCCCGGGCCAGTTGCTCCATGGGTGCACCGCCGGTGTAGCCCAGGATCAGGTGGTGCAGGCGCGCGCTGCGCACATTGGAGGCCTTGAGGGAGGCTTCCTGCTCGGGGCTGTCGGCCATCATCGAATGGGTCTGCCAATGGGCCTCTTCGCCGGCCAGGCTTTCGAGGAAGTCGTGGTACTGCTTGTGGCTGAGAAACACTTGTCTGCGGTTCATGTCGGTGCCTTGGCTCAGTAGACGGGAATCAGGGTGAAGGGCGCCTTGCGCTGCGAGGTTTCCAGCAGCAGGGTCGCCAGGTCGACTTCGGCGGGCTCCAGGTCGAGCTGCTCCAGCTCTTCTTCCAACTGCTGTGCATCCGCGGGCAGGGCAACGATTGGCCGGCGCAGGTAGGGGCGCGGGTCTTCGCCGTAGTAGACCTGCACCGGGCCTTCGGGGATGCCTTCCAGGCGGGCAAAACCTTCCTGGTCGAGGCTGCCCTCGGCTTGCGAGCCGTCACTGAACACCGCTCGGTAAGCGGCGCCGGACACCGGCTCCAGGTTCGGGTAGTGCAGGTTCAGTTCCAGCCAGTGGCCCTCACCGGTGAGGTGTTCCAGGCCCTGGTTGACGTCCTGGGCGAGGCTTGCGGCGTCGTGGGCGCCGGGTTGTGGCGCGGCGGTGATGGTCGGTGGGCGCGGTTCCAGGGACGACTGCGGCTTGGGCGCCAGGGCCGGGCCGCGGCTGTGGGCGGCGGCCGAGTTGTTGCGCTGCTCGGCGATCCACGGGGCGATGCGCTCTTGCACCGTCACCATGAGGAACTCGGTGTGTTCGCAGGCTTCGTTGAGGTTGTGCAGCACCAGGCGCTGCTGCTGGGACGTGAGGCCGTTGAAGGTGCTGGAGGCGCTCACGCCGCGGATGATCTCGGGCAGTTCTTCGGCCAGGCGCAATGGGTCCAGGCACTTTTCCAGCAGCTGTTCGGGGCTGGTCTTCAGGCGGCAGGCCAGCAGGGTGTGGCGGATCAGGTCGAAGAGCTTTTCGGCGTGGCGCTGGGGGGCGCGATTGATCAGGCGCAGGAGGATCTTCAGGCCTTGCCCGGGGCCGGGAATCCAGCCGATCAGGGCCAGGGCCAGGTCGAAGAAGGCGTCTTCCTCGTCCTTGGGGTTGTTAATGGCGTCCAGCTCGAAGATCGCCTGGATGCAGTCGTAGGCGTTGAGTTCCTGGGTCAGCAGTGGCAGGCGGTCGCGTTCGATGGCCTTGATCAGTTCGGCCTTGGCCTCTGGGTAGTCGTCGTAATACAGGTCTTCGACCATGACGTGTTCCTTTCCCTGGAAAATTGGAGCGCGGATGCTGAATGAGTTGAGGGGAGGTGGCAAGGGGATTTGGTTCTTTGATGGGGCGCGTGGGATGGGGTACATATCCATTCCGGCGGGTGCGGCTACTTGCGGTTCCGCTCTTGCAGCGACTCACTCGGCCTGGAGATTGCGCGGTGTGTACCGCCCCGTAGGAGCCGGCTTGCCAGCGAAGGCGTCCGCTCAGGCGCTGCATGGCTTGCGGGCCTCTTCGCCGGCAAGCTGGCTCCTACAGGTGCGGGTGGGGCGGTTGTGCTCAAAAGGACCGAATGATCCGCCCCAGGGTTTCCATGGCCTTTTCCGCGGCTTCGTTCCACGGGCTGCCGTAGTTCAGGCGGATGCAGTTGCGAAAGCGCTGGGTCGGCGAAAAGATCGGCCCCGGGGCGATGCTGATGCCTTGGGCCAGGGCCATCTGGAACAGTTTCAGCGAGTCCATCTGCGGCGGCAGCTCCAGCCACAGGAAGTAGCCGCCGGCCGGCTGGCTGACCCGGGTCTGGGCCGGGAAGTAGCGGGCGATCGCCGCCAGCATGGCGCTCTGCTGTTCTTCCAGGGCATAGCGCAGCTTGCGCAGGTGGCGGTCGTAGCCACCGTGTTGCAGGTAGTCGGCAATCGCCGCCTGGGCCGGCATCGAGGCACACAGCGAGGTCATCAGTTTCAGCCGTTCGATCTTCTGCGCATAGCGCCCGGCCGCGACCCAGCCGATGCGGTAGCCCGGGGCCAGGCTCTTGGCGAAGGAGCCGCAGTGCATCACCAGGCCCTCGGTGTCGAAGGCCTTGGCCGGTTTCGGCGCCTGCTGGCCGTAGTACAGCTCGGCGTAGACGTCGTCTTCGATCAGCGGCACCTGGTGCTGGCGCAGCAGCTCCACCAGCTCCTGTTTCTTCGCCTCGGGCATGCTCGCGCCCATGGGGTTCTGGAAGTTGGTCATGCACCAGCAGGCCTTGATCGGGTGCCGCTCCAGGGTCTGGGCCAGCACCCCGAGGTCGATGCCGTCGCGCGGGTGCACGGGGATTTCCACCGCCTTGAGCTTGAGCCGCTCCAGCACTTGCAGGCTGGCGTAGAAGGCCGGAGCCTCGATGGCCACCAGGTCGCCGGGCTCGGTCACCGCTTGCAGGCACAGGTTCAGCGCCTCCAGGGCGCCGTTGGTGATCAGCAACTCCTCCATGGGCAGCATCAGCCCGGCCACCATGTAGCGCAGGGCGATCTGCCGGCGCAGCTGCGGATTGCCCGGCGACATGTCGGTGACCACCACCCGCGGGTCCATCTCGCGGCTGGCGCTGGCCAGGGAGCGCGACAGGCGCTGCAGGGGGAACAGGGTCGGGCTGGGGAACGCCGAGCCGAAAGGCACGGTGCTCGGGTCCTTGATCGAATCGAGCACCGAGAACACCAGTTCGCTGACATCGACTTCGGTGGATTCATTGACTTCGCTGCTGATCACCGGCTCCGAGAACGGGCTCGGCGCGTGGGCATTGACGAAGTAGCCGGAGCGCGGGCGGGCGCGGATCAGGCCGCGACGCTCCAGCAGGTAATAGGCCTGGAACACCGTCGACGGGCTGACCCCGTAGGTCTGGCTGGCGTAGCGCACCGAAGGCACACGCTGGCCCGGCCCCAGGACCCCGGAGCGGATCAGTTCGGCGATGTCATCGGCGAATTTTTCGTAGCGTTTCATCTGCGGTTGAGGATCCAGTCTGGTCATCGGGTCGACATATCTGCGGTGGCGAGGGAGTGACGAACGCCGCCAGCGGGCTGGCGGCGGGTGTCCGGTTCATTGGCTCCGGGGCCGGCCCCGGGGGGAGCCGGCTCCCTCGCCAGGGCATTCTAGAGGCTCAGCGGTTCATCGGCGCGACAAAACGACTCTTGGCCACGGCGTAGACGCCGGGGTCATCGCTGTCGCTGACCTTGAAACTGATGGCCTGGGAGCTGCTCTGCGCCTTGTCCTGGGTCATCGCCACGGACACCGGCAGGTCGGTGATCTCACCGGGGGCCAGGCTCAGCTCGGTCTTGCCCTGCAGCTCGAAGCCTTCGCCATCCACCAGGGCCAGGTGGTACTGCTGGCGTTCCTGGGTCTTGTTGATGATCTTCAGGCTGTAGATGTTCTCGATCTGGCCCAGGGCGTTCTCGCGGAACAGGCCGCGGTCCTTGCTCACGTCCAGGGACACCATCGGCCGCTGCACCAGGGCCAGGGCCAGGGCGCCGATCATCACCAGCAGCACCAGGCTGTAGCCCACCAGGCGCGGACGCAGCAGGTGGGTCTTGCCGCCTTGCAACTCGTGTTCCGAGGTGTAGGCGATCAGGCCGCGGGCGTAGCCCATCTTGTCCATGATCGAGTCGCAGGCGTCGATGCAGGCAGCGCAGCCGATGCACTCCATCTGCAGGCCGTCGCGGATGTCGATTCCGGTAGGGCAGACCTGTACGCACAGCTGGCAGTCGATGCAGTCGCCCAGGCCGACATCGGCAGGCTTCACATCACGCTTGCGCGGGCCACGGCTTTCGCCGCGCACCGGGTTGTAGGAAATGGTCAGGGTGTCCTTGTCGAACATCACGCTCTGGAAGCGCGCATAAGGGCACATGTGCATGCACACCGCCTCGCGCAGCCAGCCGGCGTTGATGTAGGTGGCCGCGGCGAAGAACAGCACCCAGAACAGGCTCAGGCCGCCGATCTGCAGGGTCAGCAGTTCCTGGGCCAGGGGGCGGATGGGGGTGAAGTAGCCAACGAAGGTCAGGCCGGTGAGCAGGCTGATGCCCAGCCACAGGGTGTGCTTCATGGCTCGGCGGGCCAGCTTGTTCAGGCCCCAGGGCGCGGCCTGCAGCTTGATCCGCTGGTTGCGCTCGCCCTCGGTGACCTTTTCGCACCACATGAACAGCCAGGTCCACGAGCTTTGCGGGCAGGTGTAGCCGCACCAGACGCGGCCGGCGAACACGGTGATGGCGAACAGGCCGAAGGCGCAGATGATCAGCAGCGCCGAGAGGAGGATGAAGTCCTGGGGCCAGAAGGTTGCGCCGAAAATGTGGAACTTGCTTTCGGCCAGGTCCCAGAGCACGGCCTGGCGGCCACCCCAGTTGAGCCACACGGTGCCGAAGAACAGCAGGAACAGGAAACCTGCGCCGCTCATGCGCAGGGTGCGGAACAGGCCGCTGAAACTGCGGGTGTAGACGTGTTTGTCAGTGGTCTTCGTCTTCATCTGTGTAGGGCGTGAAGGTTCGAAGGTTTCTACTAATCGGACGGGGATTCTTTCGCTCATGGTCGTTCGCTCATCAGCCTCCATCAGGCCGGGCAACTATGACCACGGATCTGTTTGCATAACAGACTCAGGTATCTGATAAAAAACCGGATCAGATGGCCCTTTGCAGCGCCCCTGCGACAACTTGCCGTACCCCCTCAGGTGCCACCAGGGAGGGCTGCAGGCCGTGCTGGCACAGGGCCGCGGGGCGGGCCCTGATCCAGGTCAGTCAAATCACCGAATCACCTTCACTGGCTTTCAGATGGCGCCGGCCGTCGGTGGCGCCTGCTACGGTCAATGCGTCGGCTTCTGCTTCGGTGATGTAGACCCGCTCGCCACCCAGGTCCACCGCCGACATCGACTTGGCGCTGTCGGTGATGATGGTCACGGCGCTGGCCGGGAGGTGCTGGTGCAGGGTTTCGGTGTCGAAATAGCAGGTCTGGTTTTCGATTCGCAGGCTCATGGCGGTTACCTCAAGGCAATGGCTGTACAGGTTAGGGCGCAGGGGCTGGCCAGGGTTCGACCACGGCGATCAACGGTGGCTGGGCAGGCGCTGGCGGGTGGGGGCGCAGGCTTGTGCAGGAACTGGCTGGCCAGCGAAGGCGTCCGTGGGGTTGGCAGCCGGCTTGGGGCCTTTTCTCCGGCAAGCCGGTTCCTGCGGTGGTGATGGCGGCACCTTTTGCTGGCGGGCGCGGTCCATCGCTCAGGAACCCGCGAAGGGACGAGGAGCGATCGCATGAACACCTGGTGGCAAGAAGTCTGGCTGACCCTGCAAGACGAATTCGCCGATATCGGCGATGCCCGGCAACTGACCCAGATCACCCTGCGGCTGCTGGTGGCGGCCCTGCTGGGGGGCATTCTGGGCTTCGAACGCGAGCATCAGGGCAAGGCCGCCGGGGTTCGCACCCATATGCTGGTGGCCATGGGCGCGGCCCTGTTCGTGCTGGTGCCGAGCCTGTCCGGGGCCCAGGCTGATGCCATGAGCCGGGTGCTCCAGGGGGTCATCGCCGGGATCGGTTTTCTCGGCGCCGGGACCATCCTCAAGGGCCGTGAAGAAGACCAGGGCCAGCACGTCAAGGGCCTGACCACCGCCGCCGGGCTGTGGATGACCGCAGCCATCGGTGTGGCCGCCGGCATGGGCCGCGAGGCCACGGCGGTGCTCAGTACCTTGCTGGCGCTGATGGTCTTCAGCCTGATGCCGCTGATTGTCCGGCGCCTGGAAAAGCGCCAGGACGGCTGATGCTCCGGGCCTCCCCACGCGGCTGTCTATGCTTGCTGGCTGGGCGGGCGCCCGGGCTCAGGCGCTGACCACCACCGGCGGCATGGTAGTGGGCGGGTCGCCCTTGGGTGGCGGGGTGCTTTCCGGCGGTTCCTGCTCCGGGATCGGCTCAGGCTCGCTGGGGGGCAGGGTCGGTTGGTCGATGTTGGGATCGGGGGTTTCTGCCGGGATCGGGATATTCATCGCGCTGGCCTCCTTTGTGCTTGCAGATGCACGGGCTCTTCTGGTGGACCGCAGCGGCGCGGATTTGATTCCCGCCGCTTGGCCGACCAATCGCGGTGAACTTTCGCCGCAGGCTTTGGCTCGGAACCTAAGTGCATTGATTCACCGGGGCCGCGGCCCCGCCACCAGAGCGTCGAAGACGTGAAAAAGGGGTGATGCTCGATGACTGTAGAAAAACCGACCGAACAGCAATACCAGGCGCACCTGCCGTTGTCCCAGGCCCTGCTGCTGCCGCGCATTGCCATCGAGAGCATCCGCCCGGTGCTCGACGGCGGCCAGTTCGCGGTCAAGGCGGTGGCCGGCCAGGAGGTAGAGGTGGCGTGCAAGGTATTCGCCGACGGCCACGACAAACTGGCGGTGCGGGTGCGCTGGCACAACGAGCAGCAGGACAGCTGGGCCAGCCAGGCCCTGGAAGACCAGGGCAACGACGGTTGGCTGGGGCGTTTCACGGTGCCCGAAGTGGGGCGCTACCGCTTCTGCATCGAAGCCTGGATCGATCAGTTCGCCAGCTTCTGCTACGAGCTGGAGAAAAAGCACCTGGCCGGGGTTGCGGTCAGCCTGGAGCTGCAGGAGGGCCGCAGCCATGTGCAACAGGCCGCCGAGCGCAGCGAAGGGCCGCTGCGCGAGCAGTTGCTGGCGTTGCAGCGCGAGCTGTCAGGGTTGCTGGAGGCCGAGCAGGTGGCGCTGTTTCTCAGCGAGTCCAGCGCGCGCCTGATGGCCGAGGCCGATCACCGGCCCTACCTGAGCCTGAGCCCCGAGTACCCGCTGGATGTGGAGCGGCTACAGGCCCAGTTCGCCAGTTGGTACGAGCTGTTTCCCCGCTCGATCACCGACGATCCGGCCCGCCACGGCACGTTCAACGACGTTCATTCGCGGCTGCCGATGATTCACGACATGGGCTTTGACGTGCTGTATTTCCCGCCGATCCACCCCATCGGCCGCAGCCACCGCAAGGGGCCCAACAACTCGCTGAGCGCAGGCCCGGACGATCCCGGCAGCCCCTATGCAATCGGCAGCGAGGAGGGCGGCCACGAGGCCATCCACCCGCAACTGGGCAGCCGGGAGGACTTCCGCCGGCTGCTGGCGGCGGCCGCCGACCACGGCCTGGAGATCGCCCTGGACTTCGCCATCCAGTGCTCCCAGGACCACCCCTGGCTCAAGCAGCACCCGGGCTGGTTCAACTGGCGCCCGGACGGCACCATCAAATACGCCGAGAACCCGCCGAAGAAGTACCAGGACATCGTCAATGTCGACTTCTATGCCGCCGAGGCCATTCCCAGCCTGTGGCTGGAGCTGCGGGACATCGTCATCGGCTGGGTCGAGGAGGGGGTCAAGACCTTTCGCGTGGACAACCCCCACACCAAGCCGCTGCCGTTCTGGCAGTGGCTGATCGGCGAAGTGCGCCGCCAGTATCCGGAGGTGATCTTCCTCGCCGAAGCCTTCACCACCCCGGCGATGATGGCGCGCCTGGGCAAGGTCGGTTACACCCAGAGCTACACCTACTTCACCTGGCGCAACACCAAGAGCGAGTTGTCCAGCTACCTGGCCGAACTCAACCAGCCGCCGTGGCGCGACTGCTTCCGCCCCAACTTCTTCGTCAACACCCCGGACATCAACCCGCAGTTCCTGCATGACTCGGGGCGCCCTGGGTTTCTGATCCGCGCGGTGCTGGCCACCATGGGATCCGGGCTGTGGGGCATGTATTCCGGGTTCGAGCTGTGCGAATCGGCGCCGGTGCCGGGCAAGGAGGAGTACCTGGATTCGGAGAAATACCAGATCCGCCCACGGGACTTCTCGGCGCCGGGCAACATCATTGCCGAGATCGCCCAGCTCAACCGCATCCGCCGGCAGAACCCGGCGCTGCACAGCCACCTGGGGCTCAAGCTGTACAACGCCTGGAATGACCACATCCTGTATTTCGGCAAGCGCAGCGGCGACAACTTCGTGCTGGTGGCGGTCAGCCTCGACCCGTTCAACCCCCAGGAGGCGCATTTCGAATTGCCGCTGTGGGAAATGGGCCTGGCCGATGACGCCCAGACCCAGGGCGAGGACCTGATGAACGGCCACCGCTGGACCTGGTACGGCAAGACCCAGTTCATGCGCATCGAACCGGCGCAGCCCTTCGGCATCTGGCGCATCACCGCCACGTAGGAGCCGGCTTGGGCCCATGGGCCTTGTGCAGGCCCGGCCGACGCCTTCGCTGGCAAGCCAGCTCCCACGGTGGGGCGTGGTTTGTGGCAGCTGCGAATTCAATTTTTTCAGGAGCCCGACATGGCCAAGAAACCTCGCCCCACGACCTTTATCAAGGACCCGCTCTGGTACAAGGACGCGGTGATCTACCAGGTGCATGTGAAGTCCTACTTCGATTCCAACAACGACGGAATCGGCGATTTTCCCGGGCTGATCGCCAAACTCGACTACATCAAGGACCTGGGGGTCAACACCATCTGGCTGTTGCCGTTCTACCCCTCGCCGCGGCGTGACGACGGCTACGACATCGCCGAGTACCGAGGGGTCAGCCCCGACTACGGCACCCTGGCTGACGCCCGGCGCTTTATCGCCGAGGCCCACAAGCGCGAGCTGCGGGTGATCACCGAGCTGGTGATCAACCACACTTCCGACCAGCACCCCTGGTTCCAGCGGGCACGCAAGGCCAAGCCGGGTTCGGCGGCGCGCAATTTCTACGTGTGGTCCGACGACGACCAGAAATACGACGGCACGCGGATCATCTTTCTCGACACCGAGAAGTCCAACTGGACCTGGGACCCGGTGGCCGGCCAGTACTTCTGGCACCGCTTCTACTCCCACCAGCCGGACCTCAACTTCGACAACCCCCAGGTGATGAAGGCCGTGCTCTCGGTGATGCGCTACTGGCTCGACATGGGCATCGACGGCCTGCGCCTGGACGCCATTCCCTACCTGATTGAGCGCGATGGCACCAACAACGAGAACCTGCCGGAGACCCATCAGGTGCTCAAGCAGATCCGCGCCGAAATCGACGCCAACTATCCGGACCGCATGCTCCTGGCCGAGGCCAACCAATGGCCGGAAGACACCCAGCTGTACTTTGGTGATGTCACAGGCAGCGACGGCGACGAGTGCCACATGGCCTTCCACTTTCCGCTGATGCCGCGCATGTACATGGCCCTGGCCCAGGAGGATCGCTTCCCCATCACCGACATCCTGCGCCAGACCCCGGAGATCCCGGCCAACTGCCAGTGGGCGATCTTCCTGCGCAACCACGATGAACTGACCCTGGAAATGGTCACCGACCGCGAGCGCGACTACCTGTGGAACTACTACGCCGCCGACCGCCGGGCGCGGATCAACCTGGGGATCCGCCGGCGCCTGGCGCCGTTGATGGAGCGTGACCGGCGGCGCATCGAGCTGCTCAACAGCCTGCTGCTGTCGATGCCCGGTACCCCGACCCTGTACTACGGCGACGAGATCGGCATGGGCGACAACATCTACCTGGGGGACCGGGATGGCGTGCGTACGCCGATGCAATGGTCCATCGATCGCAACGGCGGTTTCTCCCGGGCCGACCCGGCCAGCCTGGTGCTGCCGCCGATCATGGATTCGCTGTACGGCTACCCGTCAGTCAACGTCGAGACCCAGTCCGGCGATCCCCATTCGCTGCTCAACTGGACCCGGCGCATGCTGGCGGTGCGCAAGCAGTCCAAGGCCTTTGGCCGCGGCACGCTGAAGATGCTGTCGCCGAGCAACCGACGGATCCTGGCCTATACCCGGGAATACACCGGGTCTGACGGCAAGCAGGAGATCATCCTGTGCGTGGCCAACGTCTCGCGCAGCGCCCAGGCCGCGGAGCTGGACCTCTCGGCGTTCGCGGGCATGGTGCCGGTGGAGATGCTCGGCGGGAACGCCTTTCCGCCCATTGGCCAGCTGAATTTCCTCCTGACCCTGGCGCCCTACGGTTTCTACTGGTTCGTCCTGGCGGCGGAAAACCAGATGCCCAGCTGGCACGTGGAACCGGCCCAGAGCCTGCCGGATTTCACCACCCTGGTGCTGAAGAAACGCCTCGAAGAATTGCTCGAAGCGCCATCGCGCACCACCCTGGAGCAGGAAGTACTGCCCAACTGGCTGCCCAAGCGGCGCTGGTTCGCCGGCAAGGACAGCGCCATCGACCAGGCGCGGATCGCCTACGGCGTGCGCTTTGGCGACCCGCAGCACCCGGTGCTGCTCAGCGAGATCGAAGTCACCAGCGCCGGGCGCAGCGAGCGCTACCAGTTGCCGTTCGGCCTGTTGGCCGAAGAGCAGATCAACAGCGCCTTGCCCCAGCAACTGGCCATGGCCCGGGTGCGTCGCGGGCGCCAGGTGGGGCTGATCACCGACGCCTTCGCCCTCGACAGTTTCGTGCGCAACGTGCTGCTGGCGCTGCAGGGCACCACCTGCCTGGACAGCGAGCAGGGCCAGATCCGTTTCGAGGCCACCGCGCAGCTGGCGGCGCTGGGCCTGGGGGCCGACGCCGAGGTGCGCTACCTGTCGGCGGAGCAATCCAACAGCTCGGTGGTGGTGGGCGGCAGCCTGGTGCTCAAGCTGATCCGCAAGGTGGCGGGGGGCATTCACCCGGAACTGGAAATGGGCGCCTTCCTCACCGCTGCCGGCTTTGCCCACATCTCGCCGCTGCTGGGCTCGGTGCTGCGCCGCGATGCCCAGGGCGAAGACCATCTGCTGATGATCGCCCAGGGCTACCTGAACAATCAGGGCGATGCCTGGGAGTGGACCCAGAACAACCTCGAGCGGGCGATCCGCGACGAGCTGGCCGAGGCCATGTCCGAGCAGGAGCAGCACTACAACGCCCTGGGCGAGCTCCAGGATTTCGCCGGCCTGCTGGGCCAGCGCCTGGGGGAAATGCACCTGCTGCTGGCGGCCCCCAGCGACAATCCGGATTTCGCTCCCGAGCACGCCACCGCCAAGGATGCCCAGGCCTGGAACCAGCAGGTTGCCGAGCAACTGGAGCGCGGGTTGCAACTGCTTCAACAGCACCAGGCCGAACTCGCGGCAGGGGAGCAGAAATTGCTCGGCAAATTGTTGCAGCATAAGGCGCTGATCCTGGGTCACATCCAGCAACTGGCCAAACAGTTGGTGGGGGGCGTGCGGATTCGTGTCCACGGCGACCTGCACCTGGGGCAGGTACTGGTGATCAAGGGCGATGCCTACCTGATCGACTTCGAGGGCGAGCCGGCCCGGCCCCTGGCCGAGCGCCGCGGCAAGCACAGCCCGTACAAGGATGTCAGTGGGGTCCTGCGTTCCTTCGACTACGCGGCGGCCATGGCCCTGGAGGCACCGGCGGTGGACGGCGCGCAAGGCGCGGCGGCGGGGCGGCGCAAAGTGGTCACGCGCTACCTGGCCGAGGCGCGCCACGCCTTTGTCCAGGCGTATCGGCTGGCGACGGCTAATCTTGCCCATGGCTGGCAGGACCCGGCGGCCGCGGATGCCGCCCTGGCACTGTTCAGCCTGGAGAAGGCCGCCTACGAGCTGGCCTATGAAGCGGAGAACCGTCCCGCCTGGTTGCCTGTGCCATTGCACGGCCTGGTGGGGCTGTTACGTGAACTGAAACCCTTTTCCGATATTGAGAGTGGTGGAGAGCAGTCATGAGTTTCTCGAACAAGGAACAGGGAAAGCAGCAACTGGCATTGCTTCCTTCGGCCAAGGCCATCGACGCCCTGGTACGGGCCGAACACCGCGATCCATTCGCCATTCTCGGGCCCCACGGCGATGGCGCCGGCGGGCAATTCATCCGCGCTTTCCTGCCCGGGGCGCTGAGTGTGCAGGTGCTCGACCGCGACCCGCAGCAGGTGCTCGGCAGCCTGCAAGCCGGTGAGGTGCCGGGGCTGTTTGTCGGGCACTTTCCCGAGGCCCGGCCCTATCTCTTGCGCATTCAATGGGCCGGGGGCGAACAGGTCAGTGAAGACCCCTACAGCTTCGGCCCCCTGCTGGGGGAGATGGACCTGTACCTGTTTGCCGAAGGCAATCACCGCGACCTCAGTTCCTGCCTGGGGGCGCAACTGACCACCGTGGACGGCATCGACGGCGTGCGTTTTGCGGTCTGGGCACCGAATGCCCGGCGGGTCTCGGTGGTGGGCGACTTCAATATCTGGGACGGGCGCCGGCACCCGATGCGCCTGCGCCATCCCTCCGGGGTCTGGGAGCTGTTCATCCCGCGCCTGCAGGCGGGCGAGGCCTACAAATACGAGATCCTCGGGCCTCAGGGCATCCTGCCGCTCAAGGCCGACCCCATGGCCCTGGCCACGCAGTTGCCGCCGGACACTGCCTCCAGAGTCGCGCCGCCCCTGACCATCGAGTGGCAGGACCAGGAGTGGATGCTGGCCCGTGGCGAGCGCCAGCGGGTGGACGCGCCGCTGTCGATCTATGAGCTGCATGCCGGTTCCTGGCAGTGCGAAGTGGACGACCTTGGAGAAGTGGCCCGCCAGTACAGCTGGGCCGAACTGGCCGAACGGCTGATTCCCTACGTCAAGGACCTGGGGTTTACCCATATCGAACTGATGCCGATCATGGAGCACCCGTTTGGCGGCTCCTGGGGCTACCAGCCGCTGTCGCAGTTCGCCCCCAGCGCCCGCTACGGCAGCCCGCAGGATTTCGCAGCCTTCGTCGATGCCTGCCACCAGGCAGGCATCGGGGTGATTCTCGATTGGGTGCCGGCGCACTTTCCCACCGATACCCACGGCCTGGCGCAGTTCGACGGCACTGCACTGTATGAGTACGGCAACCCCCTGGAGGGCTTCCACCAGGACTGGGACACCCTGATCTACAACCTGGGGCGTACCGAAGTGCACGGTTTCATGCTGGCTTCGGCGCTGCACTGGCTCAAGCATTTCCACGTCGACGGCCTGCGGGTGGATGCCGTGGCCTCGATGCTCTACCGCGACTATTCGCGCAAGGCCGGGGAATGGGTGCCGAACCGCCACGGCGGCCGGGAAAACCTCGAAGCCATCGATTTTCTGCGCCACCTCAACGACGTCGTGGCCCTGGAGGCCCCGGGCGCCCTGGTGATCGCCGAGGAGTCCACCGCCTGGCCCGGGGTCAGCCAGCGCACCGACCAGGGCGGCCTGGGCTTTGCCTATAAATGGAACATGGGCTGGATGCATGATTCCCTGCATTACATCCAGCAGGACCCGGTGTACCGCGCCCACCATCACAACGAACTGAGCTTTGGCCTGGTGTACGCCTGGTCCGAGCGTTTCATCCTGCCGATCTCCCACGACGAAGTGGTGCACGGCAAGCACTCGCTGATCGACAAGATGCCCGGCGATCGCTGGCAGAAGTTCGCCAACCTGCGGGCCTACCTGAGCTTCATGTGGGCCCATCCGGGCAAGAAGCTGCTGTTCATGGGCTGCGAGTTCGGCCAATGGCGCGAGTGGAACCACGACCAGCAACTGGACTGGTACCTGCTGCAATACCCCGAGCACCGCGGGGTGCAACAACTGGTGGGGGACCTCAACCGCCTGTATCGCCAGTACCCGGCGCTGCACGACCAGGACGACGTGCCCCAGGGTTTCCAATGGCTGATCGGCGACGATGCGATCAACAGCGTCTATGCCTGGTTGCGCTGGAGCAAGAGCGGCGAACCGCTGCTGGTGGTGGCCAACTTCACCCCGGTGCCACGCCAGGGCTATCGCGTCGGCGTGCCGGTGGCGGGGCGCTGGAGCGAGTTGCTCAACAGCGATTCGCAACTGTATGCCGGCTCCAACTACGGCAACGGTGGCGAGGCCTTCAGCGAAGAGCAGAGCAGCCATGGCCAGGCCCTGTCCCTGGTACTCAACCTGCCGCCGCTGGCCGTACTGATCCTGCGCCCTGACAGTTGACCCAGGCGTCCTGTAGCCGCTGCCGAAGGTTGCGAACGGTCTGGGCGGCGCTCCGTCGCTGGGGCGCGGGGTTTGCGAGGACGCCAACGGCTCGTCTGAAGATCGCCCAGTCAACCGGTTACAGGGAGTCGGCGGCCTCGGCGATCAGCGCGGCTACGGGCCCGGGCTGGGAGGCGAGGGAGGCGTGGCTGGCGTCCAGGTGAATGACCTTGCGGGCGTTGAGCCGGGCGGCCATGCGCTCCTGGTTCGCCGGGGCGATCATGCGGTCGGCACGGGACACCTGGTACCAGGAAGGTTTGTCGCGCCATGCCGGGGCCCCCAGGGCGTCGCCGAAGGTGCTGGCCAGCGGCGCCTTCTGGGTCAGGCCCATGACCAGCCCTTCCTGGGGGCTGAGATCCTGGCAGAAGCTCTGCTGGAAACGCTCCGGACGCACCCAGAGGTAGCCGTCGCTGTCGGGCGCCAGATTGGCGGCGGCTTCAGGCGGGAACTCCTGGGTCAGGCCACCGGGGCTTTCACCCTGGTCCGGGGCGAAGGCGGCGATGTACACCAGGCCCGCGACGTTCGGCGCATGCCCGGCCTGGGTGATCACCGCGCCGCCGTAGGAGTGCCCCACCAGCAGCACCGGCCCCGCTTGCTGGGCCACCAGTTTGCGGGTCCGTTCGACGTCCTCGGCGAGGGAGGTCAGGGGCAGTTCCACGGCGCGGATCTTCTCGTAACCGCGGTTCAGCAGTTCGACGATGACCCGGTTCCAGTGGGCGGCACCGCCCCAGAAACCGTGGACCAGGACAATCGTGGGTTGCTCGCTCATCGCTTGATTCCTTCTCTGGGCTCAAGGTTGGCCCGGAGGCGGGCGCCCCCAGGCTCGGGTTCGGGGAAAAGCATGGTCGACTCTGGCGGGAATACGGCTATTTATTCATGAATTCTGATGTGCGGCCCCAGGCGGCAGGTGCACTTCCACCGCCAGCGGCAGGTGATCGGAGAGGTGGGTCCAGGGCTTGTTGCCGAGGATCTGCGGGCGGTGGCTGTGGGCGTTGCGCAGGTAGACCCGATCCAGGCGCAGCAGTGGCCAGCGTGCCGGGTAGGTCTTGGCCGGGCGGCCATGATGGCGTTCGAAGGCTTCGTGCAGGTCGTTGCGCCGGCCCAGGGTGGCGTTGCCGTGCATCTGCCAGTCATTGAAGTCGCCGGCGATGATCACCGGTGCCTCCTCGGGTAGTGATTCGAGCAACTGGCCCAGCAGCGCCAGCTGCAACTGGCGATGGCTTTCCAGCAGGCTCAGGTGCACGCAGATGGCGTGGACCTCGGCGTGGCCGGGCACATCCAGCACGCAGTGCAGCAGGCCCCGGCGCTCGGGGCCGGTGATCGAAACATCGAGGTTGCGGTACTGGCGGATCGGAAACTTCGACAACAGGGCGTTGCCGTGATGGCCGTCGGGGTACACCGCGTTGCGCCCGTAGGCGTAGTCGCTCCACATGCTGTCGGCGAGAAACTCGTACTGTGACTGCTGAGGCCAGTTGTCCAGGCGCGAGGCATGGCGCTCGTGCTCGCCCAGCACTTCCTGGAGAAACACCAGGTCGGCCTGGGTACTGCGCACGGCCTCGCGCAGTTCCGGAAGAATGAAGCGGCGGTTCAGGGCGGTGAAGCCCTTGTGGGTGTTGACGGTCAGAACGCGTAACCGCTGGACCGCCTCGGGGTTGGGCTGGCGGGTGGAATCGCTGCTCACGCGGGCTCCTTGGAATCAGTGGCGGTTACAGATGGGACTGGCGACCGGTGTGTGCGTTCAGCTTATTTTCCACCCGCGCAGGCCTACATCAGGATGATCTCGTAGGGCAGGCGCAGGCGCTCCAGCAGCACCGGCGACAGCGACGGCTCCAGGCCGATCTCCGGCTCGCCCTGCAACTGGCTGGCATAGGCGTGGGCGGCGTGGCGCTTGCGGGCCACGGTCCAGGTGTCCAGGCGCAGCTTGCGCGCACGCTGCCAGGGGATCTGGTGCTCCTCGCGGGCCGCCCAGTGCCAGGCCCAGATCGGGATCTCATGAAAACGCGCACCCACCAGGCTCGCGGCCTTGGCCGTGGCCCGGCCCACGGCTTCGTGGTCGAGGTTGCCATCGGCGCGCCAGGTGCTGAACACCACGTCGGTGTCGCGCAGGTAGCGGCAGATGAAGGGCACCAGCTGCTGTTCCCGTTCGCTCAAGGCGCTGTCGGCAAAGCCGCCGCGGATCCACTTCAGGCTGTGCAGGGGCAGGCCCAGGCGACGCAGGGCTTCGGCGCTTTCCTGGGGCCGGAACACGCTCAGGCGGCGTTTGGGCCATAGCTCCGACCCGGGATGGCTGGCGCTGCCGTCGCTGATGGAAATCAGTTGCAGAGGGTAGCCGTGGTGGGCCAGCACTTGCAGCAAGCCGCCGCTGGCGACCACTTCGTCACCGGGGTGAGGGGCGACTATCACTGCCCGGGAGCCGGCCGGAACCAGGCTGGCCAGATTGATGGCCGGCACCTCGGCCAGGCTGCGGGCACTGTTCCAGACTTGGCTGGGCCAGTTGCTGTCGATTGCGGGTATGGCTTTCATGGGGTGTCACATCCCTGTTATCCGGGCCACGGCAAGAGCGGTTGAACCTCCGTTCAGTCGCGGCCCTGGGTTTGCACGCACGCTGATTCCTTGGTACCTGCCTCAGCGTGAAGTGCCGGTGCCCCATACCTTTGGAGCACCGCGATTCGGGGGTAATCATACACAGCCTGGAGCTTTCCACGCAGTGCCAGCCCAGGCTTATTTGCTGATTACCAAGCCCGTCACAGGGTAGACGGCAATTCTCCCCCCGGGGAGGCGCACTGACCAATGCCATGCTGTACTTCACAGCCCTGCGCAAGGTTCGTTCAGGCGCTTGAGGTAATCGCCGAACCCACCTTTGGCCCGCGAATCCAGGCGCCCGCTGGTGATCACTTGCGGATGCCGGCTCCAGGCGATGCTGGCGCCGCAGCGCTGCAACTGCCGCACCAGCTGCACATCCTCGTGGCAGGCCAGGGCCTCGAAGCCGCCGGCGCGGACATAGGCTGCAGCGCTGATGCCGAGGTTGGCGCCATGGATGTGCCGGTGGCCATCGCTGTCCTGGTAGGCGTCGTGATAGCGGATCCGGGCCTGGGGTTCGAAGCCTTCGCTCCAGCGGTCGACGGTGACGGTGCCGCAGACGGCGTCGGCGCCCAGGGCCAACTGGGCCACCAGCCAGTCTTCGGGTACGCGGCTGTCGGCATCGGTACAGGACAGCCAGCGGGCGCCGGCCTGCAGCAGCAACTGCGCGCCCGCGGCCCGTGCCCGTCCGACATTGCGCACCTGCAATTGCAGGTGTTGCACGGCGAACTGGCGGGCAATGTCCAGAGAACCGTCGGAGCAGCTGTCGAGCACCACCAGGATCGCCACGTCTTCATTGAGCTCGGGGTGGCTGGCGGCTTTCAGGGCGCAGCGCAGGCAGTCGGCCAGCAGTTGCTCCTCGTTATGGGCGGGTATCACCACTCCGATCATCGCAGGCCCTCCAGGGTCGCGACCGAATCCGCTTCGCGGCCCCAGAGGTCGAGGAGAAAGTCCGCTTCCTGGTGCTCCAGCAAGCGTGGCAGTTGCAAATGGCGATGGAGCAGTTCGTGCACTTGTCCGGCATCCAGGGGGCACTCGGCAATGGGCGGGCGCCAGTGGCAGGCCAGTAGCTGGCCATCCGCGGCCAGGGAGCCCAGGGCCCGTGCCACCAGTTGCGCCAGGTCGGCGGCGTCCAGGTAATAGCCGATCTCGCTGATGACGATCAGATCGAAGGGCCCCTTGGGCCAGTCCTGGGGCAGGCGGCCGTGTTCCACCCGGGCGTGGGGGAAGGAGCGCAAGCGCTGCCGGGCCAGGTCCACCGCGTTGCGCGCGGTGTCGTAGGCCAGCAGGCTGTCGCAGCGGCTGGCCAGTTCGGCGCTGAGTTCGCCGTTGGCACAGCCGGGTTCGAAAATGCTCCGGTAGTGGCGGCGCGGCAGGCTGGCCAGGGTGATTGCACGTTTGCGCTGTTCATACCAGCGCTGGCGAAAGGCCCAGGGATCCTGGTCCCGGGCGAACAGCCCTTCGAAATAGCGACTGTCGACACTCATAGGAACACCACCTCAAAAGGTTGCAGCAGACGCTCGATGATGTGCGGTGCCAGCACGGGCGCCAGGCCGATCTGCGGGTCGCCCTCCAGTTGGCTGGCAAAGGCGTGGATGGCATGGCGCTTGCGGGCCACCTGGGCAGGGCTGAGCAGCACCTTGCGGGCCCGCTCCCAGGGCAGCTGCCGGCCCTCGGGATCGGCCCAGTGCCAGGTCCAGATCGGCAGTTCCTTGAGGCTTGCGCCCGTGGCCCGGGCGGCCAGGGCGCTGGCCCGGCCCACGGCTTCGTGGTCGCAGTGGCCGTCCTCGCACCAGGTGCTGAACAGCACGTCACCGGCGCGCAGGCAACCCTGGATGAACTGCGTCAGGGCGGCTTCGTCCCGGGCGACGCGGCTGTCCTCGAAGCCCGCGCGCAGCCAGGTGAAGCGCTGCAGCGGCAGGCCCAGGCGGCGCAAGCCTTCGGCGGACTCCTGGGGCCGTACCTGGCTCAGGCGCTGTACCGGCCAGCGCCGGGAGCCGGGATGGCTGGCGCAACCATCGGTGACCGAAATCAGCAGCAGCTCGCGCCCCTGCGCCGCCAGCAGTTGCAGGAGGCCGCCACAGCCGAGGATTTCATCGTCCGGGTGCGGGGCCACAATCACCGCCCGCGCTCCTTGCGGGACCAGGGTTCGAATATCCACCGCGGCCATGGCCTGCAGTTGCGAGGAAGCCTGCCAGGCCCGCAGCGAGGTGCCGCGACCGACAATCGGATTGGCTTTCACAGTTGCCATCCTCCCGGGTCCGCTGCAGCGTGGGCGGCGTTGGCCAGCTGTTGCCCGAGAATGGCCAGGTCACGCTCGGCATGGCTCTGGCGGATGAACACCGGCAGGTCCGCCAGCAGCCGGGCGAAGTGCCGGTCCAGGCAATAGGGGCCGGCGCCCAGCGCCCGGCCGACGTGGTGCAGCACGCTGTCGACGCAGGCCTCGGTCACCGCCCGGGCGCGCCGGGCCAGCAACTGGCAGTCGGCCTGGGGCGCCTGATCCAACTGCCGGGCACTGTGGCGCAGCACGCAGGCGGCCTGATGCAGGGCGCTGTCCACTGCCCCCAGGTGGGCCAGGGCATGGGGCTCGTCGCGTTTGGCGCAGTGTTCGCGCAGGGGGTGTGCGATGGCCTGGGCGGCCCCCAGCCAGCAGGCGGCGATGCCGATGGCGCCTTGCCAGAAGCCCGGGCGCTGCAGGTAGTCATCCGGCCCGCCGACCCATTGGCCACGAGCCTCGTGGAAGTCAACCCGCTGGCTGCCGGTACTGGCCATGCCCACCGCTTGCCAGCTGCCGCTCTCGACCTGCACCCCGGGCTGGTCCAGGGCCACCGCCACCAGGCGTTGGTGGCCGTCGGCGTCCCAGGCGGTGAGCAGGGCATGGCTGAGCACCTCGGCCCCCGAGCACCAGGCCTTGGTGCCGCTGAGCCGGCAGTGCGGGCCATCGGCAACGGCGTGCACCCGGGCCTGGGGCGGCTCCGCGGCCCAGGTGCCCCAGGTGGTGCCGGGGGGCACGGGGCAGCCCAGTTCCGCCATGATCGCCAGGGCGTCGGTGTGCCCCTCGTAGAGCTTGCACAGGCCCAGGTCATGGCCGGCGACCCTGGCCAGGGCCTGCCAGCGTTGCAGGGTGGCGCCCCCGGCGGGCAGTGGCAGGCGGTCGAGCCCGGCACCCACCAGGGCGTCCAGGCACAGGCCCAGGGCGCGGGTGTCGGCATGCCCCAGGTCGGGGGAGTGATGCAGGAAGCCTTGCAGGTCCATGTTCAGTCTTCTTCCTCATGTTGCAGTTCGAACAGCAGCAGGGAGCGCCCGGTCACCGAATACTCGTGGCCGAAGGCAAAGCGTTCCTGGCCGCGCACCGCCGGCTGGTTGGTGTCGAGCATGCAGGTCCAGAACTCCCCGGCGGGCACCTCAGGCAGGCGGAAGTTGACGATGTCGTGGTGGGCGTTGACCACCAGCAGCAGCGTGGCATCGGCCCCGGGGCGACGGATCCCGGTTTCCTGGGCGCGGCCGTCCAGCAGCATGCCCAGGCAGCGACCATGGGGGTCCTGCCAGTGCTCGGTGGTCATCTCGCTGCCGTCGGGAGCCAGCCAGGTGACGTCCTTGACCCCGATGTCCTCGTTGTAGCTGCCCACCAGGAAGCGCCCGCGCCGCAGGATCGGGTAGCTCAGGCGCAGCTTGATCAGGCGCTTGACGAACTTGAGCAGGGACTTGCCGTCGTTATCCAGCTCCCAGTTGACCCAGCCGATCTCGCTGTCCTGGCAGTAGGCGTTGTTGTTGCCGTGCTGGGTGCGGGCGAATTCGTCGCCGGCCACCACCATCGGCGTGCCCTGGGCCAGTAGCAGGGTGGCGAAGAAGTTGCGCATCTGGCGCAGGCGCAGGGCGTTGATCTCGGGGTCGTCGCTGGGGCCTTCGACGCCGTGGTTCCAGGACAGGTTGTTGTTGCTGCCGTCCTGGTTGTTCTCGTCGTTGGCTTCGTTGTGCTTGTCGTTGTAGGACACCAGGTCGTGCAGGGTGAAACCGTCGTGGGCAGTGACGAAGTTGACCGAGGCGTAGGGCCGGCGGCCGCGCTGGTTGAACATCTCGCCGGAGGCGGTCATGCGCCCGGCAAAATCCGCCAGCTGGCCGTCATCGCCCTTCCAGAAGGCCCGCACGGTGTCGCGAAAGCGATCGTTCCATTCCACCCAGCCCGGCGGGAAGTTGCCCACCTGATAGCCGCCGGGGCCGCAGTCCCAGGGTTCGGCGATCATCTTCACCTGGCGCAGCACCGGGTCCTGGCGGCAGGCCACGAGGAAGCTGTGGCGCTCGTCGAAACCGTCGTGGTAACGCCCGAGAATGGTCGCCAGGTCGAAGCGGAAGCCGTCCACGTGCATTTCCGTGGCCCAGTAGCGCAGCGAGTCGGTGACCATCTGCAACACGCAGGGGTGGCTCAGGTCCAGGGTGTTGCCGGTGCCCGAATCGTTGATGTAGAAGCGCTTGTCGTCGGGCATCAGGCGGTAGTAGGAGGCGTTGTCGATGCCGCGCATGGACAGGGTCGGGCCTTGCTCGTTGCCTTCGGCGGTGTGGTTGTAGACCACGTCCAGGATCACCTCCAGCCCGGCTTCGTGCAGGTGGGCGACCATTTCCTTGAATTCGGCGATCTTGCCGCTGGCCAGGTAGCGCGGGTCGGGGGCGAAGAAGGCGATGCTGTTGTAGCCCCAGTAGTTGGTCATGCCCTTGTGCAGCAGGTGCTGGTCGTTGACGAAGGCGTGGATCGGCAGCAGCTCCACCGACGACACCCCGAGCTTGCGGATGTGCTCCAGCACGTCGTCCACCATCAGCCCGGCGAAGCTGCCCCGCAGGTTCTCGGGCACCGAAGGGTGGCGCATGGTGAAGCCGCGCACATGGGTCTCGTAGATGATGGTCTTGTCCCAGGGCACGCTGACCCGCTGGTCGTTGCCCCAGGTGTGGGCCGGGTCGATGACCTTGCACTTGGGCACGAAGGGCGCGCTGTCGCGCTCGTCGAAACTGAGGTCGGCATCCGGGTGGCCGATGGTGTAGCCGAACAGCGCCTCGGACCATTTCAGCTCGCCCACCAGTTGCTTGGCATAGGGGTCGATCAGCAGTTTGTTGGGGTTGAAACGGTGACCGTTGGCCGGGTCGTAGGGGCCGTGCACGCGGTAGCCGTAGATCAGCCCCGGGTGAGCGTCGGGCAGGTAGCCGTGGAAGATTTCGTCGGTGTATTCCGGAAGTTCGATGCGTTCGAGTTCCACTTCGCCGGCATCATCGAACACACAGAGCTCGACCTTGGTGGCATTGGCCGAGAACAGCGCGAAGTTGACCCCCAGGCCGTCCCAGGTGGCGCCGAGGGGGAAGGGCAGGCCTTCACGAATGCGCGAGGGTTCGCTCTCGGGAGTGGCGGCGGGCTGCTTGGATCTGCTCATGGTTGCTCCTGCAGTGAGACGGTGACGGGCCGGGCCCTTTCTTCAGGGCGAACGCGACCCTTATGGCGCGCGGGCGCGCCACGGGTTGACGAGGACGAGATGGCCGGCGGGTGTCAGTTGGCCGGCGGTTTGCGCGGCGCCCGGGGCTTCTTCGCCGCCGCGGGTTTTTCTCCCGGGGGCACTACCACGGCGGCGGCCGACTTGGCCTTGGGCTTGGCCGCGCTCTTGGCGGCGGGCTTTCCGGTGGCAGGCTTGGCCTTGCCGGCCTTGGGTGGCGTGCTTGGAGCCAGGGCTTCGGCCTCGGCGAGCTTGCGGGCCATGTCCCAATGCCGGGCTTCCTGGCCCTCTGGCTTACCTTCCGACTCCCAGATCTGATAAGCGAATTCACGAATGCGTTTGTCGTCGGTACTCATCGCAATGCTCCTGGACTGAATTCAAGGTTGAATCAAAAGGTTGAGCGCAAAGTCTTGCAGTGCGGCGCTAAGCATCAGCTCCCTGTGGGGTGTGACTGCCACCGTGGAAAAAAGTCCATTCAGCTTTTGCCCCGAGGCGTCGAACGGTAGCTGCACCCGGGTATCGCCCCACAGCGGCGCCTCGATCAAGGGCATTGCGCGATCCTCCAGCAGGCCGGCGACCCGCACCGGCACTATCACCACTGCCCGTTGTGCACCGTGCTCGCGCATGAACGCCAGGACCCGCCCGGCATGCTGGCCAAGCACCGGCAGCGGCTGGTAGCGGCCCCGACGAAACAGCTCCGGGTACTGGCCACGCAGGTTCAGGGTGCGGGCGATCAAGGCTTGCTTGATGCGTCCGTCGTGCCACTGGGCCAGCCACTGGCGTGGTTCGCCGCCGCGCTCCAGGGCCGCCTGTCGGGCCGGGTAATCCACCGGCCGGCGGTTATCCGGGTCCACCAGGCTGAAATCCCAGAACTCGTTGCCCTGGTACAGGTCGGGGACCCCAGGCACGGTCATGCGCAGCAAGGTTTGCGCCAGGCTGTTGAGGGCGCCCGCCGGGGCAATGGCCCGGGCCGCCGCGGCAATCGACTGGCGCAATGCCAGGCCCTGGGGCGCCAGCAGCAGGGCCTGGACAAAGGCCTGCACGGCCTCTTCGTATTCTGCGTTGGGCGCCGCCCAGCTGCTTTGCAGCTTGGCCTCGCGCAGGGCCTTGAGCTGCCATTGCCAGATCCGCTCTTCATAGCCTTGCAGGGCCGCCTGATCCTCGGCCCCCAGTTCCAGGGGCCAACTGCCCAGTAGGGTCTGGTAAAGGATCAATTCGTCCCCCGCCGAAGGCGCATCCGCCTGCTGGCGCAAGGGCGCGGCCAGAGTGCGCCAGTGCTCTACCTGGGCGGCATACCAGGGGGCCCGTTCGCTGAGTACCGCCAGGCGCGCGCGGCTGTCCTCGCCTCGTTTGTGGTCGTGGGTGGCGCTGGTCAGCAGGTTGTCGGGGAAGCTGGCCAGGCGTTGCTGGCAGGCCGTGTGGAAGGCGGCGATCGGCGCACTGAACTGTTCGCTGTTAAAGCCCACGTCGTTGCGTGCCAGCAGCACCGCCGAGCGGTAGAAGGCGGTGTCTTCCACGGCCTTGGCCGCGGCGGGCGAAGTCAGTTGCTGGAAACGCACACAGGCGTGGCGCAGCAGCTTGCGCCCACGGCCCGGAGGCTGCTGGCGCCAGCTTTGGCCGCCGAGCCAGCGCTCCAGGCAATCGAGCACCGGCCTGTCGGCCTCGCCCAGGCTCTGGCGCGCGCCATCCAGGGCCTGCTGGAATAACTGCTGGTCCTGCTGCCCGCGGCCACAGGCGCTGATATAGGTGCGGTACACCGGGAAGTGCACGATCAGTTCCTGCAAGGCGCGGCGGATGGCCCCCAGGGTCAGGTCGCGGCTCATCAGGTCCAGGCGCGCCACCTGCAGCAAGGCCTGGGCCACGCTTTCAAAATCGCTGGCCAGGGAGCCGTTGAGAATCTGCTGACGGGCCAGCAGTGCCTCTTCGGCGAACGCCGCGGGGCGCTGGCTGTGCCGGCTCCACAGTTGGGCCAGCACCGGCTGGCCTGCAGGGGCCTGCTGCAGCAGCGACAGCTGGTTCATGAACTCATAGCCGGTGCTGCCATCCACGCCCCAGTCGCGGTGCAGGGTTTCCCCGGCGCCGAGGATCTTCTCGACGTAGATCGGCAGGTGCTGGCCCGGGCGCAGGCGGTCGATCCGGCGCCGCAGCTTGCGGCAATAGCTGCGCGGGTCGGCCAGGCCATCGATATGGTCGATGCGCAGGCCATCCACCAGGCCACGCTGGATCAGCTCGAAGATCTTGCCGTGGGTGGCTTCGAACACCGCCGGGCGCTCGACCCGCAGCCCGCCCAGTTCGTTGACGTCGAAGAAGCGTCGCCAGTTGATGTCGTCGGCGGCGGTGCGCCAGCTGGCCAGGCGATAGCTCTGCTGCTCCAGCAGACGGTGCAGGCGCTGGAAACCTTCGTCGTGGCGTGAGTCGTAGCCTTGCAGGTGGGCGGTGACGGCCTGGTGCAGCGCCGGTTGCTGCAACAGCTGGCCCAGGGCCTGCTGCAGCGGTTGTGCCTGGGCGTGGGCGTCGCCGCTGAAACGCAGGGCGGCAAAGCTGTCGGCCAGGGGTTTGAGGGCCTGGGCGGCGTCCGGCGGGCCGGCCAGGCGCAGCAGTTCCCCGAAGTCGGCGGGGCAGATGGGGAAACAGTGTTCATAGTGGCGAACATGGAAACCGCAGCGGTCGTCGTCCAGCTGCAGTTGCAGGCTGCCTTCCTGCAAGGCCTGCCCATAGTCGCTGCCGAGGAAGGGCAGCAACAGCTGGCCTTCCATCAGCGGGTCGGGGGAATGCCACTGGATATCGAAGAACTCACCGTAAGGGCTCAGGCGCCCCCATTGCAGCAGGTCCAGCCACCAGGGGTTGTCATTGCCGCCCACCGCCATGTGGTTGGAGACGATATCCAGGATCAGGCCCATGCCGTGCTGGCGCAGGGCATCCACCAGCCGTACCAGGGCCGCCTCGCCCCCCAGCTCGGGGTTGACCCGGGTGGGGTCCACCACGTCGTAGCCGTGCATGGACCCGGCCCGCGCGCAGAGCAGTGGCGAGGCGTAGAGGTGGCTGAGGCCCAGGCCGGCGAAGTAGGGCACCAGGGGCAGCGCATGATCCAGGGTGAAGCCCCGGTGAAATTGCAGGCGCAGGGTGGCCCGTGGCATGGGCGTGGTTGGCGGGCTCATCGGTCACGCTCCAGGGCCTGCTGTCGGGCGCAGGCCAGCAGTTCCAGGCGCCGCGCCGCGTCGCTGTCGTCCAGCAGGCACCGGCTGGCAGTGGCCAGGCGCCGGCGCCAGTTGGGGTGGCTGTCGAGGGTGCCGGGCAGGTTGGCCTGTTCGTCGATGCCCAGGGCGTCCTCCAGGGGCAGCAGCACCAGGGGCGCCCGGGTGTGGCCGAGGAAACGCACGCTGGCATCCACCACCTGGTCGGCCTCGTGGCTTTCTTCGCGAAAGTTCTGCGGGTCCTGGGCCAGGGCGTGGCGCAGGCCGTTGCGTTCGTGCTGGCGATGTTCGCGCCAGTGCCGCGCCGCCGCTTCGTCCACCAGGCCCAGGCGCTGGTTCCAGTCGATGTCGCGGCCATGCCACCAGCCGTTGAGGGTCGGCAGGTCATGGGTGCTGGTGGTGGCCAGGGCATTGTCCGGCCAGTCAAGGATGGGTTTGAAGTGGCAGCCGTGGTCCTGTTCGAACAACAGCACACGCATGCCGAGCATGGCCCGGGCGGCGAGTTTTTCCCGCAGCCCGTCGGGCACTGTGCCCAGGTCTTCGCCCAGCACGATGGCCTGGTGGCGATGGGATTCCAGGGTCAGCAGGCGCAGCAGGTCGTCCACCGGGTAATAGAGGTAGGCGCCATCGCTGGGGGGCGCGCCCAGGGGAATCACCCACAGCCGTTGCAGGCCCATCACATGGTCGATGCGCAGGCCCCCCGCATGGGCGAAGTTGGCCCGCAGCATTTCGATGAAAGCGCGGAAACCATGGCGTTGCAGGCCTTCCGGGGAAAAGGCCGATATGCCCCAGCTCTGGCCCTGGCGGTTGAGGATGTCCGGTGGCGCGCCCACCGTCAGGTTGGCCAGTAACTGCTCCTGGCGGCTCCAGGCCTGGCTGCCGCCGCCGTCGGCGCCCACCGCCAGGTCGGCGATCAGGCCGATGCCCATGCCGCTGCTGCGGGCCGCGCTTTGCGCTCGCTCCAGGCTGCGGGCGATCAGCCACTGGCAAAAGGCATGGAAGCCGATTTCGTGGGCCTGTTCCTCGGCGAAATGAGCCAGGGCCGGGCTGGCCGGATCACGCCATTGCGGCGGCCAGTGACGCCAGTCCAGGTCCTCGCCACGGGCAGCGCGCTGGGCCTGGATGGCTTCGAAGCGGCAGTGGTTTTCCAGGGCTTCGCCGGCCGCCCGGCGGTAGCTGGCGAAGTCCTCGTGCAGCGGGTGCTCGCCCTGGCAGAAGCCTTCGTACAGCGCCCGCAGCGCCCGCAACTTGGCCTGGGCCGCCAGGGGCCAGTCGATCAGCGGCAACTGTTCCAGGTCCTGCAGTTGCTCGCCCAGGCCGCAGGCTTCGATGGCGGTGCGCCAGGCGCGGTCGCCGAGGATCGCGCCAGGGGCGGCATACAGGCTGTTGAGGAACAGCCGGCTGGAAGGTGAATAGGGGCTGTAGCGCAGCGGATCGCTGCTGAACATGGCATGCAGCGGGCTGATGGCCAGGGCATCGGCGCCGCGTTCGGCGGCCTGGCGCGCCAGTTCCTCCAGGGCCTGGGTATCACCGAAGCCGCCATCGCCGGGGTGGCGCAAGGCGTACAGCTGCACGCTCAGGCCCCAGGCCCGTGGGGTGGATTGGTGCACGGCGTCGGCCACGCTGAAGCAGCGTTCGGGGGCCACCGCCAGGACAAAGTGTTCGTCGTCGATGCTCACGGCGTGGTAACCCACCGGAATCGAGCCCGGCAGCCGGCTCTCGGCATCCAGGTCCAGGTGCAGCGGGCTGCCGTCCTCCAGCCGCAGGAAACAGGCCGTGTGCGGGGGGAAGTAGCGCGCCAGGTCCAGGCTCTGGCCGTGGTCGGCGGTCAGCAGCGGTGGCAGGTGCCGGCTCTGTTGCACCCCTTGCAATTGCAGCAGGCTCTGTTCGACCTGCTGCGGGTCTTCGGCCGGATGCCCCAGGCCGGCCAGGACAGCCCGCAGGACTCGGTCCTCGACCCTCTGGGCACGGCCGTTGGCATCGATCCAGTCCACTGCCAGGCCGGCGCGGCTGGCAAGCAGTTCCAGTTGCGCATCGCTCATAGGCATTCTCCATCTGGGTCGGTCGGGGAAGCGGTGGGGGCCAGCAGCACCAGCACGCTGTAGGCAGGCAGTTGGCCCTGGCACCAGTGCTTGAGGGTGTGCGGCGGGTATTCGAAGCACAGTTGCGGCGCAGCCTCGGCGGCCAGTTCGACCTGGTGCGGGCTGAGGTTGAGGTCGATGCGCAACAGGCTGCCGTCCCCCAGGCGCCAGCGCGCACTCAGGGCGCCTTCGGCCAGTACCTGGCAGCCCAGGGCCCGGGCGCCGGGCAGGCGCGGAACCAGCTCGCGGTGGCGGATCTGCAACAGGCTGCGGTACAGCGCGTGGGTGGCCTCGGCCTGCCGGGACTGGGCCCGTGGGCGCGAGGCCTGGAAGGTCGAGGCGGCGTTGGGGTCGGGAATGCGCTGGCGCTGCTCGGCGTCGGCAAAGGCACTGAAGGCGGCGAATTCGTTACGCCGGCCCTCGCGCACCGCTTCGGCCAGCTGGCCCTGGTGGCTGGTGAAGAACAGGAACGGCTCCTGGGCGGCCACTTCGTCGCCCATGAACAGCAGCGGAATCATCGGCGACAGCAGCAACAGCACCGTGGCCGCGTGCAGGGCCTGGGTCGGCGCCAGTTGGTTGAGGCGCTCGCCAAAGGCGCGGTTGCCGATCTGGTCATGGTTTTGCAGAAACAGCACAAAAGCGCTGGGAGGCAGGTGGCCGCTGGGTTCGCCGCGGGCCTCGCCATGTCGGTTGGCATGGCCCTGAAAGGCGAAACCCTGGCTCAGGCAGCGGGCCAGTTGCTCAGTGGGCTGCTCGGCGAAGTCGGCGTAGTAGGCGTCGGTTTCGCCGGTCAGCAGCACATGCAGGGCGTTGTGGCCGTCGTCGTTCCACTGTGCGTCGAAGCCTTGTTGCAGCAGGCTGGCCTGATTGAACTCGTTCTCCAGGTTGAGCCACACATGGCGATCGGGTGGCACTGCCTGGCGGACCCGCTGCGCCAGTTGCCGCAGGAAATCCGGATCGTCGATGGCGTGCACCGCGTCCAGGCGCAGGCCGTCGAAACGGTACTCCAGCAGCCACATCAGGGCGTTGTCGATGAAGAACTCGCTGACCTGCGGGCGGCGAAAGTCGATGGCAGCGCCCCAGGGGGTGTGCAGGTCCTGGCGAAAGAAGCCCTGGGCGTACTCCTGCAGGTAGTTGCCGTCGGGGCCGAAGTGGTTGTAGACCACATCGAGGATCACGGCGAGGCCCAGGCCATGGGCGGTATCGATCAGCGCGCGCAGCTCGTCGGGCGAACCATAGGAGGCTTCCGGGGCGTAGGGCAGGACGCCGTCATAGCCCCAGTTGCGTTCGCCGGGAAACTCCGCCAGGGGCATCAGCTCGATGGCGGTCACCCCCAGTTCCACCAGGGCCGGCAGGGCGTGCTGTACCGCCTGATAGCCGCCCATGACCCCCACGTGGAGTTCGTAGATCACCGCCTCGTGCCAGGGCCGGCCGCGCCACTGCGGGTGCTGCCATTGATAACGCTCGGGGTCCACCACCAGGCTTGGCCCGTGGACGTCACCGAGCTGGGCCCGGGACGCCGGGTCGGGGACCTGGATCCGCTGGTCGATATTGAAACGGTAGGCGCTGCCCGCGGGGCAGCGCGCCTGGGTCATGAACCAGCCTTCGGGCTGGGGCTGCATGGGCAACGACTGGCCGTCCGCCAGTTCGACGCTGACGCAGCGCGCATCCGGCGCCCACAGGGCGAACCGGGTGTGCTCGGCATCCAGCAGCCGCGCGCCATGAGTCCAGGTGTGCAGCGTGCTTGGGGGCATCGGTCCTTGCCTCTTACTGTCGGGCGGCCTGTCCCAGGGCCTTGGCCACCAGTTGCTCGTAGAGTTCGGCGTAGGGTTCCACCGCCTTGCACCAGTTGAAGGGCGCGGCCATGGCCCGGCAGCGCATGGCATTGAGCAGCGCCGGGTAGGCGAACACCTTGAAGGCCCGGGTCAGGGCCTCCTGGTAGCTGGCCACGGTGGATTCATCGAAGAGGAAACCGGTGACGCCGTTCTCGATGGTGTCTGCCAGGCCGCCGGTGTTGCGCGCCACCGGCAACGAGCCGAAGCGCTGGGCGTACATCTGGCTCAGGCCGCAGGGCTCGTAGCGCGAGGGCATCAGCAGGAAATCGCTGCCGGCGAACATGCGCCGGGCGTCGGTCTCGTTGAAGCCGATGTGCACCCCGATGCGGCCGGGGAAGCGCTGGGCGAGGGCGCGCATGGACTGTTCTTCCTCCGGCTCGCCGCGGCCGATAATCGCAATCTGACCGCCTGACTGCACGATGAACTCGGCCACCGCTTCGGTCAGGTCCAGGCCTTTCTGGTAGACCAGCCGCGAGACCACGGCGAACAACGGGCCGTTGCTGGCGTCGAGGCCGAACATCTGCCGTACATGGGCGGCGTTGGCCGCCTTGCCGTCCCAGTCGCCGATGCTGAAAGGGTGCATGAGGTGGGTGTCGGTGGCCGCGTCCCAGCTTTCATCGATGCCGTTGGGGATGCCGCTGAGCAGGCCCTGTTGGGTCTTGCTGGCGAGAAAGCCGTCAAGCCCACAGCCGAAGGCCGGGGTGGTGATCTCCTGGGCGTAGGTGGCACTGACCGTGGTGATGTGGCTGGCGTAGGCCATGCCGGCCTTGAGGAACGAGAGCTTGCCGTAGAACTCCATGCCTTCCTGTTGCAGGGCATGCTCGGGGATGCCCAGTTCCGGGCACGAGGCCAGGCTGACCACGCCCTGGTAGGCCAGGTTATGAATGGTGAACAGGGTCGGCGTGCGTTGCCCGCGCCAGTGCATGTAGGCCGGCGCCAGCCCGGCGGGCCAGTCATGGGCGTGCACCAGGTCGGGGCACCAGTGGATCTGCGCCAGGTTGGCGGCGATATCCGCCGCGGCAAGCCCCAGGCGGGCGAAACGAATGTGGTTGTCCGGCCAGTCGCGGCCGTTGTTGGCGCCGTAGGGCGTGCCTTCGCGCTCGTAGAGTTCCGGGCAGATCAGCACGTAGATCACCAGGCCGTCGGGCATGTCCATGCGCCCGATCTTGCAGGCCGGCAGTGCGGCGTGGCCACCCAGCTCACCGATGATGTGGATCGGGTTCTCGCTATGCAGCACCTGGGGGTAGCCGGGGATCAGTACCCGCACATCGTGCAGGTGGGCCATGGCCCTGGGCAGGGCAGCGGAAACATCGCCCAGGCCACCGGTCTTCACCAGGTCGGCGATTTCCGAGGTGACGAACAGCACTCGCTTGCGGTTGGGATTGGGCCGCGCCAGCGGCAGCACCGTCTTGTTCCCAGGGACCGGAATTGAGGGGGCGGCGCGTTCGCCGGCCTGCTGTTGAGGGTGATCTCCCTGAGTGTCCAATACGGCGCTGATCATGTGTCTCTCCCGTTTTATTGATCTGTTCTGGTGTCTCAAGCGCCGCGCGTGGCCAATTCCTGTGGCCGGACGCAAACGCGCCACACGTCGATCAGCCTGCGCTGCGCGAGCGTGGAAGCAGAAAGGGTGGAGGAGCCGTTGCAAGGAATGCACCAGTGGCAGCGACCCTACCTTTAACCTGACCTTGGGCCGAAGCGAAAAGTTTCGACTTTTTCTCGGTGAATGTGACTGCCCGGTCACAGTGCGAAATTCAGTCTAGGACAGAACCTAGAGCGGTGCCGGGGGAGGTGGGCGTTTCCAGGGGTTGGCAGGGTGGGCAGCGAATGCGTCCCGACGAAAGGTCGGCCATGCACTGCCCGGGAGCAGGGCCGTTGCGGCCCGGGGGCGAAAATGGGGAGGGGCAGCCGTGGGCCGGTGCCGTTGTGGTGCGGCGCCGCCCAAAGATCGGACACTGGCGGGCTCCTGTGCCCAGCGTTGCTGTGAGGCGGGGAAAAGCTGCGCAGGATCTTGCCTGGCGATCGCCACGGGGCTTTCAGTTGAGCAGGCGGATCGGCTGGCCAGCGTGCCAGGCTTGCAGGTCTTCGATCATCTGGCCGAAGAACTGCTGGTAATTCTGCCGGCTGACATAGCCGACATGGGGCGTGGCCAGAACATTGGGCAAGCGCCGCAAGGGGTGGTCGGCAGGCAAGGGTTCCTGGTCGAACACATCCAGCGCGGCCCCCGCCAGCCGGCCCTCTTCCAGGGCGGCAATCAGCGCGGCTTCATCGACAATCGGCCCGCGGGCGGTATTGACCAGCAGCGCCCCGGGCTTCATCCACGCCAGGGCCTGGGCGTCCACCAGGCCACGGCTGCGCTCGCTGAGCACCAGGTGCACCGAGAGCACATCGGCCTGTTCGAACAGTTGCTGCTTGTCGACAGGGGTCACGCCGGCCGCGGCCGCGCGTTCAGCGGTGAGGTTCTCGCTCCAGGCAATCACCCGCATGCCGAACACCTGGCCGAATTGCGCCACCCGTTGGCCGATGTTGCCCAGGCCGAGAATGCCCAGGGTCTTGCCGTGCAGATCGCCCCCCAGGCCTTGTTGCCAACCGCCTGCGCGCAGCGCGCAGGCTTCGCTCAGCAGGTTGCGGCTCAGGGCCATGAGCAGGGCCCAGGTCAGCTCCGGCGCGGCGTGCTTGTAGCTGTCGGTGCCGCACACCTGGATCCCCAGGGCGCTGGCCGCCTTGAGGTCGATGGCGGCGTTGCGCAGGCCGCCGGTGAGCAGCAGCTTGAGCTGGGGCAGGCTGCGCAGCAGGGTTTCATCGAACCGGGTGCGCTCGCGCATCACGCAGATCACCTGGAACGGCTGCAGGCGCCGGGCCAGGGTGGCGGGGTCCGCCGGGTAGTCGTGAAGGAAGCTGACCCGGCCGATGCTATCGAGCACCGACCAGTCCACTACCTCGCGCGCTACGTCCTGCCAATCATCGATTACCGCAATCTCTAGTGTCATGTTCGGGCTCCTGGCTCAGGGTTGCTTCAACCAGCCCAGCAGGGCCTGGTGGAAAGGCTCGGGTTGTTCCATTTGCGGTGCGTGGCCCAGCCCCGGGAACTGCACCAGGGTCGAATGGGGGATGCGCTGCGCCACCTGCCTGCCCAGCTCCTGGTAGTGGCCGATGCGCGCCTTGACCTCGGGCGGCGCGATATCGCTGCCGATGGCGGTGGTGTCGGCGGTGCCGATCAGCAGCAGGGTCGGCATCTTCAGGTCCTGGAATTCGTAGTACACCGGCTGGCTGAAGATCATGTCGTAGATCAGCGCCGAGTTCCACGCCACCAGGCGCTTGCCGGGGCCCTGGTTGAGGCCGGCGAGCATGTCCACCCAGCGCTGGTACTCGGCCTTCCAGCGGCCGGCGTAATAGGTCTGCTGCTCGTAGCGGCGGATACCCTCGGCGGTCTGCTTCAGCTCGCGCTGGTACCACTGGTCGACGCTGCGCCAGGGCACGCCCAGGGCTTTCCAGTCTTCCAGGCCGATGGGATTGACCAGGGCCAGTTGCCGGACCTGGTCGGGGTATTACAGGGCGTAGCGGGTGGCCAGCATGCCGCCGGTGGAATGGCCCAGCAGGCTGGCCTGGGTGACGCCAAGCTTTGCCAGCAGTTGATGGGTGTTCTGCGCCAGTTGCTGGAAGCTGTACTGGTAGTGTTCGGGCTTGCTGGAGGTACAGAAGCCGATCTGGTCCGGGACTATCACCCGGTAGCCGGCGGCGCTCAGGGCCTTGATCGAGCCCTCCCAGGTGGCGCCGCAGAAGTTCTTGCCGTGCATCAGTACCAGACTGCGCCCGTTGGCCGGGCTCTGGGGCGGTACATCCATATAGCCCATCTGCAGTGCCTGGCCCTGGGACACAAAGCTGAAATGGTGCAAGGGATAGGGGTAGTCGAAGCCCTGCAGTTCGGGACCGTAGACCGGCGCCTGGGCGGCGAGGGCAGGCAGGGCCAGGGGCAGCAGCAAGGCACTGAGCCAGCCAGGGGTAGCAAGGGGCATAAAGACACTCCGCAAGGTTGCAGGCGATGCTGTAACGGCCGGATTAGGGCGACGTTAAGCCACAGGCAAATCCTAGGTGCCGGTTTGCCGGCAAGGGAGGCCCTGGGGCAGGTGGTGCCGGGGCGGGCGCTTTCGCCGGCAAGCCAGCTCCTGCGCGCTGGCGTGGTGATGGGGAGCTGCGGGCGCTCAGCCGATCCAGCCCAGGGTCAGCCACGCCAGCACGGCGTAGCGCGCGCCCTTGGCCAGGGTGACCAGCAGCAGGAAGCGCTTGAGGGGTTCGCCCATGACGCCGGCCACCAGGGTCAGCGGATCGCCGATCAGCGGCATCCAGCTCAGCAGCAGCGTCCAGTGACCATAGCGTTGGTAAGGCACCCGGGCTCGCTCCAGGTGACGGGGGCTGACCGGAAACCAGCGGCGCTCCTTGTAGTGTTCCAGGCGCTGGCCCAGCCACCAGTTGACCAGCGAGCCCAGGACATTGCCCAGGGTCGCCACCAGCCACAGCCCCAGCACTGCCAGTTGGCTGTTGTGCAGCAACCCCACCAGCAGCGCCTCCGATTGCAGGGGCAGCAGGGTGGCGGCGCCGAACGCCGCCAGGAACAGGCCGAAGTAGGCGCCGAAGATCAACGGGCCGGGTAGTCCGCGACGACCACGTCCTTGCCCTCGCGGGTCAGGCCGATGACCTGGAAGGCGTCGGCGCCCATGCCGTCCATTTCCATCCCGGGGGAGCCCATGGGCATGCCCGGGGCGGCGATGCCCAGCAGGTCATCGCGCTTGCGCAGGGCCAGCACCTGTTCGGCCGGCACGTGGCCCTCGACGAACTTGCCGTCGATCACTGCGGTATGGCAGGAGCCCAGGCGTGGGGCGACGCCGAGCCGCTGCTTGACCGCGCTCATGTTGCTTTCCACGTGGTCGGTCACGGCAAAGCCGTTGTCCTGCAGGTGCTCGATCCACTTTTTGCAGCAGCCGCAGTTGGCGTCGCGGTGCACGTCGATGGGAATCAGTTCTCCAGCCTGGGCCAGGGAGCCGATCAGCAGGGCGGACAGGGCCGCCAGACGCAGTGAGGTGTTCATCGAAAGTCTCTTTGTCGCTGATCAATAAGGAAGGGTGGCATGGCCGGCCACCCGCGGTTGCACGCTCGGGGTGGTGCATTTTGCGGTTTTTTTCGCTGGCCGCCGCCGGCTTTTGTTTCAAGGTGATACCAAGGCTGGCCAGCGGTCGTGGCCTTCAGAACCATAGGCGCAGGCCCAGGACCAGGCGCGGATCGTTGTCCAGCTCGCCCTCGTCCCGGGCGTAGTCGGCGCTGCGGCCGTAGCTGCGGTTCCAGGTCACCCCTATATAGGGGGCGAACTCGCGGCGGATCTCGTAGCGCAGGCGCAGGCCGATTTCGCTGTCCGCCAGGCCTGCGCCCAGGCCCCGCTGCCGGTCGTTGCGGGTATAGAGGTTGACCTCGGCGGAGGGCTGGAGGATCAGGCGCTGGGTCAGCAGCAGGTCGTAGTCACCCTTGAGGCGCAAGGCAGCCTGGCCACCCTCGCCGAGGTAGGCGGTGACCTGGCTTTCAAAGTTGTACAGGGCCATGCCTTGCAGCCCCAGGGCGGCCCAGGTCTGCGGTGTGCCGGGCTTGAAGTCCTGGCGCAGGCCGCCCACCAGGTCCCACCAGGGGCCAAGGGCATGGCCCCACAGGGCTTGCAGCTCGGCGTGCTCGGTAACGCCCCGGGTGCGTTCGCCTTCACTGCGCAGCCAGAGCCGGTCGCGGTCGCCACCGACCCAGCCCTCGACCTCCCAGGCGACGCTGCCGCCCGGGTCGGCGTCCTGCCATTCCAACTGGTCCACCAGCAGGAAAGTGTTCAGCGACGGGCCGTGGATGTGACCGCTGGAGCCCTGGTAGACCGCCGCCCGATCGGCATCGGTCAGCACCGGGATCGGTGTGCGGCTTTGTGTGGGGGTTGGCGCCTGCATGCCGGGCATCTGCGAGTGGTCCATGGCGCCCATGGCGGTCCCGGGCACGCTGGAGTGGTCCATGCCTGGCATCGACTCGCCCTGTGCCGGTGCCCAGGGCCAGGCCAGCAGGAGCAGGCCCAGTCTCAGGCCGACGCTGGGCTGCCGGGTGAAGCGGGGGTGATCAAGCTTCATGGTGGCGTTCCTCCTCGACCCGGACTTCGCGGAACATGCCGCTTTCCATGTGGTACAGCAGGTGGCAGTGATAGGCCCAGCGCCCCAGGGCATCGGCGGTGACCCGGTAGCTGCGGCGGGTGCCCGGCGGCATGTCGATGGTGTGCTTGCGCACCTGGAAGCGGCCGTGTTCGTCCTCCAGGTCGCTCCACAGCCCGTGCAGGTGGATGGGGTGGGCCATCATGCTGTCGTTCACCAGTTCGATGCGCAGCCGCTCGCCATACCGCAGGCGCAGGGGTTCGGCTTCGGCAAAGGGGATGCCGTCGAAGGACCAGGCGAACTTTTCCATGTGCCCGGTCAGGTGCAGGATCAGGGTCCGGCTCGGTTCGCGACCGTCGGGGTCGGCGAAGGTGCTTTTCAGGTCGGCGTAGCGCAGCACCCGGCGGCCGTTGTCACGCAGGCCGATGCCCGGATCGTCCAGGCGCGGCATGGGGTTCACCGCCTGCATGTCCACCAGGGGGTTGTTGGTTTCCGAGGTCGGGTGGCTGATCGCGGTATTCATCGCGCCGTGATCCATGGCGGCCATGGCGCCATGGTCCATGCCCGGCATGGCCCCGTGATCCATGGCACCCATGGCCATGTCCGTCATGCCCAGCAGCGGTCGCGGGTCCATGGCCGGTGCCTCGGCCACGAGCCCGGGGGCGCTGGCCAGGGTGCCCAGGGCATAGCCGCTGCGGTCCATGGCCTGGGCGAACAAGGCGTGGGCTCCGGCACCGGGTTGCACCAGCACGTCGAAGGTTTCGGCCACGGCAATGCGCAGCTCATCCACGGTCACGGGCACCACGTGCTGGCCGTCGGCGGCGACCACGGTCATCTGCACCCCGGGGATGCGCAGGTCGAAATAGCTCATGGCCGAGGCATTGATCACTCGCAGGCGCAGGCGTTCGCCGGGGCGGAACAGCCCGCACCATGGCTGGCCCGGGGCCTGGCCGTTGAGCAGGAAGGTATAGGTGGCGCCGCTGACATCGGCGAGGTCGGTGGGGGTCATGTTCATCTGCGCCCACATGCTGCGCTCGGCCAGCGTGGCCGCCCAGCCGTCGCGGCCGACGTCCTCGATAAAGTCGCCCAGGGTGCGCTTGTGCTGGTTGTAGTAGTCGGACTGTTTCTTCAGGGTGCGCAGGATCTGCCCCGGCTCCTCGTCGCTCCAGTCCGAGAGCAGCACCACGTAGTCGCGGTCGTAGCTGAAGGGTTCCGGTTCCCGGGCGTCGATCACCAGCGGGCCATACACCCCCAGTTGTTCCTGCAGCCCGGAATGGCTGTGGTACCAGTAGGTGCCGTGCTGCTTGACCGGGAAGCTGTAGCGGTAGAGCCCGCCGGGCTCGATGCCTTCGAAGCTCAGGCCGGGCACGCCGTCCATGTCGGCCGGCAGGATGATCCCGTGCCAGTGGATGGAACTGGGCTGGTCCAGGCGGTTGCGCACCCGCACAGTCACCCGGTCGCCTTCGCGCCAGCGCAGCAAGGGCCCGGGCAGGCTGCCGTTGATGGCCATGGCCTTGCGTGGCCGGCCGCTGAAGTTCACCGGCAACTGCTGGATGCACAGGTCGAAGTCGCTGCCGGCCAGGACCTCGGGCTGGCCCGGGCTGCTGATGGCCCAGACCGGGTTGCGCCACAGGCCGAAGCCGGCTAGCACGCCACCGGCAGCCAGGGCCTTGACGAAGGTGCGGCGGGAGGGGCTGTGGAACGAGGAGGGGCGCGGCATCGGAGGCTTCCAGTCAGTCAGCGGATTGGAGCGGACTCTAATCGGCGCTGGCTGTCAGGAAACTGAGGTGGGCATTACAGATTTGTCAGTCGTCGGGCTGTTCCAGGCGCTGCTTGAGGTTGCCCAGGGCCTGGCTCGAAAGCTGCTCCATGCGTGCTCGCAGGCCACTGAGCTGCAGGTCGGTGGCGTATTCCAGGGTGCGCCGGAACAGTGTGCCGTGCCCCTGCTTGCTCAACTGGTAGTGGAGCGAACCGTCCAGCGCTGCGGAACTGAACAGGGTCTTGAACTCCTTGGGAAACACCGCCACCAGCACCCGGTAGCTGATGGGCAGTTGCACCCCCAGCAAGTCCATGGTCTCACTGAAGCGGTGGCCTGCAGGCAATGAACCGCACAGGCCGGTGTCGGCACGCAGGCTGGAAGGGTGCCACTCCGGCCAGCGGTCCGGCTGCGTCACGTAGTAGTAGACGGTGTCGATACTGGCCTGGATAAACAGTTCGTGGCTGATCTGTTCATGCAACAGATGTGTCTGGCGCTGACCCATGGGACACCTCACGTCCTTGTGACCGGAGCCTGAAATATAGCCCCGCCCCGGCGGGCTGCCAGGGGCGGGGGCAGACCGTTCAGCGGACTTTGAAGCGGCTCATCAGGTGGCTGACCTGGGCATTGGCCTGCAACAGGCTCTGGGTGTTGCTTTCCCCGGCCCGGGCGCTGTCCACGAGTTCCTCGACCATGTGTCGGATGCTCACCATGCTGCGGTTGATTTCCTCGGTCACGGCGCTCTGCTGTTCGGCGGCGGTGGCGATCTGGGTGCTCAGGCTGTTGATCTGGCTCACCGAGTCGGCCATTTCGTCGAGCCCGCTGTTGACCCGGGCCGTGGCATCCGCCGCGGATTGGCAACTGGCCTGGGTGTTTTCCATGGCGCTGACCGAGGAACTCACGCCCTGGGTCAGGCGCGCGAGCATTTCGTTGATCTGCGAGGTGCTGTCCTGGGTCCGCGCGGCCAGGGCCCGCACTTCATCGGCGACCACGGCGAAGCCGCGGCCCTGTTCCCCGGCCCGGGCGGCCTCGATCGCGGCGTTCAGGGCCAGCAGGTTGGTCTGCCCGGCGATGGCGCCGATCACCCCGAGGACCTCGGTGATGCGCTGGGCGTCGGCTTGCATGGCCTCGACCTTGTGGGTGGCATCGGCGACTTCGTCGATCAATGCGATGACGCTGCCGGAAGCTTCGCCCACCACCACCCGGGAGCGTTCTGCGTGTTCGTTGGCGCGGCGGGTGAAGTCTGCGGTCTGGGCAGCGTTGGCGGCAACGCTGTCGGCGGTGCTGCTCATTTCGGTAATGGCGGTCACCGTCTGATCGGTTTCCGAGGCATGGCGCAACAGGATCTGCTGGCTGTGGGCCGAGCTCTGCTGCAACTGCCCCAGGCTCCCGGCCATGGCCTCGGTGGCCTGGGTGACCTCGCCGATCATCTGTTGCAGGTACTGGATAAAGCGGTTCACCGAGTGGCCGATGGCCCCCAGTTCATCCTCGGCGCGGATCACGATGCGCCGGGTCAGGTCGGCGTCGCCGGTGGCCAGGGCGTCGATATTGCCCTTGAGGATCTTCATACGCTGCACCAGCTGGCGGATCGCATAGACCTGCAGCAACACCAGCAGGATCACCATGGGGATCTGCAACAGGCTCAGGGTGCTCAGCACGTCGTCGCGCTGGGCGGTGATCAGCTGGGTCGGCAGGGCACTGGCGAGAAACCAGGGCGTGCCTTCGATGGCGCGCATGAAGAAGGTGCTGGGCACCCCGGCGTTGTCGAACTCGACGCGCCTTGCCCCCTGGTCACGCTGCTGCAGGGCGGCCTGGACCTGGGCGGCGAAGGGGGAGCCGGGGCTCAGGTCGCGGATGTTCTTGAGCATGATCGGGCCGTTGATCCGCGAGCTGTTGCTGATGATCTTGCCGTCGGCTTCGACGATCAGCATCTCGGCCTTGAGTGCCTGCTCCTGGCGCGCCACCAGGTCGTTGAAGAATCCCAGGGTCACGTCGATGGTGGCCACGCCCCAGGGCTGGCCGTCGCGGCGGATGGCCATGGCGCAGTTGGTGCGCGGCTCGGCACTGGCATCGTCCTTGTAGGCCGCGGCCCAGGCGCACTGGCCGGGGGCGGTCTGCATGCCGCCCAGGTACCAGGGCTGCTCGTAGTAGTTGGGTGCCGGGTCGCTGTTCCAGAAGGTGTTGACCACCAGCTTGCCGGAGGCATCACGGTGCCAGAAGGTGCTGTGCTTGTTGCGCCCCGGGGTGCGCTGGCCGGGCAGGGGCCAGATGCCGCCGCCGAAGACTTTCTGTTCACCGTACTGGTCCACCAGGCCCGGCAGGACCTTGTCGATGCTGTCGCTGTCGAGCAGGGGAATGGTCTGGGTGATGCTGCGTTGCTGGGCCTGGACCTTGTTCAGTTCGCCCTGGATACGCTGCGCCACTTCGGCGATGCGGTTCAGGGCTACCTGTTCTTCGGTATGACGCAGCTTGGGTGCTACCAGTTGGCTGATGCCCACCACTGTGAGTATCAGCATCAAGACAATGAACAGGACCAGAAACAGCGTGTAGCGGGCTTGAATCGTGCGCAAAGCGGGCATGGGACCTGTCCTTACCGAGCGATTTTTATTATTCGGGAATGGGATGCCTTGTCAGGGCATCCACAGGATGTCGGCGCGGTTTTCCCGCTCTTTAGTACGATCGTCCAAAAAAAGGCATGCCCTGGAAAAAAGCTGCGCCCAGGGATGGTGGGGCAGGGCAAAGGCGCCCGGTCAAGGGCAAGGCCAGGCATGAAAAGATGACACCTTGATGGCCGGGGAAACTTGCCAAGCCTTTTAAACAGGGGCTTTGCGGCAATTGTGTCGAGTTTGTACAAAAATTGTAAATTCAGGAAATAAAGCGTTGTTGGTGCTTGCCACGGCGTTGATACTTGCGCCCATTCAGATGTTTCAACACGGCTTACATCCTTATTCAGATGCCTTGTCAGAAGTTTCATGGCGCTGAAAAAGGTGATTGGAAGGCCGGACTACAGGAGTTACAGCATGGCAATCGGATACGTCGGCGGCTGGACCAGTAAAGCTGGTCTGCTGGTGCAGGAAAACGGTGGCAGCTCGTCCAAACCGGTTTCCCAAAGCGCCAAGGTACGGCAGATGCTCAGCCTGGTAGGCCAGAACCCTACTGTGCTCGACATCCGCAAGATGGATCAGTTGAAGCTGCACAAGCAGATCAAGGGTTTCGATCCGACCAACGTCACCGCCAAGTCCCTGGGCGGCATGAGCACCTTTCTCAAGAACAATGGCCTGATTTCCGATGTCACGGCGCTGAACCTGATCAACGCGGGCGATCAGTTCGACCGTTTCGGGATTCCGAAGAACCCTGATCAGCCGTTCAATGCCCTCGAGTATTTCGCCATGAAGCTCGATGACATCCAGAACAACAACCTCAAGGGCAACAAGTACGCCAACTACCTGATCCCCGAGTACAAGAAAGCCATCTATGTACTTCAGGGTCTGCAGAACTATGGCAAGGGCAACGGCACCACAGTGACTGACAAGAACGTCTCCACCAAGGCCTGACTCCCATGGCGCGCACGGCTTGCCGGTGCGCGCCACAGCTCCGCTTTCAACGCCCCAGCAAGCCCATGACTTCTTTGGCATACCGCGTTCCGGCGGTGGTCTGCGGGCTGAAAATCTGCTCCAGTGACGCCAGCTCCTCGGCGCTCAGCCTCACCTCCAGCGCCGCCACGTTCTCCTCCAGATACCGTCGTTGCTTGGTTCCGGGAATCGGAATCAGGTAGTCGCCCTGGGCCAGCACCCAAGCCAGGGCCAGTTGCCCGCTGCTCACTCCCTTGTCCGCCGCCAACTGCTGCACTTGTTGCACCAGGCGCAGGTTGTGCTGGAAGTTCTCGCCCTGGAAACGCGGGTTGAAACGCCGGTAGTCGTCGGCGGCGAAGTCTTCCGGGCTTTTCAAGGCGCCGGTGAGAAACCCACGGCCCAGCGGGCTGTAGGGCACGAAGGCGATGCCCAGGCGCTGGCAGGCGGCGAGGCAGCCGTTGTCTTCCTGATCCCGGCTCCATAGCGAATATTCACTTTGCAGGGCGCTGATCGGGTGCACCTTGTGCGCCCGCTCCAGGGTCGCCGCCGAGGCTTCGCTCAGGCCCAGGTAGCGCACCTTGCCGGCCTGGACCAGCTCGGCCATGGCGCCGACGGTTTCCTCGATGGCCACGTCCGGGTCGACCCGGTGCTGGTAGTACAGGTCCAGGGTGTCCACCCCCAGGCGCCGCAGGCTGCCGTCGATGGCGGCGCGAACGTATTCCGGCCGGCCGTCGACCCCGCGGGCCGCCGGGTTGGCCGGGTCGCGGACAATGCCGAACTTGCTGGCCAGGAACACCTGTTCGCGCTTGCCGCGAATGGCCCGGCCGATCAGTTCTTCGTTGCTGTGGGGGCCGTAGATGTCGGCGGTATCGAGCAGGTTGACGCCCAGCTCCAGGGCCCGGTGCAAGGTGGCGACGGCCTCCTGGGGATCGTTGCCGGTGGTGTAGAAATCGCTCATGCCCATGCAGCCCAGGCCAATGGCGGAAACCTGCGGGCCGTCCTGGCCCAGTTGTCGAGTGCGCATCGATGAATGCTCCGGTAAGGGGAAAGAGCCTGCAGTGTGCTACTCGACAAAAAGCCGATAAACAGGCTAAAAGTGCTATCACTATTATTAAATTCTAAATAATCGTCAGGTTTGCTCCATGGATCGTTTCAACGCCATGCGCGTCTTTACCCGTATCGTCGAGCTGGGCGGCTTTGCCAAGGCTGCCGACAGTCTGCAGATGCCGCCGGCTTCGGTGACCATTCTGATCAAGCAACTGGAGGCCCATCTGGGGGTGCAGTTGTTGCACCGCACCACCCGCCAGGTCAGCCCGACCCTGGACGGAGCCGCCTATTACCAGCGTTGCGTACGCTTGCTGGCGGACCTGGAGGAGAGTGAGGCGGCGTTTTCCCTGGCCCGGCACAACCCCCGTGGACTGTTGCGTATCGATATGCCGGTGGGCATCGGCCGGTTGCTGGTGATACCGGCGCTGCCGGAGTTTTCCGCGCGCTATCCGCAGATCGAACTGGAGATCGGCCTCAATGACCGCCCGGTGGACCTGATCCGCGAGGGCGTGGACTGTGCGCTGCGCGGCGGCCCGGCCCTGGACGAGAGCCTGGTGGCGCGGCCGCTGGCGCAGTTGCAGCAAGTCACCTGTGCCAGCCCCGGGTACCTGCGCCAGCGGGGGGTTCCCCGTACTCCGCAAGAGCTGCAAGGGCACCAGATGGTGGAGTATTTCTCCAATGTCAGCGGCAAGCGTTATGGCCTGGAATTCTTCTTCGCCGGCCAGTTGCAGCCGGTGCAGTTGCCCAAGCGGGTGGCGGTGAACAGCGCCGATGGCTACCTGGCGGCCTGCGAAGCCGGCTACGGGCTGATCCAGACCCCGTACTACCACGTTGCCCGGCAGTTGCAGGACGCGACCCTGCAGCGGGTGCTGGAGGACTACCCGCTGCCTGCATTGCCGCTGACCGCGCTGTACCCGCCCCAGCGGCACCTGTCGACCCGCCTGCGGGTATTCATCGATTGGCTGGTGGAGCTGTTCGCCCGCCCGGGCAATCACATTTCTTGCCCCTGAATGGTCGGGCGCCAGGCAGCAAAACGCCCGCGACAAGGCGGGCGCTGGTGGCGAGATCGGGCGGCTCATGGGGCCGGTGGGCTGGCCGGATGACTCAGCGGTGATAGTAGCCCGGGCCGCCGTCGTAGTAGCGGTGGTGCCCGCCATCGTGGGGCATGATGATGCAGCCCGACAGGGTCAGCATGGCCAGCAGGGGAATCAGCAGTGTGATTCGACGAAACATGGATCAATCCTCAAAGGGCTCGGGGAACACGGCAGGACGACAAGGAAGAAAAAACTCCTTCGCGCCTGTACCATGTGACCCCGATTTGCCCGGCTCATCCCCGAATCCGGGTATGTGCTTGGCATCGATCTTGATACACGGCAGATACAATTTCAGCTTCAGGACCCGGCAATGACTCAGAAACAACGCTTGATCTACTCGATTCTGATTTCCCTGGTGGTACTGGGAATCATGCTTGGCCTTTCCTACCTGCAGAACAACGGCATCATCAGCGAGAAGCTGTTCCAGTACATCGCCATTGGCGTGGCGGTGGTCGTGGTGGTGATCAACGGCGTGATGCGCCGCAAGGTCAAGCCCTGAGCCCGGGCTCGACGGCCTCAGGAGAGACCGTCGAGCACCGCTGCGGCCTGCTGGTGCAGGCTGTAGCTCTTGTCTGCATTGAGGGTCAGTACACCCTCGCTGCACAGCCGCTTGAGCACCTCCCGCACACTGAGAAAGGACAGGGGAATGTCCAGTTCCAGCAGTTGGCTGTGGATGCCGCGCACCCCCAGGGAGCGGTCGCTCTGGGCCGCGGTGAGCAGGGCGTCGATGACTTTCAGGCGAATCAGGCTGGTACGCAGGCCGAAGCTTTTTAGCAGGTGCTTGATTCGTTCATTACTGTTGCGCTCGGCGTTCTTGCCGAAGACACCGGCGCCGGCATTCAGGGAAGGCGTGCTGTTCACGGTGTTGCCGTCCATTGGCAGTTGCGGGTTGTACATGCAAAAACTCCTTATCAGAGCCTGATCAGGAAAAGAATGATGGATGCTCTAGTAACTAGACGAACGAGCACGGCAAATCATGAAGTCCTGAATGTAGAAAATTTGTCGGTATCAGGTCGCTGACATGTGATGGCGGGGCTTTTGGCCTTTGCGGATTAAATTTTTTTCAAGCATTTCGTCTTTATGGGCAGGCAGGCGTCGGGTGATCCGTGCGCGGCTGGATTCCCAGACTGGCGGCGTTGCCAACCGCTCCTGCACACCAGTCCTGGTTCTGTATTTTTGCATCAGGAGTCGGCGTGATCATTTCCAGGCAGTTACCGAGTTTTTGCCTTGCAGCCCTGTTTCTAAGCTTCAGCGGTGGCGCCCATGCCTTGGCGCAGCCCGAGCAGACCCGCGCCGAGATTCGCCGCACCAGTTTTGGTGTGCCGCACATCCGTGCCGACGACGAGCGCGGCCTGGGCTACGGCATCGGCTACGCCTACGCCCAGGACAACCTGTGCCTGATGGCCAATGAGGTGCTGACGGTCAACGCCCAGCGCTCGCAATACTTCGGCGCCGAGGGCCAGACCCTGGAACAGCGCGACAACCTCAGCAGCGATCTGTTCTTCAGTTGGCTCAACACTCCCCAGGCCGTGGCGGCCTTCTGGCAGGCCCAGACCCCGGCGATGCGCGAGCGCATGCAGGGTTACGTCGAGGGCTACAACCGCCAGCTGGCGGAGCGCCAGGCCCAGGGCCTGCCCGAGCAATGCCGGGGTGACTGGGTGCGGCCGCTGGCCACCTCGGACCTGGTGAAACTGACCCGACGCCTGTTGGTGGAAGGCGGTGCCGGGCAGTTCGCCGAGGCCCTGGCCGGGGCCACGCCACCTGGAGCCACGGCCCAGGCCGGGCTGCCGGCCGAGCACTGGCAACTGGCGGCGGCACGCCAGCAGCGTTTCGCCCTGGACCGTGGCAGCAACGCGGTGGCCATCGGTAGCGAGCGTTCGTTCAACGGCCGTGGGCTGCTGCTGGCCAACCCGCATTTTCCCTGGGTCGGCGGCATGCGCTTCTACCAGATGCACCTGACCATTCCCGGGCAACTGGATGTGATGGGCGCGGCCTTGCCCGGCCTGCCACTGATCAATATCGGCTTCAACCAGCACCTGGCCTGGACCCACACCGTGGACGCCTCCAAGCACTTCACCCTGTACCGCTTGCAACTGGACCCCAAGGACCCGACCCGCTACCTGCTGGACGGCCGTTCGCTGCCCCTGGAGCGCCAGACCCTGACCGTGCAGAGCAAGGGCCCGGACGGCCAGTTGCAGCCGCGTACGCGCACGCTCTACAGCTCGGTCTTCGGCCCGATCGTGCAGTGGCCGGGGGAACTGGACTGGGATCATCAATATGCCTACAGCCTGCGCGACGCCAACCTGGACAACAGCCGGGTGCTGGCCCAGTGGTACGCGATGAACCAGGCCAGCAGCGTGGCCGGCCTGCAAGACAGCGTGCACCAGTTGCAGGGCATTCCCTGGGTCAACACCCTGGCGGTGGACGATCGGGGCCGGGCGCTGTACATGAACCAGTCGGTGGTGCCCAACGTCACCCAGGCCAAGCTGGCGCAGTGCAGTGATCCGCGGGCCGGCACCCGGGTCATCGTTCTGGATGGCTCGCGCAGTGCCTGCGCCTGGGATATCGACCCGGCAGCGGCGCAACCGGGGATCTTCGCCGCCAGCCAGTTGCCGCAACTGGCGCGCAACGACTACCTGCAGCATTCCAACGATTCGGCCTGGATGGTCAACCCGGCGGCGCCGCTGCAAGGCTTTTCGCCGGTGATCAGCGAGCAGGACGTGCCGCTGAAGATGCGCGCGCGCTTTGCTCTGGATCGCCTGAGCCGGATGCACAAGGCCCAGGTCAGTGACCTGCAGCACCTGGTCACGGACGATCAGGTGTACCTGGCCGGCCAGGTGATGCCCGATCTGCTGCAGTTCTGTGAGCAGGACCTGGGGGCGGATGCCCAGCGCCTGGGGCCGGTGTGCGCCAGCCTGAAAGCCTGGGACCGCAGCGCGGGGTTGCAGGCCGGCCTGGGCTTCCTGCACTTCCAGGGCATCATGCAGCCGCTGTTGCAGGACCCCAGCGTGTGGCGCGTGGCCTTTGACCCGAAAGATCCCCAGCACACCCCACGGGGCCTGGCCATTGGCCGGCCAGCGGTGGTCCGGGCACTGCGCGAGTCGATGCTGGCTTCGGCGCAGCAGGTCGCCGAGGCCGGGCTGGGGAGTGACGTTCGTTGGGGCGATATCCAGCAGGTCAGCCAGGGCGGCCAGCCGACCCCGGTGCCCGGCGGCCCTGAAAGCCTGGGGGTGTACAACGCCATCCAGAGCGTGCCGGCGGCCGATGGCAAGCGTGAAGTGGTCAGCGGTACCAGCTACCTGAACGTGGTCAGCTTCGACGAGCAGGGGCCGCGCGCCCTGGGGCTGCTGGCGTTCTCCCTGTCCAGCGACCCGGCCTCAGCGCATTTTCGCGACCAGACTGCTGCTTTCGCCCGCAACCAGTGGAGCGTGCTGCCCTTTACCGAAGCGCAGATCCGTGCCGATGGCCAGTATCAGTTGCAGGTGATCGAAGAGCCGCGCAAGGGGGCGGTACTGGCGCGCCAGTAACGATTGAGCGTGAGCATCAAGAGGAGGCCGCCCCGGCAACGGGGCGGCCTTCAGCTTTTTGGCGGGGACTGGGGCAGTGAGTTGATTACCGGGTTGCCATCGCGATTACGCGTCAGGTAGACCGGCAGCACCTTGGGCAGCGAGGTCAGCAGGCTCTTGATTTCCCGGGTGTTGTAGATGCCGCCGACGCGGATCTTGCCGGTGTTGGCGTCGGCGACCTGCACCGGAGTGTCCAGGTAGCGGTTGATCAGCGGCAGGGCGTCGGTGAGGGCCAGGTTGTCCAGCACCAGCTTGCCTTCGCGCCAGGCCAGGGAGCTGTCGTTGCTGTAGGTCTGGCTGATCTGCGGCTGGTAGTCGCCGGCCTTGTAGCTGGCCTGCATGCCCGGCTCCAGGCGGAAACCTTCGCCGGGCAGGGCGGTGTTGCTGCTCACCAGGACCGAGCCCTGGAGCAGGGTGACCCGCACCTGGTCCTCGTACATCCACACATTGAACTGGGTGCCGGTGACCTTGACCTGGCCATTGGCGGCCTTGACCACGAACGGGTGGCTGGCGTCGTGGCTGACCTTGAAGAAGGCTTCGCCTTTTTTCAGGGTGACCCGGCGCTGGTCCTTGTAGTTGCTGTAGGTCAGGGTGCTGCCCAGGTTCAGTTGCACCTGGCTGCCATCGGCCAGGGTCACGCTGCGCAGGCTGTCGCCGGCTTCGAATCGCTGGTAGGAGGACGGCACCCAACCCAGTTCCCAGCCGCTGTAGGCGGCCAGGGGCAGGGCGCACAGGGCGATGGCCGCCGCCACGCCATACTGCTGCCAGGTGCGCCGGGGAACGAGCTTGACCGGTGCGGGGGCTGGTGCGGCAGTGAGGGTGGAGGGGGGCAGTTGATCGGCCACTTCCCATATTTCCCGCATCGCCTCGTATTCGAAGGCGTGCAGGGGGTCGGCATCATGCCATTGCTGAAAGGCCAGACGCTCCGCGTCGCTGCAGTCGGGTTCATGCAGGCGCATGCACCATTGGGCTGCCGCTTGGGTGATGGCGTCGTATTCGGCTTCTGAGAGGATCTGTTCGCTCATTGACTCTTCCTGATTTCCCGCATTCTACCCTCCGCGGCAAGTCTTGGAGAACAACCGTCATGGCTAATGAGCATCAAAGTGAACTTATTTTCATCTGGCACGCCCTAAAACCAGGCTCTGTATCGAAAGTGAATACACAAGGAGATGGACCATGTTGAAGAAGACGCTTGCCGCATTGCTTGCCACCGCCAGCCTGCTGGGCGCTGGAGCGGCCCTGGCCGACCGTCCGGGGGCCGGTTGGATCACCATTGAAAAAGCCATTGAAACCGCAAAGACCAAAGCCGGCTACGTGGAGATCTACAAGATCGAAGCGGACAACGATGGCTATTGGGAAGGCGAAGGGCGCAAGTCCGATGGCAGTGTCTATGAGTTTCGCATCGACGGCGCCTCGGGCAATGTGCTGCGCGACCAGAAGGACTGAGCCAGGCTGATACAGCCCCCTGTGCCTTGCCACGGCAGCGCACAGGGGGCTTTTTCTTGCTCCAGGGGGATGGTTGTTCCGGCCATCCTGGCACCTTCCCTGCAAGGCGCCGGCAGTGGTTGACAGGGTTGGAGTGCGGCGTTGTTTAATCGCCAGGTTCACACGCTGTCGCCCCCTCCAATAATTACTCTGGAGCTTCAGATGTCTGCATCGTCCGTGGTTGTTGAAACACCGCCCCAATACCTTTCTTTACCGGCCCTGGTGCAGTTGCTGGAAACGATTTTCCAACGCCACGGCTGCCGCGCCGAAGTGGCCCGCTGCCTGGCCGAGAACTGTGCCGGCGCCGAGCGCGACGGAGCCCACAGCCATGGCGTGTTCCGCATTCCCGGTTATGTCTCGACCCTGGCCAGTGGCTGGGTCGACGGCCAGGCCGTGCCGGTGGTGGAGGATGTGGCGGCGGCCTTTGTCCGGGTCGACGCCGGCAACGGCTTTGCCCAGCCGGCCCTGGCTGCCGCCCGCGAGCTACTGGTGAGCAAGGCCCGCAGCGCCGGTATCGCCGTGCTGGCTATCCGCAATTCGCACCACTTCGCCGCACTCTGGCCGGATGTCGAACCCTTCGCCGAGGAAGGATTGGTGGCCCTGAGCGTGGTCAACAGCATGACCTGCGTCGTGCCCCACGGCGCCGACAGGCCATTGTTCGGCACCAACCCGATCGCCTTCGCCGCACCCCAGGCCCAGGGCCAGCCGATCGTCTTCGATCTGGCCACCAGCGCCATTGCCCATGGCGACGTGCAGATCGCCGCGCGCAAGGGCGAGCGCCTGCCGCCGGGCATCGGTGTCGACAGCCTGGGCCAGCCGACCCAGGACCCCAAGGCGATTCTTGAAGGTGGCGCCTTGCTGCCGTTTGGCGGGCACAAGGGCTCGGCTCTGTCGATGATGGTGGAGCTGCTGGCGGCAGCCCTGACCGGGGGCAACTTTTCCTTCGAATTCGACTGGTCCGGCCACCCGGGGGCCAAGACGCCCTGGACCGGCCAGTTGCTGATCGTCATCGACCCGAGCAAGGCCGCCGGGCAGAGTTTTGCCGAGCGCAGCCAGGAGCTGGTGCGGCAGATGCATGCGGTGGGGCTCAAGCGCCTGCCGGGGGATCGCCGGCATCAGCAGCGCGAGCGTTCGCAGCACGCGGGCATCGCCATTCCCGCCGAGCAGCTGCAGCAATTGCGGGCGCTGGCCCAGGACTGAAGGCATGAAAAAGGCCAGGCCGCCATTGGCGTACCTGGCCTCAACGTTGCACGGGGGCTTAGGAACGACGGCCCAGCAACAGGCCTACCACCAGGCCGAAACCGGCGGAGATGGCCACGGTCTGCCACGGGTGACCACCGATGTACTGCTCGGTGGCATCCACCACCGGCTTGCTGCGCTCGCGCACATTGCTGACCGAATCCAGCGCCTGCTTGAGCTTGAGGCTGACTTGCTGGCGCAGGCTCTCACCTTCTTCGCCCACCAGGCTGGCGCTGCCCTTGAGCAGCTTTTCCGATTCTTCGATCAGCGCCTGCAGTTCGCTGAAGGCCTGGTCCTTGATTTGATCGTTTTCCGCTTGCGCGGCAGATTTACGAGCCATGAAGTTTTTTCCTTGGAAATATCGCCGCTGGTGCACAACGCATCCGCCAGCGGCTACAGGTGAATGGGTAGCAAGCAATGGAGTCTGGCGCGGGGGCAAAAGTTGCAGTTGTTTTACGCCCCCTTGGCGACCCCGGGGTAAAACCCGTAGCCCCTACAGTGTAAGATGGCGCCTATTTTACGCAGCAGGAATTTCCCATGAGTTTCAATCTGGCTAACAAGACCCTGGCCGAGCGCGCCGCCATCGAGGACGAGAAGTCCCGTCTGTTCGACCTGTGGCAGAGCAACCTGGGCAAGGCCAAGGGCGAGGCCGCGCGGCTGTTCGGCGAGCGTGGCAAGCGCAAGGGCAAGTGGGCCGAGTGGGTCCGCGCCGAGCTCGACGGCATGTCGCCGCCGGAGTACTCGAACATGGTGCGCAGTGAAGTCAATCGCCTGATGGCGGCGAACAAGTAAGGGCAAAACTCTCGACAATCGCCTCGCGTACCTTCACCAGCAGCGGGTCGGTCTGCGGGCTGGTGCGCCAGCCCAGCTCGATCGGGTAGCGCGGCAGGGCCAGGGGGCAGGGCAGCAACTGCAGCCCGGTGAGTTCGGCGATGCGCCGGGCGGCATGGGCCGGAATGGTCGCCACCGCCTGGCTGCCCTTGAGCAGAAAGGGCAAGGCGGCAAAGTGCGTGGTCGAGGCGCACACCTGGCGGCTCAGCCCCAGGTTGGCCAAGCCTTCATCGGTAATCCCGATAAACCCCTGGGACGACACCAGCAGGTGTTCCCGTGCGACAAACTCCTCAAGATTGATCTGCTGTTGCCCGGGGGCCAGGCTGGCCGGGTCTGCCAGGCACAGGTAATGGCCTTCCCCCAGCACCTGGCGGCTGAGCAGGCGTTCGGCAAAGCCGCCGGCACTGATGGCCAGGTCGACGCTGCGCTGCAACAGCGCCTCGGCGACGATCTGGCTGTGGCTCTGGCGAAAGATCAGCCGCAGCTTCGGCGCCCGCCGGGCCACGGCCTCGATCATCTGCCGGCCATAGGCAATCTCGAAATCATCCGACAGCCCCAGCGTTACCGAGCGGCCCTGATAGTCGGCGGTGTCGGGGGCGACCATGGCCAGGCTCTGGCGGCATTTGTTCAAGGCTTCGCTGACCACGGGCTTCAACTGATTGGCCTTGAGGGTCGGCGCCAGCCCGCGCCCGGTACGCACGAACAGCGGGTCGCCATACAGCTCGCGCAGCCGGCGCAGGGCAGCGCTCATGGCCGACTGGGTCACCCCCAGGCGCAAGGCGGCGCGGCTGGCGCTGGACTCGTCATGCAGCGCCTCGAAAGCCTTGAGCAGGTTGAGGTCGACACTGGCGATATTCATCTGGTTCATATCATTAAGCACTGGAGTGGGGTTTATCGATGATCAGGGGCCGCAGCAGAATGGGCAACACCTGATTGCTCAAGGAGTCATCCCATGCCCAAGTCCGTTGTCGCTGCCCTGCAGATCGGGGCCTTGCCTGAAGGCAAGGCCGCCACCCTGGAACAGATCCTCTCGTACGAGGCCGCCATCATCGAAGCCGGCGCGCAGTTGGTGGTGATGCCCGAAGCGCTGCTGGGGGGCTACCCCAAGGGCGAAGGCTTCGGCACCCAGCTGGGCTATCGCCTGCCGGAGGGCCGCGAGGCCTTTGCCCGCTACTTCGCCAATGCCATCGAGGTGCCCGGGGTGGAAACCGATGCCCTGGCCGCGCTGTCCGCCCGTACCGGAGCCAACCTGGTGCTGGGTGTCATCGAGCGCAGTGGCAGCACCCTGTACTGCACGGCGCTGTATTTCGACCCGCAGCAGGGGCTTTCGGGCAAGCATCGCAAACTGATGCCCACCGGGACCGAACGCTTGATCTGGGGCAAGGGCGACGGCTCGACCCTGCCGGTGCTGGACACCCAGGTCGGCCGGGTGGGCGCGGTGATCTGCTGGGAAAACATGATGCCGCTGCTGCGTACCGCGATGTACGCCCAGGGCATCGAAGTCTGGTGTGCGCCCACGGTGGACGAGCGGGAAATGTGGCAGGTGAGCATGCGCCATATCGCTCACGAGGGGCGCTGCTTCGTGGTCAGCGCCTGTCAGGTGCAGGCCTCGCCCGAAGAGCTGGGGCTGGAGATTGCCAACTGGCCGGCCCAACGACCGTTGATTGCCGGCGGCAGCGTGATCGTCGGGCCCATGGGGGACGTACTGGCCGGCCCCCTGGTGGGCCGGGCCGGGCTGATCAGCGCGCAGATCGATACCGCCGACCTGGTGCGGGCGCGCTATGACTACGACGTGGTCGGCCACTACGCTCGCCCGGATGTGTTCGAACTGACGGTGGACCAGCGCCCCCGTCCCGGGGTGCGCTTTACCTGAGCCGGCGCCATTGCTCGCGGGTGATTTCCCAGATGTCCACGGGGAATCGCCCACTGACGAACTCACCGTCCTCGGAGCGGATCAGGCGCATGCCCGCGCGTTCGGAAATCCGCCGCGAGCCCTGGTTCGGCGCGGCCTTGGGCACCCGCATCAAGGGCCGTTGCAGTACCTCGAACCAATAGTGGTCCACCACCTTGCAGGCCTCGCTCATGTAGCCCTGGCCCTGCCACGGCGGGGCCAGCCAGAAGCCGCGGTTGTTGTCGGCTTCGTCCATCAGGCTGATGCTGCCGATCATCTGCCCGGGGTTGCTGCGCAGGCGCAGCGTCCAGTGCCATTCCGTGCCCCGGGCCATCGCCGGCAGCGCCATGTCCCGCAGGAAGCTCAGGGCGCCGTCGGCCGGGTAGGGCCAGGGCACCAGGGCGTTGAGGTAGCGCACCACCTCCCACTGGGGGAATAGCTGCTGGATGGCGTCGGCGTCCGCCAGTTCCAGGGGGCGCAGCAGCAAGCGTTCGGTGCACAGCGCGGGCGTGGGGTGTGAGTCCATTGGCAAGCGATCCAAGGTGGCAAGAAGGCGTTGCATAGTCCCTGCAATGTCATCGATCACGCAAGCCGTGATGGATTTGACGCGGCCCGGGCGCTGCCGTTGAATAGCCCCCTGGTTCAGCCCCGCGACTCCTGGAAACCCCCTGTGCTTAGAAACGTCACCGACATGGACCTGCGCCTGCTGCGGATTTTCTCCGTAGTGGTCAAGTGCGGCGGTTTCACCGCGGCCCAGGCCGAACTGAACATGAGCCAGTCCAATATCAGCATGCACATCTCCAGCCTGGAAAAACGCCTCGGCTATCGGCTGTGCGAGCGCGGCAAGGGCGGCTTTCGCCTGACCGAGAAGGGCCAGCGGATCCTGGCGGCGGCCCAGGCGCTGTTCGGCGCGGTGGAGGCGTTCAAGAGCGAGGCCCAGGAATTGTCCGGGCGTTTGGTGGGGGATCTGTACCTGGGGCTGGCGGACAACATCGCCACCTTGCCCGCGGCACGCATCGACGCGGCCATCGCGCGCTTCTATCGCCGCGAGCACGACCTGCACCTGCATGTGTTCATCAATTCGCCCACCGAGCTTGAGCGGGCGGTGATCGACGGCCAGTTGGACCTGGCCATTTCCTATTTCAGCCGCAGCCTGCCGACCCTCGACTATCAGCCGCTGTACGCCGAGGAAATCGCCCTGTTCTGCGGCGCCTCGCACCCGCTGTTCCCTGTCCTGGAGCCAGAGCTTGCGCACATCAAGGCCTGTGACTGGATCAAGCACGGTTTCCTGCCCGCCAACCAGGTGCTGCCGGTAACGCCCCAGCGCGCCTCGGCCACCGCCTACCACATGGAGGCGGTGGTCCACGGGGTACTGGCGGGCACCCACCTGGGCTACCTGCCCAGCCACTATGCCCAGCCCTGGGTCGCGGCCGGGCAGATGCGCGTGCTGCACCCCGAGACGCTGCGCTACGAGGTGCAGCACAGCATGATCACCCACGCCGGGCATGCCCGTGGCGAAGCGCTGAAGGCCTTTATCGCCGACCTGCTGGCAGAGCATGGCGGCTGATCCCGCGCTTCAGCCCAGGCAGCGGGTCAGGTGCTTGATCGACTGATAGGCAGCCAGCCCCCAGGGGCCCAGTTCCCGCCCGATGCCGCTGCCCTTGGTGCCGCCCCAGGAGGTTTCGACGAACACCGCCTGCAGTGAATTGATCCACACGTGGCCCACGTCCAGGGCGGCGGCGACCCGTTCGGCGCGCTGCAGATCGGCGCTGATCACAGTGGCCACCAGGCCGAATGCGCTGTCGTTGGCCAGGGCCAGGGCCTGTGCTTCGTCACTGAAACGGCGCATGCACAGCACCGGGCCGAAGATCTCCTCTTGCCACAACCTGCTGCTGGTGGGCACATCGGTGTACACCGTGGGCGCCACGAACCAGCCCGGCCCGGGCAGGGCATGGCCGCCCACCAGGCATTCCAGGCCCTCGTTCCTGGCCTGTTCCAGGTAGGTGCACACCGTGCGCCACTGGGCCTGGCAACTCAGGGGGCCCATGTCCACTTCCTGCTCCAGGGGGTTGCCGACCCGCAGGGCCAGCAGGGCACTGCGCAACCGCTGCAGCAAAGCATCGGCAATCGACTCGTGGACCAGCAGGCGCGAGGTGGCCGAGCACATCTGCCCGGCGTTCCAGCAAAAGCCGCCGATGATCCAGTGCACTGCCTGGTCCAGGTCGGCGTCGGCGAACACCAGGATCGGCGACTTGCCCCCCAGCTCCAGCGTCAGTGGCCGGCAGAAGGCGGCGGAGCTGGCCATCACTCGCTGGCCGGTGGCAGTGCTGCCGGTGAACGACAGCTTGTCCAGCCCCGGATGCTGGCTCAGGGCTGCGCCGGTTTCGCCGGCGCCGGCCACCAGGTTCAACACGCCCGCCGGCAAGCCCAGGGCGTCGGCGATTTCGCCGTAGACCTGTTCGATCAGAGGCGTCACTTCCGAGGGCTTGAGCACCAACGTGCAGCCCGCGGCCAGGGCCGGGGCCAGCTTCCAGGCACTGGTGACCAGGGGGAAGTTCCAGGGCACGATCAGCCCCACCACGCCCAGGGCCTCGAACCTGCAGTGGGCACTGAAGCCCGGAGCCTGCAAGGGCACCGGTTGATCCTGGCGGGCGTCCAGCTGGGCAGCGAGGCCGGCGTAGTAGTCGAAGGTGGCGATGGCGTCGTCCAGGTCCAGTTCGGCTTCGTGCCGCGGCTTGCCGTTATTGCGCATCTGCAGGGCGATCAGCCCTTCGCGGCGTTGCTGCAGGTGCCGGGCGAAGCCTTGCAGGTACTCGGCACGCCGGGCGCCGCTGAGGCTGCGCCACCCGGGCAGGGCCCGGCGCGCGGCCTGCACCGCCAGGTTCACCTGATGGGCGCTGGCCGCCGGTACCTGGGCCATGATTTGGCCCAGGGACGGGTCATGCACCGGCATCAGCGCGCCGTCGCCATCGACCCAGTGGCCATCGATAAACAAGGCCGGTTTCATGGGCGGGCTCCTGGCAGGACGCCGTGCACGGCGTTGCGGAAGATCTGGCTGTAGTCGGCTGCGCTCAGCGGTCGGGCATTGGTGTCGGAGGACGAAATATCCGCCAGGGCCTGGGCCCCGACCCACTCGGCTTCATGGCTGTCCAGGCCGATATCCGCCAGGCAGTGGGGGATGCCCAGCTCGGCGCGCAGGGCCAGGATCCAGTCCAGGAACCCCTGGAAATCCCCCCGGGGCAAGTCCAGGTAACGGGCCAGGCGCCCGATCTCCTCGGCAATCACCGGCTGGTTGGCCACCAGCACATAGGGCAGGAGGACGGCATTGAGCAGGCCATGGTGACGGTGATAGCGGGCGCCCAGCGGGTGGGCCAGGGCGTGGACGCCCCCCAGGCCCTTCTGGAAGGCCACCGCAGCCATCGCCGAGGCCACCAGCATGCCTTCCCGGGCGTCCAGGTCCTGGCCGTGGCTCACTGCCCGGCGCAGGTGCTGCTGCACCAGGCGCATGCCTTCCACGGCAATCGCGCTGGACATCGGGTGGTACAGCGGCGAGCAGAACGCCTCGATATGGTGGGTCAGGGCATCCATGCCGGTGGCGGCGGTCAGCGCGGGCGGCAGGCCGCGGGTCAGCAGCGGGTCGAGGATCACGCAGGCGGGCAGCAGTTCGGGGTGGCTGATGACCCGCTTGACCTGCTGCTGGCTGTCGGTCAGTACCGCTTCGCGGCCCAGTTCGGAGCCGGTGCCGGCAGTGGTGGGCAGGGCGATCAGGGGCGGCAGGCCCAGGCGCGGAAAGTCACTGAGGCTCGGGTAATGCTCGATCACCCGGGACCACTCGAAACGCTGCAGCCCTTGCGGGTCCACGGCGGCCAGGGCGATGCCCTTGGCGGCGTCCATGGCGCTGCCGCCGCCCAGGGCGATCAGCGAGTCGTGGCCGCCGGCCCTGAAGGCTTGGACGCCGCGCTGCACATCGTCCAGGCTCGGGTTGCTGGCCAGTTCGGCAAATACCGCAAAGCCCTGGCGGCTCTGCTCCAGGTGCGCGGTCAACAGGCCAAAGGGTTCCAGTTCGAGCATGCCCGGGTCGGTGACCAGCAAGGGCCTGGCCATGCCCAGCAGGGCGCAGCGCTGGGCCAGGCCGTGCAGGGCCTCGGCGCCGCAGAAGATCTCGGTGGGGTAGTTCCAGTAGTGGATGGACGGGGGCATCGATGGTCTCCAGAAACATCAGGCGTGAAGCGGCCGGCGCAGCAGGCGCCGGGCCAGTAGCGGGGAGGGAATGCGCTGTCGCTGACAGCGCATGAGGATTCAGCCGCGGTCGGATGCGCTGCTGTCGCGGCGCAGGTAGGGCTTGGCCAGGACCATGTAGATCAGGCCCAGCACGGCCAGGGTCGAGAACACCAGCACCACTGCCCAGACCTGGAACCAGGGCGCTCCGGGCGGCGCCAGGGATTCCCGCGGCCAGGCCACGTTGACGCTCTCGAACAGCAGCCAGATAAAGGCCGCGAGGTTCACCGGCAGGCCCCAGCGGCCGAGGTTGAAGACCCCGGCGTCGGGCCGCCAGCGGCCACGCAGGCGATGGACCAGGGCGCAACCGATCACGATCAGGAACACCATGAAGAAGCCCCCGCTGCCGAAGGCGATCAGGGTGCCCACGGCCGTGGCGTTCAGGCCCAGGGCCAGGCCGAAACTGGCGAACAGGGTGCAAACGAGCATGGCGGCGAAGGGCACCTTGCGCCCATCCACCCGGCGCAGGAACGCCGAGGCGGGCAGGATCGAGTCCCGGGCCATGCCGAATACCGCGCGGCCGATATAGGTCTGCACCGAGACCACGCAGGCAATGAACGCCACCAGTACTACGCCGACGAAGGGCCGCTCGGCCCAGGCGCCAAAGGCATCCACCACCGCCGGGGTGACCGGGTCCACCACCTGGCCGGCCACCAGGCCCGCGGTGTCGGTGAACGAAAGGGTCACGGCAAAGGCGGTGAGCATCACCGTCAGCCCCACCAGCAGCATCGAGCGCAGGATGGCCCGCGGCGTGGAGGTACGGGCATCGGCGGTTTCCTCGGACACCTGGGAGCAGGCATCGAAGCCGAGAAAGGCCCAGCCGCCCACTGCCATGGCGGTGACGAAGCCGCTCAGGTAGGTGCCATCGCCGCTGACGCTGTTGCCCAGGCCTTCCAGCAGCAGCGACCAGGAGTGGTTGCGAAAGAACAGCAGCAACAGCACGCCGATGCCGATGGAGGCGATGGCTTCGGCGATGATCCCGGCGTTGACGAAGTACTTCAGCGGGTTGATCCCCAACAGGTTGACCCCCAGCCCCAACGCCAGCAGCACGGCGCCGCTGGCCACCTGGGCATTGGCCGAAGGCGGCGTGCCGGTGACGAACAGCCACAGCCAGAACCCGCCCAGGTAGGCCACGGTGGTCAGGGAAGCCAGGGCCGAGGCCAGGTACATGAAGCCGGTGAACCAGGCCCAGCGGTCTCCAGCCAGGCGCTTGACCCATTGATAGCAACCGCCGGCCAGGGGGTACTGCGAGGCGAGTTCGGCATAGACCAGCGCCACCAGCATCTGCAAGGCCAGGCACAGGGGCACGATCCAGACCCAGGACGGGCCGGTGCTCATGGCGCCCAGGGCCATCACCGAATAGATCCCCACCACTGGCGAGACCGTGGCAAAGCCCACGGAGAACGACGACCACAGGGACAGGCCGCGGTGCAGCTCCTGGCGATAGCCCTGGTGGTGCAGCAAGTGTTCATCGGTGCCCGGAGCGGGCAGGAAGTCAGTCATGGCGCACCTCGTTCAAGGGGCGGGCGCCACGATGCAGGCCGACGCAAGGGCGGCGTGATGGGGTAGTTGACATAGCGGTTCCTGGAGTCGGCAGATCAGATTGTTATTGGGATGGCCTTTAGCTGTTGTTTTTGGCGTACCGACATTGCCTGGCCTGCAGCAGCAGGCCAGGACGAGCTTACGGCGGGCAAACATCAAGATGAATACATGGATTGGTAAGCTGGCATCTGCATTTGCTGATGTTTTGCAGGGGCCGGCGACTGCCCGGCCAGCGCCAGGCATCGAGGGGATATCAGCGGGAAGCGTGGTGCTTGCCCAGCTCCAGCCGTTCACCGAGAAAGTCGACGAACACCCGCAGCTTGGGCAGCAGGTGACGGCTGCTGGGCCAGAGGATGGAGAACTTGCCGCGCTCTTGCTGGTAGTCGTCCAGCACCGCGACCAGGCTGCCATTGGCCAGGGCCCCGCAGACCACGAACTCGGGCACGTAGGCGATGCCCAGGCCCTGGGTGGCGGCGTGGATCAGCGATTCCAGGTTGTTGCTGGTCAGGGCACTGCCCAGCACCAGCGGCGGGGCTCCGTCGGGCAGGCGCAGGCTCCATTGCTGCAGCAAGCTGCCGCCGGGGAACTTGTAGCGCAGGCAGGCGTGCTGCTCCAGGTCCCGGGGCGTGCGCGGGGTGCCGCGCCGGGCGAAGTAACCGGGGGCGCCGACCAGCACGAAGCCGAAGGGCCCCAGGTTCCTGGACTTGAGTTGCGAGTCCGGCAGCTCGCCACTGCGGATCACCGCGTCCACGCCTTCGGCGATCACGTCGATCAGCCGGTCGTTGAAATCCAGGTCCAGCTCGATGTCCGGGTAGCGCGCGGAAAACTCCGGGAGGATCGGCAGCAGCATCCGATAGCCGATGGCCGGCAGGCTGACCCGCAGCCGGCCCCGGGGCTTGTCGCTGATCCGCGCCAGTTCGGCCTCGGCTTCCTGGACTTCGGCGACGATGCGCTGGCCGCGCTCATAGAACAGCGCGCCTTCATCGGTCAGGCTGATGCGCCGGGTGCTGCGGTTCAGCAGGCGCACGCCAAGGCGCTGCTCCAGGCGCGCCAGGGCCTTGCCTACCGCCGAGGCAGACAGCCCCAGGCGCTCGCCGGCGCCCACCAGGCTACCGCTCTGGACCACGCTGACAAACACCTGCAAGCCGTTTAGGTTGTCCATCGTTCACCTCGATTGCAGCGTTTTTGTCCGTAAAGAGCGGAAGAATGCCCTGTTTTTCAGCGATTGCGGCATACCTACCATGGATTTTTCTTAGCCCACCCCTGGTTGCCAGGGCTTGAGAGGTCCGTGTGAATCCCGAACTCGAATTACCCCTGGGGCAGGCCGCCCAAAGTCGCCGGCAGTCCGCCCATGGCGTGCTGGCCGCGGTGTGCCTGGCGGCCCTGATGCTGCCCCTGACCTTTGTCGGGGTAGCGGTGGCGACCCCGGCCATCGGCCATGAACTGGGGGGCAGCCCGCTGGCCCTGAGCTGGACCACCAATGCCTTCATGCTGACTTTTGGCAGCGTGCTGATGGCCGCCGGCACCCTGGCCGACGAATTTGGCCGCAAGCGCCTGTTCAGCCTCGGCGTTGCGCTGTTCGGCATGAGCTCCCTGGCCCTGGTGTTCGTGCCGTCGCTGCTGTGGCTGAACCTCTTGCGCGGGGTCCAGGGGCTGGCCGGTGCCGCCGCCCTGGCCGGTGGTTCGGCGGCCCTCGCCCAGGCCTTCGACGGCCCGGCGCGAACCCGTGCCTTCAGCCTGCTGGGCACCACCTTTGGTGTCGGCCTGGCGTTTGGCCCGATCCTCGCCGGGGTCCTGGTGGAACAGGCCGGCTGGCGCGGGATCTTTGTCTCCGGGGCGCTGATCGGCGGCCTGTCCCTGGCCTTTGGCGTGCCGCGCATGCAAGAGTCCCGCGACCCCGACGCCCAGGGCGTAGACTGGCCCGGCACCCTGAGTTTCACCCTGGCGCTGGTGCTGCTGACCTGGGGCATCCTGCAGGCCCCGCAAAACGGCTGGAGCAGCCCTTGGGTTCTGCTGTTGCTGGCGGGGGCGCTGCTGGCACTGTGGCTGTTCATCGTCGTCGAGCGGCGTGCAGCGCGGCCGATGCTGGATCTGTCGCTGTTTCGCTATCCGCGTTTTGTCGGGGTGCAGGTGCTGCCCATCGCCACCTGCTATTGCTACGTGGTGCTGCTGATCCTGTTGCCGATCCGCTTTATCGGCGTCGAAGGCTACAGCGCCATCGATGCCGGGCTGCTGATGCTTGCCCTGTCGGCGCCGATGCTGGTGGTGCCGTTCGCCGCGGGCTGGCTCAGCCGCTGGTGCAGCGCCGGCAACCTGTCGAGCCTGGGCCTGTTGCTGGCTGCCGCCGGGCTGTGGTGGCTGAGCCGGATCGCTGCGGGCCAGGCGCCGGCCGATCGGATCTGGCCGCTGCTGCTGATCGGCCTCGGCAGCGGGCTGCCCTGGGGGCTGATGGACGGCTTGTCGGTGAGTGTGGTGCCCAAGGAGCGCGCGGGCATGGCCAGCGGCATCTTCAGCACCACCCGGGTGGCCGGCGAGGGCATTGCCCTGGCCCTGGTGGTGGCGCTGCTGGCGGGGCTGCTGCAGCACGCCCTGGCGGATCAGGCGCTGCCCGCCGAGACGTTGATGGGGGCTGCCCGGCAACTGGCCGGGGGTGACCTGCCCGGTACTCTGGCGGCCTTGCCGGCGCTGGGCCGGGAGGGGTTGCTGGCCCTGTACGGGCAGGCTTTCAGCCAGTTGTTGCAGGTGCTGACCCTGATGACCCTGCTGGCGGCGCTGGTGGTCTGGGTGACGCTGCGCGAGCCGCGCCAGCCAGGGCCGCCAGCGGCTTGATCAGCGGAACTCGAAGAATTCGTAGTGCAGGTTGCCTTGGGGAATCCGGCACTCGCTCATCAGTTCCCGAACCTGGCCCAGCAAGCCCTTGGGCCCGCAGAAGCTGACCTGGATCTGCTGCGGATCGGTTTCGGCCGCGGTGCGCTTGAGGGTCTGGGCCAGGGGCTCGGTGCCGCCGCAGTTGGCCACGAAGTTCACTCCACGGGCCTGGGCCATGCCCTGCAGGGTGTCGACACTGGGGAAGGCCCGGGACGGGTTGTAGCAGTACACCAGGGTGGCCTTGTCGAACTGCCCGGCAGCTTCATCCTGCAGCCAGGAAATAAATGGCGAGATGCCCACGCCACCGCCGATCCAGATTTCCCGGGCAGCCGCCTGCGGCCGCTTGAAACGCCCATAGGGCGCGTAGATATCCGCACGCATGCCGACCTTGACCTGGCGGCGCAGGCGTTGGGTGTAGTCCCCCAGGGCGCGGATCACGAATTCGATGCGCCCGTCATGGGCCTGGGCGCTGGCGATGGTGAACGGATGGGGTTCGCGCAGGCCTTTTTCCTGCATCGAGAGGAAGGCGAACTGCCCGGCCTTGAAAGGAAAGCCCCGGCCCTGGGGAATCAGCTCCAGGTGCAGGGAGTTCTTCTCCACCCGGACCGCCGTCACCTGGTATTCGCCGGCCTTGGCCACCAGGGGGTAGAGCAGCAGCTTGTACAGGGCGCCGAGCACGCCGAGGACGCAGAGCAGAGCCAGCCAGATACCCGAGGGAGAATCCAGGGTGATGGGCGATTTGAAGCTCAGCCAGTGCAGGATGACGATCAGGAACAGCGGGCCGGAGAGCTTGTGCCACCAGCGCCACTGGCTGTAGGGAATGTTGCGGTTCAGTGCCAGCAGCACGATCAGGCCCAGGGCCACGTAGCTCAGCTGGCGGACCAGGCGCGTCCAGTATTTGGACAGTTCGAGGATCGGCACGCTGTTCCATTCATCCAGGTTGGCCTTGAACACCAGGTGGTAGCTGGCGAATGCCAGGGCCCAGATGCCCAGCCACTTGTGCGCCTCGTAGACCCGGTCAAGGCCGCCGAATAGCCGTTCGACCCAGCCCCAGCGGCTGGCCAGCAGGCAGGACATCGCCATGTAGGCCAGGGCTGCGGTGCCCAGGATCATGCTCAGGGTGGCCGAGGTCAGCCAGGTGGCGGAAGGGATCTCCAGCAGCAGGGTGGCCGTGGTGATCAGCAGGATGCCGACAAGTGTGTGCCAGGTTTTCAAAGTGCATGACTCCGGTGAGGAAATGCCGTCATGGCGCAGCAAAGGGCGCGATGCATAAAGTGGATATGACAGGTTCAAAGCCAAAGGCTGGGTGGAATGTTAACGCTTTGGCGAGTATTCGTGGTGATCTGGGTCATCGGCCTGGCGCCGATAAAGTGTTGAAAATGATCGACTATCACTCGCATTCCGATTCCCCGGCCACCGCTCCCGGAGGCGCTGGCAGGCGGCGAAGAGCCCCTGAACTGGGCAGTGCTCTTGCGGGCGCCTTCGCTGGCAAGCCAGCTCCTACAGGGTTGTGGGAAAGGTCAACGCGCTTGTAGGACCCGGCTTGCGGGCGAAAGGGCCCCTGAGCCGGGCGTCAGCCTCTTAACCGCCTTCGTTGGCAAGCCAGCTCCTACAGGGTTGTGGGAAAGGTCAACGCAGTTGTAGGAGCCGGCTTGCCGGCGAAAGGGCCTCCAAGCCGGATGCCAGCCTCGTAAACGCCTTCTACAGGTGTTGCTTGCGGCGGGCGGCGGCTTCGCGGACGGCGGGGATGATCCAGCGCCCATAGTCGATGGTGTCGTAATAAGGGTCGTAGCCACGGTTGAGGAAGGTGGTCACGCCCAGGTCGACGTAGTCCAGCAGGGCCTGGGCCACGGTCTCAGGCGTGCCCACCAGGGCCGTGGTGTCGCCGTAGGCGCCAACGGCGCTGGCGGTGGGCATCCACAGGGCGCGGTCATGGCGGTCGCCTCGGGCTGCGGCCGCCAGCAGGCGTTCGGAGCCGGTGCCCTTGAGGCGCTTCTGCCAGGGGCTGCCGGCGGCGAACTGCGGGTTGGCGCGGATCTGCGCCAGGATCTGTTCGGCCCGTTGCCAGGCCAATTCCTCGGTGGCCCCCAGGATCAGCCGCACCGAGAGGCTGACCCGGGGCGCGGCCACCCCCGCGGCGCTGGCCGCGGCCTTGAGTTTGCCGATCTGTTCGGCCACCCCCTCCAGGGGCTCGCCCCACAGGGCGTAGAGGTCGGCGTGCTTGACCGCGATCTGGTAGGCGATGTCCGAGGAGCCGCCAAAAGAGATGGGGATGTGCGGCTGCTGCAGCGGCTTGACCGGGGAAAACGCGCCCTTGAGGTTGAAGTAGCGGCCTTCGAAGTCGAAGGGTTCTTCGGCGGTCCAGGTGCGGCGCACGATCTCCAGGTACTCGTCGGTGCGTCGATAGCGCTCGGTCTTGTCCAGCAGGGTGTCGCCTTCCTGGGGCTCGGCGGTGATGCCGGTAATGGCATGCAGGCGGATGCGCCCGCCACCGGTGGTGTGGTCCAGGGTGGCGAAGGCCCGGGCCGCCACGGTGGGGGCGCTGAGGGCCGGGCGGTGGGCAATCATGAAGCCCAGGCGCTCGGTGTGGGCCGCGGCGTAGGCGGCAATCTGCAGGCTGTCGGCGCTGCCCGGGCCGCTGGCGATCAGCACTCGGTCAAAGCCCGCGTGTTCGTGGGCGCGCGCGTGCTCGCGGATGAATGCCAGGTCGAAGTCCGGGCTGCGCACGCCGCGGGTTTCGGACCATTGGCGGGGAAAGATCATGCCGACGAATTCAATGCTCATGGGGAGTGTCCTGAGGTCGCAGAAGAAGGAAAGTGCCTAGAAGCGGTAGTCCACCTGGGCCAGCACGGTGCGTCCGGGCATGGGCTGCAGGAAGGTGTTGGTGGAGCCGGCCAGGCCGCTGACGAAGTTCAGTTCGTTGGTCAGGTTGAGCACCCGCAGGGTGGTGCTCCACTGGGGCTGGCGGTAGTACAGGGCCAGGTCGAGGTTGTATTCGTCGGGGACCTTCACCGTCTTGCTCAGGTTCAGGTACCAGCTGCTGGTCCACCAGCCGGAGAGCTCGGCGCCAAAGCCCGAGTCGAAGCGGTAGTCGAGGTAGCCGCTGGCGGTGTACTCGGGGATCTGCACCGCGTCGAAGCGCCCGGAGGGCCGCTGGTTGAGGCTGTTGTTGTCGCCGAACACGGTGCCGTTGTCGGGGATGAACCCGGCGGAGGCGAAGCCGGCCTGGGAGGTGAATTCGTTGTAGGCGCTGAGTCGGGACAGGTTGAGGCCGCTGCGCAGGTGCGGGTCTGGCTGGTAGCGCAGGGTCGCCTCGGTGCCCTTGATGATCAGCCGGGCGATGTTGTTGTTGCTGTCCGGGGACTGGTCCCGGGCCTGCTTGAAGGTGGCCAGGGTCATGAACAGCTGGTCGGGGATGGCTTCGACCTTCAGCCCCAGTTCATGCAGCACGCTCAGGCTCTGGAACGCCAGGGGGTTGAGCTGGTTGGCGCCACTGCCGCTGCCCCAGCCCAGGCCGTTGGAGAAGAACCCGGTGTTGACCGCCAGGGAGCGGTCGAAGGTGTAGTACAGGGTGCTGTTCTCGGTGGGTTTGACGTAGGGGCTGACCTGGAACGCGAACAGCCGGTAGTTGTGGCTGTCGCGCCGGTCGCTGCCACCTGCAAGGGCGAAGGGGTTGTCGATCCGGGCGTCGATCCAGCTGCGGCTGGCACCGATGTTCAGGCCCACCCGCTCGCCCAGGCGCAGGTTGTGCTGGCTGAACAGGGTTTTGGTGGTCCAGGTGCTTTCGGCGGTGTAGGGCGCCAGGGATTCGGCGTACAGGCCGTGGCCGGCGGGGTACATGGCCGCCAGGTTGAGCCAGCCGTAGTAGTTGGAGTATTGCGGCACCCCGGGTTGGCCGATCCAGGCGCCGTTGCCGCCGGCCGGGTTGCTGCCGGTGAGCCCCAGCAGGTCGCCGGGGTTCTTGCCCGAAGGGTCCAGGGTCAGGTCGTAGGCGTTGATGGTGGAGCCGAAATGATTGTTGGCGGCGATCGACTGGTTGAACTCGCGGCGGTAGATCAGCCCGCTGTTGCTGTCGTCCCGCAGGGTCAGGTCGCCGAGCCGGGTTTCATTGCGTGAGCGGAACTCGAAACGGTTGTCCAGCAGGTTGTCCCGGGATTGCACCTGGAACGCCCCGACCGCATCGGTGAGGTCCCGGGAGCGCTGGTAGAAGGTGCTGTTGGCCAGGGTCACGCTGGGGGACAGGTCGCCCTCGATGCGCAGTTGGGTGGTGAAGCGCCGTGAACTGCTCTGGTCTTCGCCGCGCTGGCCGGCCTGTGGCGACAGGGAGGTCAAGCCGTTGCCCGCCAGGCTCGGGTCGTAGACCCAGCCGCGCAGGGTGCCGGGGCTGGCCTGGGTATTGGGCGAGGCCGCCTGGAAGCTGCCATCCACCACGCTGTACTGGCCCTGGGCGTTGCGCTGGCGCTGCACCCAGCCCAGGGTCGGGGCATTGGCGGCACCGGAGGCCAGCACCGGCGACCACAGGGTATTGCCGTTCTGGATGATCGGCGTGGCGCGGCCGGCATAGTACTTGCCGCTGTCCACCAGTTGCTGGGTGGCGCGGTTCCAGCCGTGGGTGATGTTGTAGTCGTAGTAGTTGTCGTAGCTGGCGTTCCAGTCCACCCGCAGGTTGTCGTTGCGCCAGGCCAGGGCCCCATAGAAGGCATCGAAATTGTTGTCGACGTTGTCGTAGTAGTCCTGCTGGCGCTGCTGGGTGATGCTCACCCGGTAGGCCAGTTGGTCGCTCAGGGGGCCGGTGTTGTCGAGGCTGAATTTGCGCGAGTCCCGGGACTGGCCGTCCGGCACCCAGGTCCCGAGCTCGCCGCTCAGACGGGTCTTGAACCCGCTGAAATCGGGTTTCTTGCTCAGGTAGTTGACGTAGCCGCCGCTGCCGGACACCGAACCGTAGGTCACCGAAGAAGGCCCGGCGACGATGTCCGCGCCCTCGTAGGCGTTGAAGTTGGCCGGATGGCGCACGCCATAGGCGCGTTGGCCGTCCTGGAACACTTCCGAGCCCTGGGCACGGAACTGCGGGGCGATACCGGCGTTCTGCCCGCCACCGCGGGTGATCCCCGGGGCGTACTTGACCAGGTCGTCGGCGCTGCGGATCGGGTCGTTGGCCAGTTGTTCGGCGTTGACCTGGGTGATCGAGCGCGGGGTGTCCAGGACCTTGGTTTCGGTGCCGCCATACACCGAGGTCGGTGGCCGGGTGGGCAGGGCATCGTCATCGGCCTGGCTGCTGGCCTGGACGGTGACGGTTTGCAACTGGGTATCGGCGGCGAAGAGCGGCGGCGCCAGGGAAGAAAACACCGTTACGGCCAGGGCCGGGCCGAATGCGGGGCGAGCGAAGGCGTTGGAGGGCATGGCACATGAGCCTCATATTGAATCGCATGAATGTTCTGTAGGAGCCGGCTTGCCGGCGAAGAGGGCCTGGAGGCTCGCGGTGCTCTTGCGGGCGCTTTCGCTGGCAAGCCAGCTCCTACGGGGTGTGTCGCGGTTGCGGTGGTTCCTTGTAGGAGCCGGCTTGCCGGCGAAGAGGGCCTGGAGGCTCGCGGTGCTCTTGCGGGCGCCTTCGCTGGCAAGCCAGCTCCTACGGGGTGTGTCGCGGTTGCGGTGGTTCCTTGTAGGAGCCGGCTTGCCGGCGAAGGGGGCCTGGAGGCTCGCGGTGCTCTTGTGGGCGCTTTCGCTGGCAAGCCAGCTCCTACGGTCGGGCGGTGGGTCAGGCGCTGTTGTTGAGCCACAACCTTTCGAAACGCCAGGTGCTGAACAGCGACTGTTCTTCCCGGGCACCGCCCACGCGGGTGGAGATGCTGTCCAGCAGATCGGCGTAGCCCCAGATCAGCATGCCGCCCCGTTCGTACTGGATCTGCTGGGCCTGGTGCACCAGGACCGTGCGTCGTTGCAGGTCGGGTTGGGCCATGGCCGCGAGAAACACCTCGCTGAACTGCGGGTCGTTGAAGTGGGTCTTGTTGGACACGGCAAAGGGCGCGTCGGTGTGGATGGCGCTGGCCAGGAACGGCGCGCCGATGCTGCCGCCGGTGCTCAGGGTCCAGTCGTTGCGTTGCGGGCCCTGGAAGGTCGCCAGGTCCACCTGGCGGACCTTGAGGGTCACGCCGATGCGCTTGGCCTGTTCGGCCAGCACCAGGGCCGAGGTCAGGGCCGGCCCCGGGGTGGTCACCAGTTCCAGCTCGAGGTTTTCCTGGCCGGCCTCCTTGAGCAGTTGCGCCGCACGCTGCGGGTCGTGGGGGCGGGGCCCCAGGCTGTGGTTGAAGGTCGGGTCGCTGGGGGCATAGAGGTCGTTGGCCACCCGGCCCTGGCCGTTCAGGGCGCGGCGCACCAGCTCCTCGCGATCCGCCAGCAGGCGGAAGGCCTGGCGCACCCTTGGGTCGTTGAACGGCGGCTTGTCCAGGTTCATGTCGAAGGACAGCCAGTTGCCGGTCACCGATTTCAGCAGCCGCACCCGCGGGTCGCGCTGCAGGACTTGCAACTGTTCGGTGGGCATCACATTGGCCATGTCGATCTGCCCGGAACGCAGGGCCGCCAGGCGCGCCACCTGATCCTTGAAGTCGATGATCTCCAGTTCGTCGGCGTAGGGCTGGCCGTTCTTGTAGTAGTTGTCGAAGCGGGTGAACAGCGAGCGCTGGCCGGGGGTGAAGCTTTTCAGCTTGTAGGGGCCGGCACCCACCGGGTTGGTCACCGGGTGATAGTCCACCGGGACGATGCCACCGAAGTTGACCCAGGTTTCCGCCAGGGGCATGTAGCTGCGGCCCTCGCGAAAGCTCAGGCGCACAGTGCGCTCATCGAGCTTTTGCAGGTTGTCGCGATCGACCCAGTGCAGCAGCGCCGCGTAGGGCGAGGCCAGCTGCGGGTCGGTGAGGCGGCGGATGGAGAAGATCAGGTCATCGGCGTCGATGCTCTTGCCGTGGTGGAATTCCAGGCCCTGGCGCAGGCGCAGGGTCCAGCTGCTGGCATCGGCATTGGGTTCGGCAAACTCCGCCAGGGCCAGGCGTGGCTGCATCTGCTCGTCCCATTCCCAGAGTTTGCTGTACAGCGCGAAGCCTCGGACGATGCCGCTGCCGATGGGCTTGTGGGCGTCCAGGTTGCCGCTCTGGTTGCCGTCGAGAATCCCCAGGCGCAGGCGCCCGCCGTAGCGCGGCTGGTCGCTGGCGACCGTGCCCGGGGCGCTGGAATTGTCCGCGTCGCAGCCGGCCAGCAGGCTGCTGCCCAGCAGCAGGCCGCCGCCGAACAGTGCGCTGTGGCCGAGAAAACGACGGCGGCTCAAGCCCGAGTAGTCCTGGCTCATGGCGTCAGGCTCCTGCCGGGCCGTTGGCGCTGCGCAGCTCCAGCGGCGCTTGCGGCTGACGGCTCAGGGCCGCGCGCTCGCCGCGAAAGTGCGGCAGGATGTGCTCGCCCAGGCGGTAGGCTTCCTCCAGATGCGGGTAGCCGGCGAGGAAGAACAGGTCGATACCGATGGCGTGGTACTCGCGGATCCGCGCCACCACGTTTTCGTAGCTGCCCACCAGGGCGCAGCCCGGCGGTATGCCGATGTAGCCGAAGCCGGTCCAGACATTGGGGTGGATGAAGAAATCCTCGAAGCCCTGGGTCTCGTTCTTCTGTGCGAAGCCGTTCTCGTAGCTGAGCTTGCGCGCGGTGCGCAGCCCGGCATGGGCGGCCACGGCCTTGACCGCGCCCTTGGCGATGCCCTCGTCGAAGAAGCGCTTGGCCTCGGTGCGCGCCAGTTCCTCGGTTTCCCGGGTGATGACGTCGATCGACAGGCCGAAGCGGATATCGCTGCGGCCGTACTGCAAGGCGCGCTCACGAATATCGGCGATCAACGCGGCGATCTCGTCCGGGTGCTCGGCGCGCATCAGGTAGAAATCGGCATGCTTGGCGGCGAATTCCCGAGCGGCGGTGGACGATCCCGCGGTGCAGATCAGCGGCAGATCGGCCTTCTTCAAGGGGCCGCGCAGGCCGCCGCCTTCGGCGCGGTAGAACTGGCCCTGGTAGTGGAAGTTCTCGTTGTGCCAGTAGCCCTTGACCACGTCCATGAACTCGGTGGCGCGGGCATAGCGCTCATCGTGGTCGCTGAAGTCGCCGACCTGGCGCTGAATGGCGTCCGAGCCGCCGTTGATGATGTTCCACACCAGGCGGTTGCCGGTGGCGCGCTGGTAGGTGGCGGCCTGCTGCACCGCAACCCAGGGCGTGTAGTGATAGGGCTGGAAGGCGGTGACGAACTTTAGGGTGCGGGTTTCCCGGGCCAGCAGCGAGCACACGGTCCAGGGCTCTTCGCCGGAAGGCGCGTTGACCATCAGTGCGCCGCCGAAGCCGTTGATTTCCGCGGCCCGGGCGATCTGCCCCAGGTAGTCGATGTAGGTGAAGTGGTCGCCGACGCTGAAGCCTGAGACGGCACCGGTGCTGGGCCCGCCCCGGTGCCAGTCGCCGCGGTTGCGCGGGTCGCCGGGGAGGAACTGGGTTTCGCCGTGCAGGGGCAGGCGGGTGAAGAATTCGATGCTCATGGCTGGGCCTCCTGGCTATTGCACGCTGGGGTTGCAGACGGGGGTAATGGCTTGGCCGTTGATCACCTTGTGGGCGAACGGCACCGAGTCCTTGAGGGAGGCATTGACCGTTTCACTGTGGCCCAGGCCCTTGTACAAGTGGCCCTCGACCACCGAGCCGGCCTTGCAGGCGTCCTGCATCAGGGCCACCTGGGTGGCGGCGGCCGGGGTCTTGTCCTCGGCGCCGGTGCCGATGAACACCGGCTGGGCGGTTTTCAGGGTCGGGTAGGACACTTGTTTCTGCCAGGCCGCCAGTTGGCTGCCCTGATAGTCCTTCTTGGCGTTGGCCGGGGTCAGGCCGACCCCCACCACGTCGCTGACCAGGGACGCCAGGCAACTGGTACGGGCCTGCTCGAACAGCGGCAGGGCCTTGTCGGTGTAGAAGTCCCTGGGGTTGATGCTGGGGTCGTACTGCTGGGCGGCCAGCAAGGTGTAGAAACCGTAGGCCAGGGAGGCATCGACCTTGTTCGGGTCCTGCTCGCCGACATTCTTCGCGCCGATGGTGTAGATCACCCCGGTGCCGATGCTGCCCTTGACCCCCAGGTCCGGTGCGTAGGTGGAGGCGTAGGCGGCCGAGGCGAAGGCGCCGGCGCCGCCCTGGGACTGGCCGACGATCAGTACCTTGTTGGCCAGCCCGGGCACCCCGGCGACCACGGCTTTGGCGGCGTCGAGAATGCCGTAGGCGGCCATGCGGTTGTTCAGCAGCGGATGGCCGCCGGGCACGCCCAGGCCCTGGTAGTCGGTGGCGACAATGGCAAAGCCTTCGTCCAGCCAGCGGCTCAGGTACTGCACGTCACGGTAGGAGCGGCCCTGCCAGGACGGCGCGCAGACATCCGCCACGCCCACCGTGCCATGGCCCCAGGAGGCCACCGGCCAGCCGCCGGCCGGGGCCTTGCCCTTGGGCAGGAACAAGGTGCCGGAGACCACCACCGGGGTCTTGCCGTCGATGCCGTCGGTGGAACTATAGAGAATCCGTTGCGCGCTGGCAGCGTTGGGCAGGCTCAGGGTGGCTTCCAGGGGTTCGCTGCGCAGCAGCTTGCCCGGGGTCGGGGGGATCGCGTCCTGCCAGGTGTAGAAGGCCGAGACCCGGCCGTCGCCCTGCAACGGGTCGGGCTTGGGCGCGTAGGTCGGGCCGGCCAGGGCCGACAGGGAGAGCGCCAGGAGGCTCAGGCCAAAGGTGAATTTTGCGGACAGTTTCATCAAGAAGACTCGTGCTCAGGGTTCAGGGATGGGTGGCGACCTGGCCGCGCAGGGCGGGCCAGTAATCACTCAGGTGCAGATCGATCAGTGCCTGGTTGGTGAAACCGGTGGCCAGGGCCGGGGTGATGTCGTAGGGCATGCGGATCAGCTGGTTGGCCAGGGCGTAGTCGCTCAGCGCCTGATAGTGGGCCTTGAGCTGCTGGTCGCTCTTGGGCGCCCAGCGCTCCTTCCAGGCCACCGGGTCGCCCTGGTCGTCGCGGCGCAGCACGCTCTCGGCGGTGCCGGCGCGGGAGGACAGTTGGTAGTAGGCGTCCTGGTTCTGTTCCTGGGAAATCCACCAGGCGGCCTTGACCCAGGCGGTGGCCAGCAGTTGGGTAACCTCCGGGTGCTGCTCGATGAAACTGTCGGTGCCCCAGAGGTCGGAGACCAGGCGCCAGTCATTGGCCCCTTGCTTGGTGGACCAGATGATCCGGCCCACGCCCTTGTCTTCCAGGGCATAGGCCTCGCTGAGCAGCACCGCGGCGTCGACCTTGCCGGCGGACACCGCCGCCGCACCGACCTGGGGGTTGAGGTTGGCGATCTTGAAGTCGTCGAGCTTCAGGCCCTTGCTGGCCAGGAAGTTGCTGAAGGCGAACTCCCAGGGCCGGCCGCGATGCAGGGCCAGGCGCTGGCCCTTGAGGTCCTCGATGCTCTTGGCCGTGGACTGGGTGGGCACCACCAGGTAGATATTGTTGCCGCTGCCGCCGGGCACGATCAGCTTGCCGGGCACGCCGCCGGCGCCAGCGATCACCGACGGCAGGTCGCCACGCACGGCGAAGTCGATGCTGTTGTTGCTGAAGCCTTCGTTGATCTGCGGCCCGGCGCCGGCGTGGGGCAGGGCGATCCACTGCAGCTTGATCCCGCGCTGGCTCAGTTGCTGTTCCAGCCAGCCATCCTCGATCACCCGCCCGGCGATGCCGCCGAACACCGGCTTGCCGCCCTGGGTGAAGGCGACGATGGCAATCTTCACCGACTCGGGGGCCGGGTTGGCCAGGGCCGTGACACTGATCAGCAGCCCGGCCATAACGGCCAGGGTATTGCGCCATAAACCTTGCATTGCACTCTCCCTCAAAAAATAAGCCCTCAGCCCCGCCAGCCCTGCGCCGGATATCGCGGTGTTTCCTGTAGGAGCCGGCTTGCCGGCGAAGAGGGCCTTGAACCTTGCCTCGCCCTTGCGGGCGCCTTCGCTGGCAGGCCAGCTCCTGCAACAGATATCGCGGTGTTCTCCTGTAGGAGCCGGCTTGCCGGCGAAGAGGGCCCTTGAGCCTTGCCTCGCCCTTGCGGACGCCTTCGCTGGCAAGCCAGCTCCTACGAGGGGCGGTGGTGGGTACTGGTGTCGGAAGGGATAGAGCAGATTGCATGCCAGGGCCGCTACAAAGCGCTGCAGGCCTTGCCTGGCAAGGGCTTCAGGCAGATCGACAGGCCCTGGCCCAAGCCGCCGCTGCTGATCTGCGAACAGGCAGGTGCTGGCCGATTGCTGCTCCAGCAGCAGGTGGGGAGCACCATTCAGATATATTCATAAAAGGAATATCTAAAGATTAATTAATAATTATTTAGTCTAAATATCTTCGTGCACTATTGAGCCCGCGCTTTTACTGCCAGGAATGCACCATGTCGCTGATCACTCATCCAAACGCCCGTGAATTGACCAAGTCGGTACGGGCCACCGTTCTGGTGTTCAAGGACCCGCGCTCCCAGGAATTGCTCAGTCGCATCGAGCGCCTGGCCCCCAGTGAGGCCAATACCCTGATCATTGGCGAGACCGGCACCGGCAAGGAACTGGTGGCGCGCCACATCCATCACCTGAGCCGCCGCGGGCGCGAGCCCTTTGTCGCGGTGAACTGCGGGGCATTTGCCGAAACCCTGGTGGAAAGCGAACTCTTCGGCCATGAAAAAGGCGCCTTTACCGGCGCCACCACCCATAAGGCCGGCTGGTTCGAAGCGGCCAACGGCGGCACGCTGTTTCTCGACGAGATCGGCGACTTGCCGCTGAACATGCAGGTCAAGCTGCTGCGGGTGCTGCAGGAGCGAGAAGTGGTGCGCCTGGGCTCGCGCACGCCGATCCCGATCAATGTGCGGCTGGTGGCGGCCACCAACGTCAACCTCGCCGATGCGGTGGTGGCCGGGCATTTTCGTGAAGACCTGTTCTACCGCCTGCACGTGGCCACCATCCGCCTGCCGCCGCTGCGCGAGCGCCCGGGGGACATCCTGCCCCTGGCCGAATTCTTCCTTGAGGAACACTGCCAGCGCCTGGGCTACAACCGTGCCTCGCTGACCGAAGAGGCTGAACGCAAGCTGCTGGAGCACAGCTGGCCGGGCAACATTCGCGAACTGGAAAATGCCATCCACCACGCCTTGCTGGTGTGCCGCCAGCAGCGGGTGGCACCGGGGGATCTGCACCTGGTGGACATGCGCTCCTCCGGCATCCGCCAGGAACAGGCGCCCCTGGCCGTCCCCGGGCCTCAGGCGCCGGCAGACCTGGGCCGGGCCTTGCAGGCGCTGTTCGAGCAGAACATTCCCGACCTGTACGAGCACATCGAGGAAACGATCTTTCGCGAGGCCTATCGCTACTGCCATGGCAACCAGTTGCAGACCGGGCGCCTGCTCAACATCAGCCGCAACATCGTGCGCGCCCGGCTGGAAAAGATCGGCGAGTTGAACAAGCCCCTGGCGACTTCCGCTTCCTAGATCCGCTTCCTGGACCCGAGAACCGGCCCGGGGCTTTTTTTGCCCGGGGCGGTTGACGCCTGCCGGCTTGATCTTTAGTCTTTGGAACGATCATTCCAGAAAGGTAATAGCCGTGCGTCCCAAGGAGTTCGACCCCGAGCAGATTGCCGATGCGGCCATGCAGGTGTTCTGGCAGCGCGGTTACGCCGCCACGTCCATTCAGGACCTGGTGGAAGGCACCGGCCTGAGCCGCAGCAGCCTGTACAACGCCTTCGACAGCAAGCACGGCCTGTACACCTGTGCCCTCAAGCGCTACCAGCAGATGACCAGCGCCAATATCGAGCTGCTGGGCGCCGACGCACCCGCCAGGGAACTGATCCGGCGATTGCTGATGCGCATCGTCGACAACGAGCTGGAAGACACCCGGCGCCTGGGCTGCCTGGCGGCCAATGCCTCCCTGGAAATGGCCGGGCAGGACGCGGCGGTGGCTCAGCTCGTGGCGCAGAATTTCCAGCGCATCGAGGCGGCCCTGGAGCAGGTGCTGCGTCGCGGCCAGGAGCAGGGGGAGATCGACCCGCAGAAGAATCCCCGGGCCCTGGCCAGCTTTGTGGTGTGCACCGTGCAGGGCTTGCGGGTGCTGGCCAAGGGCAGCCTGGCGGAGCAACGACGCCAGCGCCTGCTGGATGTGGTCGAGGTGGTCCTGGCCAGCCTGTAGCAGCCGGCGTGCCGGCGAAGGGCCCCTCACAATCTGCCTCAGGTTCGAGGGCGTCTTCGCTGGCAAGCCAGCTCCTAAAGGGCTGGGCTTTTTTTGCCTTTTATTGGAATGATCATTCCATAATTAATTGAACACGGGAGAGACACAGATGGCCAAGCAACCAGGATCCATTGCGGTATTAGGCATCGGCATCATGGGCGCCGCAGTGGCGCGCAATCTGCGGCGCAAGGGCTTTGCGGTACGGGCCTGGAACCGCACGCTGCAACGGGCCCAGGCGCTGATCGCGGACGATATCCAGGTATTTGCCGAGCCCGCCGAGGCGGTACGCGGGGCGCAAGTGATCATCACCCTGGGCAAGGACGGCGCCGCCGTGCTGCAAGCCATGCAGCAGGCACGGGACGGTTTCGAGCCTGGGGCGCTCTGGCTGCAGATGGCCACCGTGGGGATCGAGGCCAACGACGAACTGCAAGGCTTTGCCCGGGATGGCGGGCTGGTCTTCTACGATGCCCCGGTGCTGGGCACGCGCCAGCCTGCGGAGCAGGGCCAGTTGGTGGTATTGGGCGCGGGCCCCGAGGCTCATCGGCCGGCGTTGCAGCCGTTGCTGGAGGCCATCGCCAAGCGTGTGCTCTGGGTTGCCGAACAGCCGGGAGCCGGCAGCCGCCTGAAGCTGGCCCTCAACAGCTGGGTGCTGGCCCTGACCCACGGCGCCGCGGAAAGCCTGGCCCTGGCCAAGGGGCTGGGGCTGGACCCGGCGCTGGTGGTGGAACTGGTCAGCGGCGGGCCCCTGGACAGCGGCTATTTCCAGGCCAAGACCCGGGCCATGCTCAGTGGCGACTACAGCCCGAGCTTTACCCTGGCCAACGCCCTGAAAGACGCCGAATTGATGGTGGCGGCGGCCGCCAGAGCCGGGGTCCGGCTGGATCTGGCCGAGGCCGGAATCCAGCGTTTCCAGCGCGCCCTGGAGCAGGGCCATGGCGACAAGGACATGGCGGCCTCCTACCTCGGCTGAGCGTTTTCTTCTAGCGCTGATGCAGGCGCTGGCTTGCCAGCGAAGGCGCCCGTGAGTCGGGCGCAGGGGTTGAGGGCCTCTTCGCCGGCAAGCCGGCTCCTACGGGAGCCTGCGCGGTGTATCTGCCTGCTGTATGAGCTGGCTTGCCAGCGAAGGCGCCCGTGGGTCGGGCACAGGGGCTGAGGGCCTCTTCGCCGGCAAGCCGGCTCCTGCGGGAGCCTGCGCGGTGTATCTGCCTGCTGTAGGAGCTGGCTTGCCAGCGAAGGCGCCCGTGAGTCGGGCGCAGGGTCTGAGGCCCATTCGCCGGCAAGCCGGTTCCTGCGGTGATTTCTGGTCTTCTTGTGTGAGCATTCTTTCATGAACATTTGCGTACCTTTGCCGACCGCCTCCAGCAGGCTGCCGGTCTGGCGCCTGCTGGCCTTTACCCTGGCCGGTTTCATCGCCATCGTCACTGAGACGCTGCCTGCCGGGCTGTTGCCGCAGATCAGCCAGGGCCTGGGCATCAGCGAGGCCATGGCCGGGCAGTTGATCAGCCTGTATGCCCTGGGCTCGGTGGCGGCGGCGATTCCGCTGATCGCCGCCACTCGCAGTTGGCGCCGTAGGCCCTTGCTGTTGCTGGCCATCGGCGGCCTGTTGCTGTTCAACAGCCTGACCGCGTTGTCGACCCACTACCTGCTGACCCTGGCCGCGCGCTTTGCCGCGGGCATGGCGGCGGGGCTGGTCTGGGGCCTGCTGGCCGGCTATGCCCGGCGTCTGGTGGTGCCCGAGTTGCAGGGCCGGGCCCTGGCGGTGGTGGGCGTTGGCCAGCCGATCGCGCTGTGCCTGGGGGTGCCCCTGGGGGCCTGGCTGGGCACCCGCATGGATTGGCCGCAGATCTTCTGGGGGCTGTCGCTACTGGCTCTGCTGCTGTGGTTCTGGGTGCGCCTGGCAGTGCCGGACTACCCCGGCCAGCCGGCCCACCAGCGCCAGCCGATCGCGCGGATCTTTCTCACCCGGGGCCTGCCCCAGGCGCTGCTGGTGATCTTCGTGTGGATCCTGGCCCACAACATTCTCTACACCTATATCGCGCCGTTCCTCGCGTCCCTGGGCCTGGCGGCCTCTCTCGACCGGGCGCTGCTGGTGTTCGGCCTGGCCTCCCTGGTGGGGATCTGGTTCACCGGGCTCGGGGTCGACCGCTGGCTGCGCGGGCTGACCCTGTGCAGCCTCGCCGGTTTCGCCCTGGCGTGCCTGCTGCTGGGGATCGCTGCCAGCCAGCCCTGGCTGGCCTGGCTCGGCATTGGCGCCTGGGGCCTGACCTTCGGTGGCGCCCCGACCTTGCTCCAGACCGCCGTGGCGGATGTGGCCGGGGAGGGGGCGGATGTCGCGCAATCGATGCTGGTGACCATCTTCAACCTGGGCATTGCCTGCGGGGGTATGGTCGGCGGCCTGCTCTTGCAACGCTATGGCGCGGCGTCTTTTCCCTGGGCCATGGCCGCCCTGGCGCTGGTGGGCCTGATGCTGGTCTGGGGCGCGCGCAGCCATGCCTTCAAGCCGGGTCAGCGCTCTGCCTGCTGCGCCTGAGGTTGGGCGTCGCGAGCCTGTTGCAGCAGGCTCGCCCATTCATTGGCGAAGCGGTGGCAGTCCCCGGGCCAGCGTGCGGTCAATAGATTGCGGTCGCGGACCACAAAACCGCGCTCGGGGTGCTCTGCCGAATCCCGCCGGGGCAGCCAGGGTCCGGGCAGAAAATCCGCCGGGCTGGCCAGGGCCGCCTTGATCTCTTGCTCGACGCTGTGGTCGTAGGTGCGGTAGTAGCGCCCCAGCCACGGCGCGGTGACCAGCCAGGCCGCCAATTCCATGGGGCCGGCCAGCAGGGCGGTGACCTTGCGCCCATGGAGCACCGAGCGCCCGCTGGCCGGATCGATGCAGCGCGCCAGGGCCAGGGGGCCGTGGCACACCGCGGCCACGGGTTTGTCGGCCTGGAAGAAGGCCAGGATGATCCGCCGCACCTCCTCGGATTCCAACAGGCTGCGCATGCCCCGGGCGTGGCCGCCGGGAATCAGCAAGCCCTCGTAGGCCGCCGGGTCGACCCCGGCATAGGACAGAGGGCTGCAAAAGGCCGGGTCGCGGGTCATGGCGTGGTAGCGCGCCAGGTCGGCCGCCGGGGTCATCAACAACGGGTTGAGCGGGCCGAACCCCAGGCTCACCAGGCGCGAATCGGCGTAGGCCGGCATCCCCAGGGGGGTGGCGAACTGCGCGGCAAAACCGGCGTCCCGGGCAGCCTGCCAGGGCAGGCTGCTTTCGCTGGGGTCGTAGTCGGCGTGGGGCAGCAGAATCAGGATCATCGCGCGGGCTCGCAGCACCTAAGGGTGCGTTGCAGGTTAGCAGCCCCGCCAGGGGATGCCGGCACGCCGCTGTTGCGCCGTGCCGGCATTTGTCACTTGGCCGCGGCGGCGCGGGTGCGTTCGATGTCCTGCACCAGGCCGTCGATGCGTTGCAGTTGCTCGCGGTTGTCGTGGTCCCAGGGGTGAAAGCCCGGCTTGAAGAACTGCAGCCAGGGCAGGGCGATCCGCGGGAACACCCCCTTGGGGCCGTAGAGGTACTTGACCACCTGCCACAGCCCTCGCCAGTGGCCGCCGCGACGGCGGTCGGCGATCAGCATGCGCACATGGAAGTCGAACACCACCAGCCAGAAGCCCAGGGTGGTGAACAGCATGCTCGCGGTGCGGATCAGATAACGCTTGGGCCCGGGCTTGATCACGCTGTTCCAGACGTCGTAGGACACGGCCTTGTGCTCGGTTTCCTCGAGGGCGTGCCACAGCCACATCTGCCGGTAGCCCGCCACCGAATTGCCGAAGCGGCTGGGGTCGCGCAGCAGCAGGTCGGCGAGGATTGCCGTGTAGTGTTCCAGGGCTACGGTGATCGCGAGGTTGAAGGCCGGCGGGAAGTGCTTCTTCTGGAAATCGAGGAAGAAGCGCAACCGCCGGTCCAGCAGATGGGCCGGCAGCCCGGCGTCCTGCAGCAGGTCGTTGTAGCGCAGGTGCTCACGGCTGTGCATGGCTTCCTGGCCGATGAAACCCTGGATCTGGCGCTTGAGCTCGGGGTCGTGAATCTGTTCGCGGTAGTGGCGCACGCTGTCCATGAAGAACAGCTCGCCGGAAGGAAACAGCAGGGACAACGCATTGAAGAAGTGGGTCACGTGGCTGCCTTGCTCGTGCCAGTCGCAGGCGCGTTCGGCAGGCAGTTCGACCTTGATGTCGCGGCGGATGGGCAGCATGGCTGTCGCTCCTCTAGACATGAAAAAGGGTGGGCGGCGCTACAGGCCGCGTTCGTCCTGGGGCTCGTAGACCGCCGACCGCGTCTTGCCCGGCTTGGGCGCCATGCGCCGGCTGGCCCACACCACCAGGGCCTGGTAGGCGCTGGGCAGCAAGCGGATGAACAGGTCGAGCAAGTGCGCGTCGCGGCCGATCAGCACCCGGCGCTTGTTCTTGCGCACCCCCAGCAGGATCACCTTGGCGGCGGTTTCGGCGGAGGTGATGAAGAGTTTTTCGAAGTCGTCCCGGGCCTGCTGTTCGTTGTCGATCAGGAAACCCTTGACGTTGTCGCTTATGCGGCTGGTGCGGGCGATATCGGTGCGGATGCCCCCCGGATGCACGCAGGTGGCGGAGACGCCGTGGCCTTGCAGGTCCAGCTCCTGGCGCAGGGATTCGGTAAAGCCGCGCACGGCGAACTTGGTGGCGTTGTAGCCGCTCATGCCGGGCTGGGAGAACAGCCCGAAGACGCTGGAGGTGTTGATGATGTGACCGTCGCCGGATTGCCTGAGGTAGGGCAGGAAGGCCTGGGTGCCGTGGACCACGCCCCAGAAGTTGACGTCCACTATCCACTCCAGGTCCGCCAGGCTCGAACCTTCCACGGTGCTCGACAGCGCCACCCCGGCGTTGTTGAAGATCAGGTTGATCTGGCCGTGTTCGGCGGCGCTGGCGGCGGCCCAGGCGAACATCGCCTCGCGGTCGCCGACGTCCAGTTCCTGGCTGCTGATGCGCAGCGGCAACAGGGTCGCGGCCCGGGCCTGGGCCACGGTCTGTGCCAGGCCCAGGGGGTTCTTGTCGGCCAGGGCCAGGTGACAGCCCTCACGGGCCAGGGCGACGGCCAGGGCGCGGCCCATGCCGGAGGCGGCGCCGGTGATGGCGGCGACTTTACCGTTAAAGTTTTTCATTGAGAGCGGCCTCTTCAAGGTGCAGGGGGCGCGCGGCGGCCGGTGCGGCGGCGGGCTGGGAGTGGGGCAGGTGGCTGGCCTGGTAGTCCTGCAGCTCGAAGTGCTGCAAGGTCTTCTTGAAGCTCCAGGTGGAGCCCGGCCAGAGGGTGGTGTTCTGCCCGCTGCGCGGGTCCAGGTACCAGCTGCGGCAGCCGCCAGTGGACCAGATGGCCCCGGCCAGGCGCTGCTGCAGGCGCTGGTTGTACTGGCTTTCGACCTGGGGCCGGACTTCGATGCTGGCGATACGTTCGCGCTGCATCTGGCCCAGGGCCTTGAGGATGTAGTCCACCTGGGCCTCGATCATCAGGATCATCGAGTTGTGCCCCAGGCCGGTGTTGGGGCCGACGATCATGAAGAAATTCGGAAAGCCCGGCAGGCAGGTGCCCAGGTAGGCGTGGGCGCCCCGGGCCCAGCTGTCCATCAGGTCCTGGCCATGGCGGCCGAACAGCAGGCCCCGGGGAATCGGGTCGGTGGCCTGGAAACCGGTGCCGAAGATGATGCAATCCACGGGGTGGCGGCTGCCGTCTGCAGTGATCACCGCGTCGCCGTCGATACGCTGGATGTCATCAGTGATCAGCCGCACGTTGCCCCGGGTCAGGGCCGGGTAGTAGTCGTTGGAGATCAGGATGCGCTTGCAGCCGATGGTGTAGTCCGGGGTCAGGCGCTGGCGCAGCACCGGGTCGGGCACCTGTTTGCGCAGATGGCGCAGGGCCACGCGCTGCACCACCTTCATCAGTCTGGGCCGGCGGGCGAAGGCGATCACCCGGCTTTCCAGGGCCCAGTACAGCGCCGAGCGCACCAGCCGCTGGGTGAAGGGCAGGTGCTTGAAGGCCCAGCGTTCCACCGCGCTGAGCTCGCGGTCGGGCTTGGGCATGATCCACGGCGGGGTGCGCTGGAACAGCTTGAGCTGAGCTACCCGCGGGGCGATTTTCGGCACGAACTGGATGGCGCTGGCGCCGGTGCCGATCACCGCCACCCGCTTGCCTTGCAGGGCGTAGCGGTGATCCCACTGCTGGGAGTGAAACCGCTTGCCGGTGAAGGTGTCGAGCCCGGGGATGTCCGGGATCGCCGGGCGCGACAGGCCACCCATGCCGGAGATCAGTACCCGCGCACTGACTTCCCGACCATTGCTGAAGCGCAGGTGCCAGCGCTCCCGGGCTTCATCGAAGACCGCCTGTTGCAGGCCCATGTTGAAGTGCAGGTAGGGCGCCAGGGCGAAATCCCGGGCGCAGTTTTCCAGGTATTCGCGGATTTCCGGCTGGGGCGCGAACTGCCGGGTCCAGTTCGGGTTGGGCGCAAAAGAGAAGGAATAAACGTGGGATTGCACGTCGCAGGCGCAGCCGGGGTAGTGATTGTCGCGCCAGGTGCCCCCCAGGGACGCGGCGTGTTCGGCGACGAAGAAATCCTCTATCCCCGCTTGCTTGAGCTTGATCGCCATGCACAGCCCGGCGAAGCCGGCGCCGATGATGGCGATGTCAACGACCTCGGGGTCGTTGGGTGGCGAGTACGCATTCATGGTGTGTACCTCGATTGTAATGATGCTGCTGGGTGACTTTCGTCAGTGGGTGGAAACTCAGGATTGCACAATTTAAAATAATGTTTTAAAAATTAATTTAAATAAATTACCTGAAAATGTCACCTGCGCTGGTCGCCTGTGGATTTTGCGGGGCTCATCCAGGCCATGGGTGAGGCGTCACAGGCGGCACCAGGCCAGGGCGACACGCCACACCGCCAGGTCATTCCGATCACGGGCGAACGGCGCAGGGAAGCTGAGGGGGCGGGTTATGGAGTGGCTGGTAGCGGCAGCGGTATTCCTGGCGGTCAGTGCGGTGCTCTGGGTGGTGAGTTTTCGTATCAACCGCCGGATTGAAAGCCAGGTTCCGATCAACGGACGCTTTCTCGAGGTCGGTGGCGAGCGCATTCACTACACCGATGAGGGCAGGGGCCCGGCGCTATTGATGATCCATGGCCTGACCGGCTGCGGGCGCAACCTGACCCACTCCCTGGCCCCGCAGCTGCGCGAACGCTTCCGGGTGATCACCATCGATCGTCCCGGTTCGGGCTATTCCACCCGGGCCCGGGGCGCCGCGGCAGACCTACCGGCCCAGGCCAGCCTGGTGGCCAGGTTCATTCGTACCCTGGACCTGGGCCAGCCGCTGGTGCTGGGGCATTCCCTGGGCGGTGCGGTGGCGCTGTCCCTGGCCCTGGACCATCGGCAATCGGTGTCCGGGCTGATCCTGGTGGCCCCCTTGACCCATCCGCAGCGCATGTTGCCGCTGGTGTTCCTGTCCCTGGCAGTGCGCCCGGCTTTGCTGCGGCGCTGGATGTCCCTGACCCTGGCGGCGCCCATGGCCATGCTCGGGCGCCGTGGCCTGGTCAAGTCGGTGTTCGCCCCGGACCCGGTGCCCGAGGATTTCGCCGAGCGTGGCGGCGGGTTGCTGGGGATGCGTTCGGACAGCTTCTACAACGCCTCCAGCGAAATCGCCGTGGTCAACCGTTCGCTGCCGGGCATGGTCAAGCATTACCCCAGCCTCAAGCTGCCGGTAGGGCTGATCTATGGCTCGGCGGACCCGGTGCTCAGTTACCGCCGGCACGGTGAGTCAATGGTCGGCAAGGTGCCGGGGCTGTCCCTGGAGATCGTCCAGGGCCGGGGCCACATGTTGCCCATCAGCGCAGTCGAGCGGGTGGTGGCCATGGTCCAGCACGTCGCTTCCCAGGCTGCGCCACAACGCAGCGCAACCATCCTGCACCCGCCGTTCGCGGCTTCAAGAGCAAGTTGAGGGCGTGGTGGGGGGCGGTTTCGAGCGCCCCTGCCGCGGCGTCGACAGCAGCTGTAAATGCTTCACGGGCGACATTCGAAACAAGCCGAAAAAATAGTTGACGAGCTAACGAACCCGAGCTATTTTTTTAAAAAAATGTTTTGAATGTTTTTTTTGAAAGTGCAATTGAGCGATTAAAAATAATGAAAATAACGCCATTTCACGCTTTTGTTTTTTCATCCCTTCACGCTCGGCACAGCGCAGCCGCGCTGTCCTTTATAGCACCTGTTTCGACTGCCATCCTGCGGAGGCTGCCATGACTGTTTCCGTGGCGGCACCCGGCGTCTGGACCGATAGCAAGCGTCACCTGTGGTGGCTGGGCACCTTGCCCATGATCACCCCTCTGCTGTCGGGGATCTTCGCCCTCACCACCGGGGTGCAAGTGTTCTGGTGGAGCGGGGTCTTGGTGATCTTCGGCCTGATCCCGCTGATTGACGGCCTGATGGGGGAAGATGCCAGCAACCCGCCTGAATCCGCCGTTCCCGATCTGGAAAAACAACCCTACTACCGCTTTATCGTCTACAGCTGTGCCGTGCTCTCGGTACTGTCTTTGGTGGTGACCGCCTGGATGGCCATCAGCGGGGTGGACTGGATCATCGCCGGCGGCCTGCTGCAACTGAGTGAACAACTGCACCTGCAAGGCAGCCTGGCGAGCTTCGCCGCCTTCCTCACCGAGCGTGCGCAACTGCACGGCAGTATCGGCTGGTTCACCTACCTGGGCATGGCGATGTCCACCGGCGCGGCCACCGGCATTGCCATCAACATCGCTCATGAGCTGGGGCACAAGAACCGCGGGATGGCCAAGTTCCTGGCCAAGCTGGCCCTGGCTTCGACCTTCTACGGGCACTTCTTCGTCGAGCACAACCGCGGCCACCATGTGCGGGTGGCCACCCCGGAGGACCCGGCCAGTTCGCGCCTGGGCGAATCCTTCTGGAGTTTCCTGCCGCGCACCGTGTGGTTCAGCCTGAGTTCGGCCTGGCATCTGGAAAGCCAGCGCCTGGAAAAACTCGGCCTGCCGACCCTGCACTGGAAGAACGGCGTGCTCAGCGCCTGGTTGTACAGCGTGGTGCTGTGGGGCGTGCTGATCGCCTGGCTGGGGGCGGCGGTGATTCCCTTCCTGGTGATCCAGGGGATCTACGGCTTCTCTCTGCTGGAGGTGGTCAACTACGTCGAGCACTACGGTCTGCTGCGCCAGAAACAGCCCAACGGCCGCTATGAACGCTGCTCGCCGCGCCACTCCTGGAACAGCAACCGGATCGTCACCAACATCTTCCTGTTCCAGTTGCAGCGCCACTCCGACCACCACGCCAACCCGACCCGTGCGTATCAGGCCTTGCGTCACTTCGACGAGTCGCCACAGCTGCCCTATGGCTACGCCACCATGATCGTCTGGGCCTATGTGCCGGCCCTCTGGCGGCGCCTGATGGACCACCGGGTGCTGGCGCACTACTCGGGTGATGTACGCCTGGCCAACATGCACCCGGCCAAGCGTGACGAACTGCTCAAGCGCTACGGCTTCAGCAACACCGATTCAGACACCGCTCTTTAGTTGTACCGCTCACCCCTTCAAGTGCTGGCGAACCGGTCGTGTTCGCCTGTGATGTGCCCGCTTGAAGGGTGAGCAACGCAGTAGGCAGTCCTTAAGCAAGTTGACCGACAACAACAATAAGCAACTGTAAGGAAGTCACGGATGTCCATTTCACCGCTATTCACTGCCCAGTTGTTCGTGGTCCTGGTGGGGATCTCCCTGATGGGGGCCGCCGAAGCCGCGCGCATTGAACCGGCCAATACCGAGTTCACCGCCAAGGGCCCCATCAGCTTTGCCAAGAGCATCATCAATGCCGACTGCACCATCCAGGTCAGCGGCAAGGTCAGCCCCGACGGCAGCTTCGCCAGCGTCGAGAAAGTCGACTTCAGCGGCGGCCTCAAGTGCGGCCAGGTGGAAGCCACGCACCTGCCCTGGAAGCTGATCGCCAAGGACGAAACCAGCGGCGCCATGTCGGGTATCCAGGTCACCGTGCACGCGCCCCTGGTGGGCGGCGACTGCGGGCCGTCCACCGCCGAAGGCAGTTGGAACAACAGCACCGGAAAACTCGAAGCGGCCCAGGTCAGCCTCGACGGTGGCTGCACCATCAAGACCGTATCGATCCAGATGCCACCCACGTTCCGGGTTGCACCCTGACGCGCACGTCACACCTTTATCGAATTGAAGATTTGGCTGGAAAGGGAAGCTCGGTCGCTGTTCTCCGTGTCGTCTCGCTCAAGGCCATTACCCCGGCGAAATGAATCGCCATACATGTGAGGAAAAACAACAATGAAAGGCATCAAAACTCTCGTGTCCGCCACCGCCATCGTTGCCTGCTTGGGAGCTGCTTCCATGGCCAGCGCTGCATCCATCGCCATTGATGGTGCGAACCCGGATGGTCCGTTCACTACCCCTGGCGGCACCATCACCGTGCGCTCGCCGTCCTCGTTCAACCAGCCCGTGACCTGCAACATCAACTTCAGCGGCAACATCGCCGGCGGCGTGGCCAGCATCACCGGCGCCACCGTCAGCGGCAGCAACGCGCTGTGCAACCTGCCGAAGATCACTGGCTTGCCATGGACCCTGAGTGCCTCCAGCACCACCGCAGGTACCGTGACCAACGTGGGTTACACCATTTCCTTCTTCCCTGCCACCAACTGCGGTCCGACCACCATCAACGTGGCCTGGAGCAACGTGACTCACTCGCTGAGCCTGAGCACGCCTCAGACCCTGAGCGGTGGCTGCTCCGTGGATGTGCTGAACGCCAAGCCGTCGCCACAGGTCAGCGTGATTTAAGCGTTATCTGGAACCAAGGGCTGATCACCCGCTGAAGGACACCGCCTCGCAAGAGGCGGTGATCTGCAGATCAGGAGGGCCCTGTAGTGTCGGTTGCTATCGATAATAATAAGGAGTGGGGCATGAATAATAAGAAACAACAGTTGCAGATCGCGGTGGCACTCGCCCTGTTGGGGGGCTTTGGTGCGATCGGCACTGTTCAGGCAGGCGGCTTCACCACGCCTACCTACGGCGCTCCCGGATGGGGCCGGGCCTTCGGTGGTGGTTCGTTGTTCAAGAACGACCCCAGTGCGGCTTACAACAACCCGGCGGCCATGGCGTTTATCGATCAGAACGTGGCACAGATGACGGTCGACTACGCCCGCATCAAGATGAAATACAAAGGCGATGCCTACGATTATCAAGGGAATCCGGCCACCACCTTGCCGGTGGATGCGTCCGGCGTCCCCACCGGTGGCCCGGTGCCCCTGGAGGGCAATGGTGGCCAGGGCGGCTTCACCGCCTGGTTGCCGACCGGCTTCATGGTAATGCCGATCAATGATCAGTTTGCCTTCGGCCTGAGCCAGGTCGTGCCCATGGGCATGCGCAGCACCTGGGATAACGACAATTCCAAGATCCGCGACTTTTCGGTGGATACCAAGATCGAGACCGTGGGCCTGACCGGCTCGCTGTCGTTCAAGGTCAATGACGACTTCTCCCTGGGTGCCGGGGTCATCGTCCAGCACAGCAAGGGCTTCGTCAGCCAGAACCTCAACCTGACCGGTGCCGCGGCGGTATCTCCCGGCCTGGGCGGGATCCCGCTGCCATCCGGCGTCGGGGCGAACCTGATGCGGGTCAAGGTGGACAATACCTCGGTAGGCTGGTTCACCGGCGTGGTCTGGAAACCCACCGACCGCGACACCCTGGGCCTGAACTACCACGCCAAGATCAAGAACAAGATGGACGGCAAGTACAACGTGCGTGCCGACGCGGTAGGCCGCCAGTACATGACCCAACCGGCCGGGCCCAATGGTGAAAGCCTGGTGGAACTGGCCTATCCCGGCCTGAAGCTGAACCCGGATGGCGCCAACGCCAGTGCCCAGCTGGACATTCCAGCCTCCGCCGGGCTGGACTGGGTGCACGTGTTCGATGACCGCTTCACCCTGGGTGCCAGCATGCTGTGGACCCAATGGTCGTCGTTCAAGGACCTGACCCTGAAGTCCGATGGCAATACCCTGGTCTCCATCCCGTACAAGTACAAAGACACCATGATGTATTCCCTGGGTGGCGACTACCGCTTCACCGACCAGCTGACCCTGCGGGCCGGTGTGGCGTACGACCAGACACCAACCCGTAACAGCACACGTGACCCGCGGATTCCCGACAACGATCGCTGGTTCACTTCCTTGGGCTTCGGCTATGACATCAGGGCGATCCCCGGCCTGACCATCGACGGCGCCTATTCCCGGCAATTCGTCAAGGAAGCCAAGATCAAGACCCAGAACGTGGACCGTCTCGGTGCCTCGCGCCTGGATGGCAAGGTCGACGCCAAGGGCGAGGTGGTGAGTCTCTCCGCGACCTATCACTTCTGAGGGTAAAGGCTTTACCCACGCCTCGAGATAACGGCAGTACAAAGGGATTGTGCTACTGCCGTCGGCGGGACGGGTCACCTCAGGACCCGTCTTGACCTGCCATTTCCCCAAGCCCTGGCTGACATCGTTCGGCCGTTGTGCGTTGCTGAAATCACTCAAAACAATATTTAAAAATAAAATTTGAAACGCGGCAGTTTCCTTTGTAGGGTGATCTTCGAGGGGCCGGCACAACGCCCAGGCTCCAAGTGGTCGTCTGCATAGAACAAGAGAGGTATTCCATGATTGTCTGGTTATTGGTGGGACTCGCCGTTGCGTTCGCACTGGCCTATCGGCAGGCCCCGGCATCCTGGTGGCTGGGCTCGGCCCTGGTCTGGCTGGGGGCAGGGCACTGGTTGGGCCTGGTGGGCTCGCTGGGCATCAGCCTCGCGGCGCTGCTGGTGGTGCTGCCGGCTGCGCTGCTGAGCGTCAAGCCGCTGCGTCGGGCCTTGCTCACCCGTCGTGCCCTGGTCATGTTCCGCAAGATCATGCCGGCCATGTCCGACACCGAGCGCGCGGCCATCGAATCCGGCACGGTCTGGTGGGATGCCGAGCTGTTCAGCGGCAAGCCCGACTGGTCGCGCCTGATAGGCGCCGCGCCGGCCAGCCTGAGCGCCGAAGAGCAGGCGTTCATGGACAACGAAGTGGAAACCCTGTGCGACATGGCCAACGACTGGGAAACCACCCAGGTCTGGCAGGACCTCTCGCCCAAGGCCTGGCAATACACCAAGGACGCCGGCTTCCTGGGGATGATCATTCCCAAGCAGTACGGCGGCAAAGGCTTCTCCCATTACGCTCACTCCCAAGTGGTGATGAAGCTCTCCACCCGCTGCTCGGCGGCGGCGATCTCGGTGATGGTGCCCAACTCCCTGGGCCCGGCCGAACTGCTGCTGCACTACGGCACCGAGGCCCAGCGCCAGCACTACCTGCCGCGCCTGGCCCGGGGCGAAGACATTCCCTGCTTCGCCCTGACCAGCCCGTACGCCGGCTCCGACGCCGGGGCCATTCCCGATACCGGCGTGGTCTGCAAGGGCCAGTTCGAGGGCCAGGAAGTGCTGGGCTTCCGGGTTACCTGGGACAAGCGCTACATCACCCTGGGCCCGATCGCCACGGTGCTGGGCCTGGCCTTTCGCGCCGAGGACCCGGACGGCCTGCTGGGCACCAAGGGCAGCCTGGGGATCACCTGCGCGCTGATTCCCACCACTCATCCCGGGGTCAATACCGGGCGTCGCCACTGGCCGCTGAACGCGGTGTTCCAGAATGGCCCGACCACCGGCAAGGATGTGTTCATCCCCCTGGAATGGGTGATCGGCGGTGGCGACCAGGTGGGCAACGGCTGGCGCATGCTGATGGAATGCCTGGCCGCCGGGCGCGCCATTTCCCTGCCCTCGGCCAACGTCGGCCTGGGCAAAGTGGCGGTGCGCGGCACCACGGCCTACGCGGCGATGCGCAAGCAGTTCGGCCTGCCCATCGGCAAGTTCGAAGGGGTGCAGGCGCCCCTGGCCCGCATGGCCGGGCACCTGTATGCCTGCGACGCGGTGCGCAAGGTCTCGGTGGCGTCCCTGGATGCCGGCGAGAAGCCCTCGGTGATCTCGGCCATCGCCAAGTACCACGTCACCGAGCGCGCCCGGGCCATGGTCAATGACGGCATGGACATCGTTGCCGGCAAGGGCATCTGCATGGGGCCCAACAACTTCCTGGCCCGGGCCTACCAGCAAAGCCCGATCGCCATCACCGTGGAAGGCGCGAACATCATGACCCGCTGCCTGATCATCTACGGCCAGGGGCTGATCCGTTGCCACCCCTATGTCTTTCGCGAGATGGAAGCGGCCCGGGATACCGGGCGCAAGGGCCTGGAAGCGTTCGACAGCGCGATGTTCGGCCATATCAGCTTCGTCTTCGCCAACACCGTGCGCGCTGCGGTGCACGCGGTCACTGGCGGGCGCCTGATCAAGGCCCCGGGCAACACCGACAAGGCCCTGGCCGCCTATTACCGGCAGATCCAGCGTCTGTCGGTGGTGCTGGCCCTGGCCTCGGACATTTCCATGGGCGTGCTGGGCGGTGCCCTCAAGCGCAAGGAAAGCATCACCGGGCGCCTGGGGGACATTCTGTCCCAGCTGTACATCCTGTCCTGCGTGTTGAAGCGCTTCGAGGACGATGGCCGGCCGCAGGCCGACCTGCCGCTGGTGCACTGGGCCGCCCAGGACTGCCTGCTGCGGGCCCATGAAGCCCTGGCCGAAGTGCTGGACAACTATCCTTCCAAGGCTGCCGCGCGGATCATCCGTGGCCTGAGCTTTCCCCTGGGCATTCCCCAGCGCAAGCCGTCGGACCGCCTGCTGGCGCAAGTCGCCGAACTGGTGCAGACCCCGGGCCCGACCCGCGACCGCCTGCTGGCCGACTCCTACATCCCGCAGCCGGACATCGACAAGCTGGCCTATGGCGAACTGGCATTCCGCCTGCAGCCACAGGTGGACCTGATAGAGGCGCGGCTCAAACCGGCGATCAAGCAGGGCAGCCTGGCGCCGTTGCCGATCTCCCGCGAGGCCTTCGTGATCTGGCGGGTCAAGGCCCTGGAGCTGCAGCTGATCAGCCCGGACGAGGACGAGCTGCTGGGGCGCTATGTGGAATACGGCGACCATGCGATCCAGGTCGACGACTTCCCCCAGGACTTCGGTCTGCTCGAAGCCCTGCAACAGCGTCAGGCGCACTTCGAGCAGAGCGCCAAGCCGGCCTCGCGCAAACGCGCGGCCAGCAGCGAAGACGCGGTGGCCGCTAGCGATTCGGCCTATTGACCCTCTACAGGATTGGATCGGGATCTCTTTATGTCTGACGGTTATCTTTCGTTCGTCAATTCCGGCTGGGGCCGCTGGCTGGCCCAGCGCACCGGCCTGCCGCAACCGGTGCCGCTGCAACGGCACCGCGAGGGGCAGGGCGGCAACCTGCTCAACCCGGTGGTCCTCGCCGCAGCGCCCGAGGGGCGCCTGCTGGGCGAGCTGCAACGGATCTTCGCCGCCACCGACACCGTGGCGGCCCAGGCCGCAAACATCACCGCGCCTTCCACGGTGAAGGTCCAGGGCCTGGTGTTCGATGCCAGTGGGGTGGCCGACATCGCCCAGCTGGACGAGCTGTACCGCTTCTTCCACGCCAATGTGCGGCGCCTGACAGCCCACGGCCGGGTGCTGGTGCTGGGTACGCCGCCGGAGCACTGCAAGGAACTGGCCCAGGCGGTGGCGCAACGGGCCCTGGAAGGCTTCGTGCGTTCCCTGGGCAAGGAGCTGCGTCGGGCCATCACGGTGCAGTTGCTGTACGTCGAGCCCGGCGCCGAAGCCGAGCTGGACAGCAGCCTGCGGTTCTTCCTGTCGCGCCGCTCGGCCTATGTATCGGGGCAGGTGGTGCGCATCGGCGAACCGGTGGAAGTGCCCCGGCACATCGATTGGCAACAGCCCCTGGGCGGGCGCCGGGCACTGGTCACCGGGGCCTGCCGCGGCATCGGCCTGGCCATTGCCAAGGTCCTGGCCCGGGAGGGCGCCCAGGTGGTGTGCCTGGACATTCCCCAGAGCGAGGCCGAGCTGCAGCAGGCGGCTGCCGGGATCAAGGGCAGCGCCCTGGCCCTGGACATCACCGCGGCCAACGCCGGGCAACGCCTGCTGGAGTTCGTCGGCGAGCACGGCGCCTTCGATATCGTGGTGCACAACGCCGGCATCACCCAGGACAAGACCCTGGCGAAGATGACCGAGGCAGCGTGGCGCAAGGTCATGGCGGTCAACCTGGAAGCGCCGCTGCTGCTCAGCCAGGCGCTGCTGGAAGGCCAGGGCCTGAATCCCGGCGGGCGCATCGTCTGCGTCTCGTCGATTTCCGGGATCGCCGGCAACCTCGGGCAGAGCAACTACGCCACCTCCAAGGCCGGGGTCATCGGCCTGGTGCAGAACCTCGCCCCTTTGGCGGCGCGCCAGCAGATCACCGTCAATGGCGTGGCCCCGGGTTTTATCGAAACCCAGATGACCGCGAAGATCCCGCTGATGATCCGCGAGGCCGGGCGGCGCATGAACTCCATGAACCAGGGCGGGCAGGCCGTGGATGTGGCGCAAACCATCGCCTGGCTGGCCCATCCGGCCTCCGGCGGCATCAATGGACAGGTGGTCCGCGTCTGCGGGCAAAGCCTGCTGGGGGCCTGAGCCATGAATGCTGATACCGCAATTCGCATCATCGAGCCGCCGCCCTCCCGGGGGCAGCTGCTTTACGACGGCATCCGCAGCCTGCGCAAGCCCAAGCCGGAAGCGGCGCCCCAACTGCCGACGGAGCGCCTGGTGCGCCCGGCGGTAGAGCTCAAGGCCGACGAAATAGCCCGCTACGCCCAGGCCTGCGGCTTTCGCCGGGAACACGGCGTCCCGCTGGCGTTTCCCCACACCCTGGCGTTCCCGCTGCACCTGTTGCTGCTGACCCGCCCGACGTTTCCCTATCCGGCCAGCGGCATGGTCCACCTGGCTAACCGTATCCGTCAGTACCAGAAACTGGAGGAGGGCCAGGCCCTGCGCCTGGAAGTGTTCGCCGAGCGCTGGCTGGCCCATCCCAAGGGCCAGGCCCTGTCGATTGCCACCCGTGCCCACAGCGGTGGCAGCCTGGTCTGGGAAAGCGACAGCCTGTACCTGCGCCGCGGTGTAGCCGGGCCCATCGGCGAGCCCTGGGAGGGCTTGTTGCAATGGGATGAGCAGGCCCTGGTGCGCACTCAGCGCTGGAGCCTGGGGGGCGATCTGGGCCGCCGCTTTGCCCAGGTCAGCGGCGACTTCAACCCGATCCATACCTCATGGCTGGGCGCCCGGCTGTTCGGCTTCCGCCGGCCCATTGCCCACGGCATGTGGACCCTGGGCCGGGCCCTGGCGGCCCAGCAACCGCCCCATCCTCTGGCGGCAGCCCAGCTGGACTGCGAGTTCAAGCTGCCGATCTTCCTGCCGGCGGCGGTGACCCTGTGGAATCGCCTGCCGGACGGCCCGCGCCATGAGTTCGAAGTGCGCAACAACGCGGGGGACAAGCCGCACATGCGCGGTCTATTTATCTGGGGAGCTCGTTGATGGCTGAGTACAGTTTCAATCCGGCGCCGGTCCGCCGGGTGGCGATCCTGGGCGGTAACCGGATTCCGTTCGCCCGTTCCAACACGGTATATGCCAATGACAGCAACCAGGACCTGCTGGTGGCGGCGTTGCAGGGCCTGGTGGATCGCTACGGCCTGTCGGGCCAGCGCCTGGGGGAGTTCGCCGCGGGGGCGGTGATCAAGCATTCGCGGGATTTCAACCTGGCCCGGGAAAGTCTCTTGTCCACCACCCTGTCGCCGCAGACCCCGGCCTATGACCTGCAGCAGGCCTGCGGCACCGGGCTTGAGGCGGCGCTGCTGGTGGCCAACAAGATCGCCCTGGGGCAGATCGAAGTGGGCATCGCCGGGGGCGCCGACACCACCTCCGACGCGCCCATCGGCATTAACGAAGGCCTGCGCCGCACCTTGCTCCAGGCCAATCGCGCCAAGGGCACCGGCAACAAGCTGCGCAGCCTGCTCAAGGTGCGCCCGGGGATGTTCTTCAAGCCGTTGCTGCCACGCAACGGCGAGCCGCGCACCGGGCTGTCCATGGGCGAGCACTGCGAAGAAATGGCCAAGCGCTGGCAGATCAAGCGCCTGGCCCAGGATGAACTGGCCCTCACCAGCCACCACCAGTTGAATGCGGCCTACCAGCGCGGCTTCTTCGATGACCTGATCACCCCGTACCGCGGCCTGAAACGCGATAACAACCTGCGGGCCGACGCCAGCCTGGAGAAGCTCGCCGGCCTGGGCCCGGCCTACGACCGCCACAACGGCACCCTGACTGCCGGCAACTCGACCCCGCTCACCGATGGCGCCTCGGTGGTGCTGCTGGCCAGCGAAGACTGGGCGGCGGCCAACAACCTGCCGGTGCTGGCCTACCTGCGTACCGGGGAAACCGCCGCGGTGAACTTTGTCGACGGCAGTGAAGGGCTGCTGATGGCCCCGGCCTATGCCGTGCCGCGCATGCTCGCCCGGGAGGGCCTGAGCCTGGAGGATTTCGACTTCTACGAGATCCACGAAGCCTTTGCCGCCCAGGTGCTGTGCACCCTCAAGGCCTGGGAGGACGCTGATTACTGCCGGGACAAGCTCGGCCTCGACGGACCTCTGGGCAGCATCGAGCGCAGCAAGCTCAACGTCAACGGCGGCTCCCTGGGCTGCGGGCATCCGTTCGCCGCCACCGGTGGGCGGCAACTGGCGACCCTGGCCAAGGCGATCCATGAGCGCGGCGGCGGCCGCGGGCTGATTTCCATCTGTGCAGCAGGCGGGCTGGGCGTAACCGCCATCGTCGAAAAATAAAATAACAAGGAGACTGCCAATGAGTGTCGTGAGCCTGCAACCCGTCGAGCGTATCTGGCTGAACGCTTACCTGCCGGGAGTGCCCAGCGATATCGAAGCGGAGATCGACCGTTACCCGTCGCTGCGGGAAGTGTTCCTCGAACACGTGGACAAGTATCGCCAACGGGTGGCCTATGTGAGCATCGGCACCGAGATGGGCTACGACCTGTGGGAGAAGCGGGTATTCGCTTTCGCCGCCTGGTTGCAGTCCAAGGGGGTGAAGAAGGGCGACCGGGTGGCGTTGATGATGCCCAACTGCCTGCAGTACCCGATCTGCCTGTTCGGCACCCTGCTGGTGGGGGCCGTGGTGGTCAACGTCAACCCGCTGTACACGGCTCACGAACTGCGGCACCTGCTCAAGGACAGCGGCGCCGAGACCGTGGTGATCTTCGAGAATTTCGCCCACACCCTGGAACAGGCGATGCCGGGCAGCCAATTGAAGAACATCGTGGTAGCCGCCATCGGTGACCTGCTGGGCACCTTCAAGGGCGCAGCCCTGAACTTCGCCTTGCGCCATGTGCAAAAGCAGGTGCCGAAATTCAACCTGCCGGGGGCCATCCGCTTTCCGGCGATGATGAAGCTGGCCAGCGTGCTGGAGCACCGCCCGGTGGAACTCAAGCAGGACGACATCGCCTTCCTGCAATACACCGGCGGCACCACCGGCGATGCCAAGGGCGCCATGCTCACGCACCGCAACATCCTCGCCAACCTGATGCAGGCCAAGGCCTGGGTCGGTGACCAGCTGGACGAGAACCAGCAGGAAACCAACGTCACCCTGTTGCCGCTGTACCACGTGCTGTCGCTGACGGTGAACTGCCTGATGTTCATGTGCCTGGGCGGGCGCAACATCCTGATCGCCAATCCGCGGGACGTGAAGCGGGTGCAGATGATCCTGCGCAAGGAAAAGTTCAGCGGCATCGTCGGGGTCAACACCCTGTTCAACGGCCTGCTGGAAAACGAGGAGTTTCGCGGTCGGGATTTCTCCGACCTGAAGCTGGCGATTGCGGGCGGCATGGCCACCCACACCTCGGTGGCCCGGCGCTGGAAGGAAGTCACCGGGGTGCCGATCATCGAAGGCTACGGCCTGACCGAGTGCTCGCCGGTGGTGAGCATCAGCCCGATCGACATTGCGCGCATGCGCGAAGGCGATTTCACCGGGACCATCGGCGTACCGCTGCCTTCGACCTGGGTGCGCTTCGTGCGCGAGGACGGCCAACTGGCCGAGCTGGGCGAGGAGGGCGAGCTGCAGGTACGCGGGCCGCAGGTGATGAAGGGCTACTGGCAGCGCCCGGAGGAAACCGCCAAGGTTCTGGATCGTCACGGCTGGCTGTCCACCGGGGATGTCGGGGTGATGAACGAGCAGGGCTTCATTCGCCTGGTGGACCGCAAGAAGGACATGATCCTGGTCTCCGGTTTCAACGTGTACCCCAACGAGATCGAGGATGTGGTGGCCCTGCACCCGGGGGTGGCGGAAGTGGCGGCGATTGGCGTCGAGGATGATGTGACCGGCGAGAAAGTGAAGATCTTCGTCGTGCGCAAGGACCCGGCGCTGACCCAGGACCAGTTGCTGGCCCACTGCCGGGAATACCTCACCGGCTACAAAGTGCCGCGCTATGTAGAGTTCCGTACCCAAGAGCTGCCCAAGACCACCGTGGGCAAAGTCCTGCGCCGCGCCCTGCGCTGACCTGCAGGAACCGGCTTGCCGGCGAAGAGACCCCTGGGCCTTGCGCCGTTCCCGAGGGCGCCTTCGCTGGCAGGCCAGCGCCTACAAGGTGTTGGGCAGGCGAACCTGGCCCGGTTGCAGGCCGAACACTTCCACGCCCTCCGGGGTCGATTGGCCCACGGTCACCGGCACCCGCTGGCCTGGTTGATCGGCCGTTGCCCGGTATTCCACGCTCATGCCGTCGGCGTCGCGCTGGATCGCCGCAGGCGGCAGCACGATGGCCTGGTCGTTGCGGTAGGTGACGATGGTCAGCCGCGCGCTCATGCCCAGGCGCACCCGTTGCAGTTGTTCGCGGCTGAGCTTGGGCACCGACAGGGTCACCGGGAATTGCGCTCCGGCACCTGCGGTTTCGTTGGGCAGGGCCAGGCTGCTGACGATATCCACCACGCCTTCCAGGCGTTCACCATCAAAGCCATCACCGAGAATTTCCACGCGCTGCCCCTGGTGCAGTTGGTTGATGTCCAGCTCCGACACCTTGCTGACGATCTTCAGCTGTTCGATGTTGGCCAGGCCGAACAGCACTTGCCCGGGGCTTAGGCGTGAACCGGTCTGCACCGGACCGTTGGCGGCACCGGCGGTGTTCGGGCCCGCGCCGCCATTGGGTGGCGGCACCACGATGCCGGCAAAGGGGGCGACCACGTTCTTGTGCTCCAGCAGTTTGCGCAGGGCGTCGTACTTGACCGTGGCGTTGGTCAACTCCATTTCGGCAATCTGCCGGTATTCCCCCGTGCCCTGGTTCAGCGCCTGCTGCAATTCACTCTGGGCGGCGGCCAGGTCCAGGCGCTGCATCTGTGCCTGTTGCTCCTGGTCGTTGAGCTCGTTGCGCGGAATGATTCCGCGCTGGAACAGGTTCTGGCTTTCCCGCAGCTTGCGTTCGGTATTGGCCAGGGACATCTGCGAGTTGCGCAGGGTACGGCGGGCCCGGGTGACCACGGCGCCGTTGTTCCAGTCCTGCAGCTCCTGGACGGTGCGGCGGGCCTTGAGCAAGGTGGAAAGGGCTTCGCGCGACTGGATTTCCACCAGCCCCGGGTCCATCTGCAAAAGGACCTGGCCGGCCTCTACGCGCTGGCCCTGTTCCACCAGGCTGGCCTGCACATTGCCTTCGAACGGGGCGGTGAGGACCACGGTCTTTTGGGGTTCGATCTTGCCCACCAGGCCGATCTGGTGAGTCAGTACCGTGCCTTGCACGCTGACCCAGCGGGCCTCGCTGGCCGGAGTGCTGGCGGGGGACTGGAGGGTGACCAGGGCAGCGGCGCCCACGGCGAGGGCGACGGCCAGGGCCAGCGCTTGCAGGGTATGGCGACGGCGCTTGCTCGCCTGCGGCTTGTCAGAAGTCATTGAGCGCAATGTCCCAGCTCTCCAAAGTCATGCCCAGGGTCAGGTCCAGTTGCGTCTGGGCGTTCAGGTAGGCGATCAGCGCATTGAGCCGGGCATTCTCGGCGTTGCGCAGGTCACCCTCGAAACTCAGCACCTGGAAGTTGCTGGAACGGCCGGCACTGAGCTTTTCCCGTTCGATGTCCAGCTTGCGCTTGGACAGTTCGCTGGCGCGCTGGGCAATCTCGTACTGGCGCCAGCGGGTGCCCAGGTCGCGCACCACGTTGTTGACGTCACGCTCCAGCACCTGGCGGGCATCGGCCAGGAGGATTTCCTGGTTCTCCACATTGACCCGGGCGTGGACCTCGGCCTGGCGGGTACTCAGGTCGCCAATGGGAATCTGCACCTGGACCCCGGCGTAGCTGTCCCAGCGCCGGTCCGAACCGTTGCTGGTGTCATTGTCATAGCGGCTGCGGGTCTGGTTGGCCCCGGCCACCAGGGATACGTCCCAGCGCGACTGGTCCTTGGCGATCACCAGGTTCAGGTCGGCCTGCTGGCTGCCCAGCAGGGTAGCCAGGTATTCGGGCTGCTGGATCTGCGCAAGCCGCAGGGCCTCGCGCTGGTCGATGCTGATCTTGGCCGCCTGCAGGGCCTCGCTGGCGTGGATCCGGCTGGACATGTCCAGGGCCAGCAGACGCAGCAGCGACAGGCGGTTGACGTCCACCTGGTTGCGCGCTTCCTCCACCCCCAGCTCCTGGCTGGCGATGTCGGCTTCGGTCTGCACGATCTCGAACTCGGCCATGCGCCCGGCGCTGATCAGCGCGCGGTTGACTTCCAGCAGGGCATTGGCGCGTTTGAGGGCTTCCTGGGCGATGGTCAGCTGTTCCTGGGAACGCAGCAGCTCGCGGTAGGTGGTAATGATCGCGGTGATGGTCTGGGCGACCCCGGCCTTGAGGTTGAGGCGGTTGCTTTGTTCGGTGATGCGCGCCAGGCGCAACGGCGCGGTGGTCACGTCCCAGCCGGCGCCGCGCAGCAATGGCTGGATGATCGCCAGGTCCAGGCCGTCGCTGCGCTGGCGGCCGGCCCGATCGGCTTTGTTCAGGTCCTGGATCCAGGCCATGCTCAGGCGTGTGCCGTACTCGCTCAACAGGCTGGTGGCCGGGGCCATGTTGAGGTTCTGCGTGGTGTCGCTGCTGCCCCGGGTGGTGCGGTAGTTGCCGGTGATCAGCAGCTTGGGGTTGAACACATCCTCGGCCACCCGCAGGTCGAACTTCTGCGCCACCCGCTGCAGGTACGAACTGCGGATGCTGCGGTTGTTGCGCAAGCCCAGGTAGACCGCGTCCCCCAGGGTCAGGTCGGTGACCTGCTGGCTGAGCAGGGCGCTGCGCGAGTAGTCGCTGCGCATGGTGGGAGCGGAGGGGCGATCCACCCGCTCATCGGCGCTGAGCGCCGGCAAGTACAAAAGGCACAGGCAGGCGAGTGTTCGCAGGCGCCAGTCATTCATCGCGCAACGCCTCCACCGGTTGCAGTCTGGATGCCGAAATGGCCGGGTACAGGCCGAAAAACAGGCCCACCAGCAGGGTGCTCCCGATCCCCAGCGGCAGTGCGGCTCCCGCGAGGGAGAAGTGCCAGCCGGACATCCGGGCATAGATAAAGGCCGAGGCGACCCCCAGTATCGCCCCCGACAGGGCGCCGACTGCGGTCAGGCTGACCGCCTCCAGCAGGAACAGGTTGCGGATGTCCTTTTGCCGGGCGCCCAGGGCCATGCGGATGCCGATCTCGCGGCGGCGCTCCGAGACATTCATCAGCATCACGTTCATCACCCCCACGCCACCCCCCACCAGGGAAATGCCGCCCAGGGCCATCAGCAGGTAGCCAAAGGTGCGGCTCTGCCGGGTCATGCCGTCGATGATCTGCTGCGGTACCTGCACTTCCACCTCACGTCCGCGCAGGATCTTTTTCAAGGCCTGGGTCATGGCCGCGGCGACCTGCTCCATGTTCTGGCCACCGGCGACCCGGGTCACCACGTTGTCGATCTGTGGCGAAGGGAAAATCCGCCGCATGCTGCCCTGGGGCAGGAACACCGAGTCATTGGCCTGGATTGGCACCAGCACCGCGCTGGGCTGGTTCTGCAGGATACCTATGACCAGGAACAGGTAGTCGTTGATCCGCACCCGGTCCCCCAGTTGCAGCGGGGCCCCGGCGGCGCCCAGGGTCTGAGCCACCTGATGGCCGATCACCGCATAGATTTCGTTCTGATCGAAGTCCGAGAGAAAGCGCCCCTCACGCAACTGCAGGCGCATGGCCGGCGCCAGTTCGGCGGTCGCGCCCACCACGCTGGCGTTGGCGGAGCGGCCATTGCGAATCAGCGTGGCGCTGAGCAACACCGTCGGGGCAATGTTGATCAGGCTAGGCACCGCCTGGCTCAGCGCCCGGGTGTCCAGGGCCGCGGGCAGCGGCGTGCGGCTGTCGGCGCTGGCGGGAAAGCGGGCCACCAGGGTGTCGGTGCCCATGTTCTGGAAGATCGCCGCGGCGTCCTCGGCGGCGTTGTGGCCGATGTTGATCAGTGCCACCACCGAGGAACTGCCGATGACGATGCCCAGCAGGGCCAGGATCGAACGCTTGCCCAGGGTGCGCAGGCTGACGAAGGCTTCGTGCAGCAGCTGGCTGGCGCTTTGCTCGACCTTGAGGCTCATGCCGGGCAGACCTCCTGCACCACGCCATTGGTGACACGGATCTGCCGTTCCAGGCGCTGGGCGATATTGGGGTCGTGGGTGACGATGATCAGGGTCACCCGGCGCTCGCGGTTCAGCGCCAGCAGCAGGTCCATGATGTCCTGGGCGGTGTGGCTGTCGAGGTTACCGGTGGGTTCGTCGGCGAGGATCACCGAGGGTTCGCCCACCAGGGCCCGGGCGATCGCCACCCGCTGGCGCTGGCCGCCGGAAAGGTCCGCCGGGCGGTGGTCGGCGCGTTGCCCGAGGCCTACCTGGTCGAGCATGTGCATGGCCCGCTCCAGGGAATCACGCCGGGCCACGCCGCGGTAGCTCAGGGGCAGGGCGACGTTGTCCAGGGCGCTGAGACGCGGCAGCAGGTTGAAGCTCTGGAACACGAAGCCGATCTGCTGGTTGCGGATCGCCGCCAACTGGTCGGGGCTGGAGCGGAAGATATCGTGGCCGGCAAAGTGATAGTCGCCGCTGTCGGGCAGATCCAGCAGGCCGAGAATGTTCAGCAGGGTACTTTTGCCGGAACCGGAGGCACCCAGGATGGCGCAGCTTTCACCGGCGTCGATGCAAAGGGAGACGTTCTTGAGAATGTGGAGCGGTTGCTCCGCCAGCCGATAGCTCTTGCCTATGCCCTGCAGGGAGATAAAACCTTGCTCGATTATCGTCTCTGTCATCGCTTACCGCGCCGGCTGGCTCGACTGGCTGCTTGAACAACCACGGGGCGCAGGGATCACGCAACAGGGGTATTCAGGGGCAGGGCCAAGCTCTGGTTTTATTTATTATTTTAAAAACATTGTTTGAATAGTAACTGCGTTCATCCTGCCACGCCAGCCGTCTGAACCGGGTAATTGAGGGCTTTTTCCAGGTTTTTTTGCGGAGAAACCCGTGGGTCACAAAAAGGCCGGTGGCCACCGTGACGGTCCCTAGGGCGCTTGCTTTTAGGGCTTCTCGCAGGTATAAAAAATCAAATTTTTTTTTAAAACACTGTTCGAACGGTCAGTTTTTCATCCCAGCAAAGGTTAGTCCTCCATGGTCGCCAAGAAACTCAGTGCCCCCAATGTCACCAAGACCCGACTGCTGGAAGCGACCGAGGCATTATTTATCAAGTACGGCTACGACGCGGTGCTGCTGCGCCAGATCACCGAGCGGGCCAAGGTCAACCTGGCGGCGGTGAACTACCACTTCGGCGACAAGGATTCGCTGATGAAGGCCCTGTTGATGCAGCGCCTGGGGCCACTCAATGATCAGCGCCTGGAACTGCTGGCCAAGTGCGAGGAACAGGCCGAGGGCCCGCTGGACTGCGAAACCCTGCTGGGGGTGCTGTTCGCCCCGGCCATGGGCCTTGAGCGCAGCGACGAGAGTGGCGGCGTGGAAGGGCGCTCGTTCATCCGCTTCCTTGGCCGGGTCTACAGCGATACTTCGCCCTTTATCCAGGAATACCTCAAGGAGCATTACCAGCCGGTGTTCGAGCGCTTCTTCAAGGCCTTTGCCCTGGCTTTGCCGGACCTGCCGCGCAACGAGCTGGGGGTGCGCCTGCAATTTGCCCTCAAGGCTATTTCCGGCGTCATGGCCGGCACCGAGCTGCGCCTGCTGATGCAGGCCATGAGCCTTGGACGCCCGGCCACCGATGCTGAAGTCATGGCCAAGCTCATCAGCCTGGTGTCGGCGGCGATTCGCGCCCCCATGCAGGACCCCGATTCCGAGCAGGCCCTGGAGAAAGTCCTCGATACCCAGCGCCTGATCCGTCAGCAATCCCATTCCCTGGCCGGCTGATTCCCGGCTGAGCCGCCCGGCCCCGACAGCGCAGCAGGATCATTCGGAGCGTCAATGATTCTCGGGGCAGGTGCCCACATCTGCTAGGTTCTGCTTCTTGCATCTGCCTTGGAGCATTCGCCATGAGTTCCTCCCAACAGCATGTTCTGGCCGTCAACGGCATCGAACTCAGTGTGCGGGTCAGCGGCCCGGAACACGGGCAGCCGGTATGGCTGCTGCACGGTTTTCCCGAGTGCTGGCATTCCTGGCGCCATCAAGTGCCGGCCCTGGTGGCAGCGGGATTCCGGGTGTTCGTCCCGGAAATGCGTGGCTATGGCCGCAGCTCGGCTCCCGAGGCGGTGCAGGCCTACGACCTGCTGACCCTGTGCGCCGATATCCAGCAGGCCATGCACGCCTTCGGCCAGCAGCGGGTGTGCATCGTCGGCCACGACTGGGGCGCCCCCGTGGCCTGGCACCTGGCGCTGCTGGAGCCGCAGCGGGTGGCGGCGCTGGTGACCCTGTCGGTGCCCTTTGCCGGGCGGCCGAAACGCCCGGCCAGCGAGATCATGCGCCAGGTGCACGGCGAGCATTTCAACTACATCCTCTACTTCCAGCAGCCGGGAGTGGCCGAGGTGGAACTGGACGCCGATATAGACGCCAGCCTGCGCCTGTTCATGGGCAATGTCGGTGCATTGCTGCAACCCAAGCCGGCCGATGCCCGGTTGTTCGACGGGGTGACGGTGCCCGCAGGGTTGCCGCAGTGGTGCAGCGAGGAGGATTTCCAGGCCTATCGCCAGACCTTCGCCGGGCGCGGCTTTCGCGGTGCCCTGAACTGGTACCGCAATTTCGAGCGGACCTGGAAGCGCACCGAGTTCCTGGCCGATGCCCAGGTCCAGCAACCGACCTTGTTCCTGCTGGGCGACCAGGACCCGGTGGGTGTACTGGAAGCCCATACCCTCAAGCGCATGCCGGGCAAGGTGGCGGACCTTGAGCAGCACCTGCTGGCGGACTGCGGGCACTGGATCCAGAACGAACGGCCGCAGCAGGTCAATGCCCTGTTGCTGGATTTCCTGCAGCGCCGGTTCACCTAGGGAGCCCGCCGCCCCGCAGGAGCTGGCGTGCCAGCGAACGCGCCAGCAGGTGCGGCGCAAGGTGTTCGCCGGCAAGCCGGCTGCTACGAGGCCGGGTGGTGCCAGCGAAGGGGGCCGATCAACCGAGCATTTCCCGCATCCGGTGCCAGAGCATGCCCAGGGCCAGCAGTGGTGCCCGCAGGGCCGGGCCGCCGGGGAAGGTCATGTGCGGTACGCCGCTGAACACGTCCAGGCCGCGACTGTGGCCGGCATGGATGGCCTCGGCCAGTAGCCGGGCAGTCCAGTGGGTGACGTTCAGGCCATGCCCGGAATAGCCCTGGGCGTAGTACACATTGGGGTACTGCGACAGGCGCCCGACCTGGGGGAAGCGATTGGCGGTGATGCCGATCTTGCCGCCCCACTGGAAGTCGATCGCCACATCCTGCAACTGCGGGAAGACCTTGAGCATCTTGGGTCGCATGTAGCCGGCAATATCCGCCGGATCACGCCCCGAATAGTGGCAGGCACCGCCGAACAGCAAGCGCCGGTCCGCGGTCAGTCGATAGTAGTCCAGGCCGACTTTCTGGTCGCACAGCGCCAGGTTGTCCGGGATCAGTTGCCTGGCCCGGGCCTCGGCCAGCGGCTCGGTGGTGATGATGTAGCTGCCCGCCGGCAGCACCTTGCCACTGAGCCGCGGCTCGAGGTCTTCCAGGTGGGCATTGCAGGCCAGCACCAGGTGCCCGGCAGTGACGGTGCCGGTCGCGCAGCGCACTTTCACACTGTCGCCGTGGGTCAGTTCCAGCACCGGGCTCTGCTCGAAGATCCTCACCCCCAGGGACGCTGCCAGCCGCGCTTCGCCCAGCACCAGCTTGAGCGGGTGCAAGTGCCCAGAGCCCATGTCCACCAGCCCCCCGGCATACGCCGAGGAGGCCACCACCTGCTGCATGTCCTGGGGCGCCACCAGCCGAGTGGGGTGGCGGTAGCCCAGCCTGACCAGGCTGTCCTGCTCGGCCTGGAAGGCGGCGAACTGGGCCGGGGTGTTGGCCAGCTCACAGAAGCCCCAGCGCAGGTCGCACTCGATGGCATGTTCGCTGATGCGCTGGCGTACCACCTCCACCGAGTCGATGCCGGCCTGCTCGAGGTATTTCACCCCTTCCTGGCCGACGTAGCGGGCAAAGCCTGTGACCTCGTGGCCAATGCCGCGGATCAGTTGGCCGCCGTTGCGCCCGCTGGCGCCCCAGCCGATGCGCCGGGCTTCCAGGAGGATCACCGAGAGCCCGCGCCGGGCCAGCTCGATGGCGGTGTTGACCCCGGTGAAACCGCCACCGATCACGCAGACGTCGGCGCTCGGTTGGCCCTCCAGCGATGGGTAGCCGGGCAGGCTGCCGGCCGAGGCGGCGTAGTAGGAGCGGGCATGCCCGTTGGCGCTGCCCGAAAGGTTTGGCTGAATCATTTGTTGGACTTCACTTTGCTCCAGGAGCGGGTCATCAAGCGCATGATGGCCGGCGACTGGGTGGTGGAGATGTACAGCTTGTCGAGCACGGCCTGAGGTGGATAGACCTCGGGGTTGTTCACCAGGTCGGCCTCCATGTACTGCTGGGAAGCCGGGTTGGGGTTGGCGTAGCCGACATAGGTGCTGACCTTGGCGATCACTTGCGGGTCCAGTAGGTAGTTGATGAAGGCGTGGGCTTCCTTGACGTTGCCGGCATCGGCGGGAATCGCCAGCAGGTCGAACCACAGGTTGCTGCCTTCCTTGGGAATCGAATAGGCGATGTTCACCCCGTTCTTGGCTTCCCTGGCCCGGTTGGCGGCCTGGAACACGTCGCCGGAGTAGCCGAAGGCGATGCAGATATCACCGTTGGCCAGGTCCGAAACGTACTTGGAGGAGTGGAAGTAGGTGATGTAGGGGCGCAGGGTCAGCAGCTTGGCCTCGGCCTTCTTGTAGTCCTCGGGGTTCTCGCTGCGCGGGTCCAGGCCCAGGTAGTTGAGCACCGCCGGGAACACTTCATCCGGCGAGTCCATCATCGACACCCCGCACTGCTGGAGCTTCTTGAGGTTCGCAGGCTCCAGCAGCACCGCCCAGGAGTCGATGTGGTCGATGCCCAGTACCTGCTTGACCTTGTCGACGTTGTAGCCGATGCCATTGGTGCCCCAGAGGTAGGGCACCGAGTACTGGTTGCCGGGGTCGTTCTGCTCCAGCAGGGCCAGCAGCTTGGGGTCCAGGTTCTTCCAGTTGGGCAACTGCGAGCGGTCGAGCTTGAGGAACGCGCCGGCCTTCACCTGGCGCGCCAGGAAGTGGTTGGAGGGCACTACCACGTCGTAGCCGGTGCGCCCGGCCAGCAGTTTGCCCTCCAGGGTTTCGTTGGAGTCGAAGACGTCGTAGATCACCTTGACCCCGGTCTTGCCCTGGAAGTCGGCGAGGGTGGTCTGGCCGATGTAGTCGGTCCAGTTGTACACGCTGACACTGGGTTGTGCCTGGACGGCGGTGCTGCACAAGACCGCTAATGCTGCCGGGACCACTGCTTTCAAAAGACGCATATCGACACCTCTTCGGGTTGTTTTTGTTGATTGCAGAATGCGGGTTGTCAGACGCTGAGCAGCAGGAACTCGCGTTCCCAGGAGCTGATCACGCGCTTGAAGTTCTCGTGTTCGGCACGTTTGACCGCCACATAGCCGCGCACGAACTTGCGCCCCAGGTACTGCTCGATGGTCGGGCAGTCCTCCATGTGTGCCAGGGCGTCCTCGATGGTGATCGGCAGGCGCAGGTTGCGCCGCTCGTAGGCCCGGCCTTCCACCGCGGCGCTGGGCTCGATGCCCTCGACCATGCCCAGGTAGCCGCACAGCAGGCTGGCGGCAATGGCCAGGTAGGGGTTGGCGTCGGCGCCGGGCAGGCGGTTTTCCACGCGCATGGCGTCTGGGCTTGCGGTCGGAACCCGCAGGCCCACGGTGCGGTTTTCCTCACCCCATTCGACGTTCACCGGGGCCGAGGTGTCCGGCAGGAAGCGGCGGAACGAGTTGACGTTGGGGGCGAACATCGGCAGCAATTTGGGGATGTACTTCTGCAGGCCGCCGATGTGGTGCAGGAACAGCTTGCTTTTCTCACCGTTGGCATCGACGAAGATCGGCTTGCCGGTGTCGATGTCCACCACGCTCTGGTGCAGGTGCATGGCGCTGCCGGGCTCGTCGGCCACCGGCTTGGCCATGAAGGTGGCGGTGACGTTGTGCTTGAGCGCCGCCTCGCGCAGGGTGCGCTTGAACACGGTGATCTGGTCCGCCAGGTCCAGGGCGTCGCCGTGGCGGAAGTTGATTTCCATCTGCGCCGGGCCGTCTTCGTGGATCAGCGTGTCCAGGTCCAGGCCCTGGGCTTCGCACCAGTCGTAGACATCTTCGAACAGCGGGTCGAATTCGTTGGCGGCATCGATGGAGAACGACTGGCGACCGCTTTCCGCTCGGCCGGAGCGGCCCAGGGGAGCCTTGAGCGGCAGGTCCGGGTCTTCGCAGCGCTGGGTCAGGTAGAACTCCATTTCCGGGGCGACGATCGGCTTCCAGCCCTTGTCGGTGTACAGCTGCAGCACTTTCTTCAACACGTTGCGCGGCGACAGTTCAATGGGGTTGCCGAATTTGTCGAAGGTGTCGTGGATGACGATGGCGGTGGGTTCGATGGCCCAGGGCACCAGGTAGATCGATGACGAGTCGGGGCGGCAGACCATGTCGATATCGGCCGGGTCCAGCAGTTCGTAGTACAGGTCGTCGTCGACAAAATCCCCGGTTACCGTTTGCAGCAGGACACTTTCCGGCAGGCGCATGCCTCGCTCATGCAGGAACTTGTTGGTGGGTGCGATCTTGCCGCGGGCAATGCCGGTCAGGTCGCTGACCACGCACTCTACTTCGGTAATCTTGTGATCTTTCAGCCAGGAGGAAAGCTGATCGAAAGGGGCGTTCATAAAGACCTCGATTATTGGTTTTATCTGCTCCGAGGTGAGCGGGAGTATCCCGGCAAGGCTTCCCCTGCGGCGCATTGGCGACTATCTTGGGCGAGCCTTGTTGTTCCATCTATCCACTTTAAGCAGAACCAAAACGCACCAAACGAGTGCGTAAGGTCCCCCGATGACAGCGTCCAATCCGCTTCAGGTCCAAGCGTTCAACACCTTCGATGTCGCCGATCAGATCCGTGCCACCCCGGGTTGGGTCCAGCATTACCAGCAGATGTCCCCTGGCCATTTCAACGGCCTGGTGCGCTACCTGGACCTGCAGGGCGTGGAGATCTACGAGGAATGCATGAACACCCGGGTCGAGCAGAATTTCAGTGCCCCCCAAGGCGCCCTGGCGTTCTGTTTCGACCGCAGCGACAACGCGCTGTACGTGCTCAACGGCGAGAGCCGCAACATCTGGATCACCCCGGAGAACTACCAGGAAGTGGCGGTGGTGTTCGGCCCCGAGTTCGTCCGCGGCCACGGCCTGGGTGTGGAGCGCCTCGACGGGCTGTTCATGGCGCCCCTCAACAGCCAGCAGAACGCCTTGTTCTGCCGCTGGCTGAGTTCGACCCTGACCCGCCTGTCCCAGACACTCGACCCACCCAGCCGCGAAGCCCTGACCCAGCAACTCCTGGAAGATTGCCTGTACATCCTCGACAACGCCTGCGTGCGCCTGGACCGCGGCGGCCTGCAACGGCGCAGCGAGGAGCGGGGGATCATGCAACGGGTAGCGCAGTGGGCCGCCGACGTGCCCGAGGAAACCCTCAACCTGCTGGAGCTGTCCCAGGTAGCCGGAGTGTCCCTGCGCCAGTTGCAGAGTGCGTTCAAGGCCTTTACCGGGATGGCCCCCAGCCAATGGCTGCGCCTGCGCCGGCTCAACAGCGCGCACCGCGAACTGCTCAGCCGAGGGCCGACTGAGACCACGGTGGCCGAGGTGGCGATGCACTGGTCGTTCTGGCACCTGGGGCGGTTTTCCAGCAGTTACCGGGCGCTGTTCAAGGAGCTGCCGAGCCAGACCTTGAAACGCAGTGCCGTGGCGCGTCGCTAGGGCGAGCGCCCGGGCCTTGCGGGCAAGCCCTCAGTACACTTGCAATGACTGGTTGAGGTCGCGCAGGGCCTGATCCAGCCGGGCCACGGCGGTGGACAATTGCTGCTCCTGGGCCGCGTCGGCCACCAGCTCTTCCAGGCTGACGCACAGCTCCAGCAAACCTTGGGCATTGAGCAGGTAGGCCGTGCCCTTGAGCTTGTGGGCGATGGCTTTCAGGGCCTGGCGATTGCCACTGGCCAGGGCCTTGCTCAAGGCCTGCAGTTCCTCGTTGTTGCTGTTGATCACGTGCTCGGCCAGAGCGGCGTGGATGTCGCCGTTCAATGACGGCACCGCGCTCTGCGCCTGGGGGGGCGTCAGGCTCAGCTTGGGGATCAGGCGGTTCAGCCCGGCAAGGCTGATCGGCTTGGCCAGGGCACTGTCCATGCCCGAAGCCAGGCAGCGCTCCAGTTCCTCAAGCTGGGCGCTGGCGGTCAGGCCGATGATGGTGCAGGGGCGCACCCCCATCTGGCCCTCCATGCGCCGGATCGCCTGGCTCATCTCATGGCCGCTCATCTGCGGCATGTTGCAGTCGGTGATGATGATATCCACGTCATGCTCCTGCCACATGGCCAGGCCTTCCAGGCCGTTGTAGGCGATCAGGGCCTCGTGTCCCAGGTAGTTGATCTGCTGGTTGAGCAGGTACTGGCTGGGCAGGTGGTCTTCGACGATCAACACGCACAGGGGCTGGTCGGTGCTGTTGAGCACCGTTTGTTCCGCGCTGTCGGTGGTGCTGCTGCGCTCGTCGGCAACGCGCTGAAAACAGGCCTTGAAGGTCATGCGGGTACCTACGCCAAGTTCGCTCTGGACTTGCAGGCTGCCGTTCATCAACTGGGTCAGCGAATGACTGATGGACAGGCCCAGCCCCGACCCGGCGTTGGGGTTGCTGACTACGCTGTCGACCTCGAAGAACGGGGTGAAGATCTTCTGGATCTGCGAAGCCGGAATGCCCGGGCCGGTGTCGATCACTTCGACATGGAAGTCGAGAAAGTGTTCATCTTTCACCTGGCCCAGGCAACGGATATGGATCTCGCCCTGTTCGGTGAACTTGATCGCGTTACTCAGCAGGTTGGAGATGATCTGCTTGAACTTCAGGCCATCGATCCACACTTGCGCGGTGGCCCAGGCATCGAACTGCAGGTGGATGTCCAGGTGCTTCTGGCGGGCCAGGCCATCGAAGACATTGGCCACCGATTCGATCAGGTCCTTGAGGCTGGCGGCTTCCGGGCGCAGGGTCAGGCGCCCGGATTCGATCCGCGAGATATCCAGGATATGGCCGATCAGCGCCAGCAGGTTCTGCGCCGACTCGTAGGCGATATGCACGGAGCGGGTATTGAGTTCTCGGTCGTTGTCACGGGTCAGCACCAGCTCCAGCATGCCGACGATGGCGCTCAGGGGGGTACGGATCTCATGGCTCATGGTGGTCAGGAACACGGTCTTGCTGCGGCTGGCATGCTCGGCGGCTTCTTTGGCATCGCGCAACTGGTCGAGGATCAACTGGCGCTGCAGCAGGTCCAGGCGCTTGCGAATGATCCGTCGTCGCTGGCTCAGAATCCACCAGGCCGCCAGCACCAGCATCAGGCCCAGGCTGCCCAGGATTTTCCAGGTGAAGGCCGTCACACCTTTCCAGTAGCTGTCGTCGGTGCTGCCGCTGGCGCGCCAGCGACCCAGGATCTGCAGGTATTCCTGAGGGCTGATCTCGGCCATGGCCTGGTCGATGATGGCGATCAGTTGCTGCTGGCTTTGCGGTGCGGCGAAGGCGATCCGGGCTTCCAGGCCTTGCATCATGCCGTGAATCTTCAGGCTGTTCTGGAGCCTGAAGGACAGGTAGTAGTTGGCCAGGTTGGCCGGTGCCAGGGTGAAGTCCGCCTTGCCTTGGCGCACCCGGTTGAGGGCCTCGGCAACGGTGGATGTCTGCTGGACCCATAGCCGTGGATAGCGCTCGCGCAGGTCCTCGCTCTGCAGGTAGCCGGAGGCGAGCGCCACGGAGCCGATGGAGTCGCGGTTCAGCGGTGCCAGGGGCGGGGCGTCGGTCTTGCGCACAATCACATAGGGCGTGGTGACGATCGGCCGGGTGTACAGGTAGGACGCACGCCTGGGGTTGGCGCGGGCCAGTATGCTGAGGTCCGCACGGCCTTCGCGCAGGCGGGTGTCGACCTGCTTGAGCGAGCCGACCCGGGAGACCTCGAAGCGCAGCCCGCTCTTGCGCCGGATGAGGTCCAGAAGGTCCGAAGCGATGCCGTTGAACAGCCCGCGGCTGTTGAAAAACGCATAGGGCGCCAGGTCGTCGCTGATCACCAGCCGCACCGGCGGTGCATGCTCCAGCCAGAGCCGCTGATCGGCGTCCAGGCGTTCGCGAAAGCTGTTGGAGTCGCAGTTACCCGTACCGCCCCACATCTGCAGCGCCGATATCACCTGGCAGCGCTTGATGCCGCCCAGGGCTCGCTCGAGCAACTGTTGCAGGTGGGTATTGTCACGGGCCACGGCAAACCCGACCTGGATTTCCGGCAACCGTGCACTGTGGCTGATCACCAACTGGTCGCTGAACAATTGGCTGGATAGATAGCCGGTAGACAGCGAGTCCCCCAGGTAGATGTCTGCGTCGCCATCGAGTACCGAGCCCATGGCGGCGCGGGGGGAATCGTACAGCTGGATCAGGCCCCGTCCACCGGTGCGCAGATAGAGCTCCAGGGCCATGCCGCGGGTGGCGGCGATCCGTGTCCTGGAGATGTTCGCGCGGTAGTCCCGCAGGTCACCGCTCTCGGCATACAGGGCCAGTTCGGTGACCGCGTAGCTCGGGCTCAGCCGGACCTGGTAATCCTCGGCTTCCACCTGGGTAGCGCTGTCTACCAGGTCGACCTCACCACTGCGCAAGGCGTGATAGGCGGCATCCGTATTGGGGTAGGTGCGGACTTCCACGGGGATCGCCAGCTCGCGCTGCAAGGCCCCCAGGTAGTCGGCCCCTATGCCTTCGAGTTCATGGCGCTGATTGATTTCCCGGTAGGGGGGCAGGTCGCCACTGACGATGCCGACCAACAGGGCCTCTTTGTTACGCAGCCAGGTCTGTTCATCGATGCTGGGGCGAATATCGAGGAAGTCCAGCGGCTGGCGGGCACGGATCTTCACCCTGTCCTGCGCGAATACCGGCAGGGCCAACCACAATATCAGTACGAAAAACAGCGGGCGCGGCGGTAACCTCACATCAGGTTACTCAGACCAGTTCGTTCTGCCTGGCGATGTTCACCAGATCCACCACCGAAGTGACCCCAAGCTTGCTCAAGATATTGATCTTGTGGCCGCTGACGGTCTTGTTGCTCAGGTGCAGTTTCTCGGCGATCTCAAGATTGGTCAGACCTTCAGCGAGCAGCTTGAGGACTTCCAGTTCGCGATTGGTCAACGCCGCCAGGACGTCGCTGCTGTGTTTGCCGCGGCCGCCATCGCTGAACGGCATCGACTTCTTTGGGAAGAACACATAGCCCTCGACGATGGTGTCCACTGCCTTGAGCAGTTTGGTCAGGGGTTCGTTCTTGCTCACGAAACCACTGGCTCCGGCCTGCAGGCAGCGCATGGCGTAGGTGTCGACGGATTGGGCGGTGAACACCAGCACCCGCACATCCAGGTTCGCCTGGGCGATGCGCTTGAGCACGGTGAGACCGTCCATTTTTTCCAGGCTGACGTCCAGGATCACGATGTCCGGCCTCAGCGACAGGATCATGTTCAGGGCGCTGATACCGTCGGCAGTTTCGCCAACAATGGTGTAGCCCTGGGACTCCAGGGTTTTGCGAATCGCCTCACAGACTACCGGGTGATCATCGACGATCAGTACACTTTTACTCATGCCAGGTTATCCAGAATCAAAATATCTAGGTAATTAAGTGAGCCAACAACGGTCAGCGCCTTGATGAAATCTGAGGCTGGTTGAGATTTTTCTCTGACCCAGGGTGGATTTGCGGAAAGCACAAATAAGAAAATGATGCCGAATAAGCCCCCCAGGGTCATCAGAATGTCACTGGCAGGCTAGCAGGAAGCAACCTGAGTACTGCCAAGAAAATTCCTGTTTTCGAATCCATTCCTTCGGGTTGACGGGCTCTTGGCAGCGATCTCGACTAGATGAATGCAATTCAAGACTATTCCTACATCCCACCCACAGCGCAGAGCTTATCTTGCCCTGTCATTCAGCCAGGCACAGGGCGAGCCTGAGTGGCGGGCAGCATTCTAGTGCACTGTGCCAGCAGTGTGACGGCCCACTATTTTCCTGAGGTCGAACCAAGCGATGTTGAAGTTAAGGGTAGGGGTACTGGAGCAACATAATATTGTCCGCCACGGTCTGTACAAGCATCTGTCCAGGCAGTCGGTTCTGTGCCTGAGCGAGTTCTTCAATTTCGCCGACATGTTGGAGGCCCTGGAACAAGAGCAGTTGGACGTGCTGATGATCGGCCACCTGATGGATCGCGACCCGGTTCATCTGGTACGAAACTTGATCACCCGCTACCCCGGTCTGAAAATACTCGTGCTGCTGAACCGTCCCGATCCTGTAATTGCCTCGCAGCTGCAGGCCGTGGGCGCACATGGGGTGATGTCCAAGACGCAGTCTTTGCCGGACTACGCTGATGCGCTGCGAAGCCTGGCTCGCGGCGAACGCTATGCCATGCTCAGCGATGGCCGGGCAAGCATGGAAAAGCCACTCTACGACGCCTAGCCGAACAGGCCGCGTCGCCCTCGATTCAAGATTTTCTTTGGAAAACTTCAAGACGTTTCTTGTTATGGCTAGGCGGCCGGCGCTCTAGAGTACCCGGCACTGGTGACCTGAAAGACTGTCGCAAGGCCGTGACAGTCGGTGGGCCAGGACCACTTGGACGAGAGGCTTGAGAGGATGGAAAATCCAGTTCTGAAGACCACCATCGAACGTTCTGGAGGCGCTATGTCACTTGCCGTGAACAAGCCCTTGCGCATCGCAGTGCTGGACGATCACGCATTGATTCGCATGGCGATGCAGCTACAGCTGCAGAGCGTGGCGGATTTCCAGCTGGTGGGTTTGTATGCCAGCAGCGGCGAGTTGATCTCGGCCCTGCGTGATACCGAACTGGACCTGTTGGTGCTCGATTACCAGCTGCAGGAATGCGACCTGGATGGCCTGCGCCTGATCCGCCTGTTGCGCAACAAATACCCGCATTTGCTGATCCTGGTGTCCTCGGCCACCGAGACGCCGTTTTTCGTCAAGCAGATCATCGATATCGGAGCCAATGGCTTTCTCGGCAAATCACAATCCCTGGACGACCTGATTCCAGCTATCCGCACGGTAGCCAGCAAGCGGCTCTATCTGTCGCCGTTGCTGGCTTTCGCCGTGCAGCACCCGCCAATCGGCCCCGCCGCCGAGCCGGGCAGCCCGCCATTGACCAGCCTTGAGACCCTGTCCCCCAAGGAGAACGAAGTCTTGCGCTGCTTTCTGGATGGCCTGCGGATCTCGCAGATCGCCAGCAAGTTTTCCCGCAGCATCAAGACCATCAGCGGTCAGAAGCAGGCCGCGTTCAGAAAGCTGGGGATCCGCACCGACGCCGAGCTGTTCAAGGTGCAGCGCAAGCTGGACCTGCATATTGCTTCCCGCGAGCCGGCAGAGGACGCCTTTCATGATGAGGCCAGCGAGCCGACGCTGCCGCCGACCCGCAGCACCATCTAGAGCGGCAGTGACAGGCGTGAGCACTGATGCTCGTTTCCAGGCCTTGAGCTATTGACGCGCCCCGCGTCAATTGCTTGCGCCGAAGTCATCGGCCACTACAGAGCCGCTATGGCAAGCATCAAGAAGGTTGCGCTCACCATCCTGCTAAACCCCAGCATTCAGCGCGGGCGCGGTTTTCGAGGACATCGAGGGCAGGAGCGCTGCGAGGCCAGTCACTCGCTCAGCCCGGCGGCAGCAAGCGCAGCGGATCCACCGGCACGCCGTTGGCGCGGATCTCGAAGTAAAGCTGGGCGCGGTCGGTGTCCTGGGAACCGGCTTCGGCGATCTTCTGGCCCTTGATCACCATCTGCCCTTCCTTGACCAGCAGCCGGCTGTTGTAGGCGTAGGTGCTGGTGTAGGAGGGGCCGTGCTGGAGAATCATCAGGTTGCCGTAACCGCGCATGTAGCCGGCGAACGCCACCTTGCCGCCCAGGGTGGCGTGGATCGGCTGGCCCTGGGTGGTGGCGATGCGGATGCCCTGGTTGAGCTTGCCGGTGGGGGAGAAGCGCCCGATCAGCACTCCGCGCAACGGCCAGCTCCAGCCCTTGAGAGTGACCTTGGGCATGGGGGCAGGGGCCGGGGGCGCTGTTCGGCCCTTGCTGGCGGTGGTTCGCGACTTGCTGCTGACCACCCGGGTGGTCCTGGCCGCGCCGCCTACCCGCAGCACCTGGCCGACCTCCACGGTATAAGGCGCCTTGAGGCCGTTGAGCCGCGCCACCTCCTTCCAGTTGGTGCCGTTGCGGCTGGCAATGGAATACAGCGTGTCGCCGCGCTTGACCCGGTACTCGCCGGCCTTGAGGGGGCCGGAGTTGGAAGGGCTGGAGCTGCAGGCTGACAGGGTCAGGAGCAATGCGATGAAAAGCAATCTTGCGAACACGCGACATCCACTATGTCTTGACGGGGCCAAGGGGCCCGAAACTTCGGCGTTAGCCAGGCCGATAAAGCCGGCAACTATACCTGTTTGCCGATGAAGAGGCGCGTTATAGACCGCTGCCGCAGCGGTTAAATTCAATCCGGATGTCACAGGACGCTGATCTTTCCTGCGCCATGAACGCCCACGGCAATCTTTGTGAACCCTCGTCGCCTGCACCGCACTAAGGCAGTACAGACCGGGAGGAATCTTATGCAAGTGCAATACCTGTTGATCGTACTGGCCGTGATCGTGCTGCTGGCCGAGATCTGGGCCATCAGAAGCCTGCTGCGCAGCGGTGCGCGGGCAGAAAACAAGGGGCTGTGGATCGTGGTGATCATCTTCGTGCCGCTGCTGGGGCTGTTGCTATGGCTGATGGTCGGCCCCAAGGCCCTGAACCGGGACGCGCCGGCCGAGCGCGGCAGAAGCTGAAAACGGGGGGCAAACCCGCTGAAGGGTTGATCACGACATGCCAAGAATTCTTACATCCCATGTGGACGAAGCCGAGCTGACCGAGCACAACGCCAAGATGTTCGGCTCGCCCAAGGAACGGCTGGACTTCTATCGCCGGGAGATCCAATACGAAACCAGCATCCTGGCCAACCGCACCGATGCCTACCTGACGGCCCAGGCATTCCTGGTAATCGCCTTCGCTTCGTGCATGGCCAACCTCAATCCGGAATGGGGCAAGCTGTTTACCCTGTCCGTGCCGCCTTTCCTGGCGTTGCTGGGGATCCTCAGCTCTCTCAATGCCTGGCCTGGCATCAGGGCCGCCTACGAGATCATCGATCACTGGCATTTCAAGCAGAGTCACCTGCTGCACAGCGAACCGGTGATGGGCCTGGCCTATGACGAATCGCCGCTGTTCTGCGAAAGCGAGTCGAGCCACAAGGGCTATCGCAAGTCGTTGCTGTTTTCCATGCGTTCGCCCTGGTTGTTCGCGGCGTTCTGGCTGCTGCTGGGGATTTGGGCGGTGTATATCCAGGTGACCAATCCGGGCTCCTGAGGGCGCAGGCTCGCTGCCTGCGCTGCGGGACGCAACGCTACCGGCCTATGGGCGCCAGCTGGCCGGTGTGCCGCGCACGCGAACGCGGCACCTGGGTGCCACGCTCGCCGGCCACTCAGTGCGGAGCGCGGGGAATGGTCTTGAGCAGGTCTTCGGGGCTGATATGGCCGACCACGGCCTCGGCGGCGCTGCCCGGTAGCGGCAGGTCGAGGATATGACCCTTGATCTTGCCCACCACATGCATTTCGCACGGCTTGCAGTCAAATTTCAGGGTCAGCACTTCATCGCCGTGTACCAGTTGCATCGGTGCCACCTTGGTGCGCACGCCAGTCACGCCCTTGGCCTGCTTGGGGCACAGGTTGAAGGAGAAGCGCAGGCAGTGCTTGGTGATCATCACCGGCACGTCGCCGTGCTCTTCATGGGCCTCGAAGGCCGCGTCGATCAGTTGCACCCCGTGACGGTGGTAGAAATCCCGGGCCTTCTGGTTGTAGACGTTGGCCAGGAATGACAGGTGCGATTCCGGGTAGACCGGCGGCGGGCTGCTTTCGGCCTTGCGCGAGCCCCGTGGGTGGGCAGCGATGCGTGCGGCGTCCAGGGCTTCGATGACCTCCCGGCGCAGGGCCTTGAGCTGGGAGTTGGGGATGAAGTAAGCCTGGGGCGCGTCCAGCCTGATGCTGGTGGCGTGGTAATGGGTGGTGCCCAGCTGGCCCAGCAGATCCTGCAGTTGCCCCAGGGCCTGTTCCGGCTTGTTGGCCACGCCGAACGGGCCATCCAGGGCGACGCTGGCGCTGATGCCTTCCTCGCTGGTGGCGGTCAGTTCCAGGCGTGCTTCGCTCAGGCGGGCCAGCCAGGACAGGCCGATGCGCCGCTCGGCGGAAGTGCGGGTCAAGGCTTGCTGCCAGTTGTGGTCGAGGTTGCGGCTCAGGGGGTGGTTGGGCCGCAGACGGCTCAGGGCTTCGGGCATCTCGTTGGGTTCGACCCGATAGCGGTAGCGTTTCTCGCCATCTTCTTCGAACTCGCCACGGGCCTCGGCGATGTTGGCGCGGAAACCCACCACCTCACGCTTGACCAGCAGGTTCAGGCCATCGCCATTGGACAACGGCTCGAAGGTCACCACCTGCAGGTCGCGCTTGCCGACCTTTTCCACGGTGCCTACCGGCAGCCCGGTGAAAGTCGGCGAGTCGAAGGCGCCGATGTCGATCTTGCGCTCGCTGACAAAGTAGTCGGTGCTGCCGCGGTGGAACGTCTTGTCCGGGTCGGGCACGAAGAAATGCGCGGTACGGCCGCTGGAGGCGCGAGCCAGATCTGGGCGATCTTCCAGAACCGCGTCCAGGCGCTGGCGGTAGTAGGCCGTGATGTTCTTCACATAGGCCATGTCCTTGTAGCGCCCCTCGATCTTGAACGAGCGCACGCCGGCTTCGACCAGGGCGCGGATGTTGGCGCTCTGGTTGTTGTCCTTCATCGACAGCAGGTGTTTTTCATAGGCGATCACGCCGCCGTGCTCGTCTTTCAGGGTGTAGGGCAGGCGGCAGGCCTGGGAGCAGTCGCCACGGTTGGCGCTGCGGCCGGTCTGGGCGTGGGAAATGTTGCATTGGCCGGAGAAGGCCACGCACAAAGCGCCGTGAATGAAGAACTCGATGGCGGCATCGGTTTCAGCGGCGATGGCACTGATTTCCTTGAGGTTCAGCTCGCGGGCCAGGACCAGCTGGGAGAAACCGGCCTGGTCGAGGAACTTCGCCCGCTCCAGGGTGCGGATGTCGGTCTGGGTGCTGGCGTGCAGCTCGATGGGCGGGATATCCAGCTCCATCACCCCCAGGTCCTGGACGATCAGCGCATCGACCCCCGCGTCATACAGTTGGTGGATCAGCTTGCGCGCCGGTTCCAGCTCGTTGTCGTGGAGGATGGTGTTGAGGGTGGTGAACACCCGGGCGTGATAGCGGCGGGCGAACTCCACCAACTGGGCGATCTCGCCCACCTCGTTGCTGGCGTTGTGGCGGGCGCCGAAGCTCGGGCCGCCGATGTACACCGCATCGGCGCCATGCAGGATGGCTTCGCGGGCGATGCTCACATCGCGGGCAGGGCTGAGCAGTTCCAGGTGATGTTTGGGCAAGGACATGTTTTTTTAGTCAGGCTTATCAGGGTCAAGGCGCGCATTGTAGCGGCGAAACGCTTGCCCGGCACCCGTGCGCTGCCAGGTGGCGGCCACGCCTTGCGCGTGGCCGCCGATTGAAGCGCTGCCTCAGGCCTTTGCGGCCATTGCCGTGACTTCCACGCGCATGCCTTCCACCGCCAGGGCGGCCACGCCCACCGCGGCACGTACCGGCCAGGGCTTGGCGAAGAAACGCTGGTAGACCGCATTGAATGCCGCACGATCGGCCATGTCGGTGAGGTAGATGGTCAGGTGCATGACCCGGTCCATGGAACTGCCGGCGCGCTCCAGGGCCACTTTCAGCGCCTGCAGCGTGCACTCGCTCTGCAGGGTGATGTCCCCCAGTTCCAGGCTGCCGTCGGCGCGGGTGGGGATCTGGGTGGAGACCAGGATGCCGTTGAAACCGACCACGTCGGAGGAAATGGAATCGGCGTCCGGGTCGGGGGTGAAGCTCAGGTCTTGGTTGGCCATGGGGGTCTCTTGCAGGAGGAGTGGAACAGGCGGCGGTCATTGGGCTCTTGCCCCGTAGGCGCCGCCGCCGCGGTGCGCCGAGGTTAACAATCCTGCGCAAGCCTGCCTATCACCAGGCCGGGGAAAGCTCGGCAGGCTCTCGCGGCGGACGATTTCAATAGATCGAAACAATTTCATATGAGACTAAATTGACTCATTTGCTCTTTAAAAGTATCGTCCGCAGCGTTTTCCATCAGGCTCGGGTGATTCATGGGCAATTTGCGTGCAGTAAAAATGGCCGGTTCATTGGCGGCAGCCATGCTGCTGGCCGGGTGTGGCCCCGCGGACGAGCAACAGGTGGCCGAGGCGCCGCATCCGGTCCAGGTCATGGCCGTGGTTGCCGAACCCCTGGCCCTGGCATCGGAGTTGCCGGGCCGGGTCGAACCCATGCGGGTGGCAGAGGTGCGTGCACGGGTAGCAGGGATCGTCCTGCACCAGCGCTTCGAAGAAGGCGCCGATGTGAAGGCCGGCGACCTGCTGTTCCAGATCGATCCGGCGCCGCTCAAGGCTGCGCTGGCGCGGGCCGAGGGCGAGCTGGCCCGGGCTCGCTCGGTGGTGTTCGAGGCTCAGGCGCGGGTCGATCGCTATGGGCCGCTGGTGAAGATCGAAGCGGTCAGCCAGCAGGACTACGACAGTGCCAACGCCGATCTGCGCAGCGCGCAGGCAGCGACGCGCACAGCCCAGGCCGACGTGGAAACGGCCCGCCTGAACCTGGGTTATGCCACCGTCACCGCACCGATATCCGGCCGGGTCGGCCGGGCGCTGGTCACCGAAGGGGCGCTGGTAGGGCAGGGCGACGCCACCCTGATGGCGCGGATCCAGCAGCTTGATCCCATCTATGTCGACTTCAACCAGTCGGCGGCCGACGCCCTGCGCCTGCGCGAGTCGCTCAAGGACGGCAGCCTGGCGGCGACGGATGACCAGGCACTGTCGATTCGTGTCGAAGGCACGTCCTACGAACGCCAGGGAACGCTGATGTTCACCGATGTGGCCGTGGATCGCGGCACCGGCCAGGTGGCCTTGCGCGGCAAGTTCGATAACGCCGACGGCATGCTGTTGCCGGGCATGTATGTGCGTGTCAGGGCCCCGCAGGGTACGGACCAGCGGGCCATCCTGGTACCGCAGCGGGCCGTGCAGCGCACCAGTGATGGTAACGCCAGGGTATTGGTGGTCGGTGCGGACGGGCGGGCGCAATCGCGCAGCGTGCGCACCGGGACCATGCAGGGTTCGCGCTGGCAGGTCAGCGAGGGGCTGCAGGCTGGCGAGCAGGTCATAGTCGGTGGCCTGGCGGGTTTGCAGCCCGGTACCAAGGTCGCGCCACAGCCGGCGCAAGAGCAACAGGCCAAGGGTCATTAAGGCCTGAATGCGCCGCGAGGATTAGCAATGTCTCTGTTTTTTATCAAGCGCCCGAACTTCTCCTGGGTGATGGCGCTGTTCATTACCCTGGCCGGCCTGCTGGTGATTCCAGCCCTGCCAGTGGCCCAGTACCCCAACGTGGCGCCGCCGCAGATCACGGTGACCGCCACCTATCCCGGCGCTTCGGCGAAGGTCCTGGTGGATTCGGTCACCAGCGTGATCGAGGAGTCGCTCAACGGCGCCAAGAACCTGTTGTACTTCGAGTCGACCAACAACTCCAACGGCATCGCCGAGGTGCTGGTCACGTTCGAGCCGGGCACCGATCCGCAACTGGCCCAGGTGGATGTGCAGAACCGCCTGAAGAAAGCCGAGGCGCGCATGCCTCAGGCCGTGACCACCCAGGGGATCGAGGTGGAGCAGACCAGCGCCGGCTTCCTGCTGATCTATGCCCTGAGCTACAAGGACGGTGCGCAGAACCCGGACACCACGCTCCTGGGGGACTACGCCGCGCGCAACATCAACAACGAACTGCGCCGGGTGCCCGGCGTAGGCAAGCTGCAGTTCTTCTCCTCGGAAGCGGCGATGCGGGTCTGGATCGACCCGCAGAAGCTGGTGGGCTACGGCCTGTCCATCGATGACGTGAGCAACGCCATCCGCGGGCAGAACGTGCAGGTGCCGGCCGGCAGTTTCGGCGCCTCTCCCGGCAGTTCCGAGCAGGAGCTGACCGCGACCCTGGCGGTCAAGGGCACCCTGGACGATCCGCAGGAGTTCGGGCGGATTGTCTTGCGGGCCAATCAGGACGGCTCCATGGTCAAGCTGGCGGATGTGGCGCGCCTGGAAGTCGGCAGCGAAAGCTACAACTTCTCCTCGCGCCTGGACGGCAAGCCGGCGGTGGCCGGTGCCATCCAGTTGTCACCAGGGGCCAACGCCATCCAGACCGCCGCGGCGGTCAAGCAGCGGCTGGCGGAGCTATCCGCCTACTTTCCCGAGGGCGTGGAGTACTCGGTGCCCTATGACACCTCGCGCTTTGTCGAAGTGGCCATCGAGAAAGTGATCTACACCCTGGTGGAAGCCATGGTGCTGGTATTCCTGGTGATGTTCCTGTTCCTGCAGAACGTGCGCTACACCCTGATCCCCACGATCGTGGTGCCGGTGTGCCTGGCCGGAACCCTGGCGGTGATGTACCTGCTGGGCTTCTCGGTGAACATGATGACCATGTTCGGCATGGTGCTGGCCATCGGCATCCTGGTGGACGATGCCATCGTGGTGGTGGAGAACGTCGAGCGGATCATGGCTGAAGAAGGCCTGTCGCCGGCGGCGGCCACGGTCAAGGCCATGGGCCAGGTATCCGGGGCCATTGTCGGCATTACCCTGGTGCTGTCGGCGGTGTTCATGCCACTGGCCTTCATGTCCGGTTCGGTGGGAGTGATCTACCAGCAGTTCTCCCTGTCCCTGGCGGTGTCGATTCTGTTCTCGGGCTTCCTGGCCCTGACCTTCACCCCGGCCCTGTGCGCAACCCTGCTCAAGCCAGTTGCCCAGGGCCATCATGAGAAGCGCGGTTTCTTCGGTGCCTTCAACAGAGGCTTTGCCCGCCTGACCCAGGGCTACTCGCAGATGAACTCGCGGCTGGTGAGCAGGGCGGGCCGCTACATGCTGGTGTACCTGGGCATGATCGTCCTGCTGGGCTTCTTCTACCTGCGGCTTCCGGAGTCTTTCGTGCCGGTGGAAGACCAGGGTTACACCATGGTGGATGTGCAACTGCCGCCCGGGGCCAGCCGCACGCGCACCGCCAGCACCGCCCAGGACCTGGAGCGCTTCCTGATCTCCCGGGAGGCGGGCGCCGCGACCTTCATGGTCACCGGCTTCAGCTTTTCCGGCATGGGCGAGAACGCCGCTCTGGCCTTTCCTACCTTCAAGGACTGGTCGCTGCGGGGCAAGGACCAATCGGCGGCCGCCGAGGCCGCGGCGGTGAACCAGGCGTTTGCCGGTTATGGCGATGGTACCGTCACCGCGGTGATGCCTCCGCCCATCGACGGCCTGGGCAACTCCGGTGGTTTCGCCCTGCGCCTGCAGGACCGTGGCGGGCTGGGGCGCCAGGCATTGCTCGAGGCCCGTGATCACCTGCTGCAACAGGCCAACAGCAACCCGAAGATCCTCTACGCGATGATGGAAGGCCTGGCCGAAGCGCCGCAGTTGCGGGTCGACATCGATCGGGAACAGGCCCGTGCCCTGGGGGTGGCCTTCGAGTCGATCAACAACGCCTTGTCCACGGCCTTCGGGTCGGCGGTGATCAATGACTTCTCCAACGCCGGGCGCCAGCAGCGCGTGGTCGTGCAGGCCGAGCAGGGCCAGCGGATGACGCCCGAGAGCGTGCTCAAGCTGTTTGTCGCCAACAGCCGCGGCGAGCAGGTGCCGCTCAGTGCGTTCGTCAGCCTGCGCTGGGAGGAAGGCCCGGTACAGATCGTGCGCTACAACGGCTATCCGTCGATACGGATCTCCGGCGACGCCGCACCGGGGTTCAGTACCGGCCAGGCCATGGCGGAGATGGAGCGCCTGGCGGCCGAGCTGCCCGCGGGCATCGGTTACGCATGGACCGGCCTGTCCTATCAGGAGAAGGTCTCCAGTGGCCAGGCGTCGCAGCTTTTTGCCCTGGCCATTCTGGTGGTGTTCCTGCTGCTGGTAGCGCTGTACGAGAGCTGGTCGATCCCACTGACGGTGATGCTGATCGTGCCGATCGGTGCCCTTGGCGCGGTGCTGGCAGTGATGTCTGTCGGCATGCCCAACGATGTGTATTTCAAGGTCGGGCTGATCACCATCATCGGCTTGGCCGCCAAGAACGCGATCCTTATCGTCGAATTCGCCAAGGAGCTGCTGGAGAAGGGCCACAGCCTGAAGGACGCCGCGCTTGAGGCCGCGCGCCTGCGCTTTCGCCCGATCGTCATGACGTCCATGGCCTTCATTCTCGGCGTGGTGCCCCTGGCCCTGGCCACCGGCGCCGGCGCCGCCAGCCAGCGTGCGATCGGCACCGGGGTGATCGGCGGCATGCTCAGCGCCACCTTGCTCGGCGTGGTGTTCGTACCTATCTGCTTTGTCTGGGTGCTGTCGTTGCTGCGCAAGCGGCTGGCCACCGCCCGACACCTTGCCCAGGCCCAGGAGTGATGCCCATGCCTATTCGTAGACTTTCACTGGCGCTGCTGGTCCTGGCGCTGGGGGGCTGCTCCCTGGCACCTACCTATGAGCGTCCCGCGGCGCCGGTGGCCAACAGCTTCGGCGGCCTTTCGGCCCAGCCCGGCCCGCAAGCGAGTGAGCTGGACTGGCAGGGTTTTGTGCTTGACCCGCAGCTGCGGCGCCTGATCACCAGTGCCCTGGACAACAACCGCTCGTTGCGCCAGACCCTGCTGGACATCGAGCAGGCCCGGGCGCTGTACCGTATCCAGCGCGCTGACCGCGTGCCGGGCTTGAACGCCGCCGCCTCGGGCAATCGCCAGCGGCTGCCGGCGGACCTGTCCAACAGTGGCCGTTCGCAGGTTGCCAGCAGCTACCAGGTGGGCCTGGCGCTGCCAGAGTACGAGCTGGACCTGTTTGGCCGGGTCAAGAGCCTGAGCGACGCTGCGCTGCAGCAATATCTGGCCACCGAGGAGGCGGCGCGGGCGGCGCGCATCGCTCTGATTGCCGAAGTCAGCCAGGCCTATCTGCTGCATGACGGCGCCCAGCGACGCCTGGCCCTCACCCGGCAAACCCTGGCCAGCCGCGAGCAGTCCCTGGCGCTGATCAGCCAGCGCCGCCAGGTAGGCAGCGCCACGGCCCTGGACTATCAGGAAGCCCTGGGGCTGGTGGAGCAGTCCCGCGCGGATCAGGAAAACACCCTGCGCAATCAGCAGCAGGCGTTCAACGCTCTGGTGCTGTTGCTCGGCACCCCGGAGTCGGTGAAGACCATAGGGCCGCCGGCACCCGAGCGCCCGCTGCTGGTCCAGGACATCGCCGCCGGCAGCCCTTCGACCCTGATCGAGCGCCGTCCGGACATTCTCGCCGCCGAACACCGGCTGCGTGCGCGCAACGCCGATATCGGCGCGGCACGGGCGGCGTTTTTCCCGCGCATCAGCCTGACTGGCAGCCTGGGCACTTCCAGCGCGCAGATGTCGGGCCTGTTCGACGGCGGTTCGCGCTCCTGGAGCTTCGTGCCGACCCTGTCCGTGCCCTTGTTCGATGGCGGGCGCAACAGCGCCGGCCTGAGCCTGGCCGAGGCACGCAAGGACGCCGCGGTGGCGGAGTACGAAGGGCGCATCCAGACCGCCTTTCGCGAGGTGGCCGATGCCCTGGCCGCGACCGACACCCTGCGCCGGGAAGAGACTGCGCGCCGCGCCCTGGCGGCCACCAGCCGTGAGTCGCTGAAACTGGCCAGGGCACGTTACGAAGGGGGTGTCGACAGCCACCTGCGCTACCTCGATGCCCAGCGCAGCAGCTTTGTCGATCAGTCGGCGCTTATCGAGGTCAGTACCCAGCGGCAGATTGCCCTGGTGGACCTGTTCCGCTCCCTGGGTGGCGGCTGGCCGGCTGCGGCGCAGCAGTAACCCGGGGGCAGGGCACTACCGGCTGGCGCATCCGGCCGGTACTTGGCTCCGTGGTCCTCTGGGCCACGGGGCTTTTTTTATCCGGCCAGAGGGCCGGGGAACGGGGCGCTATAGCGCCAGGGCCGGGGCGGCGGCGCCGTGGAGGAACATCTGCTCCAGCACCTTGGCCGAGTTGGCGCTGGCGGCGCGGCCCCGGCGTTCGGCATCGACGATGCCGAAGATCATGGTCAGGAACAGCTCGGTAAACACCGCGGCAGTGATGTCGATACGGAAGGTCCCCAGTTGCTGGCCCCGCAGAAAGAAGGTGTCCAGTGCCCGGGTGTAGGGCTCCCAGCGTTCGTCTTCGCAGCCGAGCATGTCGGGGCGGTACTGGAACAGCAGGAACACCAGCATTTCGCGGTGCGCCAGGTGCTCGCTGATCAGGCCGCGCAGGGTCGCGACAGGTTCGTCCTGCTCCGGCTCGATGGCCTCGACGATGCGATTGAGCACCGTTTCGGCATGGTCTTCCATCATCTGCAGCAGCTTGTCCCGTGTGCCGCAGAAGCGATGCAGCGTGGCCTTGCTGACGCCAGCGGCCTCGGCCAGTTCCTTGAGTGTTGCCCGCGGGCGGTCGACGATGGCCAGGGCCAGCGCCTTGATAAGTCGTTCCTCTTGGGCAGTCAGGGACATCAGTGGGCCTCGGATCAGTGTGGGCCGGGCATGGTGTCGAAGCAGCCGAAGGCTTCAATGAGCATGACCGGTTTTACAAAAAAGGTTTCAAATGATGCGATTCTAGCTCATCTGAGGCCAAAAAGTTTCAATCCTCCCCAAGGACTTGGGCCGGATCCCCTAGCCATGTCGCCAGCACCCGCCGGTCCAGCTCTTCCCAGTCGGCCATGCCCAGGACCCGGGTGGTGTTCAGACCACGCAGGTAGCCACGCAATTGATAGGCGGCGATCCGCAGGCTTTGCGGGTCGGCGCTGCTGTCACCCAGCACCTGTTCGTACTCCACCAGGTAGTCCGCCACCCGCTCACGGAATTCCGGGAGGACGGCGTCGCGAATCAAGTCAAAGGTGCGCATGGGGAAATCCTTTTTTTAGTTGTAGTCGGGCTGCCGGGCAGTCTGCCCGGGGGGCAACTATCGGTTCAAGTAATAGTGACAATCAAGCAACGCAAGTTCTGCTTTGGGCGCCAACCATGGACAATCGCCCCCGACCCAAAACCATGACCGCAACGGCAGCGCCCGTGACGCTGAACCGTTGCGCACCGAACCAGGCTGTACATTTTCAGGACTTACCGATGCGCCCTCTATTTGCTCCCGCCATGACCCTGGCCACCTTGCTGCTGGCCGGTTGCGCCACCGCGCCCAACGACCCGACCCTGGTCATGCAGACCCGGAAAACCCCGGCCGAATATGCCGAGTGCGTGGTGCCCAAGCTGCAAGGCAACGCCCAGAGCCCGACGGTTTCCCAGACCCAGCGCGGTTTTCGCATTGTCGTTGCCAGCAAGGTGGCGGCAGACAACGTACTGGAAGCCTACAAGGCGCCCAATGGCGGCAAGGTGTTCCTCTACGAGCGGCACTTGCTGGCCTCCAGCTTCGCCCCGTCGAGCTTCGAACGCGCGGCCCAGGAATGCCTGTAGCCAGCCGTGTTAAACCGCCTCTTTCAGTAACTTCTCGATCTGCGCCAGCTCCCAGGTACTGAGCAGGCTCACCGGGTCGGTGCCGAAGCGTTGCCGCGTATCGAGCTGCCAGACATCGCCTTCGGCGCTGCGGCAGCTCTGGCAGTGATGCAGATGCCGGCCATCGAAATCCAGCAGCAACTGCCAACCCTCGATATCCACCTGCACCTGGCCAGCGCCCGAATGGCTGGCGCTGGGCCGTAGGGGGTAAACGCCAAGGGCGGCATCGCGCAGGCGCTGGCAGACATCTCGGGCATTCAGGCAGGGCATGGGGCTCTCGCGGGCAGTGCAGGGACAAAGGCGCTCAGCATATCCATCGACTGCGTGGGTGCAAGTGCCGATTGGTCGCTGTCCGACGCTGGCCCGGGCCAGTGGCTGGCGAACTCACTGCACGCCTTAAATGGCGCCGCAAAGCCCAGGGCCTTGCGGCAACCCCTCGATCAGAAGCTGTAGTCGGCGGTGACGAACAACGAGCGCGGTTCACCCATCAGCCATTGCTGGCCGCTGTTCTGTTGCGCCGCGGCATAACGCCGGTCCAGCAGGTTTTTCACCTGCAGGCCCAGGCGCACATCGGGCAGGGCCTGCCAGCCGAGGTTGGCATCCAGCACCGTGTAGCCGGGTACATCGACGCTATTGGCGGTGTTGGCATAACGCGCATCGACGTAGCGCAGGCCCATGCCGGCTTCCAGGCTCGGAGCCAGGGCCTTGTTCAGCCACAGGTTGGCGGTGCGTCGCGGCACGTTGGTGGGGCGATTGCCGGCCCGGGACACCGCTTTGCCAGAGACCACCTCATCGAAGTCATCGTACTCGGCACGCACCACCGAGGCGTTGGCCGAGACTTGCCAGCCGTGATCCAGGGCCAGCTCCAGCGAGGTTTCCAGGCCGTCGGCGGATTGCTGGCCGACCTGCTGCGCCAGGCGGGTCACCGGATCGGTGGTCAAGAGCTTTTTCTTGACGATGTGGTAGGCCGCCAGGGTCCATTCGCCACGGCCGTTCCAGAACTGCTGCTTGAGCCCGAACTCGGTCTGCTTGGCTTCGGTCAGGTCCATCTGCAACTGGCTCGGGTTGAGGCTGATCAGGTTGCTGACCCCGTCTTCACTGGTGGAGTACTGGCCGTACAGCGACAGTTGATCGGTGACCGCGAACACCAGGCCGGCGCGCCAGTTGCCGCCGGTGAGGCTGCGATCGGTGCGGGTGCCGGCGCGCAGATCACTGCGATCGATATGGTTCTGGTCGCGGCGGATGCCGGTCACCAGCGACCAGCGCTCCGACAGTTGCAGGCGGTTTTCCGCAAACAGGGCGAAAGTGCGGGTGCTGCTGTCGGTCTGGGGCGAGAAGGGCGAGCGGCTCTGGAAGTAGCCCGGTGCCGGGTTCCACGGGTCGATATAGTCGCTACCGATATCCTTGTAGGGCGAGTTGTTGGCCACGCCGAAGCGAATCCTGTTGTACTCCAGGCCGACCACGGTCCTGCTGTCCAGGCCGAACAGCGAGTGGTTGAAGGTGAAGCTCTGGCGATCGCCGATCTGCTCCTGATCGTGCTTGATCTCCAGGTAGTCGCCGCGCAGCAACTGCTCCCGGGAGCTGACCCAGTTGTAGGCTTCGGCGTTGCGCCAGTGGCGGCGGCTCTTGATGTAGTAGAGCTGGTTGCTGGCGCTGAGGTTGTCGCTCAGGGTCCAGTCGGTGTTGAGCCGGGTCCATTCGTCGTTGTAGCGCTGCACGGCGTTGCGCAGGTTGTAGTTCTTGTCCCGCAGGCTGTCGCGGTATTGGCCGGCAATCAGCGGCGTGCCGAAATAGCTGGCGGGTTCGCTTTCACCGCGTTCATGGGCCAGGGTGAAACCGAGGTCGTCGGTGGCTTGCCAGCGTAGCGCCGCGCTGAGTGCCAGGCTGCGTGACTGGCCCTGGTCGACCCAGCCATTGCTCTGCTGCTGGTTCAGGGTCAGGCGGTAGCTCAGGGTGTCGGTCAGCGAGCCGCCGCTGTCCAGGCCCAGTTGCTGGCGATCATGGGAGCCATAGCCCAGGCGCAGGCGGTTGTGGATCTCACCGTCGAAGGGCTTCTTGGCAATCACGTTGATCACCGCGCCGGTGGCGCCTTCCCCGTACAGCACCGAGGCCGGGCCGCGGATCACGTCGATGCGCTCGACCATCCACGGGTCCACCGGGAAGGTCTGGCTGCCGGCGCCGGTGTACAGGCGCGCGCCGTCGAACAGGGTCATCACCGAGGAGTGCCCGGTAAAGCCGCGGGCCGACAGTGCGGTATTGCCGTTGCCCGGGGTGGCGATGCTGGTGATGCCGGGGGAGCGGGTGACGGCATCCTGCACCGTGAGGTTGTTGCGGTTGCTGATGGCGTCGTTGCCCAGGCTGCTGGTGCTGGCCGGAGTCTCCAGGGCCGTGAGGTTCAGCCGCGAGCCGGCGGGCAGGGGCGTGTCCAGAGAGGTTTGCGGGGCGCTGGAGACTCCGCTCACTTGGGCCTCGGGCAAGACCAGGAAGGTTTTCTGTTCAGCCTGTGCCAGGGCCGGGCAGGCCATGCAAGGCAGGAGGGTGAAACACAGCGAGGGGCTCGCCAGGTGTTGCAGCAAGGAGGTGCGGGACATGCGATTCCTACTACTTGTAAGGAATGAATGAATCCCGGAGGGAACAACGCATAGGGAATCGCGGGCAGCCGCGCCCACGAAAACCGGACTGCGCCCGCCCACCGCGGGGTTGTCAAACGAAGTGGCAGGCCGGTCTCCGGGCTCGCGAGGGTCATGAGGCATTCACCTTCCCATGCCTTGGCACAGTGGTCTGTCGAATGCTTCGCTCGCTTACCGTTGCGGGGGCAGCGCCGGACTGATCATCGAAATGACGCACCGGCTTCCCGTTTAACCCCATGCACGGCGGCATGGGACACCTGAAACTGGCGCGCATATGAGCACTGCCGAGCCCTTGCGTCAATGGCATGTGGCCAGCTACGGCGGCGGTTTCAGCGCTTTATGCTGGGAAAGTCAATATATTGACCTATTTTTCCTGGCGCTTAAATAATCGACAAATATCGACGCATTATTGACGATTTTGCTTTTCTGACCCAGTATGTCGGCGCTGAGCGATTGATTATCTTGAGTTTTTTTTTGACGCCAAAGCTCTGAACTCTGCTCCGAAAAAAGGCGAAACAGCCTATGGGGCAGAGCAGCCAAACAAAACATGATGGCCAGGATGGCAAGTAGCCAGGGCTGATCCGTTGGCTGTGCTAGCTTCAGACGGCGTAGCCGCGATTTTTCTCTTTGGAATGATCTATGTCTGCCGAACGGATACTGGTTACTGGGGGCGCTGGTTTTATCGGTTCTCACCTCGTGGATGCACTGCTGGCCAAGGGTTATGCGGTGCGGGTTCTGGACGACCTTTCCACGGGCAAGGTCGGCAATCTGCCCATGGGCGATGCTGGCCTGGAACTGCTGGTGGGGGATGCCGCCGATGCGGCACTCCTGGCGGATGCCGTTCAGGGCTGCGATGCCGTGGTGCATCTGGCTGCTGTGGCGTCGGTCCAGGCTTCGGTCGAAGACCCGGTGGCCACCCACCAGAGCAATTTCATCGCCACCCTGCGCCTGTGCGAGGCGATGACCGCGGCCGGTATCCGCCGCGTGGTGTTCGCCTCCAGTGCTGCGGTCTATGGCAATAACGGCGAGGGCACGCCGATTGCCGAAGACACCCCCAAATCTCCCCTCACGCCCTACGCGGCGGACAAGCTCGCCAGCGAGTACTACCTGGACTTCTACCGCCGCCAGCATGGGCTGGAACCGGTGATCCTGCGCTTTTTCAATATCTTCGGCCCGCGCCAGGACCCTTCATCGCCGTATTCCGGGGTGATCAGCATTTTCAGCGAGCGGGCCAAGGCCGGGCGGCCCATCACCCTGTTCGGCGATGGCGGGCAGACCCGCGACTTCGTCTATGTCGCGGACCTGGTGAAGATCCTGGTGCAGGGCCTGGAATGCCCCGCGCCGGCAGCCGATGCCACCAATGTCGGGCTCGGCGGGGTGACCACCCTCAACGATCTGATTGGCGCCCTGCAGCAGATCAGCGGCAAGCCGCTGCAGGTGAGCCACGGCGCGACCCGCTCCGGGGATATCCGCCATTCCAAGGCCGACAACCGCCGCTTGCGCGAGCGCTTCGACCTGGGCACGCCCAGCAGCCTGGCCGAGGGCCTGGAACGGCTTTACCGCAGCCTTTAGTTCGTTGCCTTAGGGGCGCCCGCCATGGCGGCTGCCCTAGAGCCTGATGTTGTGCAGATTGATCTACTGAAGAGTGAGTTATGGATATCGAGTTTCGCAGGGGGCATGTCTGCAAAGTGGTTCGACGCCTGTTTACCGCATTGGCCTTGTGTGCCACCAACACCCTGGTGCAGGCCGCACCCGCGGCGCCCGCCAGTGTCGGGTTCTGGTACGCCGAGCAGCCACCCTTGCAGGAGCTGGCGCAGTTCGAATGGGCAGTGGTCGAGCCCGGCCATATGGCCAGCGCCGATGTCGCCACCTTGCGCAAGCTCGGCAGCCAGCCGTTCGCCTACCTGTCGGTAGGGGAGTTCGACGGCAACCGCGCTGCCCTGGCCAAGCAGGCCCTGGCCCAGGGCGCGAGCCCCGTGCGCAACAAGGCCTGGGACAGCCAGGTGATGGACATCGCCACCCCGGCCTGGCGCGAACACCTGTTCAAGCGTGCCAAGGCGCTGCAGGACCAGGGCTACGCCGGCCTGTTCCTGGACACCCTGGACAGTTTCCAGTTGCTCCCCGAGGCCGATCGCGAACCGCAACGCAAGGCCCTGGCCTCGTTCCTGCGGGAACTGCACAGCCGGCTGCCCAACCTCAAGCTGTTCTTCAACCGGGGCTTCGAGGTACTGGGCGAGCTCGATGGCGTCGCCTCGGCCGTGGCGGTGGAATCCATCCACGCCGGCTGGGATGCCTCGGCCAAGCGTTACCGCCCGGTTTCCGAAGCCGACCGCACCTGGCTTGAAGGCGAACTCAAGCCGCTGCGCGCACGCAACATCCCGCTGGTGGCCATCGATTACCTGCCGGCCAACCGTCGGGAAGAGGCACGCAAGCTGGTCCGGCAATTGAGCCAGGAAGGCTTTATACCGGTGGTCACCACCCCGGACCTCAACGCCCTGAGCATGAGCACCGTGGAAGTCCAGCCGCGGCGCATCGCCATGCTCTATGACCCGCGCGAAGGGGAACTCTACGATCACGCCGGGCACCGCATGCTCGGTGGCCTGCTGGAATACCTGGGTTACCGGGTGGACTACTTCCCGGTGGACGACAGCCTGCCTGCCTACAGCTTCGCCGGCCTTTACGCCGGGGTGGTGCTGTGGATGACCAGCGGCCCGCCCGAGGACAGCCGTGCCTTCTATAGCTGGGTCGGCCAGCGCCTGGATGAGCAGGTGCCCCTGGCGATCATGGCCGGCCTGCCGATCGAGGACCGGGCGCTGCTCAAGCGCCTGGGGCTGAACCTGGCGGCGCCGGGGGCTCGCGATGCCCTGCATGTGCTGAGCCAGGACAAGAGCCTGATCGGCGCCTTCGAGGCCCCGGTGGTGGCGCGCAGCCGTGAACTGACCCGCGTGAGCCTGCTGCCCGACGGGCCGAAACCAGCCCTGGTGCTGGGCGATGACAAGGGCGGCAAGTACGTCCCGGTGGCCACCGCCGCCTGGGGCGGCATGGCCCTGGCCCCCTATGTGGTGGAGGCCAATGTGGAGCGCAGCCGCTGGATCCTCGACCCGTTCGCCTTTATCCAGAAGGCCCTGCGCCTGCCGTCCCAGCCACGACCGGACACCACCACCGAGAACGGTCGGCGGATCGCCACGGTGCATATCGACGGTGACGGTTTCCCGTCCCATGCCGAAGTGCGTGGCACCCCGTATTCCGGGCGCCAGGTGCTGGACGACTACATTCGTCCCAACCCGTTCCTGACCTCGGTCTCGATCATCGAAGGCGAAGTCGGGCCCAAGGGCATGTCGCCGTTCCTGGCGCGGGAGCTGGAGCCCATCGCCCAGGAGATCTTCGCCGACCCCAAGGTCGAAGTGGCCACCCACACCTACAGCCACCCGTTCTACATGCAGCCGGAGAAGGCCAAGAAGGACGAGGATTTCCACGCCGAATACGGCCTGCGCCTGAATATCCCGGGGTACAAGACCCTGGATTACAAGCGCGAGATCCTCGGCTCGCGGGACTACATCAACAGCCGCCTGACCACCGCGCAGAAACCGGTGAAGCTGGTCTTCTGGCCGGGGGATGCGCTGCCCAGCGCCGAGACCATCAAGCTGGCCTACGACGCCGGGCTGAAAAACGTCAACGGCGGGCAGACCATCCTGACCAAGGCCAACTCATCGCTCACCGGCCTGTACCCGCTGTTGCGGCCGACCTCGGGCGGCTTGCAGTACTACGCTCCGGTGATCAACGAGAACATGTACACCAACCTCTGGAAAGGCCCGTACTACGGCTTTCGCGATGTGATCGACACCTTCGAGCTGACCGACAGCCCACGGCGCCTGCGCGGCATCCACCTGTACTACCACTTCTATTCGGGCACCAAGCAGGCGTCGATCAAGGCCATGACCGACATCTACCAGTTCATGCGTGGCCAGCAGCCGCTGTCATTGTGGATGAGTGACTACCTGGACCGGGTCCACGGCCTGTACCAGGCAAGCCTGGCGCGGACCGCCAATGGCGACTGGCAGGTACGCGGCATGGACGGCCTGCGCACCTTGCGCCTGGACCCGGCGCTGGGTTGGCCGGACCTCGGCCGCTCGGTGGGGGTGGCCGGGGTGCGCGACTTGCCCCAGGGGCGCTATGTAGCCTTGAGCAGCGATCATGCGCTGTTGGCCCTGCGCCCCGAGCGCGATCCGCGCCCGGCACTGGAGCTGGCCAATGTTCCCCTGCGCGACTGGCGCTATGTCAATGACCGGCAGGTGAGCTTCTCCTTTGCCGGCCAGTTCAACCTGGAATTCTCGGTGCGTTCGGCCAGCGCCTGTCGGGTCGAGGTCCAGGGCCAACGCTACGCCGGCAAGTCCGAACAGGGCCTGTGGCATTTCCAACTTCCCATGAAGCAGGTGAGTGATGCCCAACTCCTCTGCAACTAAGGCCAAGGCGCCCAGCGCGCGGCTGCTCAACCCCTGGGCCTTGCTGCTGGTGGCGATCGCCGTCGGCGTGCTGCTGTGGGCAACCTTTCGCAATGAAGAGGCGTTCCGCCCCAAGGGCGGGCAGCCGGACGAAGTGTCGGCCAGCTACGCCGAGGTGCTGCTGGCCGCACACCCGGAAAACAATGAGCTGCGCACCCAGCTGCTCGACCTGCTGATTCAGCTGGGGGACTACCCCAAGGCGGAAAAACACCTGGCCCAGTGGCAGCGGCCCGATCCGGCGCTCAAGGCCTACTACCGCTTGCAGCTCGATGCCCTGGCGCTGAACAACAGCACCGACAGCGCGGCCCTGCAGGCCCTGGCCGAACGTTTCAAGGCCTTTGACTACAAGCCGCTGCCATCGCCGCAACTGGAGCGCCTGGCCACTTTGGCCCTGAGCGCCCAGGCCCCGGGGCTGGCGGCGGATGCCTATGCCGAGCTGGCGCGGCGCGACCCGACACGGCGCGAGCAGTGGCTGCCTGAAGCCGCCAAGTGGTACCAGGCCAGCGAACAGCCGGGGCGCGCGGCCGATCTCTATGTGCAGTTGCTCGATGCCAGCCAGACCCCCGAGGCGCGTCGGCAGTTTCTGCAACAGGCCTTCACCACCCTGGTGGCGGCCGATCGCGGCGATCAGGCAGTGGAGCTGCTGGCCCGAGAGCTGGCCGCACAGCCGGACGTGGAATTCGAACCGGCGCTGCTGGACCGCGGCGTGGATGTGGCCGTGGCGCACAACCGCGTGGACTTGGCGGAACAGTTCTTCAGTGCCTGGCGCAAGGTGCAGCCCGACAGCCCGGAAATCCTCGCCAAGGAATTCAAGCAGCGCCTGGCCTTCGGTGACCTGGCCGGCGCCCATGCGGTGGGCCTGCAACTGCTCGAACAGCGGCCGGATGACCCGCAGTTGCTGGAGCAGATGGCCCATCTCGCCGAATGGCAGGGCGACTCGGCCGCCGCCCTGGGCTACTGGATCAGCCTGAGCACGCTAAGCAAGGACCCGGCGCAGTTCGAGCACACCTGGCGCCTGGCGATGCAGACCTACGACTTCGACCGGGGCATCCCACTGCTGGCGGGGATCATGGACAGCCGCGCCCTGACCAACGTCGAGCTCGATGCCCTGGTCTACGCGCAAGAGTCCAGGGGGACGCCCGAGGAGGCAGAAAAGTGGCTGCGCCGCTATGTCGCCAAATACCCGAAACAGCGTCTGGCCTGGGTGCGCCTGTTGCAGAACCTGGAAAACACCGAGCAGTACCCGCAGCGCCTGGTGGTCTGGAACCAGTTCGCCAAGCGCTATCCGCTGACCAGCACCGAACGTGTGGACTGGGCCAACAACCACCTCAAGCTGTTCGATAGCCAGGGGGCCTGGAAAGTCATCACCGCGGTGGATGGCAACAAGATCAAGGACTTCAACTACTGGCAGTCCCGCGCCGCCCTGGCCTGGGACCTGGAACTGGACGACGAGCTGCAGCTGGCGCTGGAGAAGATGCTGGCGATCAAGGGCTCACTCAATACAGGCGACGAAAGCGAGCTGATTGCCCTGTATCGCACCCGCGATCCGCGCAAGGCCCTGCAATTGACCGTCGACAGCTGGCGCCAGGGCCACAGCCCGCAGCGCCTGGTGGCCGCCCTGCAACTGGCCCAGGAACTCCAGGACTGGCCTCTGGTGGTCGATTTGCTCAAGGAAGCCGAGCAGTACCCGGGTGCCAGCGACCAGTCCCAGGTGCTGGCCGCCCGCGCCGCGCTGGCGGTGCAGCAGGGCCAGACCGATCTGGCCCTGCGCCTGTATCAACAGGGCTTGAGCCGCTTCCCGGACGACAACACCTTCCGTGAGCGGCTGCTGTGGCTGTATGTCGATCTGGGCCGCACGGGCGAGATCAAGCCGCTGTTGCAGCAATGGCGCTCCCTGGCCCGCAGTGACAGCAGCCTGTGGCTGCCGTTCGCCGCCGCCAGCCAGTTGCTCGGGCGCAATACCGAGGCCCTGGCCTGGTATCGCCTGTACTTGCAGGCCAACCCCCGGGACTGGATGGTCCAGGCCGCCTATGCCGATGCCCTGGAGGGCGCCGGTTATGCCGACTCGGCCCAGCGCTTGCGCCTGCGGCTCGATCGCCAGGTCAGCCCGGAGCAGATCCGCGCCACGCCCCAGGGCTATGCCACCTGGCTGCGCCTGCTGGCCAGCAGCTATTCGTCACGCAAGGCGCAGAACAAGGCCATGCAATGGCAGGACGGCTCCAAGCCGATGCTGCAGCTGTGGTTCGATCAGTTCCTCGCGCGCCTGGATGACCTCAATCAGTCGGCGCAAAAGGATGAGTGGCTGGCCTGGGCCCGCAGCCGCGGTCTGAAGGTCAGCCGCTACGAGCAGATCCAGGAAGCCCTGCGCGGCAGCAATCGCCAGGCCCTGGAGCGCCTGGTGGCCAGCGGCGACCTGGACCCGGCGCAGCAGGTCGAGGCCTTGAACAGCCTGGGTCGCAGCGGCGAAGCGCTGGCGGTGGGCCTTTCGGCACTGGGTGACGAGCAACCGGCGGCGCTGCGCGAGCAACTGCGCCGCCAGGCCATCGAGATGACCGAGCGCACGCCCCAGGGTATGCAAATCGCCTGGGAGCGCCAGGACTACGGCGGCCTGGTGTTCAACGGCCCGCGCCTGACCGCCGCGCGCTATCTGAACGACAACTGGTACGCCAAGCTGGTCCTGGAGCAGGGCCGCTACAGCGGCGATGTACTGGATGAGTCGCGCCTGGGCAATGAGACCAACACCGAACTGACCTTGCAGCGCCAGCTGGAGAACGGCAACTACAAGCTGATCTTCGACAGCAGCCTGCGCAAGGACGATGACCGCAACGGCCTGGGTGCCAGCCGCACCTGGCAACTGGACAGCGGCAACGAGCTGGACGTCGGTGCCGACTGGCACCGCAAGAACGAGGACAGCGGATACATGCGCACCTTCGGCCAGCAGGATGATGTCTGGGTGGGCGGCCGGCATCGCTATTCGGCCCGTGACCAGTTGTCCTGGAACCTGGCCCAGCGCTGGTTCTCGACCCGCGGCGGCGATGACCTGGGCAGCGGCCAGGCGTTGAAGATCGAGTTCGACCACACCTTGCAGTTCGAAGGGCCGAACTGGGAATTGCGCAGCGGTATCGACTACCAGCAGAACAGCCTGAACAACCGCTCGCTGCCCGACCTGGCCAATACCCTGGGCGGAGGCATCGATCTGGCCGGGGCCGATCTCGACAATCCGGAGCAGATCACCAGCCAGACCCTGCTGCAGAAGCGCTACGGCCAGCTGTTCTTCGGCAGTTCCTGGCGGCGCGGTTTCCCGGGGGCGCTGAACCGCACGCGGGGGCAATACACCTGGCTGGTGGATGTCAGCACCGGCTGGCAGTGGACCGACAACACCATCAACTACGCCATCAGTACCGGTGTCGGCACCGAGGTGATAGGGGATGACGAATTGGCAGTGACCCTTGGCTACCAGTCCGCGCCGCAAGGCGGGGCAGGCAAGTCCGGGGGCACTGCAGGTGTCAGCTACAGCGTGCGTTTCGGACGCTGATCATGGAATTCAAAGAGGAGTAAACCTTATGCAATCCATTCGTTGCGTGAGTCTGGCAATGGTCGCCTTGCTGATGGCCGGGTGCAGCAGCTTCACCGGGCAAAGCAGCCCCGAGTTGTCCAAGAGTGCGCGCTGGGGCGTGCTGCCGCTGGTCAACTATTCCCAGACACCCCAGGCCGGCGAGCGCAGTGAGCAGATTCTGCTCAGCGTGCTGAGCAGCCGCGGCCTGCAACCCCAGGTCTACACCGGTACGGCGGGGCAGGGCGAACAGGCCCTGCTCGACGACAACGAGCGCCTGGCCGGGGCCATGGACTGGGCCCGGGAGCAGAAGCTCGACTATGTGGTGTCCGGCAGCGTCGAGGAGTGGCAGTACAAGAACGGCCTGGATGGCGAACCGGCGGTAGGCATCAGCCTGCGGGTGGTCGAGGCCGGTACCGGCAAGGTGCTGTGGAGCAATAGCGGGGCCCGCGCCGGCTGGTCCCGGGAAAGCCTGGCCGGGGCCGCCCAGAAGGTGCTCGACAAGCTTGTCGGTGGCCTTCGGATCGAGTGACTGCCATGAACTCTCCACACATGGACTATGCGCTGGCGCCCCGCGCCAGCGGTCCGGCGTCCTGGCTGGAAACCTTTCTGGTGACCGCCCTGGTCATCGGCGTCGGCCTGTGGCTGGCCCCCGAGGACCCCTTGCAGGTGCAGGGCGAGTTTCCCTGGTCGGTGCTGGCGCCGCTGCTGCTGGGGGTGCGCTACGGGTTTGTCCGCGGCCTGATCAGTGCCAGCCTGCTGGTAGCGGCGTTCTTTGCCCTGCGTCATTCGGGGCTGGCGAGCTACGCCCAGGTCGCGCCGTCCTACATTGTCGGCGTACTGGTCTGCGGCATGCTGGTGGGCGAGGTGCGCGACCTCTGGGAGCGGCGTTTGCTGCGCTTGCAGATGGCCAACGAGTACCGCCAGTACCGGCTCGATGATTTCACCCGGGCGCACCAGATTCTGCGGGTCTCCCATGACCGCCTGGAGCAGCGCCTGGCGGGCAGCGACCAGAGCTTGCGCAGTTCCCTGCTGGGCCTGCGTGATCGGCTGCGCGCGGCGCCCAATGGCGGCGACCCGCTGAGCCTGCTGGCCGAGCCGGTGCTGACCCTGCTCGGCCAGTACGGCTCGCTGCGGGTGGCCGGGCTGTACCGGGTGGAGCAGGGCGCCAGTGCGGCGCCACAGCTGAGCCTCTTGGCCTCGATCGGCACCATGGGGCCCCTGGACAGCCAGGACCTGCTGGTGCGTATGTGCCTGGAGCGCGAGGAGCTGGTGAGTGTGCGTGAGGAGCTGCTGGATAGCGGCGCCCAGGCCTCGGTGTCGTCCTTGCAGGCCTGTGTTCCGCTGGTGGACACCCAGGGCCAGGTGCTGGCGATTCTGGCGGTGCGGCAGATGCCGTTCTTTGCCTTCCAGGAACGCACTCTCAGCCTGCTGGCCCTGCTGGCCGGACATATCGCCGACCTGCTGCACCCGGACCCGCAGGTTTTGCAACTGCAGAGCGCCGATGCCCAGCACTTCACCCGCCAACTCAAGCGTTCACTGGTGGATGTCGAGCGCCACGGCCTGTCCGGTTGCCTCTATGCCTTCGAGCTGACCCAGCCCAATGATGAACTGGCGCGGCTGTTCGAGCGTAGCCAGCGTGGCCTGGACCTGCACCTGAGCCTGGCCAATGCACGCGGGCACGAACTGTTGCTGGTGCTGTTGCCGCTGACCAGCGCCGAGGGCGCCCAGGGCTACCTGGCACGCCTGGGCAAGCTGGTCCACGAACACTTCGGCATGAGCGTGGAGCTGGCCGGCCTGGGGGTCAAGGTACTGCCCTACGACCTGGAGTCGGCCCGGCAACGCGATGGGCTGCGTAACTTCCTGTACAACGAGTGTGGCCTGAATGATCAGCAAGTGGCTGTTTAGCGGAGCGCTGTTTTTCGAGATCGGCAGCTGGGCCAGCCTGACGGCGCAGTTGCCCGACCTGCAGACCGCGCTGTTGTATGCAATGACCCATGGCATCGCCTGTGGCCTGCTGACCGCGGCGGTCTGGCTGCTGCTGCCGGCGCGTTATCGCCGGCCGTTGCCATGGAGCCCGCTGTTCATCTTCAGCCTGGCGTTCTTTGTGCCGCTGATCGGGGCCGTCGGGGTGATTGCCGCGATCTTTCCGGCGCTGTACCTGCCGCGCAAGCGCGAGGCGCAGACGTGGCAGGCGGTGGGCATTCCCGACCTGCCGTTTCGCGCTCAGACTCAACTGCATTCGCCCACCTTCGGTGACAGCGGGCTGCAGGATGTCTTGCGTCATGCGCCGGACCCCGACCAGCGCCTGGCGGCCTTGCTCGCCACCCGGCGGATGCCGGGCAAGGAAGCGGTGCCGATCCTCAAGCTGGCCCTGGGTGACCCGAGCGACGATGTGCGGCTGTTGGCGTATTCGATGCTCGACAAGCAGGAAACCGACATCAACCAGCGGATCCAGTCCTCCCTGGAACAACTGCCCGGCGCGGCGCCGCAGAAGGCCGGAGCCTTGCACGCGACGCTGGCCCGCTGGTACTGGGAATTGGCTTACCTGGGCCTGGCCCAGGGCAGTGTGCAGCAGCACGTGCTGGGCCAGGCCGGCGAACATGCTGAACAGGCGCTGAAGCTGGGGGAGGGCGGCGAGCTGCTGTTGCTGGCCGGGCGCATCGCCCTTGAACGCGGTGACGTCGGCAAGGCGCGCCTGCACATGCACCAGGCCGAGGAGGCGGGCATGGACTCGGCCAAGGTCCTGCCGTTCCGCGCCGAAATCGCCTTTGAAACCGGCCGCTATGCCGAGATTCCCGGGCTGCTGCGAAGCCTGCCGGCGCAAATGCAGCAACGTCCGCCCTTTGCCGGGCTGGTAAGGACCTGGACATGAAGAAAACCCCCGACTCAACCCCCATCGCCGATGTCTGCCTGCTGCTCGAGGGCACCTGGCCCTATGTGCGTGGTGGCGTGTCCAGCTGGATCCACCAGATGATCCTCGGCCTGCCGCAGCTGCAGTTTTCGGTGCTGTTCATTGGCGGCCAGCGCGAGGCCTATGGTCAGCGCCGCTATGAGATTCCGGCCAACGTCGTGCATATCGAAGAGGTGTACCTGGAAGAGGCCTGGCGCAACCCCAGGCACAAGCGCGAGGCCCACAGCGCGTCCCTGGAGGAACTGAGCAACCTGTACCGCTACCTGCACAACCCGCAGAAGCCCGCCGCCGAGCTGGGCATCGAAGTGCTGGCATCCCTGGCCCAGGGGCGCATCACCCTGGACGACGTGCTCTACAGCCGGCCCAGCTGGGAAGCGCTGACCGAAGGCTACGAGCAGCACTGCGCCGATCCGTCCTTCGTCAACTACTTCTGGACCCTGCGCACCATGCAGTCGCCCTTGCTGATGCTGGCCAATGCCGCCCGGCACATGCCGCGGGCCCGGGTGCTGCACTCGATTTCCACCGGCTACGCCGGGCTGGTGGGCTGCATTCTCAAGCAGTTGTGGGGCTGCCAGTTCCTGCTCAGCGAGCACGGGATCTACACCAAGGAGCGCAAGATCGACCTGGCCCAGGCCAGCTGGATCGCCGAAAGCAGCAACCAGGCGCTGAACGACAGCATGGATTCCGGCTCCGGCTATATCCGCATGCTCTGGGTGCGTTTCTTCGAACGAATCGGGCATCTGGTCTATGAAAGCGCCGACCAGATCATTGCCCTGTACGACGGCAACCGCCAACGCCAGATCAAGGACGGCGCGCCCCCCGAGCGCACCCAGGTGATCCCCAACGGCATCGACCTGCAGCTCTGGACCCAGGCCCTGGAGGCCCGGGCCGAAGGCATTGCGCCGGTGGTCGGGCTGATCGGCCGGGTGGTGCCGATCAAGGACGTCAAGACCTTCCTGCGGGCCATGCGCGGGGTGGTCAGCGTGATGCCCGAGGTCGAAGGCTGGATCGTCGGGCCGGAAGAGGAAGACCCGGAGTACGTCGCCGAGTGCCGCAGCCTGGTGGCGAGCCTGGGGCTGGAGCAGAAGGTACTGTTCCTGGGCTTCCAGAAAATCCAGGACATCCTGCCGCAACTGGGCCTGATGGTGCTGACCTCCATCAGCGAGGCCCAGCCCCTGGTGATTCTCGAAGCCTGGGCCGCCGGCACGCCGGTGGTCAGCAGTGACGTGGGCTCCTGCCGCGAGCTGATCGAGGGCGGCGAGGCGGCCGACCGGGACCTGGGGCGGGCCGGGGAAGTGGTGGCGATCGCCGATCCGCAGGCCACCTCCCAGGCGATCATCGACCTGCTGCGCAGCCCCGAACGCTGGCGATCGGCCCAGGCGGCGGGCCTGTTGCGGGTACATCGCTACTACAGCGAGCGCTTGATGCTCGACCGCTATCGCACGCTCTATCACACGGCCATCGGCACCCCACACAAGGAGGCTGTGTAAATGGCCGGCATCGGTTTCGAACTGCGCAAGATTCTCTCCCGCGACTCCTACACGGCGACCCTGCACGCCTATGTCTATGCCGGCCTGATCAGTTCCGGGCCCTGGGTGCTGTCGATCCTCAGCGTGATGCTGGTGGGGGTGATCAGCCTCGGGCTGGTGGTGCCGGAGGTCCTGATCCGCCAGTTCCTGATCACCGTCACCTACCTGATGGCCACGTCGCTGATCCTGACCGGCGGCCTGCAGCTGTTTTTCACCCGTTTCGTGTCCGACCGCCTGTTCGAGCGCAAGTACGAGCAGATCCTGCCGAACCTGGTGGGCGTACTCTTGCTGGTGACTCTGGGCTCCGGGGCGCTGGGCATCCTGCTGCTGGTGACCCTGTTCGACCAGGCGCTGATCTACCGCCTTCTGACCCTGGCCAACTTCGTGGTGCTGTGCAACCTGTGGCTGGTGATCATCTTCCTCTCGGGGATGAAGGCCTATAACCGCATCCTTCTGGTGATGCTGGTGGGGTATGGCTTGATGGTCGGCAGCGCCTTCTATCTGCGCTACATGGGCATGGAAGGGCTGTTGCTGGCGCTGCTGCTGGGGCACAGCACGCTGCTGTTCCTGTTTCTCTACGACATCCTGCGCGAGTATCGGGCCGAGAAGCTGGTGGCCTTCGACTTTCTCGACCGCCGCCAGGTGTTTGTCAGCCTGCTGCTGACCGGGCTTTGCTACAACCTGGGGATCTGGATCGACAAGTTCATCTTCTGGTTCAACCCGGAAACTTCGAGCCAGGTGATCGGGCCGATGCGCGCGTCAATTCTCTACGACCTGCCGATCTTCCTCGCTTACCTGGCGATCATTCCCGGGATGGCGGTGTTCCTGGTGCGCATCGAAACCGATTTCGCCGAATGGTACGACCGCCTGTTCCGTGCCGTGCGCGATGGCGAGACCTTGCAGCACATCGGTTCGCTGAAGGCCGAGATGACCTTCTCGATCCGCCAGGGCCTGCTGGAAATCTGCAAGGTCCAGGGGCTGACGGTGGTCCTGCTGTTCCTCTTCGGCCCGCGCCTGCTGGAGTGGCTGGGGATGTCCAGCTACTACCTGCCGCTGTTCTACATCGACCTGATCGGGGTGAGCATCCAGGTGGTGTTCATGGCGATTCTCAACGTGTTCTTCTACCTCGACAAACGCGCCATCGTGCTGGAGCTGTGCCTGCTGTTCGTGGCCCTCAATGCCGCCCTGACCCTGCTCAGCCTGCACCTGGGGCCGAGCTTCTTCGGCTATGGCTTTACCCTGTCGCTGCTGATCTGCGTGCTGCTGGGGCTGACGCGGCTGTCGACGGCGCTGGATGACCTGGAGTACGAGACGTTCATGCTGTCGCGTTGAGGAGCATCGGCAAGCGCGTGCTGCGGACCCGCGGCGGTGCTTTGCAGAGGCTTGCAGGATCGGGACGCCGGCTATGCCAACGCGGCCCGGGTTCTGCGCAGCACAGGGGCCGGTCAGGGAGCGTCGAGGTAGGATTTTCGCATTCTCTCCAGCGTGCCGTCCTTGCGCAGCCTCTCGACCGCCGCGCGCAGCTTGTGCACCAGTGTCGCATTGCAGTTTCTGGAGCAGGCCAGGTACAGATCGGTGCTCATAAAGACCGGACTGACCTGCAACGGCTGAGTCGACACCTTGCGCCAGATGCTCTGGGTTTCGGGAATGCCGTTGAACCAGGCGTCGACCCGTCCCATCAGCAGCAGTTGAGCCGGGTTCTCGCCAATTTCAAACGGATAGATCTGGTTGTCGCCAAAGCCTTCAGCCCGAAGCTTCTGCTCTTGGGCACTGCCTCGGCCAACGGCGATCCGAGCGAAGGTTTCCCGTGCCTGCTGCAGGGTTTCGACGCGCGTGTGCAGGCTGAAGAAGGCTCTGTCCATGGTCATGATGGGCGCGATCCAGGTGTAATCGGCCTCTCTTTCCGGCGTGCGCGACAGGGGAATGATCAGCTTGTCGACGCCTTTGCGTACGCTTTGCTGGGCTCGTGCCCAGGGCACTTCTATAAAGTGCAGCGTATATCCGGCTCGGGTCGCCGCTTCCAGCGTCGCGTCGCCGAGGATGCCATGCAGGCCGGACGGGTCCAGCATCGATAAAGGCGGCGCTTCGGCGATGTACAGGTCGAAGCTACGGGACTCGGCGCCAGACACTGAGGGCACCCAGGCCGTCAGAACGAGCAGCGTCGTCAGGATCAGCGCCCCCCGCTGGCGCAACGATTGGATCATATGAGTCATGGCAGTAACTCAACAAACAGTGGCATTTCATGCTCTCGGATTAACGCTGCGTATTCGACACGTGCAGAGACCGACCCGCAACGACCTGCAAAACATGCCGCCAAGATTAGAGGGTTATGTGCAGAGACGGTTGGGTTTGACGGATTATTTTGACCGCTGATTGCCATCACCGTTCAGGGCTGGCGCAACCAGTGAGGGCAGCGACTGGTACGCGCTGACACTCAGGTTGAACAGCCGTGGGCAGCGCTGTATCAGTAGCCTCGCCAGCCTGGGACCAGGTCCCTGTGCATGCGCAGCCTGGACATGCAGGGGATTTAGGGGACAGCCTTAAGTTTTAGTTAAAACGCTTCAATCAAACTGCTGATTATCATTCGTAATTGGCTGACTCAGACTGCGTTCGTGCCTCCATGCTCCCTGGAGCAAGCAACGAGCGGTCTATGCCAGTCAATATTGCAACAACCCGCAGCCTGTCCTCAGCGGATGCTCCGCTATGACAGCGCTGTCTGCCCCATCATCCGCGGCCGATACGGCCGTTCACTCAGCCTTGGCCTGCTGCCATCTGCTGCTGCAACTAACCCAGGAACGCGTACCGCAAGCCGCGGCCCCGCAATCCCTGGACCCTGACCCTTCGCGGGACCTGCGCCAGGCGGTCAGGGACTATGCACGCAACGCCGGTGTCGATCTTCGCCTGGAACGCCTGGCGCTGACCCGACTGACCCCAAAGATGCTGCCCCTTGCCTGGCGCAACCAGAGCGGCGAATTCATGCTGCTGGCGCGGCTCTCGGACACCCAGGCGCTGGTGCAGCGACCTTCAATGCCGACCCCGGACATGCTCGATCGCCTGCAGTTGGCCGAGCAGTGGAGCGGGGAGGTGATTCGCCTGCGCCAGAGCGGTTTGCGCTTTGATCTGTCCTGGTTCGTACCGGAGCTGCTGCGCCATCGGCGGATACTGGGCGAAGTGCTGCTGTGCTCGCTGTTGCTGCAGGTGCTGGCCCTGGCGACGCCGTTGTTCTTCCAGGCGGTGATGGACAAGGTCATGGTGCATCGGGCGCTGTCGACCCTCGACGTGCTGGTGATGACCCTGGTGGTGGTGGGCCTGTTCGAGGTGCTGCTCAAGGGTTTGCGCGAATACCTGGCGGCGCACACCGCCAACCGCATCGACATCGGCCTTGGGGTCAAGCTCTTGCGCCATCTGCTGGGCCTGCCGCTGCTGTACTTCAAGCAACGCCAGGTGGGGGCGATCATCACCCGGGTCCAGGAGCTGGACAGCATCCGCGAGTTCCTCACCGGTTCGCTGCTGACCCTGTGTGTCGACGTGGCCTTCACCCTGGTGTTTTTTGCGGTCATGGCCTGGATTTCCTGGCCGTTGACCCTGCTGGTGCTGCTGACCCTGCCCCTGTATGCGCTGCTGGCCTGGTTCAGCACCGGCCCGCTGGAGAAGCGCATCGAGCGCCAGTTCTACAGCGCGGCGCGCAACACCGCCTTTCTCAATGAAAGCGTCAGCAGCAGCGAAACCATCAAGAGCCTGGCGGTGGAGCCGCGCATGCAGCGTCGCTGGGAGTCGCAGACGGCGCAGATGGTCGAGGCCGGGTTTGCCAGCCAGACCCTGGGCAGCGCCATCAGCCAGACCGTGATGCTGTTGCAGAAAGTCACGGCGGTGGCGGTGATCTGCTGGGGCGCTAGCCGGGTCATCGACCTGCAGATGAGCATCGGCCAGTTGATTGCCTTCAACATGATGCTGTCCCACGTCAGCCAGCCCGTGGCCAAACTGATCGAGGTCTGGCAGCAGTTCGTCCGGGTGCGGGTGTCGGTGGACAAGCTGGGCGACATGCTCAACCTGCCGGTGGAGCAGGCCGAGGGGGATCTGCGCCCGGCACAGGCGTTGCGTGGCGAAGTGCGCATCGAACAGTTGGTGTTCCGCTACCGTCCGGAACTTGAGTGGGTGCTGCGCGGCCTGGACTTGCAGATCGCCGCGGGGCAGACCCTGGGCATCGTCGGGCCGTCCGGGTCCGGCAAGAGCACGCTGACCCGCTTGCTGCAGAAACTCTACACCCCCGATGGCGGGCGCATCCTGATCGACGGCTTGCCCCTGGATCAGTTGCAGCCGGCCTGGTTGCGTAGCCAGATTGGCGTGGTGCTCCAGGAAAACTACCTGTTCAACCGCAGCGTGCGCCACAACATCGCCCTGCGCCATCCCACCGCCTCCCTGGAAAGCGTGATCGCCGCGGCGCGCCTGGCCGGTGCCCATGATTTCATCCTGCGCCTGCCCCTGGGCTACGACACGGTGCTGGCCGAAGCCGGCAGCTCGTTGTCCGGCGGCCAGCGGCAACGCATCGCCATAGCCCGGGCACTGATGGGCGACCCGCGCATCCTGATTTTCGACGAAGCCACCAGCGCCCTGGATGACGAATCCCAGGCGCTGATCCAGGACAACATGGCGAGCATCGCCCAGGGACGCACGGTGATCATCATTGCCCATCGCCTGTCTGCGGTACGGCATTGCCAACGCATCATCGCTCTGGAACAGGGGCGCATCAGTGAATCGGGCAGCCACCAGCAACTCTTGGCCAACGGCGGTTGCTACTCGCGCCTGTGGGCGCTGCAACAGGCGCTGTGCAAGGAGGCGTCATGAGGTCCGGTGCGCTGTTGTCTCGCTTACGCCGCGCCTGGCAGCGCCTGGGTGACGCGCGGACGCGGCTCAAGCGCAGCCGCGACGAATACGAGTTCCAACCCGGCTACCTGGAAATTGTCGAGCGGCCACCCGCGCCCTGGGCACGTGGCACGGCACTGCTGCTGATCCTGGCGATCCTGCTGGCCCTGGGCTGGGCGATCCTCGGCTTTCTCGACATTCATGCCAGTGCCGCCGGGCGCCTCATGGTCTCCAGCTACACCAAGGTGATCCAGGCGCACGAGGCGGGTGAAGTTCGGGCCATCCATGTGCGTGACGGGCAGCGGGTCAAGGCCGGCGAGGTGCTGGTGGCGCTGAACCCGATCGGCATCGACGCCGAGTTGAGCGAGTTGCGCACGCAACTGGACTTCAAGCGTCTGGAACTGGCCCGGGCCCGTGCACTGCTGACCCCGGACCCCTTGCACAGCTACCAGACGCCTGCTGGCCTGGATGCACAGCAGGTCGCGGCGGCCCGGGAGCAACTGCTCAGTACCTGGAAGGAAATCAGCGCCAACCTGGACAGCCTCAACGCCGAAATCGCCATCAACCAGGCCAATCAAAGGGCCCGGGGCAGCGAGATCAGCGCCCTGGGCAAGCTGGCCAGCAATGTGCGCAAACGGCTCCATGCACGCCGGGCGATGGCCGCCGAACAGCTGATGCCCCTGGTGGAATTGCTTGAGCAGGAAAAGGAGCAACTGGACGTCGAGCGTTCGCTGGCCCAGCAGCAGGCCGAACTGCAGGTGCTCAAGGCCCAGGCGCAGAACCGTCGCGAGCAGCGCGACAGCTTCCTGGCCAGGACCCAGCGCGAACAGCATGAATTGCTCAACCGCAGCCAACAGGAGATCGCCGTGCTCGAGCAGCAACTGATCCGTGGCCGCGACCGGCAGCGCCTGCAAACCCTGCTGGCGCCGGTGGACGGTGTGGTCCAGCAACTGGCGGTGCATACCCTGGGCGGCGCCGTGCAAGCGGCGCAGCAGTTACTGGTGATCGTGCCCGAGGGGGCCGAGCTGGATGCCGAGGTCATGGTGCTGAACAAGGACGTCGGTTTCGTCAGGGCCGGCCAGCCCGTGGAGATCAAGGTGGATGCGTTTCCCTATACCCGCTACGGCACCTTGCGCGGCACCGTGGCCCATGTCTCCGGTGACGCCATCAAGGACGAACAGCTGGGGCTGGTGTTCCCCACGCGGATTCGCCTGGAGCGTGCGGCCATTGCCGCAGGGCAGGGCTGGATGCCCTTGCAGGCGGGGATGAGCGTGACCGGCGAGATTCGCACCGGCGAGCGGCGGGTGATCAATTACCTGCTGAGCCCGATTCGCGAGTATCAGTCCGAAGCGTTGCGGGAGCGTTGAGCATGACCCGCGCTTTCGATGCCGCTTCTGAACCCTCACCGACAATGCTCGACACCGGCCTGCACGCCCTGGCCTGGGCCGCCCGGCGCTTTGACCTGAGCATCAGCGTGGCGCAACTGACTCACCGCCTGGGACGGGTTGAAGGTCCGGCCGACAGCCTTGACCTGCGGCGCTGCGCCGGCTGGATCGGCCTGCGCGCACGGGCAGTGCAAAGCCGGGTGCAACGCTTGCATCACCTGCCGCTGCCGGCGCTGCTGGACACCACTCGGGGCTGGGCGGTGCTGGACGCGGTGGAGGGCGACCGGGTCCGGGTGTTCTGGCCGCTGCAGGGGCAATGCCAGACCCTGTCGCGCCAGGAGCTGGCGACGCTCTGGCAAGGCCATGATCAGGGACAGGGAGAGGTGTTGCTGCTGGCCGAGCGGCATGTGCAGCTGAAGACGGGTGGTTTCGGCGTCTCCTGGTTCCTGCCGTCGATCCTCAAGCATGGGCGCCAGTTTCGCAGCGTGCTGCTGGTGTCGCTGATGCTGCAAGGCGTAGCGCTGGTCACGCCGCTGCTGTTCGAGAACATCATCGACCGGGTTCTGGTCAGTCGCGGCCTGTCGAGCCTGCAAGTGCTGGGGATCGCCATGCTGGCCCTGGCGCTGTTCGAGCCCTTGTTCGGCCTGTTGCGGTCCTGGCTGTTCAGCAATGTGGCGAGCAAGATCAACGCCGAGCTGTCCGCGCGCCTGTACCAGCATCTGATCCAGTTGCCGCTGGGTTATTTCCAGCGGCGCCAGAGCGGCGAGATCATCGCCCGGGTCGGTGAGATGCAACAGATCCGCCAGTTTCTTACCGGCTCGGCCTTGACCCTGGTGCTGGACCTGGCGTTCTGCGGGTTGTTCATCGCCGTGATGTACAGCTACGCACCGCTGCTGACCTGGGTGGTTGTGGGCTCCCTGGCCCTGTATTTCCTCTTCTGGCTGTGCGTGGGCCCCTTGCTGCGCAGCCGGGCCTTGCGCGAATACGAGTTGAATGCGGCCAACACGGCGTTTCTCACCGAGACCGTGACCGGCATCGAGACTATCAAGACCGGGGCCATCGAAAGCGCCTTCCAGCAGCAGTGGCAGCGCCAGCTGGCGGCTTATGTGCGTGCGGCGTTCCACACCCGCATCGTCGGGATCTGGGCCGGGCAGGGCATCGGCCTGATCCAGAAGCTGACCGCAGCGCTGTTGCTGTGGTGGGGCGTGATGCTGGTGCTGGATGGCCAGTTGAGCCCCGGCCAACTGGTGGCCTTCAACATGCTGGCCGGGCATGTGGTGGAGCCGATCCTGCGTCTGGCCCAGGTCTGGCAGGACTTCCAGCACACGCTGATTTCCCTGCGCCGCCTGGGGGACATTCTCGACAGCGACTGTGAAAGCGGCAGCGGCGGCCTGGCCTCGGTGCCAGCGTTGCAGGGCGGGGTGAGCTTCCAGGGGGTGCGTTTTCGCTACGAGGAAGACGGCCAGGAGGTGCTGCGCCAGCTGGATCTGGAGATCCAGCCGGGCGAGTTCGTCGGCATCACCGGGCCTTCCGGTTCCGGCAAATCGACCCTGACCCGCCTGCTGCAGCGCCTCTATGTGCCCCAGCACGGCCGGGTGCTGGTGGACGGCATCGACCTGGCCATCGCCGATCCGGTGGCCCTGCGCCGCAACATGAGCGTGGTGCTCCAGGAAAGCGTGTTGTTCGCCGGCAGCGTTGCCGAGAACATCCGCCTGTGCCGGCCTCAAGCCAGCGACGCCGAGGTGCGGCACGCCGCCGGTCTGGCCGGGGCGGCGTCCTTTATCGAGGCCCTGGCCCAGGGCTACGAGACCGAGGTGGGCGAGCGTGGCGGCCAGCTCTCCGGCGGCCAGCGTCAACGCATTGCACTGGCCCGGGCCCTGTTGACCAACCCCGGCATCCTGTTGCTGGACGAAGCCACCAGTGCCCTGGACTACGAGTCGGAAGCGGCGGTGATGGCCAACCTGCAGGGCATCGTCCACGGCCGCACGGTGATCAGCGTCGCCCATCGCCTCAATACCCTGCGCCATGCGGACCGGATTCTGGTCATCGATCAGGGCCGGGTGCTCGAACAAGGCACACACCAACAGCTGCTCGCTCTGGACGGGTTGTATGCCCGGCAGTGGGCGCTGCAGATGAAGGACTGACCCCACCGACGGCAGGAGGACTCGCCCACCCGTCATGTCTCCCCACCCCGCAGTTCCATACCCATAGGCAGCCCTTCGCGAGACGCAGGGCTTGGCTCAAAACAGACAAAGGATCATTGCAATGGCTTTTATGTCCAAGGACTTCACGCGCCTGCTCAATACCCTGATCGACCAACAGATCAAGACGGCAGGGCGGCAAACCGAATGGTTCAACATGAGCGCCGACGAGCGTGCCGCGTACATCGGCCAGGTCGGCGAGCGCCTGCTGGAAATGCAGCAGAGCACCCTGAGCGTGCTGGCCGCCCAGCACTACCAGATGCAGGACAACCCGGTCTCGGTGGGCGACCAGTTGCAGGTGCTGCAACAACGCCGCAAAGAAATGAAGGCCATCGCCGACACGCCGGCCACCATTGCCTACAAGCAGCAACTGGACCGTGACATCCTGTTGTACAGCCGTCAGGACACGGCGATCAGCCACTATGACAGCACCTGGAACAAGGCCCTGCGGCTGCTCAGTCCCGGTGGCGCCAAGGCCGAGGTCCTGCAAGCCGATGCGCCGGCCAAGCAGAAAGAGCTCAAGGGCCGGATCAACCGCCTGGAGAAGCACCTGAGCCTGCAGGTGGCCGACTCCACCTTCAGCCAGACCTACGTGACCCTGTTCTCCGAGCTGCAGGCCTACAAGGAGGTGAGTACCCGCTACAACGCCTGGCTCAAGGCCGCCCCGCAGCAGCAGGCCGCGAGCCTGGACGCACTGGCCAAGCCACCTCGGGCCTCCGACGAGCTGCCGGTGAACCTTTCACTGCTGATGATGGAGGAGCGCCCGGGCTACATCCGCATGAACGTGGCGCTGGTCAATGCCAGCACCGATGGCCGCTTCAAGGACTTCTACCTGGAGCACGGCCGGCTGGTGGTGCCCACCGACGGCGTGCTGAATTTCTCCTTTGGCACCGCCGCCCGTTCCCTGGCCTGGCAGCAACAGTACCGGCTCAAGAGCGAGCCACCGTCCATGCGCTCGCCGACCTATGCACCGATTCGCTCGGTGCTGGTCAAGACCGGGTTCGTCGAGCAGTACTTCGCCAACCACCTGGTGTCGGAAAGCTCCCTGCGCGAAGGCTTCAAGGCCCAGGTGTTGAGCAACGGCCGCAAGCTGCTGTTGACCGGCGTCGATCGCAAAGTGCCCAACCAGGTCGGCATCCAGGTCTCGGGCCAGTCGCCCGGCACCAGCGTGACCCGTGAAGTGCCCCTGGCTGGCGCCTTGAGCGAACTGATCAACCAGAACGCGGACCTCAGCAGCTTCCAGACCCTGGGCGTCGAAGACTATCGGCAGAACAGCTACCACCCGGACCGCGACGGCCTGTTCGTCAATATTCATGAGCTGGAACGCTCGGTCGGCTTTGCCGAGCATCAGTACCTGCTGGAAATGCCCCAGGGTGACGCTTACCGTTCGGCGACGCCTTTTGCCGTGATGACCGTCGAGGGCGACAAGGTCAGCAGCAGCCACCTGAGCAAGGCCCAGACCGAGACCCTGTATCAATACAACGCAGCGTTTTTCGAGCGCCTGGAGCAATTGCGCGGCGAGGGCTTCAAGGCCAGCCGGCTGTTCGCAGGCAGCAGCGAGCGCGCCACCTTCGTGCAACAGCTGACGCGCCTGCTCGAACGCAACCACATCACCCCGGCCGGGGTGCTGCTGGCGCAACACAGCCGCCCGAGCCTGCGGGATATCAAGGGCAACAACCTGAACAAGGTGCTGTGGGAACAGGCCTTCGCCGCGTCGGTCTGGCAAAGCCACGACAACGATGAGCTGCTGTTCGGCCTGGGGCAGAACCTGGTGAAGAGCCAGGCGCTGAGCAAAGTCCTGCAAGGCGGTTATCTGCAGAGCGACATTGCCCAGGCCAAATTGCTGCTGGCACCGTTGTATGAACAGTGGCGCGCCCAGGCGATCGAGACGGAAACACAGCGAGTGGCCAGCGCTAACGCCGGGCAGCATCCAGGCAACCCGAAGGTGCATGTCTTCGATCAGGTGGCGGTGGAGCGCGGCCTGGACAGCAAGTTGCTGAACCTGTTGTTGAGCGGCCCCCAGGGCCTGGCGCCGGCCGACGTCGCGTTGCGGCCGACGGTCGAGGCGCTGTTGTCCGGCGACCAGGGCCGCAGCCTGCGCAAGCAGGCGTTGTTCCATGCCCTGCGCCCCGTGGCCGACAGTTTTTCCAAGGCCGCGGTGCCGGTCAATGCCCATGCCGCGCTGACGCCAAAAACCGGCGCCGACAAGGTCATGATCAACAACCGGCTGAACCAGCCCGACCCCTACCTGATCCTCAATACCCACCCGGAGCAGGCCCGGACCGATGCCGCGCTGCTGATCCAGGACGACAAGTACCGCAGCTACAGCCAGTTCCGCCCCGATCCGAACAATGAAGCCACACGCTACATGAGCGACCTGGACACCCCGTTCGTGGGGGGCATTTCCGGGACTACCCAGACCGTCAGCAATGCCTTGCCGGAGTTGTTCGGAAGCGCGCCGAGCGTCAAGCAGTACTGGCAGTTCCAGATGGCCAACGCGGCCTTCATGATCCGCAACGGCTACCACTCGTTCTTCGAAACCCTGTATGTCGCCGCCCGTTATGAACCCCAGGGGCCGGACAGCATCGGCAAGGACCTGCTGCAGACCTTCGACCGCTACCGTGCCGAAGGGCGCCGGGAGGCTTTGCATGGGGAGCTGTACGACGCCGTGATGGCCCGGGTCCTGCCCATCGTCAATCAAGGCCTGGCGCCGAGCGAGGAGTTCCATCCACCGCGCTTCACCGACCTGGGGCCGCTGCCCGCGCTGTTAGGGCAGGCCGCCAAGGACCGGCAACTCAAGACCGGGCTGGCGTCGCTCGGAGCCGGCTTCGAACCGCGCCAGGGCAGTGCCGACATTCACCAGTTTGCCGCCGACCCGGTGCAGTTCGCCCAGACCCACACCCTCAGTGCCGAGGCCCTGGTCAAGGCGGGGCGCTTGCCGGCCCAGGGCAACGTGCAGTTGGTGGAAGTCGCGCCCAGGCTGTATGAGCTCGAATACACCGAGCACAGCGCCAACTCCGTGAGCGGGAGCCCGGACAGCGTGCCGGCGTATTTCCTCGGCTACAACGGGCCGAACCAGGCCAACGCCGCGCCGGCCTATGTGGACATTCCCAAGCAGGCGCGCGCGGGCAGCTTCCTCTTTACCGGCACCTTGTCGGGCTGCTCGCTGGTGGTGACCAGCCTGGACGCCACTACCTATCGGGTCTATCACGACGGTCGGGTCAACAGTTCGCTGCTGTACGACAACGTGGTGATGGCGGTCGACTACAAGGACTACCAGGTGGCCGGCACCGCCGAGGGCCTGGCTGCGGCGTACATGCAGGTCGTCGACGGCCAGTGGCAGTTGGTGTTCCAGCGCCAGGAGTACCAGCGCGAAGGGCAGATGGTCTGGCCGAAGTTGCGCGAGGGTGCAGAGCCTCTTTCCATCCAGACCGCCGACAGCCAGGTGCAGGAACGCAACCGGACCCAGTTCGCCGAGTACCGCGAACAGGTGCACCAGAACCTGAAGAAGGTGGCGACCCAGTTCGGCGTGTCCACTGAAGGGGTGGCCGATGGCGTCTACAGCGGCGGCGACTTTTCTCCCGAGCACCCGGCCATTGCCGCCTGGAATCGGCTGCGCGATGCGGTCCAGGCCAAGGTCAGCGCCGACATCGAACAGCTCGGCAACCAGCGTTATCAACTCCAGGAGCAGCGGCGCGGGGCCAGCGACAAGAGCCTGATCGACCAGCAGATCAAGCAGCTCAACCTCACGCAGGATTTCTACCGGGCGCAGTACGAACCGGTGTTGCGTGAGGCCGCTTCGGTGGAAAAGACCTGGCTCTGGCAGCAGATCCAGGCCAAGCAGGGCAGTGCTGCGGTGGTACGCACCGACGACACGGCGATCCAGGGCGGGGGCGATGAGCGCAGCACCAGCGTGGGCGAGCGCTACGCTATTGCCGAGGCCTATCAGCGCGGGGCCCGGGGCACGGCATTCAGTGACGGCGTGCGGGATTTTCGCGAGATCAAGATCCCCGGGCTGGACGACAAGAAGTCGGCCCTGGAGATGAAGCGCCTGTTTCTCGACGGCCAGCTCACGCCTGGGCAGCGTGGCGCCCTGAGTGCCCGCATCAGTGAGACCAGCCAGGCCGAATACATCGACAAAGTGCTGCGCCAGACCGCGACCCTCAGTGAAGACTTCCGGGGCGCCGGCAGTGTCTTCGGCCAGTTGGCGCCCCAGGACTTCTACCTGTCGCTGGTGGGGGACCGCTCCGGAGGCCGCTGCTACCCGCTGGTCAGGGCCATGGCCGTCGCCCTCGCCAGGGGTGGTGAGGCGGGGGTCAACAGCCTGGTGCAGAAGCTGTTCCTGGCCTCGGCCGATCCCCAGGCGGGCAGCTCGACCTTGCTCAAGAACAGCCTGATCCGGCTGCATTCCAATGTCGACGCGGTCCAGGCCTCCAAGGCGCTGGGGCAGTTCCAGTTGTCCGACGTGGTGGCACGGTTGGCCAACGGCAGCAGCGACTCGATGTTTGCCCTCAACACCCAGAACCACTCGATGATGGTGGGCAGTACCCAGGGCCCCGAAGGCCGTCGCTACTACTTCTATGACCCGAACGTGGGGATCTTCGCTTTCGACTCCAGCAAGGGCCTGGCCAAGGCCATGGAGCAGCACCTGGTGCGCCGAAAACTAGCGGCGCACTACGGCTCGTTCGGCAGCCAGTCGCAGCCGGCCTTCAACCTGGTCGAGATCGACACCCACAAGATGGCCGAGGTGCCGGTGGGCAGCGGGCTGAACGTTGCCGATCTGTCCCGTCCCGAGGAGTTGGCCGGTGTCATCGGCCAACGCCGCCAGGTGGAGCAGGCGGTGGGTGCCCAGCAGCGCGTCAGCCAGGACCTGCGCCTGGGCGCAGCGCTGACCACGTTCGACGCCGAGCAATGGGGGGCGCGCTTTGACGCCGCCAGCACCCGGCTGGCCCGGGAGCACCAGTTGAGCAGCCAGTGGATACCGATCATCGCCAACACCGAGCCACAGCCGGAGGGCGGCTATCGGGTGCAGTTCATCAACCGTGACCAGCCCGATCAGACCCGCTGGCTGAGCACCGACGATGGCACCTTTGTCGAATTCCGTCGTTTCGTCGATGAGCACATGAGTGTGCTCAACGAGCACTTCACCCTGGAGCACGGACAGATCCGGCCCCGCGGCGGGGTCGGCGAAGTGGCGCATGTGGACGGCCTGAACGCGGGCTTTGCGGTCCAGACGCTGATCCAGTGGTTTGCCGACAAGAACCGCAAGGATGCGGCCCAGGGCGTGGTTTCACCGGACCTGGCCACCGCCCTGAAGATCCATAGCTACCTGGGCCTGGCGCAGATCGGCCATGGCACGGTGCAAGATGTGGCCAACATCACCCAACTGGTGCAAACCGCGTTGCGCGGCGAAGCCCTGGCCGCCGAGTCCTCGCTCAAGGACTTTGCCTCGACCCTGGGGCACACGGTCAACGAGGGCGCAGGCGTGCTGTTTGGCGGGGCCATGGTCGGCCTGGATGCCTATGAGCTGGCCCATGCCGAGAACGATGTGCAGAAAGCCGTATTCGGCACCCAGCTGGCGTTCGATTCGGCGAGTTTTGTCAGTGGCGCGGCGGGTATCGGTGCCGGGCTGATCGGCGCTTCGACAACGGCGGCGGTGCTGGGCGGCGCGGGGGTGATCCTCGGTGGCCTGGCGGTAGGCTTCACGGCACTGGCCCAGGCCTTTGGCGCGGTGGCCGAAGATGCCAAGGCGGTGGGACGTTACTTCGACACCCTGGACAAGGCCTACCAAGGCAACGGCTACCGTTATGACGAGAAACAGCAGGTGCTGGTGCCCCTGGCCGGGGCGGTGGTCAAGCGCCTCGACCTGCGCTCGAACGAGGTAGGTTTCGACAGCCAGTACATTTACCGCACTCACCACGGCTCCACCGGTTCCGGGGCGATCAACTACTTCTTCTGGGTCGGGGACTTTCCGCGGATGATCCACGACCGCGCCCAGGCGATCGAGGTGCGCAGCGGCATCGGCCACGGCGCCAAGCCGCCCAGACTCGACCACGGCGACAGCAGGACGGTGATCCTGCCGGGCACGCCCAAGTCCTACATCAGCTACGAGTACATGATCCTGCCGGGAGCCACCACCCGGCATGACACGGGTTTCGATGTGATTCGCAAGCTCGAGCAGGACCGGCGCTTCGACTACGACTTCTACATCTTCCCGAGCGAGGAGACGATCCGGCGGATTCACCAGGAGTACGTCGAGACGCCGGTAGAAGTGCTGCTAGATGGGCACAACCGGCAATTGGTGGTGCCGCAACTGCCCAAGGAGCTGTACGGCTACCTGCGCTACGACATCCAGGGCGCGGGCGGCGAATACCTGATCGGCCTCAACGAAGGCACCGAGGTCAGGCTCAGTAACGAGGCCGGCCGTCAGCCGTCACGCTGGATCATCGACAGCAGCCAGCTTGAGAGCGACAGCATCACCGTGGCGAAGGACCACTTGCTGGTGGGCGGGGTCAAGGTCAGGCTCGATCCGGCCCAGAGCGGGCAGGTGCTGCTGGTCAACGCCAAGGGCGAAGTACGGGCAGCCGATTTTGCCGGCCAGACCACCTACGTGGTGAAGGAAGACGCCAGCCAATGGCAGGTGTCCGGGCAGCGCATCGAACAGCACCTCAAGGAGCTGGCCCAGGCCCATCAGTTGCACGGCCAATACGTGGTGGTGGAGAACTACAAGCACGGTGAGCGCAATGTCGGTCGGGCGTACTACGACGTTGCCAAGGACCGCATGCTATTCACCGACACCGATGTGCAACAGGCGCGCAACGCCCAGTTGGGGGCGGTCATCGGCGAGCATGCCTACTTCGTCGATGCCGAGAACGCCGCCGCGTGGCGGGTCGATATTGCCAGCGGCAAGGTCGATGCGCAGTTCGCCCCTGCGTTCAACCAGAGCGCCGGCCAGATCAGCCGGTTCTGGCAAGAGGGCGATGCGGTGTATCTGGCCCGTCGTTATCAGCTCAAGGAGCGGGAAGCCGAACTGAGCTTCCGTATCCTCGGTGACCGCATGGAGCTGGTGGGGGTGGTCGGCGATGAGTCGTTGCTGCAACTGTCGGCAAGCAACAGCCAGCATGGCAAGGACGCCAAGACCCTGCTCAATACCCTGCTCAAGGGCTACGAGACTCAGGCCACCCAGCGCGATACCCCGGTGTACAGCCTGGGCGCGCCCGTGCTGGAGCCGACTGCGGCAGAGCTGATCACGGTGTTTGGCCTGGACAACGCCAAAGTCGCGCACCGCTACTGGGTGCGCAGCAGCGACGGCATCGTGATCAAGCCGAACCTGGCACCACCGGCCGGGCAGGCGCCGCGCGCCGATGCCCCGGGGCAGGCTCAAAGCGCCTGGCAGATTCCGGCCGACCTGGTGTTGGCGGGCAGCCAGGCGCAGCCCGGTGGCCAGGAAGTGTTTTATTTCTACAGCAAGGCGCAGCAGGTGCTGTTCCGCCAGGAAGGGCCGGGGCAGAAGGTGCTCGATGCCGGCCAGCCAAGCGCCTTGCGGCTGAGCACGCCGCCCCTGGCCAATGTGCTCAATCTCAATGGCCATCTGCTGGCCGTGACCAACGACGGGCGCATGGCCCGGATCGAGGCGACGGGACGGCTGAGCTATGAGGCGGTCAACGAGCATTGGCTCAAGGCCCACAGTAACTGGTGGAAAAACCTCGCCGAGGTCGCCGGCAGCAATGCCACCCTGGCGGTATTCGGGGTCAAGGCCGCCGACGGCAAGAGTGCGTTGCCGGTGTGGTACCACAACGGTCAGGTGGTGGTGGCATCGTCCGCGCTGCAAGGCAAGCCGCTGCAGTTTCTCGGCTTCGACAGTGCCAGCGCCCGTGCCCGGCTGTTCGAGCCCGAGAGCGGCAAGCTCTATCTGCAGCCGCCGCTGACAGCGCAAGCACTGGCCACCGCGTTTGGCAACGACGAGGTGCTTGAGGCCTCGGCGCAATTGCCGGCCGCCATTGACTGGATGCCCAAGCTGCAACTGCGTTCGGCGGTCCAGGTCGATGCCGGGTTGCGCCTGACCACGGTGCAAGGCGAAGTGCTGCTGCGCAGCAACAACGGCGATGTGCAACTGGTGGCCGTGGACAAGGGTTGGCAACAGGCGCGGCTGAGCAATCTGCCCCAGGCCCTGGCAACCGTGGCTGGCCAGTGGGGCGCCAAAGGCGTGTTGAGCTTGCAGGACGGCGACACCCGCGGCTGGTTCGATATTGCCAGTGGGCAGATGTTCGCCAGCAACGGCATCCCGGGTGGCAGCGACTTGCGCTTTATCGGCGTCGCTGCCGGGACGCCGAACTCGGCCTATGTCTACAGCCCGACGGCGCAGGCGCTGTATCTGGTCAAGGACGGCAAGGCGCTGCAGCTGGGCCATTACGCAAATGTCGAGCGCATCGGCTCCTCGCTGCTGCTTCAGGGAGCCAGCGGCAATGCTCCTCAGGATGACCTGGCGCCGCCGTTGATTGCCGGGGTCGACAGCGTGGTGCTGCACGGCGGCGCCGGGGATGACACCTATCGTTTCAGCCCGGCGATGTGGGCGCATTACCGCTCGGTGGTCATCGACAACGATGATCCGGGCCTGGCCCTGGATCGGGTGATCCTGCCGGTGGCCGATGGCAAGAATATCCTCGTCAGCCGTCGGGGCGAGGACGTGCAGCTGACCGACACGGGCAATGGCACCGCCCTGGTGCTGCGCCAGGTGCTGGGCAGCCAGGCGGCCGCCCATGGGCATTTGCTGATCGAGCTCAAAGGCGATTCGTCGATGATCAGCGTCGAGCAACTGCTCAAGGGCTTTGGCCCGAGCGGATCGGCCGGGGACAGCGTGTTCGAACTGGCCTGGAGCCAGCGCGAGACGCTGCCGGCGGCGAACGCTCTGAGCTCGGTGGCGGATGTGCCGGACTCGGCGGCAGATGGTCGGGGCCCCAGCCTGGCAAAACTCAGCGGGGCCATGGCGGCCTTCGCTGACACTGGCGGTGCTCGCGAACAACTGCCGAAAAACCATCAGGCCGCGCAGGCGGTGCTGGTGCCTTCACTGACCTGACCTCGCAGGAGAAACACAGGAGGGGCGCAAAGCCCCTCCTGTCTGCGGCGCCCTCTTTTCCCGGTGTTAGATCCAACCATGAGCAAACCCATGAATTCGCGGCAGCGAGCCCTTGCCGGCTGGCTGCTTGTCGTCCCACTGCTGGTGGCGCCCCTGGCGCAGGCGGCCCCATTGCATCGGCAAGACCTGCCACAAGACTCGGCACAGCATCCGCCAGCCCATGTGCCACAACAGCGGCCCCAGGCGCTGCCCAGTGACCTGTGGCGGGTGTACCTGGATGCCCGGCAGAACAACAGCGAGCTGGCGGCGGCGCAGGCCGATCAGGCGGCCCGCGCCGAGGCGGTGCCCCAGGCCCGGGCCGGCCTGCTGCCCACGCTGTCCGCCAGTGCCGATCTCAATGCCACCAGCACCTCCCTGCAGCAGCCGCGGCAGGACACCCGGCGCAGTGGCACCAGTTATCAGGCGGTGCTGAACCAGCCGATATTCCGCGCCGATCGCTGGTTCACCCTCAAGGCCGCGCAAGCTGAAGACCAGCAGGCCCAGCTGGAGCTGGCCGCCGCCGAGCAGAAACTCATGTTCGACAGCGCCCAGGCCTACTTCGGCCTGCTCAAGGCCCAGGACGCCCTGGCGGCGGCCAAGGCCGAAGAAGCGGCGCTCAAGCGCCAGCAGCAACTGGCCGAACGGGGCTTGCAGCTGGGCCTGTCGGACCGCACCGATGTGCTGCAGGCCCAGGCCGGGCATGACACGGCGCGGGCCAACCGCATCGTGGCGCAGAAGCAGACCGACGATGCCTTCGAAGCCCTGGACACCCTGACGCATCAGCAGTACCAGGCAGTCCAGGGACTGCGCCACGACATGCCGGTGCTGTTGCCCGAACCCAACGACGCCCGGCGCTGGGTGGACACGGCGGTGCACCAGAACCTGACCCTGCAGGCCAGCCAGTTTGCCCTGGAGGCGACGCAGCAGACCCTGAGCGCGCGCAAGGCCGGGCACGCGCCGACCCTGGACGCGGTGCTGCGCTACCAGACCGGGGACAACGACGCCCTGGGCTACGGCAACAGCGATATCCGTGGCAATGGCTACGGTGGCAATGTCGAGCAGCGCACGGTCGGTCTGCAGTTGAACATTCCGCTGTTCAGTGGCGGCCAGACCCGCTCCCAGGTGCGCGAAGCCCACCAGCGGATGAACCAGCGCGAGTACCTCAACGACGGCTTGCGGCGTCAAGTAGTGGAGCAGACCCGCAACCTGCATCGCGGTCTCAACAGTGGTGTCGATCAGGTGCAGGCGCGGCGCCAGTCGATCATCTCCAACCAGGGCGCCGTGCTGGCCTCGCAGATGGGCTTTCAGGTCGGAACCCGCAATATCGTCGATGTGCTGGAGGCGCAGCGTCAGCTCTATAACGCCGTGCGCCAGTACAACAACAGCCGCTACGACTACATTCTCGACACCCTGCGGCTCAAGCAGGCGGTGGGGACATTGTCGCCCCAGGACCTCAGGGCGCTTTGTGATTACCTCAAGGCCGACTACGATCCGGACCGCGATTTTCTGCCGCCGGAGTTTCCACGCCGGCTGGCAAAACGCTGACAGGGCCAGGCAATGCCTTGGACAAGGGTTGGCGGGCACCGATTTTTTTCAGGTAAAGGGGGACAGGGTTGTACGGGTTATTGGACTTCTTCGACAGTCACAGGCGCTGCTGTTATGCCCTGGGCGTGATGATCGCGGGCGGCGCCGCAGGGGCGCTGGGCAACTACTACCGTGTGCAGGTCGAAGACGTCTACCGCGCCAGCATCCAGATGCAGACCCGGGAGCAGGCCCAGGACCTGGAACAATGGAAATCCAACGGTTTTGCCATTGGCGCACTGTCGATCCTCGGGCGTCACAACCCCTCGCTCAAGCGCATTGTCCTGGAGCCCGAACCCTCTGCGGACCTGATGGAGCGGGCCACCATTCCCCTCAAGACCCTGTCCCTGGTGGTGGAAGCCAACCATGCGTTTGTTCTCAACCGGGAAGGGGTGGTGGTAGCGGCCCATGACCAGCACGGGCAGACGCCCCTGGGGCTGAACGTGGCCTTCCGCCCCTACTTCAAGGTGGCTCTCGATGGCGGCAGCAGTGTCTACGGCGCCATCAGCGCCACCACCGGCACTCGCATGTTCTACATGGCGGTGCCGATCTTCGAGTCGCGTACGCGCCAGGACAAGGTGATCGGGGTGCTGGTGGCGCGTTTTGATGCCGATAGGCTCGATGCCAGCCTGAGCAAGCCGTACAGCGACGATCTGAAGATGATCCTGTCCCCCAGCGGCGTGGTGCTGGCCGCCAGTTCCCCGGCCTTTATCCTCAAGTCCGACCGCGCCTGGCCCTGGAACCGGTTCACGGGGGAGATCCGCCGCCAGTTCAGCGACTATCGGTTTGCCAACGGGGTGCCCGAACGCTTGCCCTTCGATGCCCATCAGTCGGTGGTCCAGCTGGACGGCCGGCGCTATAGCCTGTCCCGGGTGGATTTCGACTGGAATGACCCGAGCGGTCCCTGGACCCTGATCACCCTGGGCGACCTGGATACGCTGTTGCCGGGGGAACAGGTGCTGCTGATCGAGGGGCTGAGTGCCCTGGTGTTCTTGCTGTTGCTGTGGGGCGGCCTGCGGCGCCTGGCCGATGCCCGGCGGCACAAGCGCGACGTGGCGCAGATCGAGCAGAGCGAACAGCGCCTGGACATGGCCCTGCAAAGCGGGGCCCTGGGCCTGTGGGACTGGAACCTCAGCCTGGGGACGGTCATCAACAACGATGTCTGGCTGCAGATTCTTGGCTACAGCAAACAGCAGATGGAACAGGCTTTCGGCCATGGCCTGGAGCGCTGGACCGCTCTGGTGCACCCGGACGACTACGAGCCAGTCATGGCCCGGCTCAAGGCGCACCTGAACGATGAAGTCGGCGAATACCGCGCTGAGTACCGCATGCGCAACAAAGAGGGGCAATGGCTGTGGGTGCTGGACATCGGCAAGATCATGCAGCGCGACGCCAGTGGAGCACCGACGCGGGTCACCGGGGTGCTGCAAGACATCAGCGAGCGCAAGGCGGTGGAAGCGCAAATCCAACAGTCACGACAGGATGCCGAGCGGGCGACCCAGGCCAAGTCGGAGTTTCTCGACTGCATGTCCCATGAGATCCGCACGCCGCTGAACGCGATCATCGGCATGGCCCACCTGGCACTGGACCTGCCGCTGGAGCCGGTGCAGCGCGACTACATCGAAAAGATCGACCGTGCGGCCAAACATCTCGTGGGCACCATCAACGGCGTGCTCGACCTGTCGAAGATCGAAGCCGGCAAGCTGAGCATGGAGCAAGTGGGCTTCGACCTGCGGGAACTGGTGGACGATGTGTTGCTGCTGGTCCGCCAGCGCGCGGAAGAAAAGGCGCTGCGGCTGCAACTGGATATTCCGGCTTCACTGCCGCGCCGTTATGTGGGTGATCCGCTGCGTCTGGCCCAGGTGCTGACCAACCTGGTGGACAACGCGATCAAGTTCACCGAGGCCGGCCATGTTTGTATCGGTGTGTGCCTGGTGCGCCAGTGGGATCATCAGGCGCTGCTGTGCTTCAGCGTCACCGACACCGGGGTGGGCATCAGCGACGAGCAGCAGGCCCGCTTGTTCAATGTCTTTGTCCAGGCCGACCGGTCCATCAGCCGGCGTTATGGCGGCAGCGGCCTGGGGCTGACCATCTCGAAGAAAATCGTGCAACTGATGCAAGGTGATATCTGGGTGAAAAGCCAGCCAGGGCAGGGCGCAACATTCAAGTTCAGCGTGCAGTTGAGCCTGTCGCCGTTACCGCTTGAGGAAAACTGCGCCACGCCTGCCGCGCCGGCGACTGGCGCCACAGCGGGGCAGGGCGCGATCAATGACCCGGTACGCTGGCTGGCGGGGACGCGGGTGCTGGTGGTCGAGGACAACCGGCTCAACCAGGAAGTGTTGCAGGGCCTGCTGCAGCGCGTGGGGGGCCAGGTGGTGCTGGCGGCGAACGGTGCGCAGGCCCTGCGTCTGTTGCTTGAGGAGGGGCGCTTTGACGCTGTGCTGATGGATTGTCAGATGCCGGTCATGGACGGCTTCGCCACGACCCGCAAGATTCGCGGGTATCCGCACCTGCGGTGGCTGCCGATCATTGCCGTGACCGCCAGTAGCCAGGCCGATGTGCAGGGCAGGGCGCTGGCGGCTGGCATGAGCGATCTGCTGAGCAAGCCCCTGGAGGTCGCGGCGTTCTATCGGACCCTGGTGCGCTGGATCAAAGCGACGGACATGCCGGTAGCGCAAGTTCCGGCGCCTCCGGGTACAAGCGTCTTGAACTCGACTTATGCAGGCATCGACACCGCGCGCGGGCTGGCGGTGGTGAACCAGGACCTGGCCCTGCACCGCAAACTCCTGGCCGACTTTCGTGACAGCCAGCAGCAGGTCATCGAACGCTTGTGGCAAACCCATGCCGCAGGGGACCTGGCCGCCCTCGGCTCTCTGGCCCACAGCCTGCAGGGCAACGCTGGGAACATCGGTGCCACGGCGGTCAAAGAGGCCGCTGGACAACTGGAGGAACAGGCGGGCGGGCCGGCAGCGCTGGGGCCGCTGATCGAGCAGCTGGCGCGGTGCCTGGAACCGGTGCTGGCCGGCCTGGCGTCCCTGCCAGGGGCAGCCGACGGGGATCTGGCACCGCAGCAGCTGGGGCTGGACCCTGAGCAGGTGTTGGCACTGAAGCGCTTGGCCAAGCTGCTGCGCAGCCATAATGCCCAGGCCCTGGCGCTGATCGATGAACTGTACGAGCAATACCCCTGTGGCCCTCTGCGGGCCATTCAAGAGCGGATCTACCGGTTGGAGTTCCAGCAGGCCCATGACCTGCTTGTCGACTTCCAGGGCTAGCGGGTGTCCTGGGTCAGGGCCTGATAGCGGGCCATGCGGTCGGTGCAGTGCTCGACCAGGCATTGATGCAAGGCGCGCAACGACGAAGTGATCTGCGAGCGGTGCGAGACCACCAGATTCAGCGGCGCCGCGTCGGACTGCCAACCGGGCAGCAACGGCAGCAGGCGACCGGCGAGCAGGTCCTCCACGACATTGAGCAGCGGCAGGTTGACCACGCCATGGCCAGCCACGGCCCAGCGCCGTGCGGCATCGCCATCATCACAGCAAAAATGCCCTTGCACCGGCACGTCCTCGACCTTGTCGGCCCCATGGAAACGCCAGCGGCCCTCCGGGCGGCCAATGCTGTGGCAGATGATGCATTCGTGCTCGCTCAGCTGTTCCGGCGACTCGGGCTGGCCATGCTCGGCCAGGTAATCGGGCGCGGCGCAGGCGATGAAGTAATGCTGCTTGAGCACCGGTAGCTCGACCAGATCCAGTGCCAGGTTCTTGCCGTAGCGCAACGCCGCATCGAAGCGGCCCTTGAGCAGGTCCTCTTCCTTGTCGCTCAGCGCCAGCTTGATGTACATGCGCGGCCGTTCCTGCTTGAGCCGGGCGAGCATGTCCAGCAGCAGGTTGCGGCCCAGGTCGGAAGACACCGTGAGTTCCAGCATGCCGTCATCGTGGCGCAATGAGCGCTTGCCGTTGGCCAGGATCTTCAAGGCGTGCTGGGCACTTTCCAGGTAGCGCGCGCCTTCGGGGGTGAGCTTCATGGTGCGGGTGGAGCGGGTGAACAGCCGCACGCCGAGGCGGTTTTCCAGGCGCTTGAGCCCCAGGCTGGCGGCAGCCGGGGTGATCGACATGACGCGAGCGGCGGGGGACAGGCCCTGCAGCTCGGCGATCAGAATGAACAGCTCCAGATCTGCGAAGTTAGGCATTGGCCAGGCTCACCATCCATTCACCGGCCGAAAAAACTCTGTGACGAACTCAGCAAGGCCGCCGACAGCGGCTCCGGGTCGCCGGCGATGCATTGCTCGAACCCGGGCTGGCGGTACATCTGGCCCATGGCTTGCGCATGCCGACTGTGGAGGTCCTCGGTGCTGGCCTGGAGCAGGCTCAGGTGGTAGTTCAGCGCCAGGGCGAACAGACGGGCCGACAGGGACAACCGCTCGCAGGTGTGCAGCTCGCCAGGGCCCTTGAGCAAGGCATCGGCGTGGGTGATTTTCCAGGCAAGGTTGAGGATCGGGTCTTCCGGCTCGGCGTGGGCGAGAATCTCTTCAATCAGCAGCCTGCTGTGACCCAGGGCCTGATCGATACGGCTGCCCGGCTGATTGAGGCCCATCAGCGCCAGGCAGGCAGCGCTGCGCAAGGCCGCGGGGTCGCGCCGGCTCGGGCTGCTGCGCAGCAGAATCGACAGGGTATCGAGCAGGGCCTGGAGGCGAATCTGCGGATTGCCGGCCAGTTGCAGGGTCAATGCACTGACAAAACCGTCGCGCATGTCGCTGCCGGCGCAAGGTCCGGCCACCGCTTGCAGGTCATGCAGGGGTTTGTTGCGGTAGCCCAGTTGCGTTGCCACCCGGGCCAGTACCACAGGGGGCGAAATCGGCTTGGCGATGTAATCGGCGGCGCCCAGCAGCAGCCCCAGGCGTTCGTCTTCGACGCTGCTGCGCGAGGTCAGGAAAATCACCGGAATGGCTGCAGTCGCCGGATGACTCTTGAGCTCGCTGAGCACCTGGAAGCCATCCATCTCCGGCATCAGGATGTCGAGAATGATCAGATCGGGGCTGGCACTGCGAGCCAGGGCCAGGCCACGTTCGCTGTTCTTTGCCAGCAGCACTTCATATTCGGCGGTCAGGGTTTTCGACAGCACGATCAACGATTGCGGATCATCGTCGATGGCCAGGAGCGTATAGGGCTTGGGAACATGCTCTGCGGGCATGACGAGGGGGCCTGAACAAAATAGGCCGGCAGTCTAGCGTATTTGGTTTATGGGTACCTAGCGTCCAGCTGCCGCAGTCGAAGAGAATGAATTGCCTGCTCATCCTCCGGACAACAACCGCTTTTGCCGCCAGGCCGGTGCGCTGGTGGGAAAAAGCACTTCGGTCGGCCGGAAGCGGGCGATGCCGTAGGCGGCGGCAATACGCTGGCGTTGCTGGCCCCGGACAAGCGCTTGCTGAAAACTGCTTTCGCGCTGCGCCAGCCCCAGCACATAGCCCACGCCCGCCTGGAAATCACCTCCATGGGCCTGCCACCAGGCTGCGATCAACTGCGGGTCGGGCCAGGGTAGATTCTCATCGGGGTCCATGGCGACACTGGCATCCTCAGGGTCGTCGTTCGGGCCTGCATCGAAATCCGGCAGGTCCTGCAATTCCAGATCGAGTAACGCCAGGTCTGCCCCAGTAATCTGGCTGAAGGCCTCGCCGGCGACGCGGGCATGAGGCAGGTCGCTCATCTGCTGGATCAGCCAAGGCACGCTGACCGGGTCGCCCAGCAGCCCAACGGCCTGGATGCCGACGCGCTGTTGCTCGGGGTTCTGTATCAACTGGCGTATCCAGGCGATGCTGTGCTCACGCCTTTGCCAGGCCAGCAGTACACAGAGCGCGCGGTACTGGAACTGGCCCGGTTGCTCGGCGAACTGCCGCAGCGGCTCCAGCGCCTTCTCGTCGCCCATCTGCGCGGTGGCCCAATTGGCCCAAAAGCGCGTGGCGGTGTCCTGGTGTTGCCGATGGCTGCGAATGGTCGGCATCAGGTCTCGACGGCGCAGCTCGCCGGCAGTGCGGGCGGCACGTGCCAGGACGCTTGGGTCGGCGTGGGAAAGGCCGGTAAGCAGGGCTGGGCCGGGGTCGTGGCGGTGCATGCCACAGGCGGCCAGGCCGAGGCGCAGAAACAGGGGGTCGGGGGAGGCGAGCAGGCGATCGATCCAGGGCGAAACCCACTTCCAGTCGAGCCAACCCAAGGCCATCAGGTAGCCGCTCTCCGTTTCTACGGCACTTCGCAAATGCTCGCTGAGCCGTGACAACACCTGTGCGTTACCCGCCTCGAAGGCCAGCACCACACTGGCGAACAGCTCGCCAATGGCGTGTGGCCCAAGTTGAGCCAACAGGGTTTCCAGGCCGCAGGTGCCGGCGACGCGAAGGCCGTCAAGGTGGGCGTCGATGCGCTCGTCGAGTTGGCTGAGGTGGTCGAAGTCGTAGTGCGGTGCGCCCAGGGCATAGTCCCGCAGGACGGCGAGGAAGCTGGCTTCTTCGACATGTTGATCCAGAATCAGCGGAATCAAGTTCGAGTACATTTCAAAGTCTTGAAAAATAGTGAGTTAAGCAAGTTTCCTCCAGCTCTGCCCGTCATGTACCAAGATATCCTTTTGGCCAACAGACCAAAGCGCCCCGTTTTTAGCGGAAAGACAGTAGCAAGTATTGGGCTTTGGCATGTTCCAGTTGATTGGCCGCAAAGAACTTTCATCGAGAACGTATACTTCGAACAAGGTGGCTAAATAGATTTTTCCTTGGTGTTCAGCAATGCTCCAGAAATCATCGGTGAACTCTTCGAGATCGATAATTTCCCATGTATCTGCTCTGCCACGCAACAAAGTGCCTTGGCGGCCACATAAATAACAATAACCATCAGAGGCGCATATCAATGCAGTTATTTTAAAGTTGGTTGGACTGTCGACTTGCCGCCAGTTGCCTTGCTCCCGCAGCCATATTTCTCCCTTCCAGCCGGCGGCATAGATTTCATCATTGGAGAAACCGCCCAGTGCTTCGAAGCCAAAAACACTGTCTTTACTCGTAGGCTTTGGGGCATGTATAGGCTGCCAGGCAGAAGATCCATGGCGTACATACACCTCTCGGGACACTCCGCACAAGTAGGTATATTCGCCTATCGAGCTTATCCCTCTGAGCATTAGCGGTGGCGGATCCATTTGCGACAAGCTGAGGGTCGAGCCGAGATAGCCTTCCCCAATTTCACCCTCTTCGGATATTGCCAGCATCTGTTGTGACCGGTCGGTGGTCATGGCAACGGTATCCCAAGTCGCCTCGCCAACTTCTCGCCACTTTCCAGAGTTGTACTCCAGGAAAATAGTGTGCGAAACGTCCTGGGCTTCTAGTCCGATTTCCCGAAAAGCGAAAAAAGATTTTTGTGCGTCTACGGCGGCAACATAAGCGTAGTAATAATCTTCCAGCCATTCGTCAGCCATATGAATATCCGTTTATTGGGTGGTGGCTCAAGGGGAGGGCCTTCTCGCGGTACGGTTCAATACCGCTGGCTTACTTCTTCCGCTTGGTGAATGTTTTACTTTAGGGGGCTGCGTATTTGGCGGTAGCATTTTTTTATGCCCGTCGGCCAACTGTGCCGTGAGGCAGCGTTCGCTACAGTTTGACTCGGGAAACGCGCCACGAGTACTTTGGGCCGCCATGGAGGCCTCTTTACTGAATTCGCGCATATCGCCTTTCTTGACCCCAGCGATAACCCCCAGAGCTTTATGCTCGCTGTGTCGGACACCATGACTCCCATGAGTGTTCCCCCAGCCCTCAACACACATACAAGGCGCCGTATCTTTCGAATACTCTTCCCAGCCGGGCTGGCGCTTGTTGTTACTGAACGCTCCTACAGAAAATGAGCTTTTCGGTATGACATGGTCAGGTGTTTGTGCTGGACAGCATCCGGCTATACCTGCTTCGTCCTTAGGGCGGTAGGGTACTAATTGACAGCGGCGAGCCGACAAGCATTTGTTTGCTTTGGCTCTTGTCGCTGTTTTGCTGGCCCAAGCGCTTTCATTGACCATTGCACCGCTCAGCTCGGCTTCTTTACAAACATTCTTTTCACCGTACGGTTTGTATTCCTGGCAGGATTTTCTTTCTCTTTTTTTCTCCCTTTTGCATTTTCCCTGGGTGCTCGGCGACATCTTGGAAAGGTGAGGCCAGGGAGGGGTATTACCTGGCTGTGAAGCATGGTTATGCGTCGTCATGTCAAGGTGCCGTACTACGTTTTGACCTTCGAACTTCACATTCATCGACCAGGAAGTGAAGTACACCTTCCCCTTGATCTTGCTAGTGATGACCCCCTTCTTGGGCGCATTCCCAGCCTCATCCCCATAACTTGTCTTGAAGTAACTCTTGTCCTTGAGCATCACCTCTTTGCGGGTGATCTTGACCGTTCGTGTGCCCCGGGTGGTGTCCTTGGACATACCCGTATTGGGGTAGGGAATGGGTACCCCCATCGGTGTCGGCGGAGCCACGGGCGGGGTGAAGCAGACATCCGGAAAGCAGGCGACGGACTTGCCATCGGCCGCCTTGCAGGAAATCTCCATATTGTTGGCATACACCTCGTTGGCCATCAGGCAGCCCTCACGGTCTGGTAGCTGAGCAGGGCGGCGGCGCGTTGGCCGGCGTCGTTGCCGAGGTGGCAGAGGATATTCGGGCCGTCACCGTAGCCCTTGCGGCTGGCGGCCAGGGCCACGGCCAGCATCGTCGGGCCGATGGCGGCGCCGACTTCGCCAATGCAGTCGGCCGGGTGCCAGAGGTGGAAGAACTCCTTGCGCACCCGCAGGGTACGGCTCAGGGCCAGGGAGGCTTCCTTGAAGTAGTACTGCTCGCCGGAGATGTCGGTGAGCCGATAATCCATTTGCTCCAACCCACAGCCAACCTCGCTCAGGGCAGCGCGTACGGCTTGAGTCAGACCTTCAGCACGCAGGGGAGTACCTTCGGCCTCCACGGTGGCCTTCTCCACGCCGAATCCCAGGCCGAAGCAGGCCAATTGCGGCTCTTCGCTGGCAACGGGGGCGGCCAGCACCACGGCGGCGGCGCCTTCGCCGGGGATAAATCCGTTGGAGTTCTGGCTAGTGAGCAGGCGATCGCGTGCTTCGAAAGCGGCCAGCGTCGGTCCATTCAAGAAGGAGTCGACGCCGGCAATCAGCACGTGGCGATGGCCGCCCTGGTAGATCAGCGTACGCGCATCAAGCAGGGCCACGGCAGCGCTGACCCGTCCATAGGCGATGACGTTGGAACTGGGATGAAAGCGCAGGCCCAGTTCGGCTTCGATGGCGTGCAGCAGCCCCTTATCGAGGCCGTCGAGGCGGCCGGGGCGCTCGACTTCCGCCACCCCCAGCAGCAGCGGGGTCTTTTCCGGGTCGACGTTAGGGGTGCTTTGCAGCGCCTCGGCGATGGCGCAGGCGGCCATCTTGATCAGTTTGCTGCGCCCACGCCAGGGCTGCTCCAGAGGCACGCTGGCAGCGATCAGCCATTCGCCGCCGCAGTCGATGAAGCGGGTTTCCTGGAAGTTATCGATAGCGCAGCGAATCGCCGCGCAGCTCGCGGGTGCGCTGAGGCCAACGGCGCTGACCATGCCGGAACCGATGATGCAAAGTGCAGTCATCAGTCTGTCTCCTCGGGGGCGTGCCTGGCTTTTACCAGGGAGGAGAGCGACGGGTAGTAATCCTTGCCCAGTTCGCGGGCGCGCCACCAGCCTGTGGACATAGTGCCGACCAGCACCTGAGCGATCTCGAACATGTTGTGTCGTAGTGCACGGGAGACACGCCAGGTCAGTTGCACCTGGAGCGCGTCTGTGTCGATCAGCAGGGTATCGATCACCGCCTGCACAGTCTCGTGACCGCCTTTTTTCAGAAAGAAGGTCACCGGCACGTCCATTTCGGGAATGCGAAAACCCGCGCGCTCCTGGCGTGTGAGGTTGAGCAGCAACACATCCTCGCCGCCACGCAGGTAAGGAATCTGCTGATCGTCAGGTGCCGCCTGAAAGTAGCGACGGTCGAAATCTCCCGGCAGAAACGGAAAGCGGTCGGCCAGCCAGGCATCGTCGTAAGTGCCAGCGAAGCGAGCACGTTGCGGCCAGCTGCGGCCGATGGGACCAAGGGCCATAGGACGGAAGTCGCCAGAGGGACTGTCGATCGCCTTGCCCAATTCCTCGGTGCTCGGCATCGGCATGCCGACGATGGCAGCACTACCCATGCGGCTTGGAAACCAGCCACAACCGGTCGGATTGTCCAGGTAGCTGTAACGCAATTCGGAGTCTTCCGCCATCGGATGGCTGCCGCCAAAGGCCTGAGCATAAGAGATGTCCTGCTCGATGAAGGGCTGCGGCAAGCCGGGAGAAACGCCCAGTAGCCCCAATTGCCATTGTCGGGGGCCGAGCACGGAAAAGGCCTTGCTCATCTGACCGACGCGAATGCCCGCAGCCATCTGGCTCACGGGTCGCCCGCCTGGGGCATAGGCCTTGCCGCGCACCAGCACGTCGCAGAACGGCTTGACCGGTGCGAAGTCCATTTCCTGCAGGGGGGCGCTGAGACCGGGTTCGCCGAGGAAGGTATCGGCCATCAGCAGCGGTTGCTGGGTCTCGGCCAAGGTCGCCGGGCGGCCGTCCAGAGGCAGATTAAACGTGCCTTTGACCACCACCACCAGGGATTCGCGGCCATCGGGCTCCATGCCCTGGGTATAGGCAGCAAGCAGTTTACTGGCGTTGAGCAGTTCCATAGGCGACTACCTGTCTAGTTGATCTGCACCGAACCACCCTTGATGCGGTTGACCCCGCTGGAGCGACTGGACAGGTAGGCGCCCTGGATGATCACTTTGCCCGCGCGGGTCAGGGTGATGCTGGCCTTGCCGCAACGCAGCACGATCTCGCGTTCGGCGCGCAGTTCCAGGCGCTGGTCGTCCAGTTGCACGCTGGCAACCGGTTCGGGTGCCATGGCCTGGCTCAGCAGGCGGCCGATCACTAGCGGGCGGGAAGGGTCGCCATTTTCGAACATCAGCGCCACTTGGCTGCCGATGTCTTCAGGGGAGAGCAGGGTGGTGCTGCGGGCGGCGATGCTCTGTTGCTCGGGGCAGCCGGGGTAGGTCACCCAGGGCGCACTGGTCTGTGGCAGGTCGAGCAGTACACCGACGACTACGCCATCGATACGGGCCTGCGTGGGCAGTGAGTATTGAACCGTCATACGCGTTACTCCTAGTTTTGCAGGATCTTGCGTCCCTTGATCACCACGTTCTTGTTGGCCTTGATGTTGATCACGCCAGAGCCGTCTATGGTGATGTCCTTGCCGCTGATGCTGATGGTGCCGTCCTTCTTCATGACGATGCTGGCTTTGCCGGTCATGATGGTCACCGAGTCACCGGCATCGATGACAAGGTTCTTGCCCACCGTCAGCTCATCGTCCTTGCCGATATCGGTCGTGCGTCCTGCGCCGACCTGGCGCGATTCGTTATCTTTTACCGTCGTTGAAAGATTGGCTCCGACGTCCACCGAGCGGTTGGTGCCCACATTGGTCGACTGGTAGAGGCCCACGTTGACGTTTTGGTAGGCCCCGACATTCACCGTTTGAAAGGCACCGATGACAACTTCCTGCGCGGCGCCGATGGCGATCGTCTCGTTGATACCTACCGCATGGGTGCGTTGCAGGGCCACGGTCGCGGTTTCGCTGGCGCCCACGCTGATGGTGCGGTTGAGGCCTATGCTGATCGTCTCGTTACTGCCGACGCTTTCGGTACGGTTGACGCCAATGCTGATGTCCTCGTTGTTGCCCACGCTTTCGGTGCGGTTGACGCCGATGGTGATGGTCTCGTTGTGATCGACGGTTTCGGTGCGGTCGTGTTTGACATGCACAGTCTCGTCGTTATCGATGGTCTTGCTGCGGTCGTGGCCGACCCAGTGGGTCTCGTCGTTCTCGACCTCGATGTCCTGGTTCTTCTCGGCATGGATAAACAGTTGCTCCGCACCTTTCTTGTCCTCCATGCGGATTTCATTGAAGTTGGCCGGTGAGCCGTCCTTGCTCGAACGGCTTTTCACCCCGCTCTGAGTGGCATTGGCCGGTAGCGTGTAGGGCACGGTCTGTTCGGCGTTGTAGACGCGGCCAGTGATGATCGGCCGATCCGGGTTGCCTTCGATGAAACTGACGATCACTTCCTGACCGATCCGCGGGATCTGCACCGCCCCCCAGTTCTTGCCGGCCCAGGCCTGGGACACGCGCATCCAGCAGGAGCTATTGGCATTGGACTGGTCGTGGCGGTCCCAGTAGAAATGCACTTTGACCCGGCCATACTGGTCGGTCCAGATCTCCTCGCCATCGGGGCCGACCACCACGGCGGTCTGCGGCCCGCGAACAATGGGCATGGGGGTCAGGGGAAGAGGGCGGAAGGCCTGGCTGGCATCCATGCAGTCCAGCTCGCTGGTGAACTGCTCGGACAGGTCCAGCTGCGCATTTTCATAGAGTTCCTGGCGGATCTGATAGCGTGCGAACACCACCAGGTATTCGCGGTTCTGGTCCTCGCGCTCGTAGCCGGTCAGCTTGAACAAATGGCCGCAGCCCAGCCCGCGGGCGCGGCCGCGCAGCTGCACGCGTTCGAACTGGCTATGAATGGCTTCGATGCGGGTACGCGCGTAGTGCTCGCCATCGTTGCTCTGTACGTATTCACCGGGGTAGTCGTAGAGCGGGTGGTCGCCGTTGCTGTGACTGCGCGACACACTGGAGCGCACCTCCAGTCTGGCGCGGGGGCGCTTGAAGTCGTAGTCGTTTAACTCCAGAGAACCGGGTTGGACTTCCCGCTCCAGTTGCCAATCGTAGAAATGGTCGCGCTCGCGCATTTGCCGATCGGGCGGGTAGAAGGGCACCGAGTCATAGTCGGCCACCGTGGAGTGGGCGCTATAGGCGTCGGCAAACACCAGTACATGACGCGCCTGCTCATGGCGAAAGTAGTAATAGATGCCTTCGTGCTCCATCAACCGGCTGACGAAGTCAAAGCTGGTTTCACGGTACTGCACGCAATATTCCCACTCGCGGTAGTTGCCGCTCAGGCTGTCTTCGAAATCGGAGAAACCGAGGTCGCGGAACACCTGCTTGATGATCTCCGGCACCGTTTTGTTCTGGAAAATCCGGCAGTCCGAAGTGCGCGTGAGCAGCCATAACCAGGGCCGCAGGCTGACGCGGTAGCCGGCGAACTGACCGTGGCCGTTCACTTGCCGGCAGCTGCAGACAATGCCGTGGAAATAGCGTTTGCTGCCGTCGTGCAGCTCCAGGGTCAGGCCCATCGGCTTGCCCAGCAACTGGTCGAATGTGATCGCTCGGTTTTCGGAGGTGAGGTCCAATTCGTAGTGGAACAATCGCCCCAGCTCTTCGTTGCCTTCCATGCTCTGCAGCAACAGGACATCGCCGCCGAGGGGACTGTCGACCTGCACCAAACGGTTGTTTTGCGTTATTGCCATAAACGACTTCCTCTGGCTCGTGTTCGGGCGTCAGTCGTCCGTCTCGCGGGGTCAGGGGAAATCGTGTCCATCCATCGCGGTACATCCACCACAGAGATGATCTCCATATCGGCCTCATAGGCACTCAGTCAAAGCGAACGTACGAGTCAATCCGGCTCCTGCGGATTAACCTTCTGTCCAGAGCCACTTGGGCATCACCTCTAACAATTTCGGTTAAAGTCTTAGCGCGGTTTAATCCTAGTCAAGAAACTCTCCGACCAATGGAGCGAACACCGAGACGTTTCAAGGTAGGTGACCGACGGTCATTTGCTGCCCGGCTACGAGCGCGACGACATGCACCGGGAGGTGGCGCGTCATCGTGGTTGTTCATCTATAGAGGCCCAAGCTCACCACCACCTGCGCCTCAGCGGGTTGCCCATGGCCAAGCACCTGGGTGAATCGAAGCAAAAGCTGCTCCAGCTCATGGCGCTAAGTTGCCCGATTCGCTTGAATAACGCCCCGCGTCGCCTTGCCAAACAAGCGCGCAGCCAAAGAATAAAACGGAATATTTCGAAAGGACCCGGCATGTCGTTATCCCGCTGTCTATCTGGCCTGTCCAACTTGCTGCACTACCGCCGCGAATGGTTGCGCGCCGACCTGCGGGCCGGCTTGTCCGTGGCGGCTATCCAGATCCCGATCGCCATCGCCTATGCGCAGATTGTCGGCCTGCCACCGCAGTACGGGCTTTACGCCTGTGTGCTGCCGATGATCGTCTATGCCTTGATCGGCAGCTCGCGGCAACTGATGGTCGGCCCCGATGCCGCCACTTGCGCCATGCTCGGCGGGGCCGTGGCGCCTTTGGCCATGGGTGACCTGCAGCGTACCGTCGAATTGTCGATGATCGTCACCGTGCTGGTGGGCCTGATGCTGATTGCCGCCGGGATCGCCCGGGCGGGTTTTATCGCCAGCTTCTTCTCGCGGCCGATCCTCATCGGCTACCTCAACGGCATCGGTCTGAGCCTGATCGCCGGGCAAATGGGCAAGGTGGTGGGCTTCAAGATCGAAGGCGACGGCTTCATCCTGGGGCTGGCGGACTTTCTCCAGCGCCTGGGGGAGATCCATGGCCTGACCCTGGCCGTCGGCCTGGCCAGCCTGGGCCTTTTGATCTGGCTGCCGCGACGCTATCCGCGCGTACCTGCGGCGCTGCTGACGGTGGCGCTGTTCACCTTGCTGGCCGGGCTATTGGGCTTCGACCGCCTCGGAGTGGCGATCCTCGGTCATGTGCCGGCCGGGATGCCGGAGTTGTCCTGGCCCAAGACCACCCTGGAGGAAAGCAAGAGCCTGCTGCGCGACGCGCTGGGCATCGCTACCGTGAGTTTCTGCAGCGCCATGCTCACTGCCCGCAGCTTCGCCGCGCGCCATGGCTACGCGATCAACGCCAACCATGAATTCATCGCCCTGGGCCTGAGCAACCTGGCCGCCGGTGCCTCCCAGGGCTTTGCCATCAGCGGTGCGGATTCGCGTACCGCGGTCAATGACATGGCCGGAGGCAAGAGCCAACTGGTGGGCATCATCGCCGCCCTGGCGATTGCGCTGATTCTGCTGTTTTTCACCGCGCCCATGGCGTGGATTCCGCAGCCGGCCCTGGGCGCGGTGCTGTTGATGGCGGGCTGGGGCTTGCTCGACGTCAAGTCCCTGAAGCAAATCTACCGACTCAGCCGCTTCGAGTTCTGGCTGTGCCTGCTGACCACCGTCAGTGTGCTGGGGCTGGGCGTGCTGCCGGGCATCATGTTCGCCGTGACCCTGGCCATCCTGCGCCTGCTGTACAGCATCTACCAACCCACCGACGCGGTGCTGGGCTGGATGCCGGGCATCGAAGGCCAGGTGGACATCCGCCAGTACCCGCAAGCCCGCACTGTGCCCGGCCTGGTGGTGTATCGCTTCGACGACGCGATCCTGTTCTTCAACGCCGACTACTTCAAGATGCGCCTGCTGGACACCGTGCAGCGCGAGAGCCAACCCGAGGTGGTGCTGTTCGATGCCGAGGCGGTGACCGATATCGATGTCAGCGGCATCGCGGTGCTGCGGGAAATCCGCGAGACCCTGGCCGCCCAGGGCATCTACTTCGCTATCGCCCGTGCCCGCGGTACTTTCCTGGCGATGCTGGAACGTTCGGGGATGACCCGGGAAATGGACAGCCAGTTGCTGTTCGGTTCGGTGCGTTCGGGGATCAGGACCTACCGCATATGGCGCAACAGCATGCGCGGCAAGCAATGAAGCAGAGGAGGGTGACCGGCAGGGAGCAGCCCTGCCGGCGCTTGATCGAGGCTCAGCTAGGCTGGCCCGGCATCACTGGGTGATGGTCATGCTGCTGGTGGCCTGGACCGAGCCATAGCGGATGCGCGGATACGTCGGGTCGGCGTAGCTGAAATCCATCACCGTGCCGACGGAACCGAAGTACAGGGCCTGGCAATTGAAGTTCACCGCGACCTGGCCGCCGTAAGGAGTGACCCCGATGGCGACCTGGGTCGGCCCGGTCCATTCGATCTTGCAACCCAGCGTACCGCCTGCTGCGCCGGCATTGTATCCACGACAGTTCAAGGTGGCGTTGCCGTTGCTGGTATTGGGAAAGCCCGCCCATTTGGCGATGGCCAGGTTGGCCGAGCATGAAGTGTTGACGCTGCTGGCTCCCGGGGCGAGCTTATAGACCCCCGACGGTGGCGCGAGCGTTGCCGTGACGGGCGTCAATGGCAGCGCGGCAAGGCTCGATGCCGCCTGGTTTTCCACCACGGTGGTGGGCGAGGGCGGGAGCTTGCACACCACCACGGCGCCGACGTCGTCGGACTTCTTCAACTCACCCAGCGCAGTGATATCGGCGCCGCCCTTCGACTCGCAGAAGAGTTTGCGCAACTGGGCTTTCTCTTCGCTGTCAGCCATGGACGAGGCCTGGGCCAAAGGTGCAAGTGCCAGGCCAATGACTGCAGCCATCAGCACGCTTGAACGTTTCATGATCGATTCCTTATCGGGTTATGACTGGCTGCACCCTATGAGCCCCAGGCGATTTTTTTCATGACAAAAGCTCGGGTGTTTCGCGCAAGCAGGGGCGCTGGAGTTTTGTCCTCTCGGGGCTTGACCTGATGCCGCTATCTGCTGTTGAATGCGCGCCCTAAAGCCTCTGCAACCTTTTCTCCAAGTGGTGAAGCCAGTGCCCTACGCCAGCCAACACGCCTGATACCGACGACGGTCCATCCTGCCTGATGGCTGCCCGTGCCTATGCACGGCGGCGCTTCATTGCCATGCCTGCCTGATCCTGTCGTTGGTTTTTCTCTGTTTTCGAGGACAAACCCATGCACACGGATATTCGTGCCACCGCGCACAACCTGGAACTGCTCAAATACCCCCGTACGCCCCACCTGCAAGGCTCGCGCCTGCAAGATGGCGACACTGACACTGGCCAGGTGCGCTATGGCGCCCTGGCCGGACAGTGGCTGGTGGTGGAAGAAAAACTCGATGGTGCCAACGCGGGCATCAGCTTTGGCGCAGGCGGCGAGTTGCTCCTGCAATCTCGCGGTCACTACCTCACCGGCGGTGGGCGCGAGCGCCAGTTCAATCTGTTCAAGCAGTGGGCCTCGGCCCATGAGCACTGGTTGCTGGAACGCCTGGAAGATCGCTTCGTGCTGTATGGCGAGTGGCTGCACAAGAAGCACTCGGTGTTCTACGACCACTTGCCACATTACTTCTGCGAGTTCGATGTGTGGGACCGCGCCACAGGGCTGTTCCTCTCCACCGCGGCGCGCCGGCGCCTGCTAGAAGGTGGGCCGGTGCTGTCGGTGCCTGTGCTGTACGAAGGCCCGGCACCGCGCCGGCATGCCGAGCTGCTAGCGCTGGTGGGCGATTCGCTGGCCAAGACCGCGCACTGGCGCCAGGTGTTCGAGCAGGTGGTGCACCGCGAAGGCCTCGACCTGGCCCGTGCCTGGCGCCAGTGCGACCGCTCCAGCCGCATGGAGGGCCTGTACCTGAAGCTCGAGGACGAGCAGCAGACCCTCGGCCGGCTCAAGTGGGTACGCCAGGACTTCGTCCAGGCCATCCTCGATGCCGACCAGCACCATGCCAGCCAACCCTTTATCCCCAATCAACTGGCCGCCGGCGTCGATCTCTATGCCCCGCGCCTGTCCATGGACTGGCAGGGCCCACGCCACGGCTACTGAAGGAGCATCCCGAAATGGATATTCAACAACTGCGCCAACTGGTCCCCGAGCCGGGGCGCGATATGGACACCGCCGCCTGCCTGTCGGCCATTCCGGCCCTGGCGCGCCTGGCCGACACACCGCAGGACCCGATCTACCACGCCGAGGGCGATGTATGGATTCATACCTGTCTGGTGGTCGAAGCATTACTGGCCCAACCCGCCTACCAGCAGGCCAGCGCCGAGCAGCGCTTTGTGCTGTTCTTCGCGGCCCTGTTGCACGACATCGCCAAGCCCGACACCACGGTGATCGACAAGGATACCGGGCGTATCGGCCAGCCCGGTCATTCACGCCGGGGGGCGGTGGATGCGCGGCTGCTGTTGTGGCGCGCCGGTGTGCCGTTCGAGCTGCGCGAGCAGATCTGCCGCATCATCGCCGTGCACCAAGTGCCGTTTTTCGCCCTGCAGGGTGATCGCAGCGGCCGCAGCCCTGAGTTCCTGCTGCACAAACTGTCCTGGGAACTGCCGCTGTGGATGCTCTGCGCCGTCGCCGAGGCCGATATGCAGGGCCGCAACTACGCCGGCAAGGCCGATGTACTGGACGCCATCGAACTGTGGCGCGAACTGGCGCAGGAGGAGGGCTGCCTGCACGGACCGCGGGCCTTTGCCGACGACTACACACGCATTCAGTACCTGCGTGGCGCCCGGGTACATCCCGACTACCCGTTGCACGCGCCGCAGGGTTCGTCGGTGGTGATGCTCTCGGGCCTGCCGGCCAGCGGCAAGGACACCTGGACCGCACAGCATCACCCGGAGCTGCCGGTGGTGTCGTTCGACGACGCCCGCCAGGCCCTGGGCCTGCGCCATGGCCAGAATGAAGGCGCCGCTGCGCATTACGCCATCGACCGGGCCAAGGCCTTGCTGCGAGAGCACAAACCCTTTGTGTGGAACTCGACGCACCTGTCGGCGCAGATGCGCAACCGCACCCTGGACTTGCTCTACGGCTACGGCGCGCAGGTGGAAATTCTCTACCTGGAGCGCCCCGAGGGCGAGATCATGCGGCGCAACCAGCAGCGCGACACCTCGCTGCGCAACGATGATATCCGCCGCATGCTGTTCAAGTGGGAAGTGCCACTGCCCACCGAGGCGCATCGGGTTGTTTATCAGGCGGTGACGGGGTGAGTGGTCCAGGGGGACATGGCGACGCGAGGCATGAAGCGTTTCAAACCCTATCCGCTTGAAAAGCAACCAACTTGAAAGTCACGGCCAGAAATCACCAGGTAAATGAAAATGTCAGAAACTGCAGAAAAAATAAGTGAGGTCTTACAAGCTTTTCACCGTTTTGAAGATGGCTTGCTATTGTCGTTCGAGTTTAATTATGCGCCAGGCGAACGACTCGCAGCACAGGTTGTATTTCATGCCAGAGATCATCGTATTGATGGGGATGTTTGGAAGAAAGTCAAAGTGGTTGTCCGTGGCGTCGAAGAGCTGAGCGCGAAAGTTAGCGGTCATCAATTCAATTCAATTTGCTCGGGGGTTCGGTTGTTGAAGTTTGACGAGTGTTGGTGTGTCGACATTGATGGAAATTACGCTTTGGATGCTGATCCAGCATCTATTGATCAAGTGCGCGAAGAAGGGGATCTATATGTTATTGGTCGTGATATTGAGGTTTATGAGCTTGAGGGCTAGGTGATACCAGTGAAAGTAGTTCTAGCCAGCACGCACCCTCGTTGATTGAACTTCCTGACGTTCCCCCCGAACATCCTGCGACGGATGGAGTATCCCCTGGTAATGAAGCTTACAGATCTCTATAACAAGGTAATCAGTAAAGAACCGTACAATGATATGGACGTGTTCTTCGAGAGCTATGAAAGCTTTGAAGAGATTCCGCTTGTATCAAGGTATGGTCGCTTAAAGCACCTGATGGATGAAATGAGCAGCGACGGGGTGTCTGATTTCCTGACAGGGCTCGCTTTGTTTGTTTTAAATACTTTAAGAGTCTTGGAGATATCAACAGATAAAGATGTTTTTTTTGCCGTGACTTTTACAGACTTTGAAGGGCTGGAGCAGCAAGGTGTTCTCATACCCAATATTTTTATTTGCGCAAAGCCAGCTTCAGTCAGTTTTTTGGAAAAAGTACGAGAACATGATAAAGGGCTTGCGTCGAAGGAGATGAAGGAAGTGAAAAAACATTTTTCCAGCTGTGGGGCAGAAACGGCTTTTGATTTTTATGAAAGCAGATCTTATGACGCAGCTTGCGCTGAAGAAATTGTAAGGGTCTTTGCTGTACCCAGGACTTCATGAGAGTACAGGGTTCGTCAGCCAATCCGATTCGATGGTGAAGCACTCCAATGATGGGGTGGGAGCTATGCGATTGCTCGCTGCGTCAGGTCCATGGGCTTGGTCGAAGCCTATAGGTGCAGAGCGAGCCATCGGTGGATCTGAGCAGTGAGTGGTTTCGAAAACTGGAAATGACCAGCTCGGGTACCCCAATTCAAAGCGTCGAATGCGCCCGGATGTGTGATCCAAGCCTGATAGCTGATCACAGATCCTGTGAGCCTTGGAGTTATTCTATTTAACATAATATACATTATGCGAATCTTCGTGTGGAGATGCGGGAGCCGAGGGTGGTTAGATTGGGCTTAAGAACAGTCACGAAAATGAAGAACCCTTTTGAGCTTCAAAATTACCGCTCTTCAAAATGGGTTCTAGATAATCCTGGTATTCCTGCCATGTGCTGAATACCTCAACCTCGACAGACGGAGCCTCTGGCTCTCCAGTTAGCTTGGCCAAAAAAACTCCACCACCAAGATTCAGTGCCTGACGAACCTTTTCGCCTAGGGAATGACGCGACAACAGGTAACCCAGCGCGGCAAGACCCAACACTGAACCCTTTTGTGCAGCGGAGGCTTTGAGTAAAGGATCGACCGGGATGTCAGAAAGAATCAGCATCAAAGCTTTCAAATGGTCGCTATCGGTATCAAACCCACCGGCAATCTCCTTGCCTATACGTACAGCATCAGCAGCACGAGATTTAGGGATCTCATTTTCATGAGCAAAGGCACCATACGACGTCAGTATGATCGACCCAACAGATGGAGGGTGTTTCGGGTAGTGGCGGTTTTGCATAAACAGCTTCCTTGAGATTTGCCTGTCGATCATAGCCGGTTTCGGCACGCAGACCGCCTAGATCGGGGCTCAAATTAGCTGTGAAACCACCCTCTTTACCTTGATTTTAATAACAGTTAGTAATAACTAAACTAAATGAATATTTAGTTTAGTTATATTGGATATCAGGAGTTACTCATGATCTTTCCCCTTCGAACAATGGTGAGCAGTGTCGCTTTATCGGCCCTGCTGGCCACTTCTCTGGCAACGGCCGAACAAGGTCCTTCATTCAACTGCAGTGAGAAGATGACCGGGTCGATAACCGCACTGATCTGCCAGAACCCTGGTCTCGCGGCACTGGACCGCAAGTTGGCCACTATTTATCGCGACGCCCTGAAGAATGCCGGCAAGCGCGGCAATGTGCTCAAGGCCGAACAGCGTGGCTGGATCAAGGGCCGCGACGAGTGCTGGAAGACCGATGATCAGCAAGCCTGCGTGGCTGATAGCTATCGTCGGCGCATCGTCGAACTGCAGACGGGTTATGGGCTGGTCACCTCCTCCGCTCCGGTCATGTTCGATTGCGCGAGCAATGGCCGTATCAGTGTCACCTTCTTCCAGACCGAACCGCCCTCCCTCACCGCCTTATATAAAGGCCGGCAATCGCTGATGCTGGAGGCCAGTTCTGCCAGCGGCTCACGTTACCTAGGGCAGAACGAGAGCTTCTGGGAGCATCAGGGCGAGGCCGCTGTCACTTGGGGCCATGGGGCTGAAGAGATGATCTGCAAGAAAGCAGGCTGAGCCCTGCCGTCTGCACCGCATCGGGTGCAGGCCGCCACGCCCTGGAGGTTAGTTCCTGACAATACCCGGCGTCCCGGGCGACTGCTGGCTGGCCCGATCCGGATGATCGCGCTCGATGAACCGCCGCAACCCTTCCTGGGTTTCCGGTTGATGGATCGAGCGGTTGAAGCACTGCGCTTCGATCTTCAAGCCCTCCGCCAATGGCAAGCCATAGCCGCGCACGGCCGCTTCCTTGTCCGAACGCATCGCCGGTTGCGGCAGGCCGGCCAGGACATGGGCCAGCTCCAGTGCCCGTTTCAGGGAGCGCCCACTGGGCACTATTTCGTTGACCAGGCCGATGCGGTACGCCTCCTGGGCGTCGATCACCTTGCCCGTGAGAATCAGTTCCATGGCCCGGCCCATGCCGATGATCCGTGGCAGGCGCTGGGTGCCGCCATCCGCCAGGCCGATATTCCAGCGCCGGCAGGTAACGCCGAACGAGGCGTGTTCTTCAGCGATGCGGATGTCGGCAAAACAGGCCCACTCCAGGCCACCGGCATAGGCCACGCCGTTGACCGCGGCAATGATCGGCTTGTAGATCTCGGTCCAGCGGCTGGGGCCGATGATGCCCGGGCGTTCGCCACGGTCGTGGGCTGCCATTTCCTCGGCGCTGCTGGGCACCAGTTGCGCGGCCGCCTTGAGATCGCCGCCGGCGCAGAAGGCTCGGTCGCCGGTACCGGTGATGATTGCCACCAGGGCGTTGTCATCCTCGCGAAAGCGCGTCCAGGCCTCGATCAGCTCGCGGTGGGTGACGGGGCCGATGCAGTTGCGCTGCTCGGGACGATTGAAACGGATGATCACCACGGGCCCGGACTGCTCGTAGGCTATTTCGCTGAATGTCATAAACGCTCCTGTTTATGGATGTCCTTCGATGAAGCCCTTTCGAAGTCCAGTATAGGAAGTACCGAAAGTGGAGCCATACCGATTGGCGTGTTCACAACCACCCAACCTTTCCTCTCCCCAGCCGGGCCTCTTGCGGGGCGGCCTTCACCGCTGTGGCTTGACTGACAGGAGGCCTGTTAGGCTGATCCCCCCCTGCCGCCCCAGCGGTGTTCTCCTGCTTCGGAATCACAACATGTCCTCCACCGCCCAATTCTGGCGCGACCCGAACCTGCCCTACGTCGAAAGCCGCCGGGCCTGTGACAGCCGCGCCAACTACAAGGCCCACAGCCATCCGACGGTGTCCATCGGTGCCGTGGACCGGGGTGTCAGTGTGTTCAGCGGCGGCGCCCAGGGCCCGACCCGGATCCGGGCTGGCAGCGTGGTATTTGTCCCGGCCGATTGCGCCCATGCCTGCAATCCCCTGCCCGAAAGCGCCTGGAGTTACCAGATGCTGCACCTGGACCCGCGCTGGGTGGACGCTGTGCGCGAAGAAGCGCAGCAGCATGGGTCGGCGCTTTCCCAGGTCGTGCTGAGCCACGACAGTGGCCTCTACCAGGCTTTTTGCCGGCTCAACCAGTTGTTGTTTTCCAGCGCCAGCTGGCAGCACAAGGAGGCCGCGCTGATCGAGTTCATCGGTGGCTTGGCCACCCGGGAGCAACCGGTGATTGCCCTGGCGGCCGATCCGGCCCGGGCCAGCGCAGGTGTGCGCCGGGTCGTGGATTTCCTCCAGTGTGATCCGCAGCAGGCCGGGCCTCTGGAGCACTTGGCGGAACTGGCGGGAATCAGCCGCTACCAGTTGATCCGCGCCTTTCGCGCGGCCACCGGGATGACGCCCCATGCCTACCAGTTGAACCAGCGGATCATCCAGGCCCGCGCTTCGCTGCAGGCCGGGGAAGCGTCGGCAGCCCTGGCCCAGCGCCTGGGCTTTGCCGATCAGGCGCATTTTCAGCGAGTGTTCAAGGCTCATGTCGGCGTAACCCCGGGCCTGTACAAGGCCTGAGGCCGCGCAATTTTCTTCAATACCCCGGCTCTCTCGGCGCCGCAGACTTCCAGGCTTTCACGTCACTGGAAGGCTCTACCCATGATTCAACAGTTCCTGCTGGTCGCCGCCGCGCACTTTCTCGCCCTGCTCTCCCCCGGCCCGGATTTCTTCCTGGTAGCACGCATGTCCATGGCCGCGGGGTGGCGCTCGGCCACCGGCGCCTGCCTGGGCATCGCCCTGGCCAATGGCGCCTTTATCGTCCTGGCGTTTGCCGGGGTCTCGGTGTTTCGGGCAGGCAGCCCGCTGTTCCTGGCGATCCAGTTGGCCGGGTGCGGCTACCTGCTTTATATGGGCTGGCTGTTTATCCGCCATGCCGGCGCCAGTTCACTGGCCGCGGTAGACGGCAACGGCGAAGCCCGGCCGCTGGGCCGGGCCACCTGGTGGCGTGGCCTGGGCATGGGCTTTCTCTCCGGCATCCTCAACCCCAAGAACGCCCTGTTCTATGTCAGCCTGGCGTCCCTGGTGGGGGCCCAGACCAGTGCCGGCTGGAAGCTGGTCTATGGCTTGTGGATGTTCAGCGCCGTGCTGTTGTGGGACGTGCTGGTGGCCCTGGCCATTGGCAACCGCCGGGTGCGCGAGCGCTTTGCTCGGGCCCTGCCCTGGCTGGAACGGGGCACCGGGGTGGTGCTGATCCTGCTGGCGCTGCTGGTGATCGGCGCCACTGTGTGGCGTCACTGAATCACGCCCCGGGCAGTGACTTCCAACTGTCATTACAAATAAACAACAAAGCAATAATCTGCCGAAAGCGCCGCTGCCGATATTGTCGCAACGGTGAACGGGCCTGCCGGGCATTGCCCGGTATCTGCCCCGCCGAAACAGTGCAAGGAGGACCTGCCATGCAACAACAGCCACGCCTGGGGTGCGGTGTCGCGATTGTCCGGGACGGCCAGCTGCTGCTGGTCAAGCGCCTGCGCGACCCGGAAGCCGGTTGCTGGGGCCTCCCCGGAGGCAAGGTCGACTGGCTGGAACCGGTGGAACAGGCCATGCGCCGGGAAATCCACGAAGAACTGGGGCTGACCCTGCAAGGCGTGAGCCTGTTGTGCGTGGTCGACCAGATCGACCCGCAGCGCCAGGAGCACTGGGTATCACCGGTATACCTGGCCTCGGCCCCGGCCATGCCGGCGCGCAATTGCGAGCCGCACAAGCACAGCGATGTGGCCTGGTTCGAGCTCGACCGCCTGCCCCAACCCCTGACCCAGGCCACCCGCAGCGCCGTGCGCGCCCTGGTGCAGATGGCCGCCCTGGAAAGCTGAGCAGCCACGCCCCGGCCCTTCCCGACCTGCGACCGATGGCCGCAGGCATTGGTCTAATTAGCCCGCCGCCGCTTTCGTCTGTTTGTTACCATGCGCGGGTTTTTGCCTGTCTGGCTGTTCAAAGGGCGTTATTTCATGAGTGTTCTGCTGACTCGCCGCACCCTGCTCACCAGCGCCGGAGTGCTCGGCCTGGGCCTGCTCGCCGGTTGCGACAACAGTCCCCGACTGTCCTTCAAATACGGCAAGGACCTGAGCAATCAGATTCTTGGCCGCACCTTCAAACTCACCGATTCCCAGGGCGAAACCAAGTCGCTGTCCAGCTACCGCGGCCTGATGCCGATGATTTTCTTCGGCTTCACCCAGTGCCCGGCCGTGTGCCCCACCACCCTGGCCCGCGCGGCCCAGGCCAAGAAGCTGATGGGCCGTGATGGCGACCGCCTGCAAGTGGTGTTCATCACCCTGGACCCGGAGCGCGACACCCCCGAAGTGCTGGACGCCTACGTCAAGTCCTTCGACCCCAGCTTCGAGGCGCTGTACGGCACCCTGGAGCAGACCGCAGCCACCGCCAAGGAATTCGGCGTGTTCTACGAAAAGATCCCCAGCGGCTCGACCTACACCCTGTCCCACACCGCCACCAGTTTCGTCTTCGACTCCCGGGGCACCTTGCGCCTGGGGCTTTCCCAGTCCCTTACCGCCCAAGAGTGCGCGGAAGACCTGCTCACCGTCATGGAGGTTTGTTAATGCATTCCCTACAGCGCCCATCCCGTCTCAAAGCTGCCCTGCTGCTGGTTTCCCTGCTGGGCCTGGGCGGCACCGCCAGCGCCGCGACCCAAGTGGACAACGCCTGGGTCCGCGCCACCGTAGCCGGCCAGCACGCCAGCGGCGCCTTCATGGACCTCACCGCCAGCAGCGACAGCAAGCTGGTTGAGGTGCAATCGCCAGTGGCCAAGAACGTGCAGATCCACCAGTCGAGCATGCACAACGACGTGATGAGCATGCAGCAAGTGGACGCCGTGGCCCTGCCGGCCGGGCAGAAAGTCAGCCTGGACACCCACGGCTACCACGTGATGCTCATGGAGCTCACCGGCCAGATCAAGGCCGGCGACAAGGTGCCCCTGACCCTGACCGTGGAAAACGCCAAGGGCGAGAAGGAGACCATCAAGGTCGAAGCCCAAGCCCGAGCGCTGAATGCGCCGGACCACAGCATGATGAAGCACTGACAGCACCGTGAAGAAAAACCGGCCCTTGGGCCGGTTTTTTTTCATCCCCAGTCAATCGCCCGCGCCAGCCAAACGGTGAACCCGCAGCAGTCCGGGTCTTCGCTGATGTGCTGCACCACCTCGAAACCATGGGTGTCGAGCAAGGTGCAGTATTCCCCCGGGGAGAGGCTGGCGTGGTACAGGTCTTGGCCCTCGAATTCGCCGATGGCCTCCCCTGCCTCGGGGCCGCTGGTGAACATCAGGGCACAGCCCGGGCCGGCGTGGCGTTCGAAAACGGCGAACATGGCGCGCTGATCGTCCGGGCTCAGGTGGAACAGGCTGTTCCAGGCGAGGATGCCGGCAAAATCCTGGTCCAGGGCGAGGCTGCGCATGTCAGCGTGGATCCATTGCTGCCCGGCAAAGCGCTGGCGGCACTGGTCCAGCAAGGCGGCAGAGCTGTCGACGCCGGTGACTGCACATTGGTGTTCGATCAGGTTGCGCGCAATCGGCTCGCCACCTCCGCAACCCAGGTCCAGCACCTGGCCGCCCTGCCCCATGACCCGGCGAAAGCGCTCCAGCCATGCCTGCTCTCCCTCGAAGGCCTCGGGGTTGGCCCTGCGACGCTGGTCCCAGGCCCGAGCATGACGCTGGTACAGATCGACGATATGACGGGCGGACTCGTGCATCCACAGGTTTCCGTGTGCGTGTATGGCCGCAAATTACAGCACAACGGCGCTTGGGCCCGGCGTCAAACCGTTCAACTGCGCCCTGCCAGCTCCAGCAACTGCCCGCGCAGCCAGCGGTTGGCCGACTCGTTCTGCACTTGCTTGCTCCAGTACAGGTTGAGGCAGACCTCGGGCAGGGTCAGGGGCATGTCGAGAATCCGGTTGCCCAGCCCGGCGTTGATCAACTGCGCATTGTTGCGGGTCAGGGTCAGCAGGCCATCGCCCTGGGCCACCAGTTGCGCGGCGGTGAGAAAGTGCTGGCAGTGCTGGCGGATGCGCCGTACCACCCCCAGGTGCCCCAGGGCCAGGTCTTCGACGCAGATGCCCCGGCGCCTGGAGGTCACCGCCACATGCTCGGCCGCCAGGTAGCGTTCCACCGTCAGTTCGCCGCTGAAGCCGGGGCCGGCCATCACGCAGAAGGAATCCTGCAGCAGCAGTTGCTGTTGCAGTTGCGGGTCGGTGAGCCGCGACAGTTCGATGGCCAGGTCAATGCGCCCGGCAATCATCTCCAGCTTCAGGTCGGCCCAGTGCACGCTGGTGCTGCGCACTTCCAGGTGCGGGGCAACACGGTTCAGGTGCGCCAGGATCAAGGGCAGGATCACCGGCTCCAGTTGCTCCGGCATGTTCAGGGTGAAACGCCGACGGTCCCGCAACGGGTCGAAGGCCTGGGCCGGGTTGAGGCTGCGGCGCAGACCGCTGAGGGCGTCCTGGATCCCCGGGGCCAGTTGCTTGGCCAGCGGCGTGGGGGCCACGCCATAGCCTTCGCGGACGAACAGCGGGTCGTCCAGCTGGGCGCGCAGGCGCGCCAGGGCGTGGCTGATGGCCGACTGGCTGAGGTGCAGCACCGAGGCGGCGCGGGTCAGGTTGCGCTCCTGGTACACCACCTCGAAGACCCGGAACAGGTTCAGGTCCAGGCGGCTCAGCCCTGACCATTCATGCGGTGAGTTCATGGTTGTGCCCTCGCAGTCTCGACCCGCAGCAGGCTAGCAGCGGGCCGGCGCCGGCAGAACCATGTAGCGCATTCATGAATCTCGATGAATAACCGTCGGTTCTGTGGTGCCCCGGGCGCTGCCTAAGATGGCCGTGCCGATAACAACAATTCAGGAGGCACCATGGACCTTGCGGCCTATCAGCAGCACCTTCACGCCCTGCAGCAGGCCGCCTGGCCCGAAGGCGCGCCGCGTACCCCGCAGTACCCCCTGGGCCAGCAGCCCCTTACCGAATACCTGCGGGCCTGGGCGCAGTCGCAAGCCAGTGCCGTGGCCCTGGACTTCTATGGCTATCAGTTGAGCTTTGCCGAGCTGGACCGGCTGTCCGACCGGTGCGCCGCCTTGCTCGGCGAGCTGGGAATCGGCCCCGGTGACCGGGTGGCGGTGTACCTGCCCAACTGCCCGCAATTGCATATCGGCTTCTGGGGCATTCTCAAGTGCGGCGCCGTGTACGCGCCGGTCAGCCCCCTGGCGCGCACCCTGGAGCTGGAGTATCAGCTCAAGGACAGCGGCGCCCGGGTGATCCTGTGCTTCGACCAACTGCTGGATGTGGTGCAGGCGGTCAGCGACGCCTGCGAGTTGAGCGCGATCCTGGCCACCAGCCTCAGCGAGTTGTGCCCGGCCACCCCAAGCATTCCCCTGCCGGACCTGCTGCGGGCGCCCAAGCGCCTGGCCCCGGGGGTGATCGACTTTTTCCCCGCCCTGGAGGCCTGTCGCGCCGCCACCCCGGCCCACCGTCCTGCCCTGGGCGATATGGGCACACTGAACTACACCGGTGGCACCACCGGCATGCCCAAGGGCTGCATTCATAGCCACGGCGACATGCTCTACACCTGCGCCAGCTTCGTGCCGGTGGCCTTGGGCCTGAGGCAGGACAGCGTGCTGCTCAATTTCCTTCCCGAGTTCTGGATCGCCGGGGAAAACGCCGGCCTGCTGTTTCCCATCTACGCCGGCTGCCGCCTGGTGCTGCTGGCGCGCTGGGACGCCCTGGGTTTCATGGCGGCGGTGGCGCACTACCGGGTCAGCCATTGCGGGTTGCTGGTGGACAGCGCCGCCGAAGTGCTGGAGCACCCAAGCGTCGCCGACTACGACCTGAGCTCCCTGAAGGCCACCGGCTGCATCTCCTTCGTCAAGAAGCTCACCCCGGACTATCGCCAGCGCTGGCGCGCGCAAACCGGCTGCACCCTGTTCGAGTTCAGCTTCGGCATGACCGAAACCCACACCTGCGACACCTTTACCGCCGGCCTGCAGACCGACGACTTCGACCTCAAAAGCGCGCCAACCTTCGTTGGCCTGCCGGTGCCGGGCACCGAGTTCAAGGTCTGCGACTTCGACAGCGGCGCCCTGCTGCCCCTGGGCTCCGAGGGCGAGTTGTGCGTGCGCAGCCCTTCCCTGCTGCAGGGTTACTGGCAGCGCCCGGAGGCGTCCGCGGCGGCCCTGCGCGACGGCTGGCTGCACACCGGTGACCTGGGGCAGATCACCGGACAAGGGTTTATCCGCTACCTGGGCCGGCGCAAGGAAATGCTCAAGGTCAATGGCATGAGCGTGTTTCCCAGCGAGCTGGAGGCGCTGTTCGGCCAGCACCCGCAGGTGCTGGCCAGCGCAGTGATCGGCCGCGCCGATGAACGTCGGGGCCAGCAGCCGGTGGCCTTCGTTGTGCTCAAGCCCGATGCGCCCCAAGACCCGCATGCCCTGGCAGCCTGGTGCCAGGAGGTGATGGCCGCCTACAAGGTGCCGCAGATCCGCCTGGTGGCCAGCCTGCCCATGACCGCCACCGGCAAGGTCAAGAAGAACGAGCTGGAACAACAGCTCTGAGCCCTTCCTTTTCAGCATTGCGAGAATTGCCATGTTCCAGAGTCTGTTGATCGCCAATCGCGGCGAGATCGCCATCCGTATTGCCCGGGCCTGCGCCGACCTGGGCGTTCGCAGCGTCGCGGTATTCGCCGAGGACGACGCCGCCAGCCTGCACACGCGCAAGGCCGATCTGGCCCTGCCCCTCAAGGGCCGCGGGGTGGCGGCCTACCTCGACCGCCAGCAACTGATCGCCCTGGCCCTGCAACAGGGCTGCCAGGCGATTCACCCGGGCTACGGCTTTCTCGCGGAAAACCCCGACTTTGCCCGGGGCTGCCTGGAAGCCGGGCTGACCCTGATCGGCCCCGGCCCCGAGGTGCTGCAACTGTTTGGCGACAAGGCCGCGGCCCGTGCCCTGGCCGAAGATTGTGGGGTGCCCTTGCTGGAGGGCATCAACCGAGCAGTCAGCCTGGAACAGGCCGCAGCCTTTCTCGAACGCCATGGCGCGGTGATGCTCAAGGCCCTGGCCGGTGGCGGTGGCCGGGGCATGCGCGCGGTCACCGAGGCCGGGCAACTGCAGCAGGCATTCATCCGTTGCCAGTCCGAAGCCCAGGCGGCCTTCGGCAATGGCGCGCTGTATGTCGAACAACTGCTGCAGCGGGCGCGGCACATCGAGATCCAGGTGCTGGGAGACGGCAGCGGCGCGGTCAGCCACTTGTGGGAGCGCGATTGCAGCCTGCAGCGCCGACACCAGAAGCTGGTGGAAATCGCCCCCAGCCCGGACCTTGCCCCGCAGTTGCGCCAGCAGTTGATCGACGCCGCCCTGGCCCTGGCCGCGCGAGTGCGTTACCAGGGCATTGGTACCTTCGAATTCCTTCTCGACCAGGAACACCCGGGGCGCTTCTATTTCATGGAGGCCAACCCAAGGATCCAGGTGGAGCACACGGTGACCGAGGCCATCACCGGCGTCGACCTGCTGCACACCCAACTGCGCCTTGGCGCGGGCGCCTCCCTGGCCAGCCTGGGCCTGAGCCGGCCACCAGAGCCCCAAGGCTTTGCCGTGCAGGCGCGGATCAACCTGGAACAGCCCCTGGCCGATGGCGGCATGGGGCCGGTGGCCGGCACCCTCAGTGCCTATGAAGCCCCCAGCGGGCCCGGGCTGCGGGTTGACGGCTACGGCTATGCCGGTTACCCGGTGAACCCCGGCTATGACTCGCTGCTGGCCAAGCTGATCGCCCAGGGTACGGATTTTCCCGCGGCCCTGGGCCGGGCCTATCGTGGGCTTTGCGAGTTTCGCCTGGAGGGCGTGCCGAGCAACCTGGGGCTGTTGTTGAACCTGTTGCGCCAGCCGGCGGTGCTGGACTATCAGGTGGACACCAGGTTCGTCGAAGCCCATTGGGCCCAGTTGCTGCAAGATTGCGCCGGGCAACACCGGCCGATGTTCTTTGCCCGGCAGGCCGCCACTGCGCAGAGCACTCGCAGCGATGTCCAGGCGCCCCCGGGCACGGCGGCGCTGAACGCCCCGAGCACCGGGGTGCTGGTGAGCCTGGAAGTGGCCGTGGGTGATGAGTTGCGGATTGGCCAGCGGGTTGCGGTGCTGGAAGCGATGAAGATGGAGTTCGAGGTCAAGGCGCAGAGCAGCGGTATCGTCCGGGCCTTGGCCGTCCAGGTTGGCGAGGCACTGGGCGAAGGCCAGCCCCTGCTGTTTCTGGAGCCGGCGGAGTTTGCCGACCAGGGCCAGCGCAGCGAAGAGCAACTGGACCTGGCACTGATTCGCGCCGACCTGGCCGAAGTCCGCGAACGCCATGCCTTGCTGGAGGATGCCCAGCGTCCGGAGGCGGTGGCCAAGCGTCGCCGCAACGGCCAGCGCACCGCCCGGGAGAACCTCGAGCACCTGCTGGACCCGGGCAGTTTCATGGAGTACGGCGCCATGGCCCTGGCCGCCCAAAGGCGTCGGCGCAGCGTCGAGGAGTTGCAGGCCCTGAGCCCGGCGGATGGGCTGGTGGGAGGCATAGGTACGGTGAATGCCGGGCTGTTCGACGGCCAGGACGCCCGTTGCCTGGCCCTGGCCTACGACTACACGGTGTTCGCCGGCACCCAGGGGGTGATGAACCACAAGAAGACCGACCGCCTGCTGAGCCTGGCCCAGGAATGGCGGCTGCCGGTGGTGCTGTTTGCCGAAGGCGGCGGTGGCCGGCCCGGCGACAGCGACTTTGTCGGGGTCGCCGGCCTGGATTGCCATACCTTCGCCGCCATGGCCCGGCTGTCCGGCTGGGTGCCCACGGTGGGCATCGCCTCGGGGCGCTGCTTCGCCGGCAATGCCGCCCTGCTCGGCTGCTGCAACCTGATCATCGCCACCCGGAACGCCAGCATCGGCATGGCCGGCCCGGCGATGATCGAAGGCGGCGGCCTGGGCAGCTTCACCCCGGAACAGGTGGGCCCGGTGTCGGTACAAGGCCCCAACGGAGTGATCGACGTGCTGGTGGCCGACGAAGCCGAGGCCGTGCAGGTGGCCAAGCAGTACCTGAGCTATTTCCAGGGGCCGCTCAAGGACTGGCACTGCGCCGACCAGCGTGAGCTGCGGCATTTGATTCCGGAAAACCGCCTGCGGGTCTACGACATCCGCCGGGTCATCGAGACCCTGGCCGACCGCGACAGCGTGCTGGAGTTGCGCCGGCAATTCGCCCCGGGGCTGATTACCGCGCTGATCCGCGTCGAAGGCCGGGCCTTTGGCCTGCTGGCCAACAATCCGGCGGTGCTGGGCGGCGCCATCGACGCCGCGGCCGGGGACAAGGCCGCACGTTTCATGCGCCTGTGCGAAGCCTTCGGCCTGCCGCTGGTGTCCCTGTGCGACACCCCGGGGTTCATGGTAGGGCCGGAATCGGAGCAGCAGGCCACGGTGCGCCATGTGTCACGGATGTTTGTCAGTGCCGCCAGCCTCACGGTGCCGTTCTTCACCCTGGTGCTGCGCAAGGGCTATGGCCTGGGCGCGCAGGCCATGGCGGCGGGCAGTTTTCACAGCCCGTTGTTCACCGTCGCCTGGCCCAGCGCCGAGTTCGGCGCCATGGGCCTGGAAGGTGCGGTGCGCCTGGGCTTCTCCAAGGAACTGGCGGCCCAGCCCGACCCGCAGTCGCAACAGGCGCTGTTCGACAAACTGGTGGCCAAGGCCTACGCCCGGGGCAAGGCGCTGAACATGGCCAGCTACCTGGAGATCGACGCGGTGATCGACCCCCTGGAAAGCCGAGCGTGGCTGCTGCGTGGCCTGCAGGCCGCACCGCGCCCGGTGCCCTGGGCCGAGCGCGCCCAGGGTTTTGTCGATACCTGGTAGCCCTGCCCCTCCATCGTAGGAGCGGGCCGCAGCTCAGGCGTTGGCATCCCAGGCGACAGGGGCTTGTTCGAGGAACTGGCGCAGTTCGGCCAGCAGGGTGCTGCTGGCGTGGCTGCTGGGCCGGCTGGCGACAAACCTCAGGGCCGGCATGATTTCCTGCACGCCGTCGTAGTGCCATTGCCCCGGGGTGCGTTCGGCTTCCTGCAGGGCCCGGGCGAAGATCGCCAGGTCGCGCCGGGGCCGGGCAATGCCGCTGATGCGCTCGACCCAGCTCTCGTAGCGCTGGCGAATCTCCACCCGCCCCTGACGGACCATGGCCAGCACCCCGCAACGGCTGCGGTTGTGCACCGCCACCGGCGACAGGCCGCAATACTCGCCCAAACCGTCCCAGCCCTGCTCGGGCAGGACAAACACCGCTAGATCAATGGCCGGGTACTCCTCGATCACCGTGCCCGGATCGGCCAGCAGCGCCTCGCTGCGTTGCAGCGCGAGCATGGCCGGAGCATACAGGGGCGCATAGCGCCGGGTGTTGTCGAGTACATCGGCCATCTGCGGCAGCAGCGCGGCGAAGCGTGTCAGCAATTGCCGGTCGTTGCTGGCCTGTGGGTCGACGCGCACCCGGGCCGCCAGGGCATGCAGGGCAAAGGCGCAGTGCAGGGCCTGGGCCGAAGTGCCCCGGGAGAAATCACCGAGGCGGGCAATATCGATCAGCAACTGGCGGTGCCCCAGGGCATGCTCCGGCGCCAGGAAGGCATACACCGAGGCCAGCCCGTCGAGATCGAAATGATCGCTGGTGATCACCTGCGCCCGGTCCACCGTCAACCCTTGCTGGAGAAAGCCCAGGGCACTGGTGGTGGAGAGATTGGCCTTGTGCTCGACAGGCGTCTTGTTCGCCGGCCAATGGGACAGGGTCAGCAGGGTCGCCGGGGTATCGATGGAATCCAGGGAAATGTTCTCGCGGTGTGTGCTCTGGCCCAGGGGCAGGAAGCCATAGCGGCTTTGCCGGCCCAGGCGCAGGGCTGGCAAATCCAGCTCCAGGGGCGGGGCCGGCGTTGCCACCGGCCCTGGGGGCGCCGCCGGCGCAGACGCGGTTGCACGGGTCAATTCGCCCTGCCCGCCCAGGCGATAGCCGAGCTGGCAGATATTCTCCCGGCGCAGGTCCCAGGGGTTGCCGTTGCGCACCGCGCAGCCGGGCCCGCCGACAACGCTGAGCAAGTCAGTGAAGCGGTTGTCGGCAATGCCGATCACCCTTCCCCCCAGCTGCCTGAGCTGCAGGTGGTGCAAGTGCGGGGCCAGCCCCGGATCGAGGATCAAGGCCGGTTGCGGCGCATCAGTGGCAAGGCTGTTCATCGTGGTTTCCTTACAGGTCAATGACGCCAGGCGCACGCCCGACAGGGTTCAGGCTTGGGCCAGGTGCGGTGAACCGTTGCGCCGTACCTGGCGCACCGAGACAAACAGCAGCGCCGACAGCCCGGCGTACAGGCCGAACAGCCAGGCCGCAGCCTGGGCCGCGCCAGCAGTCCCGCCCGTGGAGGTCAGGCCTGCCAGGTTGACGATCATTCCCGCCAGCGCCGCCCCCAGGGCAGTGGCCACCAGTTGCACCGTGGTAATCGAGGCGCCGGCCAGTTCCTTCTGATCCTGCGGGGCCTGTTCCAGAACCCGGGACAGCAGGTGCGGCCAGGCCAGGCCGATACCGACGCCCACCAGCAGCATGGCCAGGCACACCGCCCCCAGGCTCAGGGCCGGGGTGGCGGTGGCAGGCATGAACAGGCAGGCCAGGAGCAGCCCGGCCACCACCAGGAACGGTCCGATGGCAATCGCCCGGGCCGCGCCCCGCGGGCCAAGGCCTGAGCTGAAGATCGCCCCCAGGGTCCAGCCGGCGGCCATCAGTGCGGCGATATAACCTGCCAGCAACGGCGTCTGCTGATGCAGCACCTGCAGAAACAACGGTACGAAGACCTCGCTGGTCATGCCCACCACCAGCAGGGCCATGGAAATGTACAGCGCCAGCAAGGCACTCCCGGCCTTCAGGCTATTGCGCGGCAACAAGCGCGCGCCGTCGCGGTTCTCCAGAGCGAATACCGGCACCAGCAGAACCAGCCCGGCTCCCAGCCCCAGGGCGTTGTACAGCGGCGATGGGGTGATGCTGCCGATGGAAATGGCCAGTACCACGGCGGTCAGCAACAGCAGTTGCAGGGCGGGAATCGGGCTACGGGGCGCGCTTTCCCGACTCTTGCCCGGCAACAGTGCAACGGCCAGCAGCATGAACAGCAAGGTGCAGGGCAGCAGCACCCAGAACGCCGCGCGCCAGGCCCCATGTTCGGCGAAAATTCCGCCGACCGCCGGGCCGATCAGGGTCGCTGCGCCCCACATGGCGGAAATCAACGCCATCGCCCGGGGCCACAGCGGCTCGTCGAACACCAGGCGGATCATGGCGTAGGGCAAGGCGAACAGCAGGCCGCCCCCCAGCCCCTGGACGCTGCGCCCGAGGATCAGCCCGCCCATGTCCGCCGCCAGGGCGCACAGGCTGCAACCGAGCATGAACACCAGGCCCGCCAGGCCGTACGCGGCTTTGGGCCCCAGGAGCGCCAGGGCCCGGGTGGAGAGCACCGAGCCGATGATCGAGGCCACCACGAACAAGGTGGTGTTCCAGGCGTAGTAGTCCAGGCCGCCAATGTCCTTGACCACCGAGGGCAACAGGGTGGTTACCAGGTAGACGTTGATTGCATGCAGGGCCACGCCACCAGCCAGGGCCGCAGAACGCAGCCCGTTCTTGCCCAGTAACAGTGCCGACCATCCGCTTGTCGATGCCATGCCGTTCTCCATGTGTGTTGTTCGCTGTTGGGCGAATGTAATACACAAGCAAATACTTTGATAATTGTTTTTTCCAGCCGTTCCGGCAATTCCCCCCAGCAGCAGGCAATGGATCGACAAGCTGCGAGCCCCTGCGCCCGAGCCTGTTATGCTTGCGTGGTTGCCGGCGTCATGGACGCTCCTGATACCCCACCTGTGCATTGGTTAATGGCCCAGATGTCTTTGATTTCCCCCTCCACCGAGAAGAAAAGCCCCGGGGCTACCGCCGAGCGGATCCTGTTTCTGCTGAAAACCCGCGGCCCGTTGAAAACCGCCGATCTGGCGCCGCTGCTCAAGGTGTCCCAGGAAGCCGCGCGCCAGCAATTGCAGAAGCTGGTGGACAGCGAACTGATCGTCGGCCAACTGATGCCGGCCCAGGGCGCCGGGCGGCCCTCACAGAAATGGGTGCTCACCGAGCTGGCCCAGGCGCGCTTTCCCGACACCCACGCCAACCTGACCCTGCAGTTGATCGATTCGATCCGCGCGGTGTATGGCGCCGACGGCGTGGAGCGCATCGTCAGCGATATGGAGCGGGCCAACAGCGCCGAGTACCTCAGCGTCTGCGCGCCGTTGCCGACCCTGGAGCAGCGGGTCCGGGCCCTGGCGCAGATCCGTGAAGTGGCCGGCTACATGGCCAGTGTCGAAGCCGACGGCGATGCCTGGCTGCTGATCGAGAGCCATTGCCCGATCTGCGTCGCGGCCCAGCAGTGCCAGGGCTTCTGCCGTTCCGAGTTGCAAGTGTTCCAGGCCGCCATCGGCGAGTTGGGCCAGGTACAGCGCGTGGAACACCTGATTACCGGCGATCGACGCTGCGTCTATCGCATCCGTGCCACCCCAGTGAGTTGATGCCCGTGCCCCTGCCAGTCCTGTCCCGCCTGCTCAAACAGGGCGCGCTGATCCTCGGCGTCGCCACCCTGACCCTGCTGGCCTGGCGGGCTTACGACAGCGAGCGCGGCCCGGCGCTGCAGCCCTGGCACCTGAAGGTGCCCCATGAACTGAGCGTGGAGCAGTTGGACCACGCCGACTGGGGCGCCTGGCTGCAGGCCGAGGACCGGGTATTCACCGAGGTCCGGCAGCAGGTCAGCGAGCGCCTGGACCCCGGGCAGGTACCGCCCTTCAACCGCTACCGCCAGGACAGCCGGGCCTACCCGCCACGCTTTGCCACGAACTGGAACCGTTCCTACCTGTTGCGCCCGGCGGGTACGCCCCGGGGCGTGGTGGTGCTGCTGCACGGCCTGACCGATTCGCCCTACAGCCTGCGGCATGTCGCCCAGCGCTACGTCGAGCACGGTTACCTGGCCATCGGCTTGCGCCTGCCCGGCCATGGCACGGTGCCGGCGGGGCTGACCGATGCCCAGTGGCAGGACTGGCTGGCCGCCACCCGCCTGGCCCTGCGTACCGCCCGGGCCGAAGTGCCGGCGCCGGCTCCGCTGCACCTGGTGGGCTACTCCAACGGCGCCGCACTGGCGGTCAAGTACACCCTGGATGCCTTGAGCGACCCGCAGTTGCCCCAGGCCCAGCGCCTGGTACTGATTTCCCCGATGATCGGCGTCGCCTCGTCCGCCCGTTTTGCCGGGCTGGCCGCCTTGCCTGCGGTGTTCCCGGCCTTCAGCAAGGCGGCGTGGCTCAACCTGCGGCCCGAATACAACCCGTTCAAGTACAACTCGTTTCCAGCCAATGCCGCGCGCCAGTCCTGGCTGCTGACCGACACCCTGCAAAAGCAGCTGCTGGCTCTGGTGGGCGATCCACGGCTGGCCCGGTTGCCACCTATCCTCAGCTTCCAGTCGTTGACCGACGCCACCGTCAGCACCCCGGCCCTGGTCAGTGGGCTGTACCGGCAACTGCCGGCCAACGGCAGTGAACTGGTGATCTTCGACCTCAACCGCGAGCGCGATTTCGAAGGGCTGCTGGACCCGGCCAGCGTCACCTCCCTGGCCAGCCTGCTACCGCCCGCGCCACGCAACTACACCACCCGCATCCTCAGCAACGAAGGCACGGGCAGCGCGACACTGGAAGAAGTGAGCACCCCCGCCCTGAGCCCGGACAGCAGCCGGCGGCCCCTTGGCCTGGCCTACCCGCCGGGGGTGTTTTCCCTGTCCCATGTGGCATTGCCCTTCCCCGTCGATGACGGCCTGTACGGCACCCAGCCCAGCCCCGATGAGGATTTTGGCGTGCACCTGGGCACCATTGCCGCCCGTGGCGAACGGGGTGTGCTGGTGGTGCCCATGGATGAGCTGATGCGCCTGAGCGCGAACCCGTTCTACCCCTACCTGATCCAGCGCATCGAGGCTCAGATAGATAAAGCAACAGTTCATTGATTGATCCCGTGAATGCCCGAGTGGTAGTTTCGCCGCCCCCTACCCTCCTTGATTTCCGAGGGGGCGCAACTGCCGCCATGGCAGGGAAAGACCATGATCTCCATGCTTCAATCTCCGGCACTGCGCCTGCCAACGCCCAAGCACCGCACCCTGAAAGCCGCCGCTGCGGCCCTGCTGTTGCTGGGCGCGGCCGCCAGCGCCCAGGCCGACCAGCAACAGGACTTCTGGTACGTACAGACCAGCGTGTACACCAACCACTGGAGCAACGACCCCGACCACAACAACCACCAGGACCTGATCGGCGTGGAGCGCAACTACGCCGACGGTGAACTGTGGGGCGTGAGCACCTTTCGCAACTCCTTCTCCCAGCGTTCCTACTACGCCTATGTCGGCAAGGCCTGGGAAAATGCCGACTGGCCGGTTTATGCCAAGCTCAGTGGCGGCCTGATCCAGGGCTACAAGGGCGACTACAAGGACAAGATCCCGCTGAACCACTTTGGCGTGGCGCCGGTGCTGATCCCGGCCATCGGCACCCATTACGGCCCGGTGGGCGCAGAGCTGGTGGTGCTGGGGGCCGCGGCGGTGATGGTCAACGTCGGCTACCGCCTCTGAGCACCCGGCCCTCGCACAATCGTACAAGACGCCTCTGCACTCCCCTTCCTAGACTCCCCGCTGAATGACCACCGCGCCGCGGTGGCCCGGCGTTGCCATCGTTGCCAGTCCCGGCACACTTGGAAAGGGATCTTCCAATGCACGGTTTTCAACCCTGGAACCCGCAGTTCTATATCAACCCGCTGTACCTGCCGGCTTCCGGCGATGCCCCGCACCAGGTGTTCAACCCGGACACCCGCGAGCCCATCGGGCTCAACCCCAGCTGTACCAAGGACGATGTGCACACCGCGGTGGCGGCGGCCAACGTTGCCCACACCCTGTGGCGCCTGCTGGATACGGATCAGCGTCAGGCGCTGTTGCTGCAACTGGCGGACAGCATGGCCGCCGACAGCGAACTGAACCGGCAGATCATCCGGCAGATGACTCGGGAACTGGCGCTTTGCGTGGCCGAAGCCCGGGCCGAGCTGGATCACTGCGCAGCCGTGTTCCGCTATTACGGGGCACTGGCCGACGGCGATGTCCCGGCCCCGAGCCCGAGCGGTGCAGCGCAGTGCCGGCTACGGTACGAGCCCTACGGCGTCAGCGTGCATATCCTGCCGTTCGCCCTGGGCATTGCCCTGCTGGGGCGCACGTTGGCCGCAGCCCTGGCGGCCGGTAACAGTTGCCTGGTCAAGCCGGCGCAGAACGCCAGCCTGTCCACCCTGGCCTTCATGCAGCACTTCGCTGGCCTGCCGGCGGGGCTGGTCTCGTGCATTCCCGGGAACGCCGCCACCGCACAATGGCTGCTGCAGTCCAGCGGCACCCATGCCGTGGCCTTCACCGGCAGTGTCGGCGCTGCCAGCGCGGTGGCGGTGACCTGCGCCGAACTGCTCAAGCCCTGTGCGATCGAGAGCACCGGCCGCGGCGCGATGATCGTTGCCCAGGACGCCGACGTCGCGCTCGCCGCCGCCTACGGAGCTCGCGCCGCCTTCAGCCGCGGTGGCCAGAGTTGCCTGTCGATCCAGCATTTTTTCGTCGAGGCGCAGGTCCATGACCAGTTCGTCCGGCACTTCATCGAGCACACCCGCAACCCGGGCCACGACTCCAGCAGCGCGGTGCGGCCGCTGATCAGCCAGGCCGCACGGCACAAAGTCCGGCGGCTGGTGCGTGACGCCCTGGCCAAGGGCGCCGCACTGCTGGCCGGAGAACAGGCACTCGAAAACCCGCTGCCCGGCAGCCTGCAACCGCCGGTGATCCTCACCGAGATCGACGACGACATGGTCATCACCCAGGAAGAGTGCCTGGGCCCGGTGGCGGTCATCCGACAGGTGAGTGACCTTGGCGCAGCCGCGCAACTGGCCAACGATTGCCCGGCAAGCTTTGAGGTGACCCTATTCAGCAAAGATCCGGCGCACGCGGTGCAGTTGGCCCAACGCTTGCTGAGCGCCCGGGTGCGGATCAACCCGCCGCCCGTGCCGAACCACCCCGACAGCGAGCACCACTGGACCCTGTCGCAATTGGCCGGCGACCTGTCTCCCAGGGCCCTGGATGCTTTCCGGCGGCCCAAGCGCCTATTGCTCGGTGCTGCAGCGGCCCCGGCCACGCAGCAGGCGCCGGTGCAAGCCTTTGCCGCAGGGCTGCCCGAGTGATGAGCCAGAGGTTGGAAGAGCACGCGGCGACGGTGCTCCTAGGCTTATTGTTGGTCTTCGCAGCCCAGGCCCTCGCGCTGGCTTTTTTCATCCGCCAGGCTCTTGCCGGTGCGGGCCATCACCCGCCGCTGCAAGGCTCGCAGCTCGGCGCCATCAAGGCGCTTGCAGCTGTTGATTTCCCAGGTATCGCCCGTGTTCAGGCTGACCGAGAACAGGCCCCAGTACTCGGTGGCCCCGGCCTTGGGATCGTTGTAGCCGAGGCTGAAGTCGTAGTACCCGGGATGGGGCGGCTTGCCGTTTTCGTCCTGCAGGTCGCCGTCGATGAACACCCCGGGGCGCTGCAACTGATAGTCCTGGTGCTTGAGGGCCACCCGCAGGACCTGCTCCGCCTGTTCGCGGGTCAGGCCGCTGTCCTTGATCCGCGCCGGCTGCAGGCTATCGGTGGCGCAGGCCACCAGTGTGGTGCAGGCCAGGGACAGGCCAAGCACCCAGGAAGGACTCTTGAGTTTCAGCACGCCATGCGCCCTCTGACCGCGATGATGATGTCCGCCAGGTAGCGGGCGAAGCCATCCCGGCCGCCGGTCTTGGCGTTGCCGGTGTTGTAGCCGCTGCGTACCAGCGCCTGGGCGAATGCCATGGGGTCACGCTGGCCACGTACTGCCGTGCCAAAGCTCGAGGCAAAGGACTGGGCGGACTTCTGGAAGGAGTCGAACTTGGCCACCTTGATGCTGGCGTTGCCCAGGGGCGCCTCGGCGCCGATCTGCAGGGGGGCCGGTGCGTGCATGGAAAAGTAGTTGTTCAGTTCCCGGGCAATGCGCCCGGTGCCGTACTGGCTTTCCTGGGCGGCCAGGCCCAGCAGGTTTTCCACCGGCAGGTCCAGCTGGTCGGCAATCGGCTGGCACACCGCCTTGTACTTGCTGACAAAGGTCACGGCACTGATGTTGTTGCAGAGTCTGGCGCTCACGTTTGTTCCCTCGGTTGACCGGTCAATTCCATTTACTGCGGTTTTCGCCGCGTGATTATAAAGCAACCCGGGGCCCACGCTGTCGAGTGCGTCACAGCCTCAAGGCAGACGCGTGACCGGCTACCGCGAGAACCTCCGGGCATCACGGGAATTCACCATAAATTTGACGATTTTTTCTTGTTTGCCGCTCTACATTGCGCGCAGTTTTCATTTGCAAATGATTCCTATTGTTCGAGCTGCCCGACGGCTCGATTCTTCCGGCTTGATGCATCCAGAAACCACCGCAGGAGCTGCCTTCTCCATGACCCCACGTATCCCCTCACGCTTGAAAACCGGCCTGCTGGTCGGTGCCTTGCTGACTGCCGGCCATGCCTATGCGGCCGATGCCGACGGCTTGCTGGTGTACAACGCCCAGCACGAAGGCCTGACCAAGGCCTGGGTCGAAGGCTTCACCCGGGACACCGGGATCAAGGTCACCCTGCGTAACGGTGATGACAGCGAAATGGGCAACCAGCTGGTGCAGGAAGGCCGGGCTTCGCCGGCGGACGTGTTCCTCACCGAGAACTCACCGGCCATGGCCCTGGTGGACAACGCCGGGCTGTTCGCCAAAGTGGCTCCGACCACCCTGGAGCAAGTGGCCGCGGCCTATCGTCCAACCCATGGCAACTGGGTGGGCATCGCCGCGCGCTCCACGGTGTTCGTCTACAACCCGGCCAAGCTGCAGCAGGCCGACCTGCCCAAGTCCCTGCTCGACCTGGCGAACCCAGCCTGGAAAGGCCGCTGGGCCGCGTCCCCTGCCGGAGCCGACTTCCAGGCCATTGTCAGCGCGGTGCTGGAACTCAAGGGCGAAGCCGCCACCCTGGAATGGCTCAAGGGGATGAAGAGCAATGCCAGCCTCTACCGGGGCAACAGCGCGGTGCTCAAGGCGGTCAACGCCGGCCAGGTGGACAGTGGTGTGATCTATCACTACTACAGCTTCGTCGACCAGGCCAAGACGGGGGAAAACAGCAAGAACACCGCCCTGCACTACTTCAAGCACCAGGATCCTGGGGCGTTTGTCAGCCTTTCCGGCGGTGCGGTGCTGGCTTCCAGCAAGCACCAGGAGCAGGCCCAGGCTTTCCTCAAGTGGATCACCAGCGCCAAGGGCCAGGCAGTGCTCGGCAGCGGCAAGTCGTTCGAATACGCGGTGGGCCTGGGCGCGCAGTCCAATCCCAAGCTGGTGCCCCTGGCCGAGCTGGACGCGCCCAAGGTTGACGCCGCCAGGCTCAACAGCAAGAAAGCCGTGGACCTGATGACCCAGGCCGGCCTCCTGTAAACCCATGGCCGACGACCTCTCACGCTTGCCCGCCGGGGATACGACCCGGGTCGCTGCCGCGACCCACACTGGCTATCGCCGCCACGGGCCGGGACGGCGGGCCGCCCCCTGGCTGTTGGGCGCGGCGCTGCTGGTGTCGCTGGGGGCGCTGCTGCCCCTGGGATTTGTCGTCGGCATCTCGATCCAGACCGGTTGGGCGACCATCGCCGAGCTGGTGCTGCGCCCGCGAGTCGCGCAGTTGCTGGGCAATACCCTGTTGCTGCTGGTGCTGACCCTGCCGCTGTGCGTGCTGCTGGGGATTGCGCTGGCCTGGCTGACCGAACGCAGCGACCTGCCCGGGCGGCGCATCTGGTCGCTGCTGGCCGTGGCGCCCCTGGCCGTGCCGGCGTTCGTCCACAGCTATGCCTGGGTCAGCCTGGCGCCCGCGCTGCACGGCTTGCCAGCGGCGGTGCTGGTGTCGGTGATTGCTTACTTCCCCTTTGTCTACCTGCCGGCGGCGGCCACCCTGCGCCGGCTGGATCCGGCCCTGGAAGACGTGGCCGAGGCCCTTGGGCTCGAACCCTGGGCCCTGTTCCTGCGGGTGGTACTGCCACAGTTGCGCCTGGCCGTGGGCGGCGGTGCCTTGCTGGTGGGCCTGCATTTGCTGGCCGAGTACGGCCTGTATGCAATGATCCGCTTCGACACCTTCACCACCGCCATCTACGACCAGTTCCAATCCACCTACAACGGCCCGGCGGCGAACATGCTGGCGGGCATCCTGGTGCTGTGCTGCCTGGTGCTGCTGGGGGTGGAGTCCGCCAGCCGTGGCCAGGCGCGCTATGCCCGGGTCGGCTCGGGCAGCCCGCGGCCCCAGCGCATCCAGGCCTTGCGCGGCGTGGCCCGGGCCGCCGGGCTGTTGCTGGCGGCGCTGACCAGTGCTCTGGCCCTGGGCGTGCCCCTGCTGACCCTGGGCAACTGGCTGCTGGCCGGCGGCCTTGAGGTCTGGCAGGTGCCGGAGCTGCTGCCCAGCCTGCGCCAGACCCTGATGCTGGCCAGCCTGGGGGCGCTGTTGACCACCTGTGCGGCGATCCCCGTGGCCTGGCTGTCGATCCGTGCCCCGGGGCGCCTGCTGCGGCTACTGGAAAGCTGCAACTACCTCACCAGTTCCCTGCCCGGCATCGTGGTGGCCCTGGCCCTGGTGACGGTCACGGTGAAATTCGCCAGGCCGATCTACCAGACCAGCTTCACCGTGCTCCTGGCCTACCTGCTGATGTTCCTGCCCCGGGCCCTGGTCAGCCTGCGGGCGGGTATCGCCCAGGCACCGGTGGAGCTGGAAAACATCGCCCGCAGCCTGGGCCGCTCGCCGCTCCAGGCGCTGTGGCGGGTCACCCTGCGCCTGGCGGCACCGGGAGCGGCAGCCGGCGCGGCGCTGGTATTCCTGGCCATCAGCAATGAACTGACCGCGACCCTGCTGCTGGCGCCCAACGGCACCCGCACCCTGGCCACCGGCTTCTGGGCCAGGACCAGCGAGATCGACTACGCCGCCGCGGCACCCTATGCCCTGATCATGATCCTGCTGTCCCTGCCGTTGACCGGCCTCCTCTACCATCAATCCAGACGTACGGCGGGCCGATGAACGCTCTCGAACTCCACGCAGTGCACAAATCCTTCGGCGGCGTGCCGGCGGTGCAGGACATCAGCCTCAGCATGCCCGCCGGCAGCCGCACGGCTATCGTCGGCCCTTCGGGCTCGGGCAAGACCACCTTGCTGCGAATGATCGCCGGCTTCGAGTTTCCCGATCGCGGGCGCATCAGCCTCAATGGCCAGGTGCTGGCGGACGCTCAGGGCGCGGTGCCGGCCCATCAGCGCCTGATCGGCTATGTACCCCAGGATGGCGCGCTGTTTCCGCACCTCAACGTGGCGGCCAATATCGGCTTCGGCCTGACGGGCAAGAACCCGCACAGGCAGCAGCGCATTGCCGAGCTGCTGGACATGGTGGCTCTGGATAGCAGCCTGGCCGCCCGTTGGCCCCACGAGCTTTCCGGCGGCCAGCAGCAGCGGGTTGCCCTGGCCCGGGCCCTGGCGCAGCGCCCGCGGCTGATGCTCCTGGACGAGCCCTTTTCCGCCCTCGATACCGGCCTGCGGGCCTCGATGCGCAAGGCCGTGGCACGGCTCCTGGCTGAGGCCGGGGTGACCACCATTCTGGTCACCCATGACCAGGCCGAGGCCTTGTCCTTTGCCGACCAGTTGGCGGTGATGCGCCAGGGCTGGCTGGTGCAGGCCGGTGCGCCGCTGGAGCTGTACCAGCACCCGCGGGATGCCCAGACTGCGCTGTTTCTCGGCGAGGCGGTGCTGCTGCCGGCGCAGCTGGACCAGGGGCTGGCCCAATGTGACCTGGGGCAGGTGCCGATCCGCGAGCGCTCGCTCAAGGGCCCGGCGCGGATCATGCTGCGCCCCGAGCAACTGCTGGTGCTGGCGGACGACGGCGATGGCGCCGGCAGTTGCCCGGGAGTGGTCAGGGACTGCGACTTTGCCGGCAACACCTGCACCCTGAGCATCGGCGTGGCCGGTGCCGGGGGCCATGAACAACTGGTGCCGGTCCGCAGTTCCGGCCTGCATGCGCTACCGGTCGGCAGCCGGGTGCGCATCCGCACCCTGGGGCATGCCCATGTGCTGGGGGCGGCCCCCGGTGCTTGAGTGAAGGATGCTGCCCTTGATCATGGTCACGCGCGGCAATCGCTCCGATACTTCAGCCATGCCGCTGTACAGCGTGGCTACCGGCTCCACCTTGAACAAGGAATGAACCATGACTGATTCTGCCAGCCAAGCAGAGGAATACCTGATGATGCAGGCCGCGCACTGGTGCATACGCCTGCGCGAGGCCGATTGCAGCCTGGCCGAGCGCCGGGCATTCGAGGACTGGCTGCAGAGCGACCCGAGCCATGCCTTCGAGTACGCGAAGATGCTGGAAGCCTGGGACCTCACCGGGCAGTTGTCGCCCACCCTGCCCTCGCTCTGACCCTGCCACGGCCTACAGATCGAAGCGGTCGATGGCCCGGCGCCGCTCGTTGTCATCGCGCAGGTCATAGCTGGCGGTGGTCTGGATGTTGCTGTGGTGAGCCAGTTTCTGCGCCAGCGACAGGTCGTGTTCCTCGATCACCCGGGTGATGAACGAGCGCCGGAAATCATGGGGCATGATCCGCACGCCCACCTGGGCCCCGCGTTGCCGGGCAATGTAGTAGATGGCGTGCTTGGTGATGCGCTCGCGAGTGATGTGCCCGCCCCGGCGGATGCGGTTGAACAGGAACGGGTCGTCTACCAGGCCCGCGGGCAGATGCCGGCGGCGCAGCTCCAGCCAGGCCTGCAGCTTGTCGAAAGCCCAGGTGGGTGCGTACTTGATCAACTGACGATTGCCCTTGGCCAGCACCTGCAGGCTGCGCTCGCTGAAATCCACCTGGGCCAGGTCCAGGTTGACCGACTCGGACTTGCGCATGCCCGAGCCATAGAGCAGCGCAATCAGCGCTGCATCGCGCACGCCCTGGGGGCGCGGGTCGGAAGCGCACACGGCCATCAGTTCATGGATCAGGCCGCGCTTGAGGTTGCGCCCGCGGGCCAGGCGCGTGCCGCTGATGGCCTTGACCGAACGCATCTTCAGCAGGTGGTCCTGGCTGATCAGGCTGGCCCGCCACGCCTCGTTCATCACCCCGCGCAGGGCGTTGACGTACAGCGATGAGGTATTGGGCGCATAGCCGTCTTCGCGCAAGGTGGCCACCAGGGCCGTGACATGCTCGGGTTGCAGCAGGTGCCAGGGGATTTCTTCCAGGTTCTGTTCGGCGTAGCCCAGCCGGTCGGCGGCGTCCTGCAGCACATAACGCAGGGTCGACTGGCTGGAGGGGGCCAGGCGCCTCAGGTACAGGTTCAAGGGGTTGGGCGCGTCAAGGCCGGCGGCGCGGTCATGGCCCGGCAGGTTCATGGATGCTCCGCTGGGCAAGGTTGTACCGGGTAGCACCTTGGCGAGGTGAAAAAAATACTCCCGGTGGCCCCTTCAATACCCATTGAAAACTGGTTACAAAAGCCGCCAGGCCTGCGCACTTCGATAACTTTGGAAACAAACTGAACACTAGCTGTCTGGCTCGCAGAAAAACGGACTTTTACCTTATTTTTCATATTCGTTTCACAATTTTCGGCTTAATCTCAGCCCCCGACAGACAACCGTCCGAGTGCAGTTTGTTCTCAGGTTGTAAAGATAACACCTTGATCCACCTTTACTTTTCACAAACCTAGTCTTTACTGATTCGCTGCATGGAATGCCCTGTTGGCTCAATAACTGGATGCGCCTTGATGACTGCAAGACCTCCCCGCTTTCCATGAACTGTCCGTTCACCCGCAGCAACCCGTATTCCAGTAATTCGCATTGTGTAAACCCGAGGTAACCATGAACCAGGCTTTCCTTCCTTTCTCGCGCCCGAGTATTGGCGAAGAAGAGATTGCTGCAGTGGAGCAGGTTCTGCGCTCCGGCTGGATCACCACCGGCCCGAAAAACCAGGAACTGGAACAGCAGTTCGCCGAACGCGTCGGCGCCCGCCACGCCGTGGCACTGTCCTCCGCCACCGGCGCCATGCACATCACCCTGCTGGCCCTGGGCATCGGCCCCGGGGATGAAGTGATCACCCCGTCGCAGACCTGGGTCTCCACCGCCAACATGATCTGCCTGCTGGGCGCCACCCCGGTGTTCGTCGATGTCGACCCCGACACCCTGATGAGCGACGCCGCCACCATCGAAGCCGCCATCACCCCGCGGACCAAGGCGATCATCCCGGTGCACTACGCCGGCGCAGCCTTCGACCTCGACCCGCTCTATGCCCTGGCCGACAAGCACGGCATCGCGGTGATCGAAGACGCCGCCCACGCCGCCGGTACCACCTACCGCGGCCGCGCCATCGGCGCCCGGGGCACGGCGATCTTTTCCTTCCACGCGATCAAGAACATGACGTGCGCCGAAGGCGCGATGTTCGTCAGTGATGACGAAGCCCTGGCCAACCGCGTGCGCATGCTCAAGTTCCACGGCCTGGGAGTGGACGCCTACGACCGCCTGACCCATGGCCGCAAGCCACAGGCCCAGGTCATCGAGCCCGGCTTCAAGTACAACCTGGCGGACATGAACGCGGCCATTGCCCTGGTGCAACTGCAACGCCTGGACGAGATCAACGCCAAGCGTGAAGTGCTGGCCAAGGCCTACCTGCAGCGTCTGGAAGGCTTGCCGGTACAGCCCCTGCTCCTGCCCCAGTACCCGCAGCAGCATGCCTGGCACCTGTTCATCCTGCGCATCGACGCCGAACGCTGCGGCCTGGACCGCGAAGCCTTCATGAAAGGCCTGCAGGAACAGAACATCGGCACCGGTATCCACTTCATTGCGACGCACCTGCATACCTATTACCGACAGCGCTTCCCTGAAGTGCAGCTGCCCCATACCGAATGGAATTCGGCGCGGCTATGCTCGATTCCACTGTTTCCGGACATGACCCTCGACGATGTCGAGCGGGTGACCGGTGCCATTGCAAACCTTTTGGACTGAAGCCTTTGAAACCTTATCCGATTCAGTTCGTGTCGATCGTGATCCCGGTCTACAACGAAGAACAGAGCCTCCCCGAGCTGTTGCGGCGCACCGAAGCGGCCTGCCGCCAGCTCAAGCACGAGTTTGAAATCGTCCTGGTGGACGACGGCAGCCGCGACGAGTCGGCGAACATCCTGCAAGCTGCCGCCGAGCGCGAAGGCAGCCCGGTAGTGGCGGTGATCCTCAACCGCAACTACGGCCAGCATGCGGCGATCATGGCCGGCTTCGAGCAGTGCCGTGGCGATGTAGTAATCACCCTCGACGCCGACCTGCAGAACCCGCCGGAGGAAATCCCGCGCCTGGTGGCTCAGGCCGAGCTGGGCTACGACGTGGTCGGCACCGTGCGCAACAACCGGCAGGACTCGGCGTTCCGCCGCTGGCCCTCGAAGCTGATCAACCTGGCCGTGCAGCGTTCCACCGGTGTGGCCATGAGCGACTACGGCTGCATGCTGCGGGCCTATCGCCGGACCATCATCGACGCGATGCTGGCCTGCACCGAGCGCAGCACCTTCATCCCGATCCTGGCCAACAGCTTTGCCCGGCACACCACCGAGGTGCTGGTGGAGCACGCCGAGCGCGAGCACGGCGACTCCAAGTACAGCCCGATGCGCCTGATCAACCTGATGTTCGACTTGATCACCTGCATGACCACCACGCCCCTGCGGCTGTTGAGCATCATCGGTTTCGGCATGGCCGGCCTCGGCGCGCTGTTTGCCCTGATGCTGATCGTGCTGCGCCTGATCTTCGGCGCCACCTGGGCCGGCGACGGCACCTTCGTGCTGTTCGCGGTGCTGTTCGTGTTCACCGGTGGCCAGTTCATCGGCATGGGTCTTTTGGGTGAATACCTGGGACGCATGTACAGCGACGTGCGGGCCCGCCCGCGTTTCTTCATCGAAAAAGTCTCGCGCAGCCAGCCTGCGGCCCCGGCCCCTGCTGTGACTGTCGACGGTTTAACTTCCACTCATACTGATCAGGTTTCGCCATGAGCAATAAAGCTGTTGTCTTCGCCTACCACGATATTGGCTGTGCTGGCATCGAAGCCCTGCTCAACGCAGGTTACGAGATCGCCGCCGTGTTCACCCACGCCGACGACCCCAAGGAAAACACCTTCTACGGCTCGGTGGCCCAGCTCTGCGCCCGCAAGGGCATTGCCGTGCATGCCCCGGAAGATGCCAACCACCCGCTGTGGATCGAGCGCATCGCCAAGCTCAACCCCGACTACCTGTTCTCCTTCTATTACCGCAACCTGCTGAGCGAGCCGCTGCTGGCCACTGCCAGCAAGGGCGCGTTCAACCTGCACGGCTCGCTGCTGCCGCGCTACCGTGGCCGCGCACCGGCCAACTGGGTGCTGGTCAAGGGCGAAACCGAAACCGGCGTGACCCTGCACCGTATGGTCAAGCGTGCCGATGCCGGCGCCATCATTGCCCAGGAGCGTGTGGCCATCGAGCGCAGCGACACCGCGCTGAGCCTGCACCACAAACTGCGTGACGCCGCCGCCAGCCTGCTGCGCGACACCCTGCCGGCACTGGCCCAGGGCAAGATCACCGAAACCGCCCAGGACGAGTCCAAGGCCAGCTACTTCGGTCGTCGCACCGCGGCGGACGGCAAGATCGACTGGCAGCGTCCGGCCGAAGAGCTGTTCAACCTGGTGCGCGCCGTGACTCAACCCTACCCGGGCGCCTTCTGCGCCGTGGGCGAGCACAAGCTGATCGTCTGGAGCGCCGAAGTCGCCAAGGGCAACGAAGGCCAGGCCCCGGGCCGGGTCATCAGCGTCGACCCGCTGCGCATCGCCTGTGGCCAGGACTCCCTGGTGATCACCTCCGGCCAGCGCAACGCCAACGGCCTGTTCCTGGGTGGCCCGCAACTGGCCAACGAACTGGGCCTGGTGGACGGTTCCCTGCTGCGCGGCGCCGAGTCGGGGCGCAAGCCACGTCGCACCCGCGTACTGATCCTGGGCGTCAACGGCTTTATCGGTAACCACCTGTCCGAGCGCCTGTTGCGTGACGACAAGTACGACGTCTATGGCCTGGACATCGGCTCCGACGCCATCGAGCGCCTGCGCAGCCATCCGAACTTCCACTTCGTCGAAGGCGATATCAGCATCCACTCCGAGTGGATCGAATATCACATCAAGAAGTGCGACGTGGTCCTGCCACTGGTGGCCATCGCCACCCCGATCGAGTACACCCGCAACCCGCTGCGCGTGTTCGAGCTGGACTTCGAAGAGAACCTCAAGCTGGTTCGCTACTGCGTCAAGTACAACAAGCGCGTGATCTTCCCGTCGACTTCGGAAGTCTATGGCATGTGCCAGGACAAGAACTTCGACGAAGACACCTCCAACCTGATCGTCGGCCCGATCAACAAGCAGCGCTGGATCTACTCGGTCTCCAAGCAGCTGCTGGACCGGGTGATCTGGGCCTACGGCGCCAAGGGCCTGAACTTCACCCTGTTCCGTCCCTTCAACTGGATGGGCCCGCGCCTGGACCGCCTGGACTCGGCACGCATCGGCAGCTCCCGGGCCATCACCCAGTTGATCCTCAACCTGGTGGAAGGCACCCCGATCCGTCTGTTCGATGGTGGCGAGCAGAAGCGCTGTTTCACCGACATCGCCGACGGCATCGAAGCCCTGGCACGCATCGTCGACAACGAAAACGACTGCTGCAACGGCCAGATCATCAACATCGGCAACCCGGACAACGAAGCCAGCATCCGTCAGTTGGGCGAAGAGCTGCTGCGCCAGTTCGAAGCTCACCCGCTGCGCGGCAACTTCCCGCCGTTCGCCGGTTTCCGCGATGTGGAGAGCAAGGCGTTCTACGGTGCCGGCTACCAGGACGTGGAACACCGCAAGCCAAGCATCGACAACGCCAAGCGCCTGCTGAACTGGGAGCCGACCGTGGAAATGAGCGAAACCATCGGCAATACCCTGGACTTCTTCCTGCGTGAAGCGATGCTGGAAATCGCCGACCGCGCCAAGCAAGAAGCACGCTGATGCAGGCAGGTCTGCGCATTGATGTCGATACCTACCGCGGCACCCGGGAGGGGGTGCCGCGGCTGCTCGAATCGCTGGATGAAGCCGGGGTCAAGGCCACCTTCTTCTTCAGCGTCGGGCCGGACAACATGGGGCGCCACCTGTGGCGCCTGATCCGTCCGCAGTTCCTCTGGAAAATGCTGCGGTCCAATGCCGCGGGCCTGTACGGCTGGGACATTCTCCTGGCCGGCACTGCCTGGCCGGGTAAACCCATTGGCCGGGACCTGGGGCACTTGATGCGCCAGACCCTGGCCGCCGGCCACGAAGTCGGCCTGCACGCCTGGGATCACCACGGCTGGCAGGCCAATACCGGGCGCTGGAGCCAGGCACAGCTGATCGAACATATCCGCCGTGGCGTCGACAGCCTCAACGATATTCTCGGGCAAGCGGTGAGCTGCTCGGCGTCCGCCGGTTGGCGCGCCGACGAACGCGTCATCGAAGCCAAACAGCAATTCGGCTTTCGCTACAACAGCGACTGCCGCGGCCAGAGCCTGTTCCTGCCACGCCTGGCGGACGGCAGCCTGGGCGCACCACAGATTCCGGTGGACCTGCCGACCTTCGACGAAGTAGTCGGGCCGGTGGTGGCCGCCAAGGATTTCAACAGTTACATCCTCGACCGGTTCAGCCCGGACAAACTCAACGTCTATACCGTGCATGCAGAAGTAGAAGGGATTCTCATGGCCAACGATTTTCGCCAGCTGCTGGCCAGCGCCAGGCAGCGCGACATCCACTTCCAACCCCTGGGCGACATGCTCCCGGCGGATCTGGCCAGCCTGCCCGCGGGCAAGGTGGTGCGCGGTGTGCTGGAAGGCCGTGAAGGCTGGCTGGGAGTGCAAGGCGCATGACCAGACGTTGGGCTCTGCCGCTGCTGCTGATCGCGTTCGGCCTGTTCTACTTGCTGCCCCTGGCCACCCACGGCCTGTGGATTCCCGATGAAACCCGCTACGCGCAGATCAGCCAGGAAATGCTCCTGACCGGCAAATGGGCGTCGCCGCACTTCATGGGCATCCGCTATTTTGAGAAACCGGTGGCCGGCTACTGGATGATCGCCATCGGCCAGGCGCTGTTTGGCGACAACCTGTTCGGCGTGCGCGTGGCCTCGGCCCTGAGCACCGGCCTGAGCGTGGTCCTGGCCTACCTGCTGGCCCGGCGCCTGTGGAACGATCCGCGCAAGAGCCTGGCCAGCGCCCTGCTCTACATGAGCTTTACCGTGGTCGCGCTGCAGGCCGGCTACGCCAACCTCGATCCGCAATTCACCTTCTGGGTCAACCTGAGCCTGGTGGCGCTGTGGTTCACCTTCGACTGCCGGACAACCCGCGGCCAGGTGCTGGCCTGGGTGGCGCTGGGCCTGGCCTGCGGCATGGGCTTCATGACCAAGGGCTTTCTGGCCTGGCTGCTGCCGGTGCTGGTGGCCCTGCCCTACGCCATCTGGCAGAAGCGCCTGCGCTCGCTGCTGATCTATGGCGGCATCGGTGTGCTGGTGGCCATTCTCATCAGCCTGCCCTGGGCCCTGGCGGTGCACTCCCAGGAACCGGACTACTGGCGTTTCTTCTTCTGGCACGAGCACATCCGCCGTTTTGCCGGTGATGATGCCCAGCACGCCTCGCCCTGGTGGTACTACCTGCCGTTGCTGGTGGGGTTCAGCGTGCCCTGGGTGCTGCTGCTGCCGGCCGGCCTGAAGCAGGCCTGGCAACAGCGGCGCCAGAACAGCAGCGGCTTCCTGCTGCTGTGGCTGGTGCTGCCCCTGGCCTTCTTCAGCCTGAGCAAGGGCAAGCTGCCGGCCTATATCCTGCCGTGCCTGTTGCCCCTGGCGTTGTTGATGGGCAACACCCTGGTGGACCGCCTGGCTGCCGGCAAGACCCGGCTGCTGGCATTCAACGGCGTGCTCAACCTGGTGGCCGGCCTGCTGGGGCTGCTGGCCCTGGTGTACTTCCAGATGAAAAAGCCGGTGTATGTGGACGAGCCGCAGCACCTGGTGCTGGTGTATGTGTTGCTGTTGGGCTGGATCCTCAGCAACCTGCTGCAAGCCATGCGCCCCCTGACCCTGTGGGCGGCGCCGGCCCTGGGCAGCTTCCTGCTGGTGGCCCTGGCCCCGGCAGCGCTGCCCAACTCGGTGGTCTACAACAAGATCCCCGACCAGTTCATCATCGATCACGTGGCCGAGCTGGGCCAGGCCAAGGCCCTGCTGAGCAACGACCTGGGAGCTGCCTCCGCCCTGGCCTGGCGCCTGCGTCGCCCCGACGTGACCCTGTACAACACCGAAGGCGAAGTGAAATACGGCCTGGGCTACGAAGACACTGCCGCGCGCAAGGTCGACCTCAATCAGGTCCAGCCGTGGATCGCCGAGGCCCGCAAGCAGGGTTCGATCGGCGTGGTGATGCGGGTCAAGAGCAGCGACGAGGAACATGAAGTCGAGCTGCTGCCCAAGGATGCCAAGCGCTACGAGCAAGGCAATATCGTGATCTTCATCATTCCCCAGAGCCGGCCATGAGCCTGCTGCTTTTGTTGCTGGCCTGCGGGCTGACCTGCCTGGGCCAGGTGGCGCAGAAGTTCGCCGTGGAAAGCTGGCGCGGCCAGCCTTCCAGCGCCCTGCAGAAACTGCGCTCGGGCTGGCTGTGGCTGGCTCTGTTCAGCCTCGGCCTGGGCCTGCTGGTGTGGCTCCTGGTGCTGCAACGCATGGAGGTGGGCGTGGCCTACCCGATGCTCAGCCTGAACTTCGTCTTCATCACCCTGATTGCCCACTTCGTATTCCGTGAGCACATCGACCGGCGCCACTGGTTCGGCGTGGCCCTGGTGATCGGCGGCGTGCTGCTGTTGAGTCGCCACGCATGAGCCGGGCCAAGGGGTTTGCCTTCGCCCTGGGCAGCGTGGCCCTGGTCAGCGGCGCCCAGCTGGGCATGCGCTGGAGCATGACCCGCCTGCCCGCTCCGGATCAGTGGTTGCCGGCGTTGAGTGCCGGCAGCGTCGACCTGGCCGCCCTGGCGGTGGTGGCAGCGGCCATCGCCGCCTATGCGCTGTCGATGCTCTGCTGGCTGCTGGCCTTGCGCGACCTGCCGCTGGGCCGGGCCTATTCGCTGCTCAGCATCAGCTACGCCCTGGTCTACCTGCTGGCCGCCAGCCTGCCGTTGTTCAACGAACCTTTCACGCTTTCCAAAACCCTCGGGGTGGCCCTGGTCATCCTCGGGGTCATCACCATCAACTCTCGATCTGCACCCGCGACAAGTCCCAGGAATACCCCATGAAAATCAGTGTATTTGGAAGTGGTTACGTCGGCCTCGTACAGGCTGCCGTGTTGGCTGAAGTCGGCCACGATGTCATCTGCATGGACATCGACGAGCAAAAGGTCAAACAGCTGCAACAGGGACACGTGAGCATCTTCGAGCCGGGGCTGGCCAGCCTGGTCAAGGAAAACCTCGAAGCCAAGCGCCTGCACTTCACCCACGATGAAAAACTCGCGGTGCAGCATGGCCAGGTGCTGTTCATCGCCGTGGGCACGCCTTCCAGCGAAGACGGTTCGGCGGACCTGCGCTACGTGCTGTCAGTGGGCGACGCGGTGGCCCGTCACCGTGAGCAGCCGGTAATCCTGGTGGAAAAATCCACCGTACCGGTGGGCACGGGCGACACCTTGAAGGCCCACATCGAGAAGGTCCTGGATGGCCGTGCGCTGCAATTCGATATCGTCTCCAACCCGGAATTCCTCAAGGAAGGCTCGGCGGTCACCGACTGCCGCCGGCCGGACCGGATCATCATCGGCTGCGAGCGCGAAGAAGTGCGCGATGTGATGCGCGACCTGTACGCACCGTTCAACCGCAACCATGACCGCATCATGTTCATGGACCTGCGCAGCGCCGAGCTGACCAAGTACGCCGCCAACTGCATGCTGGCGACCAAGATCAGCTTCATCAACCAGATCGCCGAGCTGGCCGAACACCTGGGGGCCGACATCGAATCGGTGCGCCTGGGGATCGGCGCCGACACCCGCATCGGCTACCACTTCATCTATCCGGGCTGCGGCTACGGCGGTTCGTGCTTCCCCAAGGACATGCGCGCGCTGATTCACAGCGCCCAGGAAGCCCATTGCTCCAGCGACCTTTTGCAAGCGGTGGAAGCCATCAACGAGCGGCAGAAGCACAAACTGTTCGAACGCATCAAGGCGTTCTACAAGGGCGACCTCAAAGGCAAGACCTTTGCCTTGTGGGGCCTGGCGTTCAAGCCCAACACCGACGACATGCGCGACGCCCCGAGCCGGGTACTGCTCGATGCGCTGTTCGCCGCCGGTGCCCAGGTGCGGGCCTTCGACCCCGAAGCCATGCAGGAAACCCAGCGCCTGTACCCGGACGAGCCGCGCCTGATGCTCATGGGTACCCCGGAATCGGTACTGGTGGGCGCCGACGCCCTGGTCATCTGCACCGAGTGGCAGCAGTTCAAGGCACCGGATTTCGACCTGATCCAGCAGCGTCTCAAGGCGCCGGTGATCTTCGACGGGCGCAACCTGTACGACGCCGAGCGCCTGGCGCGCAACGGCTTCACCTACTTCCCGATTGGCCGCGGTGAATCGCGCAACCTGCCGATCCCCCACCAGCAGTGGTCTGCTGAGGCCTGAATGAACACCAGTCACTCCTCCCCTTCGAACACTCTTCTTTGGCAATCGTTGGGGCTGGGGTTGCTGGCCCTGCTGCTGTTCTGCGTCGGCGCCGACCACCAGTCGGCGATCGGCTTCGATTCGCGCTTCGTGCTGTTTGCCAAGGAAATGCTGCGCCACGGGCCGGGGTTCTTCCCCACCACCTACGGCCAACCCTACGCCGACTACTCCAGCGCCTCGACCCTGCTGGTCTGGCTGTTCTCCCTGCCAGGGGGGCAAGTCACCAGCCTTACCGCCTGGTTGCCCACGGCCATCGCCTCGGCCTTGATCGTCAGCCTGATCTATCGCCTGTTGGCGCCCTATTCCCGCACCTGGGCCCTGCTCAGCGTTGCCCTGCTGTTGCTCAGCAACACCTTTATCAGTGAAACCCGCGCCGTGTCCCTGGACCAGATGCTGGCTGCGGTGTCCCTGGCCGTGTTCTACCTGGGCTACGCCCATGACCATTTCGGTACCCGCCGGCGCCTGGGCTGGATCTTCCTCCTGCTGGTGCTGGGCTTTGCCATTCGCGGGCCCATCGGCCTGGTGATTCCCACCGGCATGCTGTGCAGCTACTACCTGCTCAATGGCCAGTGGCGGCGGCTGTTCAGCGTCGGTTTCAGCGCCCTGGCGCTGCTGGTGGCCTGCGTCGGCCTGCTGCTGTGGCTGGCCAAGCTCAGTGGCGGCCAGGCCTTCGTCGACGATGTGATCCGCATGCAGTTCATGGGGCGCATGGACGGCAGCGAAGGCTCCAGCGATGTCTTCTATTACTTCACCAGTTCCCTGGGCAACTACGCCCTGGCCTACCCCCTGGCGATCCTGGCGTGGCTGGCCGTGCTGCTGACCCGCGCCACGGAACAGGGCCCGGGCCTGAAACTGTTGCGCCTGTGCACCGCGGCCGGGTTGATCGTGATGATCGGCCTGTCGATTCCCCAGGCGAAAAAGGCCCGCTACCTGCTGCCGATGCTGCCCATGGCGGCGATCATTGCCGCCTATCCGTTCCAGGCCGGCCGCGGACGGCTGCTGGCCTGGCTGCGCGGGGCGATCCAGGGCCTGTGGCTGCTGCTGCCGGGGCTGCTGATCATCGGCTTGCTGGTGCTGCGGCGCAAATTCCCCGAGCAGCTCGACTCGTTGACGCCGATGCTGCTGGTGCTCGGCCTGTTGCAGCTGTTGTCCCTGGGGCTGCTGTTCAAGCGCCAGTGGCGCGCCGTGGGCCTGGCCTACAGCGCAGTGCTGGCAGTCTGGGCCTGTTACATCGGAGTCTTCGAACCGGTGGAGCACCGTCTCTATGACACGCGCACCTTCAGCCACAGCGCCATGCAACTGATCGAGGCCGACCCGGCACCGGTGGTCCTGCACCGCATGGGCAAGGACGCCAAGGCCATCAAGTTCATGGTCAACCTGGACCGGGATCTGCAACCGCAGTTCACCGAAAGCCCAGACGCCCTGGCTCAGGTACCCGGCCCGGCCTGGGTCATCCTCGATCAGAGCGACCTGGCCAGCCTGCAGAATACGCCGCTGGCCGACCTGAAGCCGGTGTTGAGCGGGCGTTTCGACAAGAACGACTTCGTCCTCCTGCACCTGCCCGGGCCAACCGCCGCGCAACCCTGAAAGCGTTGCACGGCCCCTGCCCGCTGCCTACACTCGCGCCCATGACTATTGAGATCCGCCGGGCGCGGGTGACCGACGCCGACTTTCTTCCCGCCATTGAAACCTGCGCTGCCGAACTGTTTCGCTCCGATGCGCAACTGGCCTGGCTGGCAGACGCCGCAGTGGCCGACGCACCGAGCCACCGCGCCAATATCCAGCGCCACCCGGTCTGGGTGGCGGTGACGGCGGATGACATCCCTTGCGCCTTTCTCAACGCCGAAGCCTGCAACCGGGAACTGCATGTGTGGGAGATTTCCGTCGCCGGCGGCCACCAGGGCCAGGGCATCGGCAAGCGCCTGTTGCAGGCGGCGCGGCAATACGCTCTGGGGCAGCAGCTTGAAGCCCTGACCCTGAGCACCTTCCGCGAACTGCCCTGGAACGAACCCTTCTACCAGCGCCAGGGCTTTGTCACCCTCGAACAGGCGCAACTGGGCCCACGGCTGTGCCAGGTACTGGCCGATGAAGCCCGGTACGGCCTGCCCGCGGCGCGCCGCTGCGCCATGCGCCTTACGCTGTAGAAACCGGTGAGGAATTGGCTGCCTTCGCTGGCTTCCCAGCGAAGGCGTCCGCCAGGGCTACACCACACTCAAGGGCCTCTTCGCCGGCAAGCCGGCTCCTACAGGGGTCGTCGTATTTAAGTGCAAAATAAATGCACTGAAGCAGCATTATTATGAATTTGTCAGGCGCAAGATTCCTCGGCACACTGTGCCGGTTCCTCCCCCAAATGTTGGAACGTTCAAGGGCTTTCTGGTCATCCAGGCAAGCCCTTCTTTTTGCCTGTCGTTCTGGATTGGAAAGCGTTTACCGATGTTCGCCCGCTGGAAACCCGCCGCCATCAATACCCGCCCACTGGAATGGAGCCGCGCCGCCATCGGCATGGCCCTGGGCACCCTGTTCAGTGTCTGGCTCTGTGCCCAGGTCTTCGGCATGCCGGTGGCCCTGCACCTGATCGGCCCTCTGGGCGCGTCGGCGGTGCTGCTGTTCGCGGTATCTTCAGGCGCCCTGGCCCAGCCCTGGTCGATTCTTGGCGGCTACCTCTGTGCCGCCGTCATGGCCTTGGCGGTGGCCCATGTACTGGGCCGTACCTTGGGCAGTGCCTGCCTGGCGGCGGGCATGGCCCTGGTGCTGATGTGCTGGTTGCGCTGCCTGCACCCGCCGGCCGGCGCCCTGGCCCTGACCCTGGTACTGGCGGACCCGGCCAGCGTGGCCCTGGACTGGTACGAGCTGGGGCCGGTGATGCTGGCCGCCGCCAGCCTGTTGCTCAGCGCCCTGGCCTACAACAACCTGACGCGCACCCGTTACCCCAAGGGCCCCAGCGAAGCTCCGGCGCTCCTGCCAGCAACCGCTGCCAGCGACAGCCTGGCGATCACGGCCCAGGACCTGAAACTGGCCCTGGCGGAGATGGAGGAGTTCTTCGACGTCACCCCCGAAGACCTCGAACAGCTGATTCATGCCAGCGAAGCCCACGCCCGGCGCCGCAGCATCGGCCAGGTGCTCGCCTCACGCCGCTGACAGCCAGCGCCAGGAGCCGGCTTGCCCGCCAAGGCGCCCTCAAGGACAATCCATCACTCAAGGGCCTCCTCGCCTGCCAGGTTGCCGGGTTTCAGACCATCGGCGACCAGCGCTGGGACCAGTCGGTGTCGCTTTCGATCACTTCCCGCAGTACCGCGAACGCCTGTTGCAGCTCTGGGGTATCGCGCTCGCGGGCGTACAGCAGGTAGGTGGGGAAGTTGAATTCCGGGGCTTTTTCCACCCGCTCCAGCACACCGCTGTCCAGGTAGCTCTGCACCACGCGTGTGCGGAAATAGCCGCTGCCACCGGCATCGAGGATGAACTGCAGGGCCAGCGGCCCGAGGTTGAAGCCCACTGCCGCCTTGGCCTGCGCAGGTAGCGCGGCGTCGTGCTGGCGGCGAAAGTCCTCGCCCCAATCGATGTACACATAGGGCTCGGGGCGCCCGGCCAAGCGCACCTGGATCAGTTTTTCCTCCAGTAACTGCTCCACCTGCAAGCCCGGCGAGTACAGCGGCTGGAACACCAGCGCGGCGTCCAGCACGCCCAGCTCCAGTTGCCGCTGCAAGCTGGCGCCTTCGCCGATCTGGGTGCGCACGGCGTGGTTGGGCAACGCCTGGCGCAGGCGCCGCACCCAGTTGAGCATCAGCGGGCTGCACAGGCTCAGCTCGCCGCCGATGTGCAGCACATTGCGGTAGCCGGCCAGCAGCGGCAGGTCGCGCTGGGCTGCCTCCCAGGTCTGCACCAGTTGGTTGGCGTAGCTGATGAAGGCCTCGCCGTCGGCGGTGGGCCGGGCGCCGGCGCGGTTGCGCACCAGCAGCTTGCAGTTGAGCTGGCCTTCCAGGTTCTGCACCCTGGCGCTGATGGCGGTCTGGGTCAGGTGCAGGCGCTCGGCAGCAGCGATCAGGCTGCCGCTGCGGACGATTTCCAGGAAGGTGCGGGCCAGATCGATGTCCATGGTGCCTCGCCGGCAGAAAATTCGAGCGCCATTGTAGCGGCGCTCGCGCCACGACGCTTCTAGGCTGCGGACATTTGCCGCGCCGGCACCGCCAGGCTCACCGCCCGCACCGAGGCCCCGGCCGGCAACCCCAGGGCCCGGGCGCTGTCACGGCTGACAATCAGGGTGCCGGCGGCGACCCGCGCCGCCGCCACGCTGATCCGGCAGTCGGCGAACTGACGGTTGTGGACCAGGTAGGGCTGGGCCTGCTCCCCCGGGGTGCCGATGCTCAGTTGCAGCACCTGGCTGTCGCGCACTGCGCGGATGTCGCCGGTGGCGCATTCGATCAGGGGCCCGCCGTCGAAGATGTCGATGTAGTCCTTGAAGGCAAAACCTTCGGCCTTGAGCATGCCCAGGGCCGGTTCGGTATTGGGGTGCACCCGGCCGATCACTGCCCGTGCCGGCTCCGGCAGCAGGCAGGTGGGCAAGGGAAACTTGGGCATCAGCTCGGCGATGAAGGTCTTGTTGCCAAGGCCGGTGAGGTAGTCGGCGTCGGCGAAATCCATCTTGAAAAAGTGCCGGCCCAGGCCTTCCCAGAACGGCGACACACCCTGCTCGTCGGAATAGCCACGCATCTCGGCGATCACCTTGTCGCCGAAAAGCTCGCGGAACTCGGCCAGGAACAGGAAGCGCGCCTTGGACAGCAGGCGCCCGTTGAGCCCCTGGCGGTGGTCGGCATGCAGGAACAGCGAGCACAGTTCCGAATGGCCGGTCATGTCGTTGCCCAGGAACAGGGTCGGCAGTTGCTGGTTGATCCCCAGGTTTTTCGAGGCCGCGACAAACAGCCCGACCCGATAGTTGTACCAGGGCTCGCGCAGGCCCACGGCGCCGGCCAGGGCGCAGATGCCGACCACCTCGCCCTGCGCGCTTTGCAGCACGAACAGGTAGTCGGCATCGGCCCGCGAGGCCTGGCCGGCGAAGGTCTGCTCGGCCCATTGCAGGCGTGACCGCAGGCGCCCGGCGTCGGCGGGCAAGGTGGTCAGGCCGGCACCGGCACTGTGGGCCAGGGCCAGCAGCGCCGGCAAATCGGCCAGGGTGGCGGGACGGACGATCATCGCGAGAGCTCCAGCTGAGGTTGACGTTCGGGCAGGTAGATTTCCGCCAGCATGCAGCGGGCGCTGCCGCCGCCGATGCGTTCAATGGTGTCGATGTTCACCGGCACCGGCTGCACATGGCGCTCGATCAGCCGGCGCTGCTCGGCATCCAGGGAGCGCCAGGCACTGCGGGACATCACCAGCAGCGGCTCGCCGGCACTGTTGTGGACTTCCAGCATATTGCCGGCGAAGGATTCCAACTGGGCCCAGGTCAAGGGCAGCAGCTGTTTGCCGCTGCTTTCCAGGCGCTGGCGCAGGGCCGCCCGCTCCTGTGCATCGTCCAGGGCCAGCAGGCAGGCCACCGCCAGCTGGCTGCCGACGCTCATCATCACGTTGGTGTGATAGATCGGCTCACCCTGGCGGTCCCGGGCATGAAAGGCACACAGCTCGTAACCCAGGTGCGCCACCAGCTGGTCCAGGGCCCGGGCGTGGGTGCGGGTCGAGTAGCCGGCGTAGCAGATGCGCTGCTGGCGATCCAGGACCATGCTGCCGGTGCCTTCGAGGAACAGTTCCTCCTGCTCCAGGGAGGTGAGATCCAGGGTGCGGTTCACCTGGTACTGCTCGTGCAGGTGCGCCAGTACCCCCTTGTAGCGCTCCAGGCGGCGGTTGCGGCCCTGCATCGGGTACAGCACCAGGGTGCCGTCGGGGTGGCTGCTCCAGCAGTTGTTGGGAAAGATCGAATCCGGGGTATGGGGTGCGGCGCCGTCTTCATGGACCAGCACCCGGACCCCATGCTCGCGCAGCGTCGCGACGTAGCCGTCGAACTCCTGCAGAGCCTTGGCCTGCACGTCTTCGGCGGCACCGGGCGGGCGCTGGAAATGGTTGTTGCCGGCAGTGTCCTGGTTGAACGAAAAACGCGTGGGGCGAATCATCAAAACGCTATGGGTAGTCTGCATGGGGCACGCAATCAATGAGGTTTCAGAGGGGCCCATTGTGTTTTTTTGTCGGGACAAAACCCGGCTGAACGGCGGGCCTGCACGGCAGGAAATGGCTGAAAGCACGGGTTGCCCCAGCCGATTTCGCACCTCCTGAAAACATCGACATGCGACCTGCAGGAGCAGGCTTGCCAGCGAAGGCGATCTTGCGAGCGGTGCAAGGCTTGCGGGCCTGTTCGCCGGCAAGCCGGCTCCTGCGGCGGGGGGCGTACGGGGGTTATTCCATGCCGGTCTTGACCATCGCCAGCTCAGGGTGGCTGACCAGTTTGTCGATGTGCAGATCCGGGTCGTCGAACCAGACTTCGGTCAGCACCCGGTAGTGCTCCATGTCCCGGCAGCGCATGCGCAGGCTGTAGTCGAAGGCGCCGCTGATCAGCCGGCATTCCAGCACCTGGGGGCAGGCCCGGACCTTGGCCTCGAAGGCTTTCTGCGCCGCCCGCCCGCTCTGGTTGGACAAGGCCACCAGCACCAGCAGCGACAGCCCCGGGGTGAGTTTCTTTTCGTCGAGGATGGCCCCGTAGCCACGGATGACCCCGAGCTGCTCCAGCTTGCGCACCCGTTCCAGGCACGGCCTGGGGGTCAGGTGCACGCGCTCGGAGAGTTTCTGGTAGGTGATGCGCCCTTCGTGGCGCAGAACCTCGATGATCGCCTGGTCGATTCGATCAAGCACGATCGACAGGTCGCGGATGTCCGCCATGGATGTCTTCCCTCACTTCAAACGGCCGGATAGAAACTGCTGCAAACGTTCACTCTGCGGCTGGTCGAGAATCGCCGGGCTACCCTGCTCCTCGACCCGCCCTTGATGCAAGAACAACACCTGGCTCGACACTTGTCGGGCAAAGCTCATTTCATGGGTGACCATGAGCATGGTCCGCCCCTCTTCGGCCAGGGCCTGGATCACCTTCAGCACCTCCCCCACCAGTTCCGGGTCCAGCGCCGAGGTCGGCTCGTCGAACAGCAGGATCTGCGGCTCCACCGCCAGGGCCCGGGCGATCGCCACCCGCTGTTGCTGGCCACCGGACAGGAACGCCGGGTACTGCTCGGCCACCCGTTGCGCCAAGCCCACCTTGTCCAGGTAGGCCCGGGCACTGGCTTCGGCCTCCTTGCGGCCAATGCCCAGCACCCGGCACGGCGCCAGCATGATGTTCTCCAGCACGCTGAGGTGGCTCCACAGGTTGAAGTGCTGGAACACCATGGCCAGGCGCGTGCGCAGGCGCTGCAACTGGGCCGGGCTGGCCACCTGCATGCCGCCTGGGGCATCGCGGGTGACAATCGCCTCGCCGTCCAGGGCAATGGCCCCGGCATCGGCCCGCTCCAGGAAGTTGATGCAGCGCAGCATGGTGCTCTTGCCCGAGCCACTGGCGCCGATCATGCTCACCACGTCTCCGGCCCGGGCCTTCAACGAGACGCCCTTGAGCACCTCGTTGTCACCAAAACGCTTGTAGAGATTTTCAACGGTCAATTTGTACATCGCAGACTCCTGGAACCCCGCCGCTGGCAGCAAGGTTCTGGATAGGAAAAAGAGGAAAGGAGCGTCAGTGAGCCGGGCCGAGGAAGCTCAGCCAGCGCCGCTCCGCCAGGCGGAAGGCCGCCACCAGGCCGAAGGACAGCCCCAGGTACAACAGGCCGGCGATGCCGAAGGCCTGGAAGGTCATGAAGGTGGCGGCATTGGCGTCCCGGGCCACCTTGAGGATGTCCGGGATGGTGGCGGTGAAGGCCACCGAGGTGGCGTGCAGCATGAGGATCACCTCGTTGCTGTAGTACGGCAGCGCCCGGCGCAGGGCCGAAGGCAGGATCAGCCGCCAGTACAGGCGCCAGCCGCTCAGGCCATAGGCGTGGGCTGCCTCGATCTCGCCATAGGGAATGCTGCGGATGGCCCCGGCGAAGATCTCCACGGTGTAGGCGCAGGTGTTCAGGGTGAAGGCCAGCAAGGTGCAGTTCATGGCATCGCGGAAGAAGGCTTCGAGCAACGGCTGCTGGCGTATCGCGGCAATGCCGTACAGGCCGCTGTAGCAGATCAGCAGCTGGATGTACAAAGGCGTGCCGCGAAACACATAGGTGAACAACTGCACCGGCCAGCGCAGCAGCGCCCAGTGCGAGGTGCGCAGAATGGCCAGGGGCAGCGACAGGACAAAACCCATGGCCAGGCTGGCCACCAGCAGCCACAGGGTCATGGCCAGCCCGGTAAGGCTCTCGCCGTCAGTGAACAGAAACGGCCGCCAGTATTCCTGGATCAGTTCGATCATCGCGACAGCCCTCGCACGCCCTGGTTGTAGTGCCGTTCCAGGCGCCGCAGCAGCTGGTTCGAAGCGCTGGTGATCAGCAGGTACAGGGCCGCCGCCAGGAGCAGGAAATCCAGCATGTTGAAGGTGCTCTTGCCGGCTTCCTGGGCCACCTTGACCAGGTCGGTGAGGCCGATGATCGACACCAGCGCCGTAGCCTTGAGCAGCACCAGCCAGTTATTGCCCAGGCTCGGCAAGGCGAAGCGCATCATCTGCGGGAACACCACGTGGCGAAAGCGCTGCATGCGGCTCAGGCCGAAGGCCGCCGCGGCTTCCTGCTGGCCCCGGGGCACGCTGAGGATTGCCCCGCGAAAGGTCTCGGTGAAATAGGCGCCGTAGATGAAGCCCAGGGTCACGATCCCGGCCACGAAGGGGTCGATCTCCATATAGGGCCAGTCCAGCAGTTCGGTCAGGGCCGTGAGCCAGCCCTGCAGGCTGTAGAAGATCAGCAGCATCAGCACCAGGTCCGGTACGCCGCGGATCAAGGTGGTGTAGCAGGTCGCCGGGATCTGCAGCAGGCGCAGCGGCGAAAGCTTGGCCGCCGCCCCCAGCAACCCCAGGAGCATGCTCACCAGCAGCGCCAGGGCGGAGAGTTTCAGGGTCATCCAGGCGCCGTGCAGCAACAGCGGCCCATAGCCTTGCAGGACCTCGAGGTCCAGGCCCAACAGAGTCAGAAAGGTATTCACGCCAATCACCTTGCTCGGGCCACGGCCGGGCCCGGGATACTGGGTAACAGTCCCGGGGCCCGCCGTGGGCGATCAGTTGTTGTAGAGGTCGAGGTCGCCGAAGTACTTGCGCTGGATCTGGGCGTAGATGCCCTTCTCATGCAGCGCCTGGATGGCGCCATTGAGCATGGCCTTGAGCTCGTCCTGGTCCTTGCGCAGGCCAATGGCGATCTCCGACGGCACCAGAGGGTCGCTGATGCCGACGCTGTTCTCGAAGTCGGCGCCCTGGGGTGATGCGAGGAAACTCATCTGCGCTTGCAGCTTGTCCTGGATCGAGGCGTCCAGCCGGCCGTAGACCAGGTCGGCATAGACCTGGTCCTGGTTCTGGTAGGCCCGCAGCTTGACCCCCGCCGGGCCCAGCTTGGCCCTGGCGTAGGTTTCCTGGACGGTGCCCTGCATGTAGCCCAGGGTCTTGCCCTTCAGCGATTCACCGGTGGGTTCGAGGCCGGAGCCCTTGCGCGTGACGATGGCCGTGGGGCCGGCGTACAGCCGGTCGCTGAAGTCGATCTGCTTGCGCCGCGCATCGGTAACGGTCATGGAGGACTCGATGGCGTCGAACTTGCCGGCCTTGAGTGCCGGGATCAGGCCGTCGAAGTCGTTGCTGACCCACACGCACTTGAGCTTGAGCTCGGCGCAGATGGCGTTGCCCAGGTCGACACCGAAGCCCTGCACGCCGCCGCCTGCCGTGGTGGATTCAAAGGGCGGATAGCTCGGGTTGACGCCAAAGCGCAGTTCTTTCCATTCCTTGGCGCTGGCGCCCATGGAAACGCACGCAATTGCCAGTAACGGCACAGCCAGCCAGTGTTTAGTCATCTTCAGAGTCCCGGATTATTTGGATTTATAGCGGCCCGGCAGCAATGCCAGGCCCCACTTGTGACAGGGGCAGAGAGTGGATGCGGGGTCGCCGCAGTCGGGTTCTTGTTGTTATTGGCCGGGTTTGGCGCGCAGAGCCGAACCCGTTCCTGGTTGCCGCGGTCTACGCTGCAACGGAGCGCCAGAATGCCAACTGCCGAAGTGGCCCAGGTGTCGTAAGGGGCGCCTGAAACAGCCGGGATCGGCTGATCACGGCTATTTCACAGCCGATTCTGTCGTCAAGGCTCTACACCTTGGTCCAGAGCGGTTGCGCAAGGCCAGGGCGTGTTTTTTTGTCATGCAAAAATGCACAGTCGACCTGCAGCTTTCCGGGTTGTAATTGGCAAATTTGCACTGCTACGATCCGCCGATGCTCGCGCGCGAGCCTCATATAAAAAACAATAAAAGCAGGGAGTTAGTGATGACTGCTCAGGTTTCATCCCAGGCGAGCCAGGCCCCCGACGCCACCCCGGACGAAGTGTTGGTCGAGGTGCGCAACCACATCGGCTACCTGACCCTAAACCGCCCCGCCGGCCTCAACGCCATCACCCTGTCGATGGTCCGCACCTTGCAGCAGCACCTGGACCACTGGGCCCAGGATCCGTTGATCCACGCCGTCGTCCTGCGTGGCGCGGGGGACAAGGCTTTCTGCGCCGGCGGCGATATCCGCTCGCTGTACGACAGCTACCACAGCGGCGACAGCCTGCACCAAGACTTCTTCGTCGAGGAATATGCCCTTGACCTGACCATCCACCACTACCGCAAGCCGGTGCTGGCGCTGATGGACGGTTTTGTCCTGGGTGGCGGCATGGGCCTGGTGCAAGGCGCCGACCTGCGGGTAGTCACCGAGCGCAGCCGCCTGGCGATGCCGGAGGTGGCCATCGGTTACTTCCCGGATGTTGGCGGCAGTTACTTCCTGTCGCGCATACCCGGTGAGCTGGGGATCTATCTCGGAGTCAGCGGCGTGCAGATCCGCGCCGCCGATGCCCTGTACTGCGGCCTGGCCGACTGGCACCTGGACAGCAGCAAGCTGGACCTGCTGAACCAGCGCCTGGACCGCCTGCACTGGAGCGACTCGCCCCTCAAGGACCTGCAAGGCCTGCTGGCCAGGCTCGCGGTGCAGACCCTGCCCGATGCGCCCCTGCAAGCCTTGCGCCCGGTCATCGACCACTTCTTCGCCCAGGCGGACCTACCCAGCATCGTCGAGCAACTGCGTACCGTCACCGTTGCCGACAGCCATGAATGGGCGCGCAGCACCGCCGACCTGCTGGAAACCCGCTCTCCCCTGGCCATGGCCGTGACCCTGGAAATGCTGCGCCACGGCCGCCAGTTGAGCCTGGAACAATGCTTCGCCCTGGAACTGCACCTGGACCGGCAGTGGTTCGAGCGTGGCGACCTGATGGAAGGCGTACGCGCCCTGATCATCGACAAAGACAAGACTCCGCACTGGAATCCGCCCACCCTGGCGGCCCTCGACGCCGATCGGGTGGCGAGCTTCTTCAGCGGTTTTGACGGCAGCGGGAGCTGAACTCATGCACGACATTGAACTGACCGAAGAGCAAGTGATGATCCGCGACATGGCCCGGGACTTCGCCCGAGGCGAGATCGCCCCCCATGCCCAGGCCTGGGAAAAGGCCGGCTGGATCGACGATGGCCTGGTGCGCAAGATGGGCGAACTGGGCCTGCTGGGCATGGTGGTTCCCGAGGAATGGGGCGGCAGCTACCTGGACTACGTGGCCTATGCCCTGGCAGTGGAAGAAATCGCCGCCGGCGACGGCGCCACCGGTGCCCTGATGAGCATCCACAACTCGGTGGGCTGCGGGCCGATCCTCAACTACGGCAGCCAGGAACAAAAGCAGCAATGGCTGCCGCGCCTGGCCGCTGGCGAAGCCATCGGCTGCTTCTGCCTGACCGAACCCCAGGCCGGCTCCGAGGCGCACAACCTGCGCACCCGCGCCGAACTGCGGGACGGCCAGTGGGTAATCAACGGCGCCAAGCAGTTCGTCAGCAACGGCAAGCGCGCCCAGCTAGCCATCGTTTTTGCAGTGACCGACCCGGAACTGGGCAAGAAAGGCCTGTCGGCGTTCCTGGTGCCCACCGACACCCCGGGCTTCATCGTCGACCGCACCGAACACAAGATGGGCATCCGCGCCTCCGACACCTGCGCCGTGACCCTCAACCAATGCACCATCCCCGAGGCCAACCTGCTGGGTGAACGGGGCAAGGGCCTGGCCATCGCCCTGTCCAACCTCGAAGGCGGGCGCATCGGCATCGCCGCCCAGGCCCTGGGCATCGCCCGCGCCGCCTTTGAAGCCGCCCTGGCCTACGCCCGGGAGCGGGTGCAGTTCGACAAGCCGATCATCGAACACCAGAGCATCGCCAACCTGCTGGCCGACATGCACACCCGCCTGAATGCCGCCCGCCTGCTGATCCTCCACGCCGCGCGCCTGCGCAGCGCGGGCCAGCCGTGCCTGTCGGAGGCTTCCCAGGCCAAGCTGTTCGCCTCGGAAATGGCCGAGAAGGTCTGCTCCTCGGCCATGCAGATCCATGGCGGCTACGGCTACCTGGAAGACTATCCGGTGGAACGCTACTACCGCGATGCGCGAATTACCCAGATCTACGAAGGCTCCAGCGAGATCCAGCGCCTGCTGATCGCTCGCGAGTTGAAGCATTACCAGCTGTAGACATTGACGCCGAAAACAAAAAATCGCAGCCGGGGCTGCGATTTTTTTTGGCTGTTCCCTCGTAGGAGCCGGCTTGCCGGCGAGCAGGCCCCTGAGTCATGCGCTGCCCTCGGGGACGCCTTCGCTGGCAAGCCAGCTCCTACGTGGCTAGGACGCTGCGGTTACTGATCCTTGAACTGCGGGTCACGCTTGGCGATGAAGGCGGCCATGCCTTCTTTCTGGTCCTGGGTGGCGAAGGCGGCGTGGAATACCCGGCGCTCGAAGCGCACGCCCTCGGACAGGCTGACTTCAAAGGCGCGGTTCACGCTTTCCTTGATCATCATGCTCACCGGGATCGATTTGCCGGCAATCACCGCTGCCACTTTCAGGGCTTCTTCCACCAGTTCATCGGCCGGCACGATGCGTGCGACGATGCCGCAACGCTCGGCTTCCACGGCGTCGATAAAACGCCCGGTCAGGCACATTTCCATGGCCTTGGCCTTGCCTACCGCGCGGGTCAGGCGCTGGGTGCCGCCCATGCCCGGCAGCACGCCGAGGTTGATTTCCGGTTGGCCGAACTTGGCGTTGTCGCCGGCCAGGATGAAGTCGCACATCAGCGCCAGTTCGCAACCGCCGCCCAGGGCGAAGCCGTTGACCGCGGCGATGATCGGCTTGCGCCGGTTGGCCACGCGGTCGCTGTCGCTGAAGAGGTCGTCGAGGTAGATCTGCGGGTAGCTCAGCTCGGCCATTTCCTTGATGTCGGCACCGGCGGCGAAGGCTTTCTTGGAACCGGTGATGACGATGCAGCCGATCTGCGGGTCGGCTTCCAGGCGATCCAGGGCCTGGTTCACCTCGCCGACGATCTGTGCATTGAGGGCGTTCAGCGCCTGGGGGCGGTTGAGAGTGATCAGGCCGACCCGACCCTTGATGTCCAACAGAATGGTTTCGTAGCTCATGAATCAGCTCCTGCTAAAAGTCAGAGATTGCGCGAAATGACCATGCGCTGAATGTCGCTGGTGCCTTCGTAGATCTGGCAGATGCGCACATCGCGGTAGATCCGCTCCACCGGGAAGTCGCTCAAATAGCCATAGCCGCCCAGGGTTTGCAAGGCCGCGGAACAGACCTTCTCGGCCATTTCCGAGGCGAACAGCTTGGCCATCGAGGCCTCCACCAGCGCCGGCTTGCCGCTGTCGCGCAGGGCCGCGGCGTAGTGCACCATCTGCCGCGCCACGGCGATCTGGGTGGCCATGTCCGCCAGGCGGAAGGCCACGGCCTGGTGCTCGACGATCGGCTTGCCGAAGGTTTCGCGCTCGCGGGCGTAATCTCGTGCCGCTTCGAATGCGGCCCGGGCCATGCCCACCGATTGCGAGGCAATGCCCACGCGCCCGCCTTCAAGGTTGGCCAAGGCGATCTTGTAGCCCTCGCCCTCCTCGCCCAGGCGGTTGGCCAGCGGCACCTTCACATCCTCGAAGAGGATCTGGCAGGTGTCGGAGGCGTGCTGGCCGAGCTTGTCCTCGATGCGCGCGACCTTATAGCCCGGCGAGTCGGTGGGCACGATAAAGGCGCTGATGCCGCGCTTGCCGGCCGCCGGGTCGGTGACAGCGAACACGATCACCACCCCGGCGTTCTGCCCGGAGGTGATGAACTGCTTGCAGCCGTTGAGCACATAGTGGTCGCCGTCGCGGCGGGCCCGGGTTTTCAGGCTGCTGGCATCGGAGCCGGCCTGGGGTTCGGTCAGGGCGAAGGCGCCGAGCATGGCGCCACTGGCCAGGGGCTTGAGGAAGCGTTCCTTCTGGTCATCGTTGCCGAACTTGAGGATCGGCACGCAGCCCACCGAGTTGTGCACGCTCATGATGGTGGAACAGGCGCCATCACCGGCGGCGACTTCCTCCAGGGCCATGACATAGGCCAGGTAGCCGGTGTCGCACCCGCCCCACTGCTCGGGCACCAGCATGCCGAAGAAACCCAGCTCGGCCATCTCGGCAATGGCTTCCTTGGGAAAGCGGTGCTCGCGGTCCCAGTCGGCGGCGAAAGGCTTGAGGCGCTCCTGGGCGAATTGCCGGGCCGCGTCGCTGATCTGCAGTTGTTCGTCATTGGGCAACATCGGGATTCCTCGTTACAGGCATTCAACGGCCATGGCCGTGGCTTCACCACCGCCGATGCAGATCGCGGCCACGCCACGCTTGAGGCCTTTCTGGCGCAGGGCCGACAGCAGGGTCACCAGGATCCGCGCACCGGAAGCGCCGATCGGGTGGCCCAGGGCGCAAGCGCCGCCGTGCACGTTGACCTTGGCGTGGGGGATTTCCAGCTTGCTCATGGTGACCAGGCTGACCACGGCGAAGGCTTCGTTGATCTCGAACAGGTCGACCTCGTTCAACGACCAGCCGGTCTTCTTCATCAGCCGCTCGATGGCACCCACCGGGGCCACCGGGAACAGCCCGGGGGTATCGGCGAAGGCCGCGTGGCCGTGGATCACTGCCAGGGGCTTGAGGCCGCGCTTGTCAGCTTCGGAGCGGCGCATCAGCACCAGGGCCGCGGCGCCGTCGGAGATCGAGCTGGAGTTGGCCGCAGTCACGGTGCCACCGTCGCGGAACGCCGGTTTCAAGGTGGGGATCTTGTCCAGCTTGGCCTTGGGCGGCTGCTCGTCGTCGCTGATCAGCTTCGACTCCTTGCCGACCATCACCTGCAGGGGAACGATCTCGTCCTTGAACAGGCCGTCCTTGATCGCCTGCTGGGCACGGGTCAGGGAAGCCACGGCGAAATCGTCCTGGGCCTGGCGGGTAAAGCCGTTGGCCTCGGCGCAATCCTCGGCGAAGGTGCCCATCAGGCGGCCCTTGTCGTAGGCGTCTTCCAGGCCGTCGAGGAACATGTGGTCCAGCACCTTGCCGTGGCCCATGCGGTAGCCGCTGCGAGCGCGGTCCAGCAGGTACGGGGCGTTGGACATGCTTTCCATGCCACCGGCGATCACCACCTCGGCACTGCCGGCCAGCAGCATGTCGTGGGCCAGGATGGTGGCCTCCATGCCGGAACCGCACATCTTGTTCAGGGTGGTGCAGCGGGTGCCCTTGTCCAGGCCGGCGCCCAGGGCGGCCTGACGGGCCGGGGCCTGGCCGAGGCCGGCGGACAGCACGCAGCCGAACAGCACTTCTTCGACCGCCTGCGGTGCAATGCCGGCGCGCTGGACTGCGGCGCGAATGGCTTCGCTCCCCAGTTGCGGCGCGCTGAGGCCTTTGAGGTCCCCCTGGAAACCGCCCATGGGGGTACGGACGGCGCTGACGATGACAATCGGATCTTGGGCAATGGACATGATGAATCCTCCTTACTTGGCGGCCATGCGCAAGGCGCCGTCGAGACGGATCACCTCGCCGTTGAGCATGCTGTTTTCAATGATGTGCCGCACCAGCGCGGCGTACTCGGCGGGCTTGCCCAGGCGTGGCGGGAATGGCACGCCGGCGGCCAGGCCGGCCCGCACTTCGTCGCTCATGCCGGCCATCATCGGGGTTTCGAAAATACCCGGGGCGATGGTCATCACCCGGATGCCGAAGCGTGCCAGCTCCCGGGCCACCGGCAGGGTCAGGCTGGCGATGGCGCCCTTGGAGGCAGCGTAGGCCGCCTGGCCGATCTGCCCGTCGAAGGCGGCGATGGACGCCGTGTTGATGATCACCCCGCGCTCGCCGTCGGCATTGGCCGGGCTTTCGGCAATGGCTGCTGCAGCCAGGCGCAGCAGGTTGAAGCTGCCGATCAGGTTGACGTTGATCACCTGGCTGAAGCTGGCCAGGGCGTGGGGGCCGTTCTTGCCGAGGATTTTCTCGCCACGCACGATGCCGGCGCAGTTGACCAGGCCGTTGAGCCCGCCAAAGGCCTTGACCGTGGCCTGCACCGCCGCTTCGGCCGCGGCTTCCTGGCTGATGTCGGCCACCACGCTCTGGCAGCCCAGCTGCTGGGCCTTGGCCGCCACGGCCTCGGCATTGAGGTCCACCAGCATCACCCTGGCGCCGGCGGCGACCAGCATTTCGGCGCTGGCGGCTCCCAGGCCGGAAGCGCCGCCACTGACGAGAAACACCTGGTTTGCAATGTCCATCATTCAAATCCTGTTCATGCGGTAGCTGTTGACGCCGCGGCCTCTTGAGCCTTGGCGATTTCCTGGTTGCGCAAGATAAAGCGCTGCAATTTGCCGCTTGGGGTCTTCGGCAATTCGCTGACAAATTCGATTTCACGGGGGTAGGAATGAGCCGCCAGGCGCTTGCGCACGTGCTGGCGCAACTCCTCTGCCAGCTCATCGGTGGCGCGGTACTGCTCGCTGAGCACCACGAAGGCCTTGACCAGTTCGGTGCGCTCCGGATCGGGCTTGCCCACCACCGCCGCTTCCACCACGGCCGGGTGTTCGATCAGTGCGCTTTCCACGTCGAACGGGCCGACCCGGTAGCCGGAGGTGGTGATGACATCGTCGCTGCGGCCCACGAAGCTGATGCTGCCGTCCTGGTTCAGCTCCACGGTGTCGCCGCTTAAGTAGTAGTTGCCGACAAAGGCCTTGGTCGGCACCCCGGCGTAACCGGCGAACCAGCACATGGGTGACTGGCTGCGGTCGATGGCCAGAATCCCCGGCTGGCCGACGCCCAGTTCCTGGTAGTGCTCATCCAGCACCACGATGCGGTGGCCCGGCGAGGCGAAACCGGCGGCGCCGACATGCACCGGGTGCTCCAGGCCGTGGTGGTTGCACAGCACCATGCCCAGCTCGGTCTGGCCGTAGTGGTCGTGGATCACCACGCCCAGCTGTTCGGCGAACCAGCGGATGACTTCAGGGTTGAGCGGCTCGCCGGCGCTGCTGACGATACGCAGGCGGCCCTTGATCGAACGGGCGAACTGGTCGCCGCCAGCGATCAGCAGGCGGTAGGCAGTGGGCGAACCGGTGAGGTTGGTGATGCCGTACTTGTTGATCACCCGGCAGGTGCTTTCCAGGGTGAAGGGGCCATCGTAGAAGGTGATCGGGTGGCCCAGGCCCAAGGGCCCGGTGACGCCGAAGTAGATGCCGTAGGCCCAGCCCGGGTCGGCGACGTTCCAGAAGGCGTCTTCCGGGCGCAGGTCCACGGCGTCGCGGGTGTAGGCCTGGAACGCGACTATGGCCTTGAGCGGCACTTCCAGGGCTTTCGAGGGGCCGGTGGTGCCCGAGGTGAACATCAGCAGGAATGGGTCTTCGCCGGTCAGCAGCACGGGCTCGCACTGGGCCGGGTACTGTTCCAGCTCGGCCCAGAAGCTGAAGTCACCGCGCACGATGCCCTGGCCCTTGGCGCCTGCGACCGTGACGATGGTCGGGCATTCGGCGACTTCCGCCAGCTTGGGCCGGTTCACCGCGTCGCTGACCACCAGCTTGGCCTTGGAGCTGTTGAGACGGTGCTCGATGGCCTTGGGGCCGAAGGCGGTGAACAGCGGCTGGTACACCGCGCCAATGCGCCAGGTGGCCAGCACCGTGATCAAGAGTTCGACATTGCGTGGCAGCAGCCCGGCGACCTTGTCGCCCTTGCCGACCCCCTGGGCCAGGAAGAAGTTGGCCAGGCGCCCGGCCTTGTCCTGCAGTTCAGTGAAGGTGTAGCTGGCGCTGCTGCCGTCCCGGCCTTCCCAGAACAGCGCGATGCGCCCGGGCAAGGCATGCCGGTCGCAGCACTCGACACAGGCATTGAGGGCTGAGAGCGAGCCCGCCAGGGCCGACTCCATGGTGTGCTGATAATCGAATTCCTTGATAGCAGACAGGTAGTTGCGCATTGCCAGAATCCCTCACTGTTCTTATTAGGATGGGAACCTCATGAAAATCAGGGAAATACTGGCGCCAGAGCCCTCGCGGAACAATGGTCAAAGCTATCAAGTTGCGTGACCGGTTTGGCCAAGAGCACGCCCCGCCACGGTTGGCGGCGGCACCTGAAATTGCCGTATAAGCTGGCTTGCCAGCGAAGGCATCGGCCCGGGCAGTGCAAGCTTTGCTGGCCTCTTCGCCGGCAAGCCGGCTCCTACGGGGGGATGGGCGTTACCGTCTGTGTAGGAGCTGGCTTGCCAGCGAAGGCGTCGGCCCGGGCGGTGCAAGGCTTGCGGGCCTCTTCGCCGGCAAGCCGACTCCTACGGGGGGATGGGCGTTACCGTCTGTGTAGGAGCTGGCTTGCCAGCGAAGGCGTCGTCTCGGGCGGTGCAAGGCTTGCGGGCCTCTTCGCCGGCAAGCCGGCTCCTACGAGAGGTGCGGGTCGTTGAGGATCAGGCTGCGGTAATGCCCGGGGTTGGAACCGGACCATTTGCGAAAGGCCTTGTAGAACGAGCTGGTGTCGGCAAACCCCAGGCGCCCGGCAATCTCGGCAAAGCTGATCTGCGGCTCGGCCAGCCAGACAATCGCCAGTTCCTTGCGCACGCTGTCCTTGAGGGCCTGGTAGCTCTGGCCCTCTTCCGCCAGGCGCCGGCGCAGGGTCGAGGCGGACATGCACAGGCTCTGGGCCAGGCTTTCGCTCTCGGGCCACTGCTCCCCTGGCAGTTGCCGCAACTGCTGCTTGATGCGGCTGGCCAGGCTCTCGGGGTCGCGGTACTTGACCAGGATGTTGGCCGGGGCATGGGCCAGGAAGCGCTTGAGTTCTTCCTCGCTGCGCTTGATCGGCAGGTCCAGGCAGTCGGCGGCGATGATCATCCGTGTGCGCGGCCGCTCGAAACGCAGGTTGTCGGAGAACATCACCCGGTAGTCGTCGCAGAAATCCGGCTGCGGGCCGCGCAGCTCGATGGCCAGGATCGGAATGCGCCGGCCCGCCAGCCAGCAGGCCACGCCGTGGACAATCATCCAGTAGGTGAAGTAGGTAAAGGCCCGCCGCGGCTCGTGTTCATCCTCCAGCAGGACGATTTCCGCCAGGCTCTGCTGGTGCACCAGCTGCGCCGGCATGCGCTCGAACATCAGCGTCAGAAAGCCCAGCACCGAGTCCAACCCGCTGGCCAGGGTCGGCTGGGCCATGGCCGAGCGGCAGAGAAAGGCCAGGCTGCCGGACTTCAGGCGGCGCGGGTCCATGCCGAAGAACTCATCGTCCAGGCGCCGCGCCAGCAGGCGCCAGAGCCGTGCATAGGCACTGGCCGGTACCCGCGCCGTGCCCTGCTGCAGGCCCGCCGGGTCGATGCCGACCTTGTGCAGCACTTCATCGGTGGCGGCGCCCGGGGCGCAGCTTTGCAGCAGTGCCTCGCGCACCAGTTGCATGGAGATGGTGTCTTTTTCCGACATCGCGGCCAACGGTTTACTCAATCCTGGGATGGCCATCTTAGGCAGTGACCGGGAAAAAGCCAGTGGGCTTTGGGCTAAGTGGCAACCCCTCCTGCCAGGCAAAACCAATACGCATCTGCAAGGCCGCGAACAGGCCCATGCGCCAGCGAGTCCCGCAGAACGTCTGCCCAAGCCAAGGGCCCTTTGGCGGGCCAGTGCAAAAAAGTATCAATTCAAGTGTCAGGGATGATTTGTCAGCACCGCGTTTGAGGGCTGTAATCAGCCCACCTTCTTCCTCGGCAGAGGAAGACATAACAACAATAACCGTCCTTCTGCAGCCCTCACCGGCGCAGGACAGGAGTGAACGATGAAACCCTGCAGCAAAGCCCTGCTCCTCACCACCTGCATGACCCTCAGCAGCGTCACCCTTGGCGCCCAGACCCTGACCATAGCCACCGTCAACAACAGCGACATGATCCGCATGCAACGCCTGTCCAAGACCTTCGAGGCCGAGCACCCGGACATCAAGCTGAACTGGGTGGTGCTGGAAGAGAACGTGCTGCGCCAGCGCCTGACCACCGACATCGCCACCCAGGGCGGGCAATTCGACGTGCTCACCATCGGCATGTACGAAGCCGCACTCTGGGGCGCCAAGGGCTGGCTGCAACCGATGCAGGACCTGCCGGCCAGCTATGAGCTGGACGATGTCTTCCCTTCGGTCCGTGAAGGGCTGTCGGTCAAGGGCACTCTCTATGCCCTGCCGTTCTACGCCGAAAGCTCCATGACCTACTACCGCACCGACCTGTTCAAGGAGGCCGGCCTGAGCATGCCCGAGCGGCCGACCTGGGAGCAGATCGGCGAATTCGCCGCCAAGCTCAACAAGCCCGACCAGGAGCAGTACGGCCTTTGCCTGCGGGGCAAGGCCGGCTGGGGCGAGAACATGGCCCTGATCACCACCCTGGCCAACAGCTACGGCGCACGCTGGTTCGATGAACAATGGCAGCCGGAGTTCACCGGGCCGGAATGGAAGAACGCCCTGACCTTCTATGTCGACAACATGAAGAAGTCCGGCCCGCCGGGGGCTTCGAGCAACGGTTTCAACGAAAACCTGGCGCTGTTCAACAGCGGCAAGTGCGCGATCTGGGTCGATGCCAGCGTGGCCGGCTCTTTCGTCACCGACAAGAGCCAGAGCAAGGTCGCCGACCATGTGGGCTTCACCTACGCGCCGCACCAGGTCACTGACAAGGGCAGCGCCTGGCTGTACTCATGGTCCCTGGCGATCCCCGCCAGTTCCAAGGCCAAGGACGCCGCCAAGACCTTCAGTGCCTGGGCCACTTCCAAGCAGTACGCGGCCCTGGTGGCCGAGAAGGATGGCATCGCCAATGTGCCGCCGGGCACCCGCGCCTCCACCTACAGCGAGGCCTACATGCAGGCCGCGCCGTTCGCCAGGGTCACCCTGGAATCGCTGAAGGTCGCCGACCCGAGCAAGCCCACTCTAAAGCCGGTGCCCTACGTCGGCATCCAACTGGTGACCATCCCCGAGTTCCAGGCCATTGGCACCCAGGTCGGCAAGTTGTTTTCCGCCGCCCTGATCGGCCAGACCACGGTGGACCAGGCCCTGGCGGCCGCGCAGCAGAGCACCGAACGGGAAATGAAACGCGCCGGCTACCCGAAATAACCCGGCTCTCCCTGTAGGAGCCGGCTTGCCGGCGAAGAAGCCCTTGAGTCTTGCGCAGTGTTCAAGGGCGCCTTCGCTGGCAAGCCAGCACCTACGGGCAGCCCGGCCGTGCCAGCGCCGTGTCGCGCCCCCTTGTACCCAACTGGTTGTGACCCTTATGAATACCTCGACTGCCAAGCTGCATGTGCAACCGCAGGCGGCGCCTCGCAAAAGCCGCCTGGCCAACCCCGGCTGGTTCCTGGTCAGCCCCTCGGTGGCGCTGTTGCTGCTGTGGATGATCGTGCCCCTGGGCATGACCCTGTACTTTTCAGTGATCCGCTACAACCTGCTGTACCCCGGCGAGAACCAGTTCGTCGGCCTGGAGAACTTCAGCTACTTCCTCAGTGATTCGGGCTTTGTGCCCGGGGCCACCAACACCCTGTTGCTGGTGGGCAGCGTACTGCTGATCAGCGTGGTGTTCGGGGTACTGATCAGCGCCCTGCTGGAGGCCAGCGAGTTCCTCGGCCGGAGCATCGTCCGGGTGCTGCTGATCTCGCCGTTCTTCATCATGCCCACGGTGGGCGCGCTGATCTGGAAGAACCTGATCTTCCACCCGGTGTCGGGGATCCTCGCCGCGCTGTGGAAACTGTTCGGCGCCCAGCCGGTGGACTGGCTGGCGCACTACCCGCTGCTGTCGATCATCGTCATCGTTTCCTGGCAGTGGCTGCCGTTCGCCATCCTGATCCTGATGACCGCCATGCAGTCCCTGGACCAGGAACAAAAGGAAGCCGCGCGCCTCGATGGTGCCGGGCCCATCGCCATCTTCTGGCACCTGACCCTGCCGCACCTGGCCCGGCCGATTGCCGTGGTGGTGATGATCGAGACCATCTTCCTGCTGTCGGTGTTCGCCGAGATCTTCACCACCACCAACGGTGGCCCGGGCTACGCCTCCACCAACCTGGCGTACCTGATCTACAACCAGGCCCTGGTGCAGTTCGACGTCGGCATGGCTTCGGCCGGCGGGCTGATCGCCGTGGTCATCGCCAACATCGCCGCGATCATCCTGGTGCGGATGATCGGCAAGAACCTGACTGACCAGAGCTGAGGTGGCCGCCATGACCCTGCAACAATCCCGACGCCTGCAAAGCCTGCTACTGGGCACCCTGGCCTGGGCCATCGCGATCCTGATCTTCTTCCCGATCTTCTGGATGGTGCTGACCAGCTTCAAGAGCGAGATCGACGCCTTTGCCACGCCGCCGCAATTCATCTTCACGCCAACGCTCGAGAACTACCTGCACATCAACGAGCGCAGCAACTACCTGGCCTTCGCCTGGAACTCGGTGGTGATTTCCTTCAGCGCTACCGCCCTGTGCCTGCTGATCGCGGTGCCGGCGGCCTACTCCATGGCCTTCTTTGAAACCCGCAACACCAAGCGCACCCTGCTGTGGATGCTCTCCACCAAGATGCTGCCGCCGGTGGGCGTGCTGATGCCCATCTACCTGCTGGCCAAGAGCTTCGGCCTGCTGGATACGCGCATCGCGCTGATCGTGATCTACACCCTGATCAACCTGCCGATCGTGGTGTGGATGGTTTACACCTACTTCAAGGACATCCCCCGGGACATCCTCGAAGCCGCCCGCCTGGACGGCGCCACACTGGCCCAGGAAATGCTGCGGGTGCTGATGCCCATCGCCAAGGGTGGCCTGGCCTCCACTGCACTGCTGTCGCTGATCCTGTGCTGGAACGAGGCCTTCTGGTCGCTGAACCTGACCTCTTCCAACGCCGCACCGCTGACCGCGCTGATCGCCTCCTACTCCAGCCCCGAAGGGCTGTTCTGGGCCAAGCTCTCGGCGGTCTCGACCCTGGCCTGCGCGCCGATCCTGATCTTCGGCTGGATCAGCCAGAAGCAGTTGGTGCGCGGCCTGTCCTTTGGCGCGGTGAAGTAACTCTGAAATTGCGGAGACATCCCATGGCTCACCTGAAAATCAACAACCTGCAAAAAGGCTTCGAAGGCTTCGACATCATCAAGGGCATCGACCTTGAGGTGAACGACAAGGAATTCGTGGTCTTCGTCGGCCCCTCGGGCTGCGGCAAGTCCACCCTGCTGCGGCTGATCGCCGGGCTGGAGGAAGTCAGCGGCGGCAGCATCGAGCTGGACGGTCGCGACATCACCCAAGTCAGCCCGGCCAAGCGCGACCTGGCCATGGTGTTCCAGACCTACGCCCTGTACCCGCACATGAGCGTGCGCAAGAACATGTCCTTCGCCCTGGACCTGGCGGGGGTCGACAAGGCCCTGGTGCAGCAGAAGGTCGACGAAGCGGCGCGCATCCTGGAACTGGGGCCGATGCTCGAACGCAAGCCCAAGCAGCTGTCTGGCGGCCAGCGCCAGCGCGTGGCCATTGGCCGGGCCATTGTGCGCAACCCGAAAATCTTCCTGTTCGACGAACCGCTGTCCAACCTCGATGCCGCCCTGCGGGTACAGATGCGCCTGGAACTGGCGCGCCTGCACAAGGAACTGCAGGCCACCATGATCTACGTGACCCACGACCAGGTGGAAGCCATGACCCTGGCAGACAAGGTGGTGGTGCTCAATGGTGGCCGGGTGGAACAGGTGGGCTCGCCCCTGGAGCTCTACCATCGCCCGGCCAACCTGTTTGTCGCAGGCTTTCTCGGCACGCCGAAGATGGGCTTTCTCAAGGGCCGCATCAGCCACGTCGACGGCCAGGGCTGCGAGGTCCAGCTGGATGCCGGGGCACGGCTGCGCCTGGAGCAGAGCGGTGCGCAACTGAGCCCGGGCAGCGAGGTGACCCTGGGCATCCGCCCCGAGCATCTGGAGCTGGGCGAGCCCGGCCCGGGCAGCCTGGCAGTCACCAGCGACGTGGCCGAGCGCCTGGGCAGCGACACCTTCTGCCATGTCCGCAGCAGTTGCGGTGAAGCCCTGACCCTGCGTATCCGCGGTGACCTGGCGAGCCGCTACGGCGAACAGCTGCACCTGCACCTGGCCCCCCAGCACTGCCATCTATTCGATGCCCAGGGGGTCGCCGTGTCCCGCCCCCTGCGCGCCGCCGCCTGATCCCAGAGAGCCCTGCATGAAACTCAAACGCTTGAACCTCAGCCAACTGCCGCCCCAGGTGCGGGTACCCGCCTACACCGTCACCGCCACCCGCCAGGGCATCGCGCACATTGGCGTCGGCGGCTTTCACCGGGCCCACCAGGCCTATTACACCGATGCCCTGATGAACCTGGGCCAGGGCCTGGACTGGAGCATCTGCGGGGTCGGCCTGCGCTCCGAAGACCGCCGCGCGCGGGACGATCTGGCCGGCCAGGACTACCTCTACACCCTGTACGAGCTGGGCGATGGCGACGACCACGAGGTGCGGGTGATCGGCGCCATCAGCCAGATGCTGCTGGCCGAGGACGACGCCCAGGCGCTGATCGACAAGCTGGCCAGCCCGGAGATCCGCATCGTCTCCCTGACCATCACCGAGGGCGGCTACTGCATCGACGACAGCACGGGCGAGTTCATGCTGCACCTGCCGCAGATCCAGCACGACCTGGCCCATCCGCAACAGCCACGCACGGTATTCGGCTTTCTCTGCGCGGCCCTGGCCCTGCGCCGGGCCGCGGGGATCCCGGCCTTTACGCTGATGTCCTGTGACAACCTGCCCCACAACGGCGCGGTGACCCGCAAGGCGCTGCTGGCCTTCGCCGCCCGCCGCGACGCCGACCTGCATGACTGGATCGAGCGCCACGTGAGCTTTCCCAACGCCATGGTCGACCGCATCACCCCCATGACCAGCACCGCCCACCGCCTGCAACTGCACGATGAGCACGGCATCGACGATGCCTGGCCGGTCGTCTGCGAGCCCTTTGTGCAGTGGGTCCTGGAAGACAAGTTCTGCAATGGCCGGCCGGCCTGGGAACAGGTCGGCGTGCAGTTCACCGACGACGTCACGCCCTATGAAGAGATGAAGATCAAGCTGCTCAACGGCAGCCACCTGGCCCTGACCTACCTGGGCTTTCTCAAGGGCTACCGCTTCGTCCACGAAACCATGAACGACCCGCTGTTCGTCGCCTACATGCGCGCCTACATGGACCTGGACGTAACCCCGCAACTGGCGCCGGTACCGGGCATCGACCTGGCGGCCTACAAGGACACCCTGGTCCAGCGCTTCTCCAACCAGGCGATCGCCGACCAGCTGGAGCGGGTGTGCAGCGACGGTTCGTCGAAGTTTCCCAAGTTCACCGTGCCTACCATCAACCGGCTGATCGCCGATGGCCGTGATACCGAGCGTGCGGCCCTGGTGGTGGCGGCCTGGGCCCTGTACCTCAAGGGCCTGGACGAGAATGGCCTGAGCTACCGGGTTCCCGACCCGCGGGCCGAGTTCTGCCAGGCCCTGGTGGCCGACGATACCTTGCTGACCCAGCGTTTGCTGGCGGTGGAAGAAATCTTCGGCTCGGCGATTCCCCATTCCAGCGCGTTTGTCGATGCTTTCGAGCGCTGCTTCAACAGCTTGCGCGAACATGGCGTGAGCAAGACGCTGGAGCGGTTGTTGGCCAGGCCCGTGTAGCCGCTGCCGCAGGCTGCGAACGGCCTGGGCGGCACTGCGTCGAAGGAGATGCGGCGATTACAAGGACGCTGCAGGTTCGGCTGCAGATCGCCAGGCAAGGACCTGCGGGCCTTAGCGCAGCCTCGCCTCAGGCTCGGCAGCGGCTACAGCTCGACAGTAATCACCCACACCAGGAGCGACGATGACTCAACCCGCGCTTTTTCTCGGCCTCGACTGCGGCACCCAGGGCACCAAGGCGCTGATCCTCGACAGCCGGAGCGGCACCGTCCTGGGCCGGGGCGCTGCGCCCCACAGCCTGATCAGCGGCGCCAATGGCTGCCGCGAACAGGATCCCGCGCAGTGGCTGCAAGCCTGCACCAGCGCCACTCGGCAGGCCTTGCAGGCGGCCGGGGTGGATGGCCGGCAGGTGCTCGGTGTCGGGGTTTGCGGCCAGCAGCACGGTCTGGTGCTGCTGGATGACCAGGGCCAGGTGCTGCGCCCGGCCAAGCTGTGGTGCGATACCCAAAGCAGCGCCGAAAACCAGCGCCTGCTGGACTGGCTGGGGGGCACCCAGGGTTCCCTGGAGCGCCTGGGGCTGGCCATTGCCCCGGGCTACACGGTGTCAAAACTACTCTGGACCCGGGAGCAGCACCCGGAACTGTTCCAGCGCATTGCGCATATCCTGCTGCCCCACGACTACCTCAATTTCTGGCTGACCGGGCGCTGCTGCAGCGAGTACGGCGATGCCTCGGGCAGCGGCTATTTCGATGTGCGCAGGCGCGACTGGGACCGCGCCCTGCTGGCCCATATCGACCCCAGCGGGCGCCTGGAGCGGGCCTTGCCGCCGTTGCTCGAAGCGCACCAGCCTGTGGGCCGGATCCTTGCGCCGGTCGCCCGGCAACTGGGGATCAGCGCGGATGCCTGGGTGGCCAGCGGCGGTGGCGACAACATGCTGGGGGCCATCGGCACCGGCAATATCCAGCCCGGAATCATCACCATGAGCCTGGGCTCCTCCGGCACCGTGTATGCCTACGCCGAGCGCCCGCTGATCAGCCCCGAGCCTTCGGTGGCGACCTTCTGTTCGTCCAGCGGTGGCTGGCTGCCGCTGATCTGCACCATGAACCTGACCAACGCCACCACCCTGGTGCGCGAACTGCTGGGCCTGGACCTTGCCGCTTTCAACCAGCGCCTGGAGCAGGCCCCCATCGGGGCCGAGGGGCTGTGCCTGCTGCCGTTCTTCAACGGCGAGCGAGTGCCCGCCCTGCCCCAGGCCCAGGGCAGCCTGCACGGCATGACCCTGGACAACCTGACCCCGGCCAACCTGTGCCGCGCGGTGGTGGAAGGCACCACCTTCGGTTTGCGCTACGGCCTCGACCTGTTGCGCGCAGCGGGCCTGCACAGCCAGAGCATCCGGCTGATCGGCGGCGGTGCGAAAAGTCTGCTGTGGCGGCAGATGGTCGCCGATATCATGCACGCCCCGGTGATCTGCCCCCGCGAGGCCGAAGCCGCCGCATTGGGCGCGGCGATCCAGGCAGCCTGGTGCCATGGCCGGCAGGACGATCCGGACCTGGACCTGCAACAACTCTGCGAGCGCTGCGTGCGCCTCGACCCGGGCTGCGAAACCCAGCCCCGGGCCGAACACGTGGCGGCCTACGAACCGGTGTACCAGCGCTATCGACAGCAACTGGCAAGCCTTTGAAGAGCGAATGACTATGTATCTGGTGTGTGGCGAAGCGCTGTTCGACTTTTTCAGCGCGGATGAGGCCGGGGCCCCGGCCAGTAAAGTGGCGTTCCAGGCGATCGCCGGGGGCTCGCCGTTCAACGTGGCAGTGGGCCTGCGCCGCCTGGGCGTCGATGTCGCCCTGCTGGCCGGGCTGTCCCGGGACTACCTGGGCCAGCGCCTGCGGCGGGTGCTGGAAAACGAAGGCGTGGATACCCGCTACCTGCGGGAATTCGACGCCCCTACCACCCTGGCCATGGTGGCCGTGGGCGCCGATGGCTCGCCCCACTACAGCTTTCGCGGCGAGGGCTGTGCCGATCGCCAGTTGCAAGAAGAGCACCTGCCGCAGCTCGACGCACAGGTGCGCGGGCTGCATATCGGCTCGTTTGCCCTGGTGGTGCAGCCGATTGCCGATACCTTGCTGGCCCTGGTGCGCCGTGAGCGGGGGCAGCGGCTGATCAGCCTGGACCCCAACGTACGGCTCAACCCGCAGCCGGATATCCAGCTGTGGCGCCAGCGCATCGCCGAACTGGCCGGCCATGCCGACCTGATCAAGGTCAGCGACGAAGACCTGGCCCAGCTGTACCCCGGGCAGGCGCCCGAAATGCTGATCCGGGGTTGGCTGCAAGGCAATGCCCGGCTGGTGTTCCTGACCCGTGGCAGCCAGGGCGCGACGGTGTTCAGCCGTGGGCATGGCAGCTGGTCGGTGGACGCGCCCCGGGTGGAGGTTGCCGACACCGTGGGCGCCGGAGATACCTTCCAGGCTGCGCTGATCACCTGGCTGACCGAACAGGGCCTGGATTCCCCCCAGGGCCTTGAACAGCTCGATCGCGAACAGACCGACGCCCTGCTGCGTTTCGCCGTCAACGCCGCGGCCCAGACCTGCACCCGCACCGGCCCGGACCTGCCGTACCGACATCAACTCCCGTAGCCGCCGGCTTGCCGGCGAAGAGGCCCGCAAGCCTTGCGCAATTGCGGCTACCGCCTTCGCTGGCCAGCCAGCTTCTACCAGAGTCGTCGGTCAGAGCAGCGAGAAGTTGTAGCTGACGATCAGGCGGGTTTCGTCCATGTCGCGGGCGATCTTCTGGTAGTTGCTGCGGTAGGTGGCGTTGCGCAGGCGCAGGCTCACGTCCTTGAAGGTGCCGCTCTGCACCACGTACTTGAGCTCGCTGTCGCGCTCCCATTCGCGGCCTTCGCGCAGGCTGCCCGGGACCTTGATGTGGTCGCCGCTGACGTAGCGGGTCAGGAAGCTCAAGCCATTGAGGCCAATGGCCTTGAAGTCATAGTCATAGCGCAGTTGCCAGGAACGCTCCTGGATCGCAGCGAAGTCGTTGACCTGCACGTAGTTCACCAGGTACGGGTTGCTGCCATCCAGGTAAGGCATGGAGTTGTCGCCGTACATGCGCTGCCAGCCGGCACTGAACACGTGCCCGGCCACGCTGTAGCCGAGCATGGTGCTCAGGGCGCGGTTGTCGATGCCGCCGGCGCGCTCGGCGCCGGTGTCGGCACTCTTGAGCAGGCGCAGGTCGCCTTTGAGCACGCCGGGCCCCAGGGGCTGGTTGGCCAGCAGGCCGACAAAATGCTGACGGTAGATGTCTTCCAGCTCGGCGTAGTGATACTGGCCGGTCAGGCGATCGTTGAACTTGTAGTCCACCCCATAGGTGTCGAAGTGATCCGCCGTGGTGTTGCAGGCGTAGCGCTTGTTCTTGCAGTGCACGCGGATGTCCTGGGCATCGCTGGAGTCCCGCGCGGTGTAGCGGTTCAAGCGGGCCGCGGTCAGGGTCAGGTCCTTGACCTCCCGGGAAGTCAGCACCGCGCCGTTGAACATGGTGGGCAGCAGGCGCCCGTCGTTGTACTTGAGCAGTGGCAGGTCCGGCAACTGGGCGCCGTACTTGAATACCGTCTGCGAGACCCGGACCTTGGCGGTCAACCCCAGCTTGGCGTACTGGTCCGCCGAGCCCCGCGGGTCGTGACCGCTGGAGGGCAGCAGGCCGCTGTTGCTGCGGTCGGGGCTGGAGTCGAGCTTGATCCCCAGCATGCCCAGGGCGTCCAGGCCGAAACCCACGGTGCCCTCGGTGTAGCCCGATTGCAGGTTGAGAATAAAGCCCTGGGCCGATTCTTCACGCTTGGATGCGCCCTGGTCGGTGCTGGTGTGGCCGTCGCGAAAGTCCCGGTTGAAGTAGATCGTGCGCGATTCCAGCTTGGCGCTGCTGTCTTCGAAAAAACCCGCCGCATTGGCCAGGGGGGCAAAACCCGCGCACAGCACGGCAGCGCCGAGGCCCAGCAATGGGCACGGATTGAGTAAGGGGAAAGGGGGACGCATGAACAGGCTCCAGCAGCAAATCAGTGACGCGAGGTAAAGAAAAAGACCCAGGTGAAATTCATCCAGCGAATCTGTGATCGCCAGCTGAATTGATTGAATCAATGAAGACCGGCAATGATGGCAGATAGCCCCTACCCTCCCAACCCGACTTTAGTCTGACGCCCGCCTGGTCATAACCGGCGCTACCCGTCCCGCCTTGCCAGCCATATCTTTGAAAAAACCGATCAATTTCAACAGTTTTCAAGCTGCAGAAAAGCGTCAAAAAAACTGTCCGACTGCTCAGCTTCACCTTCGGAACCCAGGATGCCGTAGCAGGTAATGTCAAAAAGGCATTAGCTTTTCGTCTCACCTCACTACCGTTCGTCGGTTTTTTAAGTCATTTATTAACAAAAACCAACTATTTGACGCTTTCCATGATGACCATCATGAAGACGCTTAACTAATTGTTTTTAAACATTATTTTATGAATCGAAAAATAAACAAAACACAGCTGTCATTTATGTAACACAGCAAAACGTCAATTAAACGTCTCTACGTTATGGTAGTGTCAAAAAAAGAGCGTGATAGCGGCAATGTGCCATACGCCTTTTCAGAAGGTGAGAACCACCCTCACCCCAACACTCATCATGGACGAGGTCGTTCCCTTGGAAGTCAGCGTTTTTGGTACTGGCTATGTTGGCCTGGTGCAAGCAGTTGCCCTGGCCGATGTCGGGCATAACGTGGTCTGTGTCGATATCGACAGCCACAAGATCGCCCAGCTGCAACGTTCTATTCCGCCGATTCACGAGCCGGGCCTGGCGACCCTGATCGAAGAGAATCAAAAGGCCGGCCGATTGCACTTCACCACCCAGGCCAGCGATGCAGTGGGCCACGGCAAGGTGATTTTCATCGCGGTCGGCACTCCCTCCAACGAAGACGGCTCCGCCGACCTCGACCATGTCCTGGCGGTGGCGCGCAACATTGCCTGCCTGATGTTCAGCGACAAGACCCTGGTGATCAAATCCACGGTGCCGGTGGGCACCGCCGATCTGGTGATCGAGACCGTCGCCGAACAACTGGCAGACCTGGGCAAATCCGAACTGCGGGTGCACGTGGTCTCCAACCCGGAGTTCCTCAAGGAAGGCTCGGCCGTGGCCGACTGCATGCGCCCGGACCGGATCATCGTCGGTTGCGCCGACGACCTGCCCCGCCAGCAGTTGAGCGAGCTATACGCGCCCTTCAACCACAACCATGACCGCCTGATGTTCATGGACAACCGCAGCGCCGAGCTGGTCAAGTACGCGGCCAACGCGATGCTCGCCACCCGCATCAGCTTCATGAACGAGATGGCCAACCTGGCGGAACGCCTGGGGGTGGACATCAATGCCGTGCGCAAGGGCATCGGTGCCGACCCGCGCATTGGCTACCACTTCATCTACCCCGGCGCCGGCTTCGGCGGCTCGTGCTTCCCCAAGGACCTGCGGGCGCTGATCCACACCGCAGAAAGCCACGGGCTGGAACCGCACATGCTCAAGACCGTGCGCGACGTCAATGAGCAGCAGCGCCATGTGCTGTTTCGCAAGCTCAAGGCGCACCTGGGGGACAACCTGCAGGGCAAGGTCATCGCGCTCTGGGGCCTGGCCTTCAAGCCCAACACCGACGACATGCGCGAAGCCACCAGCCGCTACCTGATGCAGGCACTGTGGGAAGCCGGGGCCAAGGTCCAGGCCTACGACCCGGAAGCCATGACCGAATGCCGGCGCCTGTACGGCTACCGCGATGACCTGCAACTGTGCGCCACCCGTGACGACACCCTGCAAGGCGCCGACGCGCTGGTGATCTGCACCGAATGGAAGGCCTTTCGCGTGGTGGACTTCACGCTGCTGCGCGAGACCCTCAGGGATCGCCTGGTGGTCGACGGCCGCAACCTCTACAACCCGCAACAGGCAGCGGATGCCGGCCTGCATTACCTGAGCATCGGCCTGCCCTACCGTGTACCGGAGGCATTGCGCGCATGAATATCCTGATCACCGGGGCCGCCGGATTCATCGGCGCCCATACCGCACTGCGTTTGCTCAAGGATGGGCACCAGGTCACCGGGCTGGATAATTTCAACGACTACTACGACCCCCAGCTCAAGCGCGACCGGGTGCGCTGGGTGGAACGCCAGGTAGGGCACTTTCCCCTGCAGCGCCTGGACCTGGCCGACGGCGAGGGCCTGGAACGGCTGTTCGCCGAAGTACGGCCCCAGGTGGTGATCAACCTCGCCGCCCAGGCCGGGGTGCGCTATTCCCTGGAAAACCCCAAGGCCTACCTGGACAGCAACCTCAGCGGTTTCCTCAACCTGCTGGAGATGTGCCGGCGCTACCCGGTGCAGCACCTGATCTACGCCTCGTCCAGTTCGGTGTACGGGGCCAACCAGCAGACCCCGTACAAGGTCAGTGACAACGTCGACCACCCGCTGTCGCTGTATGCGGCCAGCAAGAAAGCCAACGAGCTGATGGCCCATAGCTACAGCCACCTGTTCGGCGTGCCCGCCACCGGCCTGCGCTTCTTCACGGTGTACGGCCCCTGGGGCCGACCGGACATGTCGCCGATCCTGTTCGCCGACGCCATCAGCCAGGGCCGGCCGCTGAAACTGTTCAACTACGGCATGCACCAGCGCGACTTCACCTACATCGACGACATCGTCGAATCCCTGGTGCGCCTGCTGGGCAAGCCGCCAGTGCGCGATCCGCTGTGGGACCGGGAACAGCCGGACCCGTCCACCAGCATGGCGCCCTGGCGCCTGTTCAACATCGGCGGCCAGCGCCCGGTGGAGCTCAAGGACTACGTGGCGACCCTGGAAAAACTCCTCGGCCACAAGGCCCAGGTGGAATACCTGCCGCTGCAGCCCGGCGATGTGCTCAACACCTGCGCGGATGTCAGCGCCCTGGAAAACCTCACCGGTTTCGGCCCCCAGGTGCCCCTGGAGGAAGGCCTGCGCGAGTTCGTCCAGTGGTACCTGAGCTACTACCCGGGCGCGGCGTCCTGAGCCGCGACAGCCGAACGTTTTTACCCAACCCCTGCAATGGAAGTATTCCCGGTGGATATGGATAGACCTCTCTCAGCGCCCACAACCGAGGTGCCCGCCCCGCTGCACATCGACCGGCGCAACGACCCGTTCCGGCGCAAGGTCCAGGCCGCCATCGACCTGCAACAGCACGGCTGGATCACCGGCCGCGACGGCGGGCGGCCCTGGACCCTGTCGCGCAGCAAGCGCCTGACCTCGGCGCTTTTGGCCGCGGTGCTGCTGGTGCTGCTGTCGCCGGTGCTGCTGGTCGTGGCCTTGCTGATCAAGCTCACCAGCCCCGGCCCGGTGTTCTTCGTGCAGTTGCGCACCGGTTTTCGCGGCCGGCGCTTCGGCATGTACAAGTTCCGCACCATGGTGGTCAACGCCGAGGCCCTGAAGGATTCGGTGCGCCACCTGAACAAGCACGGCGCCGACTCGGTGGATTTCAAGATCGACCGCGACCCGCGGATCACTGGAATCGGCGGTTTCCTGCGCCGTACCAGCCTCGACGAGCTGCCCAATCTGATCAACGTGGTGCTCGGCCAGATGCGCATCGTCGGCCCGCGCCCCACCTCGTTCCACGCCCAGACCTACAAGGAACACCACCTCGGCCGCCTGAGCATCTACCCGGGGATCACCGGCCTGTGGCAGGTCTCCGGGCGCAGCGACGTGGACTTCGACGGTCGGGTCACCCTCGACATGACCTACATCTTCCAGCAGAGCCCCTGGCTCGACCTGAAGATCCTGATCAAAACCCCTTTCAAGGTCCTCAATGGCCACGGAGCAAGTTGAAATGGCGGCAGCAACCTTTGCCAGTCTGAAGATCCAGAGCCCCAGCGAAAGCAACCTGGCGGTGACCGTACTCGACCAGGAACTGCGGGTCATCCTGCTGACCGCGGCCAACCGCAACAGCGGCGTCACCAGCAGCAGCCTGAGCATGGCCAACGAACTGGCGCGCACCAGCCGCGGCCGGGTGCTGGTGGTGGACACCAGCCTCTCGGACAGCAGCCTGACCCGGCGCCTGGCTCTGGATGAGCGGCCCGGCTTCCTCGACCTGGCACTGGCCGAAACCCCGCCGCCCCTGGCCTCGTGCATCGAGAGCAGCGACGCGGTGAATTTCGACTTCCTGCCCCTGGGCCGCCGCCAGCAGTACAGCGAGCGCCTGACCCCGGAACTGCTGCGCGAACTGCTGCAGGCCCTGGCCGAGGAATACCGCTTCGTGATCATCGACGGCGACCCGGTCTACAGCAGCGGCGACATCCTCACCCTGGCCACCCAGGTCGACGGCGTGGTGCTGGTGGTGCGCAGCGAGGAAACCCGCTGGGAAGTGGCCCAGGCCGCCGCCCAGCGCCTGATCCAGGCCGAGGCCAAGTTGATCGGCAGCGTGTTCAACGCCCGCAAGTACTACATGCCCAAGTGGGTTTATGACCGTCTCTGACCGGCACAAGGACCGTGTAACCATGAACAAGCCAAGACTTTCCCTGCTGAGCCTGTCACTGCTGCTGGCCCTGGGCGGCTGCGTCAATCGCGAGCCGCAGCAGATGCCGGTGCAGATCCTCAGCGCCCCGGCCGACCAGGCCCAGCTCACCGAGGTGGTGCCCATCGAGCAGGTGCTGCGGCCCCAGGACGTGCTGGACGTGATCTTCCATATCGGCACCACCAGCCAGCAGCGCTACCTCGTGCAGCCTGGCGACCAGGTGGATGTGACCTTCCTCACCGCTCCGGAACTGGGCGGCAGCAAACTGGTGCTGCCCGACGGCAGCATCGACATGCCCTACGTGGGCAACATCCAGGTCGCCGGGCTCTCCGCCGAACAGGCGCGCCAGGTCCTGGAAACCCAATACGCCAAGGTGCTGAAGAAGCCGCAGATCAACTTTTCGATCTCCCACGCCATGGCCCAGCTGGACAACCTGCGCACCAGCCTGACCAACCCGGCCACCGGGCTTAGCCGCGAGATCGTCGTGGGCTCCGACGGCCGCGCCAGTTTCCCGCTGCTGGGCAGCCTGTCGTTGCAGGGCAAGAGCCTCAGCGAGCTGCAGACCCTGGTCAACCAGCGCTATGCCAAGGAGGTGGGCTCGGTGAGCGTCGATGTGCTGCTCAAGACCACCGCCTCCAACGAGGTGTTCGTCATGGGCGAAGTCGGCCAGCCCGGAGCCTACCCGATCCGCCGGCCGATCTCGGTGCTTGAGGCCCTGACCCTGGCCAAAGGGGCCGGCCCCACTGCACGCCTGGATTCGGTGGTGATCATGCGGCGCAAGGGCAACCAGGTCGAAGCCCGGGTCTACGACGCCGACGCGGCGCTGGACGGCAAGGCCCTGCAATTCGCCTACCTGCAGCCCGACGACATGCTCTATGTGCCCAAGACCCGCCTGGCCAAGGCCGGCGCCCTGAGCAAGCAGCTGGCGGACGTGATCATGTTCCAGGGTGTCGGGTTCAGCTTCGGCTACCGCGTCGACAACAAAGAAACGAACAACAACTGAGTTCCCTCTTGATGACCAAGATCGAAAACTACCTGCACGAGTTCCTGCTCGTGTTCTTTGTCAATCGGCGCCTGATCAAACGGGTGTTCCTGGGTTTCGCGGTGATCGCCCTGCTGCTGCCCCTGGTGCTCAAGCAGAGCTTCGAGATCACTGCCGAAGTCATCGTGCAGTCCAAGAAACTCTCGCAGACCGACGCCAACACCGTGCTCGCCCCGGACTCCGACAAGTTCATCCCGCCGTCGCTGGCGGACATGGAGACCGAGAGCAACATCCTGCGTTCACCCACGCTGATCCGCGACACCATCGACCAGTTGCGCCGCGAGGGCCAGTTCGGCGGCAGCGAGGGCCTGTTGACCCGGCTGATCGTAAAGCCGATCCGCAATGGCCTGATCGACCCCCTGCGCAACCATGTGATCAACCCGGTGCGCGGTTTCTTCGGCCTGGCCGTGGACCCGGTGCGCGATACCAGCCTGGATGCCTTCACCGACCAGGCGGTCAAGGACCTGAAGATCGGCACCCTGCCCGGCTCCAACGTGATCTCCATCGTCTACGCCAGCCCCAATGCCGCCGAAGGCACGCGCTTTGTCGAGCGCCTGCTGGCCAACTACCTGAAGAACCGCCAGGACCTGCAATCCAACGAACTGCCCGAAGCCTTCTACGAACAGAAGAAGGCCCAGTACCAGTCGCGCCTGGATGACCTGGAAGGCAAGCGCCAGGCCCTGCTGGAAGCGGCCCACGCCTCCGACCCCAAGGAAGAGATCACCTTCCGCCTGAACGCCATCAACACCGAAGAGCAATCGCTCAACGGCTACCGCGACCAGGCCCTGGAGAACCAGCGCCGCCTGGATTACCTGCAGAAGAACCTGGCTGCCGCGCGCAAGGCCGGCCTCACCGACTACACCTTCCCCTTCGCTTTCGCCAACACCGTGGACAACGTTGCCTACGAAGACCGCGAGATCAAGCAACTGGGCGAACAGCTGACCAACCTGGTGAGCCAGTACGGCACCACCGCCGACACCTACCGCGCCGACAGCGTGCCCATGCAGCAGCAGCGCGAGCAGATCGTGCGGACCCGGGCGCAGTTCCTCAAGGTGGTGGAAAACCGCGTGCGCGAGCGTAGCAGTGACTTGCAGATCACCCAGTCGGTGATCGCCCAGAAGACCGCGCGGATCAACGACTACAAGGCGCGGGTGCGCGACCTGCAAGAGGTCCTGAGCAAACTGCGCCAGCTGGACACTGAAATCGATGCCTTGCACAAAGCCTTCTTCACCTACACCCAGCGCTACGAAGAGAGCCGTGGCGAGCGCCTGATCAGTGGCGAGCTGTCCAACGCGCGGGTCCTGAGCCAGCCTTACGAACCCAGCGAAGCGGCGTTCCCCAAGCCGATGCTGATCATTCCCCTGGGCCTGCTCACCGGCCTGCTGCTGGCCATTGCCCTGGGCTATGTCTACGAGTTCTTCGACCATCGCTTCAAGCACCCGGCCCAGGTCAGTGATCACCTCGGCCTGCCGGTGCTGATGGTGCTCAACGCGGTCGAGCAGCCCCAGGTCAACCCGTACCCGCGCTGGACCTGGCGCTGGGCCTGGCATTGGGCCAAACAGTGAGCGACCTGAGCATGGCCGCGCAGCCTATCGTGCACCTGATCCACAGCGGCGGTTTCTACGGTGCCGAGCGCATGCTGCTGGATCATTGCCTGGGCACCCCGGGGCAGCATCGGGTGGTGTTCATCAATGCCCCCGATGCGCTGCTGCAGCGTTTCGCCGAGGCCGGCGTGGCGAGCCACAACTGCCACTGCCTGCAGGAACTGCTGGCGCACCTGCGGCAACAGCCGGGGCTGCTCAACGCGCACAACTTCAAGGCCCAGGTGTTTGCCTGGGTCTGCGCCCGGCGCCTGCGCCTGCCCCTGGTCATGACCCAGCACGGCTTCACCCCGCGCAGCCTGAAACAGAAGTTCTACACCTGGCTCAGCCTGCGCCTGTGCCGCAGCCGCCGGGTGCGCCGGGTAGCCTGCGTGGCCCAGAGCATTGCCCTGCTGCACCTGGAGGCGGGGGTCGCCGAGGGCAAGCTGCGGGTGATCCCCAACGGCCTGCCGGAGCCGGCCCTGGAACTGCCGGCGAGCCTGGACGGGCCGCCGCTGCGCGAGCCCGAAGTACGCCGCGACGAAATGGACCCCTTGGTGGGTTTCGTCGGGCGCCTGAGCGCGGAAAAAGGCCCGGACCTGTTTCTCGATGCGCTGATCGGCCTGTGCCAGCAGCGCCCTGCGCTCAAGGCCGTGCTGTTGGGCGATGGTGAGCAGAACCAGGCCCTGCGCGAGCGCATTAACGAAGCCGGGCTGGCCACGCGCATCCTGCTGCCGGGCTATCAGAACGACATGCAGCCCTGGCTCAAGCGCCTGAATGTGCTGGTACTGAGTTCACGCACCGAAGGCACACCGATGATCCTGCTCGAAGCCATGCAGGCCGGCACCCCGGTGGTGGCCTTTGCCGTGGGCGGGATTCCCGATGTGCTGCAGCACCGGCACAACGGCCTGCTGGCCAAGCCCCTGGACAGTGCCGGGCTGGGGCGCTGCATCGGCCAGTTGCTGGACGACCCGATACTGGCCGGGGAGCTGGCCAAGGCCGCCCAGGTCACCCAGCGCAAGCACTATCACTTGCCCACCCTGGCTCGCCGCTGGGATGAGCTGTACCGCGTCGCCAGAGAGAGCTCCCGAGTATGATCGCCGCTCCGTTCCTGGGTTTGCTGCTGGGCCTGGCCGCACTGTTGCTGCTGGCCAGCCCCTGGCCGTTTCTTGCGCCGCTGGTGGTGGTCGGGCTGTTCGGCCTGGCGCTGCTGTACCGGCGCCCGGGCTGGGGCCTGCTGGGGATCTGCGCCCTGGTGCCCTTCGAAGGCCTGTTCAAGGACAGCGCGTTCTCCGGGGCCAAGCTGCTGGGCGCCTCGCTGATCCTGATCATGCTGTTCAAGCTGTTGCTGCGGCAGATCCCCGACACCCGCCTGCGCAGCAATCTGTGGCGGGCCCTGGGGCCATTCCTGCTGTGCCTGCTGCTGAGCATGCTGTACAGCGAGAACCTGCTGGTGTCCCTGGACAGCCTGCGGGAGCTGGCAGTGGGCCTGGTGCTGTTCTTCGTCACCCTGCTGATTGCCCGGGAAGTCAACCTGCTGATGCTCTGCCGCCTGCTGGCGGTGAGCGTGGCCATCACCTGTGTGATCGCCCTGGTATCGGCCAAGTACCAGGTGGGCGGCCGGGCCATCGGCCTGTTGCAGGATGCCAACTACTTCGCCCTGCTGATCGCCATGGCGGTGCCGCCGGCGATCTTCCTCGCCCTGCGTTCGCCCCATTGGCCGGTGCGGCTGTTCTGGGTCGGCATCAGCCTGACCCTGATGGCCGGGATGACCAAGACCGACTCGCGCTCGGGCCTGCTGGTGGTGCTGTTCACCATTGCCATCGGCGTCTGGCACTACCGCGACCGGCTCAAGGGCCTGCGGCCCAAGCACCTGGGCTTCGCCATGTTCGCCGTGGCCATCGTCATTCCCCTGGGCATTGCCGTACTGCCGGCGGAGTACGTGGCGCGGATCCAGTCCCTGAGCATGCTCAAGTCCGGCGCGCACTCGGCGGACACCTCCCTGGGCCGGCGCACCTCCTACCTGGTGGTGGGCGGCCAGATGATCCGCCAGAACCCGCTGCTGGGCTCGGGCCTGGGGACCTTCCCGATCCACTACGCGCAGACCGGCTTTGCCAGCAGCTTCTCGGAAAACATGAACGAGCCGGACCTGTTCCGCCGGGCCCACAACACCTACCTGGAGCTGTTCAGCGAGCTGGGCATTCCCGGCGGCCTGAGCTTCGTGGCGCTGATGCTGATGGGCCTGCGCAACTTCGAACGGGCGCGCCAGGGCTTTCTTGCACGGGGCCAGCGCGAGCAGGCCGATATCGCCACCCACCTGGGCCTGAGCCTGTTGGCCATGGCGGTGTTCCTGCTGTTTCTCAGCGCGCCGAACCACAAGTACCTGTGGATCTTCCTGGCCCTGTCCAGCGTCCTGCGCCTGCAGGCCGAAGACGCTCCCGTGCCGCGCCCGGCCCCGGCCTGACAACGCCGCGTGTAGCCACTGCCCCAGGCTGCGACAAGGCCCGAAGGGCCTTCTGGCCCCCAGGAGCAGCACCGACAGAACAGCAACACCGCGCCCTCACCCGGCGCCCACGACAACAACGCAATCTGGCCAAGGGAGGCAAAGATGCAAAGGATCAGCGTGATCGTGCCCATGTACAACGAGGCGCGTCACATCACCCGCACCCTGGACAGCGTGCTGCGCGCCGCCCGGGCGGCGACCCTGGACTGCGAACTGATAGTGGTGGACAACGGCTCCACCGATCAGGGGCCGCAACGGGCCCGGGAGCTGGGCGCGCGGGTGCTGCTGTGCCCGGGCATCGGCATCGGCGCCCTGCGTAACCGCGGTGCGGCGGTGGCCACCGGCGATAGCCTGGCGTTCCTCGACGCCGACATCGAAGTGCCCGGCAATTGGCTGCAGCTCTGGCAGCAGGCCCAGGCCGAGCGGCGTGCCGAGGTCTTCGCCCTGGACTGCGCGGCACCCGCCAGCGCCCCCTGGTTCGCCCGGGCCTGGCAGCGCCGCAGCCTGGCCGGCGATCCGCAACCCCGGCTACTGCCGTGGATGCCCACCCCCAACCTGTGCCTGCAGCGGGCCTGGTTCGAACGGGTCGGCGGCTTCAACGAGCAGTTGCGCACCGGCGAGGACAAGGATTTCGGCCTGCGCCTGCACGCTGCCGGCGCCCGCCAGTTGAGCCTGCCCCAGCCCCAGGTGCTGCATTGGGGCTACGAGGCCAGCTGGGCCGAATGGGCCGGCAAGGAACGCTGGCGCCAGGGCAGCCACGTGCAATTGCTCAAAGGCAGCGGCTTCAGCCTGCGCCTGTTGCGCTTTCCCCTGTTGTGCCTGGCCTGCGCCCTGCTCAGCCTCGTGGCGTTGCTGTGCCTGCTCGCGGGCCTGCCCGGCGCCGCGGGCCTGTGCCTGCTGCTGGGAGCGCTGGCGCCCCTGGCCCTGGCCGTGCGCCAGGGCCTGCGCCAACGCGACCCGCTGTTCGTCCTGCAACTCTGGCTGCTGCACTGGGTGCGCCTGCACCTGGGCGCCCTGGCCCTGGTGCAGGCCCTGTTCAACCGTTCTGCCGAGAGACCTGACCGTGGCTAAAACACTTTTCTGGCTGTGCCTGCTACTGCCTTTCTATGCCTGGGTCGGCTACCCCCTGCTGCTGGCCCTGCTCAGCCTGTTCGTCAGGCCGCGGCCGGTGCAGGAAGGCGCGCCGCTGTCGGTCAGCGTGATCATCGCCGCGCACAACGAAGGCCCGCACATCGAGCACAAGCTGCGCACCCTGTTGCAGCAGGACTACCCGGCCACCGACTTGCAGATCATCCTCGCCAGCGACGGTTCCAGCGACGACACCGTGGCCACGGCCCTGGGCGTGCGCGACTCACGGATCGTGGTCCTGGACCTGCCCCGGGTGGGCAAGGCCGGGGCGCTGAACGCCGCGGTGGAACTGGCGCGCAACGACATCCTGGTGTTCACCGACGCCGACAACCAGTGGTCCCACGACACCCTGGGCAAGCTGCTGGCGCCCTTGTCCGACCCGCAGGTGGGGGCCTGTGGCGGGCACATGATCATCCCCGACCCCGGGCACAACCTGAGCCTGGGAGACAGCCTGTACCGGCACTACGAGGCCTGGTTGCGCCAGGCGGAAAACCGCACCGGCTGCATGGTCTCCGCCGACGGAGCGCTGCTGGCCCTGCGCCGCGAACTGTTCCAGCGGGTTCCGGCCGAGGTCAACGATGACTTCTTCATCAGCACCTGCGCCCCGGTGGCCGGCAAGCGGATCGTCTATGTCGAGGAGGCCCAGGTGCTGGACCAGGGCGTGGACGAAGCCGGCAAGCAGTACCGGCGGCGCCTGCGGGTCACCGTCGGCGGCCTGCAGAGCCTGGCCCAGCGCCGCGAGCTGATGAACCCACTGCGCCACGGCGCCTACGCCATCGCCCTGATCAGCCACAAGCTGATCCGCCGCCTGGCCCCGGTGCTGTTGCTGCCACTGCTGGTCAGCAGCCTGCTGCTGTGGAATGCCGGCGCCTTCTACAGCCTGGCCCTGCTGGCCCAGGTGCTGGGTTACGGCGCCGGGATCATGGGCCTGCTGGACCGCCGCGGGCGCCTGCCCAAGGTGTTTCGCCTGGCCGGTTTCGTGCTGGTGACAATGGCCGGCATGAGCATGGGCCTCTGGCAATTTCTCCGCGGGCAGCGCTATGCCCTGTGGAACCCACAACAGAACCGCTGACATGAACCTCAAACTCAACCTCAAGCGCCTGCTGGGCAACGCCTACTTGCACAGCGTCGGCCGCGCCCGCCTCAGCGAAGCCGGGGTGGTGCTGATGCTGCACCGGGTGCTGGCCGACGAGCAGGCCGCCCGCCGGCCGCACCGGGCGCCACTGTGCGTCGGCCAGCGCCAGTTCGAGCACCTGCTGCGCTGGCTGCGGCGGCATTTCGACTGTGTGCCGCTCAATCACCTGCTGCAATACCCCGGCGGTGACCGGCCGCGCCTGGCCCTGACCTTCGATGACGGCTGGCGCGACAACGCCGAGGTGGCCTACCCGCTGCTGGAGCGCTACGAGGTGCCGGCGAGCATCTTCCTCTCCACCGACTTCATCGGCAGCGCCCAGGGCTTCTGGTGGGAGTCCATCGGCGAAACGCTCTGGCTGCGGCCCGCAAGCGCCGCGGCCCGGCCGCTGCTGGAACAGTTGCAGGCGCTGCAACTGGCACCTGCGGCCGAACTGTTGCAGCCGGGTGACAGCGACGCCCGCAGCCGGCTCCTGGGGCGCTACCTGCAACGCTTGAAGACCCTGCCCGGGCCCACTCTCCAGGCCCTGGCCGACAGTTGCCCCAACGAGCACGGCCCCCACAGCCTGGACTGGGCCCAGGTGCAGCGCCTGGAGCGTTCGGCACTGGTGCGCTTCGGGCCCCACGGCGCCAGCCATGCCATTCTCACCGGCCTTGACGAGGCCGCGCTGAAAGCGGATCTGCAACGCTCCCATCAGGCGTTGCAGAACCATTGCCAGGCGCCGCTGGGGGTCTATTGCTACCCCAATGGCGACCACAATGCCCAGGTGCGCGCCGCCGTCGCCGGGCTGGGTTATCGCTACGCCCTGGGCACCCGCCCCGGGCTGATCGAGGCCAGTGGCAACCCGCTCCTGGCCTTGCCACGCATCGACGTCAGCCACGCCAGCGCCGCCCGCCCCGGCTTGCTGGCCTGGCGCCTGCTGCAGGGAGCCCGGGCATGAAGCGCGGCGGCTACCTCTGGCACCTGGCCCTGAGCATGGGCACGCGCCTGGCGATGATCGGCCTGCGGCTGCTGCGCAACGTGCTGCTGGCTCGCTTGCTGGGCCCGGCGGATCGCGGCCTGTTCGCCCTGCTCAGCACCCTGCCGGACCTGATTGCCGCCCTGACCAGCGGCGGGCTGAACACCGCGGTCGGCTATGAAGCCGCGCGCCAGCGGCCCATGGGCCTGCTACTGACCCAGGTGCTGGTGTACGGCTGCCTGCTGGCCAGCCTGCTGACCCTGGCCGGGCTGGCATTGATGAACACCCTGGGCAGCCAGTGGGAACTGAGCCTGCAACTGGGGGACCTGGCCTGGCTGTTGTTGCTGGCGGTGCCCATCACCGTGCTCAAGAGCGGCCTGCTGACCCTGCACAACGCCGATGGCCGGGTCGAAGCCTTCAATGCCCTGCGCCTGCTGGAATCCCTGGTGCCGCTGCTGCTGTTCGTCGGCCTGTGGTGGATCTGGCGCGACCAGCCGCTGTCGGCGGCCCTGGTCAGCTGGCTGGGGGGCACCTTGCTGGTGGTGGTGGTTGGCTGGTGCTGGTTGCGACGCTTCCACGACCTGGGCCTGCGCTGGCAGGCCGGGGAACAGGGCAAGCTGCTGCGCTACAGCGCCCAGAGCCACCCCGGGGTGCTGTCGCAACAATTGATGCTGCGTTCGGACTACCTGTTCATCGGGGCCCTGCTCGACCCCGCGGCCCTGGGCTGGTACGCCATGGCCAGCGCCGCCGCCGAGCTGCTGCTGATCATTCCCGAGGCGGTGACCACGCCACTGATGAAGCGCCTGCTGCAACAGGGGTCGGGCATCGAGCAACTGACCGCCCTGGCCCTGCGCCTGACCGCCACGGTGATGCTCGGCGCCTGCCTGTGCATGGCGCTGATCGGCCAGTGGCTGATTGTCACCCTGTTCGGCGCCGACTACGCCCCGGCCTACGGTGCACTGCTGGCCTTGCTGCCCGGGCTGTTCGGCCTGTGCTACGCGAGCATCCTGCGCCTGGACCTCTTGGGCAAGCAGCGCCCCGGCACGCTGTCGCTGCTGCTGGCCGGTGGCGCCCTGCTGAACCTGGCGCTCAATGCGCTGCTGATCCCGTCGCTGGGCATCGTCGGCGCCGGCCTGGCCTCGTCCATTGCCTACCTCGCGGTGAGCCTGGCCATGCTCGGCCTGTATTGCCACCTCAGCGGTGTGGTCTGGTACCGCACCCTGATCCTGTTACCTGGAGACATCGTCTACGTGCGCCAGTTATTGCGCCCTAAGGAAAGGCTTCAATGAAACCCTGTTCCCTGCTCGCCCTGATGCTGATCTCGGCGGCCACTGCCCTGCACGCCGCGCCCCTGCAATGGGGCGATATCCGCGACGGCAGCCTGTACCTGCAAGCCGAGGCCGGCGACACCCTGCACCTGCGCTGGAGCCCGGCCTGGCAGAGCGACGCCAACCAGGAGCAGCTGTACCTGCTGCGCCCGGACGGCCAGTTGCTGCAACAGCTGGAGATTCGCGCCGACCAACCCTACGGCCAGCGGGAAGTCCAACTGCCCGCGGCCCAGGGCGACTACAGGCTGCAGGTACCGGGCTACAGCTTTCGCAACTTCAAGGTCAGCCACGACAGCGCCACCCGGGCCCAGTTCGAACCGGCCAAGGTGCATTTCAGCGCCGACGTGCCCAGTGGCGTGGAGCTGTATTTTCGCGTGGCCGCCGGAGAGCAGGCGGTACTGGCGGGCAAGTATTACGGTGGGGTCAGCGTGCTCCAGGCCACGCGCCTGAGTGACCACCAGTTGCTGCGCCTGAAGCTGGTGGAGCACCCGAAGTACGGTCAGTTCGACCAGATCCAACTGCCGGTGGCCCAGCAGGACGAGGTCTGGCGCCTGTCCCTGGGCGGCTCGGGCAAGGTGGCGTTCTGGCTCGACGGCACCGCCAACCTGTTCGCCCAGGACCTGCGCCAGTTGCACCCGCTGCAATGGACACCGGGCCGGGTCGAGCTGAGCCTCAAGCCGCAGATGCTCGGCCCCAGCCCGCACCTGGGGATCGCCCTGCCCTATGCCCAGCCGCCGCAGTCGACCTTTGAACTGCTGCGGGCCCTGGGGCCGCGGGCGGCCAACTTCTACAGCTTCGTCGATGTGATCCAGCAGGAACCCCAGCGCGAGCTGGGCTTTCGCCGGCTGTACCGCGAAACGTTCAAGATCGACCGCGACATCACCCTGCTGGCGGGCACCGGGCGCCGGGCGGTGCTGGCAGCCGACAGCCAGAGCTTCGCCGGCCTCGACGCCTGGCTGGCGGACAGCGTGCGCCTGGGCAACCAGGGCCTGCACTACCTGGCGTTCGCCGACGAACCCAACCTCAACTACCCCAGCTACGCCGTGTTCGCCAGCTACTTCGGGCGCATGCTGGAGCACGTCAAGGCCAACCCCGAGGCCCGGGCCGCAGGTGTGCGCATTGCCATGCCGGTCAGTTCGCGGCTGCTGGACGGGCCGTTTCGCATCGGTGCCGGGCAGCGCCGCGGCATCGACTGGGCGCGCCAGTTGCTGGAGGCCCACGGCGCCGATATCGACGCCATGGCCTGGCACGAGTGGATGGTCCGCGACCTGCTGGCCACCCGCCGCTACCGCGCCAGCGTGCGCGCCGCCGCCGACCTGGTGGGCCTGAATGACCTGGGCCGGCCGCGCAAGGCGCTGTTGCTGAGCCAGACCAATATCTCCAGCGGCCCGGACCTGAGCCCCTATCAGCAGGACACTCACTACGCCGCCCTGTGGTGGATGTCGGTGGTGGCCAATGCCTCCCAGGACGGCCTGCTGGAAATGCTCAACTGGTTCCAGGCCGCCGATGAGCCCGAGTACCCCAAGGGCATGCTGGCCCAGCACGACGCCCAGCGCTTCAGCCTGAAGCCGGTGGCCGTGGCCCAGCAATTCATCCAGCGGCACTGGCTGGGGCAGGTCCAGGCGCTGGACAACCCGGCCTTCGAGGTGGATGCCCTGGCACTGCGCGATGGCCCGCGCCACAGCCTGCTGGGCGTGACCAAGACCCCGCGCGCACAAACCATCGACCTGGACGGCGCCGAGCAGATCTGCCAGGCCGGCCCGAGCCTGGAGCTGCTCGGCGCCGACGGGCACAGCCGCTCCGCCGCCGTGCAGTGCAGCAATGGCCGGGCCCAGTTGCAGGTGCCCGGTGAAACCCTGTTTGCCTTGACCTGGAAAACCCTATGAGTCGCTTGACCGGCCTGTTGGCCAGAATCCGCCGCAAGGGCCTGCGTGGCAGCCTGCGGGTGCTGCGTGAACGCTTCTTCTATTACCACTGGGAACTGCTGACCCTGGAACGCTCCCTGGCCTTGCCGGTGCCCTGCCCCATCAACCCCGGCCGCTGGCCCCAGGTGCCCATCACCCGCGAGCTGCTGCCGGCCTTCGACAAGTACTTCAAGGCGCAACTGCCGGCCATTCGCGGCCTGCTGGACAAAGGCAGCCGCGGCAGCGCACACCTGGATGAAGACGGCAACGTGATGATGATGGTGTGGATCAGCGAGCGCGATTACTACGACGACCAGTTGTACCGCTGCTGGATGCGCATCCCGCCGGGCTGCCTGTATCAGTTCGCCGGAGAGTGCGCGGTGCCATATCGCGGCTCGGGGGTGGTGATCCTGGCGCAGAAGCTGCTTTGGGACGAGTACCGCGAGCGCGGCTTCAAGGCCACCCGGGCCCTGGTCAACGTGCGCAACGAGCCGGCGCTGAAGATGCACATGCGCCTGGGGTTCCAGGAAGTGGGTGAATCCCTGCATGTCTACTGCCTGTTGCGCTGCCTGCACTTCCACCGCCGCCGGCCCTACCACCAGACACGCCTGCACCACCTGCGCCGCGGGCGCCTGGCACAGCAGCCCAGCGGTTCCAGCCCTATCGACAAGGAACGTTCGTGAGCCTGCGTTGGCAATGGTGCGCCAGCCTCTGCACCCAGGACTTTCCCGTGGCGGCCTATGAGCAACTGCGCCAGCAAGTGCCACAGGCCACGCCGTTCAATCGCTTGAGCTGGCTGCAGGGGGCGGAACGGGCCCTGGATCACCGGCACTTGCAGATACTCCTGGGCTGGCACGGCCAGCGCCTGGTGCTCTGCCTGCCGCTGACCCTGGGCCGCGAAACCCGGGCCGGCCTGCGCCTGCAGGTGGTACGCCACCTGGGGCATCCGCTGAGCGACCGCCTGGCGCTGCTGGTCGCGGACCCGGCGCAAGGCGCCATGCCCGAGGTGCTGGAGCAGATCCGCCAGCGACTGCCCCATGACCTGCTGCAACTTCATGAACTGGTGGACGCCGAGCGCCTGCTGGCACCCTGGCGCCGGGCCAGCTGGTACAGCGAACAAGCCCTGAGCTGCCGGGCGCCGGAACACCTGATTGTCGACAGCGACCGCGAGGAAGCCACCGGCACCTTGCGCTACGAGCTGCGCCGGGCGAAGAAACGCTGCGCGGAAATCGACGCTCGGGTGATCCGCATGGCGCCCCAGGCCGACGGCATGGACGGGGTGCTGGAGATGCTCCGCGAGGTGGAACAGGCCAGTTGGAAAGGCGCAGACGGGCTGGGGATCTTCTCCGGGGAGCTGCGCTGGCAATGGATGGCCAGCGCCCTGCGCGGCCTGGCCGCCGAAGGTTGTGTGCGGGTGGTGATGCTGGAACACCAGGGCCGTTGCATCAGCTATCGCCTCGGCCTGCTGGAGCGCGGCCGCCTGTACGACTACAACATCGCCTTCCTGGCGCAATACAAGAACCTGGGCAGCGGCCGGCTGCTGCTGGATGAGTGGATCCGCTGGGGGCTGGACGAAGGCTGGCAGTGGGTCGATGCCTCGCGGGTCAGCCTCAGCCGCTCCAGCCATCAGTTGCATGAACGCATGAGCGGCCTGGTGGAACACCAGCGCTGGAGCTTCTATTCCTGGCGCCCGCGAGCGCTGCTGGCCGGTACCGCCGAACGCATCTGGCAGTGGCTCAAGCCGCGCCTCAAGGCCTGGCGCGAACGGCGCCAGGCCAACACCGTACAAGGATCCCGCCCATGAACCGCCCCCTGACTGCCGCCCGGGCCCACCGGGTCATCGTCAATGCCGACGACTTCGGTCTCGACCTGGACTACAACCAGCTGACCCTGCGCGCCTTCAAGCGAGGGGTGATCAGCTCGGCGACCCTGATGGCCAACATGCCGGCGTTCAACGACGCCTGTGAACTGACCCAGCAGCACGATTTGCTGGGACGCATCGGCCTGCATTTCAACCTCACCTACGGCGCGCCACTGAGCCCGGCGATGCGCCACCAGCCGTTGTTCTGTGACCCTCAGGGGCAGTTCGACCTGAACCTGCGGCGCTCGGCCCTGCGCCTGCCGGGCGCGGCGGCCGAGGCGGTGCGCGAGGAGTTGCAGGCCCAGTGGCAGCGCTGTGTCGATCAGGGTGTGCGGCCCAGCCATATCGACTCCCACCAGCACGTGCACAACCTGTGGCCGGTGGCAGCCATCGTCGCTCGCTTCGCCGCGCAGCAAGGGGTGCCGGTGCGCCTGGCGCGCAATGTGGGGGGCAACATCGGGCCCCTCAAGCGGTTGTTCAAGAGCGCGCTCAACCTGCGTATCCGCTGGTTGTGCGGGGCCGGGGCCCAGAGCGTGTGCACGCCCAGGGACCTGCTGGAAGGTTTTCGCCCGCCCGGCGTGATTGAAGTGGTGGCCCACCCGACCCAGCTGGCCGAGGGTGATTTCGGTGACGATTACCTGCCGGCGCAGCAGTCTCTGGAACAACTGCTGCAACAGGCATTGCCCGGGTATCAACGCATTGCCTACAGCGAGCTGTAAAAAACATTAGCTCCCTATGCAATTTAATCGGCAATTAATCCGTCAGGCTAAAAGTGTCATTGACCGCGCCAGCTCAGAACAATCTGAAGCGCTGCGCGGCAAGTTCTAACGCCTGATTGGCGCGGAACTGACGTAGCCTGCATCGGAGAATTGCCATGAACCTGCGTATCGGTTTGACTGCCACCGCCCTGCTGTTGAGTGCCCTCAGTGGCCTGGCCCAGGCAGACAGCACCACCGCCGTGCCCTACCACTATGGAATGCCGCTGCATGTGGGCAAAGTGATCTCGATGACCGAACCTGCGACCCAGGAGTGCAAAGTGATCACCGCCGACATGAAGTTCATCGACAACCAGGGCAAGCCCGAGGAAATCACCTACAGAAAGATGTCGGATGCGTGCACCACCGATAATTGAGGCTGTGCAACACGCTCACACGGGGCCGCGCTGCGGCCCCTCATCACGCCCGGTGCCGATCGGCAAGCCGGGTTTCGCGGCGGCCTGGCGGCCCCCCTGTTGAATTCCCTACTCCCGAAGGCGCCTAGAATGCACGCCGCAGAGGGGCAACCTGGCGAGGGTTGTGCGCCAGGTCGTAGCGCAATTCGGCAATCAGCTCGTTGATTTCCCGACAGCCGTTGAGCTGCGAGGCGTCGATGCCGGTAACCACCAGGTCGACCCGGTCGGTTTGATGGTCGCCGAAGACCTTCACGGTCATCGACAGGTCGGGGCTTAGGGTGCATTGGCAGCGTTTGGGCAGAAAGCTGCTTTCAATGATATTTCGCAGTTCAAGGGCAGATAGAAACATGGCGACTCTCTCCTTTGTTCGAGACGGCCAATCAATAGGCAAACAACCTGACAACAATGACGTCCGTGTTCGGTAGTGATCCGGGCCCGGTCTTGATCCTTGCAGACGGAGCCAAGCTACAGACTAAGCCGCTTTCCCGAGGCTGCTAAATTCGATTTCGCTCTGAGCACCGGGGTTTTTCGCTTGGTTGGCTGCCAGCCCATACCGGCCGCCGGCCTATCCCTCCATTTGCGTGCAACTGGTCTTGTTTCAAGGTTTTGCTCAATCGCGGGCCTGATTGATAAAGCAGCAGGAAACGTGCCTGGCCGGCAGCGCCACAGGGCCCTGCGAAATCGGCATGCGGCGCACGAGCAGCCGTGCAAAGTGCAAGAAAGCAGGCAGTTGGCCTTGCAAAATGCCCTGCTACCCAGGACGTTTGCATTGCGCCTCGGGCGCCGGTCAGAATGCCCGAGCCGGACTTTCCCCAAGGCGCCCACTCAAACGGGTGTATCGCGCTTTCAATCAGCCAGGAGGCTTCATGCGTCTGCTCCCCCTTGCCAGCGTCACCCTGCTTTCGGCTCTCTGCGCCCAGGCCTTTGCCGCCAAGCTCGAAGACACCGCGCCCTACCCCAAGGCCGAAGACGGCTTCACCCGCCAGGTCATCCACCTGCCCAAGCAACAGCACGAAGACCGCTACAAGGTCGAGATCCTCGCCGGCAAGACCCTCACCGTGGACTGCAACCTGCAGCGCCTGGGCGGCAAGCTGCTAGAGAAGAACCTCGAAGGCTGGGGTTATCCCTACTACCGCCTGGACCAGGTCAGCGGCCCGATAAGTACGCGGATGGCCTGCCCCGACGGCAAGACCCGCGAGGATTTCGTCCCGGTGACCGGTGACGGCTTCGTCTTGCGCTACAACAGCAAGCTGCCGATCGTGATCTACGCGCCCAAGGACGTGGAAGTGCGCTACCGCCTGTGGAGCGCCGCGGACAAGACAGAAAACGCCCGCCAGGAATAAGCCATCCCCCCAGCCGGAGTGCCTCCCTTGATTACCTGCCATGTCAAATACGTGATCGACCCCTACCAACTGGCCGAGTTCGAAGCCTACTCCAAGGCCTGGATCGCGGTGGTGAGGCGGCTGGGCGGCACCCACCACGGCTATTTCCTGCCCTCCGAAGGTGCCAGCAACATCGCCTACTGCCTGTTCAGCTTTCCTTCCCTGGCGGACTACGAAGCCTACCGCCAGAGCGCCCTCAGTGACCCGGAAAGCGTGGCCCTGGTAGCGGCGGTGGTGCAAAAGCGCTTCATCCTCAGCTACGAACGCAGCTTCATGCGCCCTCTGCTGTCGTAGGAGCCGGCTTGCCGGCGAATGGGCCCTTGAGGCCTGCATCGCTGTGCAGGACGCCTTCGCTGGCAGGTCTGTTCCTACAAGGCGGCGTTGCTCAGGGCGGCGCGTTCGGCGACGTGGCGCAAGCTGTCAAAGTTGATGTTGGCGCCCGAGTCGATCGCCACCAGGGTCTGGTCGCGGACGCCGCTTTGCGCCACGTATTCCTTGATGCCCGCCACCGCCAGGGCGCCCGAGGGTTCGGTGATGGAGCGGGTATCGTCGTAGATGTCCTTGATCGCCGCACACAGCTGGTCGTTGCTGACGCTGATCACTTGATCCACGTGATGCCGGCAGATCTGGAAACCATGCTCACCGATCTGCGCCACCGCAACACCGTCGGCAAAGGTTCCCACTTCAGGCAGCACCACCCGCTGCCCTGCCGCCAGGGCCTGTTGCAGACAGTTGGATTGTTCGGACTCGACACCAACGATGCGGATCTGTGGCCGTAGGTATTTGACATAGGCGGCGATCCCGGCGATCAGCCCGCCACCGCCGACCGGAACGAAGATCGCGTCCAGTTCGCCCTGCTGCTGGCGCAGGATCTCCATGGCCACGGTGCCTTGCCCGGCAATCACATGGGGATCATCAAAGGGTGAAACAAAGGTACTGTCGGTGCGTTGGGCCAGATCCAGGGCATGCTCCAGGGCGAAGGGAAAGCTCTGGCCATGCAGGATCGCCTCGGCGCCGCGGCTGCGCACCCCCAGCACCTTGAGTTCCGGGGTGCTGGCGGGCATCACGATGCTTGCCTTGATCCCCAGCTCCCGCGCCGCCAGCGCCACGCCCTGGGCATGATTGCCGGCGGACGCGGTGACCACTCCGCGCAGCTTCTGCTCCGGGGTGAGGTGCGCCAGGCGGTTGTAGGCGCCACGGATCTTGAAGGAAAAGGTCGGTTGCAGGTCTTCGCGCTTGAGCAGGATCTGATTGCCCAGCCGCTCGGACAGCGCCGGCGCCGCCTGCAAAGGCGTACGGATCGCCAGGTCGTAGACCGGCGCCGCAAGAATCATCTTCACGTAGCGCTCCAGCAACGCCATGTCGGCACTGGGCTGGGGGGTAGCAGGACGGCTGGGGCGACTCATGGTGGATCTCCTGGCTGTGTACGAAGCCCGGGAGACAGAGAGAAAAAACCCGCCTCCAGGGCGGGTTGGGTGCAGTCGTCAGCAAGCCCGCCAATAAGGAATGGCGGTAATAATGCTTGGCTGGGAACGATATGCAGGGAAAGTCATGGGCTGGAAATTACTCGCGCCAGCAGGGTCCGGTCAACGCTTTTTTCCCGGCCTCCTTGAACGGCGACGTCTGTCATTGGGCACCGTGGCTTGAAGCTCAATATACGAAACATATATGATTCGTATATTTCCTCAAGGGAGGCCCCCATGGGCATCGTCAAGATCTCCGATGAACTGCACGAGCAGATCCGCGTGGCCAGCGCCGCCATGGACCGCTCGATCAATGCCCAGGCCGAGTTCTGGATGAAGATCGGCCTGCTGGCCGAACTCAACCCTCACCTGGCCTACAACGACCTGATCAACAAGCTGTTGCTGAACAAGCCCGACCTGCTCAGGGGGCGCGCATGACCCAGGCCCTGATCAAGACCCCGGAACAACTGGCGCTGATGCGCGAAGCCGGGCGGCTGCTGGCCCAGGTGTTCACCTATCTCGACGGTTTTGTCGCCCCCGGCCTTTCCACCCTGGAGCTGGACGCCGCGGTGGAACACCTGATCCGCCATGAACTCAAGGCGCGCCCGGCCAGCAAGGGCCAGTACAACTACCCCTACTGCATCAACACCTCGATCAACGAGGTGGTGTGCCACGGCATGCCCCACCCCAAGGCCGTGCTCAAGGACGGTGACATCATCAATATCGACATCACCCTGGAGAAGAACGGCTACATCGCCGACTCCAGCAAGATGTACCTGATCGGCACCGTCGGGCCCAAGGCCCGGCGCCTGGTGGACACCACCTTCGAGGCCATGTGGGCGGCGATCAAGGTGGTGCGCCCCGGCGCCCGGCTGGGCGATATCGGCCATGCCATCCAGGCCCATGCCGAAGCCAAGGGCTACAGCGTGGTCCGTGAATACTGCGGCCATGGCATCGGCCGGCAGATGCACGAAGAGCCGCAAATCCTCCACTTCGGTCGTCCCGGTACCGGCCTGGAGCTGCGCGAGGGCATGGTCTTCACCATCGAGCCGATGCTCAACCAGGGCAGCGCCCGGGTCCGCGGGCTCAAGGATGGCTGGACCGTGGTCACCCGCGACAACGGCCTCTCGGCCCAGTGGGAACACACGGTGGCGGTGACCCGGGACGGCTTCGAGGTGCTGACCCTGCAACCGCAATGAAGGCCCCTACCAGGCCTGGCCGCGCCGCTTGAGCTCCAGGCGGCGGACAAACTCCTCCAGCACCAGGGCATAGAGATCGTCCTGCAGGTAGGCATCCTCGATGCCGGCGTCGAGGTTGGGGTTGTCGTTGACCTCGATCACCACCACCTTGTCGCCGGACTGCTTGAGATCGACGCCGTACAGGCCGTCGCCGATCAGGTTGGCGGTCTTCACCGCCAGATCCACCACCGCCCGGGGCGCTTCGTGGATCGCCAGGGTGCGGCACTCGCCGTTGATGTCCTGGCCCTTGGCCTTGTGGTTGTAGATCTGCCAATGGCCCTTGGACATGAAGTACTGGCAGGCAAAGATCGGTTTGCGGTTGAGCACGCCGATGCGCCAGTCGTACTCGGTGTAGAAGAACTCCTGGGCCAGCAGCAGTACCGAGTGCTCGAACAGCTCGGCGGTGGCTTCCATCAAGGCCTGCTGGCTCTCGACCTTGATCACTCCGCGGGAAAAACAGCCGTCGGGGATCTTCAGCACCAGGGGAAAACCCAGGCGCTCGCCGACCCGTTCGAAATCCTGCGGTCGCTCCTTGTAGAGAATCTCGGTGGCGGGCATGCCCAGTTGATGGCCCTTGAGCAGGTCGCTGAGGTAGACCTTGTTGGTGCAGCGCAGGATCGACGCCGGGTCGTCCATCACCACCAGCCCTTCGCTCTCGGCCTTCTTGGCAAAACGATAGGTGTGGTTGTCGACGCTGGTGGTCTCGCGGATCAGCAGCGCGTCATATTCGGCCAGCCGCGAATAGTCCTTCTTCTCGATCAGTTCCACATCGATGCCCAGGCCCTTGCCCACGCGAATGAAACTCTCCAGCGCCCGAGGGTTGGAAGGCGGCAGCAGTTCCTGGGGATCATGGAGAATGGCCAAGTCATAACGGGCCACTTGCCGGGAGCGCGGAACCCGCCAGACCTTGCGGCTGAAACTGTCCAGGGAGTTGGCGAACTGATCTTCCTGATCTTCGCGCAACTTATGCAGCGCCCCCGACTTGACGCCTTCGATGTGCCAACTGTTAGTTCGCTTGAAATCAACTAACAGGATCGGACAAGGGAAGAGTTCAAACAATTGCCGAGCCAATTCCTGCAAGGGCTCTATATGAGTTCGACCGAAGTACAGGGTCAGCGTAAAGCCTTCGGTATCGCGGTAAAGATGATTGCTCAGGGCCTTTTCCAGGCTCTTGTCGAGATCATCCAGGGCCAACCCGTAAAGCGCCTTGCGGGTCAGTTCGCTGATGGTGCGTACCGAGGGAATCACCCGGTGGCCGCGGGCTTCAGCCAATAGCGAGCAATAGTAGCCATGCCCCAGGTACTTGTAGCTGCGGCACAGGTTGATCACCTGGACGCGCTTGCCGGGCGCGCTTTCGCGACTGTGCTCGAGGTACTCCTGGGCCGTGAGGATGTCGTCGCTGGGAAAGTACGAGGCCCAGTCTTCCTTGCGTTCGACAATAATGATTACCTGGCTTGAGGTTTTGTCCAGCCGGGCAATATTAGTTGAGGAAGTGATTGTCGCCGGCAAACTTTGCCCGGATACTTCTCGCCAATGACCTTGTACCGCTGACATAAAGTTCGCTCTCGCTGAAGAACCTGACCCTTTCTATTAAGCACGAACTTTTTTTGAAGTCTCGTTTCATTACGCAACTTTTACGGCGGTCATATGGATCTTGTCTTTCGCACTGCAACCCTTGAGGACTTGCCGGCGCTGGTGGCGCTGGAAGAACAATGTTTCACCAGCGACCGGCTGACCCCGCGCAGCTTCCAGTGGATGATCAGCCGCGCCCATGGGCAGCTGCTGGTGGCCGAACAGCAGGCGCAGGTGCTGGGGTATGCCCTGGTGCTGTTTCATCGCGGCACCTCCCTGGCGCGCCTGTATTCCCTGGCCATCGCCGAAAGCGCCCGGGGCCTGGGGCTGGGCAAGCGCCTGCTGCAACGCATGGAGGCCTGTGCCCTGGCCCATGATTGCGCCTACCTGCGCCTGGAGGTACGCACCGACAACCCTGCGGCCATCGCCTTGTACGAGCGCAACGGCTACCGACGTTTCGCCCTGGTCCCCGACTATTACCAGGACCACGCCGACGCCCTGCGCCTGGAAAAACGCATTCTCCAGCACCGCGAGACCCGCAGCATCCGCGTGCCCTATTACCAACAGACCACCGACTTCACCTGCGGCCCCGCCTGCCTGCTGATGGCCATGGGCGCCCTGCAACCTTCACGGCCCCTGGAGCGTCGGGAGGAACTGCAGATCTGGCGTGAAGCCACCACCGTCTTCATGACCTCGGGCCATGGTGGCTGCAGCCCCCAGGGCCTGGCCCTGGCGGCCTGGCGCCGCGGTTTTGCCGTGCGCTTGCAGGTCAACAGCAGCGGGCCGCTGTTTCTCAACGGCGTGCGCGACGAACATAAAAAGGACGTCATGCGCCTGGTCCACGATGAGTTCTGCAAGGAACTGGATGCCAGCGAAGTGCAGCAGGTGCTCGGCGGGCCGCTGGACCTGCCCGGCCTGTTGCGTGAAGGCGGCCAGCCCCTGGTGCTGATCAGCAGCTATCGCCTGACCCGCTCCAAGGCGCCGCACTGGGTGATAGTCACCGACTGCGACCAGGACTTCGTCTACCTCCACGACCCGGATGTCGACCACAGCCAGCACCGCCAGCCCCTGGACTGCCAGCACCTGCCGGTGAGTCACGGCGAGTTCGCCAAGATGTGCAGCTTCGGCAGCAGCAAACTGCGCGCCGCGGTGATCCTCTTCCCCGCGCGCGCCCACCCGTAGGAGCCGGCTTGCCGGCGAAAAGGCCCGCAGCCTTGCGCGGCCCCTGCCAGCGCCTGCAAGGGAGCCCGGGGCTATTGCAGGCCGACTTTGTACAGCGTGCCCTGGTCCTCGTCGGTGAGGATGTAGAGGTAGCCGTCCGGGCCCTGGCGCACATCACGAATACGCGCCTTGAGCCCGCCCAGCAGGCGTTCCTCGTGCTCGACCCGATCACCGTTGAACTGCAGCCGGATCAGCTCCTGGCTGGCCAGGGCGCCAATGAACACGTTGTGCTGCCAGGGCTTGAAGCGGTCGCTGTCATAGAAGGCCATGCCGCTGATGCCGGGGGACTTCTCCCACACATGGTGCGGCGCCACGGTGCCGGGCGCGGTCTGGCCCACGGCCTCGGGGATCGGCTGGCCGGAATAGTTGATGCCGTGGGTCGCCAGAGGCCAGCCGTAGTTCTTGCCGCGCTCGATGATATTGATCTCGTCGCCACCCTTGGGCCCGTGTTCGTTCTCCCAGAGGGTGCCGCTCCAGGGGTTGAGCGCCGCCCCCTGGGGGTTGCGGTGGCCGTAGCTCCAGATCTCCGGGCGCACCCCGGCCTGGCCGACGAAAGGGTTGTCATCCGGCACCCGACCATCCGGGTACAGGCGCACGATCTTGCCCTGGAGCTTGTCCAGGTCCTGGGCGGTGGGCCGGTCGTTGTTTTCACCCAGGGTCACGAACAGGTAGCCGTCGCGGTCGAACACCAGCCGCGAACCGAAGTGATTGCCCGTGGACAGCTTGGGTTCCTGCCGGAAGATCACCTGGAAATCCTTGAGCCCGCTCAGGTCATCGCTCAAACGGCCACGGCCCACGGCGGTGCCGGCAGTCCCGCCCGCGCCGCCACCTTCGGCATAGGACAGATACACCATGCGGTCCTGCTTGAAGTCCGGCGACAGCGCCACATCCAGCAAGCCGCCCTGGCCCTTGGCCCAGACCTTGGGCACCCCGCTCAGGGGCGCCGAAAGCTTGCCGTCCGCGCCGACCAGCCGCAGGTTGCCCGGGCGCTCGGTCACCAGAATGCCCTGGCGGTCCGGCAGGAATGCCAGGGCCCAGGGATGGTCAAGGCCGGCAGCCACCGGAGTCAGGTTCAGCGTGCCCTGTTCACTGGGAAAAGCCTGGGGTGTGGCGGCCATGGCGGGCACGGCACTGCCCAGCAAGACGCTGGAGCACAAGGTGGCGATAAGGGTTTTACGCAACATGCTCGCTTCCTTTTGTCGATCGAGAAAATCCTCGGTAGCAGGTTTCGCACCTGCCGCCGGGGTGGCAGGACAGTGCTTCAGCGCCGGTTGCCGGGATCGCTGTCGCGGGGGCTTTGCACCCGGGGATCAGGGTTGGGTCGCTGCACCCCGCCACGCGGGTAGCCATTGCCGATGCCACCGTTCTCAAGGGTTGGCGGGCGACCGGTCGGAGCGGTGCTGGGGCCGCGCACGGGCGGGCTGCTGGGCTGGGTGCCCTGCATGCTGTTGGGGTTGGCGCGACGGATGGGGTTGCTGTAGGGGTCGTTGTTGCCGCTGCTGGGCAGGTTCTGCGCCAATTGCAGAGGGTGTTGATGGGTGGGAGGTGCTTCAGGGGCGCCAGCCCAGGCGGCGCCGCTGGTCCAGACCAGCGCGATGAGTGCGGCAAACCCGCGAGCCAGACCGTTCATGAAAAGCCTCCTGAGGAGCGACAAGGTATCGAATTCGATTCCACGCTACGCCCAGGGTTCGGCTTTGTTAACTAAATAATCCTTCAGAACATGTAACACCCGGTATCCACGGTGCCTTCATCTGCAAGCGCTGGCTGGCCTGCGAACGGGCCCTTTGGCCATGCCTCTGGCTCAAGGATACGTTCGCCGGCAAGCCCGCTCCTACACCGCGGGGGTGCAACGTCAGATATAGATGAACAGCAACAGCAGTGCAGCGAAGATCGCCCACTTTTCCAGGTAGTAGCGCGTGCGGTTGCGCTTTTTCAGTTCTTTGCCCCGCAGGCGGATCTTGTACAGCTTGTTGAAGGCACGGTTCAGGCCACCCGTCTTGTCACCGGCATCGTTGGGCGCGCCGGCGGCGGACATCACGGTACGGCTGAACCAGCCATTGAACGCAGCGGCCCAGCGGTACTTCATCGGCCGCTCGACATCGCAGAACAGAATGATGCGGTTCTGCTCGGTGGTGTTTTCCGCGTAGTGAATGTAGGTCTCGTCGAACATCACCGCTTCGCCGTCGCGCCAGTGATAACGCTCACCGTCGACCTCGATGAAGCAGCCTTCGTTGTTCGGCGTGGAAAGACCCAAGTGGTAGCGATAGGAACCGGCATAAGGGTCGCGGTGACGAACCAGGCGCGAACCAGGCGGCAGCTCGGCGAACATCGCAGCCTTGATCGAACCGATACTCTGCACCAGCTCGGTGGTGCGTGGGCACAGCTTCATCGCCGAAGGGTGGCTGTCGCCGTACCACTTCAGGTAGAAGCGTTTCCAGCCGGTCTTGAAGAAGGAGTTGAAACCCACATCGTTGTACTGGTCCGAGCGCTTGATCTCGCCGGCCTGCAGCAGGCTCTGGCCTTCGGCACGGATCTCTTCCCAGTGTTCCTGCAGCTTGTTCATCTCCGGGAAGTCGGCCGGGTCCAGGTACGGCCGGTTGGGGTACTTGGAGAATAGATAGAGGAAGCAGTTGATGGGCGCCAGGAAGGTCGAGTGATCACTGAGCTGGCGGCCCAGTTTATGGCGCACGCGCCCCCGCAGGTGTACGTACGCAATGGATAAAACGTATACAGCGGCAATGATGAGTTTCACGGAAATCGTCACACGTCAGAAGAGAACATGCTGCGCCTCTGAAAGCCCGGAAGGCCAAAGGCAAATTGCAGCGTCTGAGTTGAAAAAAGCGTAACCGGCGACACTCTTCGTCGCAGGTTCGACCCTCGGCATCTGGCCGTCGGCTGGCATTTTAGCCACAGTTTGTAACCAATGGTTAACTCATATTTGTTAAAAGCTGCGCTCCTTTCGTTGAAAGATGCGGGTATTGCGCCGGCTGTTGATTCAGCTCAACAAAAGCCGCTCGGTGCCGGTAGCGACCCGCAAGGGACTGTGTTGCCGGGCCTTGCCGAGGTATCCTGCGCGCCGCTGCCCTCTCCTCTTCGGCAAGGATTCCCGACTTGATCGACCCCAATCTCCCGCCAACCCTGGTGCTGCTGCCGGGCATGGATGGCACCGGCACCCTGTTCGAACCGCTGCTCCAGGCCTTGGACCAGCATTGGCCGGTACAGGTCTTGCATTATCCCGGCGATCAGCCCCTGGGCTACCCGGCCCTAGTGGAGCGGGTGATGGCGCAATTGCCGGCGAACCGGCGATTCATCCTGTTGGGCGAGTCCTTTTCCGGCCCGGTGGCGGTGAGCGTGGCCGCCCGCAATCCCGAAGGGCTGATGGGCCTGGTGCTGTGCAGCAGCTTTGTACGCAATCCGCGCCCGCGCCTTGCGCCTTTGCAGCCCCTGCTCAAGGTACTGCCGGTGCAGCGCCTGCCGTTCTGGCCCATGGATGCCCTGCTGCTGGGCGGTTTTTCCACCCCGGCACTGCGTCAGGCACTGGCGGCGGCGATCGCCCAGGTGGCGCCGCAGGTACTGCAGGCCCGGTTGCAGGCGGTGATCGCCGTGGATGTACGCCAGGCCCTGGCTGCCAGCCGGGTGCCGCTGCTGTACCTGCGGGCCCGCCAGGATCGCTTGGTGCCCCCATCGGCTTCGGCCATGGTCCGGCAACTGCGCAGCGACGCCCGGCTGGTGGAGATCGAGGCGCCCCACTGCCTGCTCCAGGCCGCGCCGGCCGCGGCAGCGGCGCAATTGCAGCACTTCCTGAACGACCTGCTGGAAGCGGCTGCCATGCCCGGCAGGGGTTGAGCATCGGCTGCCCGCGCTAAAATCCCTGCCCCTGTGTCATACAACTGCTCGTTTACATATGCGACAATGCGCGCAAATTTCAACATGCACCCCGCACTCTTCGCTCAGCAACCTGGCCTCTTGGCCGGAATGTTGCGCTCGACGTACGCCCGCTGGCTCAGTTCCACACCCATGCCGGTCCGACCTGGAAGGCTCCAGATCGCGCCCTGTGGATTTAAGGTCGGCGCTAAAACATTGGTAGGTAAGTAATTGATCTCCACAGCTAACATCACCATGCAGTTCGGCGCCAAGCCGCTGTTCGAGAACGTTTCGGTCAAGTTCAACGGCGGCAACCGCTACGGTCTGATCGGCGCCAACGGTTGCGGCAAGTCGACCTTCATGAAAATCCTCGGTGGCGACCTCGAGCCGTCCGGCGGCCAGGTCATGCTGGAACCGAACGTGCGCCTGGGCAAGCTGCGCCAGGACCAGTTCGCCTACGAAGAATTCACCGTGATCGACACCGTGATCATGGGCCACGAGGAGCTGTGGAAGGTCAAGGCCGAGCGCGATCGCATCTACTCGCTGCCGGAAATGACCGAAGAAGACGGCATGGCCGTGGCCGAGCTGGAAACCGAATTCGCCGAGATGGACGGCTACACCGCCGAGTCCCGCGCCGGTGAGCTGCTGCTGGGCCTGGGCATTCCCCTGGAACAGCATTTCGGCCCGATGACCGAAGTCGCGCCAGGCTGGAAACTGCGAGTTCTGCTGGCCCAGGCGCTGTTCTCCGATCCGGAAGTGCTGCTGCTGGACGAACCGACCAACCACCTGGACATCAACACCATCCGCTGGCTGGAAAACATCCTCACGGCGCGTAACAGCACCATGATCATCATTTCCCACGACCGGCACTTCCTCAACAGTGTCTGCACCCACATGGCCGACCTGGACTACGGCGAGCTGCGCCTGTTCCCGGGCAACTACGACGAATACATGATCGCCGCGACCCAGTCCCGCGAGCAGCTGCTGTCGGACAACGCCAAGAAGAAAGCCCAGATCGCCGAACTGCAGACCTTCGTCAGCCGCTTCTCGGCCAACGCCTCGAAAGCCAAGCAGGCCACGTCCCGGGCCAAGCAGATCGACAAGATCCAGCTGGCCGAAGTCAAGCCGTCGAGCCGCGTCAGCCCGTTCATCCGCTTCGAACAGACCAAGAAACTGCACCGCCAGGCGGTGACCCTGGAGCGCATGTCCAAGGGTTTCGACGGCAAGACCCTGTTCCAGAACTTCAGCTTCACCGTCGAGGCCGGCGAGCGCGTAGCGATCATCGGCCCCAACGGCATCGGCAAGACCACTCTGCTGCGCACCCTGGTGGGCGAGCTGACCCCGGACGCCGGCACAGTGAAGTGGACCGAAAGCGCGGAGCTGGGCTACTACGCCCAGGACCACGCCCATGACTTCGAAGACGACGTCAGCCTGTTCGACTGGATGGGCCAGTGGACCCAGGGCGAACAGATGATCCGCGGCACCCTGGGCCGGATGCTGTTCTCCAACGACGAGATCCTCAAGTCGGTGAAGGTGATTTCCGGTGGTGAGCAAGGCCGCATGCTGTTCGGCAAGCTGATCCTGCAAAAGCCCAACGTGCTGGTGATGGACGAACCGACCAACCACCTGGACATGGAATCCATCGAGGCGCTGAACCTGGCCCTGGAGAACTACCCGGGCACCCTGATCTTCGTCAGCCACGACCGTGAGTTCGTATCGTCCCTGGCCACCCGCATCATCGAGTTGAGCCCAAGCGGCGTGACCGACTTCAGCGGCACCTACGACGACTACCTGCGCAGCCAGGGCGTGATGTTCTAAAGACAGCGGCAAGCGGTAAGCGACAACAAAAAAGCCCCGTCCAGTGTGACGGGGCTTTTTTGTATGCCCCCTCGCTCGCAGGTGCCGGCTTGCCGACGAAAAGGCCCGCCAGCCTTGCATCGCCCAGCGGGCGCCTTCGCTGGCAAGCCAGTTCCGGCACGAACCCACAGGCCTCTGTAGGAGCCGGCTTGCCGGCGAACAGGCCCGCAAGACTTGCACCGCTCCTGCCAGCACCTACCGGGTGCGGGGAATAGATAGTTAGCCTGCTTTCTTTTATGTTCACGGCACGCGATGATGCAGGCCTCTAACCGCCGCCCGCGAACGAGCCTTCATGCCCGAGCCACAAACGCCCGCTCAAAGCTCCATGGCGATCACCCTGCAGATCGTCTCCATCGTCTTCTATACCTTTATCGCCTTCCTTTGCATCGGCCTGCCGATCGCGGTGTTGCCAGGTTATGTCCACGAACAGCTGGGCTTCAGCGCGGTGGTCGCCGGGCTGACCATTGGCGCGCAATACCTGGCCACCCTGCTCAGCCGGCCCATGGCCGGGCGCATGTCGGACACCGTGGGCACCAAGCGTTCGATCATCTACGGCTTGCTGGGGATTCTGCTCAGCGGGGTGCTGACCCTGGTTTCGGTGCTGCTCGTCCAGTGGCCGCTGCTGAGCCTTGCCGTGCTGCTGGGCGGGCGCCTGCTGCTGGGGGTGGCCCAGGGCCTGATCGGGGTCGGCACCATCAGTTGGTGCATGGGCCAGGTCGGCGCGGAGCACACCGCGCGGTCTATCTCCTGGAATGGCATTGCCTCCTACGGCGCTATCGCCATTGGTGCACCGTTGGGGGTGGTGATGGTCCAGCAATACGGTTTCGCCAGCCTCGGCATCGCCTTGTCGAGCCTGGCGATCCTGGCGTTGCTGCTGATCCGCAACAAACCCTCGGTGCCGGTGATTCGCGGTGAGCGCCTGCCGTTCTGGGCCGTGTTCGGGCGCATTGCGCCCTTTGGCGCCAGCCTGAGCCTGGCCTCCATCGGCTACGGCACCCTGACCACCTTCATCACCTTGTTCTACCTCAGCCGCGGCTGGACCGGCGCGGCCTATTGCCTGACGGTGTTCGGCGTGTGCTTTATCTTTTCGCGGCTGCTGTTCATCTCCTGCATCAGCCGTTTCGGCGGCTTTCGTTCGGCCATCGCCTGCATGTGCGTCGAAACCCTGGGCCTGGCCCTGCTGTGGCTGGCGCCCTCCACCGGCTGGGCCCTGGTGGGGGCCGGGTTGACCGGCTTCGGCCTGTCGCTGGTGTACCCGGCCCTGGGAGTGGAGGCCATCAAGCAAGTGCCCAACAGCAGCCGTGGCGCAGGTTTGAGCGCCTATGCGGTGTTTTTTGACCTGGCACTGGCCATCGCCGGGCCGTTGATGGGCGCGGTGGCGTTGAACCTGGGGTATTCGTGGATTTTCTTCTGCGCCGCCCTGCTCTCGCTGACCGGCCTGGGCCTGACCCTGATGCTCAAGCGCCGGGCCGGCGCCTGAGTCATTGATCGGCGGTCTGCATCCCGGCCCGGCTTGGCCGGCCCAGGGTATGGGCGAAGAAGTTGCCGGCTTCGAGAATCAGGTTGCGGTGGATGTCTTCACGGTCGACGCCGTCGGCATCGGTGCACAGCGCCGGCATCGCGGCCATCTGCTGTGCGGAACAAGGCGCCATGAACACGAAATGCCCGGCGCCGGCCAGCAGCTTGAAGTCCGGGGCCACCGGCAGTTTGCGCGCCAGGGCCGCGGCGTTCTTGTCCAGCGCCACCAACTGATCGCCATCACCACTGTAGAGCAGCACCGGCACATGCACCCCGGCCAGGGTCTGGCGGCCGAACTTGAGACTCAGGGGGGCCAGCAGCATCAAGGCATGCACCCGGGGGTCGGCCACCGGTTGCAGGTCGTCGCGGTCGACGATCAGTTCGCCCTGGGTGTTGCAGGCATCCCGGTCATTGGGGCGCTCCTGGCAGTAGCGCCGCAAGCGGTCCAGGTCCGGCGTGGCGCCGGAGAGAATCAACGCAGTCTCGCCACCGGCGGAATAGCCGATCACCCCCACCTGGTCGGCATTGACGAAGGGCGACAGCATCGGGTCGCCGAGGGTTGCGGTGATGGCTTCGGAAATCTGGATCGGCCGTCCGTACAGATTGCTCAGGGTACCCAGACGGCTGTGGTCCTTGGAGTTGTCGCCGGGGTGAATCACCGCCACCACGACAAAGCCCTTGCGTGCCAGAGAGGTGGCCAGGTCATGCAGGGCCAGAGGGGTGCCGGTGTTACCGTGGGACAGCATCAGCATCGGGAAGCGGCCGATGGCGATCTTGGCATCCCGCGAAGCCGCGATCTGATAGCCCTCAAGCTGGCTGCCGTGCTCGATACCGGTGGATGGGTAGAAGGCGATGGCGCGCATCGGTTGCCGGTCCAGGGGGTCGAGAAAACTCATCTCGTGAAAGCCCACGCTCCAGTGCGGATGCGGCCCAGGGGCGGCCTGCACCGAAAACAGGCTGCTGAGCAGGCAGATCAGTAACATTGCACAAAGACGTTTCATCGCACGCCCACCTTTGCCGCCGGATCGAGAAAGCCGTTCTCCCCTGCCATCCCTTGCCGCCAAGGCCTTGCAGCTGTACCACGCCGTAGCCAGGGATGCACAAGCCGGGAGCCTTGCTCCGTGTCTTGCATAACCCGGGCCAGAAACCCTGAACACCACAATAAAAAAACTCCGCACCCTGCCCACTTCATGCGGTGAGCAGAATACAGAGTTTAGTGGCCCTTGCCGTGCAGCAAAGGCTCTTTACACAAGCCTTACGCGGCAGCGAAGAGTTGCTGGCTGATCTGCGCCTGGGCGTCGCTCATGGCTTTGCTGCGTACTTCCTCGCCGTAGGCCAGGCCATGGGCGCGAACGAATTCGACATCGGTGATGCCGAAGAAGCCGAACAGCACTTTCAGGTAGTCCTCGTGAGCCACCCCAGTGGCCTGGCCCACGTGCAGGCCGCCGGAAGTGGAGACCACAATCACTTTCTTGCCGCCGCACAGGCCTTGCGGGCCGGCTTCGGTGTAGCGAAAGGTCTCGCCAGCCACGGCGATGCGGTCGATCCAGGCCTTGAGTTGGGTGGGAATGGTGAAGTTGTACATCGGCGCGGCGACTACCACGGTATCGGCAGCCTTGAATTCGGCCAGGGCCTGAGCGCTGAGCTGGGCCTCATGCTTCTGCGCGGCGTCACGCAGCTCCGCGGCGGTACCGGCAGCCACCAGGGTGGCGGCGGAGAAGTGGCTGATGGCGTCATTGGCCAGGTCGCGGTAGGTCACCACGGTGGCCGGATGAGCGGCTTTCCAGGCCTCGACCACACTGTGGCTGAGCTGACGGGAGGCCGAGTTGTCACCAAGAATGCTGGAATCGATATGCAAGAGTTTCATCTGGGATCTCCAAGTGAGGACCGCCACTGGGCGATCGGATGTGGGCAATCCTACAGATGAAACCAATAGCTGATTAGCTGGCATAAATGCGATAGTTCGTCCCATCAGCAGGACAATCGAGCGAAAAATCATCATGCAAGACCTCAACGACCTCTATTACTTCGCCAAGGTGGTGGAAGCCGGTGGCTTCGCCGCCGCCGGACGCCTGCTGGGCATTCCCAAATCGCGGCTGTCACGGCGTATCGCCGAGCTTGAAGAACGCCTCAACGCCCGGCTGCTGCAACGCACCACCCGGCAACTGAGCCTGACTGCCGTGGGCGAGCGTTACCTGCGGCACTGCCAGGCCATGCTGCTGGAAGCGGAGATGGCCGACGAAGCCGTGGCCAGCATGGCCAGCGAACCCCGGGGGCGCCTGCGGGTGTCGAGCCCGGTGGGCCTGGCCCACGAACTGCTGACACCGCTGGTCAGCAGCTTTCTGGAGAAGTACCCCCAGGTGCAGCTGGAAATGCTCCTGCTCAACCGCCGTGTCGACCTGATCAACGAGGGTGTGGACATCGCCCTGCGGGTGCGCGAGCTGGGCGACGAAGACCCGCTGCTGGTGACCCGGCGCCTGCGCCGGGCCCAGACGGCGATCGTGGCGACCCCAGACTTCCTCCGGCAGTACCCGGTGGAGCATCCGGAAGACCTGCGGCGCGTGCCGATTCTCGGCGCCCTGGAGGCCGACCGCCTGGTGCACCTGCGCCTGCTGGACCAGCAAGGCCAGGCCTGCGACCTGGCCCTGGAGGCACGCCTGGGCATCGACGACTTCATCGTGCGCCGTGCCTGTGCCCTCGCTGGCCAGGGCTGCACTGTGCTGCCCATGCTGTATTGCGAGGAGGAACTGGCCAGCGGCCAGTTGGTGCAGATGCTGCCGCAATGGTCATTGCCCGGCGGCTGGCTGCAGGCCGTGTATCCTCACCGCCGGGGTGTGATGCCGGCCGTGCGCGCCTGGATCGAGCACCTGAGTGAATCCTTCGAACGCTGCGGAGAACGACTGCTGTGAAAGCCCGAACCTTGAATGAAGAGCAAGTGGCGCAATTCTGCCTGGGCCTGCCGGGTGCGCGGGAAGACTACAAGTGGGGCGGTGTGCGGGTGTTCTCGATTGCCGGCAACAAGATGTTCGCCGTGCAGCACCTGCGGGGCGACTCGCTGGCCTTCAAGGTCGATCAGGAGCTGTTTCTCGGCCATGTCGACCGCCCGGGCATTGCGCCGGCGCCCTACCTGGCCCGGGCGCACTGGATCATCATGAACACCCCCTACCCCCTGGGCGCCTCGGAGCTCGAGGCGCTGCTGCAGCGCTCTCACCAGTTGGTGGTGAGCAAGCTGCCCAAGCGGGTTCAGGTGGGTTTGCTGCTCTAGAACAGGCTCAGCAGGCTGCTGTCCAGGAACAGCCGGTCGATCCAGAACACCTGGTGCAAGGCCACGATCAGCCAGAACACCAACTGGTAGGAGACCTTGCGGGTCTTGTGGCGCAACAGCTGCTGGGCCAGCAAGGCCCCGGGCCAGCCACCGGCCAGTTCCAGGGCATGCAGGACGTTCTCCGGGGTACGCCGGCCCTCGGCCTGGGCCCGGCGCTTGTCGTGCCAGTAGACCAGGAAGGCCAGCAGGCTGACCGCGCCATAGGCGATCAGGGGAATGAGCGAAATCCCCTTCCACCACAGCGACAGCGAACCGAACAGCGGCAACCCGCACAGCAGTACGAACGCCAGCAGCTTGGCCCGGGGATGCTGGAGCCGCGCAGCACTGGCCGAGGACGCCGGGCGCCGGGCCGTACTCATGGCTTGGCCGCCGTCCAGTCGACCCAGCCGAACTGCCAGGTCGCCAGGATCAACAGGCCGAAGGCAATGCGATACCAGGCGAAGGCCGCGTAGCTGTGGCTGGCGATGAACTTCAGCAGGCCCTTGACCGCGATCATGGCGAAGACAAAGGCGGTGACGAAGCCGATGGCGAACACCGGGAAGTCATCGGGCTGGAACAGATGGCGGTATTTGTAGCCGGAATACACTGCGGCGCCGACCATGGTGGGCATGGCCAGGAAGAACGAAAACTCGGTGGCGGTCTTGCGCGACAGGCCGAACAGCAGACCGCCGATGATGGTGGAGCCCGAGCGCGAGGTGCCCGGGATCATCGCCAGGCACTGGGCGCAGCCGACCTTGAGCGCGTCCTTCCAGGTGATGTCGTCCACTGTCTCGGCATGCACCTGGTGCTGCCGGCGCTCGGCCCACAGCATGATGAGGCCGCCGACCACCAGGGCCGTGGCCACGGTAATGGGGTTGAACAGGTAGGCATGGATCAGGTCGGCGAAGATCACCCCCAGCACCACCGCCGGCAGGAAGGCGATCAACAGGTTGATCGTGAAGCGCTGGGCCTTGGGCTGGGTCGGCAGGCCGATCACCACATCGAGGATCTTGCGGCGAAATTCCCAGACAACCGCAAGGATCGCCCCCAACTGGATAATGATGTTGAAGGCCATCGCCCGCTCGCCGCCAAAGTCGAGCAAGTCGGCCACAATGATCTGGTGTCCGGTGCTGCTGATGGGTAAAAACTCGGTCAGGCCTTCGACAATCCCGAGTATCAATGCCTGTGCGGCGGTCCAAAGATCCATCAATTCCCCCATGAGGCGATGCTCGTGGCATGCCTCTTTTTAATTGGTCAAAGCATTTGCTGCGTCGAGCGTAGCCGAGAAATCGGCGCTCGTAAGATCAACACAAGCCCATGAAAATTATGTGAAAAGTTCAGAAAGGTTCAGGTTTTCGGCAAAGGCGCCGAAATCCTAACAGACAGGCGCAAAACACGCCGCGATGTTATTGGACTTCCGTAGGGTTGGCGCTGGAAGGCCAGCGTGCTTGGATGCTCCGGGCCTTTTATGACAAGAACAAGAATCTGGAGTGACCGGATGATGAATAGCTTACGCAAGATGTCCATCAGTCAGCGCCTGTGGCTGATCCTGATCGTGGCGGTGCTGACCCTGGTGACCCTGGGCGTGATGATGCTCAAGCAGATTCATGGGGACCTGTACCTGGCCAAGGCGCAGAAGACCCAGCACGTGGTGCAGACCGCCGCCGGCGTACTGAATTACTACCAGGGCCTGGAAGCCGCCGGCAGCCTGACCCGCGAGCAGGCGCAGAAGCAGGCGCTGCAGGTGATTCGCGGGCTGCGCTACAACCAGAATGACTACTTCTGGATCAACGACCTGACGCCGGTGATGATCATGCACCCGGCCAACCCCAAGCTCGACGGGCAGAACCTGGCCGCGGTCAAGGACCCGGACGGTTTCGAGGTGTTCAACGAGATGGTGACCCTGGCCAAGGCCAAGGGCGGCGGCATGGTGGACTACCGCTGGCCCAAGCCCGGCGCCGAGCAACCGGTCCAGAAGACCTCCTACATCCAGCTGTTCCAGCCCTGGGGCTGGATCATCGGCTCCGGAGTCTATATCGACGACCTGCAGGACGAGTTCTACGCCCAGGTACTGCGCGCCTCCTCCATCGGCCTGGTGATTGCCCTGCTGATGGCCGCCCTGGTGGTGCTGATCGTGCGCAGCATTGTCAGCCCGCTGCGCGAAACGGTGCACGCCATGGCCAACATCGCCAGCGGCGAAAGCGACCTGACCCGCAGCCTCGACACCCACGGCCAGGACGAGGTCACCGAACTGGCCCGGCACTTCAACGGCTTTACCGCCAAGTTGCGCGGTGTGGTGATGCAACTGCAATCCAGCGCCGCAGCCCTGGAACAGTCCTCCAGCGAACTGGGTAGCAACGCCAACGACGCCCAGGAGCGCAGCCAGCAGCAATCCCAGCAGATGGAACAGGTGGCGGCCGCCATCAGCCAGGTCACCAGCGCAGTCCAGGATGTGGCGCGCAACGCCGAGCATGCCGCCACCGAGGTGCGCGAGGCCGAGGCCCAGGCCCAGCAGGGCCAGGTCAACATCGACGGCAGCTTGCAGCAGATCGACCAGCTTTCGGTGACCATCGACCAGGCGGTGGAAGTGATCCGCACCCTGGCGGCGGAAAGCACCCAGATCGGCACGGTGCTGGAGGTGATCCGCTCGATTGCCGAACAGACCAACCTGCTGGCCCTGAACGCTGCCATCGAGGCGGCCCGGGCTGGGGAGCAAGGGCGCGGCTTTGCCGTGGTGGCCGACGAAGTGCGCCTGCTGGCCCAGCGTACCCAGCAGTCCACCGCGGAAATCCAGGACATGATCGAGCGCCTGCAAAACCACTCCGAAGCGGCGGTCAAGGTCATCGGCGATAGCAGCCGGGCCTCGCAACTGACCATCGAGCAGGCCGGGCTGGCCGGCGCCAGCCTCAACGCCATCGGCCAGGCACTGCGCAACCTCAACGGCCTGAACGCGACGATTGCCAGCGCCACCCTGGAACAGGCCCATGTGGTGGAAGACATCAACCACAACGTCGGCCAGGCAGCCGGCCTGTCCCAGGGCACGGCCCTGGCGGCCCAGCACTCCAGCGCCGCCAGCCGCCACCTCAAGGAGCTGTCGGAGCAGCTCAACGGCCTGTTGCGCCAGTTCCGCGTCTGACCCCTCGCTGAACCCAAGGCCCCGGACTGACGCCCGGGGCCGACTCTGGGTACAATCGCCCCCCCTCCTCCATTTCCCCAAGGAACCGCCATGTCCGGGCTTGAACTGTTTGCCGCCGCCCTCGGCGTGATCGCCGTCTGGCTGACGGTCAAACAGAACCCCTGGTGCTGGCCCATCGGCCTGGTCATGGTGCTGCTGTACAGCTGGATCTTCTACGAGGTCAAGCTCTATTCCGACATGCTCCTGCAGGTGGTCTACGCGGTGCTGCAGCTCTATGGCTGGTGGCAGTGGACCCGGGGCGGCGAACAGCACCAGGGGCGGCCAGTCAGCCAGTTGCAGTCCAGCGGCCTGCTACAGGGGCTGGCCCTGGGCGCAATGGGCAGCCTGCTGCTGGGGGCTGCCATGGCCCACTGGACCGACGCCGCGCAGCCCTGGCTGGACGCCGCCTTGACCGCCTTCAGCCTGGTGGCGCAGTGGTGGATGGCGCAGAAGCGCGTGCAATGCTGGCCGCTGTGGATTGCCGTGGATGTGATTTTCGTCGGGCTGTTCGTCTACAAGGAGCTCTACCTGACGGCGGCGCTGTATGCCCTGTTCACCCTGCTGGCCGTCCAGGGCTGGCGAGCCTGGCGCGCCGACCCGGCCCTGCAGTCGTGAAGGTCCTGGTACTGACCGGCCCCGAATCCAGCGGCAAGAGCTGGCTGGCGAGCGAGCTGCAAGCCCACTTCGGTGGCATCCAGGTGGGCGAATACGTGCGCCACTTCATCGAGCAGCAGGGCCGCGACACCTGCCTGGCGGACATTCCCGAGATCGCCCGGGGCCAGCTCGCCTGGGAAGATCAGGCCCGCGCCCAGCAACCTGGACTGCTGATTCTCGATACCCACCTGTTAAGCAACCAACTCTGGAGCCAGACCCTGTTCGGCGACTGCCCGCCGTGGCTGGAACCCCAACTGCTGGCCCGCCACTACGACCTGCACCTGCTGCTGTCGCCGGAAGATGTGGCCTGGAGCGACGACGGCCAGCGCTGCCAGCCACAACTGGCAGAACGCCTGGCCTTCTTCGAGGCTACCCGCCATTGGCTGGAGCAACACCGCCAGCCGTACCGCATCATTGGCGGCGACTGGCAAGCCCGCCGGCAACAGGCCTTCGAGCAGGTCCGGCAACTGCTGCAAGCGTGATCGGTACAGTGCCGCAGGGCCACAAGTGTCCATCCCTGAAACACCTGCCTGGCCATCAGGCCGCCATTTTCCGCGGTGGCGCCCACGGCCGGGCAAACTGTTAAGCCCCTGATACACCCCCGCAGCAACCCCTGTTCCAGAGCGTTGCCCCGGTTATGGCCAATGGCCGTCGGGGGTAGGTGTCTCATCCCTGAAACAGTCCCGAAAGCCGACGCCCCGCAGCGTTCGCAAGCCGTTGAATCTTAAAAAGAAACAAAAAGCGGCACGGCTTCTGCTCTCTTCCTCCCAACGCCGGCTAGGGCCAGCACTGAGAAGAAGGAATACCGCCGTGGGGACGCTGAATAAAAGTTTCACCCGCCTACTGCTGATCGGCTGCGCCGTCAGCGCGGTGTACAGCCTTCCGGTGATGGCTGCGGGGAATGGCGAAATCGTTCTTGAACGCCAGGTGCACCCCACGCCCATTGGTCGTGCCCTGAATCGCGACCCCAACCCCACCACGGTCAACGCCAATCCTTCCGCTCTAGTCACCGGGACGCTCGATAACGAAATGAGCGACAGCGAATTCGCCGGGATCAACAGCGGTTCGCTGGTCCGCGGTGCAGTGATGCCCAACGGCACTGGCGTCGCCGGCCTCAACGTCGTGACCAATCCCGATGGCCTGCCAGGCATGACCACCGGCCACGGTGGCGGCTCGGGCGCGTCGATCTCCAACTCCATCAATCGCTCCATCAGTTCCGGCATGGCGCCCTTGAACAACATCGGAGGCCGTTGAGATGAAGCATTCATTGCTCTTTCTTGGCCTGCTCGCATGCACGTCGGCCATGGCCGATAACGCCAGCCAGGTCCAGGACACAGCAACACTGGTCAATTCCGGCTCCAGCTATAACGGCAACCTCAACATCAACCAGGCCGCAGGCGATCAACAGCAGCAAACCAACGTACGGGCCATCGCCATCGGCACCAACGCCAAGGCCAGTACCAGCGTGACCCAGAAACTCACCACGCCCGCCGACCGCTCGGTCAATGCCAGCAGCACGATCGGCGGCAACTCGTTCAGCAATGGCAGCGGCGCACTGGGCGTGAACCAGTCGTCCGGGGCCAACAACCAGATGGTCAATGCCCTGCGGATCAGCATCAGTGCCAACCCGCAAAGCATCGACGACAGCGCCCTGTCGCAGCAGAACGTGGCGCTGTTACCAAGCTCGGGAGCATCCGACGCTCAACAAGGCAGCCGCCAGGTCGTTACCAGCGACCAGGCCTTCACCGGCAGCCGTGGAGTGATTCAGGTGAACCAGAGTGCCGGGGTGGGGAACCGAATGGCTAACACCCTGAGCATCCGGGTCGCAGATTGACCCCTCGTAGTGCAATTAGAAAGTACCAACACTTAACCAACTAATAAGCACCGGAGAAACACCATGAAACCTACAATGGCTCTCAAACCACTGGTTTTCGCACTGGCCGCCGTCATGGCAATGGCTGCTCAGGCAGGTGGTAACGATCATGGTAACAACGGCGGTCATGGCAACGGCCATGGCGATCACGATCAAGGTCCGGACCTCAGCACTCTGCTGCAAATCACCGCTGGAGCCGGTGCCGCAGTCATCGATGTGCAGAACAGCAACACCAACGTAGTGAAAAACCAGGGCACCAACAACAACGCCAAGGCCGACAACTCCCTGAACAACTCCAACGGCAACATGGGTGCCAACGTCGCCGCCGGCGACGGCAACCAACAAGACAATGCCGCTGCCCTGGCAACCGCTGACGAAAGCTTCATCTTCGGCAGTGCCGTGGCCGCTTCCAGCGCCACCCAGGTCAACAACAACAACTACGTGAAAAACTCCTCGACTCAGAACAACGCCGTGCTCAACAACTCCGGCAACAACGGTTCCGGCAACATCGGCATGAACGTCACTTCCGGCGACTTCAACCAACAGAAAAACAACCTGGCCATTGCCGTATCCGGTGGCCGCGTAGCCACTGCCGCTGCTTCAGCCAACCAGCAGTCGACCAATCTGGTCGTGGATAACAAAGGTGTCCAGGCCTACAAAAAAGACACCCTCTCTGGCGGCTTCGTTGCCTCCGGCACCTACAAAGGCACCGGCAGCGGCAAAATCGAAGGTGGCGACGATCATGGCAGCGGCCATGGCTATGGCGACAACAAAGGCCACGGCAACGACGATCAGAAACTCACCTTCAAAGAACAAGGCACTATCGAACTGGCTGGCTACTGGACCCAGCAAGTGCTGACCAAAGACGGCTGGAAAAACCCAGTGGTCAACAACGCCAGCATGACCAACTCGATGAACGGCTTCTCCGGCAACGGCGGCGCCAACGTCTCGGCCGGTGTGGGCAACCAACAAAGCAACTCGCTGTCCATCGCCGCTGGCTGCAAAGCCTGCATGTAGTCGCGATCGTAACGAAAGCCCCGGAAACGGGGCTTTTCCACAGTCCTGCCAGGCGTAACGATCATGCGTACTGCGATCATCCTTCTACTGCTGAGCCTTTGCGGCCCCGTGCACGCAGCACAGATGGCAGTCGCCGGGCTTCCCGGTGGCGGCCTGATCTTCAAGAAAGTGCAGAGTGTGCGTGAGCGCAGATTCAGCGACATCGTCGAACAAAAGACCGACTTCAGCTGCGGCGCCGCCGCCCTGGCGACCATTCTGCGCCAGGCCTACTGGCTGGACGTCGATGAGGAACAGGTCATCAAGGGCATGTTGATGAACTCGGACCAGAAGCTGGTCCAGACCCAGGGTTTCTCGATGCTCGACATGAAACGCTACGCGGAAAGCATCGGCATGCGCGCCAGGGGCTACCGGATTCCTCCGGAAAAGCTCGAGGCGGTGACCATTCCGGTGGTCGTACTGATGGAAATTCGCGGCTACAAGCACTTCGTGGTGATGCAGCGGGCCCAGAAAGACTGGGTCTACATCGGTGATCCGGTGCTAGGCCACAAGCGCTACACCCATGAGGACTTCGTCAAGGGGTGGAATGGCATCGTCTTCGCCATCATCGGCCCCGGCTACGACAAGGCCAATGCCTTGCTTGACCCACCTGCCCCGCTGACCGCGAAAAACAAGCTCGACAACTTCTACCCGGTCAAAGACGCGGAACTGATGGATTTCGGTTTCATCCAAAGCGACTTCTTCTAGAAGCCTCCACACGATAAAGGGGAGCAGGACGCTCCGGGAGCAGCAGATGAAGACTCCATACTGGCTGGCTGTCGCCTGCCTGGCAGCAGCTCTTCCAGCCCATGCTGGTTTCAAACCCATAGAAGTTCAGGACCAGGAATTATCACAGATGCGGGGCCGTTATGTGATGCCAGGACGGATCATCAGCTTCGGCATCGTCATGAGCAGTACCTGGCGTAATGCCAGCGGTGACCTGATCGGCGCCACCAGTACCCTGCAGATCCAGCAGTCCACGGTCACGCCACAGTTCTACGTCACCACCATCAACCAGAGCGGCAACGGAAGCTCCCCTTCACAAGGTACGGGCAACGTGATCGGCGGTGCCGGGCTCGGTACCGGCCAGGGCGTGACCCAGGTCGTTCGGGCCGCAGGCGACGGCAACAGCGCCTATAACAACGTCAGTATCAATGTCAGCGAAGCCAACCAGGCACCCGGCCTGAGCAACAGCCCCGGCCAGGCCCTGCTGAGTGGCCAGACCATCACCGGAAGCAATGCTGCAGGCAGTGTGGCGGTATCGGCGGTCAATGGCGGAATCCAGATGGCTATTCTGGCCAATGGCAATCAGGGCAACACCTTGCAGCAAGTGGCACAGGGCAATGTCATGCAAAACACCCGACTGCTGGGCAACAGCAACCTGGTCAACAACCTGACCCAGCTCAACGTAGTACTGAAAAACAACGGCCCCAGCAGCGGTGCGCTGGACTGCAACCTGACTACGCTCAATGGACTACGCAGTTTGAAATTCTGAACTACGCTCCTTTCGACCATTGGGGTTCACAAGGGACGGTTTATTTCATGTATCGATCGGTTTCACTGCGCGCTGTGGTTTGTTTAAGCACTCTATTTCCGATGGCATTGCAAGCCGCGCCTGACGCGGACGTAGAGACCTTGAAACGGGAACTCCTGGAACTGAAGCAACGTTACGAAGTGCAGCAGAAGGCTCTCGCGGTTCTGGAACAGCGGGTTCGCCAGGTCGAGGACCAGCCCGTGGCACCACCGCCCAAGCGCCTGGCGAAGTCGCCGGCCGACTTGAAAGGCAACCAGCAGGTCGCCGGTAGAGGGGCCGCTACAGCGTCCGGGGGCGCTGCAGGTGGTGCGAGCTATGGCCAGTCACTCAAGGATGATTCGACGCCGGCACAAAGTGTGACCAACCTCTATGACGAAGCCAGCGGTTTCTTTGGCGGCGGCAAGTTCAGCGTGGAAACAGGCATCACTTACGCCCGCTACGACACTCGCCAACTGACCCTCAACGGGTTCCTGGCCCTGGATTCGATCCTGCTGGGCAATGTCAACCTGGATCGGATCAAGTCCGATACCTGGACCCTGGACCTGACGGCCCGCTACAACCTCAATAACCGCTGGCAATTCGATATAAACGCACCAGTGATCTACCGCGAGTCAACTTATCAGTCAGGGGGCGGCAATGGCGGCAGCGCCCAGGCAACCGTCGAAGAATCAGTCACTCGTGACCCTACGCTGGGTGATGTGAACTTTGGAGTTGCCTACAAGTTCCTGGACGAATCGGACAGCCTGCCTGATGCGGTGGTCAGCCTGCGAGTCAAGGCTCCCACGGGCAAGGACCCGTTCGGTATCAAGTTCGTCCAGTCCCCCAAGAGCAACAGCCTGGTGGTGCCTGAAAGCCTGCCAACCGGTAATGGCGTCTGGTCGATCACCCCCGGCATCTCCCTGGTCAAGACTTTCGACCCGGCAGTGTTGTTCGGCAGCCTGTCCTACACCCACAACCTGGAAGAGTCGTTCGGCGATATCAGCTCCAATGCCGGCGAGAAAGTCCCCGGCAAGGTGCAACTGGGTGACAGTTTCCAGGTCGGCGCCGGTGTAGCCTTTGCCCTGAACGAAAAGATGAGTATGGCCTTCTCGGTGTCTGATCAGATTCAACGCAAGAGCAAGCTCAAGTACAGCGGTCAGGACTGGCAATCGGTGACATCCAGCGATGCCAACGCAGCCTATTTCAACGTCGGCATGACCATCGCCGCCACCGACCACCTGACCATCGTGCCCAACCTGTCCCTGGGCATGACCCAGGACGCACCGGACTTCACCTTCAGCCTGAAATTCCCCTACTACTTCTGACCCACCGGCAAAAACGCCAAGGCCCGCTGCGATTCCCCAATCGCAGCGGGCCTTGGCGTTTCTCCCCGCCCTAGCGGATCTGGTGCTTGTGCAGCAAACGGTAGAAGGTCGGGCGCGAGATCCCCAGGACCCGCGCCGCCACGCTGAGGTTGTCGCTGTGCCGGTTCAACACGTCGCACAGGGCCTGGCGCTCGGCGCGGTGCTTGTAGTCTTCGAGGGTGCCCATGGGCAGGTCCTGGGCCTGCAGGCTGAGCAGGCCCAGGTCGCTGGCCTGGATCTGCCGCCCCTCGGCCAGCACCAGGCCGCGCCGCACCCGGTTGGCCAGTTCGCGGACATTGCCCGGCCAATCATGCTTGCCCATGGCCACCAGGGCATCCTCGCTGAAACTGCGGGGCCGGCGCCCGGTTTCCTGGCTATAGAAGTGGGCAAAATGGCTGGCCAGCATGCCCAGGTCGCCATGGCGCTCGCGCAACGGCGCGGTGATCACTTGCAGCACATTCAGGCGGTAGTAGAGGTCCTCACGGAAGCGCCCGCTGGTAATGGCCGCTTCCAGGTCGACGTGGGTGGCCGCCAGAACCCGAACATCCACCGGAATCGGCTGGCTGCCCCCTACCCGTTCGATGTGCTTTTCCTGCAGGAAGCGCAGCAGATTGGCCTGCAGCTCCAGCGGCAGGTCGCCGATCTCGTCAAGAAACAAGGTGCCGCCATGGGCCGCCTCGATGCGCCCGACCTTGCGTTGATGGGCGCCGGTAAAGGCGCCCTTCTCGTGCCCGAACAGTTCGGACTGGATCAGGTGTTCGGGAATCGCCCCGCAATTGATGGCGACAAAGGGCTTGTCGTGGCGCTGGGACTGACGATGCAGGGTACGCGCCACCAGCTCCTTGCCGGTGCCGCTTTCGCCTCGGATCAGCACGGGCGACTCGGTGGGCGCCAGCTTGCCCAGCAGCTTGCGCAAGTCGCGGATCGGCCGGCTATCGCCCAGCAACTCATGCTCGGGCTGGTCCACATGGATCGAGCCCTGGCCCCGCAGGCGCGCCATGCCGAACGCCCGGCCGAGGGTCACCTGGACCCGCGACACGTCGAACGGCAGGGTGTGGAAGTCGAAAAACCACTCGCAGACGAAATCCCCGACCTTCTGCAGGCGCAGCACTTCCTGGCTCAATACTGCGATCCACTCGGTGCCGCTGCGGCTGATCAGGTCCTTGACCGCCTCCGGGCGCTCCAGGTGAAAAGGCTGCAGGCGCAGCAGGCCGACATCGCAGGAGCGTTCGCGGGCGGACTCCAGGTCACAGCTGTCGACATCCCAGCCAATGGTGCGCAAACCGGGTAACAGGCGATGGCAATCGTCACAGGGATCGACCACCAGCAAACGGCGCTGCACAGGGGCTTCGAGCATGACTGTTCCTTGGCGCCAGGGTATGGAAAAGTTATTAGAAACAGTGATTTGGAAAACCTGGCTGTAACATTAGCAAGAACTTGACGGTGGAATGTATCAATTGCTTATAGCGCTGATTACCAAAGGAACTAACGTGGGACTCCAAGCTGTTCACGAGCGACTGATTGTCGCAGTTGTTTTATCCAGCCCCCGCAACTAAGGGCCCGGCCACAAGGCCTATGCACGAAAGTTGTAAAAACTTGTTTTTCAGTGTGACCCGAGTGCTACCTCGGTGCATCAGTACAAATGACCAGCCGAACGGTAAGCCCAACCGACGGCACATCATTTGATTGGGCACACAGAGAGAAGACCCCATGAACGCCCCGCTCCGTATCAACGAAGCACTTTTGATCGCCGACCGCGCATTCCAGCCTTTTCAATGCGTGGCCTGGGCTCCACAGGACGGTAATGGCGAACTCAGCCTGACCGTCATCGACCGCACCAGCACCCGTATTGGCCACACCCAGATTCCCAGCAGTGCCTACTCCGATCCAGCCCAGCTGGAAGACCTGCTCAAACAGGCCCGCGCCGAACTGAGCCAGGACGGTTATACCTTGCAGTCCTGGGCCATGCCCAAGTAAGCGATGCTGTTAACGGATCACCCGAAGGGGTGATCCGTTATTTAAAGCAAACAACTAAGCACCCTATCTATCCTGCCCTCCTCTACAACTTCTACCTTCCGGGTATTAGTTGCTCTTGTCGTTATCCAGCCCGGCTTCCGGTTTCACTTCGAAAGCGCCCTCATTTTTGCCAAGGTCTTCATGCCCGGCCCATCAAGGGGTCGCTGATGCTGTGTGCTCCGGTTTCCAAGCGCCCGGCGATCCGGCGCAGCCAGCCGCCGTCGCTGCGCAGCGTCAGGTCGTACCAGCCGCCACTGCCCTCGCAGGCAAACACCTGGCGCACCTCGCCCCGGGCCGGTACCGCCAAGGTCCATGGGCCCTGCTGGGTGTAGGGGCAGCGATCGATACTGATGACCACCCCGTGTTCCCCCGGATTGCTCAGGGTCAGTTGCAACTGGCTGTTGCTGGTGGTCACCAGCAGTTCGGGCTGCAGGGTTTTCAGGTCGCCGTGGAAACTGCGGTGAAACCCGTTGGGGCCCAGGACCCAGAGCTGATAGCGCTCCACCACCGGCCAGCTGTCCTGCAGGGCCTTGCCGGCTTCCACGGTATAACGGCGGGGAATCTCGCTCAGGTGCAGGCCATCGTAGACATGCAATACCGCCCCTTGCTCCCCAGTGTTCTGCAGGCTCAGCGACAAGGTGCGAGCCTTGGGATCGGCCTGGCTGTCCACATGCAGCCGATAGGGCAAGGCCCGGGAAGGCCGGGCCAGGCGCTGCTGCTGCGGCGCCAGTTGCTGGCCGGCCGAGGGCAGCGGTACCGGCAGCAGTTTCTCCTGGCGCTGGCGCAGGCTGTCGGCGGCCTGGCGGGTGGTGGTCTGCAGCGCGGGAAGGGTTTCGTGGTTGGGGTCGGCAAAGTTGAACGCCGAGGTCAGGTCGCCGCAGACTGCCCGCCGCCAGGCGCTGATGTTCGGCTCTCGCACGCCAAAGCGTTTCTCGAGAAATTGCAGCACCGAGGTATGGTCGAACACTTGCGAGTTGACCCAGCCACCACGGCTCCAGGGCGACAGCACCAGCATCGGCACTCGCGGCCCCGGCCCGTATACGCCGCCATCGGGCAAGGGTTGCTGGGTCGAGCCCGCCGGGGCCGGGTGGGTGAACAGTTCGCTGTCGAAACCCAGGGTGGACTTGCCGGCAAAGCTGCCGTCCTTGCGCCGCGAAGGCGCCGAGGGCGACGGCATATGGTCGAAGAAGCCGTCGTTTTCATCGTAGGTCACCAGCAGTACCGTCTTGCTCCAGACCTCGGGGTTGCTGGTCAAGGCCAGGAGAATTTCTTGGGTGAACCAGCCGCCCTGCACCGGGCTCGAAGGCCCGGGATGCTCGGAATAGGCTGCCGGCGCGACAATCCAGCTGACCTGGGGCAGCTTGCCGGCCTGCACGTCGTTGCGAAACCCGCCAATGATGGTCTCCAGGTTGCTGCCGCTGCTGGCCGGCAGGGTGTTGCCATTGCCCTTGTACAGCGGCGCCACGGCGTTGAGCCCGTCGCTGTAGGGCACGAAGGCATTGAAATCCTTCGGCGGCTGGGCCGGGTTGCCGACCTGCACGCTGGCGGCCCGGTACTGCCGGAACCCCGCCAGCGGGTTGTCGCCGAAGTTGTCCGGCAGGTGCTGGTACACCTTCCAGCTCACGCCCTGCTCTTCCAGGCGCTCGGGGTAGGTCTTCCAGCTGTAGCCGACATTCACCGGCCCCGGGCCGTCCCATTCGTTGACCACCGCCGCCACCTTGGCTGCGCTCGCGCCATTGCTGCCAGTCCAGAGGAACAGCCGGTTGGGGTTGGTGCCGGCGTGCACCGAACAGTGGTAGGCGTCACACAGGGTGAAGGTGTTGGCCAGGGCGAACTGGAAAGGCAGTTCCTGCTCGCGGTAGTAGCCCATGGAGGTATTGGTCTTATAGGTCGGCCAGGCGCTGATACGCCCCTCGCCCCAGGCCGAGTGGGCGTCCGCCCAGGAATGCGGGGTGCCGCTGACGCGCTGGGCGTTGCCCTTGCTGCTGTCCAGGTGATAAGGCATCACCAGCCGGCCCTTGCCCTGTTGCTCCCACACTTCCCGTTGACCGGTCTGGGGGATGGTGAAGCGGTCACTGAAGCCGCGTACCCCGGGAAAGGTGCCGAAGTAGTGGTCGAACGAACGGTTTTCCTGCATCAGGATCACCACGTGCTCGACGTCCTTGATGGTCCCGGTCCGGTTGTTCGCCGGTATCGCCAGGGCCTGGCGGATGGATGCCGGCAATGAGGAAAAGAAAGTACCGATGGCGGCCGCTTGCAAGAGCTTCCTGCGTGTAAGACTGGGCATGGGTTATTGAGTCCTTATGGTTGCAGCGCGATATATAACGCTGCCCCCAAGGTATTGGGCGCAAATAACAATGCAGTGACATTGCCATTGCAGTTGGTTCATGAAGCGTACAACTACCCGCCACTGCCCTACCTTGCCAGTTCGGCAATAACGCATTGCCAGGTAACGCAGGAAGAATATTTCATGAATAAAACACCCGAGTTCAAGAAACGCCCGGTACATTTCGCCGGCGCCTTAACTTTGCGCTGGCGAAATGCACTATTGAATGGGCCAGAAAACAGGCTTCGCACACTCCCTGGGCTGTATCCGTTTTACCGGAGAAAGCACAGTGCTATTGAAGGCTATCGGCTACTTCATTGCGCTGGACCCGCAGCGGGTTGAATAGCAGGCGAATGAACTGCGGATCTCGGGCCAGTTTGTAATCTTCACCGACAAAGTATTCTTTGGCGGCCGGGTCATTCTTGCCGATATATAAGATCCAGGCCGTGGTAATACCGGCAAACTCATCTTCCCTGACGCTTCTGACCGGGCTGAAATGGGTGGCGTTATGGGCGGTTGCGCTCCAGCCCGGCACGGCCTTGATCAGCCCGCCCTGCCACAGCCTTGGCCAGGCCCAGGCCGGGACCACTACGTCCGCTGCGCCGGTGAGCACCAGGGTCGGTGTCTTCACCGTGGAGCCAAGGCCGATCGGCCCGGGTTCGATCGGCAGCGAGCCGATATAACGCAACTGCGGGTCGATGCCCTTCAAGGTCTCTGGCAAGAGGCTTGCCGATAGAATCGATGCGCCTCCTCCTGCCGAATGCCCCGCCACAATGGTGCGCGACAGGTCGACCTTGCCGAACAGTGGCGAGGTCGGGTCCTGGTTGAGCTTGCTCAGTTCCAGGGCGCCGAGCACATGCATGGTGGGGGCGGTGTTGATGAAGTCCGAGGAGATGATCACGATGAAGCCGTAGCTCGCCCACAGCCGCAGCAGATCTGTGTACTGCCCCTGGTTGGAAAGAATGCCGCCGACGAAGTTGACCACTGGCAACTTGTCCAATTGCTTGATATTGGACGGGTAATAGACACTGGTGGAGATCGGATTGGAGAATCCGTAAGGAAAGGACTGATTGCATTGCAGGCTGTTATCCAACAGCATGATCCGCGCCAATACCCCCAATAACCCACGGCAATCACTTAGAACAGCATTGGTGCTGACTGCATAGGGCCCCGGAGACTTGGCATATTGATCATTGGCCAGCCCAAATGCCGGAACCAGTTGCGAAGCAATAGCCAACTTGCCCCAAATAACCAACATCATGGCCAGGCCGAACTTTGTAGCCAGGTTGCGAATCCACTTCATCGATAATTCCTTTATCTGTCTGCTTTCCCTGCAGGACCGAATACCTGTACCTGGCCATGCTCCCTATATTGCAAATATCTTCAAACTTGCAGTGCACGTCACTCAACTGCAATAGCGCTGAAACATTCTCTGCTTAGTTGCATTGAATGCGTTCGCGACCCTAGATCAGGACAAATTCGCAGGTCAATGACTATTTAACATCCGGGCCGTGATAAACCCGGGCTGCAACGCCCGGGGCCTCTCCTCGGGCATCACAGCTGGCACCCCGTGGATGGGCGGGCTAGACCAGCCCGCCAAAACGCCGGTAGTAGCTTTCGCCGACATCCGGCAACGGGCCATCGGCGTTCTCCAGGGCAGTGGCCAGCCATTCTTCGGCTCGGGCCTGGATCAGGCGATAGATGTTGCGACACAACTGGCGCGCCGCGCGGCCTTCCCAATCCCCGGGCAGAAGTTCGTCGGGCAGTTGCGGATCGCGCAGCAGCAGCTTGCGGTACTCATGAATCAGCAGCAGCCGGGCCAGGAAGCAATCCTGGGGCTGCAACTGCTCCTGCTCGCGCAGGGCCTGCCAGAGCGGGCGGAACAGCTGGATGAACTCGCTGTAGTGGGCTGCCAGTTCATCGATGTTCCAGCTTTCCCGCACTTGCAGGCGCAGGGCCCTGGAACCCAGGACATCCTGGGGCGTGGTCTCGAAGACGATGGTGTCTTCCTGGGCACCAAGCTCCGCCAGGGTGGCGTTGATATCGGCCCGATCACTGCGCGGGCAGGCCAGCAGTACCGGCGACATGGCGCCGAACCCCTGCCATTCCAGCTCTTCGCGCACCTGCTTGCGCAACTCGACAGACAGTTGCGAGAGCATCACCAGGCACCAGGCGCCGTCCCAGGCCGGCACTCCGGCGCTGTACACGCGCTTGAAGGCTTTGTCGAAGCGCCGGCGCCCGGTCAGGGTCAGGCTGTAGTAACTGCGCCGGCCGACCTTTTCAGCGCTCAGCCAGCCCTCTTTGCTCAGGCGGAAGATCGAGGTGCGGATCAAGCGCTCGTTGATCCCCATGGGCTCCAGCAACTGAATCAGGCTGCCCAGCCACACCGTGCCGCCGTGGGGCTCGATGGCATCGCCGTACAGGGTGATGATCAGCGAACTGGCGCGGATCGGAGTCTGCTCCTGGAAACGTTTGATCAGGTGGTTCAGTGGCGCTAGGGACGACATGGATGTACCGGTAAAAAAGGAAGGAATATAGCGGGTTTCAGGCAGCTATAGCGCCCGGGCAGGTTCATGGGCGAGCCTTGGGGCGCAGCGCACTGTTGCCGATTCGCGGGCGTCCGGGCTCTGCCTCCCGCAGCGGCTCGCAAGGCCGCATCTGCTCCAGGCAACGCCTGGCCAGCTGTTGGTATTCGCGGGTCCCCGCCTGCTTCCAGGCCAGCTCCGCATCACTGAGCGGGCGGCTGACCCGGGCCGGCGTACCCATGATCAGCGACTGTGGCGCACACTCGAAGCCGGCCTTGACGAAGGCTGCCGCGGAAACGATGCAACGGGGCGCGATATGCGCGTTGTCCATCACCACCGCATTCATGCCCACCAGGGCGTCGGCGCCAATTCGACAGCCATGCAGGACAGCGCCATGACCTATATGGCCGTTGCGCTCGACCACCGTATCGCTGTCGGGAAAACCATGCATCACACACGTATCCTGCAGGTTTGCCCCCTCCTCCAGAACGATCCGCCCAAAATCGCCCCGCAAGCTGGCCAACGGGCCGACGTAACAATGGGCGCCGACAATCACATCACCAATCAGCACCGCTGAAGGGTGCACATAAGCGCTGGGGTCGACCACCGGGGTCAATCCATCGAGGCTGTAACAGGTCATGGAGAGGTTCCTTGAAGAACACGTCATCTGAAAGCAGGAAATACGATGAACTGCGGATGGCAGTTTGTATCAGATTATTGGCCACGCACAAGACCGGCGCCGCCGCAATCAGCCAGCCTGGCTGCTCCACAAAGACTTGTCAGTCCCGTATTTATCAAAGCCTTAGGCAGCCTGGAGGCTTTTGTCGTGAGCCTGGGGCTACAAAAAAAGCTGGACCGACACTCAAAATCAAGACACATTAAATTCACGTCGCTATTGTTTTTATGTATCGCATTGGCGATATACTCGACGAAAACCGGCCAACCAGCCGACCCGACAATCGAGCCGACCACCGGCCACCCCGAGGACATTCACCATGCCTCAACGCCTTGCCTCCACGCCTGTCGGTGGTGTTCGCCTGATCGCCCAGCACAGAGCGCCCCGCCCATGAACTTCACCACCATCCTGTTCTCCATCAGCGAGGGCGTGGCCCTTCTCAGCCTCAACCGCCCCGAACAGCTCAACAGCTTCAACCCGACGATGCACCGCGAGGTTCAGGCAGCCCTGGACCTGGTGCGCAATGACCCGCAGGTGCGGGTCCTGCTGCTGACCGGGGAAGGCCGGGGCTTCTGTGCCGGGCAGGACCTGGGCGAGCGCACCGTGGCACCCGGCGGCGCCGCGCCGGACCTGGGGGCCTCCATCGAAACCTTCTACAACCCCCTGGTGCGGGCCCTGCGGGACCTGCCGCTGCCGGTGATCTGCGCGGTCAACGGGGTGGCCGCCGGGGCCGGGGCCAACCTGCCCCTGGCCTGCGATCTGGTACTGGCCGCACGCTCGGCAAGCTTTATCCAGGCCTTCTGCAAGCTCGGGCTGGTTCCCGATTCCGGCGGTACCTGGCTGCTGCCGCGCCTGGTGGGCATGGCCCGGGCCAAGGCCCTGGCCCTGCTCGGCAACCGCCTGAGTGCAGAACAGGCCGAGCAGTGGGGCCTGATCTACCAGTGCGTGGATGATGCCCAACTGCGGGACCAGGCCCTGAGCCTGGCCCGGCACCTGGCCACCCAACCCACCTACGGCCTGGGCCTGATCAAGCGCAGCCTCAATGCCAGCCTGCACAACAGCTTCGATGAGCAACTGGACCTGGAGCGCGACCTGCAACGCCTGGCCGGTTGCAGCGAGGACTACCGCGAAGGCGTCAGCGCCTTCATGGAAAAACGCAGCCCCGTGTTCAAGGGCTGCTGACCACGGCGACTCCAAGGAGGCCCCTGCATGACTGAACATGACGCCATGGAACTGGCCCGGCGCTGCGCCCGGACCCTGTTCGAACGTGACCCGGCAAGCAACGCCCTGGGCATGCGCCTGTTGTCGGTGGCGCCCGGTGCGGCGCGCCTGGGCATGAGCGTGCGGGCCGACATGCTGCAGGGCCACGGCACCTGCCACGGCGGCCTGATCTTCACCCTCGCCGATTCGGCCTTCGCCATTGCCTGCAACAGCCATGACCGGGCCACGGTGGCCCTGGGTTGCAGCATCGAGTACATCGCCCCGGCGCAGTTGGGCGACACCCTGACCGCCGACTGCCATGAACAGAACCGCGGCGGCCGCACCGGCCACTACGCGGTGCGCGTGGAAAACCAGCAGGGCCGGCTCATCGCCCTGCTCCAAGGCAAATCCTACCAAGTGCACGGCCCGGTGCTGACACAGGAGACCTCCCATGAATGACCCACTGCTCATCGATGCCGTCCGTATCCTCATTGGCAGCGCCCGGGCCGCTACGCGCTGTGCACCATGTGCATCGGTGTCGACCCGGGCATCGCGCTGATCAGCGAGCGGCTGCAAGCACAGTAAAAAGACTCCCCCGGGGCTCGCCTGCGCCCCGGGGCATGCACTCAGAGCCCGCCCGCCGGCGGGCTACAAGACAACAACAATTCGAGTGACACCATGAACATGCCGATTGCCGGAACCGTGCCCGACGCGCTGCTGGACCCGATGGAAACCGCCAGCATCGACCACCTGCGCCAGCACCAGCTGGAACGCCTGCGCTGGAGCCTGAACCACGCCTACGACAGGGTCCCGCTGTACCGCCAGCGCTTCGACCAGCTCGGGGTGCACCCCCAGGACATCAAGCGCCTGGAAGACCTGGCGCACCTGCCCTTCACGACCAAGGCCGATCTGCGCGACCACTACCCCTATGGCATGTTCGCCGTGCCCATGGACCAGGTGGTACGCCTGCACGCCTCCAGCGGCACCACCGGCAAGCCCACGGTGGTCGGCTACACCCGCAACGACATCGACACCTGGGCGCAGGTGGTGGCGCGCTCGATCCGCGCCGCCGGCGGCCGCCCCGGGGACAAGGTGCATATTTCCTATGGCTACGGCCTGTTCACCGGCGGCCTGGGGGCGCACTACGGCGCCGAACGCCTGGGCTGCACGGTGATCCCCATGTCCGGCGGCCAGACCGAGAAGCAGGTGCAACTGATCAAGGATTTCCAGCCGGACATCATCATGGTCACCCCCTCCTACATGCTCAACATCGCCGACGAGATCGAGCGCCAGGGCCTGGACCCGCACCAGCTGGCGCTGCGTCTGGGAATCTTCGGTGCCGAACCCTGGACCGACGAACTGCGCAGTGCCATCGAACAGCGCCTGGGCATCACTGCCCTGGACATCTACGGGCTGTCGGAAATCATCGGCCCCGGGGTGGCCATGGAATGCGCGCAGACCCGCGACGGCCCTACCCTCTGGGAGGATCACTTCTACCCGGAAATCATCGACCCGATCACCGGCCAGGTACTGGCCGATGGCGAACTGGGCGAGCTGGTGCTCACCTCCCTGACCAAGGAAGCGCTGCCGATGATCCGCTATCGCACCCGCGACCTGACCCGGCTGTTGCCGGGCACGGCGCGGCCCATGCGGCGCATCGACAAGATCACGGGGCGCAGCGACGACATGCTGATCATCCGCGGGGTCAACGTGTTCCCCACCCAGGTCGAAGAACAGGTGCTGAAGGTCGGGCAACTGGCCCCCTGCTACGAGATCCACCTGTACCGCCACGGCAACCTCGACAGCGTTGACATCCACGTCGAGCTCAAGCCTGAGCACCAGCAACTGGGGGACGAGCAGCAGCGGGCCCTCTGCGGCGATCTCAGCCGCCACATAAAGACCCATATCGGTATCAGCTCACGTATCGTTTTGCAGCCGGCATTCAGCATCAAGCGCTCCGAAGGCAAGGCCTGCCGGGTAATCGACAAACGCAACCGCTAATCCATCCTTCCTGGAAGCCCCGCTGATGCGGGGCTTTTTTTGCCTTGGCAAAGGCCCAGGGGCGCAATGCGATACCAAAATCAAACATGACACGCTATTTTATGTTTGAAATTAATTTGCGTATCACATATAAACACTCCCATGCCCAGCCACACCTTCACACCGGGAGACGCCACATGTACGCACAGCTGGTAGAAACGGGGGTCAAGCGCGTCACGCCACTGGCCGAGATGTCCGAACAGGAACGCAGCTTCCAGCAAAGGATCGACGGCGAGATCAAGATCGAAGCCAAGAACTGGATGCCCGAGGCCTACCGCCAGACCCTGATCCGGCAGATCTCCCAGCACGCCCATTCGGAAATCGTCGGCATGCTGCCCGAAGGCAACTGGGTCACCCGTGCCCCGACCTTCAAGCGCAAGCTGCAACTGATGGCCAAGATCCAGGACGAAGCCGGCCACGGCCTGTACCTGTACAGCGCCATGGAAACCCTGGGGGCCGACCGCGACGAAGAAGTGGCCCGGCTGCACAGCGGCAAGGCCAAGTATTCGAGCATCTTCAACTACCCGACCCTGAACTGGGCCGACATGGGCGCCGTGGGCTGGCTGGTGGATGGCGCGGCCATCGTCAACCAGGTGGTGCTGCAACGCACCTCCTACGGCCCCTACTCCCGGGCCATGGTGCGCATCTGCAAGGAAGAGAGCTTCCACCAGCGCCAGGGCTACGAAATCCTCCTGACCATGATGCGCGAGGGCAACCAGGCGCAGCGGGACATGGTCCAGGACGCCATCAACCGTCTCTGGTGGCCGGCCCTGATGATGTTCGGCCCCAGCGACGAACACTCCCCCAATAGTGCCCAGTCCATGGCCTGGAAGATCAAGCGCCAGAGCAACGACGAACTGCGCCAGCGCTTCATCGACCAGACCATCCCGCAACTGGAGCTGCTGGGCTGCACCTGCCCCGACCCGGAGCTGAAGTGGAACGCCGAGCGCGGCCATTACGACTTCGGCGAAATCCAGTGGGAAGAATTCTACGAAGTGCTCAAGGGCAACGGCCCGTGCAACCAGGAACGCCTGGACACCCGCCGCCAGGCCATCGAGGACGGCGCCTGGGTGCGGGCTGCCGCCGTGGCCCACGCCGCCCGGAAGGCCGCCCGCAACGCCGCCTGAGAGCCCGTTCACCCCCGGCCACTGCCCCCAGGGGCAATGGCCCTCCAGCCCTGATGTGGAGTCACTGCAATGTCTGAATGGACCCTCTACGAGGTTTTCGTGCGCAGCAAGCACGGCCTCAACCACAAGCATGTCGGCAGCGTGCACGCCGCCGATGCCCCGATGGCCATGGCCAACGCCCGCGACCTCTACACCCGGCGCAGCGAAGGCGTGAGCCTGTGGGTGGTGCCGTCGGCGCAGATCGTCGCCTCCTCGCCGGACGAAAAGGAGCCGCTGTTCGACCCGGCGGACGACAAGGTCTACCGCCACGCCAGCTTCTACCAGTTGCCCCCCGAAGTCGGACACATGTGAGGCCGGCCATGAACCCTGCAAACGATCTGCTCAACCATCTGCTGCGCCTGGGCGACAGTGCCCTGGTCCAGGGCCAGCGCCTGTGCGAATGGTGCGGCCGGGCCCCGGCCCTGGAAGAAGAACTGGCACTGATGAACGTCGGTCTCGACCTGGTGGGCCAGGCCCGCAACTGGCTGGACTATGCCGCCGAACTGCTGGCGGACGGGCGGGATGCCGACCATCTGGCCTTTCGCCGCGACGAACGCGCCTACCGCAACCTGCTGCTGGTGGAACAACCCAATGGCGACTTCGCGGTGACCATGCTCAAGCAGTTCTTCTACGACGCCTGGCACCTGGAAACCCTCCGTGGCCTGTGCCTGTCCAGCGATCCACGCATCGCCGGGGTCGCCGCCAAGGCGTTCAAGGAAGTCACCTACCACCTGCGTCGCTCCAGCGAATGGGTCGAGCGCCTGGGGGATGGCACCGAGGAAAGCCACCGGCGCATGCTCCAGGCCCTGCCGCGGCTGTGGCGCTTTACCGGGGAACTGATCGCCACCGATCCTGCGGAGAACGCGTTGCACCAGGCCGGGCTGCTGGCAGACCCGGCTCAGGTCGCCACCGCCTGGCAGGACAGGGTCGCCGCGGTGTTCGCCCGGGCCACCCTGCCTGTGCCCGAAGCGCCCAGCCACTTCTACCTGGATGCGCGCAAAGGCCTGCATACCGAACACCTGGGCCTGCTGCTGGCCCAGATGCAATCACTGCCGCGAGCCTATCCCGATGCGGTCTGGTGAGCTGATCGGCAGCGACCTGGGGGCACGCGACCCGTTGCCCGGGGACCTGGACACCGCCTGGGCCACCCTCGACCGGGTCATGGACCCGGAAGTGCCAGTGGTCAGCGTGCTCGACCTGGGCATCGTGCGCCACCTCGACTGGCACCAGGGGCACCTGCAGGTGGCGGTCACCCCGACCTACTCCGGCTGCCCGGCCACCGAGGTGATCGAAAGCGACATCCGCCAGGCCCTGGAGCGCGCCGGCTTCAAGGCCCCCAGGCTGCTGCGCCAGCTGACCCCGGCCTGGACCACCGACTGGATCACCGAGCGCGGGCGCCAGCGCCTGCAGGCCTACGGCATTGCACCGCCCTCGGGCAGCAGCAAGCGCAGCCTGCTGGGAGAAACGCCCCAGGTGCTCTGCCCGCAATGCGGCAGCGCCCACAGCGAGCGCCTCAGCGAGTTCGGCTCCACCGCCTGCAAGGCCCTGTATCGCTGCCGTGATTGCCTGGAACCCTTCGACTACTTCAAGTGCATCTGAGCGGCCCGGCGCCGCAGTGGAGAACCACCATGAGCCAGTTCCACCGCCTGACCATCAAGGACCTGCGCAATGAAACCCGCGACGCGGTGTCCATCGCCTTCGAGGTTCCCCCGCACCTGCAACAGCAGTTCCACTTCACCCAGGGTCAGCACCTGGTGCTGCGCACCGAGCTTGAAGGCGAGGAAGTGCGCCGCTCCTATTCGATCTGCACCGGGGTCAACGACGGTGAACTGCGCATCGCGGTCAAGCGCGTGGCCGGCGGGCGTTTCTCGGCCTTCGCCAATGAACGATTGCAGCCCGGCCACAGCCTGGACGTGATGCCCCCGGCCGGGCGTTTCCATGTGGAGCTGGACCCGGCGCGGCGCGGCCATTACCTGGCGGTGGCGGCCGGCAGCGGCATCACGCCGATCCTGTCGATCATCAAGAGCACCCTGCAAACCGAGCCCCACAGCCGGGTCACCCTGCTCTACGGCAACCGCTCCAGCAACTCGGCGCTGTTTCGCGAACAGCTTGAGGACCTGAAGAACCGCTACCTGCAGCGGCTGAACCTGATGTTCGTGTTCAGCCGCGAACGGCAGGACATCGACCTGTACAACGGGCGCATCGACCAGGACAAGTGCCAGCAGCTGTTTTCCCGCTGGCTCGACGTCCAGCAACTGGAGGCCGCGTTCATCTGCGGCCCCCAGGCCATGACCGAAACCGTGCGCGACAGCCTCAAGGCTGCCGGCATGCCGGCCGAGCGCATCCACTTCGAGCTGTTCCACGCCGGCAGCGACGGGCACAAGCGCCAGGCCCGGGAAACCGCCAGCGCCCTGGATGCCCGGCACAGCCGGGTCACCGTCATCAGCGACGGCCGCGCCCTGGCCTTCGACCTGCCGCGCAACAGCCAGAGCATTCTCGACGCCGGCAACGCCCAGGGCGCCGAACTGCCCTACTCGTGCAAGGCCGGAGTCTGCTCCACCTGCAAATGCAAGGTCATCGAAGGCGAAGTGGAAATGGACAGCAACCACGCCCTGGAAGACTACGAAGTCGCGGCCGGCTACGTCCTCTCCTGCCAATCGTTCCCGCTCAGCGACAAGGTGGTACTGGACTTCGACCAACTCTGACTCCGGCGCTCCCCGCAGCCGCCCGTAGCCGCTGCCGAGCCCCAGCGAAGCTGCGAAAGGCCGTGCAGCGCCTTCACGTGCCACCAACAACAAAAACAAGAGAACGCGCCATGACCCCACAACAGATCGCCCGCATCACCCGCCATCCGGACTTCATCCAGCTGGTGCGGTGCAAGCAGCGCCTCTACTGGTCGCTGACCCTGATCATGCTCCTGGCCTACTACGGCTTCGTACTGCTGGTGGCTTTCCGCCCCGGGCTGCTGGGGCGCTCGTTGGCCGGCGGAGCCACCAGCGTCGGCATGCCGGTGGGCGTGGCTATGATCGGCCTGGCCTTTGCCCTCACCGGCTTCTACGTCTACCGCAGCAACCGCCTGCTGGACCCGCTGAACGACAAGCTCAAGCGCGAGTGCCAGCCATGAAGCGCCTGCTCGCTCTATTCCTGCTGCCCTGCCTGCTGGCCACCGATCTGGCCCTGGCGGCCGACACGCCGGCGCGGCCATTGAACTGGAACGCCATCGGCATGTTCCTGGTGTTTGTCCTGATGACCCTCGGCATCACCCGCTGGGCCGCCCGGCGCACCCGCTCCGCCAGCGACTTCTATACCGCCGGTGGCGGCATGAGCGGCTTGCAGAATGGCCTGGCGATCGCCGGCGACATGATTTCCGCAGCGTCCTTCCTCGGCATCTCGGCAATGATGTTCCTCAATGGCTACGACGGTCTGTTGTACGCCCTGGGGGTGCTGGCCGGCTGGCCGATCATCCTGTTCCTGATCGCCGAACGCCTGCGCAACCTGGGCAAGTACACCTTCGCCGACGTGGTGTCCTATCGCCTGGCCCAGACGCCGGTGCGCCTGACCTCAGCCTTCGGCACCCTGAGCGTGGCGCTGATGTACCTGGTGGCGCAGATGGTCGGCGCCGGCAAGCTGATCGAGCTGCTGTTCGGCATCAGCTACCTCTATGCGGTGATGCTGGTGGGCCTGCTGATGGTCTGCTACGTGACCTTCGGCGGCATGCTGGCCACCACCTGGGTACAGATCATCAAGGCGCTGATGCTGCTCTCGGGCACCAGCTTCATGGCCTTCATGGTGCTCAAGCACTTCGGCTTCAGCAGCGAGGCGCTGTTCGCCCAGGCCAGCGCGGTGCACGCCAAGGGCAGCGCGATCATGGCCCCGGGTGGGTTGCTGTCGAACCCCATCGATGCCATTTCCCTGGGGCTGGGCATGATGTTCGGCACCGCCGGCCTGCCGCACATCCTCATGCGCTTCTTCACCGTCAGCGATGCCCGGGAAGCGCGCAAGAGCGTGTTCTACGCCACCGGTTTCATCGGCTACTTCTACCTGCTGCTGATCATTGTCGGCTTCGGCGCCATCGTCATGGTCGGTACCGAGCCCCAGTACCGCGATGCCGGCGGCGCGATCATCGGCGGCGCCAACATGGTTGCCGTGCACCTGGCCCAGGCGGTGGGCGGCAACCTGTTCCTGGGCTTCATCTCGGCCGTGGCCTTCGCCACCATCCTGGCGGTGGTGGCCGGGCTGGCGCTGTCCGGCGCCTCGGCGGTCTCCCACGACCTGTACGCCTGCGTGCTGCGCAAGGGCCAGGCCAGCACCCGGCAGGAAATGCGCGTCTCGCGGATCGCCACCCTGTGCATCGGGGTGCTGGCGGTGCTGCTGGGGCTGTTGTTCGAATCGCAGAACATTGCCTTTCTCTCGGGACTGGTGCTGGCCATCGCCGCTTCGGTGAATTTCCCGGTGCTGTTTCTTTCCATGTTCTGGAAAGGCCTCACCACTCGCGGCGCGGTGGGCGGCAGCCTGGCTGGCCTGGTCTCGGCGATTGTGCTGCTGATGCTCAGCCCGGCGGTCTGGGTCAATGTGCTGCATCACCCCCAGGCGCTGTTTCCCTATGCCAACCCGGCGCTGTTTTCCATGAGCCTGGCGTTCTTCTGTGCCTGGGCCCTCTCCGTCAGCGACCGCTCGCCCCGGGCCGAACTGGAGCGCGGGCGCTACCTGGCGCAGTTCATCCGTTCCATGACCGGCATTGGCGCATCCGGCGCCACTCATCACTGACCCCATCCATGAGCGCGGGCTGCCGCGCTCGAACCCGGTTCACCCTCTGGAGGAATCCCCATGCCACAGGCTCCTACCCTGCAAAGCTTCATCGCCGGCCGCTGGTTCGGCCAGCATCCGGCCCAGTCACTGCGCAGCGCCATCGATGGGCATGAAGTGGCGCACACCCACGAGGAGGCCCCGGACTTCGCCGAGGCCCTGGCCTTTGGTCGCCATCAGGGCGGCAAGGCCTTGCTGGCCCTGGATTTCCAGCAGCGGGCCCAGCGCCTCAAGGCCCTGGCGCTGTATCTGAGCGAGCGCAAGGAGCAGCTCTATGCCCTGTCCCATCACAGCGGCGCGACGCGGGCCGACAGCTGGATCGATATCGAGGGCGGCAACAGCACCCTGTTCAGCTACGCCGGCCTCGGCGGCCGGGAACTGCCGTCGGGCAACCTGTTGCACGAAGGCCCGGCGCAATCCCTGAGCAAGCTCGGCAGCTTTGCCGGCAGCCACATCCTGGTGCCCCGGGGTGGCGTGGCGGTGCACATCAATGCCTTCAACTTTCCGATCTGGGGCATGCTGGAAAAATTCGCCCCGTGCTTCCTCGCCGGCATGCCCTGCATCGTCAAGCCGGCCAGCGCCACCAGTTACCTGACCGAGGCCGCGGTGCGGCTGATGCATGAATCGGGGCTGCTGCCCGAAGGCAGCCTGCAATTGGTGATAGGCGCTACCGGCGACCTGCTGGACCGCCTGCAAGGCCAGGACCTGGTGACCTTCACCGGCTCCGCCAGCACCGCCGGACGACTGCGGGCCAACCCGAACCTGATCCGTCATTCGGTACCCTTCAATGCCGAGGCCGACTCGCTGAACTGCGCGATCCTGGCCCCGGACGTAAGCCCGGACGACGAGGAATTCGAGCTGTTCATCAAGGAAGTGGCACGGGAAATGACGGTCAAGGCCGGACAGAAATGCACCGCCATCCGCCGTGTCATCGTCCCCGCCAAGCAGCTGGATGCGGTGGCCACGAAATTGCGTGAACGCCTGTCGAAGGTGGTGGTGGGCGACCCGTCGGTGGAAGGCGTGCGCATGGGCGCCCTGGCCTCCCATGAACAACAGCGGGACGTGGCCGAGCGCCTGGAAAGCCTGTTGCACAGCAGCGACCTGCTGTTCGGCGCCCGGGACGGCTTCGAGCCCCGGGGCACAAACGTCAGCCAGGGCGCGTTCTTCGCGCCAACCCTGCTGCTGGCGCGCGATCCCCTGGCCGAGGGTGGCGCCCACGATATCGAGGCCTTTGGCCCGGTCAGCACCCTGATGGCCTACGACGACCTGGACCAGGCGCTGGAACTGGCCTCTCGCGGCAAGGGCAGCCTGGTGGCCAGCCTGGTCACCAAGAGCCCGGCCATTGCCGCCCAGGTCATTCCCCGGGCTGCGGCCTGGCACGGTCGCTTGCTGGTGCTGGACCGCGAGTGCGCCGGCGAATCCACCGGCCACGGCTCGCCGCTGCCGCAACTCAAGCACGGCGGCCCGGGGCGCGCCGGCGGCGGTGAAGAGCTGGGAGGCCTGCGGGCGGTCAAGCATTACCTGCAACGGGCGGCGATCCAGGGCTCGCCAAGCATGCTGGCGGCGGTAACCGGCGAGTACGTGCGCGGTGCCCAGGTGATCGAAACCGAGGTCCACCCCTTCCGCCGGCACTTCCAGGACCTGCGGATCGGCGAATCCCTGCTGACCCACCGGCGCACCGTGACCGAGGCCGACCTGGTGAACTTCGGCTGCCTGTCCGGGGACCACTTCTACATGCATTTCGACGACATTGCCGCCAAGGCGTCGCAGTTCGGCAAGCGCATCGCCCATGGCTATTTCGTGCTGTCGGCGGCGGCCGGGCTGTTCGTTTCCCCGGGCCCCGGCCCGGTGCTGGCCAACTACGGCCTGGACACCCTGCGCTTCATCACCCCGGTGGGCATTGGCGACACCCTGCAGGCGCGCCTGACCTGCAAGCGCAAGATCGACCAGGGCAAGCTCAGCCCCCAGGGCACGCCGCAAGGAGTGGTGGCCTGGGATGTGGAAGTCAGCAACCAGCTGGGCGAGGTGGTGGCCAGCTACGACATCCTGACCCTGGTGGCCAAGCGTACTGAGTGAAGCCGTTGAAGGCTGCGCAAGGCTCAAGGCCCTCTTCGCCGGCAAGCCGGCTCCTACAACAGTTTTGCGCCGCCAGCCCCCCCGTAGGAGCTGGCTTGCCAGCGAAGGCGTGCTTGAGGACTGCGCAAGGCTCGAGGCCCTCTTCGCCGGCAAGCCGGCTCCTACGGAAGGTCGTGCACTGGCGGCCGCTGGGGCGCTGGCGAAGTTTGTCGCAAAAGATTTCATCAATTCTTGATTCTCAATCCGCCATGGGGCAAGTTGCGCGCTTCTCACTACAAGGAGCCGCCAATGTCCGGTTCAATGGCCCAGGCGTTCGCCCACAATTTTCTCGGCCAATCGCCCCGCTGGTACAAGGCAAGCATTGTCGCGTTCCTGTTGCTCAACCCTCTGCTGTTCTTCGCTGTCAGCCCGGCCGCCGCCGGCTGGTGCCTGGTGATCGAATTCATCTTCACCCTGGCCATGGCCCTCAAGTGCTACCCCTTGATGCCCGGCGGCCTGCTGCTGGTGCAGGCACTGGTGCTGGGCATGACCACGCCCCAGGCGCTGTATGACGAGCTGGTGCACAACTTCCCGGTGATCCTGCTGCTGATGTTCATGGTGGCCGGCATCTATTTCATGAAGGAGTTGCTGCTCTACCTGTTCTCCCGGCTGCTGCTGGGGGTGCGCTCCAAGGCGCTGCTGGGCCTGCTGTTCTGCTTTCTCTCGGCCTTCCTCTCGGCCTTTCTCGACGCCCTGACCGTCACCGCGGTGATCATCAGCGCCGCGGTAGGCTTCTATTCGGTGTATCACCGGGTGGCGTCCGGCAATGACCCGCGCCAGGACAGCGCCTTCGTCGACGACCAACAGTTGCCTGCCCTGCATCATGACGACCTGGAGCAGTTCCGCGCCTTCCTGCGCAGCCTGCTGATGCATGGCGCCGTGGGCACCGCCCTGGGCGGCGTGTGCACCCTGGTGGGGGAACCGCAGAACCTGCTGATCGGCCATGAAATGGGCTGGCACTTCGCCGATTTCTTCAGCAAGGTGGCACCGGTTTCGATGCCGGTCCTGGCGGCTGGCCTGGTGACCTGCGTACTGCTGGAGAAACTGCGCTGGTTCGGCTACGGCACCCTGCTGCCGGACAACGTGCGCCAGGTGCTGGCCAACTACGCCGCCGAGGACGATGCCCAGCGCACCTCGCGCCAGCGCGCGGCCCTGCTGGTGCAGGGGCTGGCGGCACTGATCCTGATCGTCGCCCTGGCCCTGCATGTGGCCGAGGTCGGGCTGATCGGCCTGCTGGTGATCGTACTGATCACCGCCTTTACCGGGATCACCGACGAGCACCGCCTGGGCAACGCGTTCAAGGACGCCATGCCTTTCACCGCCCTGCTGGTGGTGTTCTTTGCCGTGGTGGCAGTGATTCACCAGCAGCAGCTGTTCACCCCGTTGATCCAGTGGGTGCTGGCGCTGCCGGCGGACCAGCAGCCGGGCATGCTGTTCATTGCCAATGGCCTGCTCTCGGCCATCAGCGACAATGTGTTCGTGGCCACCATCTACATCACCGAAGTGAAACAGGCCTTCATCTCCGGGCAGATGAGCCGCGAGCACTTCGAAACCCTGGCGATCGCCATCAATACCGGTACCAACCTGCCGAGCGTGGCCACGCCCAACGGCCAGGCGGCCTTCCTGTTCCTGCTGACCTCGGCGATTGCACCGCTGGTACGCCTGTCCTACGGACGGATGGTGTGGATGGCCCTGCCCTACACCGTGGTGATGGGGCTGCTGGGCTGGTACGCGGTGAGCTACTGGTTGTAACCGCCGCTTGGGGCGCCCCGGGACTGCAGGTGGGGCGCAATGGGTGCAGGACTGGGGGCGGGGGGGGGGGGGGGGGGGGGGGGGGGGGGGGGGAACGCCCACCCCCCCCCCCCCCCCCCCCCCCCCCCCCCCCCCCCCCCCCCCCCCCCCCCCCCCCCCCCTCAACGCATGAGGATATAGCGCTCGATGGCTTCGGCGGCGCCGTCTTCCAGGTTGCTGCCGGTGATCACATCAGCCTGGCGCTTGACCTGTTCTTCCGCCTGGCCCATGGCAATCGACAGGCCGGCACGCTGGAACATCGCCGGGTCGTTGCCGCCATCGCCCAGGGCCGCGGTGCGCTCCAGCGGCACCCCCAGGTATTCGGCCAGGGTCATCAGGGCCTGCCCCTTGTCCGCCTGCAAGGCAGTGAGATCGAGGAACCTGGGTTGGGAACGGGACGCCTGGGCCTGCCCTGCAGTGGCGGCCTGCAAGCGGGCCTCCAACTGCACCAGCAAGCGGTGATCGCTGCTGGCGGCGACGATCTTGTCGATGCGCGGCAGGTATTCCTCGAAGCTGTCCACCACCTTGGGGGCGTAACCCAGCGCCTGGCGCTCCAGGGGCATCAGGGCACCGTCCAGGTTGCGCAGCAGCCATTCGTTGTCGGCAAACACCCAGGTCTCGACCTGTGGGCAGGGTTCGAACAGCAGCAAGGCGGTGACCGCCGCTTCCACCGGAACATGGTGGCGAGCCAGGAAACTGCCATCGGGCTTGACGATACTGCCGCCGTTGAAGCCGGCAGTGGGCAGGTCGACGCCCAGGGCCTCGATCTGCTGCAGCATGGCCCGCGGCGGCCGTCCGGTGGCCAGGCTGAAGGCCACCCCGGCCTCGCGCAGCGCACGGACCGCATCCAGGGTGCGGGGGCTGAGGCTGTGGTCGGGGCGCAACAGGGTGCCGTCCATGTCACTGAGGAGGAACTCGATAGGCCGCGCCTGCACGCCACTCACCCCAGGGGTCGCCATACGCGGCCATCCCGGGCCAGCAGTTCATCCCCGGCTGCCGGGCCATCCACGCCCGCCGGGTAGCTCTGCAAGCTGGCGTCCTGTTGCCAGGCATCGAGGAAAGGTTGCACCGCGCGCCAGCCGTTCTCGATGTTGTCGGCGCGCTGGAACAGGGTCTGGTCGCCGATCAGGCAGTCGTAGATCAGGGTTTCGTAGCCGGTGGAGGGCTGCATCTCGAAAAAGTCGCGGTAGGCAAAACCCAGCTCGATGTTGGCCATGTCCAGGCTCGGCCCGGGCTTTTTCGCCAGCAGGTCGAACCACATGCCTTCGTTGGGCTGGATCTGGATCCGCAGGTAGGTCGGCAACAGGCGCTCGACCTCGGTATCGCGGAACTGTGCATAGGGCGCCGGCTTGAAGCAGATGACGATCTCGGTGTCGCGCACACTCATGCGCTTGCCGGTGCGCAGGTAGAACGGCACCCCGACCCAGCGCCAGTTGTCGATCATCACCTTCAGCGCAACGTAGGTTTCGGTGCTGCTGTCCGGCGCCACGTTGGCTTCCTCGCGGTAGCCCGCCAGGGCCTTGCCGGCCACTTCACCGGCGCTGTACTGGCCGCGCACCGAGTTGGCCCGGGCCTCTTCCACGGACCAGGGGCGGATAGCCCCCACCACCTTGGCCTTTTCGCCACGTACCGCATCGGCGCCAAAGGCAGCGGGCGGCTCCATGGCCACCATCGCCAGCAACTGGAACAGATGGTTGGGCACCATGTCCCGCAGGGCACCGGTGTGTTCATAAAAGCTGCCACGGGTTTCCACGCCGACGGTTTCCGCCGCGGTGATCTGCACGTGGTCGATGTAATGGTTGTTCCAGAATGCCTCGAACAGGCTGTTGGAAAAACGGCTGACCAGGATGTTCTGGACCGTTTCCTTGCCCAGGTAATGGTCGATGCGATAGATCTGCTTCTCGCTCATGACCTTGAGCAGGCAGCCGTTGAGGGCTTCGGCGGTCTGCAGGTCGGAGCCGAAGGGTTTTTCGATCACCACCCGGCGAAAAGCCTGCGGCCCCTCCTCCAGCAACCCGGCGCTGCCCAGGCGGCGCACCACTTCACTGAAGAAGCGCGGTGCGGTGGCCAGGTAGAACACCGCGTTGCCGGTGCCGCTGGCGGCAATCCGCGCCGCCAGTTCGGCATAGGTGGAGTCGTCGAGAAAATCGCCCTGGACATAGTTGATGCCCCGGGTCAGGCGGGCCCAGACGGCGGCATCCACCGCCGCCCCCTGGCCTTGCTTGTTGAGCACTTCATCGCGAAGGAAGTCTTCCAGCAGCGTGGCGAACTCGGCGTCGCTCACCGCGTTGTGGTCGACGCCGACAATCCGCAGCCCCTCATCCAGCAAACCGTCGCGGCTGAGGTTGTACAGCGCCGGCATCAGCAGGCGCTTGACCAGATCACCGCGGGCGCCGAACAGGAACAGCGTGGTCGGCGGCGCCGGCAACGCCTTGGACTTCTTTCGCGTGGTGGTCATTTTTTCCCGGTCTCCACATGGCCGCCAAAGCCGAAGCGCATGGCCGACAGCAGCTTGTCACCGTAGGTGCCCTGGCCGCGGGAGCGGTAGCGGGAGAACAGCGAGTTGGACAGTACCGGCACCGGCACCGATTGCTCCATGGCCGCTTCGATGGTCCAGCGCCCTTCGCCACTGTCGGCCACCGAGCCGGAGAAGCCGTCGAGCTTCGGATCGCCCGCCAGGGCATCGGCGGTCAGGTCCAGCAGCCAGGAGGACACCACGCTGCCACGGCGCCAGACTTCGGCGATATCGGCGACATTGAGGTCGAAGCGCTGGTCTTCCGGAAGGCTTTCCGAGGCCTTGGTCTTGAGGATGTCGAAGCCCTCGGCGAAGGCCTGCATCATGCCGTACTCGATGCCGTTGTGGATCATCTTGACGAAGTGCCCGGAGCCGGCCGGGCCGGCGTGGATGTAGCCGCGTTCGGCACGGTCGTCATCGGCGACCCGGTCCTTGGTCCGCGGGATGGTGCCCATGCCGGGCGCCAGGGCGGCGAACAGCGGGTCCAGGCGCAGCACTTCGGCAGCGTCGCCGCCGATCATCATGCAGTAGCCACGCTCCAGGCCCCAGACGCCGCCGGAGGTGCCGACGTCGATGTACTTCAGGCCCTTTTGCGCCAGGTCGCGGGCGCGGCGGATGTCGTCTTTATAGTAGGTGTTGCCACCGTCGATGATCACATCGCCCGGCTCCAGCAACTGGCTGAGGGTGTCGATGGTGTCTTCGGTGGGTGCGCCCGCAGGCAGCATGACCCAGACCGCCCGGGGCTTTTCCAGGCCCGCCACCAGGGCCGGCAGGTCGGCGACGCCCTTGGCGCCTTCAGCGGCCAGGGCGCTGACGAAGTCGGTGTTGCGGTCAAAGACTACGGTCTCGTGCCCATTGAGCATCAGGCGCCGTGCAATGTTGCCGCCCATGCGGCCCAGTCCAATAATCCCCAGTTGCATGTGCTGATGCTCCTACTGCAAAAATTCTGATCAAAAAAAGTTATAGCCCAGAGGGCCGGGGCAAAATCCCGAGGGGCGCAACTATACAAGGCAAGAAGCCCCAAGACAGCGCAATCTTCAGACAGATTCCGAGTTTTTACCCCCGACGGCGCGAATTACCCATCGACCGGCCCCAGCCAATTCCCCTGACGGGCAGCAGAGCAATGAAGATTAGTCCTGTGCCAGCCCCTGAAGTTTCCCTGGCCCTGGGTGGATAACGCTGCAAATCTGCGCGAAGACACAGCGACCGCGAAAAATAAAAAAGTTCCCTTTGCCCGAAAAAGAAATAAAATTGCCGCCGATAGTGCTTTGCGCAAGGGATGCGGCCAGCGAAGCATAGTTGAGACACGCCATTTGCGAGGTGAAGCAATGGGCACAGTACTACCGGCACGACCAGCACAAACCCTGTACGTCACCATTCGTCGTGACGAATTGCGTCAACTCAAAGACGAACGCGATCAACTGCAACGGGAGCTCGCACAATTGCGCCTGCAGTTGCAAAGCCAGGGTCAACCGGCGCCGCTACACCTCTCCTCCGCGAGCTGAGCCTCGCCCCTGAACGCAGGCCCGACCTGCGTTCAGCCCCGCTGCAGGTCCCGGGCCAAGCCGCCTTCCCTCGCCATACCGCCACAGCCCACCCCGTTGCAGACCACAAAATAGCGACGTTCAGCTGACAAAGTTTTCACACTTGCCTGTCGATACTCCCGGCCATTGTGGCCGTCTTGTTACAAGACGGCGCTCATTCGCGACGCCCTTGGCGCGCAATGAATCTGGATCCCTGGGGAGCGCTCAATGGCATTGTTCAAACGCAGTAGTGCATCTGCGAAAGGTTTTGACTGGATGGGGCTGCTCTGGCTGTTCCTGTTCTTCTGGTATTTCTCCGGCATCACCCAACTGCTGATCCAGCTGACCGACACCTCCGGCTTCACCGGTTTCCGCCAGGCGTTCTTCATGAGCGCCATCTGGCTGGCACCGATGCTGCTGTTCCCGGCTCGCACCAAAGTCATGGCCGCCGTGATCGGCGTGGTGCTCTGGGCCTGTTCCATGGCCAGCCTGGGCTACTTCTTCGTCTACCAGCAGGAGTTCTCGCAAAGCGTCATCTTCATCATGTTCGAGTCCAACCCCTCGGAAGCCGGTGAATACCTGACCCAGTACTTTGCCTGGTGGATGCTCCTGGCGTTCCTCGCCCACAGCGCATTCGCCTTCTTCCTCTGGACCCGCCTGCGCCCGGTCTACCTGCCTCTGGGCCAGGCCCTGGTGGCGGCGACGGCTATCCTGGTGGCCATCGTCGGCTACCCGCTGGTCAAGCAGATCTCCCGCGCCGATACCCTGGCCGCCGGCCTGGAGAAATTCGAAACCCGCATCGAGCCCGCCGTGCCCTGGCAGATGGTGATTGCCTATCGCCGCTACCGCGAGCAACTGGACGGCATGCAGGGCATGCTCGCCAGCGCCAGCAAGATCGCCCCCCTGACCAACCTCAAGGACAGCATGGCCAACCAGCCGGCGACCCTGGTACTGGTCATCGGCGAATCCACCAACCGCCAGCGCATGAGCCTGTACGGCTACCCGCGCCAGACCACCCCGGAGCTGGACAAGCTCAAGGATCAGCTGGCGATCTTCAACAACGTCATCACCCCGCGCCCCTACACCATCGAGGCGCTGCAGCAGGTACTGACCTTCGCCGACGAAGAAAACCCCGACCTGTACCTCAAGAGCCCGTCCCTGGTCAGCGTGATGAAGCAGGCCGGCTACAAGACCTACTGGATCACCAACCAGCAGACCATGACCAAGCGCAACACCATGCTCACCACCTTCTCCGAACAGGCGGACGAGCAGGTGTACCTGAACAACAACCGCAACCAGAACGCCCGCCAGTACGACGGCGACGTGCTCGAACCGTTCTCCAAGGCCCTGGCCGACAGCGCACCGCGCAAGTTCATCGTGGTCCACCTGCTGGGCACCCACATGAGCTACCAGTACCGCTATCCGCCCAGCTTCGACAAGTTCAATGATCGCCAGGGCGTACCGGCCGGCGTGCGCGACGACCAGCTGCCCACCTACAACAGCTACGACAACGCCGTGCTGTACAACGACTTCGTGGTCTCGAACCTGATCAAGAACTACGCCAAGACCGACCCCAACGGTTTCCTGCTGTACCTCTCGGACCACGGCGAGGACGTCTTCGACTCCGCCGGCCATGACACCCTGGGGCGCAACGAAGCCCGGCCGACGGCGCCGATGTACACCATTCCGTTCATGGCCTGGGCCTCGCCGAAATGGCGGGAAACCCATGACTGGAGCTTTGCCTCGGACCTCAGCCGCCCCTACATGAGTTCCCAGCTGATTCACACCTGGGCGGACCTGGCGGGCCTGAGTTTCGATGAGCTGGACCACAGCCGCAGCCTGGTGAGCGACAGCTTCAAGCCACGCCCGCTGCTGATCGGCGACCCCTACTCGCGCCAGAGCAAGCCCTTGATCGACTTCAGCCTGATGAAACCCAAGGCTCCGGTCGAAGCCACGGTGGTACAGAAGTAAGCCCCCTGTCACGCCCGCAGGATCCGGCTTGCCGGCAAACAGCCCCGAGAACCCTGGCCGGTTCCCGGGGCTTTTTTTTGCACCAGGCCGCGTCCGCAGGCGGCGCCTTCAAGGAGGTGCCCTTGCCGGCCAGCGCAGCCAAGCGCCGGCAAAGACACATGATGTCGAAATTGTAATCAGCACTTCAGGCTGACGTTAACCCTCGCTTAATACACTTCGGTGAAACTTTCGCCCATCACTTCTTGTGCAGGGACGTAACAAGTACCGAACATTCTTAAGCAGGAAAAACAGCATGAAACTTTCAACTTTGGTATTAAGCGGCCTGATTCTGGTAGGTTCCAGCGCGGCCTTTGCCGAAGGTGGCTCGGAAAATATGCAGCGCTTCTATGACAACTTCCGCGTTAGCCAGCAGCAACTTCATGGCGACAAGACCGAAAACACCGCAAAAGCCGAAAAGCAGAAATCCGAGCCCAACTATTCCGCCTCGGATGCCAAGCAACAACAGCCTGGTGCCTGACCCCCAGTTCCAGCGATACCCCTTCCCGGCAATCTGCTCCTTTGCCAGAAGTGGATGTTTGGCGCCCTTGCGGGCGCCTTTTTCATAGGGGCTGCCCTCCTTCTCTTGCACCCGCATGACAGGCAGATGACAACCCGGTCATCTGCCGCCCGCAGTGCCCCGGCTCAATTAGTATCGCCGCACCATGCCACTCGCCACTGATCGGACAGCCTGGTTAATCAGTTGAATTAGCTGGGTTATTTTATTGACCCTATAGCTACTACAGACTTTAACCTGCGCTCGCTCGACAGCCCCGACAGCTTTGAAGAGGATATTGCAATGCGCATTCTGGTGATTGAGGACGAACCCAAGACGGCCGACTACCTGCATCAGGGCCTGAGTGAAAGTGGCTATGTGGTGGACCGGGCGAACAATGGCGTGGACGGCCTGCACCTGATTCAACAACAGCCCTATGAATTGGTAATCCTGGATATCAACCTGCCCGGCAAAGATGGTTGGCAAGTTCTTGAACAACTGCAGGGAAACTATCCCGCACGGGTCATGATGTTGACTGCTCGCGGGCGCCTGGAAGACAAGGTCAAGGGCCTGGATATGGGCGCCGATGATTATCTGGTCAAACCGTTTCAATTTCCCGAGTTGCTGGCCCGGGTTCGTACCCTGATGCGTCGTAGTGAAGTGATTGTCCAACCGGAAGTTCTGCAAGTTGCCGACCTGCAACTTGACCCGCGCCGTCATCGAGCTTATCGCGGCAGTCGGCGTATCGACCTGACGACCAAGGAATTCACCCTGCTGCATGTATTGATGCGCCACAGCGGAGAAGTACTGACCCGCACCCAGATCATCTCCCTGGTCTGGGACATGAACTTCGACTGCGACACCAATGTGGTGGAAGTCTCCATCAGCCGCTTGCGGGGCAAGATCGACGACGCCAGTGACGTCAAGCTGATCCATACCCTGCGCGGTGTCGGTTATGTCCTGGAAGCACGCCCATGACAGCGCGCCCCGCCGCCGCGGCCAGCAGCCTGTCCATGCGCCTGGGGCTGACCGTCGCCCTGATGGGCGCGGCACTGGTGGTGCTGCTGGCAACCCTGGCCTACCTGGCGTTGAACCATGAGCTGGACAACCTGGCGCGCAAGGGCCTGGACAGCAAGCTGGAGCAGATCCGGCACAGCCTCACCAGCGACCTCAAGAGCAGTGACCTGGCGGCCCGCCCCCATTCCCTGCTGGACCTGGTGATGGGCCACGACAACCTGCAATTGAGCATCCTCGGCAGCGATCCGCTGGCCGAACCCCTGCTGATTGTCGGCGGCATGGCCCAGGAGTCCCTGCCCGAGCCCCTGGGCAATATCGGTGGCGACGGCTATATCGACTGGCGCGACAGCCGCGGCAACCCCTTGCTCAGCGCCCTGCGGCAGATGAGCCTGCGCAACGGCGAGCAGGTCCAGGTGGTACTGACCCTGGACCGCAGCAACGATCAGGCGCTGCTCAGCGCCTACCTGCGTTCCACGGTGATCGCCCTGCCCCTGTTGCTGCTGCTGATCGGTTTCGGCGCCTGGTGGCTGGTGCAACGGGGCCTGCTGCCGCTGCAGCAGTTCAGCCGGGTCGCGGCGCGGGTGACCACCCAGGACCTGACCCACCGCCTGAAGCTGCAGGGCCTGCCCCGGGAGCTGGCGGAGCTGGGCCAGGGCATCAATGTCATGCTGCAACGCCTGGACGGCGGCGTGCAGCGCCTGTCGCAGTTCTCCGACGACCTGGCCCACGAGTTGCGCTCGCCCATCAGCAACCTGATGGGCAAGGCCCAGGTGACCCTGTCCCGGGAACGCCCGCCAGAGGAGTACAAGGCGGTGCTGGAGGCCAGCATCGAAGAGCTGGAGCGGGTCACGCGGATCGTCGCCGACATGCTGTTCCTGGCCCAGGTCAGCCAGCCGGCGTCCCAGGCCCGGTTCGCCCGAGTATCGCTGGGGGAAGAAGCGCGCCGGGTCATCGACCTGTTCGCCCTGAGCGCCGAAGAGAAGCAGCTGCAACTGCAGCCCAGTGGTGATGCCTGGGTGCTGGGGGACCGGCTGATGATCCAGCGGGCCATTTCCAACCTGCTGTCCAACGCCATTCGCCACAGCCCGCCGCGGGGGCAGATCAGCCTGCGGGTGGAGCAGACCATGGAGGCCGTGAGCCTGAGCGTGGGCAACCCCGGCCCGGGCATCGCCGCCAGCCACCTGCCCCATCTGTTCGAGCGCTTCTATCGGGTCGACAGCAGCCGCACCCGGGCCGAAGGCGGCACCGGGCTGGGCCTGGCCATCGTCCGCTCGATCATGAACCTGCACCAGGGGCGCACCGAGGTCAGCAGCATCCCGGAACTCCTGACCGAGTTCCGCCTGGTATTCCCCCGGCTCGACCCGGCGCAGCATGACCTCTAGAGCAGCCAGGCACCGGCCCCGGCCCCCAGCAGCACCAGGGCCCAGGGCGGCACCCGGCCGCTGCGCAACAGCAGCAGCGCCAGCAACACCGCCACCAGTTCCGGCGCGCCGGTCACGCTGCTGGTCCACAGGGGTTGGTACAACGCTGCCGCCAGCAGGCCCACCACCGCGGCATTGACCCCGGCCAGGGCCGCCTGGATGCCCTGGCGGTGGCGCAGCCGCTGCCAGAAGGGCACCACGCCGATCACCAGCAACAGCCCTGGCAGAAAGATCGCCAGCAGGCACACCACCGCCCCACTCCAGCCATCGATGGCCGCGCCGAGAAAGGCCGCGACGCTGAACAGCGGGCCGGGCATCGCCTGGGCGCTGGCGTACCCGGCCAGGAACAGCGGGCTGCCGACCCAGCCGGGCTCCACCACCTGCGCCTGCAACAGCGGCAGCACCACATGGCCGCCGCCGAATACCAGAGCGCCGACCCGGTAGAAACCATCGAACAGGCTCAGCAGGCGCCCCGGCCAGAGCAGCACCAGCCCCGGCAACAGCACCAGCAACAACAGCGCCAGCCCCAGGCAACACGCCCCCAGGCGGCGACTCGGCCCAGAGGGAGGACTCTGGACCTGCACCTGGAACACCGGCCTGATCAGCCAGCGGCCCAGCAGCGCCGCCAGCAGCATCACCAGCAACTGCCCGCCCAGGCCCGGCCAGCGCAGCACCAGCGCCGCGGCCAGCACTGCAATGACGATCTGCAAGGCGCCCCGGCACAGGCTGCGGGCCATGCCCCACAAGGCCTGGGCCACCACCGCCACCGCCACCAGTTGCAAGCCCTTGAGCGCCCCGGCCGGGACCCCGCCCCCCAACCCCAGGGCCAGCAGTGCCAGGGCCAGGGCCGAAGGCAAGGTAAAGCCGGCCCAGGCACACAGGGCCCCGGGCAGGCCACGGCGAGACAATCCCAGGGCGATGCCGACCTGACTGCTGGCAGGTCCGGGAAGAAACTGGCACAGCGCGACCAGCTCGGCATAGGCCGCCTCCCCCAGCCAGCGCCGGCGCTGGACGAATTCCTGGCGAAAGTAGCCCAGGTGCGCCAGCGGCCCGCCAAACGAACTCAGGCCCAGGCGCAGAAACACCAGGAAGATCCGCCAGGGTGTTTCTACCGGGACCGGCGCGCAGGGGCTGGGGGCGTGCATTACAAGGCTTTGCTCCAGAACAGCATGCGCCCGTGAGCCGGGTCGAGCATGGCATTGGCGAAACCGCAGGCGCGATAGGCGGCCTGGGCCTGGGCATTGCCCTCCAGCACTTCCAGGGTGACCTTGCAGCAGCCCCGTTGCCGGGCGATGTCCTCGACCTTCTGCAGCAGGCGCTTGCTCAGGCCCTGGCCGCGGTAGCTGTCCAGCACCACCACGTCATGGATATTCACCAGGGGCCGGCAGGCAAAGGTGGAGAAGCCTTCGAAGCAGTTCACCAGGCCCACCGGCTGCCCGCCGGCAAAGGCCAGCACGCTGAACGCCTGGGGCCGCTTGGCCAGCTCCGCCGGCAACTGCTGGAGCCGGTCTGCGTCCAGGCGCTGGCCGCCGCCCATGGGGTCCTCGGCATAGTGGTTGAGCAACACGCCTATGGCTTCGGCATGCACCGGGTTGCTGTAACTGGCTTGCAACACCACGACATCGGCAACGTCCATGTTCATCCTCGATCAACGTATTGAAAGTGAGCGCTCAGGGCTCAGGCAGCCTCGATTGTAGGCTGGGGGATTTGACCAAACGAAGATTTTTAACCCGCGCACTACAGAATAAATCCTAAGCAGCGGCCGGGATCCATGGCAGCCGGAAGGGTTTCCCTTCAGGCCGCGGGCCCACCGGCAAAACGCTGCAACTGCATTTCCTGCAGGCGGCTGAGGGTGCGGCGGAAAGCGAACTCCAGGTAGCCCTCGGTGTACAGCTGTTCCATGGGCACCCGGGCTTCCAGGTACAGCGGCACCTTGCGGTCGTAGCACTCGTCCACCAGGGCGATGAAACGCCGCACCGCGTCGTCATGTACCGACAGCTGCGGCAACTCACGATCCCCGGCCACCACCCGCTCGGCACCATCCTCGGTGCCCCGGGCAATGCGTGCGGGGCGCTGGCAAGCGCTGAGGTTGGGCACATCGCTCAGGAGAATGGCCTGGAAGCGGTCGCACAGGGCCATGAAGTCCATGGCGGAAAACGGCTGTTCGCACAGTTCGACGAAGCTGCACCAGACCACCGTCCCGCACGCCTTGACCACCTGCAACGGGCGATAGCCGAGCAACAGCGGCTCGCTGCTCGCCGGCTGCCCGGCACTCAAGCGCTCGAACACCGGCCCCAGGGCGCTCGGCTGCCCCTCGGCGCCAAGCCAGTAGCGTTGCTCGGCGGTGCCCGGGTGCAGGCGGTGATCCTGCTCGCCGTCCACCGCCACCACCTGCATGTGCTGGCGGATGGCGCTGATCGCCGGAACGAAGCGCTCGCGGTTGAAGCCATCGGCATACAGCTGCTCCGGGGGCTGGTTGGAGGTGCAGACCAGCACCACGCCCTGGTCGAACATCACCTGGAACAGGCGCCCGAGGATGATCGCGTCACCGATGTCATTGACGAACAGCTCATCGAAACACAGCACCCGCACCTCTTCGGCCAGCTCCCGGGCCAGGGCCTGCAAGGGGTCGGCAATACCGCTCAGTTGGAACGAACGCTGGTGCACCCAGCCCATGAAATGATGAAAGTGCTGGCGCCGCGCCGGGACCCGCAGGCTCTGGTAGAACTGGTCCATCAGCCAGGTCTTGCCCCGCCCAACCGCCCCCCACAGATAGACCCCGGGCACCGCCGTGCGCCCTTGATGCAGGGCTTCATGGCATTGCTGCAAGGCCTGCACCGCCCGCGCCTGCGCCGCGTCGGCGACAAAGCCCTGCTGCTCCAGGGCGTATTGGTAGGCGCTCATGGGGGAATCGAATGGCATGGGGCTCGGGCCTCCTGGCAAAGAGCCGCAGTATGCCAGCATGAGCCGCTCCAGGCCGACCTGTAGCCGCTGCCGAGCCCGCGAAGCTGGGAAAAGGACCGCAGGGCCTTGCCTGGCGGTCTCCAGCAAAACCTTGGGCATGCTCAGGTTTTTCGCCGCCTGCGCCAGCGGCTACATCAGCGGGAAATATCCAGGCGTTCGATCCGCCCTTGGGCGTCCAGGCGGAAGGTATGGCGCAGGGCCTGGGGGCTGCCGGGGAAGTCACCGCACACCCGGCTGTCGAGCAGCACTTTGCCGGTGCGCTGCTGGACTCCGAGGATTTCCAGGCGGCACGCGCCTTTGCCCATCCAGCGGGCGATCTGCTGGGGCCCCACGCAGTGCTCGCGTTCATCGAAGACCTGGGCGCGGTCGGCGAAGATCGACGCCACCACTGCGCTGTCGCCGCTGTTGATGGCCGTGACATAAGCGGCGATGGCCGGGGCCAGGGAAGGGTCTGTGGCCGACATGACAAAAGCTCCTTGCTGTTGAATAAGCGGGCCATGCTAAAGCCCCCGCGTGTCATTTCCTGTCAGCAGTGAAACGGCCCTGCTCATCGCTGTGCATGCGTTTGCGCCAGGCTCGCAGCCAGTCGCTGCGCCGCCCCGGATACCGCTCGCCCTGTTCCTGGGCGGCGGCAATGCGGTCGGTGCGGAAGGTGCGGTAATCCTCGCGCAATTCACACCAGGCCACGATCACCCGGGCCTCGTTGAGAAAGCCCAGGGCCAGGGGCCAGACCCGGCGCTGGCTGGGGTTCTGGTTGACGTCGGCATAGTCGATCAGCAGCTTGGCCTGAAGGCGGATCGCCTGGCGGAACACATTGAGCGACACCGGGTTGTCGGGGAAGCCGTAGCCCGCCGGGCCGGGCAACAGGGTCGGATTGCGCAGTGCGTCCTGGGCCGCGGGGGCCAGCACCGCAGCGATCTTGGCCATGGCATCGGCGGCGGCCTTGCTCAGTTCCTCGTCGCCGCGCTGGTCGACGTAGCGCAGGCCCAGCACCACGGCCTCGGTCTCGTCGGCATTGAGCATCAACGGCGGCAGGAACAGCCCGCTGCGCAGCACGTAGCCTATCCCGGCCTCACCGTAGATCGGCGCGCCCAGGGCGGTCAGCTCGGCGATATCGCGGTACAGGGTGCGCTCGGAAACCTCCAGCTCCGAGGCCAGGGTCGCGGCGGTCACCGGACGGCTTTTGCCCCGCAGCATCTGCAGCAGGGTGAGTAAACGACTGGCTCGCGACACGCAGGTGCACTCCGGAAAAAACACCGGCGCAGATTACCAGAGCCTCCTGACAGTTTCTGTCAGGAGGATGGGGGTTGGCGGGACATTGCCAGGCATGATTCTGCCGGGGTCCTGTAGCCGCTGGCGCAGGCGGTGAAGGCACTGCGTCGCAGGGTTCGGCTGGGAGTTGCCAAGCAAGGCCCTGCGGGCCTTTGCGCAGCCTCGCTGGGGCTCGGCAGCGGCTACAGGGGCCGCAAGAGCCCCCGGGGCATCAGTAGGCCATGGTCCAGGTCAGGGTGTAGGTGCGGCCACGGCCCTGGTAGTCGTAAAGGTAGTCCGGGCCGTAGGTCGGCGAGTAGAACAGCTTGGCGCGCTGGCCCCAGACGGTGCTGTACTGCTTGTCCAGCAGGTTCTGGATGCCGCCGCTGAAGGTGCCGAACTCGGTGTCGTGGCTGCCCAGCAGGTCGAAGGTGGTGTAGCCGTCGATGGTGTTGGGCGCATCCACGCTGTGGGTGGCGTCGATCTGCTTGACCGCGTCGTCCTTGAGGGTGAAGGCGTGGTTGCCCTGCAGGCGCACGCTGCTGCTGTCGTCCTTCCAGCCGACGAAGGCGGTGAGTTTCGACAGCGAGGCATAACGGGCGTCGCGCTTGCTCCAGCCGCCGTTCTTGTTCTCCTCCTCGGAGCGCACGGCATGCAGGGTGCCGCCCAGCTCCCAGCCGTTCTGGAAGTGCCGGGTCAGGGCGCTTTCAAAACCGTAGTCGCGGCTTTTCTGGTCCTTGACGTCGATGGTCAGGGTGGCCTGGTCGGTGGTGATCACCTTGTCCGACCAGATGTAGTACAGCGCCGCCTGGGCATCCCAGTCGCTATCGGAGAAGCGCCAGCCGGTCTCCACCTGGCGGCTCTTGATCCCGGCCAGGGGGTTGTCGTCCACGCTCAGGCCCGGCTTGCCGTAGAACTTGGCCGGGTCCGGCAGATCGAAGCCCTCGCCGTAGTTGACCCACAGCTGGTGGCCGTTCTTGAAGTCGTAGATGGTGCCCAGGTTGTAGAGGTTGACCGCATAGTCGTTGCTGCCGCCGGGTACGTTCTTGAACTGGCCCACGTCCACGTCCATCTGCTGGCGCCGGTAGCCGCCGGATACCGTCAGGTTGTCGGTGGCGTGCCAGTCCAGCTGGGCATAGCCGGACAGGCCATCGACCCGGTAGCTGGGATAGCGCGGCGCCTTGCTCTGGGTCACCAGGTCGAGACCGCCGCTGCCCGAGGAGATGCCCTGGTCGAAGGTGCTCTGCTGGGCATTGAAACGCTCGCGGTCCAGGTCCACGCCGTAGGTCAGCTTGAACGCCTCGAACTCCTTGGCGAACAGCGCCTTGAGGCTGGTGACTTCGAAATTCTGCTGGGATGCGGCGAAGTACACACCCTTGGAGCCTGCGGGGCTGCCGCTGTTGTAGTAGGGGAACGGGAAGAAGTTGTCGTCTTCCTTGCGGTACGAGGCCTGCAGGTAGAAATCCTGGCCCAGCACGTCGCTGTGGTGGTAGTTGGCGTTGAGCAGCAGGCGCTTGGTACGCGGTTCCAGGTCGGTGGAATAGCCGCCGCGCAGCTCGGCGTCTTCCAGGTTGGACGGCGCCTTGTACTTGAGGTTGGGGAAGTAGATCCCGGTGCTGCCATGGTTGCCGGAGTCGTAGTACTGGGCCAGCAGGTCCAGGCTCTGCTCTTCGTTGAACTGCAGGGCCAGGCTGCCCATCAGGTCCAGGGTACGGTTGTACTGCAGGTCGGTCTGGGTGTTGTCGATGAAGATCTGCTTGCCGGCACCGTCATAGAACGCCTGGTTCTGCTCCCCCGCCACCGCCAGCCGGCCGCTGATGGCTTCGTTGCCGCCGCTCACCGACTGGGCGATGCGGGTCGTCAGGTCGTCACTGTTGTTGAAGCCGCTGCTGGCCCCCAGCTGGGTCTCGAAGCGCGCCGGGCCCGGTTCGCCTTTCTTGGTGACGATATTGATGATGCCGCCGGTGGCGCCGCCGCCGTAGATGGCGCTGGCCCCGGACAGCACTTCGACCCGCTCGACGTTGAACGGCGAGATGCTGTCGAACTGTCGGGACAGGCCCCGGGAACTGTTCTGGCTGACCCCGTCGATCATCACCAGCACGTTGCGCCCGCGCATGTTCTGGCCGTAGTTGGTGCGCCCTTCCGGGGCCAGGTCGAGGCCCGGTACCAGCTTGCCGATGGCTTCCTTGAGGCTGACCCCGGTGCTCAACTGCTCGCGCAGCTGGCTCTGCTCCACCACCCACACGGTGCCGGGAATCTCGCTGATGGCGGCGCTGGTGCGTGACGCCACGGTGACCTGGGTCGGCTTGAGGTTGAGGCTGGCGGCCGGCACGCCAGCCCGACGCAGGATCACCGTGTGCCCGTCGCTGAACGACCAGCTCATGCCACTGCCGGCCAGCAGGCTTTGCAGGGCCTGGGCCACCGTGACCTCACCGTTGAGGGCGGTGGATTGCAGGCCCTCGACATCGCTGGTGGTGTACAGCAGGCGCAGGTCGGCCTGATCGGCGAAGCGGGTCAGCGCCTGGTCCAGGGGCTGGGCCGGCAGGTTCAACGAGACCCGGCGCTCCTGGGCGCTGCCGGCCTGGCTGACCGTGGCGGCCTCCTGGGCCTGGGCCAGGACCGGGCTCAAGGCCCCGGCGAACAGGGCCTGGGCCAGTAATGTGCGGCGCATGATGTGGTGACCGCGCCCCAGTGTCGACAGCTTGAACATTGCTTTCACGTGTTCCTTCCCAGCCGGTTGAAATGACGTCAATGAGAATGATTGTCTTCTCAGTCTCACTACGACGATTTCCCCCAGGGGAACTTGCAGTGCCCAGGCAAAAAAAATTCGACTCAGTGCAGGACCGCCAGCCATGGCAGGTAGGTGACGTGCAGCGGGTAGCGCTGCTGCAGGGCCTTGAGCGAGCCTTGCGGATCATGCAGGTCGAACACACCGCTGATGGCCAGGGCCGCCAACTGACCGTCGGAAATCAGGATGCGCCCGTGCTGGTAGCGCTCCAGTTCACCTATCACCTCACCCAGCGGGCGGCCGTTGAAGATCAGCTTGCCGCGCTGCCAGGCGGTCAGGCTGGCGGCGTCCACGGTCTGCTGGGCCAGCAGCGGCTGGCCGGGCTGGTATTGCAGGCGCTGGTCGGCCTGGAGCAGCACTGGTGCGTGGTCACCGCTGAACTGCACCTGCCCTTCGCGCACCACCACCGTCAGTTGGTGGCCGTCGCGGCGCACGCTGAAGGCACTGGCAGCGCTTTGCAGTTGCTGGGCCTGGGCCTGGACCACGAAGGGCCGCTGCGGGTCGGCCAGCGGTTCGAACAGCGCTTCGCCGCTGCGCAGGATCACCCGGCGCTCATCCGTCGAGTAGGCCACCGACAGCGCACTGGCGCTGTTGAGGGTGACCCGCGAGCCGTCCGCCAGGGTGATGCTCTGTTGCTGGCCGACCCCGGTGTGGTAGTCCGAGGTCAAGGCCGGCCACTGCTGCCAGCCCAGGCCAGCCCCCAGCGCCAGCAGCAGCGAAGCGGCCAGCGCCGGCCAGAAGCGCCGTGGCCGGCGCACCATGGCGGGCGGCGCCTGGTGTTGCCGCGCGGTCTCGGTCTGCCCCAGGTCACCCCACAGTTGCTGGGCCTCGGCGGCCGCTGCGGCATGGGCCGGGCTGCGCTGGCGCCATTGCTGGAAGGCCATGCGCTGGGCCGGCGTGGCGTTGCCGGAGTGCAGCAGCACCAGCCAGTCGATGGCGGCGTCTTCGAGGCTTTCGGGGTGGTCGGTCATGGCATCGGCGGCAGGCAAGAAGGAATCATTCATGGTGGACTTTCAGCCAGTCGCGGCAATGGCGCAGGGCCTGGCCGATGTATTTTGCCACCATGCTTTCGGAAACGCCCAGGCGCAATGCGATTTGTGCCTGGGTCAGGCCTTCCAGGCGATTGAGCAGCAAGGCCTGGCGGGCGTTGTCCGAGAGTTGCGCCAGGGCCTCGTCGAGCACCGCCAGGCGCTCCTTGGCCAGCAGCACGGCTTCCGGTGCCGGGGCCGGGTCCACCGCTTCGGCGTGCTCCTGGCCGTCGGCGAGGTTGGCCGCCAGGCGCTGCTCGCGGCGCAGGGTGTCGATGGCCAGGTTGCCGGCCACACGGAAAATGAAACCGCGATCGTTGTGCACCTCCACCGTCTGCGGATCGACCTTGAGCAACTTGAGGTAGGTCTCCTGGGCCACATCCGCCGCCCGTTGGCGATCGCTCATGCGCCGGGTGAGAAACTTCAGCAGGTCGTCGTAATGCTCTTGAAAGCTGCGCAGCAGGCTGGGGGTCGGCAGCATCGGGGGGCGGTCCGCAGATCGGGGAGGCGGATTATTCCATAAAGGCAAATGAGAAACAGTATCTTTCGTATCCTTTCCAACTTGGCTTTTTCCGCCTGTTTGCCCTTCTGGCTGCGGCGCCTTTCTGGCATCCTGCGCCTCCTTTTTTCTGACCGGGTGCGCACGTCTTGTCCATGACATGGCGTTGCGGCCCAAGTCCCGTCCACTTTCCGACGTGTGCCCCCGTAGTTTTCACACGTCACTGGCAGGCCTTTTCCCATGACCGCACCCGACCGCTCCCCTCCCCGCTACAAGTCAGACCTGATCTATGGCCTCAACGACCGTCCGCATTTCAGCGCGGCGATCTTCGCCGCCCTGCAGCATGTGCTGGCCAGTTTCGTCGGCATCATCAGCCCGACCCTGATCTTCGGCGGGGTCCTGGGGCTGGAAAGCGAGCTGCCGTACCTGATCAGCATGGCGCTGTTCGTCTCTGGCCTGGGCACCTTCGTCCAGGCCCGGCGCCTGGGGCCCATCGGTTCCGGCCTGCTGTGCGTGCAAGGCACCAGCTTTTCCTTTATCAGCGTGCTGCTCAGTGCCGGCTTCATGGTCAAGGGCCGGGGCGGCGACACCAACGAAATCCTCTCCACCATCTTCGGCATCTGCTTTGTCGCAGCCTTTATCGAGATGTTCCTCAGCCAGTTCATCGGCAAGTTGCGCAAGCTGATCACCCCGGTGGTGACCGGCACCATCATCACCCTGATGGGCCTGTCGCTGATCAAGGTGGCGGTCACCGACATGGCCGGCGGCTACGGTGCCAGCGACCTGGGCGCGGCGAGCAACCTGGGGCTGGCGGCGCTGGTGCTGCTGACCATCGTGGTGCTCAACCGCTTCAACCACCCGATGCTGCGCCTGGGCTCCATCGTCATCGGCCTGACCCTGGGTTTCGTGGTGGCCTGGATGCTCGGCCGGGTGGACATGGCGGCCATGCCCGAGGTGCCCCTGGTGAGCGTGCCGGTGCCGTTCAAGTACGGCTTCTCCTTCGACCTGATCGCCTTCATTCCCCTGGCGGTGATCTTCCTGATTTCCCCCCTGGAAGCGGCCGGCGACCTGACGGCCAACTCGATGATTTCCCAGCAGCCGGTGAAAGGCCCGCTGTACATCAAGCGCATCAAGTCCGGGCTGCTGGCGGACGGTTTCAACTCGGCGGTGGCAGCGGTGTTCAACAGCCTGCCGATGGTCACCTTTGCCCAGAACAACGGGGTCATCCAACTGACCGGCGTGGCCAGCCGCTACGTGGCCTACTTCATTGCCGGGCTGCTGGTGCTGCTGGGCCTGTTCCCGGTGATCGGCGCGGTGCTGCAACTGATGCCCAAGCCGGTACTGGGCGGCGCCACCCTGATCATGTTCGGTACCGTGGCCGTGGCCGGGATCAAGATCCTCGCCGAGGCCGGGCTGCACCGGCGCAACGTGCTGATCGTGGCCATCTCCCTGGGCATGGGCCTGGGCGTGGCGGCGGTGCCGGAAGTGCTGCGCGAGCTGCCCAAGGCGCTGCACAACATCTTCGAGTCGCCGATTACCGTGGGCGCCTTCTGCGCGATCTTCCTGAACATCTTCCTGCCGGAGGAATTCCTTGAGCTGGAAGAAGACGAGTTCGATCCGGAAGCGGCGACCCTCAAGGTCATGCAAGACCCGGACATGAGCGGCAAAGCGAACTCCTGAGGCTCGCAGGCGTCTATGCTGCGAGCGCTGGTGATGGGCCCTCGGCCGTGGAAGGCTGGCCGGGGGTTTGCCAGGCAAGGCCCTGCGGGCCTTGTCGCAGCCTCGCAGGCTCGGCAGCGGCTACAAGGTGCCGGCCAGCCATTCATTTCCATTGCCGACAGGTATTCCATGCGTAGATTGATCGCCTTGACCCTGGTACTGCTCAGCCTGAGCGCTTGTGCGCTGTTGCCCAATCGCGATCCACTGGCGATCAATGTGGTGGGCATCGAGCCACTGCCGAGCCAGGATCTGGAAATGCTTTTCGCGGTGAAACTGCGTCTGCAGAACCCCAACGAAAGCCCCATCGACTACAACGGCGTGGCCTTGGACCTGGAGGTCAACGGCCGCCCCCTGGCCTCCGGGGTCAGCGACCAGCAAGGGCATATCGGCCGCTACTCGGAAGACATCCTGGTGATCCCAGTCAGCGTCTCGGCCTTCTCGGTGCTGCGCCAGACCCTGGGCCTGAGCCAGACCCAGAGCCTGGACAACCTGCCCTACGTGCTGCGCGGCAAGCTCGCCGGCGGGCTGTTCGGCACCCAGCGCTTCATCGATCGCGGGCAGCTCAGCCTGAGCAACCCCGGCGCCTGGTAACTAGAACACCGACCAGCCGATACGCTGGCTGAGCAGTTCCAGGGCCGCCATGCCCACCAGCGAGTTGCCGGCGCTGTTGAGCTCCGGCGACCAGACGCAGACCGTGAACTGCCCCGGCACCACCGCCACAATTCCCCCGCCCACCCCGCTCTTGCCCGGCAGGCCGACCCGATAGGCAAAGTTGCCGGCCTCGTCGTACAGGCCGCTGGTGGCCATGATCGAGTTGACCTGCTGGGTCTGGCGCCGGGTGAGAATCTGCTCCCCGCTGTGCTTGCAGAAGCCGTCGTTGGCCAGGAAACAGAAGGCCCGGGCCAGATCCACGCAGCTCATGCGCAAGGCGCAGTGGCTGAAGTAACTGCGCAGCACCGCCTCCACATCATTGTGAAAGTTGCCGAAGGACTGCATCAGGTAGGCCATGGCCGCGTTGCGGGCGCGGTGCTGGTACTCCGACTCGGCCACCCGACCGTCCACCATCACCTGCAGGTTGCCCGACAGGCGCCGGACAAAGTCGCGCATGGACAAGGCAGGCGCGGCAAAGCGCGACTGGTTGATGTCGCAGATCACCAGGGCCCCGGCATTGATGAAGGGGTTGCGCGGCCGGCCACGCTCGAATTCCAGTTGCACCAGGGAATTGAACGGCTGCCCCGAGGGCTCGTGGCCCAGGCGCTCCCAGATCGCCTCGCCGGAATGACCGATGGCCTGCACCAGGCTGAAGACCTTGGAAATGCTCTGCACCGAGAACGGCGTATCGGCGTCACCGGCGCTGAACACCTGGCCGTCGTTGCCATACACGGCAATGCCCAACTGATTGGCCGGCACATCCGCCAGGGCCGGAATGTAATTGGCCACCTGGCCTTGGCCGATCAGGGGGCGGACTTCATCGAGAATCTGGTTCAACAGGTCTTGCATGTTCTGGCTCATTACCGATACGACTGCGGGGCTATGGCAGCTAGACGCACGCCAGGGCCGGCGCAGCACAGTCCACCGGCAAATGCCCCCCCTGTAGGAGCTGGCTTGCCAGCGAAGGCGGTGCAAGGGTTTCTGAAAATGTCACCCAAGCCGTGGCGAATTCTCCAGCAGGGTCCGGGTGTAGATGTGCTCGGGTCGGTCCAGCACGGCGTCCACTGCGCCCTGCTCCACCACCCGTCCCTGCTTGAGCACCAGCACCCGGTCGGCAATGGCCCGTACCACGCCCAGGTCATGGGTGACGAACAGCAGGGCCAGGCCTTCGTCTTGCAACTGGCGCAGGAGCGCGAGGATCGAGGCCTGTACCGAGACGTCCAGGGCCGAGGTGACTTCATCGCAGATCAGCAGCTTGGGTTCGCACACCAGGGCCCGGGCAATCGCCACCCGCTGTCGTTCGCCCCCGGACAGGCTGTGGGGATAGTGGTCCGCCAGGGCCGGCGACAGCGACACCCGTTGCAGCACCGCATGGACCCGCGCCCTGGCCTCGGCCCCCTGGATGCCGAAAAAGTGCTCCAGGGGTGCGCTCAGGGTCTGGTACAGAGTGTGCCGCGGGTTCAGCGCCCGGTAGGGGTTCTGGAAAATGTACTGGATCTGGTGCCGCAGCCCTTTGCTCCGCTGCCGGGCCGACAGGCTCAGAGGCTGGCCGGCATACCGCACCCGGCCTTCGGCGTGCTCGCCAAGCCCGGCCAGGGCCCGGGCCAGGCTGGTCTTGCCGGAGCCGGACTCGCCCACCAGCGCCAGGCACTCCCCCGCCACCACTTGCAAGCTGACGTCGAACAGCACCTGTCGGTCATAGGCCAGGTTCAGGCCCTGGACCTCCAGCAGCGGCCGTCGTTCGCTGCCGGACACAGCCGCTTGCACCGCCACCACGGGCACCGGCATGGGCAACGCCTGCCGATAAGGGTCGATACAGGCCACCTGGACATCAGCTGCAAGCCCTTGCAGCAACGGCTCGCCCGCTGTGCATTGGGCACCCCGGCGCGGGCACCGGGGCGCGAAGGCACACCCCGCCGGCCGCTGCCCCGGCGCCGGGGCCTGCCCAGGTATCGCCAGCAGGGGCCGGCGCTGGCCGACATCGGGAATCGCCGCCAGCAGGCCCCGGGTATAGGGGTGGGCCGGCTGGCGAAACAGCGCCTCGCGGGAGGCACTTTCGACGATCCGCCCGGCGTACATCACCAGCACCCGGTCCACCAGGTCCTTGATCACGGCCAGGTCGTGGGACACATAGATCGCCGCCACACCCAGGCTTTTGCACAGGTGGCGCAAGGTGCCGAGGATGTGCGCCTGGGTGGTCACATCCAGGGCCGTGGTGGGCTCATCGAGCACGATCAGCCGGGGCCGCAGGACAAAGGCCAGGGCCAGCATCACCCGCTGCTGCTGGCCGCCGGACAGCTGATGGGGAAAGCGCCGCAGGAACTCGCGATCCGCCGGCAAGCCCACATCCTTGAGGGTGTCGCGGATCCGCTGCTGCCGCCCGTGGCGGTCCAGGTGCGATGGATGCACCGCCAGGGTTTCCTCCAGCAGGTCGGCAATGCGCAGCGCCGGGTTCAGGGCGGTGGCCGGGTCCTGGGCCACATAGCCGATCAGGCCGCCCCGGGCCCGGCGCAGGTCCTGCGCCGAGAGGTCCAGCAACGACTGCCCGGCCACCTCGACCCGCCCTTCGACAATCCGCGCGCCCCGCCGGGCATGGGCCAGCAGGGCCGTGGCCAGGGTGGTCTTGCCCGAGCCCGACTCCCCCACCAGGCCAAGAATTTCCCCCGCGGCCAGGCTGAAGCCGACCCCGGACAACACCTCCACGCCAGCCGCCAGCTCCACCCGCAACCCCTCAACCTGCAGCACCCGGGCCTCTCGGGTCACTTCCACCACGGCGTTCATGGGCCTTTCTCCCCGATCCGCGCCTGACTGCGGCCGATGCCCTCGGCGAGGATGTTGGTGCCGTAGGCGAACACCCCGATCAGCAGCGCCGGGGCCAGCACCGCCCAGGGCTGGACCAGCAGCCCGGCCTGGTTCTCGTTGATCATCAGCCCCCAGTCGGCGGCCGGCGGCGCCACCCCATAGCCGAGGAAGCTCAGCCCCGACAGCATGCCCACGCCCCAGGTCAGCATGTTGCCGAAGTGCACCAGCAGCGGCGTGAGGATGTTCGGCAGGATTTCCCCAGAGAGGATCCGCCAGCGCGAATAGCCCATCATCTGCGCCGCCTCGACGAACTCCTGCCCCGCCACCGCCACCGCGCTGCCCCGGGCCAGGCGCACCACCCCGGGGGTGAAGGCGATGGCCACGGTGAGCACGATCAACCAGGGCGCGCGCCCCAGCATCGAAACGATCAACAGCACCAGGATCAGGTCGGGAAAGGCCAGGGACACATCTGCCAACCAACTGATCAACGTGTCCAGCCGGCGCCGCGAAAGGCCGGCCAGCAACCCCAGGGCGCCGCCCACCAGCAGGGCGATGGAGGCCGCCGCCAGGGACATCCACAACACCGACAGGCCCCCGCTGAGCAACCGCGAAAGCACGTCGTGGCCAAGAAAGTCATGGCCGAGCCAGGCGCCGGCAGCGGGCGCGCCGTATACCGGGCCCAGCATGTCGGTGCTGCCATGGGGCGCCAGCCAGGGCCCGAACAGCGCCAGCAGTACCACCAGCAAGGTGATGAATGCGCCCTTGCGGGTTTGCGGTTCGCCCAGCCACAGGCGCCAGCGGGAAATGCGTAAGTCGTTCATGGATAGGTCCTCATGCCGCAGGTTCAGGGAGCCTTGGGCGCCGAGCGGCGCCACCAGGGCTGGAGGCCTCGTCGGTTGCGGCGGATCAGGCCGGCCCGCCGCGCCGTACGCAACTTGGGGGTCAGCAGCACCGTGGCCAGGTCTGCCAACAGGTTGATCAGCACCACCCCCAGGGTGATCACCAGCACGATGGCCTGGATCATCGGCAGATCGCGCATCTGGATCGCCGAGTTGAGGGCGGTGCCGATCCCCGGATAGCTGAACACCACTTCCGCCAGCAGGGCCCCGCCGATCAGGGTGCGCAGGGTCAGGGCCAGCCCCTGCACCGCCGGCACCAGGGCATTGGCCAGGGTGTGGCGCCAGACGATGCGCCACTCAGGGATGCCCCGCAGCCTCGCGGCGATCACATAGTCCGATTCCAGGGCCTCGATCATTGCCGCGCGCACCATGCGCGTCAGGTAGGGCAAGGCCGACAGGCTCAAGGCCAGCACCGGCAGTACCAGGAATTGCAGCTGGCGCCACAGTGCCAACTGGGGGTCGAGGATCGACACCGCCGGCAGCAGGTCCATGTGGGGCATGGAAAACAGCAGCACCAGGCCAATGGCCAGAAGAAAACCCGGGGTAGCCTTGAGGAAGATCAGCAACGACAGGCTCAAGCGGTCCAGGCGGCTATCACGACGCAGGGCCAGGGTCACCCCCAGCAGCACCGCCGCGGGCACCACCAACGCGATGACCCCGGCCAGCAACGCCAGGGTGTAGCCCAGGCGCGCGAAGAGGACGTCGGCCACAGGCGCGCTGGAATCCAGGGACTGCCCCAGATCGCCTTCCAGGGTCTGGCCCAGCCAGTGCAGATACTGCTCCAGCAGGGGCCGGTCCAGCCCCAGTTGCCGTTGCAGGGTGAGGATGCTTTCCAGGGGCGCGTCGGGGCCAAGGATCACTCGCGCCGGGTCCGAGGGCAGCGCCTGGGTGGCGATGAACACCACCAGGCTGATGACCCAGGCCGTGAGCAGGCCGTAGCCCAGGCGGCCGACGAACCAGGACAGCCAGGCCGGGGTACGGGGCGTGTTGCGGCAGGTGTCAGGCATGGTTCAACCACATTTCGTCAAAGCGCCAGGAGGCGAAGGTCGTCTGTTCCGGCACCAGCCCGCCAACCCGCACCGAGGCCGCGTCCAGCACATCGTTGAAGCCCCAAATCAGCAGCCCGCCGCGCTGGTGCTGGATGGCCTGGGCTTCGTGCACCCATTGCCGGCGCAGTTGCAGATCGGGCTGGGCCAGGGCCTGCTGGTACAGCTGGGTGAATCGCGGGTCGTGAAAGTTGCTGCGGTTGTAGATGGCCTGGGGGGCGTCGTTGTGCAGCGCCGAGGCAAGAAAGCCCCGGGCCGGCGTGGCCCCGGGCGACAGCAGCCACTGTTCGCGCTGGGGGCCGTTGAACACCGAAGCGTCAACCTGGGTCACCTTGACCTCGACCCCGGCCCTCTTCGCCTGCTGGGCGAACACCAGCGCCGCGTTCACCCCCGGGCCCGGGGTGGTGGTCAGCTCCACCCGCAGGTCGCTCTGCCCGGCCTGACGCAACAGCGAACGGGCCTGTTCCAGGTCATGGGGCCGCTGGGCAATGCCGTGGTTGTAGGTGGGGTCGTGGGGCGAATACAGGTCATTGGCGACTCGGCCGAAACCATTGAGCCCACGGTCCACCAGCTCCTGGCGGTCGGCCAGCAGGCGGAATGCCTGGCGCACCCGCACATCCTGGAACGGCGCCTTGGCCAGATTGAGGTTGAAGCCGGTGAAAGAAGTACTCGGCGAGGCGTAGAAGCGCAGCCGCGGATCGGCCTTGAGCAGCGCGCTGTGCTCGGCCTGTACGCCGCTGGCCACGTCGATCTGCCCGGCCCGCAGCGCCGCCGCCCGCGACACCTGGTCCTTGAACTCGATGATTTCCAGTTCGTCGGCGTAGGGCTGGCCGGGCTTGTAGTAGTTCTCGAAACGGCTGTACAGCGAACGCTGGCCGGGAATGAAGCGCTTGAGCCGGTAGGGGCCAGCGCCCACCGGGTTGGTCTGCGGGTGGTAATCGGTGGGCACTATGGCACCGAAGCTGATCAGGGTTTCGTCCAGGGGAAAGAAGCTCTGGCCCTGTTTGAAGCGGATTTCGATGGTGCGCTGATCGAGCTTGCGCAGGGCCTGGCGATCGATGGCCCCCACCAGCCCGGCAAAGGGCGAAGCCAGTTGCGGGTCGGTCAGGCGCAGGATGGAAAACAGCATGTCGTCGGCGCCGATGCTCTTGCCGTGGTGGAACTCCAGCCCCGGCTTGATGCGGATGGTCCAGACGCTGGCGTCGGCATTGGGCTCGGCGAACTCCGCCAGGGCCAGCCGGGTACTGACGTCCGGGTTCCATTCCCATAACTTGCTGTACAGCGCCCAGCCGCGAATGATCCCGCCGCCCACCGGTTTGTGGGCGTCGAGATTGCCGGACTGGTCGCCATCGATGATCCCCACCCGCAGGCGCCCGCCGCGCACCGGGGTGCCGGGCAGCAGCGGCGCGGCACCGGGCGCCGCACCGTTGTCACAGCCGCTGAGCAGGCTGCTGCCCAGCAACAGGCCGCCACCGGCGGCCAGGGAATGGCCGAGGAATACCCGGCGGGAAAATGCCTCGCTCATGGCTCGCTCCTCAGGCCTGCTCGGTGGCCTTGGCCGGTTGCCTGGCCACCAGCGTGGCGCCCAGGCGCGGCACCTCGAAACCGTGGTCCAGGTCCAGCAGCGGGAACAGCAGGTCCGCCACCCGGTGGGCCTCGTCGATCAGCGGAAAGCCCGAAAGAATGAAGGCCGAGGTGCCCTGCTCTTCGTATTCGCGAATACGCTCGGCCACTTGCCGCGCGCTGCCCACCAGGTAGGTGCCGGCGGCGGGCCCGAGAATGTTGAAACCGAACAGGCTCGGGCCGAGCCAGACATTGGGGTAGATCTCCAGGTCCCGGGCCTTGGGCAGGCGGCCGGCGCGGATCGCCTCGACATTGCGCTGGATCTGCGGGTCGTCGCTGTGGAAGCTGTCCAGGGTTTCTCCCGGCGGCAACTGGCGTTCGATGGAAGCCCGGGCGGTCTGCAGCGAGGTGCGCTGCAACAGTTTCTCGGCGTGGGCCCAGGCCTCCTCCTCGGTTTCCCGGACGATGATCTGCAGGCGCGTACCGAAGCTCAGCTCACGGCCGATCTTCGCCGCCTCGGCGGCCACCTTGCGGAATTTCTCGCCGAGTTTCGGCGGCGTGTCGGCAAAGCTCAGGTACACATCCAGCAACTGCACTGAATGGGCCACTCCCGGGCCGGAGGTGCCGGCGCCCCACAGCGGGATGCCGGGGCGTTGCCTCGGCGCGTGCCAGCCGCCCAGGGGATGGCCGGCCGCGGCCGGCGAGCGCGGCGCCAGCTTGACGTAGCGGCCGTCGTAGCCGTCGGTGTCCCCGGCATAGAAGCCCTGGAACGCCCGCCAGTACTCCAGGCTGAAGTCATAGCGCTCATCGTGGGGATAGTGCACCCCCAGGGTGGCCAGCCCGGCGTCACTGCCGTTGACCACGTTGAACAGCAGGCGGCCGTTGGAGAACTGATCGAAGGTCAGCGCCCATTTGGCCAGCACCGCCGGCGACAACTCCCCCGGGTGCTGTGCCACCAAAAAGCGCAAGCGCTGGGTGGCATCGATCAGCGCCGCCGAGACCGCCAGGCTTTCATTGGGGCTCGAACCCAGCAGCGAACCGTAGTAGCCCAGGCGATCGCTGGCCACCGCCAGTTGCTTGAGGTGCTGGAAATCGGTGTTCCAGCGCCCTTCCGGCTCCCAGGGATAGGGGCCGTCGGGGGTGGTGAGGTACCAGAGAATCTTGACTGCCATGTAGCTGTTCCTTGAATGATTGAAGCCTGTACAGCCATCGCTGCCCCGCCCACCGCCCACCCCCACCGCGTAGGAGCCGGCTTGCCGGCGAAGAGGCCCTCAAGCCTTGTATCGCCCTTGCGGGCGCTTTCGCTGGCAAGCCAGCTCCTACAACAGCTCCGATAGCCGCTGCCCGGGGAGCGGCAGGTCAGCTGCGGCGGTCGATGGCGGGCACCAGGCCGAGCTCCGTGGCGCGCTCGTACAGGCCGCTCATCTTCCATTGCTGGGTCAGTACGCCTGGGCCATAAGGGCGGGAGCCACCCAGGGCGTCGGCCAGCAGTTGCAGTTGCGCGCCCTCTTCCAGCAACAGGATGAATTCCGCCGTGGCCCGCAGGCCCTGCTTGCCCCATACCGTGGAGCCGCCGTTGGCTTCGAGAATCGCCAGGTTGAAGGGGTTCTGGGCAATGCTGTCGAGGATGAAGTCCACCTCGGGCTGGCGCCGGTCGATGTACACCGGCAGCTCCCGGGCCAGCTGGTAGCGCTGCACGGGCACATAGTGGAACGGCAGCGTGCGGTGGGTCTGCGCCCAGGCGCCCAGGTACGGCGAATGCACGTGGGACACGGTGGTGATATCGGAGTGTTGCTGGAACAGTTTGGTGTAGCGACCGAGGCCGCCCTTGCCCTGGCCGAGGATCACCTTGCCGGCAAAGTCGGTGACCGTGGCCTGCAACGGTTTGCGGTAGTTCCACGGGCCGCCGTAGTTCACCGAGACCAGCAGTTCCTGGCCCGGTACCCGCTCGATGAAGCCCACGGTGCCGTTGGCGGTGATGGTCTGGGTTTCGCGGAACACGGTGAACGCCTGTTCGGCCTCCAGCAGCACCTGATCGATGAAGGCCTGCAGTTCCTGGGTAATGGGTTGTTCGTTGATCAATACGGTCATGGCAATTCTCCGGGTTCAGGCGCGGCGCTGGGCCAGCAGTTCATGGGCGGCGTGCAAGGGACGTGGGTCGACCCAGTCGGCAATGGCGAAATCCCGTTCCAGGAAGCCATGGCGATAGAGGAAGTTTTTCTGGATATCGAGAAACTCCAGGCGCTGCGGCGACAGGTCCGGCGCCAGGGTGGTGTGGAAATCGCCGCGGTAGGCCTCATTCACCCCGGCACTGCCGGCCCGGGTTTCCTCTTCCAGGATGGCGTTCAGGGCCGGCCGGTTGTGGGCCGCCCAGTCGGCGGCGCGCAGGGTCTGGGCGAGAAAGCGCACCACCAGATCGAAGTGATTGTCCAAGAGGCTCTGGTGCACGGTGATCGGTCGCGGCGTGCCGTTGTTGATGCGGTAGCGCGGCTCAGCGATCAGGTCCAGGTCGATACCCACCACCAGCCCCAGGCGCCGCGCGGCATCGGCGGCGGCAGCCCCCTTGACGTAGACCGCGTCCACCTCGCCGCGCACCAGGTAGTCCAGGCCCGACCACAGGCGCTGCAACCCTTCCTGGGGCGAGGCGGCGCGCTCCTGGTCCTGCAATGCCACTTCCACCAGTTGCACGTCGTCGAAACCCAGGCCCGCCAGGCTCAACGCGCCTTTGTAGCCGTGCAGGCTCATGGCCCGGGCGATGCTACCCGGGCGGTTTTCGCCCCAGGCCGGGAGCGCCAGGCGCTTGCCCTTGAGGTGCTCGGGGCGGCTGATGCCGGAATCCGGGCGCACCAGCAAGGTTTGCCATTCCTCGATCCAGGTCAGGCCGATCAGCCGGCTGGGGGAACCGGCGGCGCGGGCAGCCAGGGCCGGCACGTTGCCGCCCTCGCGAAACAGCCCGGGCAATTGGTGATCGTAATGGTGATGGCCCAGTTGCCGGGCTTCCTGCAGGGTCGCGACCGGCAGGCCGTCGGCGGCAAACTCCTCGCTGAGCCAGCCCAGCTTGTAGGCGATCCCGGAAGCCGTGGGCACCGGGCAGCGGGTGAACCAGATCTGCTCCAGTTCAGGCTGGGCAGCGGACGTGGGCAATGTGGCGGCAAGCGTCATGAACGAGTTCCTGTGCAATGGCGGTTGCCAGGGCTATTGCAGCGCCCGTGCCAACCGGCCCAGGCCCCGGATTACGGGGCCTGGGCCGCTGCCCGCGAAACCGGCACCTCGCCGACTGCTGCCCGACCAGCAGCATTGCGCAGCGACTGCTGCTGTCGGAGCAACGGGCCGACGAGCATTGCTGCTGGAGCAGCAGCAGGCGTTTTAGCACCCATTGCGCACCCGCCCGCCAGCCTTGTCGCACAAGGCCTGCAACGGATTTTCAGCACACTGAAAAGGCCCTGGCGCAGAACTTGCTCAAGCCTCCTCAAACCCAGCCCTTTTTCGTAGGAGCTGGCTTGCCAGCGAAGGCGTCGCCAAGACCGGCGCAAGGTTCAAGAGCCCCTTCGCCGGCAAGCCGGCTCCTACGGATAAGGCCGATACACACGCCCCTGTAGGAGCTGGCTTGCCAGCGAAGGCATTGCCAAGACCGGCGCCAGGCTCAAGGGCCCTTTCGCCGGCAAGCCGGCTCCTACGGATCAGGTCGATACACACGCCCCTGGGGGCAGATTTCTTCAGATAGAGGTACCAGCATGAGTAGCGTTCAAGCCCTTCCTGTCACTCCGGTCCGTGTCCTGGGCAGCGAGGCCGAAGCCATCGCCGTGGCCCGGGAAATCGCCACGGAAATCGCCGCCATCGCCGCCGACAGCCAGGCCAACGGCCAGTTGCCGAGGCGCCAGGCGCAGTTGCTGTCCGACAGCGGCCTGACCGCCATCGGTGTACCCAAGGCCTTCGGTGGCCTGGGGGCCTCGGTGGCCACCATCGTCGAAACGGTGCGCCTGATCTCGGTGGCCGATGGCGGTGTCGGCCAGTTGCTGCAGATCCACAACGTGATGCTGCGGGGCATCTTCAACGGTTACCCGGATGCCGTGCGCGACCGCGTGGTCAGCGACGTGCTGGCCGGCAAGCGCCTGGGCAATGCCCTGGCGGAGATCGGCGGCAAGAACAAGTTCGCCCTCAAGACCCGTATCGAGCGCCGCGCCGACGGCAAGCTGATCCTTAACGGCAGCAAGTTCTACTCCACCGGTTCCTACCTGGCCGAATGGATTTCCCTGACCGCCGCCAGCGAAGAAGGCGGCGCCGGGGTGCTGCTCAACCGCAACGCCCCGGGCCTGACCCTGGTGGACGACTGGCATGCCTTCGGCCAGCAGAATTCGGTCAGCGGCACGGTGCTGTTCGACAACATCGAACTGGACGAAGACTTTGTCTCGCCGCGCAAGGGCCCGATGAAACGCACCGGCCTGACCTTCCCGCAGATCCTCCATGCAGCCATCGACACCGGGATCGCCGCCGGAGCCCTGGGGGCCGCGGTGGACTACCTCAAGCAGCACGCCCGGCCCTGGGTGGAAAGCGGCGTCGACCACGCCAGCGAAGAGCCGCACATCATCAAGCAGATCGGTGAATACGCCGTGGCCCTGCGTGCTGCCGAATCCTTGCTGCGCGATGCCGCGCGGGTGTTCGACGAACACGAGCAGGACCCGGACAACAAGGAACTGCAGGACCAGCTGATCCTGTCCGTAGCCACCGCCCGGGCCCATTCCGACAGCGCCTCGCTGAAGATCTCCAGCGACATCTTCTCGCTGTTGGGGGCCAGTTCCTCCCTGAGCAAATGGAACCTCGACCGCTTCTGGCGCAATGCCCGGGTGCACACCACCCACGACCCGATCCGCTGGCGCCTGCACCACGTGGGCAACTACTACCTCAACGGCGTCGACCCGGGCGAATACACCGCGATCCTCAACGCCAAGGAGCAACAGGGCGCGACCCGCCCCGCGCCATAACCCCAACCACCGCCATCCCTCGTAGGAGCTGGCTTGCCAGCGAAAGCGTCCTCAAGACCGACACAAGGCTCGGGGGCCTCTTCGCCGGCAAGCCGGCTCCTACCAATAACCATGGCATCACGCACACCGTAGGAGCTGGCTCGCCAGCGAAGGCGTCCTCAAGACCGACACAAGGCTCGAGGGCCTCTTCGCCGGCAAGCCGGCTCCTACGGGGGTGGCCGATTTTTTGAACGAGCCCTGCATGATCGAAAAACACCCTCTTTTGCGCGCGCTGGCGATCTACCGGGAAGTGCCCTGGCGCTTCACCCTGGTGGCGCTGCTCTATGTCGCCGTCAACCTCGGGCTGGTCTGGCAGCAGTGGCTGATCGGCCATGCGGTCAACGATGTCAGCAGCGGGCAGGCGGTAAAGCACCTGGCCGACGGCAGCCTGGATGCCAGCCTGGGCTGGTACTGGCTGTGGCTGCTGCTGGCGGTGGCCCTGGGCCGCGGCCTGTTGCAGTACGCCGCCACGGTGTTGTCCCTGGTGCTCAGCCAGGAACTGCTGACCCGCCTGCGCGAGCGCATCCTGCAGCAGGTCCAGGGCCTGCACCTGGGCTACCACTGGCAGCACGGCATGGGTGAAATGATCACCCGCACCACCCGCGATGCAGACAAGGTCCGCGATGCCCTGATCAGCTTCTGGCGCCAGGTGGTGGAAACGCCCCTGGTGGTGCTGGCCACGGTCGGCCTGCTGGCCTGGTACAGCCCCTGGCTGGCGGTGGTGCCGCTGCTGCTCACCGCCTGCGGACTGTGGATCTTCGTGCGCCAGACCGAGCACCTGGTGAGCCTCGACCGCGCAGTGGGCGCTGCCTACGACCGGGTCAACCAGGACCTCAGCGAGGGCATCGGCGGGGTGCGGGTGATCAAGTCCTTCGCCCTGGAGCACAGCCGCATCCAGGGTTTTGCCGCCCAGGTCGGGCTGTTCGCCGAGCACGCGCGCCGGGCCCTGGCCTATTCCAGTTCGCGTATCCCCCTGCCCCAGGCCGTGGTCGCCCTCAGCCACGTGTGGATCCTGGTCTACGGCGCTCATCAGGTGGCGGCCGGGCAGCTGGGGATCGGCGAGCTGGTCAGCGCCCTGCTGATCGTGACCACCCTGGTGTTTCGCATCGAAGGCATCGGCCGGGTGATGCAGACCTTCGCCGATGCCCGCTCCAGTGCCGAGCGCATCTGGCAGTTGCTGGACGAGCCGCTGCACATCCGCAGTGGCAACGCCCGGCTGCCCCAGGCGCCCCTGGGGTTGCGCCTGGAGGGGGTCAGCGTCAGCGCCCCCGGCGGTGGCCGGAAGATTCTCGATGACTGCTCCCTGAGCCTTGAGCCCGGCGAGGTGGTGGCCCTGGTGGGCGCCACCGGCACCGGCAAGAGCCTGTTGGCCAGCCTCCTGCCGCGCCTCACCGAGGCCGGTGCCGGCCGGGTGCTGCTGGGCTCGGAACTCAGCGGCTGGCAGGACGTGCGCGACCTGGACCTGCAACAGCTGCGGTGCCGGGTGCATGTGGTGCCCCAGGAAAGCTTCCTGTTTTCCGACACCCTGGCGGCCAACCTGCGCCTCACGGCCCCCGACGCCAGCCACCGGCAACTGCGCCAGGGCCTGGCCCTGGCAGCCGCCGAAGACGTACTGGAACGCTTGCCCCAAGGGCTGGACAGCCGCCTCGGCGATCGCGGGGTCACCCTCTCCGGTGGCCAGCGCCAGCGCCTGAGCCTGGCCCGGGCGCTGCTGGGGGAGCCGGACATTCTCTGCCTCGACGACGCCACCAGCGCCCTGGACGCCATCAGCGAACGCCAGGTGCTGGACAACATCCGCCAGTTGCGCCGAGACCAGGGCCGGGCCACCACCTTGCTGGTGATCTCCAGCAAGCTCTCGACCATTCTCCTGGCGGACCGGGTGTTGCTGCTGCAGGACGGGCGAATCCGCGCCAGCGGCCGCCACGCCGAGCTGCTCAAGACCAACGCCCACTACCGCGACCTGCTGGGAGTCGACCATGGCTAATCCAATCGCCGGCAAGGCCCTGAGCGATATCGAAATCGAGGAAATGCTTGCCCGCCAGGCCCTGGACCGCAGCATGCTGTCGCGCCTGCTGCCCCTGCTGCGGCCGATCCGCGGCCCGATCCTGACGGTGATCGGCATCGAGTTGCTGCTGGTGTTCACGGTGTTCCTGCGGCCCTGGTTCGTGCGCGAACTGCTGGACCGCGGGCTGGTCCCGGACCAGGGTCACTGGCTGCTGGACGAGTCCCTGGTGCTGTGGCTGGGCCTGGGGCTGGCGGCCAGCTGGCTGGGGCGCTTCGTCCTGGCCGGGCTGTCGCAGTTCGTCGCCGGCAGCGCGGCGATCCGGGTGCTCAACGACCTGCGGGTCAAGGTCTTTGCCCATATCCAGGCCCTGAGCGTCAGCTACTTCGACCAGACCCGCGCCGGGCGCATCATTTCCCGCGCCGACCGCGACGTCGACAGCCTGGAGCCGCTGCTGATCCAGGGCCCGCCGGAGCTGCTGGGGGCCCTGCTGCGCTGCGGCCTGGCGGCGCTGATGCTGTGGCGCATCGACCCGCGCTTCTTCCTCAGCCTGGCGGCCACGGTGCCGCTGCTGGCGCTGGCGACCTGGGGCTTCAAGCGCATCTCCCAGCGCAACTGGGCCAGGGTCGCGGAGAACCGCAGCCGCTTCACCGCGCACCTGGTGGAAAGCGTCAGCGGCGCGCGCATGCTCCAGCAATGCGGGCAGCAGGAACCCAACCTGCAGCGCTATCGCGGCCTGCTGGATGACTTCAACCAGGCGCTGATCCGCGGCAGCCTGCGCTCCAGCTGGTTCGCCCCATTCACTGCGCTGCTCAGCACCGCCGGCATGGCCGCGCTGCTGCTGGTGGGCGGCTATGGGCTGGCCGATAACCAGATCAGCGTTGGCCAGATGGCGGAAAGCCTGTTCTACGTGTTTCTGTTTCTGGGCCCGTTGCAGGAGCTCTCTGACCTGTTCGAACGCTACGCCACCGGCTCGGCCTCGGCGCAGCGGATCTTTCTGCTGCTGGACACCCGGCCCCAGGTCCTCGACCCGGCCCAGCCCCAGCGCATGCAGCGGGCCCGGGGCGAGGTCGGTTTCGAACAGGTGCGGTTCGCCTACGACCCCAGGAGCAAAAACGCGGTGATCCAGAACCTGGACCTGCAGATCAAGGCCGGCGAAGTGCTGGCGATTGTCGGCCCCTCGGGCCATGGCAAAAGCACCCTGGTGCAGTTGCTGACCCGTTTCTACGACGTTCAGGGTGGCGCCGTGACGCTCGACGGCGTGGACATCCGGCACCTGGCCCAGCACGACCTGCGCCGGGCCGTGGGCGTGGTGCTGCAGGACAATGTGCTGTTCAGCGGCACTATCCTCGACAACCTGCGCCTGGCAGCCCCCGGCGCCGATGATGCAACGCTGATTGCCGCGGCCCGGGAGCTGGGGGCCGACGAGGTGCTGGAACGCCTGCCCCACCAGTACCACAGCGAGGTCGGCCCCCTGGGTGGGCACCTGAGCCATGGCCAGCGGCAACTGGTGTGCCTGGTACGGGCCTACCTGGCCAACCCGGCGGTGCTGGTACTGGACGAAGCCACCTCGGCGGTGGACATCCACACCGAGCGGCGCATCCAGCGCGCCCTGCGCCGGCTGTGCCAGGGGCGCACGGCGATCATCATTGCCCACCGCCTGGCGACCATCCGGGACGCCGACCGGATCGCGGTGATCCGCCACGGCCAACTGGTGGAACAGGGACCGCATCAGCAGTTGATCCGGCAGAGCGGCGCCTATGCGGCGTTGTACCAGGCCTATCTGCGTAGCGCCGACCAACCCGGCGGCGCAAGCCCCGCGGCCCCTTTCGCCGGCAAGCCGGCTCCTACACAAGCACCGCCGGTATCGCGCCAGCTGTAGGCGCTGGCTTGCCAGCGAAGGCGCCCGCAAGGACAGCACAAGGCTCAAGGGCCTGTTCGCCGGCAAGGAGGCGCTGGGTTGTTGCGCGCTCAGCAGCGGTTGCTGCCGGGGTGCTGCTACAGCAGCACCAGGGCCCTGCGCTAGGCCGGCTGAAGCCCCCGAACCCCCGCCATGGTGGGCTGCGACGGCCATGGCATGGCCGTTGCAATTACCCCCTGACAGGCGTCTTCGCACCCGCGCGGCGCAACGGGTTACTGAATCAGGAGCACCCATGAGCACTGAATTTTTCTGGCGCCTGCCGCTGGGCACCGACGGCCCGCAGTTGAGCACCGACAAGCACAATCGCGGCAACCCCCACCCCCGTGCCGGGCATATCGCCCCCGGGCGCCTGGCCAACGGCGAGCCCGACGGTTTCACCTACATCGACTACATCGCCCAGGTGGCCAAGGCCGCCGAGCTGGCGGGCTTCGAAGGCGCCCTGCTGCCTACCGGCCCCGAGCCCTGGGTGGTGGCCGCGGCCCTGGCCCGGGAAACCCGGCGCATCCGCTTTCTGATCGCCTTCCAGGCCACCTGGACCCTGCCGGCCTACGCCGCCCAACAAGCGGCGATCCTGCAGAACCTCAGCCACGGCCGCCTGGACTGGAACATCATCACCGGCGGCAACCCGGTCAGCCAGCGAGCCAATGGCGATTACCTGGACCACGACCGGCGCTACCAGCGCACCGGCGAGTTCCTCGACATCATCCAGGGCCTGTGGCAGAACGAACGCTTCTCCTATGACGGCGATATCTACCAACTGGAGAACGGCGCCCTGCCCCCGGGCCTGCAGCAGGAGCGCAAGCCGGGGGTGTATTTTTCCGGTTTCTCCGATGCGGCCCTGGACGTGGCGGCGCGGCACGCCGACGTCTACCTCAACTGGGCCGAGCCCATCGACCAGCTCAAGCCCCACATCGAGCGAGTTCGCGAGCTGGCGGACAAACAGGGGCGCACGGTGCGCTTCGGCCTGCGGGTCGATCTGTTCGCCCGGGAAACCGAAGAGCAGGCCTGGGCCGACCTGCGCCGTCAGTTCGACAAGCTCGAAGGCAAGGGCAGCCTGATCGCCAAGAACTTCACCAGCGGCTCGGATTCGGTGGGCGCTGCGCGGCAGACCGCCTACCACCAGAACGTCGACCGCTTCGACGACCTGATCCTCGGCCCCAACCTCTGGGCCGGCTTCGCCAAGGCCAAGCCGGGGCCCACCGTGGGCCTGGTGGGCAGCCACCAGAACGTTGCCGAGCGCCTGGCGGAGTACCGCGATGCCGGTTTCTCCACCTTCATCCTGGCGGGCAACCCGCACCTGGAAGAAGCCCTGCGCATCGGCCAGGAAGTCCTGCCCCTGGTGCAGCAACGCCCCGTCGCCCAGGCGACGCCGCTACAGGCCCGCGCCTGAGCCTATAAGGAGCCCGTTCATGTCCCATCCTCTGGATACCCTCTGGTACACCCGCTGCCCGGTCCCCACGGGCCTGGGCATTGCCGTGCAGAAAGGCTGGCTGCAAGACAGCCTCGGCGCCCTCGGCACCCAGGTGCAGTCGCTGCGCGAGTCCAGCGACCAGGCCGTGCGCGAGTCGCACTTCGATCACAGCCTGCGCAACTCGGTGCGCCACGGCGGCAGCATCCCGGCCCTCTGGGCCCGGGCCCAGGGCCGGGAAACCCGGCTGATCGGCCTGTCCTGGGCCGATGAAGTGCAACTGATCCTGACCCGTGCCGACAGCGGCATCCACCGCATCAAGGAGCTCAAGGGCCGACGCTTCGGCCTGCCGGACTGGGCCGGCGCACAGATCGACTTCACCCGCGCCCAGGCCCTGCGCGGCCTGGAAAACGCCCTGGGCCTGGACGGCCTGCAAGTGGGCGACCTGCAACTGGTGAACTACCGCTACGGCGGCACCTTCAGCGACCCCCAGGTGCAGACCCTGGCCGACACCCCGGTCAGCGCCCAGCCCAGCAGCGGACGCAACCTGGAACTGCAGGGCCTGCTGCGAGGCGAAGTCGACGCGATCTTCCTCAAGGGCGCCAGCGCCGCCCGCCATGCCCACGAGTTCGGCCTGCGTACCCTGATCGACACCGGCGCCCACCCCGACCCGCTGATCCGCTGCAACAACGGCACACCGCGCACCCTGACGGTGGACAGTCATCTGCTGGAGCAGCACTTGGACGTCGCCACCGGGATTCTCGGCGCGGTGCTGCGGGCCGAAGACTGGGCCCGCCACCACCCGGAAGACACCCGCCGCTACCTGGCCCGGGAAACCAACAGTAGCGAGTACTGGACCAGCGCTGCCTATGGCGAGGATGCCCACCTGCGCCTGCGCACCGGCCTGGAAGAACAGGCCATCGACGCGCTGCAGGATTTCAGCGCCTTCCTGCGGCGCTGGCGCTTCACCCCGCAGCAGGTGGATGTGCGCCAATGGATCGACCGCCGGCCGCTGGATGCGCTGCTGGCTACCCCTACCGCTCTGGCCGGCTGACCGCGCCAGGTTTCATGGATTCGAACTGAAGACCCTTATGAGCAAATCACTCGATACCCTCTGGTACACCCACAGCCCGGTGCCCACCGGGCTCGGCATCGCGGTACAGTCCGGACGCCTGGCAGAGGCCTTCCTGCCGTTCGGCACCAATATCCAGTCCCTGCGCGAATCCAGCGAACGCGAAGTGCGCGAGGCCCACTACGACCACCACCTGCAGAACTCGGTGCGCCACGGCGGCAACATCCCGGCCATCTGGGCCTACTCCAGCGGCGTGCAGACCCGGGTCCTGGGCTTGTCCTGGAGCGACGAGGTGCAGTTGATCCTGACCACCGCCGAAAGCGGCGTGAAGAGCATCCGCGACTTGAAGAACCGGCGCTTCGGCCTGCCCAAGTGGGCCAACGTGCAGATCGACTTCACCCGGGCCCAGGCCCTGCGCGGCCTGGAGAACGCCCTCAGGCTCGAAGGCCTGGAAGTGGCCGACGTGGAACTGGTGGACTACCCCTACGGCGGCACCTACAGCGATGAGCAGAAGCAGCACCTGTACGGTTCCGAAGTGAGCCTTGGGGTGACCCGCTTCAGCCGGCGCAACAACGAACTGATCGGCCTGCTGCGGGGCGATATCGACGCGATCTTCCTCAAGGGCGCCCACGCCGTGCACCTGGCCAACGAGTTCGGCCTGCAGGTGGTGGTGGACACCGGTTCCCACCCCGACCCGCTGATCCGCTCCAACAACGGCACCCCGCGTACCCTGACCGTGGACACCCACCTGCTGCGCGAGCACTTCGACGCCAGCGTGAAGATCGTCGACACCGTATTGCGCACCGAACAATGGGCCTGGGCCAACCCCGAGGAAACCCGGCGCTTCCTGGCCCGGGAACTGAACACCAGCGAGTACTGGGTGGCGGCCGCCTATGGCGAGGATGCCCACCGACGCCTGCGCACCACCCTGGATGCGCGATCCATCGAGGCCTTGCAGGACTTCACCGATTTCCTGCATCGCTGGCAGTTCATTCCCCGGCGTTTCGACGTGCGCGAGTGGATCGACTTCAGTGTGCTGGAGACGGTCATCGGCTCCACCTCCCGCGTGGCGGTATAACCCCACGAACTGACGGTGGAACCCGTAGGAGCTGGCTTGCCAGCGAAGGCGCCAGCCCAGGCGATGCATGCCTCACGGGCGTCTTCGCCGGCAAGCCGGCTCCTACGGGCTGGGGGGGGCGGTGCTGGCGCAGCAACAGTCAAGCGGGCAATCGGTGCTGCTCCAGCAGCACCAGCCAAGCAACTTCTGCTGAATCCTGCGCAGGATGTTTTAAACCTCTGGCCCGCAACTTTTCACGCCTGCCAAACCCCCCTCTAAAACACTCAAACGAATTTAAATTAAACCTTGTTTTTCAATGAGTTGATCAAACTAACGCTTACCCATAAAACCCACTAAGCCTCTTGGCACGTTCTCTGCTCTAGCCCTCTTAGCGAAACTTTAAATGGGGGAGTTCAACATGCATAAGCTTAATCCGATCACCAAGAGTCTATGGCTGGCACTGGCGCTCACCGGGGGCACATTCAGCCAGGGCCTGCTGGCCGCTGAAACCACAGGCACCGACACCACCGGGAACAGCAGCGAACCCGCCCTGAAGACCGTCACCGTCACCGCCCAGCACCGGGAGGAAACCCTGCAAGAGGTTCCGGTGGCGGTGTCCGCCGTACAGGGCACCAGCCTGGTGACCGACGGGGTGCGCAACATGGGCGACATCACCACCTTCATCCCCAACGCCTCGGCCAAGAACCCCGACGGCGACGGCCGCCCACGCTGGTACATCCGCGGCCTGGGCACGGGCGACACCGGGGCGGCCACGGTGTTCCCGGTGGGCATCTATGCCGATGACGTCTACCTCAACGCGCCCATCGCCGGCGGCGGGCCGCTGTTCGACCTGGAGCGCATCGAGATCCTGCGCGGGCCCCAGGGCACCCTGTACGGCAAGAACACCACTGCCGGTGCGGTCAATGTGATTTCCAAGAAGCCGACCTTCGACACCGACGGCTACGGCACCCTGGGCATCGGCAGCAAGAGCGAGCGCATCCTCAATGGCGCCATCGGCGGTGCCCTGGTGGATGACAGGCTGGCGGCGCGGCTGTCGCTGTATTCGGAAGAACGCGACGGCTTCCAGAAGAACCTCACCGACGACCATACCTACGGCGACGTCGACAAGAAGGCCGTGCGCCTGCAATTCCTGGCCAGGCTCAACCCGGACCTGGACGCCCTGCTGAAGATCCACGCCCGGGAATACAAGGGCGACGGCAGCAACGGCTCGCTGCCGGTGGGCCGTTACTACAACGTCGGCTACCAGCGGCCCGACGGACGCAACATCGCCCTCAACGTCAACGAGGATGCCAAGCTCGATCACGACGGTACGTCCCTGACCCTGAACTGGCACCTGGGGGACTACACCCTGACCTCCATCAGCGCCTACGACTACATTCGCGGGCAGTCCACCAGCGATGCCGACTACACCCCCTACGAAGTCAACGGCGCGGCCATCAGCGACAACCGCTACAACCAGTACTCCCAGGAACTGCGCCTGGCCTCGCCGCAGCAGGAAACCCTGCGCTGGCTGGCAGGGGTGCACTACTTCCATGAGGACCTGGACAGCTCGGCCAAGCGCCTCATCACCCCGGGCCCCACGCCCAACGGCACCGGCTCCAACCAGACCGGCGGCGCCACCGACTTTCGCGACCTCAACTACCAGCACACCACCGACAGCTACGCGCTGTTCGGCAACCTGACCTACGACTTCACCGACAACTTCACCGTGACCGGCGGCCTGCGCTGGACCCAGGAAAAGAAAGACATCGACCTGGATCTGACCCAGCTCACCCGCGCCACCGCCAACGGCCCGCTGATCCCCCTGGGCGCCGCCGGCAGCAATGGCAGCCGCGACGAGAGCAAGACCTGGGAAGCCTGGACCTACGATCTGACCCCGGAATACCGGATCAACGACAACGTCCGGGTGTTCTTCCGCTACGCCCACGGTTTCCGTTCCGGGGGCTTCAATACCGGGCTGTCCACCAGCCTGGCGCAGTTGACCACGGTGGACCCGGAGAAACTCGACGCCTACGAGATCGGCCTCAAGTCGGAATGGTTCAACCATCGCCTGACCGCCAACGCCAACGTCTTCTACTACGACTACTCGGACATCCAGGTGAACCTGCTGACGGTCAACAACGGCGTGCTCACCACGGCCCTGACCAATGGCGCCAAGGGCAAGGTCAAGGGCGCGGAACTGGAGCTCGAAGGCCAGCCCACGGACTATCTGCACCTGCGGGCGGCGATCTCGTTCCTGGATACCGAGTACACCGACTTCAAGAACACCAACCCCAACACCGGCGCGGTCACCGGCGACTACAGCGGCAACAGTTTCGTGCGCTCGCCGCGCAACGTGGTGTCCCTGGGGGCCGACTACACCATTCCCCTGGAGATCGGCGGCAAGCTGGTGGCCGGCGGTGACGTGAGTTTCCGCGACAAGGAATACTTCCTCGCCGACCGCCAGAGCAGCGCCGACAAGACCCTGAGCCAGCCCCACTACACCCTGGCCAACACCCGCCTGACCTGGTTCAGCCCGGATGAAAAGCTCAGCGTCACCGGCTTCGTCAACAACCTCACCGACCGTCGCTACCAGGTCCATGGCCGGCCCAACGGCACCCTGGGGCAATACGTCATCACCTACGGCGACCCGCGCACCGTGGGCCTGAGCGTCACCAGCCGCTTCTGACGCCCGCGGCAGGCCACCCGAACCCTGATTTCCGGGCCGCCGGTATCGCCCACCACCGCACCCACCCTGTAGGAGCCGGCTTGCCGGCGAAGAGGCCCGCAAGCCTTGCGCCGTCCATGACGACGCCTTCGCTGGCAAGCCAGCGCCTACAGGGGCGATTGGGGTCATTCATTTCACAAGGAATCCAAAGATGTTCCATCGCAATCCGTTGGCCGGCGCCGTGGCGCTGGTCGTCGGCAGCCTTGCCGTGCCCGCGTTCGCTGCCCAGACCTCAAGCAATGCCCCCGGCGCCAGCGCCGATCACCTGGACACGGTGGTGGTGCTGGGCACCCGGCGCAGTGATGTAACGGCCCTGGAAAGCGCCGCACCGGTGGACGTGCTGTCCGCCCAGCAGTTGCAGCAGACCGGGGCCAGCGACCTGTCCGGCGCCCTCACCGCCCTCTCGCCTTCGTTCAGCTACCCGCAGTCGCCCCAGGGCGCCTTCGCCGGCTCCATCGCCCAGGGTGCTTCCCTGCGCGGCCTGGCGTCAGACCAGGTGCTGGTGCTGGTCAATGGCAAGCGCCGCCACACCAGCGCCAACGTCACCCGCCAGAGCCTGGTCAACGGCCGCGGCGCCGCCGCGGTGGACCTGAGCCTGATCCCCCTGAGCGCCATCGAGCGAGTGGAGATCCTGCGCGACGGCGCCGCCGCCCAGTACGGCTCCGACGCCATCGCCGGGGTGATCAATATCGTGCTCAAGGAAAAGGACGACGGCGGCAACCTCGGCTATCGCTTCGGCGGCTACGACAAGGGCGATGGCCTGCAACGCAAGCTCAGCGGCTGGAAGGGCTTGAGCCTGCCCAACGACGGCTTTTTGACCCTGAGCTTCGATGCCGGCAGCCAGGACCCGGCCAGTGACACCAACCCCGACAACCGGATCTTCTACCCCGGCTCCACCAGCACCCAGACGCCGCGGGAGCAGAACAACCGCTACCGCACCTGGCGCTGGGGCTCGGGCAATGTCTCGGACCAGTACAACTTCGCCGCCAACAGCGAGTTCGGCCTGGGCGAGGGGCTGACCGCCTACGGTTTTGCCACCTACTCCCACAAGAACACCGACGCCGAAGGCTTCTTCGACCCGCCCACCACCTTGCGCAACAACTACGGCAGCGACGCCCTGCAACGCTACCCCGACGGCCGCCTGCCGATCACCCGCTACTCGCTGGAGGACTATGCCCTGACCGGTGGCCTGCGCTACGAGGACGAACGCCTGGGCAAGTTCGACCTGGCGCTGAACCACGGTGACAACAGCCTGAAATCCGCCGACCGCAACGCCATCAACCCCAGCTGGGGCGAGGCCAGCCCGGCGAAGATCTACACCGGCAAGCGCGAGGCCGACCAGACCAACCTGACCCTGGACTGGGTGCGGGACTTCCCCACCGACCTGCTGTTCAAGCCCCTGACCCTGTCGGCGGGCCTGGCCTGGCGCCAGGAGAACTACGAACTGAGCGCCGGCGAAGCGGCGGGCTGGCAGAACGGGCCGCTGTTCAATACCGTGGACCCGGTCACCGGGCGGCGCATTCCCGGCTACTACTCGGGCATTACCCAGGTCGACGCCGCATCCCTTGAGCGCAAGGTCTGGGGCGCCTATATCGACGTCGAAGGCCAGATCACCGAGAAATTCCAGGCCGGGGTCGCGGTGCGCACCGAGCACTACTCGGATTTTGGCGACACCACCAACGGCAAGCTGTCGCTGCGTTACGACTTCACCCCGCAGCTCGCCGCCCGGGCCACCGCCAGCACCGGCTACCGGGCGCCGTCCCTGGTGCAGAGCGGGTTGTCCTCGTTCAGCGTGCAAGTGGTGGAGCAACCGCCGGGCAGCGGCAACTACGTCGAGGTGCAGCAACGCACCCTGCGCGCCGACAGCCCGGAAGCCAAGCTGCTGGGGGGCAAGGCGCTGAAGCCCGAGGAGTCCACCAACTACTCTCTGGGCCTGGTCTGGCGACCGCTGGCCAACGCCTCGGTGACCCTGGATGCGTACCGGATCAACATCGACAACCGCATCACCCTGTCCGACCAGTTGCCGGCCTCGGTGGTCACGCCGATCTTTGCCGGCACCCCTTACGCCAACATCCAGAGCGCGGCGTTCTACACCAACGTCGCCGACACCCGCACCGATGGCGTCGAGCTGACCGGCAACTACCAGCTGGACCTGCAGCAATGGGGGCGCCTGAACCTGTCCAGCGGCTACAGCCAGAACAACACCAGGATCACCGCCCTGCGGGACGTGGGCAACATCGCCGGTTCGCAGATCGTCGGCCGCACCACCCAGGGCCTGATCGAGGACGGCACCCCGAAGAACAAGCTGACCCTGAGCGCCAACTGGCTGTACGACAGCTGGGGCCTGACCCTGGCGCAGCGCCGGTACGGGCAATGGAAGAGCCTCAACGCCAGCAACCCGACCCTGGACCAGACCTTCAGCGCGCAATGGGTCACTGACCTGGACATCAGCTACCACTTCGACAAGGCGCTGAAGCTGTCGGTGGGCGCCATCAACCTGTTCGACACCCACCCGGACAAGGCATCCGGGGCACAGTTGTATGGCGTGCCGAAATACTCCATCACCAGCCCCGAGGGCGCCCAGGGCGCGTTCTACTACACCAGCCTCAGCTACGACTTCTGAGGCCGGACTGCTGCCGGGGTGTTGCCCTGGCAGCAGTGGCTGCTGCCCAGGCATCAGTTTCGCTGGCACGCCAGCGCCCACAACCCACCCACACGCCGCTGCTCCCGTAGAAGCCGGCTTGCCGTCGAACAGGCCCGCAAGCCCTGCATCGCCCCGGCCGACGCCTTCGCTGGCAAGCCAGCTCCTACAGCCGTCAGATACATCCCGCAGGCCCGCCCGCCCCGTAGGAGCCGGCTTGCCGGCGAACAGGCCCGTAAGCCCTGCATCGCCCCGACCGACGCCTTCGCTGGCAAGCCAGCTCCTACAGCCGCCAGATGCATCCCGCAGGCCCGCCCGCCCCGTAGGAGCCGGCTTGCCGGCGAACAGGCCCTTAAGCCTTGCACCGCCCCGGCCGACGCTTTCGCTGGCAAGCCAGCTCCTACGAGCGCGCGATGGCACAGGTCTTGCGATAGGCATCGGGTACTTCGCCGATATAAGAACCGCCATGGCTCATTCCTTGCGCTGCACGCTCACCTCCCTGACCTGGCTGGTCTCGCCCCTGGCCCTGTTGCTGCTCTGGACCCTGGTGGCCCAGGCCGGGATCTTCCCGCGCAACCTGCTGGTACCGCCGGCCCAGGTGCTGCACACCTTCGAAACCCTGCTGGCCAGCGGCGAGTTGCTGGAGCATTTGCACAACAGCCTGTCGCGCCTGGGCCTGGGCTTTGCCCTGGGGGCCCTTGGCGGCCTGGTGTTCGGGGTGCTGATGGCCCTGTCCAAGACCGTCGAGGCGTACTGCGCGCCGCTGTTCCATACCCTGCGGCAGATCCCCAGCATCGCCCTGATCCCGATGTTCGTGCTGCTGTTGGGCATCGATGAAACCTTCAAGATCGTCATCGTCGCCAAGACTGCGTTCTTCCCCGTGGCCCTGGCCGCCAGCGAGGGGGTCAAGGCCATTCCCCGCAGTTACTTCGAGGTGGCCGACGTCTACCGCCTGCGCTGGCCGACCCTGGTGCGCCAGATCGCCCTGCCCGCCGCGGCGCCACCGATCATCACCGGCCTGCGCATCGGCCTGACCCGCTGCTGGGTGGTGCTGGTGGCCACCGAGCTGCTGGCCGCCGACAGCGGCCTGGGGCAGATGATCGAGATGGCCCGGCAGATGCTGCGCATCGATGTGGTGATGGTGGGGATAGTGGTCACCGGCGTGATCGGCTTTGCCCTGGACTTCTCCTTCCGCCGCCTGGAACAGCGCGTGCTGCGCTGGCAAACCCGCTAGGAGCCCTTGCATGACGACTCTACTGGCCAAGTTTCGCGGCCTGCTGCTGCCCCTGCTGCTGATCGGCGGCTGGGAATACCTGTCCCGCCAGGACGCCGCCGGGGCCTACGCCTTCGTGCCGCTCTCCACCATCGCCAGCGCCTTGCTGGAACTGCTGGGCAACGGCGAGTTGCCGGTCAACCTGCTGGCCAGCCTGGGCCGGGCCAGCGGCGGCCTGCTGCTGGGCACCCTGGCCGGGGTCATGCTGGGAGCCCTGATGGCCCTCTCGACCCTGGCCAACCGCCTGATCGGCCCGCTGTTCCATTCGATCCGCCAGGTGCCGATGCTCGGCTGGATTCCGCTGATTGCCATGTGGTTCGGCAACGGTGAGTTTTCCAAGATGCTGATCGTCAGCCTCGCGGCCTTCTACCCCATGGTGCTCAACACCTACCAGGGCTTTTGCCAGGTGGAACGGCGCTACCGCGAGGTCGGCCAGGTGCTGGTGCTAAACCCGGCGCAGCGGCTGCGGCACATCCTGCTGCCGGCGGCCCTGCCGAGCATTGCCACCGGCCTGTTGCAGGCCCTGGCCTTTGCCTGGGTGACGGCGGTGGGCAGCGAGCTGTTCCTGTCCTCCGGGGCCGGCCTGGGCAACCTGATGATGAACGCCGAAGCCGGCTCACGCATGGAAGTGATAGTGCTCTGCGTGCTGTGCATCGGCCTGTGCGGCTACCTGATGACATTGCTGCTGACCCTTCTGAGCCGCCGCCTGCTGCGCTGGCGCCCTACCCGTTAAGGCCTCCCCATGAATGCGATCGCCCAATACGCCCCGCTCCCCACTCATCTCCACGCCCTGACCGGGGCCCTGCAGCTGCGCGGCCTGAACAAGAGCTACCGGATCCAGGGCCAGGCCCTGCCGGTGCTGCAAGGCATCGACCTGGACGTCCAGCCCGGAGAGTTCGTCAGCATTGTCGGTGCCAGCGGCTGCGGCAAATCCACCCTGCTGCGGCTGATCGTCGGCCTGGAGGGTGACTATCAGGGGCAGATGCTGCTGGACGGCAAGCCAGTGACCGGCACCAGCCTGGAGCGGGGCATCGTGTTCCAGGACCATCGGCTGTTTCCCTGGATGACCCTGGCCCAGAACATCGCCCTGGCACTGAAGAACCACCCCTTGTCCGAAGCCGAGAAACAGCGCCGGGTGGCCGAGCACATCGCCCTGGTCAACCTGCAAGGCTTCGAGCAGGCCTACCCCCATCAGCTCTCCGGCGGCATGGCCCAGCGCGGCGCCATTGCCCGGGCGCTGATCAACCAGCCCAAGGTGCTGTTGCTGGACGAACCCCTGGGGGCGCTGGATGCCCTGACCCGGGTGCGCCTGCAGCACGAACTGCAACGTATCTGGGTGCAGCAGCGCTGCACGGTGATCATGGTCACCCATGACATTGAAGAAGCCCTGTACCTGGGGGACCGGGTAATCGTGATGGACGCGCATCCGGGGCGGATCAAGCATGAGATCCGCGTCGACCTGCCCCATCCCCGGGACCGCTCTTCACCCGTGTTGCAAGGCTACAAAGAGCAGTTGCTGGAGGAACTGGTGGGGCATTGATCGTCCAGGCACCCCGGCGCTGCGCCGGCTCCTACGCAGGTAGCGCCGCGATTACGCCGGGGCCGTAGGAGCTGGCTTGCCAGCGAAGGCGCCCGCAGGGGCGGTGCAAGGCTTGAGGGCCTATTCGCCGGCAAGCCGGCTCCTACGGGGGCTCCACCGGTGTCGCGCCGGGCCCACCGGCGGGCCTCAGGCGTGGGACCAGCGGCGATGCAGGCCACGGGCCAGGGCGTCGAGGGCAAAACCCAGCACGCCGATCAGCAGCACCATGGCCATCAGTTCCGAATAGGCCAGGCGGTCCCGGGTGTCGAGGATGAAGTAGCCCAGGCCGGCGCTGACCCCGAGCATTTCGCAGGGCACCAGGACGATCCACAAGATGCCGATGGACAGCCGTACCCCGGTCAGCACATGCCCCAGCACCCCGGGCAGGATCACCTTGCGCAGGGTCTCCCAGCGGGTGGCGCTGAGGCTGCGGCTCAGTTGCAGCCAGCGCGGGTCCAGCTGGCGCACGCCGGCCGCGGTGTTGAGCAGGATCGGCCACAGCGCGGCGAACGCCAGGAGGAAGTAGATCGGCTGGTCCCCTACCCCCATCAGCATCACCACCACCGGCATCCAGGACAGCGGCGAGATCATCCGCAGAAACTGGAACGCCGGGGTGGTGGCTGCCTCCAGGTGCCGGTAGCTGCCCACCAGCAGGCCCAGGGGCACGCCGATCAGCAAGGCCAGGAGCAAACCCACCAGGATCCGCTTGAGGCTCACCAGCACATGCTCGTACAGCTCGCCACGCCCCAGCAGTTCCAGCAGGCTGGCGAAGGTCGCCTCGGGGGAGAAACGCGCCGCCAGGCCGTTGCCATCGCCCAGCAGGTGCACCCCCAGCCACCAGCCCAGCAGCAGGCTCGACAGCCCGGCAAGCCCCAGGAGCCAATGGCTCAGGGAAGAAGGTTGCTTGCCCATCAAAGACCGAACTCCTCGCTGCGCTCGAAGCTGTCCGCCAGGCCGAAGGCCTTCAGCCCGCCCACCGAGGCGATGGCGTTGCGCACGAAGCGATCGTCCACCAGGTCCTTGGCGGTGTGTGCCGGGTCAAGGCTGGCCAGAAAGCCCTTGTCGCCCTCGATCAGGGTGTCCTTGAGGCGCTTGACCAACTCTTCGGTGTAGCTGGGGAACGGATACGGCTGGAAGTCGATGCGCTGCTCGTCCCAGTGGCTGTGCTGGATCGCGCCGCTGGCCAGGTAGGCCTCGCGGTCGGCCGCCGCCGGCGCCAGCACCCGGTTGAGCACCTGGGGCGCATGGGGCGTGTAGCGGTTGGCGCCATCCTTGGACAGCAGTTGCGCGGCCTCGGCGCGGTGGTCGCGGGTCCACAGCTGGGCCTTGACGATGGCGTTGACCACCTTCTGCGACCATTCGGGACGGTTGTCCAGGTCATGCTCGTGCATGAACACCACGCAGCAGGCGTGGTTGCGCCACACGTCCCCGGTAAAGCGCTGCACCCGGCCCACCTTGAGTTCCTCGGCCAGGGCATTGAACGGCTCGGCGACGATGTAGCCGGCAATCCGCTTGCTGGCCAGGGCTGGCGGCATGTCCGAAGGCGGCAGCACCACCAGGTTGACCTCGTTGGCCCCCAGGGCGCTGCCGGCGGCCTTGCTCACCGGCACCAGGCCGTTGTCGCGAAACAGTTGCTGCACCACCACGTTATGGATCGAATACCAGAACGGGATCGCCACCGACTGCCCCGCCAGTTGCTTGACCTCGGTAATGCCCGGGGCCACGGTCAGGCCGGAACCGCCGACGTGGTTCCAGGCCACCACCTTGGCCGGCACCCGGCTGCCGTAGCGGGCCCAGACGGTCATCGGCGACAGCAGGTGAATCACGTTGACCTGCCCGGAAATGAACGCCTCGATCACCTGGGCCCAACTGCGCAGCAGCACCGGACGCTCGGCCTTGATGCCCTCGGCCTCGAACAGGCCGTTGTTGTGGGCCACCAGCAAGGGCGTGGCGTCGGTGATCGGCAGGTAGCCGATGCGCACCGGCGCGTCCGGTTCCTGGGCGGCGCGGGCCTGCAGGCTGTTGAGCAGCGGCAAGGCGCCGCCGGCAGTCAGCAGCGCACTGAGCTTGAGAAAGTCACGACGGGTATGAGTGAAGTCGTCCAGGCACATGGTCAATCTCCGACGGTGCAGGCAAAGGGGAAGTGTGGGGGTTGCGGCTCGCCCGCCGAAGGGTCTTGAGAATCTCGATGCGCAGCGCGCCCAGTTCCTCGATCCGCTCGGCGCGCGGCGCCGGCAGCTCGATGTGCCACTGGCCGAGGGTGCGCGCCGGGCTGTTACCCAGTAGCAGCACCCGATCGGACAGCAGCAGGGCTTCGTCGATGTCGTGGGTGATCAGCAGCGCCGCGGTGCGGTGCTGGCCGATCACCTTGAGCAGCAGTTGCTGCATGTCGGCGCGGGTCACCTCGTCCAGCGCGCCGAAGGGTTCATCCAGCAGCAGCACCTGGGGCTGGCGCGCCAGGCAGCGGGCCAGTGCGGTGCGCTGGGCCATGCCGCCGGACAGTTGGGCCGGATAGCGCTGGCGGGCGTGTTCCAGGCCCACTGCGGCAATCGCCTGGTCGATGCGCTCCTTGCGCTGGCGCGGGCTCAGGTGCGGCTGGCGGGCAAAATCCAGGCCGAAGGCGACGTTGTGCTCCAGGTTCAGCCAGGGCAGCAGGCTGGGGTCCTGGAATGCCACCGCGACCCGCGGATGAGGGCCGTCGAGGGGCTCGCCCAACAGGCTGACCTGCCCGGCGTGGGGCTTCTGCAGGCCGGCCAGGACCCGCAGCAGGCTGGACTTGCCGACCCCGCTGGGGCCGAGAATGGACACCACCTCGCCGGCCTGCAGGTGCAGGTCGAAATCCTCCAGCACCGTGTGCCAGCCTTGCGCCGCGGGGTAGCCGAGGCTGATCGCCTGTGCGTTCAACAGGCCGCTCATGCTGCCGCATTCCGCGCCTGGCGTTGCAGTTCGGCGCGCAGTTGCACCAGGCTCGGGGTGACGATGGGCACGAAGGCCGACTCGCGCCAGCGCCGGGCAAAGCCGCTGCCGAACTCGCTGAGGTAGGCCTTGCCGCCGCTGGCCTGCAGCTCCAGTTGCACGGCGTTGGCGGTGGCTTCCGCCAGGGCGATGCGCACCCGGAACAGCGCCCCGGGCTGGCTCAGGAAGCGCCCGTCGAGCAGGCCGCTCTTGAGTTCGCCGACGGTCTGTTCCAGGTGCTGGCGTTGTTCCAGCAAGGGTTCGTGGAGGATCGAACGGGCGCCCTCGACGTGCTTTTCCACCTCGCTCAGGGCCCGGCGCGCCAGGCCGATGGCCAGGGCGCATTGCAGGCCGAGAAAGGCCGGGCGCACCGCCGGCAGGAACACTCGGGCATCCTCGTGCAGCAGCCAGTCACGGGCCACCGCCACCTGGTTCAGTTCCAGGGCAGCGGTGTTGCTCGATTGCAGGGCCATCAGTTGCAGGTCATCGGAGCGCTGCAACCCGGGCAAGGCATCCGGGATCGCCAGGATGAACGGCGCGCCGCCCTCCTCGCGCTCGATGGCCGCCGCCACCACGAACCCGCTCTTGCGCAGGTTGGTGACCCAGTGCAAACGACCGTTGAGGCTCCAGCCCTGCTCCTGTTCCCGGGCCCGGACCTGCAAGGCCTCGATCCCCGAGAGAAACTTCATGGCATTGGACAGCCCGGTGGCACCGGCCAGCTCGCCGCTGAGCAACGAGGGCAGCAGGCGCTGGCGCAAACCGGCATTGGGGCTGTGCAGCAGGTATTCGATAAAGGCTCGCTGGCCCCAGCAGACAAAGGCCGCCGCCAGGGAATGGCTGGCCACGCTGGCCATGACTTCCAGAGCATCGGTCAGGTCGCCGCCGCTGCCGCCCTGAGCCGGGTCGATACCGACCCGCAGTACCTCGGCGCCCGCCAGCCGGGCGAGGACCTGCTGCGGGTCGCACTGGCCCTGGTCGAGTGCCTGGGCCTGGGCATCCAGCCATTCACTCAATTGCGCATCGAGCATGTGGTTTTCTCCTTGAAAGGGGGCGCCGCGCAACCGCCGGCGCCCTGGATCATTGACCTTGCACTGACCAGCGATACTTGGCCAGCTCGGGGTTCAGTTCAGTGCCGGCGAACACGTTGGCGAAGTTGCACAGGGTGGCCAGGCTGATGCCCAGGATCACTTCCAGGGCATTGCCTTCGCTGTATCCTGCCGCCTTGAACTGGGCATAGCCGGCGTCGCTGACCTTGCCCCGGGTGGCGATCACTTCCCGGGCAAATGCCGCCAGGGCTTCCAGCCGGGCTTCGGGCAAGGTGCTCTGCTCGCGCAGGGCGCTGACCACCGGGTCCGCAAGTTTGGCCTTGTTCAGGGCCACCGAGGTATGACCTGCGACACAGAAATCGCAGCCATGGGTGGTGGCGGCCACCAATTGCACCACTTCACGCTCCGCCAGGCTCAACTCGGCCTTGCCGTTGAGGGCGGACACCGTGACGTAGGTTTCCAGGGCCGCCGGGGCATTGGCCAGGATGCCCAGCAGATTGGGGATAAAGCCCGAGTTCTTCAGCGCGTTCTCAAGAAAGGGCCGAGCGGCTTCTGGAGCCGTGTGCAAGGTGTGTAGAGTGACGCGGGACATGGAGTGGACTCCTGCTGTGTAGGTGTGCGTCAAGTCTGTTGGTTATAAGAATTCCGATCCATATTCTAAAGTAGCGATTACTTGCTTCTGAGTGTTTCCCTTAGATGATTTCGTCAAGCCCACTGGTTGATTGGTTATTAGAAGGCCTGGAACTCGATGCCAGCCTGTTTCACGTCGGACGCTACTGCGGAGGCTGGCACGCCAGCACCCAGGGCCTGGCCCGGGCCAGCTTCCACCTGATCGTCCAGGGCCATTGCTGGCTGCATATCGACGGCGCGCCCCAGGCCCTGCGCCTGGATGCCGGGGACGCGGTATTCCTGCTGCAGGACCTGGGCTACCGGCTGTCCAGTGCCCAGCAGGCTGAAGCGGCGCAGCAACTGCCGCGCACGCCCATGGTGCCCCTGGAGCCGGGAGCCCAGGACGGTGTGGGGCTGGTCTGCGGCTTTTTCCATTTCAAGCCCGGGCTGTCCTCGCTGATCATCGACAGCCTGCCGGGCTGGCTCATCCTGAGGGCCGGCGACCCGTCCCTGAGCGCAGCCCGGGCGCTGTTCCAGCTGATTCTCGAAGAATGCCAGCGCACCCCGGCGCCCTCCTCGGCGCTGCTGGAACGCCTGAGCCATCTGCTGTTTTTGTATGTGCTGCGCCAACAGGTCAACGCCAACCAGGACCTCGGCGGCCTGGTGGCCCTGGCCCGCCACCCGGGGTTTGCGCCGCTGCTGGAGCAGTTGATCCAGCGCCCCGGCGAAGCCTGGCCCCTGGAAAGCATGGCGGCCCTGACCGGGCTTTCGCGCTCGGCGTTCTTCAAGCGGTTCAATGAACTGGCCGGGCAATCCCCGGGGCAGGTACTGCTGGCCCTGCGCATGCGCCACGCCTGCCAGTTGCTCAAGGCCAACCAGACAGTGGAGCAAGTGGGCGCCGCCGTGGGCTATCAGTCGATCGCCGCCTTCACCCGGGCCTTCACCAAGGCCGTGGGCCTGCAGCCCGGGGCCTATCGCAAGCAGCACGAAGGGCGCTGAAACGCGCCCCGAATGTACTCAGCGGCGATGGGCCAGGGCCCGCACCAGGCGGTCGCCGCAGCTCTGTACCCCCTGTACCAGCAGCACCAGGACCAGCACCGTGGCCACCATGATCTGGTTGTTGAACCGCTGATAGCCGTAGCGGATCGCCAGGTCCCCCAGGCCGCCACCGCCGATGACGCCGGCCATGGAGGAAAAACCGATCAGCATCACCAGGGTCAGGGTCAGCCCTGCCAGCAGGGCCGGCAAGGCTTCCGGCAGCAGCGCCTTGAAGATCACATGGCCGATGTGCCCGCCCATGGCCAGGATCGCCTCGACCCGACCGCGGTCCACTTCATCCAGGGCGTTCTCGACGATCCGCGCAAAAAACGGAAAGGCTCCGATGGTGATGGGCACCACCGCGGCAGTGCTGCCCAGGGTGGTACCCACCACCAGCCGGGTCAGGGGGATCAGCGCAATCAGCAGTACCACGAAGGGCAGCGAGCGCCCCAGATTGACCAGCCCGCCCAACAGCCGGTTGAGCCTTGGCATGGGGTACAGGCCGCCCTTGCGGCTGATGAACAGCAGCACCCCCAGGGGCAGGCCGATCAACAGGGTGAACAGCGAGGCCAGCAGCACCATGTACAGGGTTTCACCCGTGGCGGTCAGCAGCAGCTGCGCCAGTTCCTGCCAATCGAGGCTGCGGTTCACAGGCGTTCACTCCGAATTCCTCGCTGGGCCAGGGCCGTCAGCAGTTGTTGGAATTTGCCGGCGTCGGCGGGGGCGGCAGCGATGCGCAGGCGCCCTACCCGCCGGCCGCCTACCGCTTCGACACCACCGGCCAGGACCTTGAGCTCCAGCGCCTGCTGGCGGCTCAGTTGCTCCAGCAGCGGCGCCGCGCGCTGGTTGTCGAAAAAGGTCAGTTCGGCCTGGGGCTGGCTGCCGTTGAACGGCAGGTTGTAGCCCGGCAACAGCGCCCGGCCCAGGGCCGACTGCGGGTTGCCCAGCAGCTCGGCCACCGCCCCGCTCTCCATCAGCCGGCCGCCCGCCAGGGACGCGGCGTGGCTGCAAATGGCCTTGACCACTTCCAGCTCGTGGGTGATCAGCACAATGGTCAGCCCCAGCTCGCGGTTGATCTGCGCCAGCAATTGCAGGATCGACGCCGTGGTTTCCGGGTCCAGGGCGCTGGTGGCCTCATCCGACAGCAGGTAACGCGGCCCGGCGGCCAGGGCCCGGGCGATGCCCACCCGCTGCTTCTGGCCACCGGACAGTTGCGAAGGATAGGCCTGGGCCTTGTCGCCAAGACCCACCAGTTCCAGCAGTTCCAGAACCCGCGCGCGGCGCTGGCTTTTGCCCAGGCCGGCAATTTCCAGAGGCACCGCGACGTTGTCCTCAACCGTGCGCGAATGCAGCAGGTTGAAGCCCTGGAAGATCATGCCGATGCCCTGGCGCTGCCGGCGCAGCTCGCTCGCGGACAAGGCGCCAAGGTCCTGGCCGTCCATCAGGATGCGCCCGCTGCTGGGCCGTTCCAGCAGGTTCAGGCAGCGCAACAGGGTCGACTTGCCGGCGCCGCTGCGCCCGAGAATGCCGTACACCGCCCTGTCGGGAACCGTCAGCGAAACCCGATCCAGTGCCGCGGGCTGGCCTTCGCCGTAGACCTTGCAAAGCTGCTGGACCTCGATCATGGCTGGCGGTCCGTGACGGGAATCACCGAGCCCGAGTAGGTGCGGGTAATGAACGCCGCTACTTCCGGCGAGTTGAGGTCCTTGGCCAACTGACGGATGCGCGGGTCATCCTGCAGCTTGGGGGTGGTCACCAGGATGTTGGCGTAGGGATTGTGCTCGGCCTTTTCCAGGCCCAGGGCATCCTTGGCCGGCACCAGCCCGGCCTCCAGGGCGTAGTTGCCATTGATCACCGCCAGGTCCACGTCGTCCAGGGCCCGGGGGATCTGCGGCGATTCGATCTCCAGGATCTTCAGCTGTTTCGGGTTGTCGGCGATGTCCCTGGGGGTCGCCTGATCCCGGGCCGGGTCGGTGAAACCGGGCTTGAGGCGGATCAACTGGTAGCTCTGCAACAGGTACAGCGCGCGGCTGAGGTTGGTGACATTGTTGGGCACCGCGACGCTGGCGCCCTGGGGCAACTGCTCGAAGCGCTGGTGACGCTTGGAATAGATCCCCAGGGGCTCGATGTGCACGCTGGCAGCCACGGCGAAGGGCTGGCCCAGGGCCTGTTCCTGAGACTTGAGGTATGGCAGGTGCTGGAAGTAGTTGGCGTCCACATCGCCGTGGGCCAGCAGTTCGTTGGAGTTCACGCCATTGGGAATCTCGATGATCTTGAGCTGCAATTGCGGGTCGAGTTTTTGTACGTAGGCGAGGATCTCGGCATGGGGCACCGGGTCGGCGGCTACCCGCAACGGCTGCGCCGCAGTGGTCGGCAGGGCCGCCCCCAGGCTGGCCAGCAACGCCAGGGTCAAGACGGTGTTCTTCAGCATGGCAGTGTCCTTGAGCAGCGGATGAAGGTCAGGCACTCAGTGCCTTGGGCACCAGGGCATCGGGGTAGAAACGCCGGGCCACGTCCGGATGCGAACGCAGGCGGCCCTTGAGGTAGTTCCAGCCCACTTCGCGAAACAGCGGGTTGTCGGGGTCGCTGGCCGGGCCCCGGGCTTCGCGCAACAAGGCTTCGGGCAAGGGATACAGCGGCACCCGGGCATCGAGTTGGGCACCGAGGAAAAACGCGATGGACAGCCGCTGGCGATCCGCGGGCGGCGACTGCACCCGGTGCACGGTAGCGCGCAGATAGCCGTGGGTGGCCAGTTCCAGCAGCTCGCCGATGTTCACCACCAGGGTGTTGTCCCGGGGCGGCGCGTCGATCCAGCGGCCCTCCTCCACTTCCACCTGCAGGCCGGCCTGCTGGTCCTGCAGCAGAAAGCTGAGGAACCCGGAATCCTTGTGGGCCCCCACGCCCTGGTTGCTCTGCCCCGGCGCGCGGCCAGGGTAGCGGATCAGCTTGATGTGCTCGTTGGGCCGTTCGCCGTACAGCCCATCGAAGGCCTGTTCCGGCAGTGACAATGCCTGGGCAAAGCCGCGCAACAGGCGCAGGGACATGGCGGTCATTGCCTGCTGCCACTCCAGCAGCACGGGCTTGAACGCCGGCAGTTGCGCCGGCCATTGGTTGGGGCCCTGCAAGCGGGTCCAGGGCGGGCTGTGGGGATCCAGGGGCAAGGCCTGGCGCTCGGCCCCCAGGTCGAACTGTTCCCGCAGGTCCGGCTGGCCCCGGGTGATCTCCGAAGCCGCCTGGTTATAGCCGCGAAAGTGCGGCGAGTGGATCATGCCCACGGCCGCCTTGTCGGCCTCGGGCAAGGCAAAGAACGCCCGCGCCTGGTCCTGCACCCGGCGCAGCAGGCCGCTGTCGACTCCGTGCCCGGTCAGGTAGAAAAAACCCACGTCCCGCGCCGCCTGGCGCAAGCCGTCGAGAAAGATCCGACGCTGCTCCGGGTGGCCCTGCAATTGGCTCAGGTCCAGGACCGGCAGCGCGGTGATATCCAGCGAGTGCGGCATGCTTCACTCCCCTGTGAATGGACGATGTCCGCAGGTGCGGCTCAGAGCTTGGCGATGGAGACTTCGGTGGACTTGACGAAGGCGATCACTTCGCTGCCGACCTTGAGTTCCAGGTCGCGCACCGAGCGGGTGGTGATCACCGAAGTGACAATGCCCGAGGCGGTCTGCACGTCGATTTCCGAAACCACCTGGCCTTCGTGGATCTCCTTGATCACGCCCTTGAACTGGTTGCGTACGTTGATCGCTTGAATGGTCATGCTGAAAAGTCCTTTGCTGGCACCGGGCTCAGGAGTTGAGCGGCTGGGGCTAAACATGCGCCTTTGACAAAAGCCTTAAAAGGAATAAATAATTAGATAGTTATTTCTTTTGGGAATATAAAAGACCCAGCCTCCCGCCCTCGCGCAGCCTTGACCCTGCCCGCCGGCTTTGCTTCCCTGTGCCCTGCACTGATCACTCTCGACAGATACCAGGAGGTAAGCATGCGCACGTTGATGCTGGCAGACACGCAGGTTCCGGTGATTGGCCAGGGCACTTGGCGGATGGGCGAGGACCGCCACCTGCGGGATCAGGAAGTCGCTGCCCTGCGCACCGGCATCGACCTGGGCCTGACCCTGATCGACACCGCGGAGATGTACGGCGAAGGCGGCGCCGAGGAAGTGGTCGGCCAGGCCATTGCCGGGCGCCGCGACCAGGTGTTCCTGGTGAGCAAGGTCTACCCCCACAACGCCAGTCGCAAAGGCCTGCCCCTGGCCTGCGAGCGCAGCTTGAAACGCCTGGGCAGCGACTTCATCGACCTGTACCTGCTGCACTGGCGCGGCCAGTATCCCTTGGCGGAAACCGTGGACGCCCTGGAGCGCCTGCGCGAAGCCGGCAAGATCCGCCGCTGGGGAGTCTCCAACTTCGATGTGGCCGACCTGGACGAACTCGACTCCCCGGCCTGCGCTACCAACCAGGTGCTGTACAACCTGGAGTCCCGGGGTATCGAGTTCGACCTGCTGCCCGCCTGCCAGCAACGGCGGATGCCGCTCATGGCCTATTGCCCGATCGGCCAGGGTGGCGCCTTGCTGGCCGAACCGGTGCTGCTGCAGGTCGCCCAGCGCCATGGGGTCACCGCGGCCCAGGTGGCCCTGGCCTGGCTGCTGCGCCAGGACGGCGTGCTGGTGATTCCCAAGGCGGTGCGCCCGGCACACATCCGTCAGAATGCCCAGGCCGGCCAATTGCAATTGCCCGACGAGGACCTGCAGGCCCTGGATCAGGTGTTTGCTCCGCCACGGCGCAAGCAGCGCCTGGAAATGGTCTAGGCACAACACCGACGCAACGAGCATTTTTCAAACCGCGAAGGCTGCACGATAGTCATTGAAAAATGAACAGACGAGGAAAGTTGCGAGGTTCGACGGATAAGGAAGTGCCTGAACACTGTAAGTGCCACAAACCTACTGTGTACCGGGCGATTTAAGAATTGTCTGATCCCTGCTTGGCATGCCCCCAATTACAGTTGGCGCATGAGATTAAAAAGCTACCTGCATCAGATCAATCCCCTATTTTCCAGTCCTGAAGCAGCCCGCCGGCTGCTTCGTGTCGTGGCGCTGATTTTTCTGATCGGCCTGTTCGGCGCGGTCTACAACTTTCTTCGCTCCAGCCTGCACAACGAACTCTCACAACGGCAAAGCTACATGAGCAGCGCCATTGCCGAGGCCCAGGCATTCTTCACCAGCCGCTCGGCCCTGTTGGAAAGCCTGAGCCTGGCGGCGGTCTACGACCCTGGGGAACATATCAGCCCCCCAGGCGCCAGCGGTGCCTCCCAAGAAGAGACGTACCTGCAACTGGGTGGACCGCAGGGCAACCAGTGGGGGATCTGGCTGACCCTGCGCATGCGCAACTACCTGCAAAACAAGCAACTGAACCTGCTCTACATTCCCGGCACCCGCGATCTGCAGGTGCAACGCCTGTTCAGCACCCGGCCACAGACCAGCGATCTGCCCGGCGGGTTGCTGGACAAGCTGATCGCTCTGAAGCCCGAGCAGATCCCTGTCGGCGAAGAACTTTGGCTGATGGACAACTCCGCGGCGGGCGCCCATCTGTACATCTTCACTCGCCTTGACGAACGCTTCGCCCACTCCGGCTGGCTTGGACTGGAGATGGACGGCAAGAGCGTCTCCGCCGCCCTCAGCGACCAGAGCGCCGGGGATTTCATGATGTTCAATTCCCAGGGCGGGCTGATTTTCAGCAGTGCGCCCAGTGCCCGACTGAGCGCCGACGTACGCCACGTCCAGGGCGGCAGTTTCTTCGGCTTTCTCGGCGGCCGCTGGTGGCCCGACCATCTGGTGATCCGCAAGCAGCTGGGGGCTACCGACTGGCAGCTGGTGTACTCCTTCGACCTGCAGAACCTGCTCAAGAGCCTCTGGCCGCAGTTGCTGGCGGCGCTGCTCATCAGCCTGACCGGCATGGCTCTGATCGGCCTGCTGACCCACTGGGTCGAAGTGCGCCTGATCGCCCCCGCCCTGCACCGGATCCAGGCCCTGGTCGAAAGCGAGGCCTTCAGCCGCGACGTGATCCAGATCGCCCCGGTGGCACTCTGTGTATTGCGCCGCAGCGATGGCCGGGTGGTGCTGGAAAACACCCTGTCCCAGCAATGGCTGGGCAACGGCAGCGAACGCGACCAGCTGTGTTCCGGGTGGATCGAGCAGGCCTTCGACCCGGCCCGCCCCAACAGCTCGGACTACTTTGAAACCGCCGACGGGCGCCATCTGTACCTCAGCTCCGCCCCCACTCGCTACAACGGTGAGGACGTGCTGTTCTGCGCCTTCAGCGATATCAGCGCTCGCAAGCAGATCGAGGCGGCGCTGGAAGAAGCCAAGCGCCTGGCCGATACCGCCAATGAAGCCAAGACCCTGTTCCTGGCCACCATGAGCCACGAGATCCGCACGCCACTGTATGGCGTGCTCGGCACCCTGGAGCTGCTGTCGCGGACCCAGCTGGACAACCAGCAGAAGGATTACCTGCAAGCCATAGAAGGCTCTTCCGGTACGCTGCTGCAGTTGATCTGCGACGTGCTCGACGTGTCCAAGATCGAAGCCGGGCAACTGGCCCTGGAGCTCAGCGAATTCTCCTCCCTGGATCTGGTGCACGAGATCATCCAGGGCTACGCGGCGGCCGCCCAGGCCAAGGGCCTGCAGTTCTATGCCTGTGTCGACCCGCAGTTGCCGGAGATCCTGCTCGGCGATGTCACCCGGATCCGCCAGATCCTCAGCAACCTGCTGAACAACGCGGTCAAGTTCACCGATACCGGGCGCATTGTCCTGCGGGTCCGCACCGAAAGCCGCGATGGCGAGCGCAGCAACATCCTCTGGCAGGTTTCCGACACCGGCCGGGGCATTGCCCAGGACGACCAGACACTGATCTTCGAGCCCTTCTACCAGACCGAAGGCAACACCAACGTGATCGCCGGCACCGGCCTGGGCTTGCCGATCTGCCAGCGCCTGACCCAATTGATGAACGGCAATATCCGCATGGTCAGCGAGCTCGGCCTGGGCAGCAGCTTCACCCTGACTCTGCCGCTGGAGGCCTCTGCCGTGCAGGGCGACACCCCGCTGATCAGCCCATTGCTGCCGGAGATGGTCTATGTCGTGTCCCCGGTGCGTGAACTGGCCGAATCGGTGGCGGGCTGGCTGCGCCGCTGGGGTGCCCGGGCCCAGTTCAGCCTGCCGACCCCGTCCGACCGGGCCCGGGGCAACGTACTGATCGAACTACACCCCGGCAGCGTGGAGCAGCGCCTGGAACCCGACTGGCAGGGCCCCCTGGTGCTCGCCAGCGGCGATGGCCATAACGAACCGCGGATCGACGGCGGCAGTTGGCAGATCAACACCAACAACCTGCGGGCGATCCACCAGGCCGTCAGCCAGGCCCAGGGGGTCTGGGTGGCCCAGAGCGAGGATCACTCCGATCACCGCGAGCTGAAAAAGCTCAGCCTGCATGTCCTGGTGGCCGAAGACAACGTGATCAACCAGTTGATCCTCAAGGATCAACTGGAAGAACTGGGGTGCAGCGTGGAGCTGGCCTCGAACGGTGAAGAGGCCCTCTGCATCTGGAAGGCCGGTCGTTTCAACGTTGTGCTGACCGATGTGAACATGCCGAAGCTCAACGGTTATGAACTGGCCCAGGAGCTTCGGCGTCAAGGCTGTTCGATCCCCATCATCGGGGCAACGGCCAATGCAATGCGCGGAGAAGAAGAGCTCTGTCTTGCAGCCGGGATGAACCACTGCCTGGTGAAGCCCTTTGCATTAAGAGCGTTGTTCAACTATCTGGCGCCCTATGAAAGAGCCCCCCATGAAGTCCTGTAGCATTTTGATCGTCGAAGATCAGCCGTTTCAGTACATGTACCTGCAACACTTGTTCAACGAGCTGGGGCCCTACCAGCTGGAGGTGGCAAGCAGCGGCAAAGAAGCGCTGGAACGCCTCAAGCAGCGGCACTTCGACCTGGTACTGACAGACCTGCTGATGCCCGGCATGGATGGCGTGCAGTTCATCCAGAGCCTGGCCACCCATCGCGTGCGCCCGGCCCTGGCCATCATGAGTGCGTCATCCCGGCGCATGCTGATGGGCGCCAGCCTGGTGGCCCGCAACCTGGGGCTGAAGGTCATCGGGTTGATTTCCAAACCCGTGAACCTGGCTGCACTGCGTGCACTCACCGCTCAGTTGCCAGGGCTCGCCAATGACAGCAGCCCCCCACAGATCGGGGTCGAATGCAGCCCAGAGACCCTGCGTGAAGCCCTGCGCAACGGGCAGATCCAGGCCTGGTTCCAACCCAAGAAAGCCTTGAACAACGGTCGCATCGTCGCCGCCGAAGCCCTGGTGCGCTGGATCCACCCACAACACGGCATGCTCCTGCCTTGCGACTTCCTGCCGGCACTCACCGTGGCCCGCCTCGAAGAAGAACTGCTGTGGCTGATCCTGGAGCAGGCCCTTGAGGCCCAGGTGCACTGGCGCGAAGACGGCTATGACATCCCGGTGTCCATCAACCTGCCGACCCACCTGCTCAACAGCGCCGACCTGGCCGACCGCCTGTACGACTTCGTGATCCAGCACAACGGTGTGCCGGCCAGGATCTGCTTCGAACTCATGGAGTGTTCGACCCCGGAGCACATCAGCAACTTCTACGCCGGAGCCTGCCGCCTGCGCATCAAGGGCTTCGGCCTGTCCCAGGACGACTTCGGCAAGGGCTACAGCTCCTACATGAACCTGGTATCGACACCCTTCACCGAATTGAAGATCGACCGGGGGCTGGTCCAGGGCTGTCACAACAATGAAGAAATAGCCCAGGCCCTGACCTGCATCATCGCCCTGGGCCGGCAACTGGGCCTGACGGTCGTCGCCGAAGGCGTGGAAAGCGCCCACGAACTGGCTCTGTTGCGCAAGATCGACTGCACCCAGGTGCAGGGCTTCCTGATTTCCCATGCGGTCTCCTCGCAACAGTTTCAGCAACTGCTGGCCCAAGACGGGCCGGCCACGGTGTATTAGCCGATGAACCCATTGCCTGCCCACGCAACAGTCACTCATCGCTGACGGTCCTGCCCCAGAGATAGGAATCTCGGCAGGGCCCTTATATGTGTTTGGGAAATCAGTGATGAAAGAAAGCAGCACCTTGCTGCAGAACCTGGCTCGCAGCTTGCCCCGATTGAACATGGGCATACTGCTGGGCCTGGCGCTGCTGCTGTTCACCACCCTGTACTGGACCCTCGAGCGTCTGTTCGATGAACAGAACAGCAACGTGCGCTTACATTTCGCCCAACTGATGGAGAACATCCAGGAGCAGGAACTGTTTCTCAAACGCCTGGCCGCACGCCATTCGATCGACGCCTTGAGCCTCGATGCCCCTCATCACCTGACCCTGCAAGCCTTCCCGCCCACCGCAGGCCAGCAATCCCCCTTCGCAACGCCCTTCAGCCTGAGCTTGTACCCCCAACAGCCGGCGGCCGGCGAGCTGCCCAGGGTGTTCGCCCTGGAGCTACAACTGTCGAGCTTCTACAGCGCCTTCTGGTCAGGCTCGCAGCATGTCGCTCCGCGAACCTTTGTGTTCAACACCTTCGGCCATTTCGACATCAGCCACCCCGGGGGAAACACCGCGCCCGACACCAAGGTGGCAGACCAGGTGCTGCACCAGCAGCTCGTGAAGAGCGACGGCTTTGCCGACCACCAGATCCATTGGCAACAGTACAGGCCGCCCGCGTCGGAAGCTCTACCGACCAGGTTCCTGGCGTACACCAACCTGCATGAGCCGGCTGCACTGCTGGATGTCCAGGGAGGCAACGACTGGAGCGTGGTCGCGTCACTGCTGAGCCTGGATGACCTCGATTACCTCGAGCACACCAGACACTGGTCGATCTACGACGACTTCACCCTCATCGAGCCTTCCGGCACCGCCCTCACCGGCGACCCGGCGCCTGCCGACGTGGTGGGTGAAGGCCTCAACTTCGGCCTACAGGGGATGATCGTCAAGGTGACCAGCCAGACTCCGCAGTTGTGGACCGGGCTCTATGCCATCAGCTACAGGAACTACCTCGACTACGCGCTGTGGGCCATGCTGAGCCTGCTGGCCCTCGGGGTAGGCAGCATCGCCTGCGGCTGGGCCGCCAGCCGCTGGTACCGCAACAAGGTGGTGGTCCCGGCACAACGGGCGCAGCAATGCCTCAATGAAAGCGAAGACTTCAACCGTGTGGTCATCGACACCGTTCCCTCGGGGCTATGCGTGGTGAGCCGCGACAACCTCCAGGTTATCCTGCAGAACCGTCAGGCCGAGCAATGGCAAGGCACGGCGCAACTGCTGTCTCGGCTGGCCCAGGACCGCAGCCTGATCGACGGCGGCGAAACCAGCCTCGACATCGACGGGCGCTACCTGCAGGTAGAGTTCGTCTCGACCCGCTACCAACGCCAGGATGTGCTGGTGTGTGCCTTCAACGATGTCACCCGGCATGTGGAAGATGCCAAGGCGCTGGACCGGGCCAGGCGCTCGGCGGACGCCGCCAATACCGCCAAGACCCTGTTCCTGGCCACCATGAGCCATGAAATCCGCACCCCGTTGTACGGCGTGCTCGGCACCCTGGAACTGCTAGGCCTGACCCACCTGGACAGCCGCCAGAGCGACTACCTGCAGACCATCCAGCGCTCCTCCAGCACCCTGTTCCAGTTGATCAGCGACGTGCTCGACGTCTCCAGGATCGAGGCCGGACAAATGAGCATCGATCCGCTGGAGTTCTGCCCGCTGGACATGCTGGAGGATGTCTTGCACGCCCACGCTGGCTCTGCCCAGCGGCGCGGCCTGCTGCTCTATGCCTGCATCGACCCCAACCTGCCGGACCTGTTGCTGGGGGACGCCGCGCGAATCAGCCAGATTCTCAACAACCTGCTGAGCAATGCGATCAAGTTCACCGACAGCGGCCGGGTGGTGTTGCGGGTCCGGGTGCTGGAGTTGCGGGACCAGCAAGCCCGTATCGAATGGCAGGTCACCGATACCGGGATCGGCATTTCAGCCCAGCAGCAACCCCAGCTGTTCGTCCCCTTCTTCCAGGTACGCGACGCCTCCAACGAAGCCGGGGCCGGCCTCGGGCTGGCGATCTGCGAGCGCCTGTGCCAGATGATGGGTGGGCAGATGCAGGTGACCAGCGAGCCGGGGCTGGGCAGTAGTTTCTCTCTGCGCCTGACGCTGCGCTGCCTGCCAGGAGGGCTGCCGCCATTGCTGCCATGGCCCGAAGGTGCGCCGGTGTATGTCCGGGCTCCGGTGCCGGAGTTGCTGAAAAACACCTGTGACTGGCTCGACCGCCTGGGAGTGCCGGCCTATCCGGCCCCCCCTGGCTGGAGCGACGAGCCGCAGACTGGCGTGCTCATCGACATGCTGCCCCGGGATGGCCTGGCCTCCTGGCCTGGCCCATGCGTCAGTGCCGTCTCCGGGGGCGGTAGTGGCCGTCTGCCGCAGGCCACCTCCTGGCAGGTCGACGCCCACGATATTCGCGCCATCGCCCAGGCCGCGGTGCTAGCCCACCAGGGCCTGCCCCTGTGCCAGGCACAGACACAGCAGAGAACCGGCCGCATGGGCCAACTGAACCTGCGCATCCTGGTGGCCAAACATAGCCCGATCAACCAGGCAATCATCAAGGAACAACTACAGGCCCTGGGCTGCCAGGTGACCCTGTCGGCCAATGGCAAGCAGGCCCTGGAACACTGGCAGCCACAGCGCTTCGACATCGTGATCACCGACGTCAATATGCCACTCATGAACGGCTACGAGTTGGCCCGGGAGCTGCGTCGCCGCGACCCGCAACTGCCGATCATCGGTGTCACCGCCAATGCATTGCGCGAGGAAGGCATCCGCTGCCTCGCCGCCGGCATGAACACCTGGATAGTCAAACCCATGAACCTGCAGACCCTGCGGGGGCATCTGTCAAAGTTGTGCCCCACCAGCACCGCGACCGCACCACCCACCATTCCGCCGGCCGCACCGTCCCGGCCTCCCCCCGACACAGCGCAAGGCGACCGGATTCAAGTCACCGAGAAAATGCGCCCGCTGTTTCTCAGTACCATGCACGAGGATCTGCGGCGGCTGGCCGAGGCGCTGGACAGCGGCGCCGGCAAGACTGCCGCCGCACGACTGCACAGCATCGCCGGTGCCATGGGGGCGGTGCAGGCAGCCCCACTGGCCAAGGCGTGCGCCGAACTGGAGTGCCGATTGCTGGAAGGTGCTCTGACTGCGGATTTGCAAGCCCAGGCCAGGCAACTGATGCAACGCTTGTCCAGACTCCTGTTGCCCCTTGAATAATGGCCTGCTGGGTTTAATGTACCGACGTTCCCTAGCTCCTTTACTAAATTGCGTATTGCACGGGTGTGTTTGCCATGGAAAAACTGAAAGTAGTCATCGCTGACGATCACCCTATCGTGTTGCTCGGTGTGCGTGAGCTGATGGAGCGTGATGAGCGCTTCGAGATCGTCGGCGAAACCCTGTCTTCCCAAGGCCTGATCCAGAAGCTGGAAAGCTGCCAGGTGGATGTGGTCATCACCGACTACAACATGCCCGGGGACTCGCCCTACGGTGATGGCCTGAAGCTGGTGGAATACCTCAAGCGCAACTTCCCGCACGTGCAGATCCTGATCCTGACCATGATTTCCAATCAGTTGATCCTCACCCGCCTGCGGGAGCTGGGTGTGGTCGGGGTGATCCAGAAGAGCCAGTTGCACGAGGAAATCCAGGTCGCCCTCAAGGCCATTGCCCAGAAAGCCGTGTATCGCAGCCTGGAGCCGGCCCCCAATTCGGTGCTGGAATCCAATGTCGCCATCGACGAGCGCATCTCCACCCTGTCGCCCAAGGAATTCGAGATTCTGCGCCTGTTCGTTTCCGGCAAGAGTGTCAGCGAGATCGCCCGCAGCCAGAACCGCAGCGCCAAGACCATCAGCGCGCAGAAGATCTCCGCCATGCGTAAACTGGAGGTGCAGAGCGACCAGGACCTCCTGACCTACTGCATTGGCCGCAATATATTCAACTGATTCCCAGCCCAAGGAACTGCCTGAAAATGGATTTGATTTCACCCGAAGCCGCCGACCTGCTGGAGCTGCAACGCTTGCAAGGGGCCTGGGAACAGATCGCGATGGAAGACAGCGGCGTGCTCAACCCACCGGACGAACACAGCGCCCCCGGCGCCCTGACCTTTATCGAAGGGCAGGATTTTCGCGTGGTGACCCCGGCCGGTGAACTGCTGCTGGCCGGCACCTTTACCCTCGACAGCAGCACCCATCCCAAGTCGATCACCTGGACCGACTCCATGGGCGCAGACGCCGGCCAGGCGCTGCCGGCCAGCTACCAGCTGAGCGACGATGAGTTCGTATTCATCGCCGCCGATGCCGGCCAACCCCGGCCAAGCCATTTCCGCACGGGCCCGGGCCAGACCCTGCGCCGCTTTGTCCGCGCTCGCCAGGCCTGAACCGGCGCAACCCTCCTGCCCGGCCTAGCCGCCAGCCGGCGGCGCGTCCAGGGCCCACCAGCTCGGCAGCAGCTGGCGGACCCTGGGTTCGGCAAAGCGATCATCGATCAGCACCAGCACCCCACGGTCGGACTGGCCACGGATCACCCGTCCTGCCGCCTGCACCACTTTCTGCAGGCCCGGGTACAGGTAGGTGTAGTCATAGCCGGAGCCGAACAGCACCGCCATGCGCTGTTTCATCTGCTCGTTCAGCGGGTTGAGCTGGGGCAGGCCGAGAGTGGCGACAAAGGCCCCGATGAGTTTCGACCCCGGCAGGTCGATGCCCTCGCCGAAAGCACCGCCGAGTACGGCGAAACCGATACCCTGCCCCTCTGGGCGAAACTGCTGGAGAAAGTCCTGGCGCGAAGCCTCGTCCATGCCTCGGGACTGGCACCAGAGCACAATGTCCGGGTGCTCGCGCGCCAGTAACCCGGCCACCTGTTGCAGGTAGTCGAAGCTGCTGAAGAACGCCAGGTAGTTGCCCGGGCGCGCCGCGAACTGCCGGGCCATCAGCTCGACAATCGGCGCCAGGGAAGCCTGCCGGTGGGCATAGCGGGTAGAAATGCGGCTGACAATCTGCACCTCCAGCTGCCCGGCGTCGAACGGCGATTCCACATCCAGCCACACGGTGTTGTCCGGCAGCCCCAGCAGGTCAGCGTAGTAACCTCGGGGATTGAGGGTGGCGGAGAACAGCACCGTACTGCGGGCCGCCGCCAACCGTGGCCCCAGCAGCGCCGCCGGTACCACATTGCGCAGGTTCAGGCGCGACAGGCTGCGCTTGGCGCCCAGGGCGCGCTTGCTGATGTCGAAGATGAACTGCTGCTCATCGAACAGCTCCGCCACCCGGGCAAACTGCAGCAGTTCGAAATACAGGCCCTGCAAACCGCTGTCCAGGCCCCGGGGCTGTTCGTTGAAATAGTCCCCCAGGGCCGCTACGCACAGGGCCAGGGCCTTGAGCAGCGCGGCAGGTAGCTGTGCATAGGCCTGATACTCGGCCACCTGCTCCTTGTGCAAGGCATTCCACTCGCGATTGAGCCGCTGCAACGGGCTCTTCAAGGCCTGGGGCGCGCTGCTGCGCACGCTCGCCAATTGCTGCTGGTCCAGGCTCGCGCTGTACATGCCACGCCCGCGCTCCACCAGGTTGTGGGCCTCGTCCACCAGCACCGCCACCTGCCACTGGTTGGCCTGGGCCAGGCCGAAGAGCAAGGCGCTGAAGTCGAAGTAGTAGTTGTAGTCGGCCACCACCAGGTCACTCCAGCGAGCCATTTCCTGGCTCAGGTAGTAGGGGCAGACCTGATGCTCCAGGGCCACCTCGCGCAGCGCCTGACGATCCAGCAATGGCACCTGGCTGGCGGCCTGGCGTGCCGCCGGCAGGCGGTCGTAAAAGCCCTTGGCCAGCGGGCAGGACTCGCCGTGACAGGCCTTGTCCAGGTGTTCGCAGGCCTTGTCCCGGGCCACCAGCTCCAGCACCCGCAACGCCAGCCCCGGCACCCCGGAGAACAGCACCCGGGCGGCATCCAGGGCCAGTTGCCGGCCCGGGGTCTTGGCGGTGAGAAACAGCAGTGTGTCCAGCTGCTGCGCAGCCATGGCCTTGAGCATGGGAAAGATCGTGCCCAGGGTCTTGCCGATGCCGGTGGGGGCCTGGGCCAGCAGGCAGCGCCCGGTGCTCACCGCCTTGTACACCGACTCGGCGAGCGGGCGCTGGCCGCGACGAAACTCGGCGTGGGGAAAGCGCAGGTCGCGGGTGGCCTGGTCCCGGGTCGCGCGATGGTGCATTTGCTGTTGCGCCCAGTGCAGGAACAGCGCGCACTGGCGATTGAAGAACTCTTCCAGCGCCTCGGCGCTGTGCTCTTGCACCAGCGCGGTTTCGCCTTCGCTGAGCACATCGAAATACACCAGCGAGACACGGATGCTCGGCAGTTGCAGGCTCTGGCACAGCAGCCAGCCATAGACCTTGGCCTGGGCCCAGTGCAATTGCCGATGGTTGTCGGGCATGCGCTCAAGGTCGCCACGGTAGGTCTTGATCTCCTCCAGCAGGTTCTGCGCCGGGTCGTAGCCGTCCGCCCTGCCCTTGACCAGCAGCTCGGCGTATCGCCCCTCCAGGGCCACTTCACTCTGGTAGCCGGGGTTGCGTCGCGAAGCCACGGTACGGTGCCCGGCAATGCCCTCCAGCGCCGTGGGCGATGGGGTGAAGCGCAGGTCCAGATCGCCGGCCTTGGCGCTGAATTCGCACAGGGCGCGCACCGCGATGCGATAACTCACGCGCTGGGGTCCTGCCACTGCACGTAGCACACCGCCACCGGCATCCGGTGTTCCTGGCAGAAATCCAGCCAGCGCAGCTGGTTGTCCTGCAAGCGATCCCCCGGGCCCTTGACCTCGATCATCCGGTAGCGCTTCTGCTCGGGCCAGAACTGGATCAGATCCGGCATGCCGGCGCGGTTGGCCTTGATGTCCAGCAGCAGGCGCTGGAACCAGTGTTTCAGGTGCTCGGCGGGCAGGCAGTCGAGGGCCTGGTCGAGCAACTCTTCGCTCAGCGCGCCCCAGAACACGAAGGGCGACTGCAACCCCCACTTGGCCACGAAGCGCTGGCGGATGCTCTGCCGGTAACGGCCATCGTCGAGTTCTGCCAGGCAGGCCTGGAACAGTTCGCTGCGCCGCTGATGGAAGTCTTCGCTGAACAGGTCCACCGGCCCGCGCTGGAACGGGTGGAAAAACGCACCGGGCAAGGGGGCAAAGATCGCCGGCCAGCACAGCAGGCCGAACAGCGAATTGATCAGGCTGTTCTCCACGTAGTGCACCGGCGCCTGGGGCTGGTGCAGATGGGCCTGGACATGCAGTTCCACCGCCAGGCCGTCGGCGTCACGCGCCAGGCACAGGTCCAGGCGCTGCACCTCGCGGTTGGCCGCCCGGGGCGCCGGCGGCCCGCCCAGTTTGCGCCGCAGCCGGGGCATGATCCGCAGCAGATGCTGGGCCTCGGCGGCGCTCTCGGGCGCGGCAGCGGCCTGCTCGGCCAGCGCCAGGGCGGCCTGGTATTCGGCGCTGCGCTCCAGCACCCGGATCAATCGCGATCGCGCGCCCGGGTAGGCGCACTCCTGGTAGATCTGCCGGGCCAGCGCCCACTGCGCCAGGCGCTCGCACTGCTGGCCGAGCTGAAACAGCAGCTTGGCCCGGCGTTTTTCCAGCCAGGGGTTGAGGGTCTGGAAGCGGGCAATGTGCGCCAGCACCTCGGGCAATTCGGCGCCGGCCTCGAATGCTTCCTGGCACTCATGCAGATAGAGGAAGCCGTCCACGTCTTCGCGGCTGCGCAGGCCACGGGCATCGGCACTGATCTCGACCTTCTCGTAGCTGTAGATGCCCAGGTCCGCGAGGACGAATTCCGACCAGTCCTGATACAGGTTGCCAAAGAACATCAGGCGCAGGCGATCGCACAGCGGCATCAGCGTCAGGCTCAGGAGCCGGTCTGGCAGCGCCGGGCACCACTGGGCGAATGCCTGGGGCGCCAGGCCCTGCTGGGTTAGCTCTTGCAGCCACTGGTCTTTCCTGGCCTTGGCCGCAAGCCCGTTGAAGCACTGCAGGATCTCGGCCTTTTGCAGCAGGCCGAACAGCTCTTCCAGACAGAGCGGCGCCTGCTCATCGACCCAGCCCAGCGCCAGCAACGGCTCCAGAGCCACGGCGCTGTCGCCGATCTCCGGGTAGCTGAGCTTGCTCAGGCGAAAGTGCCGGCCCTTGCGCATCACCATGCGCACCAGCAAGGCCTGGGAAGGCTCGGCCAGTTGCGCGAAATCAAGGATGAAGCGCTGTTCATCGGCGCTCAGCACATCGGCATAGCGCAGCTGCAGCCACTTCAATACCTGGCGGAAGTTGTGCAGGTAATAGAGGGGGTTTTCGAGGGGATTGGAAGTCACTGAACGCAAGCGCCACGGCTGATCGGATACTGGTTATGCATACAGATAACAGCCGGCGACCGGGTCTGGCAAACACTATTGGATAAATGGCACAGCGAAGTTTTTTACAATTCCCTGGCGAACTTTCGTCGTCTTCACTACACCAAGGGCCCATGGCTATAGTGTCCGGCGCCAATGCGCGTGCGCATCATTGATGAGAGGTCTGTATGAAAGTGAAGAACCTGGGATTGTTTCTGGCCGCTTGCGGCGCCATGGCCTTGGCCGGTTGCGCCTCGCCCACTGTGGTGACCCTGCAGAACGGCACCCAATACCTGACCCGGGACCAGCCCAAGACCAAGACCGCCGACGGCTTCTATGAATTCCAGGACATTTCCGGCAAGACCATCCGGGTCAAGGCGGACGATGTGGCCACCGTCCGCCAGGAAAAATGATCCGCTGCGGTTGAAGTCAGTGCGACCAGGGAAAGGGCCCCTGCCCTGGCTCGCAGAAAATCCCCAGGGGCTTGCCGCGCCTGGACAATTCGTTACGCACCTGCTGGCAACGCTCGCGCTCCCGGGCCTCGGCGTTGTCGATGCTGATGTTGCCGGTGGTATCCGGCCTCTTGTCGTCCCCCAGACGTACCTGGGCCCAGGGTTGTTCGGGTTGCACATGGAAGCGGCTCGGGGCCGGCTCCTCCTTCACTTCAGGCGCCGGCTGGCCGGCCGGCAACTGGTCCGGGGTCACCCCATAGCGCTTCAAAATCGAGCTGTGAGGCAATTCCTCGGCGGATGCCATGGCCACCCACAGGGCCAGCACCACACCGCTCGCATACCTCTTGCTGTTACTCACCGTCAAAACTCTCCTGTCATTGCCGTAGCGTGAATGCCTGTACTAACGAGCTGACACGTTTCAGCTTTACCGCTATTGGAGTCGCAAATCGACTGGCAGGTCACTTTCCCCCGGCAATGAACGGTGCGAGGCCCATTGCAGGCCTCGCGCCGCGCCGGCATCAGGCGAGAACGATGCCGGAACCGTTGAGGTGCTCCAGGCTGACCCCCACCAGGGTCACCGAGTCCTGGCCGAAGGTCAGCACCGTGTCGTTACCACTGCTGCTGGCATGAGCCCGATAGTCCTGGTCCGGCAGCACGCCGCTCACCCCCATGAACACCAGCTTGTCGCCACCCTGGTAGCCGAGGATGCGGTCCTGGCCGAAATGCCCGGTGAACAGAAAGGTATTGTTGCCGCCTCCGGCTTCCATCAGGTCGTTGCCGGCACCGCCAACGAACACGTCATTGCCCTGGCCGCCGATCAGGTGGTCGTTGCCGTCCAGGCCGAACAGCCAGTCGCCGCCGGCATGGGCCTTGAGCACGTTGTCGCCCGCATCGCCCCTGACCGACGAGGCGTACTGGGTAAGCTGCCCGCCGGCCTTGAGGCCCTGGTCGGTGACCTGGTGGATCACATCGTCCTTGAACAGGCCCCAGAGAAAGCCCGGCTCCTTGCTCTGGATCGCGCCAATGTCGCGGGTCATGCTGATACCGCCATTGGCGTCACGCAGGTACAGGGTCCCGGCGCCGTCGCTGGCAAAGCTGTAGTTCTTGACCGACTGCTGCAGGTCCAGGGTGTTGCTGCCCTGGCCGCCGAGGATGATGTTGTAGCCGCCGCTGTCGCGGAACGTATCGTTGCCGGCCCGGCCTTCCAGGTAGTCGTTGCCGCTGCCGCCCTGGATCAGGTCGTTGCCGTCGCTGCCGATGATGAAGGTGCTGCCCTTGTGGGTCTCGGCATTGCGGTTGAGGTCCTGGACCCAGGTACTGGCCCGGGCCGGGTCCGACAGGTTGGCTACCACGATGGTGGAGTCCTTGCTGGTGAAGTCGTAGAACTTCGACTCCAGCACCCGGGACAGGCCGTCGCCGTAGCCGGTGGGCAGGTGGGAGAGCCAGGTGGGAATGTTGAGGATCGAGAACGGCAGCACATTCCACTGGGTCGAGGCGTAATGGTCGTTGAAGTTGACGATGTTGTTGGTCGCCGAGTCCTGGTGGGCGTCATGCACCCCGAGGGACGACAGGTTGAAGGTTGAGCCGTCCAGGGCGCGGAACACCGGGTCGTTCTCGTAGCCGATGTTCAGCACCTTGTCGCTGGCGCTCTGGGTCGGCGAGGCGTAGGCGATGTAGTTGGAGTCCTTGTAGAACCCCGACCAGCGTTCGCTGCTCAGGTCCGCCAGGCTGTTGACCCCCAGCCCGCCCAGGCTGTGGCCGCTGACCAGGACATCCTTGCCCGACAGGCCATTGGCCTGGGCGAAGGCGGCGACATCTCCCAGCAACTTGCCGAACGCCTCGCCGGCATAGTTCTTCGCATAGTCCTTGGGGCCCAGGGCCGCCAGCAGGTCGTTGATCACATCACCGATGGTGTCACTGATCACCGATTCCCGTGGCCCGCTGGTGCCGCGAAAGGCAATGCCGATGGACTCCAGGTGGCCCTGGGCATCGTACTTGCCGAGGATTTCCACCTGGGCCGTGCCGTAGCCGGCCTTCTCGCCAAAGAAGGTTCCCCGGCCATCGACCTTGCCGTCGTAGCCCAGTTGCTGGGCGCTGATGGTGGACCAGCCGGCCTGGTGCAGGGCATCCAGCGCGGCCTTCTCGGAGTCGGGGTTCCAGGGAATGCCGGGGATTACCCCCTGGGAATTGCCGCTGCCGATCAGCGCCGTGACCAGGGTCGCCGGCAGGCCCAGGCCGAAGCCGTTGTGCTGGTAGCCCTCGGCAAAGCCGTTGTCGATGTTGTGGTAGGAGTACAGGGTGATCGCCAGCGCATCGGAAAACAGCGCCTTGGAGTCACTTGCAGTGAAGTTCTTGTAGTCAAACACACCCATGGTATTGCCTCTTCTGTTGTTGGAATTGTCAGAGCAAACGCATGCCGCCCAAGCCCCATGGCGGGACTCGGGCAACTCGGTGAAGGGCCGGGGGACTGCTGGCTACCCGGCCTTCAGAACTGCCAGTCCAGGGTCAAGCCGACCCCGTGACTCTTGTCCCGGGGCCCCAGCAACCCGTTGTAATCCAGGTTGACCCGAGTCCCTCGGCCCACGGCCATGCCGGCCCGGGCGCCAATGACCGCGGCGTCGCGATCCAGGGACAGGCTCTGCACCTTGAAGCCCTGCCCGCCCTCGACGAACCCCAGGTTCATCGTGGCGTCGGTGGGGCTCAGGTGGTGCTGCCAACCCAGGGTAGCCGACAGCTCCAGGCTTCGGGTCGAGCTCAGTTGCAGGCGTTGGCCAGCGCGCAGGCCCAGGGTCGTGAGCCAGGCCTCGCGGTGGTCAGCCGCGCCCCTCAAGGCCGCGTCGCCGCCCTTCTCCTTGAAGCTGTCGCTGGCCACATTGACATAAGCCAGGTTAGCGAAGGGTTCAAGCGCCAGGGGTTGCAGGTCCAGGCTCCAGGCGGCCTCGGTAAACAGCTGGGCGCTCTGGGCGTCACGCTTGGTCTTGAGCCGCTCGGATTCCCCGGCAAACTGCAACTCGCGCTTGACGTCGATGCGGTGCCAGCTGTAGGAACCGCCCACACTCAGGCGCACGGCATCCAGTTGCTGGCCGACATAGGCCCCCAGGTGGTAGCTGTCGACCCTGGCCGAGGAATGGGTACCGTCGCCCATGTTCAGGGAACTGTCGCTGTAGCCACCGAACAGCCCCAGGCGCCGGCCCTCGCCCACTTCACCATCCACCCCGGCCAGCAAGCCGCCGATGGAGGTGTTGTAGCCGGCCTGGGAATGCCCGCCATCGGCCTTGCCCCAGGCGCCCAGGACCTTGAACCAGGCGCCTTCATCAAGGCTCTGGGTGCCGTTGCCGGCAGCCCCGGCGTCCTGGCGCAGGCGCTCGCCCATGGTGTCGCGCAGGTGACGGCCCTGGTTGATCAGGACACTGGCCACCGCCGGGTGGATCTCCCCGGACAATTGCTGGAAGGCCTGCTGGGCACTGGCGGCAGTCGGCGCCAGCAGCAGGCTTTCGAACAGCGGGCTGCCGGCCCCCAGTTGCTCGGCGGCAGCCGCCACCGACACCTGGTTGTCGGTCAGGCCGACACTGGCGAACGAGCGCGCACTGCGCTGCACCGCCAACTGCACACCAGTGGCCGAGTAGTCCAGGCTGCCGGCAAGAAACAGGTAGCTGGGCAACACCGTGCCGAAGCTGCCCTGGACCCCGCCCGCCGCATCGAGGATGTCGAACTGGCGCCCCAGCACGCTGCCGCTGCCAGTGCTCGAAGGCTCCAGGACCATGGCCAGGTTGGCCCCGGCAATGGTCACTTGGCCGCTGCTGACGATCCGGTCGCTGGCGGTCGGCGACACCTCCACGGCGTAGGTCGAGCCCGGCCGGAAGGTCACGTCGCCGGCCACGTTCAGGGTGCCAATGGAGTTGCCCGGGGCCACCGTGGCCCCGGCGTTGGCCGTCAGCCCGCCGATCCGGCCATTGCCGCCGAGGGTTGCGCCCTGGTTCACCGTCACCGCCGACGTCAGGCTGCCGTTGACCGCCAGGCGGCCCTGGTTGACCAGGGTCGGGCCGGCGTAGCTGTTGTTGCCGCTGAGCACCAGGGTGCCGATGCCCTCCTTGGTCAGGCCGCCATGGCCGCTGATGTCGTTGCTCCAGATGTCGAAGCCGCAGTTGAACTGGGTACAGCGCCGCTGGGTGGGCTTGCCGGCGTCCAGCAGCGCTCCCACCCCCGGCAGGTTGGCTACCCACTGGGACGAGCCATAGGCGCCATCGATCCGCAGTTCCTGGGGGATGTCCTGCTCGGTGACCAGCATGCCCGGGCCGCGAATGCCCTTTTGCAGGTCGATCATGCCCCAGCCATACAGCTCGTCGATGCCCGGGGCGCCCATGTCCCGGGCGGTGGTGCGCAGCACCCCGGCGATCTGCGCCGCATCCATATAGGGAAAGCGCTCCATCAGTACCGCTGCCGCACCGGCGGCATGGGGCGCGGCCATCGAGGTGCCGTTCTTGTTGGCGTAGCCAACCGTCATGTCTTCCAGGCTGGTGCCGCCGATCACGGCGCTGTAGATCCGTGTACCCGGGGCCGAGACACAGAAGCTCGCGGTGTAGCCGCAGCGTGAGGAAAAGGTACTGATGGTGTAAGGCTCTGCGCTGCTGGTGTCCGGGTTCTGCTGCAAGGCCGCCACTGTCAGCCACTGCGGGGCGATCTCCGGGACGAAATAGCCCAGCCCGGCGATGGCGTCCGGGTTGTTCAGGTTGTAGTCGTTGCCGGCGGCGAAGATGGTCAGCACGCCACTGCGGGCCGCATTGATGGCACCGTCATAGGCACCGCCTTGCAAGGTGCCGAGCAAGGGCCGGATCTGGCTGAACTGGGCCTGGGCGTCACTCAGGCCGAAGTGCGGGAACGCCGGATCGCGCCCGCCCTTGGCGAATGCGTCGGTGATGCCGATGCCCCAGCTGTTGTTGATGATCCGCGCGCCACTGGCTACCAGGCCGTCCCAGCCGGCCTTGTACACCGCCCCATCGTTGCCCAGGATGATGCCGTCCTCGGGGCCGGGGTCGCCGTTCTCGGCACTGATGATCTGGGCGTCGAAGGCCACCCCATGCATGGCGCCGCCATCGCGGCTGCCGGCGGCGATACCGCCCACGTGAGTGCCGTGGGAACCGAGCTTGCCGTCCGAGCCCACCGAGGGCGTGCCGTCATAACGGAAGGCGTCTCCAGCCTTTACCGGAATGTAGGGATCGGTGTACTGGCGGATGCCGCTGGTCACCAGGGTGATGACCTTGTCGCTGCCGGCGAACTCGGGGTGCTGGGCATACACCGGCTGGTCGAAGATCCCCAGCTTGATGCCCTGGCCGGTGTAGCCGGCAGCATAGGCACTGTCGGCATGTATCGCCCCCAGGCCCCAGTCGGCCTTGAATTCGGCGCTGCGCCAACTGGCGGCGTCGCCAAGCTTGCCGGTTTCCACATAGGGCGCCGCCTGGGCACCAGTGGCCAGGGCCAGGCAACCGGCCAGGGCGCTGGCCAGCGGGCTGTACGCCCAGGGTAGCTGCCGGCAGCGAGGCCATCCGGAGCGGGTATTGCGAAGATGCGGTTGTCCAGGTTGAAACTGCTTCACTACGACCATCCTTAGTTGTATGGGCAATCGACCGGCGCGACGACGCTCTGCGCCGGGGTATGGCGACCGGCGCTTCAGAAGCGCCAGTCGAGGTTCAGCCCCACGTTGTGGAACTGTTCGGCATTGCCCAGCTGGCCCTGGTAATCCAGGCTCAGGTCCAGCTGGGCGGTGACTCCAAGGCGCGCCTGAAGCCCCAGCAGCGCCGCATCCCGGGACGCGCTTGCGCTGTCCACGGCAAAGCTCGGGCCGCCGCTGGCGAATGCCAGGTGCTGGCTGGAAGTGTCATGCCCCAGGCGGTGCTGCCAGGCCAGGCTGCTGGACAGCTCCAGGGGCTGGCCGCGGCTCAGGCTGAGCCGCTTCAGGCCCCGGGCCCCCAGGCTGCCCAGCAGGGCCTCGGCGCTGTCGTCCCCGGCGCGCAGGGCCGCGGCGTCGCCCTTCTCGTGGAAGGCCTCACGCTGCAGGTGCAGGTAGGCCAGGTTGGCGAAGGGCTCCAACGTCAGGGCCGGTAGCTGCAGCCGATACGCCGCCTCGCTGAACAGCTGGCTGCTGCGGCCGTCGATCCGGGCCTTCTGCTTGGCGCTGGCTTCGGCGTATTGCAGGTCGCGGCGCACCTGGGCGCTATGCCAGCTGTGGCTGGCCCCCAGGCTCAGGCGCAGGTCGCCCAGGTCGCGCCCGGCATAGGCGCCCAGGTGGTAGCTGTCGATCTGCGCGCTGGAGTGGCTGGCGCCGCCCATGCGCAGCGAGGTGTCGCTGTAGCCGGCGGCCAGGCCGACCCGCGTGTCCGCGTCCAGGTCGCGGTCCAGCCCCAGCAGCACCCCACCGCCCTTGCTCTGGTAGGAACTGTGGCCCGAGTCGCCGTCAGTGCGCGCCTGCCCACCCAGGCCCTTGATCCAGAAACTCGCCTCGCCCTCCCCGGCATTTGGCCCCGGGCGCTGCAAGCGCTGGCCAAAGGCCTCGCGCAGGTCGCGGCCCTGATTGAGCAGGGTCTGCTCCAGGGCCGGGTAGATCTCCCCGGACAACTGTTGCAACGCCCCTTGAGCCGAAGCCGGCGAGGCCGACAGCAGCAGGCTTTCGTAGACCGGGTCGGCCGTGCCCAACTGCTCCACCGCCGTGGCCACCGCGCGCTGGTTGGGGCTGGCGGCGACGCTGGCAAAGGTCGCGGCGCTGCGCACCAGGCCCAGTTGCACGCCGCTGGCGGAGTAATCGACCACCGCGCCGAGAAACAGGTAGTTGGGTTGCACCAGGGCGAACTGGCCATCGATACCGCCCGCGGCCTGCAAGATGTCGAACTGGCGCCCGACCAGCCCCCGGACCTGCCCGGCGCTGAGCAGGTTGGCGTTGTGTTCCAGGCTCAGGCTGAGCTGGGCGCCCTCCAGATGCGCCCGGCCGCCGGCGACGATACGGTCGCTGGCGGTCGGCGACAGCTCCACGGCGTAGGTCGAACCTGGCTGGAAACTCACATCGCCGGCCACATTCAGGGTGCCGATGGAGTTACCCGGGGCCACGCGCGCGCCGCGGGTCGCGGTCAGCGCCGCGACCTGCCCGCTGCCACCCAGGCTCGCGCCACTGTTGACCGTGACCGCGGATGCCAGGCTGCCATTGACCACCAGCAGCCCGCCATCGACCGTGGTCGGCCCGCGATAGCTGCTGTCACCGCTGAGCAACAGCCAGCCGGCCCCGGACTTGACCAGGCTGCCCTGGTACAGGCGCTGCGCGGCCGCCGCATCCCGGGCCATGCCGACCGCGTAGTCGGTCAGTTCCTGCTGGCTGGCCTGGGCCCCCGGGCCCTGCTCCCAGCCACGATCCTTGAGGGTCTGTTGCCAGGCCTGGTGCTCGGCGGCATCCTCCGCCTGGCGCTGGGCCAGGGCCTGGTCGGAGATGCCGTTGCTCCACACATCGCCCTGCCCGGCCTCCAGGTTGACCTTGAATTCCCCCAGCAACTGTCCGGGCCCGTGCAATGCCCGGCCCAGGTCCGGCACGCCCCAGCCCACCAGGCTGCCAGGGGCCTGGGTCAGCGAGCCATCGAGCTGGCGGGCGGTGGTCAGCAGCACCTGCAGGGCCTGCTGGTTGTCCAGATAGGGGTAGCGCTCCATCACCAGGGCCAGGGCCCCGGTGGCATGGGGCGCGGCCATCGAAGTGCCGTTGTAGGTGGCGTAGCCGCCCCCGGGCACAGTGCTGGTGATGGCCGCGCCGGGCGTGGCCAGGCACCAGTACTTGGCGATCCCGCACTGGTTGTATTTCTGCTGGTTGTTCTTGTCCAGGCCCGAGACCGCCAGCCAGTGCCCTTCCAGCTCCGGCTGAAAATACGGCAGTGCCGATCGCACGCTGGCATTGGCATAGCCGCTGTTGCCGGCGCTGAAGACGTTGATCACCCCCTGGCGCGAGACCTGCGCCGCCGCGTCGAGCCAGGTGTCCTGGCCGAAGTGCTGGGCATAGGCGGCGTGCAGGCCCTGGAGGGTCTGGTAGCTGACGTCCTTGGGCTGGCTGCCCCAGCTGTTGTTGATGACCCGCACCCCGGCGTCGGCCAGGGCACCGTACACCGCCTGGAAATAGCGCGGGTCGGGGCCCGGGCCGAAGAGCATGCTGTCGTTGCCGTTGGTGTTGCCGACGTAGACCTGGGCATTGAAGGCCACCCCGTGCATGCCGTTGCCGTCGCGGGCGGCGCCCATGGTGCCGGTGACGTGAGTGCCGTGGGTGTCGTTGTTGGCGTTGAGCACCCCGGACACCTGGAACCCGCTGCCGTCCTGGTAGCTGCCGCTGGCGATCACCGGGTGAAAGCGCAGGGACGAGGCTTCGGCATGGGCCGCATCGAAGCCCGAATCCAGGGCACCGATCTTGACCCCGCTACCGGTAAGGCCGGCGGCGTAGGCCTGGTTCGCCTGCATCCGGTCCAGGCCCCAGTCCTGCAGGTATTCGGCGGAGCGCCAGCTGGCGGCATCACCGGGGCGACCGGTTTCCTGGTAGGCCGCCTGGGCCCCACCGGGCAGGTTCGCGGCAAACGCCAGGAACACCCCGGCCGCCAGCACATTGAGCTGATGAACATTCACATCCATGTTGATGACTTCTCTTGTTGTTGTTCTGGGATCGACTTTCCGTAACCGATCAGCAACCACGGCTTACTTCATGGGACTGGCTCCTTGAGGGTTCGCGCCCTACGCCCAGGGGCGCCTGCTGCGGGCAAAGCTGTCGCCGCCGCAGCCCTTTTCAGGGGGCTGCGGGGCCTCTAGCGCTGGATATCGGTGAGGGTCAGGCGAAGACCAGGCCCGAGCCCGAAAGGCTGTCCATGCCGACCCCCACCAGGGTCACCGAGAACTCGCCGACACTGAGCAGGGTGTCGTTGCCGTTCTGCGACAAATGCTGGCTGTAGTCGTAATGGGCGTCGACCCCGGGCACGCCCATGAACACCAGCTTGTCGGTGTTCTGGTAGCCGTGGATCAGGTCGAAGCCGAAGTTGCCGCTGAACAGGAAGGTATTGCCCCCGCCACCGCTGGAGTGCATGACGTCGTTGCCGGTGCCGCCGACGAAGGTCACGTTGGCCTTGTCGCTGCTCAGCAGGTCATCACCGCCATGGCCGAACAGCCAGTCGCCATCGACGCTGGCTACCAGCGCATTGCCGTAGGCATCGCCGTTGAGGGAATGGTTGTAGGCGGTCCACTGGTTGCCGTTCTGCAAGCCGTCGGCGGTGACGCTGTGGCTCACGTCCTTGCCGAACAGTTGCCACCAGCTTCCGGTCTCGTGGCTGACCAGGGCGCCGACGTCCCGGGTCATGCTGATGCCGCCGTAGGCATCACGGATATACAGGGTGCCGTCGCCGTCATTGGCGATGGAAAAGTTCTTCAGCGGCTGCTGCAGTTCCAGCACGTTATGGCCCTGCCCGCCATGGATGATGTTGTAACCGCCGTCATCGCGAAAGCGATCATCGCCGGCCCCGCCATCCAGGTAGTCGTTGCCCTTGCCGCCGTGCAGCAGGTCGTTGCTCTGGGTGCCGATGATGAAGGTGCTGCCGGTGTGTTTTTCCGCGTACAGGTTGAGGTCCTTGACCCAGACCTGATCGCGCTTGCCCTCGGACAAGTTGGAAATAACCACGGTGGAGTCACGGCTGGTCAGGTCATAGAAATCCGAGTTGATCAGGCGGTTGAGGCCGCCGGCGTAGTCCACCGCGCTGTGGGCCGACCAGGACTGCGGATTGAGGATGCTCTGGGGAATCAACTTGCCCAGGAACGATGAATAGTGATCGGTGAAGCTGACGATGTTGTTGGTCGCCGACTCCTGGGGCTTGTCGTGGGTGCCCAGGGACGAGGCGTTGAAATGAGTGCCGTCCAGGGCGCGGAACACCGGGTCGTTTTCATAGCCGATGTTCAGCACCTGCGAGCTGTTGGCGCTCTGGGTCGGCGAGGCGAAGGCCACGTAGCTGGCGTCCTGGTAGAAGCCGCCCCAGTGATCGCTGCTCATGGCCGCCAGGCTGTTGACCCCAAGGCCGCCCAGGCTGTGGCCGGTGACCAGCACATCGCTGCCGCTCAGGCCCTGGGCCGCAGCGAAGGCCGCGACCTTGCCCAGCAGGTTGTCGAAGGCCAGGCGGCTGTAGTTGTCGGCAAAGCCGGAAACGAAGGCCGCCTGCAGGTCGTTGATACCGTCCTTGAGGCTGTCGGTGCCGCGAAAGCTGATGCCGATGGACAGCAGTTGCCCGGCCGCGTCGTATTTGCCCAGCACCTCGACCTGGGCGTCGCTGACAATCGCCTGCTCGCCGGAAATCGTGCCCTGGGCGCTGATGTTGCCCTGGTAGCCCAGCTGGCTGGCGCTGATGGGGCGCCAGGCGGTGCCAGGCAGCGCCTCGCCGGTGGGTGTGGAGGCGTACAGCGCCAGAGTGATGGCTTCGCTGTAGAGGGCCTTGCCGTCACCGCCAAGGGCGGTCTTGTAATCGAAGATACTCATGCTCGTTCCTCTTTTTTATTGTCCCTGAGCCTGCGGTCGGCAAGGCCTCCTAAGGCTGCCCGCGCTGGCCGAAAGCCTCGTCGACCCTGGCCAGATCCTCTTCCCGCAGAGTGCCTGCGTAGTAGTGCAGCTTGGTCCAGGCCATCAAGTAGTCATAGCGCGCCTGGGCCAGGTCGCGGCGGGTGGTGTAGAGCTGCTGTTCGGCGTTCAGTGCATCGAGGTTGACCCGTTCGCCCCCCAGGATGCTCTGCTTGGTCGAGACCACCAGGGCCTCGGCCGAAGTCAGGGCTTTCTGGTAGGCCCGCAACTTGCTCACCCCCGATAGACAGGCACTGAATTGGCGGCGGAGTTCAATCAGGGTTTCCCGGGTCTTGCCGTCCAGTTCGTACTCGGCCTGTTCCATGGAGCGGCTGGCCTGGCGGGTCGAGGCCGAGACCCCGCCCCCGGCATACAACGGCACGCTGACTTCGATACCGATGGTGTTGGTGTCGTAGCGCTGGTTGTAGGTGTTGCCGCTTTCCGATTCGTTCTGGCGCAGGGTGGCGTAGGCGCTGAGCTTGGGCAGGTGCCCGGCGCGGTTGCGTTCCACCTCGTAGCGCGCGACCTCGACCCGCTGGCGCTGGGAAGCCAGCACCGGGTTGTTGCTCAGGGCCATCTCGTGCCAGGTATCGTAGTTGGCCGGGGTCAGGGAGAAGGACTGGAAGTCTTCCTGCAAGGGGTCCAGATCCCGCACATCGAGGTTCGGCTCGCCGGTCAGGGCCGCCAGCTCGCGCAAGGCCGCGTCCTGCTCGTCCCGGGCTTCGATCTCTTCGGCGGTGGCCAATTCGTAGCGCGACTCGGCTTCGAGGATGTCGGTGCGGGTGCCCTCGCCCTGCTGGAACATGTGCCGGTTCTGCTGGAACTGCTGCTCGAAGGCCTTTTTCTTGGCCAGGGCGATGTCGATCTGGTCCTGGGCGAACAGCGCCTTGGTGTAGTAGCTCAGCACCCGCACCAGCAACTCCTGGCTCTTGCCGCGAAAGTTCTCGTCGGCAAACAGCGCCTGGGCCACGCCCTTGCGGTAATTGGCGTAGGCCTCGTAGTCGATCAGCGGCTGCTGCAGGGTCAGGGAAGAACCGTAGCTGTCGTAGTTGCGTTTTTCGGTAATGGTGCCGCGCACCGTATCCAGGTAGCTGACCTTGGAGTTGTTATGGCCCTTGTTGTAGCTGTAGCCGACCTTGGGCAGCAGCCCGGCACGGCCGATGGCGCGGTTTTCAAGGCCGGCGTCGCGTTCCTTGATGGCGCCGAGGAACACCGGATCGTTGCGCAGGGCCTGTTCGTAGATCTGGAACGGGCCCACCGCCTGGGCCGTCTGGCAGGCCAACAGCGCCAGAGCCGCCGCGAGAATGGAAAGCTTACTCATACGACGCGACATCCTTATTCTTCGGTCAGTGCAGAACCTGCCCGGTCGAGCAGTGGCTTGAACAGGTAATTGAGCAGGGAACGCTCGCCAGTGCGCACGAACATTTCCGCCGGCATGCCGGGCTTGATCACCAGGCCGTTGAGCTTCTCCATGGCCTGGTCGCTGACACTGCTGCGCAGCACGTAGTAGGGCATGCCGGTTTTCTCGTCGAGCATCTGGTCGGCGGAAATCAGGCTGACTTCGCCCGGCACCCGTGGCGTGCGGCTCTGGTTGAAGGCGGTGAACAGGATGTCCACCGGCAAGTGGGTGCCGACCTTGTCCACCAGGTTCACCGGCAGCCGCCCTTCCACCTCCAAGTGAGTGCCCTGGGGCACGATTTCCAGCAGGGTCTCGCCCTGGCGCACCACCGCGCCCTCGGTGTGCACCCCGAGGTTGACCGCGATGCCGTCGGCGGTGGCGATGATCTCGCTGTGCTGCAGGTCGAAACCGGCAGAGGTCAGTTGCTGCTCCAGGGTCTGGGTCTTGAGCTGGGCTTCGGCCAACTGGCTGCGCACCTCTTTCTGGTACTCCTCGCTGTGCTGTTGCAGCTTGAGCCGGGATTCGAGGATGCCCTGCTCCACTCGCCCGCTTTCCCCGGTGTTCTGCGCCAGTTCCTGCTGCACCTGGGACAGTTGGCGCTGATATTCCAGCAGGCGATTGCGCGGGATGTAGCCGTTGTCCGCCAAAGGTTGCAGGTTGCTCAGTTGCTGGCGCAGGGATTCGGCCTGGCTACCGAGGTCGGTGCGGGCCCGGCGCATGCCGGCCAGTTGCGCGGTGGCGCCTTCGATATTGGCACGGATGCCCGCCTGCTCCCGGGAGAATGCCTCGCGCCGGCTGCTGAACAACTGGCGCTGGCCCTCCAGCACCAGGGCCAGGCGCGGATCGTCGCTGTCGCTCAGGGGCGCGGGGAAATCCACCTGCTTGAGGTTGTCGCGCTCGCTGCGCCAGCGCGCCAGGCTGGCCATGGCCATGCGGTACTGGGCTTGCAGCGATTGCACGTCCGCCGCCACCTGGGTCTGGTCCAGGCGAAACAGCGGCTGGCCCTGCTTCACGCTTTCGCCCTCGCGCACCAGGATCCGGCTGACCACCCCGCTGCTCATGGACTGCACCGCCTTGCGCTTGCCGGACACCACCACCGTGCCTTGCACCGGAATGCCCTGGTCCAGGGGCGCCAGCGCCGCCCAGACGAAGAAACTGCCCGCCCCCACCAGGGCCAGGATCCAGCCCATGCGGGCGAAAAAGCCCGCGTCACGCTCGACCCGTTCCGGCGCGTAACCCTCTTCGATCATCATGTTGCTGTCCTTGCTCATGCGCCTGAATTCCGTGTCGGAGCCTGGTATTGCCGGCTCATGCTGAGGCCGCCGGGCGCCGCTGCAACGGGCTTGGGCGCCTCCTGGGCCTGGGCTTGCTGGCCGCCGGCCAGGGCCTTGAGCACTTCCTGGCTCGGGCCGAAGGCCTGCAAGCGGCCTTCGTTGAGTACCAGCAGTTTGTCGGCCAGGGCCAGCACCGAGGAACGGTGGGTCACCAGCACCACGCTGGTGCCCCGGGCCTTGAGCTGGGCAATGGCCGCCGCCAGGGCACTTTCGCCCACGGTATCGAGGTTGGAATTGGGTTCGTCCAGCACCACCAGGCTCGGGCTGCCATACAGCGCCCGGGCCAGGGCCACCCGCTGCTTCTGGCCACCGGACAGGCCGCTGCCGTCATCGCCGAGCACGGTGTCGTAGCCCTGGGGCAGGCGCAGGATCAGCTCATGCACCCCGGCCATCTGCGCGGCCTGGACCACCTGCTCCGGGTCGGCCTGGCGAAAGCGTGCGATGTTCTCGGCGATGCTGCCGGTAAACAGCTCGATATCCTGGGGCAGATAGCCGATGTAGGGCCCCAGTTCGTCGCGGTTCCAGCGATGGATATCGGCCCCGTCCAGGCGCACGGTGCCGCCCAGGGTCGGCCATACGCCCACCAGTACCCGGGCCAGGGTCGACTTGCCGGAACCGGAAGCCCCCAGCACGCCAAGCACTTCGCCGGCATTGATGCTGAAGTTCACCTGTTGCAGGGTCGCCATCCGCCGTCCGGGTGGGCCGGCGCTGACCTGCTCGAAGCTCACCTGGCCCTTGGGCGCCGGCAAGGACATCGCCGTATCACTGGGCGGGAACTCGCGCAGCAGTGCATCCAGGCGGCCGTAGGCCAGCTTGGCCGAACTCCATTGCTTCCACACCGCGATCAACTGGTCGATGGGGCTCAGCACCCGGCCCATGAGGATCGAACCGGCAATCATCATCCCGGCGGTCATGTCGCCCTTGATCACCAGCAAGGCACCCAGGCCCAGCACCAGGGATTGCAGGCACAGGCGCAAGGTCTTGCTCAGGGAGCTGATCACCGAGCCGGTATCGCTGGCCTGGTTCTGCAGGCCGAGGAAGCGCGAGTGCACGGCGAACCAGCGTTTGCGCAAGGCGCCGAGCATGCCCATGGCCTGGATGGTTTCGGCGTTGTGCAGGTGGCTGGTGGCCAGCTGGGTGGAACGCTGCGAAAAACCGCTGGCCTCGGCCAGGTCCTTCTTGGTCATCGCTTCGTTGAGGTACGCCAGGGCAATCAGCAACAACGCGCCTACAGTGGCGAACACTCCGAGCCAGACGTTGAAGGCGTAGATCACCAGCAGGTAGATGGGGAACCAGGGTGCATCGAAGAAGGCGAACAGTGCCGGCCCGGTGAGGAACTGGCGAATATGGGTCAAATCCCCCAGGGACTGCCCCGCATGGCCCTCGCCCCGGGACAGGTTGCGCTCGAACGCGGCCTGGTAGACCCGCAGGTTGAAGCGGCGCTCCAGCTGGCTGCCGATGCGGATCACGATAAAGCTGCGCAGCACTTCCAGAAGACCGATAAAGACGAAGAAGCCCACCACCATCAATGACAGCATCACCAGGGTGGTTTCATTCTGCGACGACAGTACCCGGTCGTAGACCTGCAACATATAGATGGAAGGCACCAGCATCAGCACGTTAATCAACGCAGTGAAACAACCGACACTGATGAGGATGCCCTTATATTCGCCCAGTGCCTTGAACAGTGGTGCAGGATGATTGTTCTTCACCATTTCTAACATTTTCCCTGAGCTGTTAATCCGCGCCCGCTAGCGTGGAACCAATGTAGCCTACAACTAACAACCCGCACTACTTAGTTGCTGAATCCTGCGGACACGAATAATTCGGACAGCTGTATCCAACAGCAGCCCGAACATGTTCCTGCCGGCCAAGAGAGTGGCGATATAATGGCAGTCGTTTATTAGACGAACACACTCATCGCTTAATTAGCGGCGCGTTGTAACACAATCAGACCGTCGGCTTTCAGGCGGGCTTCGTAGAGGCCCTCTTTCTGGCGACTGAAGAAAATGATTTTCGAGCCTTCGCGGCCGGTAATGGCAATGCCATCGGGCTCCGGGAACCAGCCCACCGCGGCTTCCCCGAGCCATTTCGACAGGCAGTCGGCGCCGTCGCCCAGGGCGGCGTTGTGCAACAGGTCCAGGGTGCAACCTTCAGCGGGTGCGGCTGCCTGTTGCAGCTGCCAGTGTCCAACCAGTTCCGAGGGGTCCGCCAAGCGCAGGCTGCTTGCCATGGTGATTGCTCCATAAAAGATCATCAGTGTCGCCAGCAGCCATCGGGCCGCCCGGCAACAGGAAATATGCAGGGTCATAGGGTGCTCCGTTCGCCCGGTAGACTCGCTCAGGCCAGGGCCCAAAGCAAGAACGCAGAGCCGCTCGACTGCGCGGCCCTGTGCTCATTTCACTCAGGCGACGATGTCGCTGACCGCTGCCTGGCCCACGGTGCTGACCAGGAAGTCCGCCACGCCATGCCCGGAGAAGTCCACGGACAAGGTGCTCACGCCCCCGGAGGTGGTGAGGATCGCGTCACCCGCCGCGCCGGTGAAGGCGTTGACGAAGTGCAGGCCGGCGCCCTTGGTGATCCCGGTCAGATCGATCTTGTCCAGGCCGCTGACAAAATCCATGATCTGGTCGGCCGCACCCGGCTTGGAGTCGGTGCTGGCGGCGAACACGAAGGTGTCCGAGCCCGAGCCGCCCCACAGCTGATCTGCACCGCCGGCGCCGTAGATGATGTCGTTGCCGGCACCACCCTTGAGCACGTTGGCGGCGTTGTTGCCGATCAACAGGTCGTTGCCCGAACCGCCGATGGCGTTCTCCACGGTCACGCCCTGAGCGATGGAAACGTTACCCACCATGCCGCCAACGTCGGAGAACGAGGCTTCATTGAGGTTGATCTTCTGGTTCTGGGTGAAACCGGAGAAGTCCAGGGTATCGTTGCCGCCACCGTCCCACACCGAGAACACCAGCTTGTCGGAAGACGAGCTGGCGCTGTAGAAATCACGCCCGGTGTTGGAGTTGAAGCCGTAGGTGGTATCGCCGGCACGGGTGCTGTAGTTGGCACCGTAGAGTTTCTGGATAGCCGCGATATCGTCCATCAGCGGGCCGGACGAATAGGCTTCGACCCCGCCCTTACTGAAGTTCTGGCTGGTATTGCTTTCACTCCAGTAGCTCATGACGCTGTAGCCACGGGTGTCCTGGCCGTAGCTGGCGTCCTTGTAGCTGGGGTTGCCTTCGCCGGCGTTGTAGTCGCCAGGGTGAGCCAGGCCCAGGGTGTGACCGATCTCATGGGTCAGGGTCTGACGGCCATAGTTGTTCAGGTCGGGGTTCTTGTTCTGGGTGTAGCTGCTGTTGATCAGGTACCACGAGGTGCCGTCGTAGCCGGCGCCGGTACCTGGCAGGTAGGCAAATGCCGCCGCGCCATCCTGGCCACCGCTGTAGTTGCCGAAGGTCATGTGGGCGTCGCCACCCGAGGCTTTCTCGGTAAACACGACGTTGGCCACGTCCGCCCAGGACTGCATGGCCAGGACTGCCTGGGCCTTCTGCTGGGCGCTGAACTGGCTGAACCCGGAGATGCCATGCTTGTACATGGTGCTCGAGGAAGCCGAGGTCAGGAAGGTATAGGTCAGATCGATCTTGCCGTTACCGTTCAGGTCCTTGTAGGCAGCGCCGTCACGCAGCAGTTGCGTGGCGGCCTGGTCGACCGAGAACGAAGGTTTGCCATTGACCGTGAGATTGCCGCCACGATCGTATTGGTGGCTGAAGCTATTGATCTGGTTATACGCCGAACTTGCTGCGGCCAAAGGCACCAGTTGTTGTTCGGCAGATGCAATAGCGTTCTCTGTTACTTTCGACATAAACACACTTCCTTGTAATCAATGGAACAGTTTTTGTCAGATAGCGACAATCCCTGGCGAGATCGTCCTATCACTCGCCCTAAGCAGGCGCAAGAAAACTGACACAATTTGAAATCAGGCGTCCACTACTTTTTTGACGTCAAATCTCACTGTTCCAGCGAACTCCAGCAAACAATGACTGTACAGTCGAAAGATTCTTTTCCAACTGATTAACGGCAGTCATTGTCCGACAATCTACAATTTAATTATTAAATATCCATATAAACAGTTATGTCGACCGCGTCGCACTTCTTAGTCCGTTAACTTCTGTTCCAACCAGTTAGTTCCAATGTTTCCAGCAACACTTGCGCACTCAGGGCCGGCACTTGCACGCCGTCGGCGCTGGTCATGGGCACCCCCGCCAGCAGGGCGTTGATGATGGCTTCCTCCACCGCTTCGGCGGCTGCGCTGAACAAGGGCGAGATGTGATCGTTGTTGAGCATCGCCAGCGGTGTGCTGAAACCCAGGCCCTTGCGCCCGTAGTCCGCCGTCGGCAAGTCCCGGTTTCCCGTGGCAAAGGCCAGGAAGATATCGCCGCTGGAATCCTCGGTGCCTCCGCCGGTGCGGGCGATGCCGATGGATGCGCGCTGGGCCAGGCGCTGGCACTGGTGCGGCAACAGCGGCGCATCGGTGGCCAGTATCACCACGATCGAGCCCATGCCCGGGGTCCCGCGCTCGGCAAACGGCGAAGGGATATGCCCCAGCCGGCGCCCCACTGGATAGCCATCGACCCGCAGTTCCTCGCGCTTGCCGTGGTTGGCCTGGACCAGGGCACCGACGGTGTAGCCGCCCTGCTCGGCCGTCAGCCGCCGCGACGCCGTACCGATGCCGCCCTTGAACTCATGGCAGATCATCCCGGTGCCGCCGCCGACCGCGCCCTCGGCCACCGGTCCGGACTCGGCGCAGGCCATGGCTTCGCGCACCTGCTGCACACCCACATGCTGGCCCCAGATGTCATTCAACAGGCCGTCGTAGGTTTCCATCACCACTGGCATGCACCAGTACACCGCCGGGTCTTGCAATGCCTCGCGCTCCAGGGCGATCAAGGCATCGCGCACCACGCCCACACTGTGGGTGTTGGTGATCGCCAGCGGCGTGGTCAGGGTGCCGGCCTCGCGAATCCACTCCAGGCCCGTGGCATCGCCATTGCCGTTGAGCACATGGCAACCGGCAAAGCACGGCTGCTGGCGGGCGTGCCCGGCCCGGGGCTGGACCAGGGTAACCCCAGTGCGCACCTGCTTGCCGTCCACACTGGCATTCAAGGTGCTGTGGCCGACCCGCACCCCGGGAACATCGGTGATCGCATTGAACGGGCCTGGCGTCCCCAGGCCCAGGCGGATGCCCAATTGACGTGCTCGCATAACCACTCCTTACAGTTTCTGAAACGCCGGGCTGTACCGGCCGTTGGTGCCATAGAGAATCACCGACAGCGCCAGCAGCCCGATGATGACCATGATGTCCCGCAGGGACGCTTCGAGGAACAGATTGACCAGCAGGTAACCCGCGCCGAGCACCGCCAGCAAGGCCGGCAGCGGCCACAGCGGCATGCGGTAGGGGTGCTCGCGGTCGCGCAGCAGTACCCGGCTCATCAGCGCGCTGAGGGCGACGATCAGGTACACCAGCATGATCAGCAGCACGCTGAAGGACGTCAGGTCCGCCAGGTTCGAGCTGAAGCTCAGCACCGCCGAGGGAATGGCCAGGAACAGGGTCGCCAGCCAGGGTGAATCCCAGCGCGGGTGAATGCGGGTGAACAGGCGATTGATAGTGGGCGTCCACAGCGCATCGCGGCCACTGCTGAACACCACCCGACCGATCTGGATGACGATGGCGACAATGGCATTGAACACCGAAAGGAAAATCCCGCCGCTGACCACCCGGGCCAGGGTCTCGTTGCCATGGCTGGTGAGCAGGTAACCGATGGGGTCGGGGCTGGCGAGCATCGCGCTCAAGGATGGCGCGCCGATCAGCAGCGCGGTGAGCGGCACCAGTTCGATGATCACCACCAGCACCAGGGACCACAGCACCGCCTTGTGCACCCCGCGGCCCTTGCATTTCATGTCTTCGGCCAGCAGCACCGCCGGGCCGTAGCCGTTGTAGGAAAACAGGCCGATGCCCACCGCGCCGATCACCAGTGCCCAGGGCGCCAGTTGCAAGGCGCCGTGATCGACGATCTGCGGTTGCAGCAGAATGCTCACCGGCTGCGAGGCATTGCCGAAGCCGAGCCAGACGATCACCAGCAAGGCCGCCACTTCCAGCAGCAGGCACGTGCCGGTGATCCAGGCATTGAGCTTGATATTGAGGATGCCCAGCAGGTAACTGCAGACCACGATCACCAGGGCCACGGTCTGGGAATCGAAGTTCGTGCCCAGGGCATTGTTCAGGTAGGTGGCGGCACCAGTGGCCAGCACCGGCGGAATGAACAGCAGCATCACCAGCACCGTGAGGAAGGTGGCATAACCGGCCATGCCGCCGAACACTCGCTTGGCGTATACATACTCGCCGCCGGCGCTGTTGTGGGCACGGCCCAGCTCGGCGTAGCAAAAGGCGAACATCAGGGCCAGCAACCCGGCCATGACGAAGGCCAGGAACACCCCGCTACCGGCCTGATGGATGGCGAAGGGGGCGATCACGAACACTGAACTGGCGGGGGTCACACCGGACACGGTGATGGCCACCACATCGAACACACTCAAGGTAGGTTTCAGCGCACCGTCGGGCGCAGAGGGAGAGCTCATATCGTTATCCTCGTGTTTATTGTTGGTCTGAGGCAGAAACGAAATTCATCGGGCGGGTGCGTTCTGGGGCGCACTTGCCGGGAGCTACTCTAGGCAGATGCAGACCATCACCCAATTCCCCTATTGGAGTACTCCCCTTGACGACGGCGGTTAAATCGACGAAACCGGGCCACGACATTTCAGCGGATCAACGGAGCAACGCCTTTGAGTAACCTGTTCAGGGAAGTGGGCCTGCATGCCGGCCTGGGCCGCACCCTCACATTGATCGGCAATCCACGCTTCTGGAAACAGCTGATCCTGCTGCTGCACCAGGCTACGCCGTTCGACAACGCCCTGGCGATCTTCTACCCGCTGGACGGCCCGCCCCGGGCCCTGGAGGAATATGACGCCGAACCCAGCAGCAAGCCGGCGTCCATGCTCACCTACCTCAACGGCCTGTACCTGCTGGACCCCTTCTTCCAGGCCTGTCGCGAAGGCTACCCCAGCGGCCTGTACCGCCTGGAAGAAGTGGCCCCGGACCATTTTCGCCAGAGCGAATACTTTCTCAGCTACTTCCACGACAACGTCCTGGAAGACGAAGTGCAGTTGATTCTGCAACTGCCCGAGGCTGGCACCCTGTCGCTTTCCCTGGGCAGCCAGCGCGTCTTCAGCCACGACGAGATCGGCCTGCTCACCACCTTTTCAGCCTGGGTACTGCCGCTGATGGAGCAGCACTGGCAACACAGCCAGGCCCGCCCCCAAGGCCCTGCGCCCCAGGAAATGGCCAGCCAGATCCGCGACGCCCTGAGCCATTTCGGCAGCGCCGTACTTTCGGAGCGGGAGCTGGAGATAGCCCGCCTGATCCTCCGGGGATTTTCTTCAAAGGCCATGGCGGAACGGCTGAAGATCTCGCCGGACACCATCAAGGTCCACCGCCGCCACCTCTACGCCAAGCTGGATATCTCCAGCCAGCCGGAGCTGTTCTCGCTGTTTATCCAATCCCTGGGGCACGACCTGGAAAATCCGTGATTGCCGGTCTGCCAGCAGCCATCCGCCGCCCGTCATCCGCTATCTGCTATCTGCTATCTGCTATCTGCTATCTGCTATCTGCTATCGGTAGGAGCTGGCTTGCCAGCGAAGGCGCACTCAAGAGCGGCGCATGCCTTGCGGCGTTCTTCGCCGGCAAGCCGGCTCCTACAGACGAAGGCGCACTCAAGAGCGGCGCATGCCTTGCGGCCCTCTTCGCCGGCAAGCCGGCTCCTACAGACGAAGGCGCACTCAAGAGCGGCGCATGCCTTGCGGCCTTCTTCGCCGGCAAGCCGGCTCCTACAGGCGAAGGCGCACTCAAGAGCGGCGCATGCCTTGCGGTGCGGCCGCCGGCAACGACGGCGGCCGCAAGGGCCATGCCGTCAGGCGTTCAGGGACCGGGCGCGGAAATCCCGGGGCGATTGTTCGAAATGCTTCTTGAAGGTGCGGCTGAAATGCGCCGAATCGGTGAAGCCCCATTTGAAGGCAATGTCGGTGATGGATTCGTTGCGCAGGTGCGGATTGCTCAGGTCCGCGGCGCTGCGCTTGAGCCGCGAGCGCTGGATGAAGCGGCAAACGCTGTCCCCCTGCTCCTCGAACAGCCGGTACAGCTGGCGCACCGAGATATTCAGCTGGCCGGCCAGTGATACAGGAGTCAGGCCCGGCTCATTGAGGGACTGGCTGATCAACTGCCGCGCCTGATCACGCAGGCATCCGCCATGCAGGCCCTCGTCAAAGCCATCCAGGCTGTTGACGGTCTGGCGCAAGGTCGGACCGAGCAAGGCAATCAGGGCTTCCTGCAAGGCCTGCCCTTCCTGCTGGGCCGCACAACCCTGCAATTCGCCGGCGCAGATCTGCTCCACCAGCAAACGCATCAGGCGCCCGCTGGCGCAATTTTGCGACAGCTTGCCGAACTTGCGCTGCTGGGCCGGCAGGTGACGGTAGACCTCCTCCCGGCACAGATGGAACGAAGCATGCTCGATCAGGCCATGGGGCACGATCTCGCAGGCTCCGGCGGAGTCCAGCAGCGCCATGTCCCCCGGGGCCAGTTCGACACTTTCGCCGCCCTGGCTCAAGCGCGCATGGCCGCTGCGCTGGATGATGAGGAAGCAATGGCGATCGTCCTCATGATCGACCTTGGTGCTCTGGCGGGAGATCAGCCCGGCGTTGGTGCGGATCTGCGCCACCTCCAGCCCGGCGTAATCCTGCATGCCCACTTCACCAATGAACAAGGCGGGATTGCGCGCCGGACGGGCATCGAATCGACCGCAGACGCCCTGCAGGGCGCCCACCCAGGAACTGAAACTATGCGAAGCAAGCACTGTGCACCTCCAGAAGCCGGTTCCAACCGCCTTTGTTGTTATGGCGATATCATTAACATGTTATCTATTTGCCAGGCAAGGCGCCTGACAGCATGGATAGTCTGTTATGGCTTAAGCAGGCTGTATGCCAGCGCTTACGGTTATGTCCCTCAGAAATCTCGCAGTAGCTTGTACAACTCAGTGAAGCTGCCCAGTAGCGCCACCCGCTGTTCAGCGCTCAAGCGGATATAGCGGCGGAACCCGGGCAGGCGGTTGACCACTTCGCTGGCGCCGAAATGCTCCAGGTGCACCTGCCAGCCCTGGGCATCGCGCCGCAATTCCAGGTGTTTGAAATCCAGGGACAACAGGTACTCCAGCAAGCGCTGGTCACTGCACAGGCGCTGCAGCAGCGGCGCCCATTCAGCGTCCTCCCCCGTGAGCAGCCGAGCTGCGACACCCTGGCGGCGGATCGCGCCAGTGTGACGTAGACGGATCCGCGCCTGCCGGGCCGTGTCGCAAGGCACCGGCAGGCGCCACTCACAGGCCACGATGTGCATCAGGAACTGCGCCTGGGCGCGCTCTTGCACCTCGAACCTCAAACCGTTTTGCGGGCAATGAAAACCGCCCTGCACCTGGCTCCGTGGAGTGAAATCGAGCCCCGCCAGATCCCGACGCAACTGCCCCAGGGTCAGCCCCGGGCGATAGCCCGATGGCGCGCGGTTCCACAGTTCAAAGAGGTTTTGCCGCCAGCTTGAAAGATTCATCAGGCGCGCTCTCCCGTAGGTTATGGGCGGTATCCGGGTTCAGGCCCAGCGCCTGTTCCAGCACCTCCTCCACCGGCACCGGGCGAAACGGATTGACCTTCTGCACCAGCAGGGTCCAGACCAGCGCATAGATCGCGGTCAGGCCCAGCATGCTGCCGAAAGGCACATAGATGTCCCGCGGATTCATGCCCGGCGGCGTGATGAACCACATGCCCAGCAGGATGCCCACCGAAGACAGGATCTGCGGCAGCGGAAACCACGGCGACTTGTAGGCCCGGGGCAGGTCCGGCCGGCGAATGCGCAGCATCACCACTGACAGGGTGACCAGCAGATAGGCAGTGCTCCAGGCACAGACCGCCGCCAGCACCAGGTGCATGATGCTGTCGGTGCTGCCCCCCAGCCACCAGGCATGCAGGCAGGGAATCAGCACGGCTACGGCAATGCACAGCAACGGCGTCTTGAAGCGCGGGTGCAGGTAAGTGAAGACCTTCGGCAACGCCCCATCCAGAGCCATGCCGTAAAGGATCCGCGGCAAACCGGCCATCAGCGTGTTGATGGTGGCGGCGCCGGCGAACAGCAGGCCGATGCCCAGCCAGATACGGCCGAAGGGCCCCATGATCTGCTCGGCAAAATGCGGAATGGCCATGGGCGTATCCAGCAGGTGCACGCTGCCATCCTCGCTCAGGGCGATGTTTTCCACCTGGCGCTTCATCGCCGCGCCATAGATGAACATGCACACCGCTACCCCCACCAGCCCCAGGGCCATGGCCCGGGGAATGGTCTTGGCGGCCTTGCGCACATCCGGCGTCAGGGGCGTGACGAATTCACAGCCGACGAACATGAACATGGCCATGCCCACCAGAGACAGGATGGTCGGCAGGTCGGTACCCACCATCGAGGCGCCGAACCAGCCATCGAGCTGCACCGCCGGTGCCTTGAGCACCCCGAGCACGCCAAAGATGATCAGGGTGGTCCACATGCCGAAGGTCAGGATCACCTCGGCACGGCTGAAGGCGGTGATGCCCACGGCGTTCAGCGCACCGAAGAACAGCACCAGCCCCACCCCCACCAGCCAGGCACTGCCGCTCTGCTCCAGCAGGGTGTTGAGGGACTCGAAGTTAACCAGGGCCATGACTCCACTGAGAATGGTCTCCGCGGTACCGGCGAACACGTGCACGATCAGGTAGGCGGACAAGGTCCCGGTGATGGCGAAAAAACGCCCCAGGCCACAGGCCAGGTAGTCATAGACCGAACCGTTGGTGGGCAGCAGGCAGGCCGCTTCGGCGAAGGTGGTGGATTGCGCCAGCATCATCACCAGGGCGATCACCATCGCCATGGCAAAGGCGCCGCCGCCGATACCAAAGCCCGTGGTGGCCGTGAGGATCACCGGGCTGGCCATGATCAAGCCCACGGCACTGGCCAGGGCCGTGGGAAAGCCGACTACACCTTGATCCAGGTGGCGACTGAGTCTGTCGTTGAGCGACATGGTGGTAAACCTCGAAAGCATGGGTTGATGATTGTTGTTCTAGGCATTTCAAGGGCACGCCTGATGGCGGAGTGCTTGGCTGTCTGACGCAGCTGTCTTCATGTTCACACCCTGTAGGAGCTGGCTCGCCACGAAGGCGTCGGCAAGATCACCGCCCAATCCGGGGGCCTCTTCGTCGGCCAGCCGGCTCCTACACTAAACCGGTTGGCCCTGCCCCCGCAGGGGCCGGCTGGCCGGCGAAGGCGTTCGGCTCAATAAGCGATGCACACCGACTTGTTCTCGGTGTAGGCCTCTATGGCCGCATGGCCCATCTCGCGACCGATGCCCGACTGCTTGTAGCCACCGAAGGGCATCGACGGGTCCAGCATGTTGTGGGTGTTGACCCAGACAGTGCCGGCCTTGATCTGCGGAATCAGCTGCATGACCCGCCCCAGGTCGTTGGACCAGATGCTCGCCCCCAGCCCGTACTGGTTGTCATTGGCCAGGCCCACCACTTCGTCCAGGGTGTCGAACGGCGTGGCCACCACCACCGGGCCGAAGATCTCCTCGCGCACCAGTTGCTGGTCGGCGTGCACATCGGCCACCACCGTCGGGCGCACATAGAAGCCCCGCTCGCCATGGGCGACACCGCCACAGAGCAGCCGGGCGCCCTCTTCGACTCCGCGCCGGACCATCTGTAGCACGCGTTTTTGCTGCTTGGCGGAAATCAGCGGATTGATCTGTGCCTGCTCGTCCAGCCCCGGCCCGATGCTCAGGGACCCGGCAATGGCCACCAGGCGCTCCAGCACCTCGTTATAGATACGGCGCTGGATGTACAGCCGCGAACCCGCCGTGCACACCTGCCCCTGGTTGAAGAAGATCGCCCCGGCGGCGCCGGCGGCGGCGGTCTGCGGGTCGCAGTCGTCAAGCACGATCACCGGCGATTTGCCGCCCAGCTCCAGGGAAAAACGGGTCATGTTGTCCACCGCGGCATGGCCGATCAGCTTGCCCACCTGGGTCGAGCCGGTGAACGCCAGCTTGTCGATTCCCGAATGGGCGGCCAGGGCCGCGCCGGCCTGGGCGCCACTGCCGGTGACCACGTTGACCACCCCGGGGGCGATCCCCGCTTCCAGGCACAACTGGCCCAGGCGCAACGCGGTCAGCGGGGTTTCGTCCGCCGGCTTGAGCACCACGGTGCAGCCACAGGCCAGGGCCGGAACGATTTTCCAGATGGCCATCAGCAGCGGGAAGTTCCACGGCACTATGGCCCCCACCACGCCCACCGGCTCCGGCACGGTGTAGGCCCGGTACTGCGCCCCGGGCACTGCGGCGATGGAGACATCCAGGCTCTTGCCCTCGATCTTGGTGGCCCAGCCGGCCATGTAGCGGGTGAACTCCGCGGCCGCTCCCACCTCCAGGGCCCGGGCCAGGTGGATCGACTGGCCGTTGTTGAGGGTTTCCAGTTGCGCCAGTTCCTCGCCATTGGCTTCCAGCAGGTCCGCCAGCTTCAGCAGCAGGCGCTCGCGGTCGGCGGGGCGCTGCGCCTTCCAGCTACCCTCGAAGGCCCGACGTGCGGCGTTCACCGCCAGGTCGATATCGGCCTGGGCGGCTGCCGCGACCTCGGCCAATTGTTCGCCACTGGCGGGGTTGTACACCGCCATCCGCGCACCGCTGAGGGCCGGCTGGCTGTGACCGTCGATCAGCAGGCCATGCTGACTGTCTATGAATGCAGCGACACGTGGGTCGATGGCAACGCTCATCTTGAATCCTCGCAGGTAGACCTAGTTCGAGATGGACTTTGAGCGCAAAGGCGCACGCCGTCTTGACCCTGGCTGCCGCGAAACTTGGCCCTGGCTGCCAGCCCCGCCAGGGCCTTCGCTGGCAAGCCAGCCCCCGCAGGTGCGCGCCATTGGCCGGCGAACAGGCGCGCAAACCCGCCACTGGCAGCCTGGGTCAAGTGCCCTGGCACACAGAGGCAAGCCAGGGGCGCATAAATGACGCACTAATATCTCCACGCTGTCCGTGCGTTATCAGGAGACTCAACGTGAGCGAACCAAGCCGTTTCTGGCACCCCATGCTGCACCCCAACGAAATGAAGCAACGCGAGCCGATCCGCATCGTCCGTGGCGACGGCTGCTATGTGTATGACGACAAGGGCCACCAGCTGGTGGATGGCGTTGCCGGGTTGTGGAACGTCAACGTCGGCCACAACCGCAAGGAAGTGAAGGCGGCGATCACCGCGCAACTTGATGAACTGGAATACTTCCAGCTGTTCGACGGGGTCAGCCATCCCCGGGCCGAAGAACTGTCGCGGGTGGTGATGAACCTGCTGGAACCCGAGGACATGCGCCGGGTGGCCTTCAGCTCCGGCGGCTCGGACGCCATCGAAAGCGCTTTGAAGCTGGCCCGCCAGTACTGGAAGCTCGAAGGCCAGGCCGACCGCACCAAGTTCATTTCCCTGCGCCAGGGCTACCACGGCACCCACTTCGGCGGCGCCTCGGTCAACGGCAACACGGTGTTCCGCCGCAACTACGAGCCGCTGCTGCCGGGCTGCTACCACATCGATACCCCCTGGCTGTACCGCAACCCCTACAGCCAGGACCCGGAAGAGCTGGGCAAGATCTGCGCCGACCTGCTGGAGCGGGAAATCCAGTTCCAGAGCCCGGACACCGTCGCCGCCTTCATTGCCGAGCCGATCCAGGGCGCTGGCGGCGTGATAGTGCCACCGGCCAACTACTGGCCGCTGATCCGCGAAGTCTGCGACAAGTACGGCGTATTGCTGATCGCCGACGAAGTGGTCACCGGCTTCGGTCGCAGCGGTTCGATGTTCGGCAGCCGCCTGTGGGGCGTCAAGCCCGACATCATGTGCCTGGCCAAGGGCATCACCTCGGGCTACATCCCCCTGGGCGCCACGGTGGTCAACCGGCGCATCGAGGAAGCCTTCGAGAAGAACGCCAACTTCACCGGGGCCATCATGCATGGCTACACCTACTCCGGGCACCCGGTAGCCTGCGCCGCCGCCCTGGCGTGCCTGGACATCGTGGTCAAGGAGGACCTGCCGGCCAACGCCGCGAAAATGGGTGACTACATGCTCGACAAGCTGCAGCCCTTCGTCGAGCGCTTCGACACCGTCGGCGAAGTGCGCGGCAAGGGCCTGATGCTGGCCCTGGACCTGGTGGCGGACAAGACCACCCGCGAACCCATCGACCCCATGAGCGGCTACGCCAATCAGGTGGCACAGATCGCCCGGGACAACGGGGTCATGGTGCGCCCGGTGGGCACCAAGATCATTCTCTCGCCGCCCCTGGTGATCCAGCAGGCACAGGCCGATGCCATAGTCGACGCCCTGGCCGAAGGCTTGAGCAAGGCCCGCCGCTAACCCCGGCCGCAGGCTGCGATCGAGGCAATCACGATCGCAGCCTGCGGCGCTGGAGGCTTGCCAGGCACGCCCAGCAGGGTTTCACTGTGGCAGTCCGGGGTCCGGACAGGATCAATCCACGTCCTTGCGCCCCTTTCACCGAGCCACTGCCCCAGGTGCAGCCAGGAGCCATCCGATGAACGCACCCGCCTCCCTGCCCGGCCCCCATGAACTGGGCCACCGCTGCATCGCCGCTTTCACCCGGGTAGTACCCGCCAGCCTCTGCGCCTTCTACCGCATCGATGCCCAACTGCAGGCTCGGGATTTTTCGCTGTACCGCATGCCGGAGCAGATGCACCAGGCCTACCTGCAGCACTTTCGCCACTACGACCCCCTGCAACCTCGTCACTGCGCCGCGGCGGGGCGCCCGGTGCTGTCTCTGCACATGGGCATGGCCCACCAGGGCCATCACGAGAGCGAGGTTTATCAGGGGTTCCTGCAGCGCCATGGGGTACTGGATGTGGTGGAAATCCTGGCCTGCGATGGCGAACGGCCGGTCGCCGGCCTGTCGCTGCTGCGCGACGTCGGGCTGGGGCACTTCAGCGTGGAGGAACTGGGCACCCTGCATGCCTTGCAAGGCCTGCTGGAGATTGCCGCCCTGGCGCCCTGGTCCCAGGTCGATGAGCGCCTGTCGGGCCTGACACCCCGGGAGCGGGAAATCGCCTGGCTGCTGCGCGACGGCGCAGACAACAAGACCATCGCCCGGCGCCTGGACCTGGGCCTGCCCACGGTCAAGACCCACTTGATCAACCTGTTCCGCAAGGTCGGCGCCAGTAACCGTACGGAGCTGGTCAGGGCGCTGTTCCTGTAAAGCCCGGGCACTTCAACCATAAGGTTGATGGGCAACCCGGGGCTGGCGGCCGAACATGCAGCTCTCCTTGCTGACAAGAGCCTTGCCATGAACCCGCAACCTGAATGGATCACCGTCGGAGCCCTCGCCGACGGCTTTGCCGAAGACAATCACATCCTCCCGGCGGTCGACGACCTGGCCGGTCGCCGCCTGACCCTGCACTTCGACAACCACTGGCAGATCGAACACCATTTCGCCGCCCACACCCTGCGCTGGAACAACGTCGGGGAAGCGGCCGGCGCCGAGTTGCCCTATCGCGCAACCTGCCTGCGCCCCGGCATCTACCTGGTGGACTTCCTCAAGCACGAACAGGGGCAGATCCACTCGGTGAGCCTGGTCCTGGACCTTGAGCAGCAATGCTTCAGCGCCGTCATCGGGCAGATGCCCAGCCAGGCCGAATCCAGCGTCGACCTGTTCAGCCGGGCCCTGGCCGGTGGCGAGCTGACCTCGGTCAAGGCCCAGTTTCTCCACGGCGCCATCGACACGCCGGTCACCGCCAGCACGCCACGCCATGAACCCACCGATGAACTGGTGGGCCTGCGCAACCGGTACATCTACAGCGCCAGCGAGGCCTACGAGCACATCTACCTGAATGCCAACTTCTACAGCTGGCAATGCCTGCGGGGCGTCGAACAGGGGCTGGCGGATACCGACCGCTGCCACTACTACAAGATCGCCGAGCAGCTGTACCTGTTCGTCTGGCGAGAAAAGATCGTCCCGACCCTGGGCCTGGTGCTGATCGACCTCAAGGCCGGTCGCAGCGACGGCAAGATCTTCGGCTACCAGGGTGCCGACTTCAGCAGCGCCGCCAACTTTCCGGTGGGAGCCCTGGCAGAGGTGCTCAACCGTACCCGGCACCGCTGATACCCGCCCCCTGGCTCCAGGCTGCCGGCCCAGGCCGGCACCTGGGCCAGCCAGCCCTCTTCCTCACAGGACACTGCCATGACTCTGGGCCTCGATCTGCAACGCGTCGCCAGTTGCTACCAGACCGAACTGCAACTGTTTGCCGAGAAACACCCGCGCTCCGGCGCTTTCTACCAGGAAAACCTCCAGCATTGGCTGTACGGCGCGCCCTTGCACTGGATGCAGCAATGGCCCGGCTCCTACCCGATCATGGTGGCCGACGCCCAGGGCGCGACCCTCACCGATTGCGACGGTCATCACTACGTGGACTTTGCCCTGGGTGACACCGGAGCGATGTTCGGCCACGCCCAACCGGCGGTCGCCGCTGCCATCGCCGAACAGGCACTGCATGGTTCGACCCTGATGCTGCCCACGGCCGACAGCCTGTGGGTCGGCAAGGAACTGACCCGGCGCTTTGGCCTGCCCTACTGGCAGGTCACCACCTCGGCCACCGACGCCAACCGTTTTGTCCTGCGCCTGTGCCGGATGATCACCGGGCGGCAGAAGGTCCTGGTGTTCAACTGCAACTACCACGGCAGCGTCGACGAGTCCCAGGTGGAGTTCGACGCCCAGGGCCAGATGATCCCGCGGGACGGCGTGCACGCCAACGGCCTGCAGCACCAGGCCACCACGCGGCTGGTGGAGTTCAACGACCTGCCGGCCCTGGAAGCGGCCCTGGCCCATGGCGACGTGGCCGCGGTACTCACCGAACCCTTCATGACCAACGTCGGCATGGTGCCGCCAGCCCCGGGCTTTCATGATGGCCTGCGGGAGCTGACCCGGCGCTACGAGGTGCCGCTGATCATCGACGAGACCCATACCCTGTCCTGCGGCCCCGGCGGCTATTGCGGCGAGCACAGGTTGCAGCCGGATTTCTTCGTTCTCGGCAAATCCATCGCCGGTGGCATTCCCACGGCGGTCTGGGGCGCCAGCCAGGCCATGGCCGAACGGATCTGGCAGGTGCTGCCGCATTTCCAGCCGGGCCAGGCGATCAACCATTTCGGCTTCGGCGGCACTCTGGCCGGCAACGCCCTACAGATGGCGGCCATGCGCGCCACCTTCAGCGAAGTGATGAACGAGGCCAGCTACGCCCATATGTTCCATCTCGCCGAGCGCCTGCGGGCCGGGGTCGAAGCCATCATCCACAAGCACCGCCTGCCCTGGCACGTGACCCGCATCGGTGCCCGGGTCGAATACCTGTTCATGCAGCAGCCTCCGCGCAACGGCGGCGAGGCCCATCATGCCCGCCATGGGCTGATCGAAGCCTATCTGCACCTGTACCTGCTCAATCGCGGGGTGTTGCTGACGCCGTTCCACAACATGGCGCTGCTGTGCCCGACCGCCAGCGAGGCGCAGGTCGACCTGCACAACCGCCTGCTGGACCAGTGCCTGGCCCAGGTTCTGCCAGGAGCCGGCTCATGAGCCAGGATCTGCGTGGGCGCATCGCCCTGGTCACCGGTTCCGGCCAGGGCATCGGCCGGGCCATCGCCCAACTGTTCGCCGCCCAGGGGGCCAGGGTCATGCTGGCGACCCGCAGCGCGGCATCAGGCGATGAAACCCTGCGGCTGATTCGCCAAGCCGGCGGCACCGCCGAACTGCTGCCTGTGGACCTGGGCACCCGCAATGCCGCCGAACAGGCAGTGGCGGCAACCCTGGAGGCCTTCGGCGGCCTCGACCTGCTGCTGCACAATGCCGCGATCTTTCCGATGCAGAAGCTGGCCGAACTGGAGGATGAAACCCTGGACAGCACCCTGGCGGTGAACCTGAAAAGCTGCTTCTGGCTGACCCGGGCCGCCTTGCCGGCGTTGCGCCGGTCCCAGCAGCCGAGGATCGTCATCACCTCCTCGGTCACCGGCCCGCGCACGGCGATTCCCGGGCTCGCCCACTACGCGGCCTCCAAGGCCGGGGTCAATGGTTTTATCCGCGCTGCCGCGCTGGAGCTGGCGGAATATGCAATCACGGTCAACGGCGTGGAGCCCGGGCTGATTGCCACCCAGGCCATGGACAATCTCGGCGACGCTTCGACCCTGGCTTCGAGCATTCCCCTGAAGCGCCTGGGCAGTGCCGAGGATATTGCCTGGGCCATGCTGTTCCTGGCGTCACGGCAAGCGGGCTATATCACCGGCCAGACCCTGGTGGTGGATGGCGGCGCCCTGCTCCCGGAAAACACCCAGCTATAGAAACTGCCGCCCTCCACACCGGCACCTAAGAGGCGGACCGGCTGGCGCCCTCCATGGAGAACGACGGGCGTAGGAGCTGGCCTGCCAGCGAAGGCGACCCCGAGTACAACACAGGGCTTGAGGCCCTCTTCGCCGGCAAGCCGGCTCCTACAAAGGGGTCAGGTCAGCTGCCGCTGCGGATCTTGTTCCACAGGCGGGTGCGGATGCGGTCGATGTCCAGCGGCATGGCCTCCAGGGCAAACAGCTTGTCCATCATTTCCGGGCTCGGATAGACCTTGGTGTCGTTCTTGATGGCCGGGTCGATCAGGCTGTCGGCCTGCAGGTTGCCATTGGCGTAGTGCACGTAGTTGCTCACGCCGGCCATCACTTCGGGGCGCAGCAGGTAGTTCATGAAGGCATAGCCGGCCTGCTCATCCGGGGCATCCACTGGCATGGCCACCATGTCGAACCAGATCGGCGAGCCTTCCTTGGGAATCGAGTAGCCGATCTCCACCCCGTTCTTCGCCTCCCTGGCACGGCTTTCCGCTTGCAGGATGTCGCCGGAGAATCCCACCGCCACGCAGATATTGCCGTTGGCCAGGTCGCTGGTGTACTTCGACGAGTGGAAGTAGCTGACATAAGGCCGGACCTTCATCAGCAACGCCTCGGCCTGCTTGTAGTCAGCCGGGTTCTTGCTGTGGTGCGCCAGCCCGAGGTAATTGAGAGCGGTAGGGATCAGTTCCGGGCCGTTGTCGAGGATCGCCACCCCGCACTTCTGCAGCTTCTGCATGTACTCGGGCTTGAAGATCAGGTCCCAGGAATCCAGTGGGGCATCGTTGCCCAGAACTTCCTTGATCTTGGCCACGTTGTAGCCAATGCCGGTGCTTCCCCATAGGTAGGGGAAGCCGTGCTGGTTGCCCGGGTCGTTGACCTCCAGGGCCTTGAGCAGCACCGGGTTGAGGTTCTTCCAGTTGGGCAGCTGGCTCTTGTCGAGCTTCTTCAGTGCCCCGCCCTGAATCTGCCGGGCCATGAAGTGGTTGGAAGGAAACACCACGTCATACCCGGATTTTCCGGTCATCAACTTGCCGTCCAGGGTCTCGTTGCTGTCATAGACGTCGTAGGTGAAACCAATCCCGGTTTCCTTCTGGAAGGCCTTGGTGGTGTCCGGGGCGATGTAGTCCGACCAGTTGTAGATCTTCACCGTATCGGCCTGGGCCAGAGACGTGGCCAGGAACAACGGGCTGAGCAATAGCAACGCGCAAGTCTTGCGGATCATGAGTCGATACCTGTGGCTGGTTTTGTTGTTGGCAGGCAATCAAGGGATCAGAAAATCAAGACGTAGGTCTTGCGCACCGTTTCCTGGATATCCCAGATCCCGGTGCTGTTGGCCGGCAACATCAGTGCATCGCCGGCTTCTATGTGCAGGGTTTCGCCGTTGTCCGGGGTGAAGGTGCAACGGCCCTGGATGAAGTGGCAGAACTCCTGGGCGACGATCTGCCGCCGCCAGCGCCCCGGGGTGCATTCCCAGATGCCGGTCTCGACCCCGTCGTTGCGTTCGACGGCGGTCACCGAGGTCACGGCCACCGGAGTGCCCAGGGGCACCGCCACTGGTGCCGATTCGGCCAGGGTGGCGGTGGCGGTTTGCTTGAATTGGGTGATGCTCATGGTTCTACCTTTCGACGGGAAATTCGAACGGACAGCGTTCGGTACATAGAGGCCGGCTCAGTGCATGAAACCTTCCATGAAGCCGGCGATCCGGCTGGCCATCCTGCGCCGCCATGGAGCCGAGGCCGGGTTGGCCAGGGTCTGGTCCTCGTGGACGAAGCTGCGAATGATCGCGTTGTAGCCCAGCCAGCGGCACGGCTCCGGCTCCCAGGCCCGCAGGGCCTCCAGGCCGCACTCGGGCATGACCCAGGGTTGGTGTACCAGAGGGCTGTCGCGTTCCAGGATCAGGTCCGCCAGGGTCCGGCCGCCGAGGTTGCTGGCACCCACGCCCTCGCCGCCATAGCCGCCGGACAGGGCGATGCCCTTGCGCCGGTCGCAGAGCATGTGCGGCTTGAAGTGCCGGGACATGCCCAGGTTGCCGCCCCAGGAATGGCTGATGCGCACGTTCTTGAGTTGCGGGAACAGCTCGCCGAACAGGTAGCGGCGCAGTTCCACTTCGTCACGGGTCAGGTCGAAGTCATGGCGCAGCTTGCTGGCGAACTGATAGCCGCCCCGGGCACCGAACACCAGCCGGTTGTCCATGGAGCGCTGGCCATAAGTCACCTGTCGGCTGCTTTCGCTGAAGGCCTGGCCCTGGCTCAGGCCGATCTCTTCCCAGACGGACTCCGCCAGCGGCTCGGTGGCCACCAGCAGGCTTTGCACCGGCAACTGGTAGCGGCCCAGGGGCGGCAAGGTGACCGAATAGCCTTCCACTGCCGGCACTATCCAACGGCTGCGCACCGAAGCCTGGGCCGTCTGCAGGCTGCCGGACTGCCAATGGGTCACCGGGCTGTTTTCATAGAGGGTCACCCCCAGGCGCTCAACCGCCCGGGCCAGGCCGCGCACCAGCTTGGCAGGCTGGATGGTGGCGCAATGCGGGGCATAGATACCGCCATAGGGCTTGGCCAGGCGGATCTGCTGGGCCAGTTGCTCGGGGTTGAGCCAGCGGTAGTCGTCCTGGTTCAGGCCCTGGGCATAGAGCTTGTCCAGATAGTGGCGCAGGCTGGTTTCCTGCTCCGGGTAGCGGGCGGCGCAATACAGCACCCCGCCCTTGCGGTAATCGCAGTCGATGCCCTCACGTTCGATGACATTGGCCACTTCATCAGGGATGCCGTGCAACAGGTCGAAGGAGGCCCGGCGCTGCTGCGGCGACAGAGCGGCCAGCAGCCGGTCCTCTCCCAGCAGGTTGCCCATCAGCCAGCCGCCATTGCGGCCCGAGGCACCAAAACCGGCGGTTTGCGCTTCGATCACCGCAATATTCAACTGCGGCGCCTGGCGCTTGAGGTAATAGGCGGTCCACAGCCCGGTATAGCCGGCGCCGATGATCGCCACGTCCAGGTCCAGGTCTTGCGCAAGCTGCGGCCGCGGCAATAGCGGCTCGTCGAGCTGGTCCATCCACAAACTGATACTGCGCCACGCTGGCATGCAAGCACTCCGCAACCCGAATTTCGAATGCGGCGATCCTAGTGCCTGGCCTCAGGGGCTGTCTTGCGCGCGTGCACGCAAAGAAATTTGCTTGGCGTAGGCCTTGGGCGACTGGCCGGTGTGCTGGCGAAAACAGCTGTAGAAGGCCGACAGCGAGTTGAACCCTGCGGCAAACGCCAGCTCGTCGATGCGCAGCGGCGGCGTGGCCTGGTCCAGCGCTGCCAGCAGATGCTGCAGGCGCGCCTGGTTGACGTAGCGGTAGAAGCTCTGCCCCAGCACCTGGTTGAGCAGGTAGGAAATCTGGTTGCGGCTGTAACCGCATTCCCGGGACACCCGCTGCAGGTCCAGCTCGGGGTCCAGGTACGGCTGCTGGCGCTGGAAATACTGCTGCAGGTCCTCGGCCATGAAACTCAACTGGCGCGGCGACAGCCCCAGCCGGCTGGCCGCCGGGCGCAGTCTGGCGGAGGACTTGCTCGGTGCCGGCTCCCGGACCAGTGAGGCGTACTCGTTGACCCGCCAGATCAGCCCGTCGCGCACGGTGATCGCTTCACTGGAGCGAAATGACACCAGGCCCTGGCCGCCGCGCAGGGTCACCTGGTACTGGATAAACGCGGTGTTGCCATCCAGGCGGATGCGATCGCTGTGCTCCAGGGCCTCGTCGGGAGCCCGGGGCATGCTGGCCCGCACGTATTCGCGCAGTTCCTCCAGGCCCAGGGTACGGTTCTGGAAAAAGTCGTTGTACTGGATGTCCGGGTGGTACAGCGCCATTACTCCATCCAGGTCCCGGTGCTTCCAGCACAGGTGGTAGCGCATCACGGTTTCACCGGTGGCCTGGGTGTGCAGCGGCCCGTCATCGGGGGCAGACATAGGTTTCTCGAACAGGAAAAGGCGCAGCTTGCCGAACTTCGCCAAGGGCTTCAACGACCGGCCGCCGGCCAGATACGGCAGCCGCCGGGGGGTGCCTGGGAGATGACATGACTTGCATCAATAATCCGGGAGTGAACCGCCGGACGGTGGGCAAAAAAACTGCGAACCGTCACAAGCCAATGCTATTTTTAAAACCTCAACCGATCGGGTCATTGACGATCCGGTCGTTCCTACCGCGAGCACAAGGAAGCGCTCAATGAATCAAGGTGGGCCACCGATGAACAGAGTCTGGGCCAGTAAAGTCACCTTTCCCAACGCCTGCCAGCTGATGCGCTGGCATTTTCATCCCATGGGTTTCGAAGCCAGCATGGATGCGCCCGGCAGCATGATCGCCCGGCTCTTCGATCGCGCCAGCGGCGAAACCATGATCGCCATCGCCGGCATTCCCTGTGCCACGGTGATGAGCGCTGCGGATGTCGAACGAATAATCGAGGCGGTGGAAGATGAGCTGGAGGCCTTTTCCCCGTCCCTGGCACTCAAGGCCTGAAGCCCCGCTGCCTCACCCGAAGCCCGCCTCGCCAGCGGGCTTTTTTCATGTCGCCTGGCGCAAGTCCTGGAAGTACGGCTTGTCTCGCGGTACCCGGTCCGAAGCCTTGGGCGCATTGCCCGAGGGGCCTTCCTGGCGGTCCACATACCAGTAGCAATGCTTGGCGGCCCGGGTGATGCCCACATAGGCCAGCCGCAGGATCTCGTCCTTCTGTGCGCTGTCGTAGGGCTCGGCATCGCCGTCCTTGCCCAACCCGGCCATGCGATAGACCTGGTTCTTGTACGGCGAGCTGCTCAGGTGCTGGCAGTCGCCCAGCAGGAATACCGCATCCGCCTGCAGTCCCTTGGCGCTGTGATAGGTCAGCTGTTTCAGGCGCCGCGACCCTGGAGGCAGACTAGAATCAACATTAACTATTTGTGAAATAGCGTTTTCAATCAGTAACTTATCACTACTTTTTCGAAACAACATCAAGATCGAATCACCCTGCTCATAGTGCTCAGCCAGACGCTGGGCCAGGCCCTGATCATCGCGATCGAGCACCTGCACCGGCCACAGCTCTGTAGCTTCGCCGCTGGCCTTGGCCTTCTTTCCGGCAATGGCCGGCGCCGCGCGGACAATATGCTCCGCGGCATCGATCACATGCTGATGGCTGCGGTAGTTCTCGCTGAGCATGACCCGGGTGGTGCCCGGGGACGGGAACTCCTTGTTGAACTCGATGAAGTACTTGGGCGAGCTGCCCCGCCAGCCGTAGATCGACTGCCAGTCGTCACCGACACAGAGCAGCGAGGAATGCTGGGCGGCGCGCCCGATGTGCAAGGCGGCGCCTCGGCTGCGGATCGCCGCAAGGCTGGCCCTGATCCAGGAAACGATCTGCGGCGAAACATCCTGGAACTCGTCGATCATCAAGTGTGACATCGGGCGCAGGCAGGCATCGCTGAGCAGCTTGAAGTTCTCCGGCGAGCGCTCGCTGAACAGGGCGAACATGCGGTTGTAGCTCATGATGGGCGGCGACTGATCCAGCAGATGGTCCTCCAGCGCTCGCCAGAACAGGCTGAGGGCCTCGAAGAAAAACCGGTCCGGATCGTCCTGCGCAAAACTCATGCCCGCGACGGCATCGCCCACTTCCAAGCCCAGGTTCTCGATAAAGCCTGCGGCGGCGACAAAGCAATCGAGCAGCGGCGCCGACGCCAGCTCACCCTTGACCTTGTAATCGAAACCCGGACCGCCATTGACCTGGGCCGAAAAGGCGCCGGCAGAACGCTTTGAAGCTTCGTAACTATCAAGCCAAATCAATGGCTTACGACAAAAAGCTTGAAACAGGGTGCGCTTTACAGCCCACTCCGCCCGCACCGCCAGCTTGGCCCCGGGCCGGGTCAGCTGCGGGCTCTCGCGCGGGTCGAAACCCAGCACCACCCAGGCGTCCAGCTCCGCACAATAGCCATGGCTGTGAAAGGTCGCACCGTTGATTTCGAACCGCTGGCGCTGCGGCTCGATGCCCTTGATCGGCCAGGCGCCCGCGCGAAACCACAGGTCCTCCACGGTGTCGCAGAGCTCTTCATCGCGCTTGGCCGCCAGTTCGGTCACCGCCATGCGCTTTTGCACGTCCGGGTGATCGCGCTCCAGTTCCTTGAGCTGCAGGGCGTGGCGCACCAACGGCTGCAACGCCAGGCGAAAGCGCGGGTCATCGCGGTACAGTGCCTGGTAGCAGGCATTCAGGTGCCGGCGCTGGGCGTCGTTGATGCGCAGATCGAATGGGTTGCTGTCCACCTCGTCTTCGCCGCCCTGGAGCCGATCGCTGAGGCTCTCGAAGGCCTGCAGGCGCTCGAAGCCCGGCAGGCTGCGGACCATGGGCAGAATCCGCGAGTGGAAGGTCCGCACCAGCTCCCGGGCTTCCCTGGCGCCCAGTTGCCGCCCCCACAGGGCAAAGACTTGCGTGAGCTTGGTGATGAAGTCCTTGCGCGACTCCCGGGTGAAGGTCACCACGGTCATGGCGTCCAGTTCGAAGCCCAGATAGTGATGCAACAGCAGCAGGCGCAGCACCAGCGAGGTTGACTTGCCGGCGCCGGCCCCGGCGATCACCGCGGTGGCGGGTGTGTCGCTGAAAATCATCTTCCACTGCGCGGCGCTGGGTTGCGCCGCGGCGGGCAGCAGGCGGGCGACATCGGCCTTGAAGCGCTTTTTCAGCTCGGGGCTCAACGGCAGGCGCCAGTCATCGAACAGCCGGTCATCCACCCCGGGCGGGCGGTGCTCGGTGTTGCGGCTGTCGCGGATCAACAGCACCTGGCGGCCTTCCTCCAGCCCCTCGAGCCGGCCTTCCTGGTAGCCGTATTCCACTCCGGCAGTGTGGCCACTGCGAAAGCCATCGGCCTGACCATGCAGCCAGGAAGCCCGATGCTGGGCCCGCAGGCGGTTCAGGCCATGGCCGAAGAAGCGCGCCGCGAGGCGTTTCAACAAGGGCATCTGGGCCAGGGGCAAAAGCTCGGGGGGCAGATCGGGGGTGTGTTGCGACACGCGGACTCCAGGGTGTGAGGCTGAGCAGTAATCTTCGGCGGATTGTTCCACGGTATCCAGCCAATTGCTTGCAGGTCATTAACTTAAGCGATGAACCGAAGGTTTAACACCAACTTTGCGACAAAATAATCATCTAATTTTACGATTGGATTACGGCATTTTTTGCGCTTTTTATCGATCTATACCTAATGGAAGATGCTCGCCATCAACCAACGGTTATCGTTTTCTGGCCCGGGTACAACGTGCCATGACGAGCCCTTAATGAGGAGAAGATCATGCTTGAACTCAGACCTTTCAGCTCCCTGGGCGGCGCGCACCACGGCTGGCTGGATGCCCACCACCATTTTTCCTTCGCCGAGTACCATGACCCCAAGCGCATGCACTGGGGCAACCTGCGGGTCTGGAACGATGATGTGATCGCCCCTGGCACCGGCTTCCCCCAGCACCCGCACCGGGACATGGAAATCATCACCTACGTTCGCGAAGGGGCCATCAGCCACCAGGACAACCTGGGCAACAAGGGCCGCACCGAAGCCGGTGATGTGCAGGTGATGAGCGCCGGCACCGGGATCGCCCACAGCGAGTACAACCTGGAAGCCACGCCAACCAAGATCTTCCAGATCTGGATCATCCCCAACCAGGCAGGCTCCGCGCCTTCCTGGGGTGCCAAGCCTTTTCCCAAGGGCCAGCGTGAAGGTTTCGTGACCCTGGCCAGTGGCAAGGCTGGCGATGAGGAAAGCCTGCGGATTCGCGCCGATGCGCGGCTGGTGGCGGCCAACCTGAAGGCCGGGGAAACGGCCGAGTATCACCTGGACGACGGGCGCCGGGCTTACCTGGTTCCGGCGACCGGCGCGATTGAAGTCAACGGCTTGCGCGCCGAAGCTCGAGACGGCGTCGCGGTTGAGAATGAGCCGGTGCTGCGGGTGACGGCGTTGCAGGACAGCGAGATCGTGCTGGTGGATCTGGCGTGAAATACAGCGGCCAATAAAAAGGGGCGACCGTGATGGTCGCCCCTTTTTTTTGCCTGACGGGCCCGGAGCGCCGGTCAGTTGCCGCTGATGGCGGTGTCCACCAGGGTCTGGGCTTCCTGCACCAGCTGCTTGAGGTGGTCGTCGCCGATGAAGCTTTCAGCGTAGATCTTGTAGATGTCTTCAGTACCCGACGGGCGTGCGGCGAACCAGCCGTTCTCCGTCATGACTTTCAGGCCGCCAATGGCCTGGTCGTTGCCCGGTGCATGGCTGAGGATCTGCTGGATCGGCTCGCCGGCCAGTTGGGTCGAAGTCACCTGCTGTGGCGACAGCTTGCTGAGCAGGGCCTTCTGCTGCGGGTTGGCCTTGGCATCGACGCGGACCGAGAACGGCTCACCCAGCTCGTCGCACAGGGCGCGGTAGGCCTGGCTCGGATCGCGACCGGTACGCGCGGTCATTTCCGCCGCCAGCAGGGACGGGATCAGGCCGTCCTTGTCGGTGCTCCAGACGCCACCGTCGCGGCGCAGGAAAGAGGCACCGGCGCTTTCTTCGCCGCCAAAGCCCAGTGAGCCGTCGAACAGGCCATCGGCAAACCACTTGAAGCCCACCGGCACTTCATACAGACGGCGGCCCAGGCGTGCAGCGACCCGGTCGATCAGGCCGCTGCTGACCACGGTCTTGCCCACCGCGGCATCAGCGCGCCATTGCGGGCGATTCTGGAACAGGTAATCGATGGACACCGCCAGGTAGTTGTTCGGCGCCAGCAGGCCGCCGCTCGGGGTGACGATGCCGTGGCGATCGTGATCGGGGTCGCAGGCGAAGGCCACGTCGAAGCGTTCCTTGAGGCCGATCAGGCCCTGCATGGCGTAGCTGGAGGACGGGTCCATGCGGATCTGCCCGTCCCAATCCACCGACATGAAGCGGAAAGTGGCGTCCACTTGCTTGTTAACCACCTCCAGGTCCAGGCGGTAGTGCTCGGCGATCGCCGACCAGTAGCGCACCCCTGCTCCGCCCAGCGGATCCACGCCCAGGCGCAGCTTGGCGTTGCGGATGGCGTCCAGGTCGATGACGTTGATCAGGTCGGCGACGTAGGTGTTGAGGTAATCGTGGCGATGGGTGGTGTCGGCCTTCAGCGCCTGTTCGTAACTGATGCGCTTGACCCCGGCCAGCTTGGCTGCCAGCAGTTCATTGGCCTTGGCTTCGATCCACTTGGTGATGTGGGTGTCGGCCGGGCCGCCGTTGGTGGGGTTGTACTTGTAGCCGCCGCTTTGTGGCGGGTTATGGGACGGGGTGATGACGATGCCGTCCGCCAGGCCCGATGTACGCCCACGGTTGTAGCAGAGGATGGCGTGGGACACCGCTGGGGTCGGGGTGTACTCGTCGCCGGCAGCAATCATCACGGTCACGCCATTGGCCGCCAGCACTTCCAGGGCGCTGGCCCCGGCCGGGGTCGACAGGGCATGGGTGTCGATGCCGACAAACAGCGGGCCGTCGATGCCCTGGGATTCGCGGTACAGGCAAATGGCCTGGCTGATGGCCAGCACATGCCATTCGTTGAAACTCAGATCGAACGAGCTGCCACGGTGCCCGGAGGTGCCGAAGGCCACACGCTGGGTAGACACCGATGCATCAGGCTGACCGGTGTAATAAGCCGTAACCAGTCGCGGGATGTCGACCAACAATTCAGGCGGTGCCGGTTTGCCCGCAAAAGGACTGAGAGTCATGCAAAACCTCTGGAAAAGGATGGTTCGGAAATGGGCCGCAGTTTACTGGCAGTTTGACCGCAGCGCGATGGAATCTATCCCGGCGCCCCGGCCCTTTTATGCAGCAGCCGGCTTGCCGGCAAAATGACTCCCAGGGGAAAAACTAAAAAGCCGGCGCAAGGGCCGGCAAATCGAGGCAATAAAAAACGCCAGGCTTTGCCTGGCGTTGGGATCAGACCGATTCGACCTGAAGCGCGACCCGTTCGCGGCATGGGCATTCATCCATGTAGCGGTGCGCCTCGACAAACTCGTTGAACGCGAATACCCGGGTCTTCAGGGGGAGCAGCACCCGGTCCGCGGTGAGCTGGTTGATGTCGCGCAACGCACGCTGCAGCGCGACCTGATCCTGGACAATTCCCAACTCCGGCTTGCCAGTGAAGTTGCCGATGCAATGGACGAAGAACTGGATGTTCTTCTGGAACGCCGCGCAGGCCGGGAACGGCGTCTGGTTGCCGCCTTGCAGGCCATAGAGCACCAGGCTGCCACGGGGCGCCAGGACATCGCCGAGCATGGACATCTGCGGGCCGCCCAAGCCGTCGAACACCACGTCGACACCGCGGTTGTCGGTGAGCTTGTTGATCTGCATCAGCAGGTCCTGTTCCTCGGTGACAATCACCTTCTCGGCACCCAGGGACAGCAGGTATTCACGCTCTTCAGCGGTCTTGGTCGCGGCAATCACCCGCACACCCAGGGCCTTGCCCAACTGGACAAAGGACGGCCCGGCGCAATGGCTGGCGTCGGTGACCAGGGCAAACTGCCCCGGCTTGACCCGCGCCAGGTCGGCGTAGGCGAAATAGGCGATCAGCAGCGGCGTGTAATGAACAGCAGCCTCGATCGGGCTGAGAACATCGGGATAACGGGTCAGGGCCGAACGCGGCAGGACGATCAGCTCGCCATACACCGGGTAATCGTTGGGGCTTTCGGCGGGAAAACTCGCCACCTTGTCACCTACCGCCAGGTCGTCGACGCCCTCGCCCACGGCCGTGACCACACCGGCCATTTCGTGCCCGAGGCCCGAGGGCAGGCGCGCATGGGACGACGCCAGGTTCTGCCGCCAGAGCACGTCATACCAGCTGATACCGATGGCTTCGACTCGTACCTGCACTTCGCCTGGCGCAGGCAACGAGGCCGCATGCTCTTCGCATTTGAGCACCTCGGCCGGTCCAAACTTGTGAAAACGAATCGTGCGGGACATCGCAAACCTCGTCAAATTAACCTCTAATGCCGCGAACTTTATCCGGGCTTTGCAAGCAAGACTATCAGTGCCTATTAATAGTCGACATGCCTGGCATTGATTTCGTGCCCTTGAAAATCGGGGCGTACAGCGTGCTCGAACCTTGCCCGGCTACAAACAAACAACATTTAGCCGATGCAGAGTACCAGCCTTTCCCCGTAAGATTCACGCCGGCCATTGTTCCGATATGGTCGCTCCCGTCAAGCTCGCTGACTCTGCCAGGACTCCAGATGAATCGTAATGACCTGCGTCGTGTCGACCTGAATCTGTTGATCGTATTCGAAACACTGATGCACGAACGCAGTGTGACCCGCGCCGCCGAGAAGCTGTTCCTCGGCCAGCCGGCCATCAGTGCAGCCCTGTCGCGCCTGCGCAACCTGTTCGACGATCCGCTGTTCGTGCGTACCGGGCGCAGCATGGAGCCCTCGGCCCGGGCAGTGGAAATCTTCGCCCTGCTCTCGCCGGCCCTGGATTCGATCTCCACCGCCGTCAGCCGCGCCGCCGAATTCGACCCGGCCACCAGCACCGCCGTATTCCGTATCGGTCTTTCCGACGACGTGGAATTCGCCCTGCTGCCGATGCTGCTCAAACGCCTGCGCGCCGAAGCCCCGGGCATCGTGCTGGTGGTACGCCGCGCCAACTACCTGCTGATGCCCGCGCTGCTGGCCTCCGGCGAAATCTCCATCGGCGTCAGCTACACCGCCGACCTGCCGGCCAACGCCAAGCGCAAGGTCCTGCGCCGCAGCCTGCCCAAACTGCTGCGGGCCGACACCGTGCCCGGCCCCCTGACCCTGGACGACTTCTGCGCCCGCCCCCACGCCCTGGTGTCGTTCGCCGGGGACCTGAGCGGGTTCATCGATGAGGAGCTGGAGAAGCTCGGACGCAAGCGCCACGTCGTGCTCGCCGTACCGCAATTCAACGGCCTGAGCACCCTGCTGGCCGGCACCGACATCCTTGCCACCGTGCCCGACTACACCGCCGACGCCCTCACCGCCGCCGGCGGCGTACGCGCCGAAGACCCGCCGCTGCCAGTACGCAGCTTCGAACTGCACATGGCCTGGCGCGGTTCACAGGACAACGACCCGGGCGAGCGCTGGTTGCGTTCAAGAATTCAGATGTTCTTTGGCGATCCGGACAGTCTTTGATCAAGTGCCACAGGCATCCATAGATTCTTCTGAAAAGAGTCCTTTAGCGACTAATTCGGTCTGTAGCTTTCCGTCAGGTTCCGCTGGCTTGCGAAGTATTCGGGGGCATAAGTGGGGGCAAACCCTGGCTGCTTGAAAGGGATGCCCCCAAGGAAGAAGTCAGCGGCTAGCCCTTGGCTATGAAACATGCGTTGACGAACGTTGCCGTGTGCCGCAAGGCCTGACGGATATCCGGCTTGGCTAGCCCATGCCTGTTGGCAAATTGCTCGACGGCCGCGGTATCAAATCGAGTGGTCTGGATAAAGTCCAAGGCTTCGGGTTTTGTATTCATGAACCGCGCCACGAGAGGAATGCTCAGCAGCCACTTCAGCAATCGGAGCGAGATGTGATGCCTGGGAGGCTTTAAGCCCAAAGGTTGCGCCACCTGGACCAGGAGTTCTCGCAAATTGGGAGTTTGCGCATCCAGCGCCAGCAGCTCCTCACCCGCCATGGCGGGATCAAAAGCACAAGCCGCCACCAGCTCAACCAGGTAATCCACGGTAACCAGTGGCAGCCAGTGCTGGGCGGTACCGGGCACTGCCGTCAGTTTTCCCAGCACAAGGTTGCGGATCAGCTCCACCAGTGGCTGGCCGTCAAGGATATGCCCCGTGCGGCTGTGGCCACAAACCGTCGCGGGGTGGACAACGGTGATCTCCCCGCCCCTGGCGGACATGAGCTCCAAGGTCGCGAAATGCGCCTCCAGCTTGCTCGCCTCGTAACCACCGACATGGCGGTAGACGGCAGGCCAGTTCGTCCGCCGCGGATAACGAGGATCGATGCCGATGCGTTGCAGATTCTCATGGTTTTTCAGCATGTAGCCGCCGATCATCACTAACCGGCTGTTTTGCTCAGCCGCCAACAGCGCCACCCGCTTCGCCCCTTCGACATTCACCGCACGAGACTGCTCCAATGACAGCCCCCAGGCGAAGTGTGCGCCCAGGTGGAATACGACTCTGGCGTGCCTTAGCACTTCCCGGTCAGCAGGACTCAGCCCTAGGTTATCCCGCTCCAGATCGCCGGCCACGGCAAATACCCGGCTTGCGTCTCCTCCCAAATTGACGACTTGCTCCCGCAATTCAGCCAGTCGCTCTGGGCGACGCATCAACACCCCGACGGTGTGGCCTTTTGCGCTCAGGCATGCCAGCAAATGTTGACCGATGAAGCCGGTACCCCCGGTGACAAAGCACTCCACGCTCATTTCCCTGTTCCTTGTTCAAGGTAAGGAACCAAACGTAAACTATCAACCCAACTCTATGGTCAAGTGGTGTTTTCATGAAAATTGGCGAAATCGAGGCCCGTAGCGGCGCCAGCCGCCATACGCTGCGTTACTACGAGCAAATCGGCCTGATCTCACCGCAGCGGCGAACTAACAACTACCGCGTTTACACAGCACAAACGCTGCAGGACCTGGACTTTATCCAGCGCGCGCAAAGCATGGGCTTTTCCCTGGGGGAGATAGGCGAGATTCTGGAGGCGCAGCGCAACCAGATGATCGATTGTGCGGACGGCGCCAAGCTCATTGAAAGAAAAATGGCAGAGATCGAACAGAAAATCGCCAACCTCCAAAGCATTTATCGGTACCTGGATCAAGAGCGTGCAAACCTCGAAGCCAGTGCCGCCAGGCAACTTGAGCTTCAGCAACTCAACAGCTCTTCCATCTGATTGGAAATGCACTACGAACTGAGCTGGCAGACCATGGACCTCGACGCACGGGGCTACGATGGCCGGCAAGCCGGCTCCTGCGACAACAGCCAATGTTGCGTCAGCCGCAATAACTAATTGCACGCCAGGGAATTGATAGCAGCCTAACGAAAGGTGCATGCTAGAGGGCTTGCTTGGCGCTTATATCATTCCGAATGATAGTTACCTTCGCTTCATTCGATTCGTGAGATACAACCCTGCCGAGCATCATCCGCCCATCTCAAATACAGTGGCGGATGCACCATGGACCAGTCAGTCAAACTCCTACGTTTTCCACTCGCCGTTCTCGCCGTGCTGGTGATGAGCGCGTGCGGCAAAGCCCCTGAGACCGCCTCCGCCCCGCCCGCTGCCAAAGTCAGCGTGGCCAAGGTGCTGGAACAGCCGGTCAACGAATGGGATGAATTCACCGGGCGCCTGGAAGCCCCGGAAACCGTGGAGATCCGGCCTCGGGTCTCGGGCCAGATCGATCAGGTGGCCTTCACCGAAGGCGCCCTGGTGAAGAAAGGCGATCTGCTGTTCCAGATCGACCCACGGCCTTTCCAGGCTGAAGTACGCCGCCTCGAAGCCCAGCTGCAACAGGCTCGGGCCACCGCGACCCGCAGTGCCAACGAAGCCCAGCGCGGCCAGCGCCTGCTGACCAGCAACGCGATTTCCGCCGAGCTGGCCGACACCCGCACCAGCGCCGCCCAGGAAGCCCGGGCCGGGGTCGATGCGATCCAGGCCCAGTTGGACGTGGCCAAGCTCAACCTGAGTTTCACCCGGGTGGTGGCGCCCATCAGTGGCCGGGTCAGCCGCGCGCAGATCACCGCCGGCAACCTGGTGACCGCCGATGTCACCCCGCTCACCAGCCTGGTCTCCACCGACAAGGTCTACGCCTACTTCGACGCCGACGAGCGCGTGTACCTCAAGTACACCCAGCTCGCCCGCCAGGGCCAGCGCGGCCAGACCACCCCGGTGTACCTGGGCCTGTCCAATGAAGAAGGCCACCCGCACCTGGGGCAGATGAACTTCGTCGACAACCAGGTCAACCCCAAGACCGGCACCATCCGTGGCCGCGCGGTGTTCGACAACAGCGACGGCAGCTACACCCCGGGCCTCTATGCGCGCCTGAAACTGGTGGGCAGTGGCACCTACTCGGCGATGCTGATCAACGACGAAGCCGTGGGCACCGACCTGGGCAAGAAGTTCGTGCTGGTGATGGACGCCGACAACAAGCCGGCCTACCGCGCCGTGGAACTGGGGCCGAAGATCGAAGGCCTGCGCATCGTGCGCAACGGTCTGAGCAAGGACGACACCATCATCGTCAAGGGCTTGCAGCGGGCACGTCCCGGCGCACCGGTCACGCCTGAAGTGATCCCCATGGCCAGCAAGGAAACCCTCGCCGCCCTGGCCCAACAACGCCAAGCACTGGAAGCCAGCAACCTGCCGCAGGTCACCCCTGCCAAGGCGGCTCCGGCTGTGAAACTCGCCGCTGCGACACCGCGCGGTTAAGGGACGACTCTCAAGATGAATTTTTCCCAGTTCTTCATTTCAAGGCCGATCTTCGCCGCGGTGCTGTCGCTGCTGATCCTGATCGCCGGCGCCATCTCGCTGTTCCAGTTGCCCATCAGCGAATACCCGGAAGTGGTGCCGCCCACCGTGGTGGTGCGCGCCAACTTCCCGGGGGCCAACCCGAAAGTCATCGGTGAAACCGTGGCCGCGCCCCTGGAACAGGCGATCACCGGGGTCGAGAACATGCTCTACATGTCCTCGCAATCCACCGCTGACGGCAAGATCACCCTGACCATCACCTTCGCCCTGGGCACCGACCTGGACAACGCCCAGGTGCAGGTACAGAACCGCGTGACCCGCACCCAGCCCAAGCTGCCCGAAGAAGTGACGCGCATCGGTATCACCGTGGACAAGGCCTCTCCGGACCTGACCATGGTGGTCCACCTGACCTCGCCGGACAAACGCTACGACATGCTCTACCTGTCCAACTACGCCCTGCTCAACATCAAGGACGAGCTGGCGCGCCTGGGCGGCGTGGGGGATGTGCAGTTGTTCGGCATGGGCGACTACTCGCTGCGGGTCTGGCTGGATCCGAACAAGACCGCTTCGCGCAACCTGACCGCCACCGACGTGGTCACCGCCATTCGTGAGCAGAACCGTCAGGTCGCCGCCGGTGCCCTGGGCGCGCCGCCTGCGCCCACCGCCACCAGCTTCCAGCTGTCGGTCAACACCCAGGGCCGCCTGGTCACCGAGGAAGAGTTCGAGAACATCATCATCCGCTCCGGTGAGGACGGTGAGATCACCCGCCTGAAGGACATCGCCCGCATCGAGCTGGGGTCGAGCCAGTACGCTTTGCGTTCCCTGCTCAACAACCAGCCGGCGGTGGCGATCCCGATCTTCCAGCGCCCGGGCTCCAACGCCATCGAGATCTCCAACGAAGTGCGGGCCAAGATGGCCGAACTCAAGCAGAGCTTCCCGCAGGGCATGGACTTCAGCATCGTCTACGACCCGACCATCTTCGTCCGCGGCTCCATCGAAGCGGTGGTGCACACCCTGTTCGAAGCCCTGATCCTGGTAGTGCTGGTGGTGATCCTGTTCCTGCAGACCTGGCGTGCCTCGATCATCCCGCTGGTGGCCGTACCGGTGTCGCTGATCGGCACCTTCGCGGTGATGCACCTGTTCGGTTTCTCGCTCAATGCCCTGTCGCTGTTCGGCCTGGTGCTGGCCATCGGCATCGTGGTGGACGACGCCATCGTGGTGGTGGAGAACGTCGAACGTAACATCGGCCTGGGCCTGAACCCGGTGGAAGCCACCAAGCGTGCCATGCGTGAAGTGACCGGCCCGATCATCGCCACCGCCCTGGTGCTGTGTGCGGTGTTCGTACCGGCGGCCTTCATCAGTGGCCTGACCGGGCAGTTCTACAAGCAGTTCGCCCTGACCATTGCCATCTCCACGGTGATCTCGGCCTTCAACTCCCTGACCTTGTCGCCGGCCCTGGCCGCGGTACTGCTCAAGGAACACCATGCGCCCAAGGACCGCTTCTCGAAGATCCTCGACAAGCTGCTGGGGGGCTGGCTGTTCAAACCCTTCAACCGCTTCTTCGATCGTGCCAGCCATGGTTACGTCGGCACCGTGCGCCGGGTCATCCGTGGCAGCGGCATCGCCCTGTTCCTCTATGCCGGCCTGATGGTGCTGACCTGGTTCGGCTTCGCCCACACCCCGACCGGTTTCGTCCCGGCCCAGGACAAGCAGTACCTGGTGGCCTTCGCCCAACTGCCGGACGCCGCCAGCCTGGACCGCACCGAAGACGTGATCAAGCGCATGTCCGACATCGCCCTGAAGCAGCCCGGCGTGGAAAGCGCGGTGGCCTTCCCTGGCCTTTCGATCAACGGTTTCACCAACAGCCCGAACAACGGCATCGTCTTCGTCACCTTGAAGCCCTTCGATGAGCGCAAGGACCCGAGCATGTCCGCCGGTGCCATCGCCGGTGCCCTGAACGGCAAGTACGCGGATATCCAGGACGCCTACATGGCGATCTTCCCACCGCCGCCGGTACAGGGCCTGGGAACCATCGGCGGCTTCCGCCTGCAGGTGGAGGACCGCAGCGGCCTGGGCTACGACGAGCTGTACAAGGAAGTGCAGAACGTCATCACCAAGAGCCGCAGCGTGCCGGAACTGGCCGGGCTGTTCACCAGCTACCAGGTCAACGTGCCCCAGGTGGATGCTGCCATCGACCGGGAAAAGGCCAAGACCCACGGCGTGGCGATTTCCGACATCTTCGACACCCTGCAGATCTACCTGGGTTCGCTGTATGCCAACGACTTCAACCGCTTTGGCCGCACCTACCAGGTCAACGTCCAGGCCGAGCAGCAGTTCCGTCTCGAGCCCGAGCAGATCGGCCAGCTGAAAGTGCGCAACAACAAGGGCGAGATGATCCCCCTGGCGACCTTCATCAAGGTCAGCGACACCGCAGGTCCCGACCGCGTGATGCACTACAACGGCTTCGTCACCGCGGAAATCAACGGCGCAGCGGCCCCGGGCTACAGCTCCGGGCAAGCGGAAGCGGCGATCGAGAAACTGCTCAAGGAAGAACTGCCCAACGGCATGACCTACGAATGGACCGAGCTGACCTACCAGCAGATCCTGGCCGGTAACACCGCGCTGTTCGTCTTCCCGCTCTGCGTGCTGCTGGCCTTCCTGGTGCTGGCCGCTCAGTACGAAAGCTGGAGCCTGCCACTGGCGGTGATCCTGATCGTGCCCATGACCCTGCTGTCGGCCATTACCGGGGTGATCGTCTCCGGGGGCGACAACAACATCTTCACCCAGATCGGCCTGATCGTTCTGGTGGGCCTGGCCTGCAAGAACGCGATCCTGATCGTCGAGTTCGCCAAGGACAAGCAAGAGGAAGGCCTCGACCCGCTGGCCGCGGTGCTGGAAGCCTGCCGCCTGCGTCTGCGGCCGATCCTGATGACCTCCTTCGCCTTCATCATGGGCGTGGTGCCCCTGGTGATCTCCAGCGGCGCCGGTGCGGAAATGCGTCATGCCATGGGTGTCGCGGTGTTCTCCGGGATGCTCGGGGTGACCTTCTTCGGCCTGCTGCTGACTCCGGTGTTCTATGTACTGATCCGCAACTACGTGGAGCGCAGCGAGGCGCGCAAAGCCGCCCGTGCTCTGCAACTGGAGGCGCAACAATGAGTTCCAAAGTCTTCCTGCCGAGCCTGCTGGTGCTGGCCCTGAGTGCCTGCGCCGTCGGTCCGGACTACCAGAGCCCAACCACCGAGGCGGCGCACATCAGCGCCGCCACCGATGGCGCTGCGGGCCAGAAGAACTTCGACCGCGCACGCTTCGAAGGCATCTGGTGGCAGCAGTTCGATGACCCGACTCTCAACCAGCTGGTGAGCAAATCGTTGCAGGGCAACCGTGAACTGCGGGTGGCCTTCGCCCGCCTGCGGGCCGCCCGGGCGATTCGCGATGACGCCAGCAATGACGCCATGCCCACCATCACCAGCCGCGCCAGCAGCGACCTGGCCAAGGGGCAGATCCCCGGCCAGACCACCAAGCGAGTGAACAGCGAGCGCTACGACCTGGGCCTGGACATGGCCTGGGAGCTGGACCTGTTCGGCCGCATCCAGCGCAACCTGGAAGCCACCGACGCCGACCAGCAGGCCGCCGAGGCCGACCTCTACCAACTGCAGGTGACCATGATCGCCGAGCTGGTGGACGCCTACGGCCAGTTGCGCGGCGCACAGCTGCGGGAAAAGATCGCCCTGGCCAACCTGGACAACCAGCAGGAGTCGCGCAAGATCACCGAAAGCCTGCGCGAAGCCGGGGTCGGCGACCAGCTCGATGTGGTCCGCGCCGACGCCCGCCTGGCTTCGGTGGAAGCCAGCGTGCCGCAGTTGCAGGCCGAGCAGACCCGCCAGCGCAACCGCATCGCCACCCTGCTGGGTGAACGCCCGGACAAGCTCAGCGTCGACCTGTCGCCGGCGCAGCTGCCGGCCATTGCCAAGGCCCTGCCGATTGGCGACCCGGGCGAGCTGCTGCAACGCCGGCCGGACATTCTCAGCGCCGAACGCAAGCTGGCAGCGGCCACCGCGCGCATCGGCGTGGCCAAGGCCGACCTGTTCCCACGGGTCAGCCTCAGCGGCTTCCTCGGCTTCACTGCCGGGCGCGGTTCGCAGATCGGCTCCTCGGCGGCCAATGCCTGGGCCCTGGGCCCGAGCATCACCTGGGCGGCCTTCGACCTGGGCAGTGTGCGAGCCCGCCTGCGCGGCGCCAACGCCAATGCCGACGGCGCCCTGGCCAGCTACGAGCAGCAGGTGCTGCTGGCCCTGGAAGAATCGGAAAACGCCTTCAGCGACTACGGCAAGCGCCAGCAACGGCTGATCTCCCTGATTCGCCAGAGCGAATCCAGCCGCGCCGCCGCGGACCTGGCCGAGATCCGCTACCGCGAAGGCACCGTGGACTTCCTGGTGCTGCTCGATGCCCAGCGTGAACGCCTGGCCGCCGAAGACTCCCAGGCCCAGGCCGAAGTCGACCTGTACCGCGGCATCGTCGCCATCTACAAGGCCCTGGGTGGTGGCTGGCAACCGGAGACGGTAGCCAGCAAGTAAGGATTTGCAACGAGCTCCTTTGGTTGGCCGCAACCAACCAATGTTTGGCCCCGTGGATCATTCGGTCGCGGGGCTTTTTTTTGCCCGGCTCAAGGGCCTCTTCGCCGGCAAGCCGGCTCCTACAAGAGCCCGCGCAACGCATGGCCCCGGTAGGAGCTGGCTTGCCAGCGAAGGCGCCCGCCAGAACACCGCCCACCCCAAGCCCGTTGATAGAGGCCGTCGATCATGCGGTTGGCCATTGCGATTGGACAGCCCCACAGCGCGCTCCTACTCTTCACTCGCCGCGTAATCGCCCTGGCCTCCGCCCCCATGATTGTCCGCCCCAAGCCGAACCTGATCGGCATCCTCTTCGCCCTCAAGGGCTCGATTGCCAAGCGCATTGCCCTGCGCTGCGTACTGGTCACACTGCTGGCCTCGGTGATCGTGCTGGTGGAAACCCTGCAACCGAGCTATTTCTCCAAGGTCAACGCCACGCCCTTCACCCTGCTGGGGCTGTCGCTGTCGATCTTCATGAGCTTTCGCAACAACGCCTGCTACGACCGCTGGTGGGAAGGCCGCAAGCAATTGGGGCAGTTGATCATCGAGGTGCGTTCGCTGATCCGTGAAAGCCTGATCATCGACGGCCACCCCGAGCGCGAGGGCATGCTGCGCGACCTGTGCGGCTTTGCCCACAGCCTGATCGCCCGCCTGCGCCATGAAGACGAGGCCGCCGCCCTGCGCCCCTGGGCCCAGGCCAGCCTCGACCCCGGCCACCCGAACCTCACCGACGCGCAGTTGCAACGCATCGGCCAGCGCTGCTCGCGGTGGGCCCAGCAGGGGCTCATCAGCGAATGGCGCTACACCCAGCTGGAAACCCGGCTGGTCAGCCTGAGCCTGGTGCAGGCCGCCTGCGAGCGGATCCAGAACACCCCGCTGCCCTTCCCCTACACCCTGCTGCTGCACCGCACCATCTACCTGTTCTGCATCCTCCTGCCGTTCGCCATGGCCGAGCCCCTGGGCTGGCTGACGCCGATCTTCACCGCCATTGTCAGCTACACCTTCCTGGGCCTGGACGAGATCGGCGACGACCTCGAAGACCCTTTCGGCTATGACGACAACGACCTGCCGTGCAGCGCTCTATTGCGCGGCCTGGAGCGCGAAGTCCTGGCGGCGCTGGGGCAAACCGAGCTGCCGCCGCTGCTGGAGCCGCAGGAGTACGTGCTGACCTGAACCGGGGTTTGACTCAAGCCGGTTCCTGACCGAAGCTTGCGCCTTCCAAAAGTCGCCAGCTTCCGGATTCCTGCATGTCCCAGCCCCGCCGCTACCTGCTGATCAGCCTGCTTACCGTCGTCGTCCTGGCCCTGGCCTGGAGCTTTCTGCGCAGCAGCCCGCCGCAGGTTCCCGAGGCCATCAAGCATGGCTACAGCGCGGCACTGGAAAAAGCCCGCAACGGCCAGCCTGGCGCGGCGCGCGTACTCTACCAGCAGTTGGGCCGGCCCGACCTCGACGACCAGCAGCGCATCCGCCTGCTGGCAGTGCTGGCCAACTACCCCAGCCCCCAGGCATTGAAACTGGCGGACGCCGACCTCTATCACCCTTCTGCCGAGGTGCGCAAAGCGGCGATCAAGAGCGTGCTCGGCCTGGTGCCCAGCGGCCAGCGCAGCCTGCTGCTGGGGCCGTTGCTGGACGATCACGAACAGAGCGTGCGCTTCGCCGCGGTGGACGCCCTGCTGGGCCTGAGCCCCGACGACCAGGGCCTGTACTTCGGCCCGTTGCAGCAGGTGATCGACGAATACACCCAAGTGCTCAAGACCCGCGGCGACAACGTCGAGGCCCAGTACCAGCTGGCTCGCCTGTACCTGCACAATGCCGACCTGATCAAGGCCCAGCAGACCCTGGAACAGGCCCTGCGCCTGGCCCCGGACAACCTGCAGGCAGTGGTGCTGCAGATCGAAGTGCTGGACAAGCAGGGCCAGAGCGATGCCGCCCGCCAATTGCTGGCCAAGCAGTTGCAGGCACAGCAGGATTCGGCCTACCTGCAACATGCCCTGGGGCTCTGGCTGCTGCACCATGGCCAGGGCGAGTTCGCCCTGCTCGGCTTGTCCCGGGCGGTGGAACTGGAGCCTAACAACGCCGCCTACCGCTACGACCTGGCCACCACCCTGCACAGCGAACAGGAGCTGGAAGCGGCGCAGAAGCAACTGGAGGAAATCGTCCAGCGCCAGCCCTACAACCGCAAGGCGCGGGTGCTGCTGATCAGCTACTGGAAGGAAAGCGGCCAGTTGCAGAACGTCCAGGTCCTGCTGGCCCAGCTGGAACAGCAGAACCCCGACGACCCGGCCCTGCAGCAGGGCCTGTAGCCGCCCCCCGGGCCTTGCCTCGCGATCCCCAGCCAAACCTTTGGCGCCCTTGAGCCCCCCGCGCCTGCTGCGTCGGAATGCCGCCCAAGCCGTTCGCAGCCTGCGCCAGCGGCTACAAGAGCCAGCACAAAACCTGTAGCCGCTGCCGAGCCTGCGAGGCTGCGAAAAGGCCCGAGGGCCTTGCCTGGCAATCCCCAGCCGAACCTTTGGCACCCTTGCCCCCCCTGCGCCTGCTGTGCTCAGCAGCGGCTCCACGGCGACAAAAGGTTGAACCGTGCCAGCGGCAGGCGGTCAAGTGATTTATCAGCGATATCAAGGTGCTCGACGCCGTCGCCGATCACTTGGACCTATTTGCGAGGGCATTGTTTGTCGACCTCATCTGCGTTGCTCAGCGAAAAAGCCGCCACCGGCATCGAAGGCCTGGACGATATCCTCTCCGGCGGATTGTCACGTAGCCATGTGTTCCTGCTGGAAGGCGAACCCGGTACAGGCAAGACCACCGTGGCCTTGCATTTTCTGCGGGCCGGCGCCGCCGCCGGCGAGCGCTGCCTGTACATCACCCTCTCGGAAACCGAGCGCGAGTTGCGCCAGGGCGCGCAATCCCACGGCTGGCAACTGGATGAGAACATCCACATCTTCGAGCTGATCCCGCCGGAAAGCCTGCTCAACGCCGAGCACCAGCAGAGCCTGCTGTACTCCTCGGACCTGGAGCTGGGGGAAGCCACGCGGCAGATCTTCGAAGTGGTGGAGCGGGTCAAGCCGACCCGGGTGGTGCTCGACAGCCTTTCGGAAATCCGCCTGCTGGCGCAAAGCTCCCTGCGCTACCGGCGGCAGATCCTGGCGATCAAGCACTACTTCGTGCGCTATGACGCTACGGTCCTGCTGCTTGACGACCTGACCACCGAATCCCTGGACAAGACCGTGCACAGCGTGGCCCATGGGGTGATCCGCCTGGAAGAACTGACCCCCAGCTACGGCGCCGAACGCCGGCGCATCCGGGTGGTGAAATACCGCGGCCAGAAGTACCGCGGCGGCTTCCATGACTTCACCATCATGGGCGACGGGGTCCAGGTGTTTCCGCGCCTGGTGGCCGCCGAGCACCGCGGTCAATACCAGCGCCTGACCCTGACCAGCGGCATCACCGAGATGGACGCGCTGCTGGGGGGCGGCATCGAGACCGGCTCCAGCACCCTGATCCTCGGCCCCGCCGGCACCGGCAAATCGCTGATCTCGATGATCTTCGCCGCGGCCGCCGTAGCCAGGGGAGAGAAAGCCGCGCTGTTCATCTTCGACGAGGAACTGGGGCTGCTGTTCGAGCGCATGCGCAACATGGGCATCGACCTCAAGGCGCTGCAGGCCAGCGGTAACCTGATCATCGAACAGGTGGACGCCGCCGAGCTCTCGCCGGGGGAGCTGTCCCACCGGGTGCGACGCTGCGTCGACCAGGAGCGGATCAAGACCGTGGTGATCGACAGCATCAACGGCTACCAGGCAGCGATGCCCGAGGAAAATGCCCTGGTGCTGCACATGCACGAATTGCTGCTGTACCTCAACCGCCAGGGCGCCGCCACTTTCATGACCGTGGCCCAGCATGGCCTGGTGGGCGACATGCAGGCCCCGGTGGACATCACCTACCTGGCCGACACCGTGATCCTGCTGCGTTACTTCGAGGCCCTGGGCAAGGTGCGCCGGGCCATTTCCATCATCAAGAAACGCACCGGCAGCCACGAGTCGACCATTCGTGAATACCGCATCAGCGCTCGTGGCCTGACCATAGGCGAGCCCCTGGAAGCCTTCCAGGGCGTGCTGCGGGGCGTACCCACTTACCTGGGCGAGAGCAAACCCCTGCTCAGGGATGAGGGCCAATGAGCCCCGACCTGGACTTTTCCGAACGGGCTCTGGTGCTCACGCCCCACGGGCGTGACAGCCAACTGGCGCAGATGATGCTCAAGGAGGCCGGCTTCAGCAGCCTGATCACCCCGCACCTGCCCGCCCTGTGCGAGCAGCTGGAGCACGGCGCCGGGCTGGTGATCATCGCCGCCGAAGCCTTGCGCGGGGTCGACCTGGAGCCCCTGCTGCGCCACCTGGAACAGCAACCGGCGTGGTCGGACCTGCCCATCGTGCTGCTGACCCAGCACGGCGGCCCCGAGCAGAACCCGGCATCGCGCTTCAGCGAGCCCCTGGGCAACGTCAGCTTTCTGGAACGGCCCTTCCACCCGGCGACCCTGATCAGCCTGGTCAGCGCCGCCCTGCGGGGCAGGCGCCGGCAGTACGACGCCCGCGACCGGCTGATCGACCTGAGCCAGAGCGAACTGCGCCTGCAACGCACCCTGGAGACCCTGGAACAGCAGGTGGAAGAACGCACCGCACAACTGCGGCACAACGAAGAAGCCCTGCGCCAGTCACAGAAGATGGAAGCCGTGGGGCAACTCACCGGCGGCATCGCCCACGACTTCAACAACATGCTCACCGGCATCATCGGCAGCCTGGAGCTGTTGCGCCGGCGCCTGGCCCGGGGCCGCACCGAGGACCTGGACAGCCTGATCGACCTGGGGGTGACCTCGGCCAACCGCGCCGCCGGCCTGACCCACCGCCTGCTGGCCTTCTCCCGGCGCCAGTCGCTGGACTCCAAGCCGGTGGAGATGAACGCCCTGGTGACCTCCATGGGCGAGCTGCTGCAACGCAGCCTCAGCGAAAGCATCGAGCTGGACATGCGCCTGGACCCGCAGCTATGGGTGGCCGAAGCCGACCCCAACCAACTGGAAAGCGCCCTGCTCAACCTGGTGCTCAACGCCCGGGACGCCATGCCCAACGGCGGCCGGCTGCTGGTGGAAACCCTCAACCAGCGCCTAGCCCCGGACTTCGCCCAGGCCCACGACAACCTCAAGCCGGGGGACTACGTGCTGCTGCGAGTCAGCGACAACGGCTGCGGCATGCCCGAGGCGATCATCAACCGCGTGTTCGATCCGTTCTTCACCACCAAGCCCATCGGCCAGGGCACAGGGCTGGGGCTGTCGATGATCTACGGCTTCAGCAAGCAGTCCCGCGGCCATGTGACCCTCAACAGCACCCTGGGCCGGGGTACCGAGGTCAGCCTGTACCTGCCGCGTTTTGTCGGCGACCTGGAGCAGGCCGAACACCCTCTGGTGCAACAACCGCCCCATGCGCAGAACGGTGAAACCGTGCTGATCGTCGAGGACGACCCGGCGGTGCGGGTGCTGGTCTGTGCGGTGCTCAGCGAACTGGGCTACGCCTTTGTCGAAGCCGGCGATGCCCGCAGCGCCATGCCGATCCTCGACTCGGCGCAGCGCATCGACCTGCTGATCAGCGATGTCGGGCTGCCGGGCATGAATGGCCGGCAACTGGCGGAAATCGGGCGGCAGATCCGCCCGGAGCTCAAGGTCCTGTTCATCACCGGCTACGCCGAGCACGCGGCGGCCCGTGGTGGCTTTCTCGAACCCGGCATGCAACTGATCACCAAGCCGTTCACCTTCGACCTGCTGACCGCCAAGGTGCGGGAAATGATCCGCGACTGATAGCCGGGCTTCAGGCCAGCAATTGCTGGATCTGTTCCTGCAGGCTGTTGAGGTCGAAGGGCTTGGCCAGGATCGGCGCCTTGCGGGTGATGGGGCTGCCGCATTCGAGGATTTCGTTGGGGTAGCCGCTGATGAAAATCACCTTCAGATCCGGACGCAGCTTCACGGCGGGCTCGGCGATCATCACCCCGGTGATCCCGCCCGGCAGGCGGTAATCGGTGATCATCACGTCCAGGTGCGGCTTGCTGGCGAGAATCTCGAACGCCTGCTCGCCATTCTCGGCCTGCAGCACCCGGTATCCCAGGCCCGACAGGTAGTCGGCCAGAAGCATCAGGATCACTGGTTCATCTTCGACGATCAGTACGACGTCTTGTGCATCTTCACTCATGGAAAACCTTTGCTCGGTCAATTGCTGCTGTTACGACCATTGGGTCACGCAGAGGTTGCGTGCGCGTTACGCTTTTAATGATTCACCGGCCAACGGGCCTCTACAGGGGCAGGCTGACGCGAAACAGCGCGCCCTCGCCGATCCGGCTCTCGACACTGATGGCACCACCATGGGCGGTGACGATCTGCTCGGAAATGAACAGCCCCAGGCCCAGCCCCGCCGCCACGTGGTTGGCACTGACCCGTTCGAACTGCTGAAAAATGCGCTTCTGGTTGTCTTCGCTGATACCGATGCCGTGGTCACGCACCTCGACCCGAGCCTCGCCGTCCTGGGCATAGACCCGCACTTCGATCGGGCTCTTGGCGCCGTAGCGCAGGGCGTTGGTCAGCAGGTTGGAAACCACCTGTTCGATGCGGAACTCGTCCCAGTTGCCCTCCAGGGGCTGCTCGGCCTGCAGGCTCAGGGACGACTGCGCCGCTTCCACCTGAGGTGCGAAGTTTTCCACCAGCCCGCGCACCAGCTGCGCCAGATCGAACCGCGAGGGGCGGATCGACAGCTTGCCGGTACGGATGCGCGAGATGTCCAGCATGTCCTCGATCAGGCGGATCAGGCTTTTGATCTGGCGCTCGTCGCGGTCGACCATGGCGTGCATCTTGTCCAGGCTGAAGGCCGCGGCGTTCTCCCGGGCCAGGTGCATCTTGCGCAGCTGGGTCTCGAGAATCAGGCCATTGAGCGGCGTGCGCACTTCGTGGGCGACGATGGACATGAAGTCATCGCGCATGCGCACCGCCTGCTCCAGCTCGTTCTGGGTGGCCTGGAGCTTCTGGAGCAGCGCTTCCTGCTCGCGCCGGCTCTGCTCCAGGGCCTCGACCTGCTGCTTCATGGCCTTGCTCTGGCGGTACAGGTCGACGAATACGTTGACCTTGCTCTTCACCGCGTGGATGTCCAGGGGCTTGTGCAGAAAGTCCACCGCCCCGCTCTCGTAGCCCTTGAAGGCGTAGTTGAGCTCGCGCCCGGCGGCGCTGACGAAGACGATGGGAATGTTCTTGGTCTTCTCGGTGCCGCGCATCATCTCGGCCAGCTCGAAGCCGTTCATGCCGGGCATCTGCACATCGAGGATAGCCATGGCGAACTCATGCTGGAGCAGCAGCGACAAGGCTTCGTCAGCCGACAGCGCCTTGTACACCGTACGGTCCTCGCGCTTGATCAGCGCCTCCAGGGCCAGCAGGTTCTCCGGCAGATCGTCGACGATCAGCAGCTTGGCTTGAATATTACTTAACATGGGTTCCTTCCAGCTCGGCAAGCAGACGGCTGATGCCGCGCAAAGGGAGAATGTAGTCCGGTTGATGCAGGGCCAGGGCGGCGTCCGGCATGGTCGAGACATGGGCCTCATTGGGGTCCTGGACGATGGTCAGGCCACCCTGGCGCTTGACCTCGGCCAGGCCGCGGGCGCCATCCTGGTTGGCCCCGGTCAGGAGCACAGCGGCCAGGTTCCGGCCATAGGCATCGGCGGCGGACTCGAACAGGTAGTCGATGGCCGGGCGTGAGTGGTGCAGGCGTTCTTCCTGGCTCAGGGACAGGCTGCGGTCCTGCTCCACCGACAGGTGATAGCCGGGCGCGGCGAAGTACAGGGTGCCAGGCACGATCTGCTCCTTGTCGTCGGCTTCCTTCACCGCCAGCGCCAGACGCCGGTCGAAGACTTCGGCCAGCTGGCTGCGGCGCTCGTCAGGCAGGTGCAGGACCACGATCACCGGCAGGCGGAAACCCTGGGCGAAACCGCTGAACAGCTTCAGCAAGGCTTCGACCCCACCCGCAGAGGCCCCTACCACGATCGCCTCGATCTGCGGCCAGAAACCCTGGCTGACAATCTCCTGGCTCATGTCTTGCGATAGATCCGTTCTTGTTTGACCAAGGGCTCGAAGTGCTTGCCATAGGCGGAGAAGTCCAGGGTTTCCTTGCTGCCCAGCACCAGGAAACCACGATGGCAGAGGGACTCGTGAAACAGTCCGAAGGCACGATCCTGCAATTTTTTATTGAAATAAATCAATACGTTACGACAAGAAATTAATTGAGTTTCAGAAAATACACTGTCGGTCGCCAGGCTGTGATCGGCGAAGGTCACGTTCTCGCGCAGGCTCTTGTCGAAGATCGCGTAGTCGTAGGCCGCGGTGTAGTAGTCGGCAAAGGAGCGCTGGCCGCCGGCCTGCTGGTAGTTGTGGGTGTAGGCCCGCACGTTCTCCAGGGAAAAGATGCCTTGCTTGGCCTTCTCCAGGGAGCTGGGGTTGATGTCGGTGGCATAGATGATGGTGCGCTCCAGCAGCCCCTCTTCGCGCAGCAGGATGGCCATCGAGTAGACCTCCTCCCCGGTGCTGCAGCCGGCGATCCAGATCTTGATCGAAGGATAGGTCTTGAGCAGCGGCACCACTTCCTGGCGGATCGCCAGAAAGTGCGACGGGTCGCGAAACATCTCGCTCACCGGAATGGTCAGGAACTGCAGCAACTGCATGAACGCGGTCGGGTCGTGCAGCACCCGCTCCTGCAACGCAGAAATGGTCTTGCATTCGAACTGGCGCAAAGCGTGGTTGACCCGGCGCTTGATCGAGGCACCTGAGTAGTCGCGGAAGTCGTAGCTGTACTTGAGGTAAATAGCTTCGATCAGCAAACGCAGTTCGATCTCGGTATTACGCTCCACTAAATTCTTTCCATCTTGGGTAGCCACACACGGATAAGGGAAAACAGCCGGTCCAGGTCAATGGGCTTGGCCAGGTAATCGTTGGAGCCGGCCTGCAGGCAGCGCTCCTGGTCATCCTTCATGGCCTTGGCGGTGACCGCGATGATCGGCAGCTTGCGCCAGCGCGGGTCCTTGCGGATCTGCACCGTGGCTTCGAAACCGTCCATCTCCGGCATCATCACGTCCATCAGCACCAGGTCGATATCCTCGACCTCATTGAGCCTGGCAATGGCTTCATGGCCGTTACGGCCGATCACCACTACCGCGCCCTTGTGTTCCAGGGCGCTGGTCAGGGCAAAGATGTTGCGCACGTCATCATCCACCAGGAGGATCTTGCGGCCCTCGAAGACCTTGTCGCGGCTGCGGGCGGTCTTGAGCATCTTCTGCCGTTCATGGGACAGCTGGGATTCGACTTTGTGCAGAAAAAGCGTCACTTCATCCAGCAGGCGCTCCGGCGAGCGCGCGCCCTTGATGATGATCGAGCGCGAATACTTGCGCAGCTCGGCCTCTTCATCCCGGGTCAGGTTGCGCCCGGTGTAGACGATCACCGGCGGGAAGGAGCAGATATCCTCGGTGGACATGCGCTTGAGCAGGTCGTTGCCGAGCATGTCCGGCAGCTTGAGGTCGATGACCATGCAGTCGTAGACGTTCTCGCGCAGCAGGTCCAGGGCATCCTGGGCCAGGCCCACGGCGGTGATCTCGATGTCATCGTCGCCGATCAACCGGGCAATGCTGTCGCGTTGCAGGTCGTCGTCCTCCACCAGCAGCACGCGCTTGACCTTCTGCGTCAGCTTGGCTTCCAGGCGGGCGAAGACATCCTTGAGCTCCTCGCGGGTGGTGGGCTTGACCGCATAACCCACGGCGCCCATGTGCATGGCCGCTTCCACCCGGTCTTCCACCGAAATCACGTGCACCGGGATGTGCCGGGTCTGGGCGTTCTCCTTGAGGCGCTGCAACACGGTCAGGCCGGAGTGGTCCGGCAGGCGCATGTCCAGCAGGATGGCGTCCGGGATGAACTGGGCAGCCAGGCTGTAACCTTCGTCGGCGCCGTGGGCCACCAGGCAGTGGTAACCCAGCTCGTGGGCCAGGTCGAAGAGGATGTGGGCAAAGTTCGCCTCGTCTTCCACCACCAGGATGCAACGACTGCTGAATGGCGCCTTGTCGCGGTCATCGGCGAAGCGCGGAATGTCCGCCCCCGGGGCTTCGGCCACCGGCTGCGGCAGGCTGGCAGGCTGAGGCGCGGCCACGGGCGCGACTGGGGCCGGCGGCGCCACCAGCGGCTCGGCGGCCTCCTGGTACTGCTCCGGCAGCACCAGGGTGAAGATACTGCCGCGGCCGGGTTCGCTGCTGACGCTGATGGAGCCGCCGAGCAGGGTCGCCAGATCCCGGGAGATCGACAGCCCCAGGCCGGTGCCGCCATAACGCCGGTTGGTGGTGCCGTCGGCCTGGCGGAAGGCCTCGAAGATGCTTTGCTGCTGATCCTGGGCAATGCCGATCCCCGAATCCTGCACGGCAAAGGCGATACCGGCCCCCGGCTGAGCGGACACCGTGAGGCTCACCTGGCCCTTCTCGGTGAACTTGACCGCATTGGACAGCAGGTTCTTGAGAATCTGCTCGACCCGCTGGCGGTCGGTGAACAGCATCTGCGGCGCTCCCGGTTGCAGCTCCACCTTGAATTCCAGGCCCTTGTCCTGGGTCAATGGCTGGAACAGGCTGCGCAGCCCGTCCACCAGGCGCGGCACGCTGGCGTTCTCCGGGCGCACTTCGAGCTTGCCGGCCTCGACCTTGGAGATGTCGAGGATGTCGTTGATCAGGTTCAGCAGGTCATTGCCCGCGGAATAGATCGACTCGGCGAACTTGACCTGCTCGGGGCTGAGGTTTTCCTGGGGGTTTTCCGCCAGCAGCTTGGCCAGGATCAGCGAACTGTTGAGCGGCGTGCGCAGCTCGTGGGACATGTTGGCAAGGAACTCGGACTTGTACTTGCTGGAGCGCTGCAACTCTTCGGCGCGCTCCTCGAGCTGGGTCTGAGCCTCGTTGAGCTCGTTGTTCTTGCGGTCCATGGCGTCGCGCTGATCGGCCAGGATCTGCGCCTGCTCCGCCAGTTGCTCGTTGGTCTGCTCCAGCTCCACCTGCTGGGTTTCCAGGTGCACCTGGGATTCCTTGAGGATCCGCGACTGCTCTTCCAGCTCCTCGTTGGCGGTCTTGAGCTCTTCTTGCTGCACTTGCAGCTCTTCGTTGAGCTGCTGGGTTTCGGCCAGCACTTCCTGCAGGCGCTGGCGATAACGCGCGGCCTCGATGGAGGTGCCGATATTGCCGGCAATCAGTTCCAGCAGCTCGACGTCGCGCTCGCTCAAGGCCCGCAGGAAGCCCAGCTCGATCACCCCGTTGACCCGGTCGTCGTCACGGGTCGGCACCACCAGCACGCTGCGCGGCGAACCATCGCCCAGGCCGGAGCTGACCTTGAAGTAATCGGCGGGCACCTCGTCCAGACGGATCAGGCGCTTGTGCTGCGCGGCCTGCCCCACCAGCCCTTCGTCACTGTACAGCGACTGTTCCTGGGCTTCCTGTTCCCGGGAGAAGCCATAGGACGCCACGCGCCTGAGGCCCCCGTGCTCCTCGCGCACATAGAGCGCCGCCACCGGTGTGCCCAGGTACTGGGCGCAGAATTGCAGGATGTTGCGCCCCAGCAGGTTCAGGCTCAGCTGGCCGAGCATCTGCTCGGCCAGTTCGGTCTGGCCGTTGCGCAGCCAGGCCTGCTGTTCCAGGCGCCGGGCGCTCTTTTCCTGGGCTTCGAGGTTGTCGCTGTAGCTCTTGGACAGTGCCAGCAGGTCACGACGGCCGATGTAGGCCAGCAGCGCGCTGATGCCCACCACGAACAGCAGGTACAGCACCACGCTGAAAATGGTGGTGCGCGTAACGTTCTCGTTACGCTCCAGGCGCAACTGCTGCTCCATGGCCACCGCGTCGTCGTATTCCTTGCGGATCTCGTCAGTCAGGCGCTTGCCACGCCCGGCCTGCACCGCCCCGCGGTAATCACCGCTCTGGCGGCGCAGGTCGATCATGCCCTGGGCAAAGTTGTTCCACTCCACCTGCAGGGCTTCCAGGCGCTTGAGCCGGTCCACCTGCTGCGGGTTGTCCGCCACCAGCTCCTGCAAGCTGCGCAGTTCGCTGACGATGCGCGGCTTGGCCACTTCGTAGGGGTCCAGAAAGTGCTCGTCGCCAGTGATCAGGAAGCCGCGCATGCCGGTTTCCAGGTCGATGGTCAGGCGCGCCGACTCGTTGAGGTTGTTGATCACTCGATCAGTGTGCTGCACCCACTGGATGACCGAGAGCAGGTAGGTGATCAGGGACACGAAAAAAATCGCGCTGAGTACACCGACACCCAGCGGCAGGCTGATGTTGCGGGTCAGCAGCTTGCGGAAACTCTGTTCATCAACCGAGGACGGACGAATCATTTGATGGGCCTTGGCGCTGGTGAAAAAAAACGAAGTTTGCCCCACATTCAGCCAGGACAGCTATTTTTTATAACCAAGGTAGCGCTCGCTTGCGATTTGTCCTGCCGTGGGACAAAGGAAGCGGTTATTCTTGCCGACGCTTGTACAAGGGGAATTTTTTGTACAGCTTCGGGAACTTGTGGCAAGCCGGCACTTACTGATGCACAGGGCTGCCTGCCGCACTGCCCCGCCGAATTCATTTCTTGAGAGTGTCCCTATGCCCGCCAGCGCCTCCACCATCCTAGTCGTCGAAGACGATGCCATCGTGCGCATGCTGATTGTCGATGTCCTTGAAGAACTGGAGTTCAGCGTGCTGGAGGCCGACGGCAGCGAAGCGGCCCTGAGCCTGCTGGAGGACGCCGGGCAACATATCGACCTGCTGATGACCGATGTCGGCCTGCCCGGGATGAACGGCCGCGAGCTGGCGGAGCGTGCCCGCACCCTGCGGCCGCAGTTGCCGGTGCTGTTCGCCAGTGGTTACGCCGAGTCCATCGAGGTGCCGGCCGGCATGTCGGTCATCGGCAAGCCGTTCTCCATCGACCAGCTGCGCGACAAGGTGCGCAGCATTCTCGGCTGAGGCCAGGCAGCCTGCTCGGGCGCTGGCGCGCTGTGGTTTAATGGCGGCCTTTTTTACCCCCCGCCTGCCAGGAATGCCCGCTCATGAGTCCCACCGCCGCAACCAAAGTCCTGATCATTGGTTACGTCTGGCCCGAACCCCGCTCCTCCGCCGCCGGCGGGCACATGATGCAGATCCTCCAGAGCTTCCTCGACCAGGGCTGGGAGCTGATCTTCAGCAGCCCGGCCAACGAGGGCGAACACAAGGAAGACCTGACGGCCCTGGGCATTCGTGAATGCCCGATCGAACTCAACAACGCCAGCTTTGACCGCTTCGTCGCCGAGCTGGCACCGGACATCGTGCTGTTCGACCAGTTCATGATGGAGGAACAGTTCGGCTGGCGGGTGGAGCAGCATTGCCCGAATGCCCTGCGGGTGCTGGAGACCTCCGACCTGCAATGCCTGCGCCATGCCCGGCACCAGCGCCTCAAGGATGTTCTCAAGGAGGGCACCGAGGAAGACGACTTCAGCCCGCTGTTCGCCCAGGCGCCGGAGCAGGAATTCCAGCACATGGCCGTCACCGACCTGGCCAAGCGCGAGATCGCCGCCATCTATCGCTGCGACCTGAGCCTGATGATCTCCGAGGTGGAAATCGAGCTGCTGGTGCAGCAGTTCCACTTGCCGCCGGCCCTGCTGCACTGGTGCCCGCTGATGCTCGAGCAACTGCCGCAGGGCTTTGCTCCCTTCGAGCAGCGGGCGCACTTGCTGAGCATCGGCAACTTTCGCCATGCGCCGAACTGGGACGCCGTGCTGTGGATGAAGAACCGCGTATGGCCGCTGATCCGCCAGCAATTGCCCGGCGCGCAATTGCACCTGTACGGCGCCTACACCCCGCCCAAGGCCGCGGCGCTGCACAACCCGGCCCAGGGCTTTCACATCATGAACTGGGCCGAGGATGCGCTGCAGGTGATGAGTGCAGCGCGGATCTGCCTGGCGCCCCTGCGTTTCGGCGCCGGGATCAAGGGCAAGCTGCTCGATGCCATGCTTTGCGGCACGCCCAGCGTCACCACCCCGGTGGGCAGCGAATCCATGTCCCAGGACGGCCTGCCATGGCCGGGGGCGGTGGCTGAATCCGCCAGTGGCCTGGCGGCGGCCGCGGTGCGCCTCTATCAGGACCGGCAGCTGTGGGAGCAGGCCCAGGCGGATGGCCGGCGGTTGCTCGAAGCGCGCTACCGCCAACAAGTCCACGGCCCGGCGCTGATCCAGCGCCTGCAACACTGCCGCCAGCACCTGGAGCAACTGCGCCGGGACAACTTCACTGGCGCCATGCTGCGTCACCACCATCACAAGAGCACCCAGTACATGGCGCAGTGGATCGAAGCGAAAAACCGCCCGGCCTCCTGACCCTTCTTCGCTGACGCACTGCCGGCGGTGCGCTTGCCGGCGAACAGGCCCTGGGATTTGCGCCGAACGTGAGGCCGCCTTCGCTGGCAAGCCAGCTCCTGCAGCTGGCGTGATGTCGGCGGTGTTCTTGTAGGAGCCGGCTTGCCGGCGAACAGGGCGCCAACCCTGAGAACGCCTTCTCTGGTGCGCGAGCGGGCCACGAGGCATTATCAGCCGGGCCTACAACAAGAACAGGCCCGCGCCATGAGCCGACCCGGCAAGATCACCGACCCCTCCTATGAGTTGATGGACGACCACAACGGCCTGTCCATCATCTATCGCCAGCACGGCTTCCCCTGCCCTCTGGTGCGCTGGCATTTCCACAAGGAATACGAGCTGCACCTGATAGTCGCCAGCTCCGGCAAGGTGTTCATCGGCGACTACATCGGCAACTTCTACCCGCAGACGCTGTTTCTCACCGGCCCCAACCTGCCCCACAACTGGATCAGCCAGGTGGCCGAGGACGAAGTGGTGGCCAAGCGCGACATGCTGGTGAACTTCACCGATGAGCTGTTCGACAGTGGCAGCCAGGTGTTCGCCGAGCTGAAGAACCTCAGCCCGCTGCTGGAGCGGGCGCAGTACGGCATCGAGTTCCGCTGCCCGCAAACCATCGCCCAGGCCCTGCCACTGATGCAGCGCATCGCCGACTCCAGCGGCATCACCCGCCTTGGCCACTTCCTCATCCTCATGGAGCTGCTGGCGGCCTGCGACGACTACCAGTTGCTGTCCGGCGCCACCAGCGTGCAACTGGCGGACGAACACAGCGTCGACCGCACCAACCGCGCGGTGGACTACATCTTTGCCCACTACGCCCGGGAGTTGCCCCTGGAGGAAGTGGCCGACTACCTGGGCATGAAGCCCAGCTATTTTTCCCGGGTGTTCAAGCAGGCCACGGGGCGCTGCTTCGTCGAGTTCGTCAACCGGCTGCGCATCAGCAAGTCCTGTGAACTGCTGGCCGACGGCGACAAACCGGTGACCGACGTGTGCTTCGAGTCGGGCTTCAACAACATTTCCAACTTCAACCGGCGCTTCCAGCAGCTCAAGGGCATGACCCCCTCCCACTACCGCCGCCTGGCGGTGCAACGCCTGACCGAACAGAACCTCGGCTGAGTACCCACGCCCGGCGCAGGTCTCAAGGGCCTCTTCGCCGGCAAGCCGGCTCCTACAAGAGCCCCCAATATCACGCCAGCTGTAGGAGCTGGCTTGCCAGCGAAGGCGCCCCCACGCCCGGCGCAGGGAACAATCGCCCCCCAGAGCCAACAAACCGGTCCAGGCTTGGTAAACGAGACCCGTTCAGCTTCCGTTCAGCAGTTGTCAATAATCTTCATTTGGCAATGAGTATCATTATGTTACAAATTACCCCCTAGCCTATTTGCCCACCGGTGCTGAATGCTCGTTCCATTTCTGATCATGTTGCGCGAAGGGATTGAAGCCGCGCTTATCGTTGGCATCATCGCCAGCTACCTGAAACAGACTGGCCGTGGCCAGTGGATGCCCGCCGTGTGGATCGGGGTTTTCCTCGCCGCGGCCCTGGCCCTGCTGGTGGGCGGCGGCCTGGAACTGATGAGCGCCGAATTCCCGCAGAAGCAGCAGGAACTCTTCGAAGGCATCGTCGGCCTGGTGGCCGTGGGCATCCTCAGTTCCATGGTGTTCTGGATGCGCAAGGTGGCGCGTTCGATCAAGCATTCCCTGCATGTCTCCCTGGACCACGCCCTGGCCGGCTCCAAGCACCAGGTCACGGCGCTGATCGCCATGGTGTTCTTCGCCGTGGCCCGCGAAGGCCTGGAAACCGTGTTCTTCCTGCTGGCGGTGTTCCAGCAGAGCGAAGGCCCGGGCGCGCCCATAGGCGCCCTGCTGGGCCTGATCTCAGCGATCATCGTCGGCTTCCTGATCTACACCGGCAGCATGCGCCTGAACCTTGGCGCCTTCTTTCGCTGGACCGGGCTGTTCATCCTGGTGGTGGCCGCCGGCATCCTCGCCAATTCGGTGCAGGCCCTGCATGAAGCCGGGGTCTGGAACCACCTGCAGACCGTACTCTTCGACTTCAGCGCCAGCCTGCCCATGGATGGCCCGGTGGGTTCGGTACTGGCCGGCATGTTCGGCTACCAGGACGCCCCCACCATCAGCACCCTCGGCGCCTATGTGCTGTACCTGGCCGTGACCCTGGTGCTGTTCTTCCTGCCCGGCGGCGCCCCAGCCAAGGCGCCCGGCTCAACGTCTTCCGCTTCCAGTCAGTAAGGCTCCCCATGACCCAGCAAGCCTCTCCCCAGGCCTCGCCTCCCCGCGCTCTGCGCTGGGCGGTTGCCGGTTCGGTGATCGTCATGATCGCCGCCGGCGGGCTGTTCTACTACGCATCGCAACTGGCCGCCAGCAAGCGCCAGGCCCACCAGGGCGAGATCACCGTGACCATCCACCCCAAGAGTTGTGAACCCAACGCGCTGACAGTCCCGGCCGGGCGCGCCAGCTTCCGCATCGTCAACCGTTCGGATCGCGCCGTGGAATGGGAAATTCTCGACGGCGTGCTGGTGGTGGAGGAACGGGAAAACATCGCCCCGGGCCTGAGCCAGGTGATCAACGCCAACCTGCAGCCAGGGGACTACGCCATCACCTGCGGGCTTTTGAGCAACCCCCGCGGCACCCTGCACGTGACCCCGACCGCCGAGTCCGACGCCCAGGCCAAGGCGCGGCCGTCGATGGTGGCCTTTATCGGCCCGCTGTCGGAGTTCCGGGTCTACCTCAGCACCCAGGGCAGTGTCCTGGTCAAGGCAGTGAACGCCTTGCAGCAGGCCATAGACGCCGGCGACCTGAAACAGGCCCAGGCGCTTTACCTGCCGGCCCGCGCAGCCTATCAGCGCCTGGCCCCGGCGGCTCAGCGCCTGGCCGAGCTGGACAACACCATCAACGCCCGTGCCGATTATTTCGAACAGCGCGAACAGGATCCGGGCTTCAGCGGTTTCCACCGCCTGGAATACGGCCTGTTCCAGAAAAATGACCTGGCAGGCCTGGCTCCCGTAGCTCAGCGCCTGTCCAGCGACGTGGTCAGCCTCAAGGAACAGTTGCTGGCCCAGACCCTGCCACCGGAGCAATTGGTGAGCATCGTCGCGCGCAACATGCGCAGCCTGGCCGACCTGCGGGCCAGCAGCGGTGAAGAGGAACGCTACAGCCACAGCGACCTCAACGGCTTTGCCGCCAACCTGGAAACCACGCGCAAGGTCATCGACCTGCTACGGCCGCTGCTGGCCAAGTCCGCGGCCCAATTGCTGCCCCAGGTGGACAGCGCCGCCGATGCCCTGGCCACTCGCCTGGCCAGCCTGCGCGACGGCTTCGGCTATGTGGCCTACGACCAGGTCGACGCCCGGCAGCGCAAAGAGATCGCCGACAAAGCCAAGGCCCTGGCCGACGCCCTCGACGCTATTGATCCCGCACTTGGCCTTTCCGGCCTGTAACAAGACGAGTTTTCAATGAACGATTCAGATCAGCCCAATCCGTCTTTTTCCGCCCAGCGTCGGCGCGTGCTGCTGGGCATGGGCGCCGCCGGCGTGGCCCTGGCCGGCAGCAGCCTGAGTTGCCCGGCCATGGCCGCCGCGCCCGCCCAGGTCACCGAAGCCCCCAGCAGCGACAAGACCCAGGACCGCCACGACTTCCATGGCCAGCATCAGAGCGGCATCGTCACCCCGCGCCCGGCCGCGGGCATGCTGGTGTCCTTCGATGTGCTGGCCAGCGACCGCGACGACCTGGAACGGCTGTTTCGCACCCTCGACCAACGCATTGCCTTTCTCATGCGCGGTGGCCCGGTGGCCCAGGTGGACCCGAAGCTGCCGCCCCTGGATTCCGGCATCCTCGGCCCGGTAGTGCCCCCGGACAACCTGACCATCACCGTCTCGGTGGGCGAATCGCTGTTCGACGAGCGCTTCGGCCTGGAGGCGGCCAAACCCAAGCGCCTGATCCGCATGGTGGGCTTCCCCAACGATGCCCTGGAGCCCGCCTGCTGCCACGGCGACCTGAGCCTGCAGTTCTGCTCCAACACCGCCGACACCAACATCCACGCCCTGCGCGACATCGTGAAGAACCTGCCCGACCTGCTGCTGGTGCGCTGGAAACAGGAAGGCAGCGTACCGCCCCAGGCCCCGGCCAAGCCCGGCGAGCCGGCGCAGAGTGCGCGCAATTTCCTGGGCTTTCGCGATGGCTCGGCCAACCCCGACTCCAACGACCCGAAGGCCATGCAGCAGATCGTCTGGGTCCAGCCCGGCAGTGACGAACCGGCCTGGGCAGCCCATGGCAGCTACCAGGCAGTGCGGATCATCCGCAACTTCGTCGAACGCTGGGACCGCACCCCGCTGCAGGAGCAGGAAAGCATCATCGGCCGGATCAAGACCAGTGGCGCGCCCATGGACGGCCAGAAGGAAAGCCAGGTGCCCGACTACGCCCGGGACCCCCATGGCAAGGTCACCAAGCTCGACGCCCACATCCGCCTGGCCAACCCGCGCACCGCCCAGAGCCAGCAGAACCTGATCCTGCGCCGGCCGTTCAACTACTCCAACGGGGTCAACAAGAACGGCCAGCTGGACATGGGCCTGCTGTTCATCTGCTACCAGGCCGACCTGGAGAAAGGCTTCATCGCCGTACAGACCCGTCTGAACGGCGAACCCCTGGAGGAGTACCTCAAGCCCACTGGTGGCGGTTACTTCTTCACCTTGCCGGGGGTCACCGGCGAAGAGGATTTCATCGGGCGTTCGCTGCTCGATGCCACCCGACCTAAAAGCACTGCCTGACACCCATGACACAACAACCCCCACGGAAAAGTCCCATGAAAAAGTCGCCTCTCGCTGTGTTGCTGACCCTTGGCTTGCTCCACGCGCCGCTTTCGGCGTTCGCCGCAACTGCGCCCCTGGAGCTGGTGGGGCCGATCTCCGACTACAAGATCTACGTCACCGAGCAGCTCGACGAACTGGCCAGTCACACCCAGCAGTTCACCGATGCGGTGAAAAAGGGCGACCTGGCCGCCGCCAAGAAGCTCTACGCGCCGACCCGGGTCTACTACGAGTCGATCGAACCGATCGCCGAGCTCTTCAGTGACCTGGACGCGTCCATCGACTCCCGGGTCGACGACCACGAGAAAGGCGTCAAGGCCGAAGACTTCACCGGATTCCACCGCCTGGAATACTCGCTGTTCTCGGAAAACAGCACCGAAGGCCTGGGCGAGCTGGCCGACGGCCTGAACAAGGACGTCAAGGACCTGCAGACCCGCGTCGCCGGCCTGACCTTCCCGCCGGAAAAAGTCGTGGGTGGCGCCGCCGCGCTGCTGGAAGAAGTGGCCGCAACCAAGATCTCCGGTGAAGAAGACCGCTACAGCCATACCGACCTCTACGACTTCCAGGGCAACATCGACGGGGCGAAGAAAATCGTCGACCTGTTCCGTCCGCAGATCGAGAAGCAGGACAAGGCCTTTGTCGCCAAGGTGGACAAGAACTTCGCCACGGTGAACAAGATCCTGGCCAAGTACAAAACCCCTGACGGCGGCTTCATGACCTACGACAAGGTCAAGGAAAACGACCGCAAGGCCCTGGTAGGCCCGGTCAATACCCTGGCCGAAGACCTCTCCACCCTGCGCGGCAAACTGGGCCTGAACTGAGCCCGGAACCCAACACGCCATCCTCCCTGTAGGAGCTGGCTTGCCAGCGAAAGCGGCTCAGGGCACAGCACCCGCCTCAAGGCCCCTTCGCCGGCAAGCCGGCTCCTACACAGGCAGAACAGCTCCCCGCCCCCCCGTAGGAGCTGGCTTGCCAGCGAAAGCGGCCCAGGGCACAACGCCCGGCTCAAGGCCCTCTTCGCCGGCAAGCCGGCTCCTACACAGGCAGAACAGCACCCCGCTACCCCCGTAGGAGCTGGCTTGCCAGCGAAAGCGGCCCTGGGCACAACGCCCGCCTCAAGGCTCTCTTCGCCGGCAACATCATCACGAATGCAGATAAGCCTGGGCTGTGACACGTTATCCCGTTAACGTTCACGGCCCATCGACTTTCATGGAAGACCCTTCATGCCTCGCTCCACAGCCGCCAGCGCGCCGCTGACCGTCAGACCCTTCTCGCTGGTTCCACTGATGGCCGCCTATATGGCCTGCACCATGTCGATGATGGCCTTCGTCTCGCTGATCGGCCCGATCTCCCGGGCCCTGCACCTGGAAACCTGGCACGCCGGCGCGGCCGTCACCGTTTCCGGGGTGATCTGGATGCTCCTGGCACGCCCCTGGGGCCAGGCCAGCGACCGCTTCGGCCGGCGCCGGGTGCTGCTGCTGGGCACCGCCGGCTTCACCCTCGCCTACTGGGCCTTGTGCCTGTTCATCGACCTGTCGCTGCAGTCGCTGCCCAGCGTCGCCATGGCCTTTCTCGGCCTGATGCTCGGCCGCGGCTTGATCGGCGCCTTCTACGCGGCGATCCCGGTGGGCGGCTTCGCCCTGATCGCCGATAACGTCGAGCCTCAGCACCGCGCCCGTGCCATGGCCACCCTGGGCGCCGCCAACGCCGTGGGCCTGGTGCTGGGCCCGGCGGTGGCCGCGCTGCTGGCGCGCTACAGCCTGAGCCTGCCGTTCTACGCCATGGCGGTGCTGCCGTTGCTGGCATTCCTGGTGCTGCGCTACCAACTGCCGCGCCAGGAACTGCACCTGGCCCAGGCCCCGACCCGGGTACGCCTGGGCGACCCGCGACTGCGCCGGCCCATGGTGGTGGCCTTTGTCGCCATGCTCTGTGTGTCGGTGGCCCAGATCACCGTCAGCTTCTATGCCCTGGACCGGCTGCACATGAGCCCCGCCGATGCCGCCCAGACGGCCGGGGTGGCCCTGGCCATGGTCGGCGTGGCGCTGATCTGCGCGCAGTTGGTGGTGCGCAAGCTGGAATGGCCGCCGCTGCGGATGATCCGCTACGGCGCCCTGCTGTCCGCGCTGGGTTATGCCGGCAGCATGCTGGTGGACAGCGCCTGGGGCTTGTGGCTGGCGTTCTTTGTATCGGCGGCAGGCATGGGTGGGGTGTTTCCGTCGTTCTCGGCCCTGGCGGCGAATGCCGTAGAGGCCTCGGAACAGGGCGCGACTGCCGGCAGCATCGGCGCCGCCCAGGGCCTGGGCGTGGTCATCGGGCCCATGGCCGGCAGCCTGATCTACGCCATCGAACCGCGCCTGCCCTACCTGCTGGCGGCGGTGCTGCTGGTACTGATCGCGATCTGGCCCGCCCCGCAGCCCAAAGACCTGTAGCTGCTGCAGGCTGCGAACGGCTGCAAATCAGACGCCGCTCTTGAGGTTGCTGAAGGCCCTGCGGAGCTTTGCGCAGCCTCGCAGGCTTGGCAGCGGCTACAGGTACTGCGCTGCTTTTGTAGCCGCTGCCGCAGGCTGCGAACGGCTGCGAAGCAGACGCCGCTCTTGAGATTGCTGAAGGTCCTGTGGACCTCGGCAGCGGCTACGGGTTAAAGCATGCGGTAGAGCAAGCGCTCGATGCGCACGCGGCTGACCCGGCGCAGGAACTTGCCCACGGCCTCGGGGTAGTCCACCAGGCTGTCCAGGTACTGAAAGTGCTCGATACGGCGGGTGTGGCGATAGATCTCGGCCTGTTCGGCGTTACGCGCCTGCAGCAGCTCGCCCTTGGGGTCGTCCAGCAACAGGGCGTTTTCCAGGTCCAGGCGGAAGGCCCGCGGGTTGAGGTTGTTGCCGGTGAGCAAGGTATAGCGCTCATCGACCCACATGCCCTTGAGGTGGTAGGTGTTGTCGCCGTCACGCCACAGGTGCAGGTTCAACTGGCCGTTGTCGATCACTTTCTGATGCCGCTTGGCAAAACGCCGCAGGCTGATTTCATACAGATAAGGCAGCGCGGCGATCACCTTGAACGGCTCGCTGGGCGGGATATAGAAGTCGTTGGCGGTCTTGTCGCCGACGATGATGTCGATCTTCACCCCGCGCTCCAGAGCCCGGTTGATCTCCCGGGTCACCGGCAGCGGCAGGTTGAAATACGGGGTGCAGATGGTCAGCTGGCGCTGGGCGCCGGCAATCAGCTCGCAGATCACCCGGTTCAACGGGTTGCCCTTGCCCACCCCGAGCAACGGGCTGACCGACAGCCCGCTCTTGTCCAGGCCACCGGCAGTGGTGTCGTAGGTGGCGTGCTTGAGGCGGCTGCGCAGATCGCCGATGTCGTTGCGCAGGCTGCGGGTGGTGGGCAGGTTCGGCAGGTCCAGGCGGTGCACTGCCCGCGACTCCACCAGGCCGTGCTGCACCAGGTGGTGCATGGAGTCGGCCAGGGCCTGGTTGTGCAGCAGGTGGTAACGGTCGAAGCGGTACTTGTCGAACTTGTGCAGGTACACGTTGTTCAGGCTGGCGCCGCTGTAGAGCACGCAGTCGTCGATGACGAAACCCTTGAGGTGCAGCACCCCGAACAGCTCGCGGGTCTGAACCGGCACGCCGTAGATCGGCACTTCGCTGGCGTGAGTGCGGGTCATTTGCTGGTACCAGGCCGAGTTGCCCGGCTGCTTGCCGGCACCGATCAGGCCGCGCTGGGCCCGCAACCAGTCAACCACGACCACCACTTCCAGCTCGGGGCGGGCGGCCTTGGCGGCGTGCAGGGCATCGAGGATTTCCTGGCCGGCTTCATCCTGTTGCAGGTACAGCGCGACGATATAGATGCGCCGGCGTGCCTGGGCAATCTGCTCCAGCAGCGTGCGGCGAAACTGCGCGGCGCCGGTCAGCGTGGTGAAAGCCTCGGCGGCCAGTGGGAAGCTGCGCAGCTTGGGCAGCAGGGAACGTTTGAAAAGCGACGGCATTAGGGCTCGCAGTGGCTCAAATCCAAAGAGCGCAAGAGCTTACACCATGGACCGGCCGGAGTCCCCTGCCTGGCATGTATTACGCCCTCCCTCAGCAAAGCACCCGCCCGCTGTGCGCAGGAGCCGGCTTGCCGGCGAATGGGCCCCCAGCCCTGCGCAAGGCGCAATGACACCTTCGCTGGCAAGCCAGCTCCTACAAAGGGTAATGGCCAGTTTCGAAGAAAAATCAAAAATGCCATTGACCAAGGAGAACGATCGTTCTACTGTTCGCCACATGAACGAAATCATGCACTCTGAAACCCGAGACATCATCCTCGATGTCACCGAGAAACTGATCTACCAGAACGGCATTGCCGCCACCGGCATGGATCTTCTGGTGAAGACCGCCGGCGTCTCGCGCAAGAGCGTCTACCGCTATTTCACCAACAAGGACGAGCTGGTGGTGGCCGCCCTGGAGCGTCGCGATCAGCGCTGGATGCACTGGTTCTGCAGCGCGGTGAACCAGGCCGCGACCCCGGCCTTGCGCCTGTTGGCGCTGTTCGACGTGCTCAAGGACTGGTTCGCAACCCCCGGTTTTCGCGGCTGCGCCTTTATCAACACCAGTGGCGAAACCGGCGACCCGCAAGACCCGGTGCGCCAAGTAGCAAAACGGCACAAGCAGAACCTGCTCGACTACGTGACCGAGCTTTGCCAGGAACATGGCGTGCAACATCCTGAGGAACTGGCAGCGCAACTGCTGATCCTGATCGATGGCGCCATTACCGTTGCCCTTGTGATGGGCAATCACAGTGCTGCTGATAATGCGCAATGCATGGCGCGAAAGTTATTGGACCTCTGATTGTTTTAAACAAGAGCAGCCTCTTTGTTTGAACAGCAACTTTCATTGGAGACAGATCATGTCGTCTAACGCTCAAGTGCGCCCGCCCCTTCCGCCTTTCACTCGCGAGTCGGCGATTGAAAAGATCCGCCTGGCCGAAGATGGCTGGAACTCCCGGGACCCGGAGCGGGTATCCCTGGCCTATACCCTGGATACCCAATGGCGCAACCGCGCCGAGTTCGCCCACAACCGCGAAGAGGCCAAGGCGTTCCTGACCCGCAAATGGGCCAAGGAACTGGATTACCGCCTGATCAAGGAACTGTGGGCCTTTACCGACAACCGTATTGCCGTGCGCTACGCCTACGAATGGCACGACGACTCGGGCAACTGGTTCCGTTCCTACGGCAACGAAAACTGGGAGTTTGACGAACAGGGTTTGATGGCCCGGCGCTTTGCCTGCATCAACGACATGCCGATCAAGGCCCAGGAGCGCAAGTTCCACTGGCCCCTGGGCCGCCGGCCCGACGATCACCCGGGCCTGAGCGAACTGGGCCTGTAATCACCACCGCCTCTGCCCTTGTAGGAGCTGGCTTGCCAGCGAAAGCGCCCTCTAGCCCGGCACAAGGCTCCGAGGCCCGTTCGCCGGCAAGCCGGCTCCTACGAAAAAACACACCTCCTCTGCCCCCGTAGGAGCTGGCTTGCCAGCGAAAGCGCCCTCAAGCCCGGCACAAGGCTGCGAGGCCCGTTCGCCGGCAAGGGGCGGTTCAGGCGGCGGCTTCCTGTTCCTTGGACCGCGCCCGGGCCTCCAGCTCGCGTACCAGGGGCAGCACGCGCTGGCCGAAATACTCCACCTCTTCCTGGAAATGCAGGAACCCGGCCAGTACCAGGTCCACACCCACCGCCTTCAACTCCACGATGCGCAGGGCAATCTGCTGTGGCGTGCCGATCAGGTTGGTCTTGAACCCGTCGTTGTACTGCACCAGGTCCTCGAAACTCGACTTGGCCCAGTTGCCCTCGCCTTCGGGGGACGCCTTGCCGGCCTGCCGGGCGGCGTCACCGAAGGCATTCACCGCCTCCGGGTCGGCCTGATCGATGATTTGCTGCAACACCGCCCGCGCCTCCTCCTCGGTGTCCCGGGCGATCACGAAGGCGTTCACTCCGATCTTCACCGAGTGCTGGTTGGCCGCGGCCTTGGCGCGGATGTCATCGACCTGGGCCTTGATCCCCTCGACACTGTTGCCGTTGGTGAAGTACCAGTCCGAAACCCGGGCCGCCATGTCCCGGGCAGCCCGCGAGCTGCCGCCCTGGAAGATCTCCGGCTGGCCCAGGGGCTTGGGCTTGAGGCTGTAGTGGTCGAAGCGATAGAAATCGCCCCTGAAGGTGAAGGCATCCTGGCTCCAGACCCCGCGCAGGCAGCGAATGAATTCCTCGGACCGGCGATAGCGCTCGTCGTGCTCCAGCCAATGCTCGCCAATGGCCTGGAACTCACCCTTGAACCAACCGCTGACGATGTTCACCGCAATACGGCCATTGGTCAGTTGGTCGATGGTCGCCAGTTGCTTGGCCGCCAGGGCCGGCTGCCAGGGCCCGGGCAGGATCGCCGCAATCACCTTGAGCTTGTCGGTGGCCGCCAGCAGTGCGTGGCTGAAGGCCACCGACTCGTGCTGGTACTCGGCGCCATAGCCGGCGGTGAAGCGGATCTGGGTCAGGGCGTATTCGAAGCCGGCCTGCTCGGCGATCTGCGCCAGCTTGCGGTTGTAGTCGATGCCCCAATGGGTGCGTTGCTCGATCTTGCTGACCACCAGCCCACCGCTGACGTTGGGCACCCAGTAGGCAAATTTCACGACTTGCTGACTCATGGTTCGGTCCTCGGGACTTGGGAAAGTACCCCGGAGCAGAGCAGCAAGCGTGCCAGGGCCTGGAAGCCCTCGGCGCGTAGGCCGCCAGACGCCGTGTGGAGCCTCAAGCACGCCCTCTCCCGGGCAATGGCTGAGGCTCGCTGCCTGCGGCGGCGCGGGGCCGGCCAACCCTGGAAACGGGCTGTTTTGTTGATGAACTGTTGGCGGAGCAACAGTTGCAGGCGCTCTGCCGGAGCCCTTGCCCCGGCAAACCGGCGTTTGCGGCTTCGGCATGGTGTGTGCAATCGGCCTGGACCCTGCAGCGCTTTTTTCTGCCGAACCCAGGAGCTACACCATGACTGAACACCAGGTAATCAATCCGCTGTCCGTGGGGGTCGACTACGAGACCCTGGCCGCAGGCTTTCGCCCGATCTTCCAGCGCATCGCCAGTGGCGCGGTGGAACGGGAACAGCAACGCAAACTGCCCTACGAGCCCATCCAGTGGCTCAAGGAATCCGGATTCGGCGCGGTACGGGTGCCGCTGGAATATGGCGGTGGCGGCGCTTCCCTGCCCCAGCTGTTCCAGCTGCTGATCGAGCTGGCCGAGGCCGACGCCAACGTGCCCCAGGCCCTGCGCGGGCACTTTGCCTTTGTCGAGGATCGGCTCAATGCCACGCCCGGACCGGGCCGGGACCTGTGGTTCAAGCGCTTTGTCGAAGGCGATATCGTCGGCTGCGCCTGGACCGAAATCGGCGCCGTGGACATCGGCCAGGTCATCACCAAAGTCTCTCCGGATGGCGAAAAATGGCGCCTCAACGGCGAAAAGTTCTACAGCACCGGGAGCATTTTCTCTGACTGGATCGATGTCTATGCCCAGCGCACGGACACCGGCGGCGACGTGATTGCCGCGGTGCGCACCCGCCAGCCGGGCATCGAGCAGAGCGACGATTGGGACGGCTTCGGCCAGCGCACCACCGGCAGCGGCACCTCGCGCTTCCAGGACGCTGAAGTGGACGCCGAGAACATCATCGACTTCGCAACCCGCTTCAAATACCAGACCGCTTTCTACCAGCTGGTGCTGCTGGCGACCCTGGCCGGCATCGGCCGCGCGGCGCTACGTGATGTGGCCCACGAAGTGCGGGTGCGCAAGCGCATCTATAGCCACGGCAACGCGCCCCAGGCCAGCGCCGATGCCCAGGTGCAGCAGGTGGTGGGCGAGATCGCGGCCCTGGTGTATGCCGCCGAAGCCGCCGCCCTGCGTGCTGCAGCCCCTGCGCAACAGGCCTACCTGGCGCGCTTTGCCGGGGATCCGGCCCAGGAGCGCGCGGCCAATGTGGCGGCGGAAATCGAATCGGCCACGGCCCAGGTGGTGGTCACCGAACTGGTCCAGCGCGCCACCAGCGAGCTGTTCAATGCCCTGGGGGCTTCGGACATTCGCCAGGGCAAGGCCCTGGACCGGCACTGGCGCAATGCGCGCACCGTGTCTTCGCACAACCCGGTGATCTACAAGGCGCGGATCGTCGGCGACTGGAAGATCAACGGCAGCGAGCCACCCTTTGTCTGGCAGATTGGCAACGGCCCCCAGCGCTGACCTCAGGCACAGCCCCCCGTAGGAGCTGGCCTGCCAGCGAAGGCGTCATCCAGGCGAACGCTCGGCCCAGCGGCCTCTTCGCCGCCAAGCCGGCTCCTGCAGCGAAATCTCGGCGCACCGCCCCGTAGGAGCTGGCTTGCCAGCGAAGGCGTTATCCAGGCGGGCGCTCGGTTCAGGGAGAGGCATCCGACCAAGGTCGAGGCGGTCGCGCGGCGGGCTGGGTTGCAGGTAATATGGCGGACTTTCGCGCAGCCCCCTTTGCGCTTCTCGCCGAAATAAGCCGACCCCATGCCCTTCGAACTCAGCGTAGACCTGACCACCCTCGCCATTCTCGCCCTCGTGGCCTTCATCGCCGGTTTCATCGACGCCATTGCCGGCGGCGGCGGCCTGCTCACCACCCCGGCCCTGCTCACCGCCGGCCTGCCGCCGCACCTGGTGCTGGGCACCAACAAACTCAGCTCGACCTTCGGCTCGGCCACCGCCAGTTTCACCTTCTATCGGCGCAAGCTGTTCCACCCCAGGCAGTGGACCCACGCCATTGTCGGCACCCTGGTGGGCGCCCTGACCGGGGCCATCGTCGCTCACTACCTGCCGGCGGAATGGCTGAACAAGATGCTGCCGGTGATCGTCTTCGCCTGCGGCCTGTACCTGCTGTTCGGCGGCACGCCCAAGGCGCCACTGGACAGCGACGCACCGATCAAGAAGAAGTGGCAATCGAGCCAGGGCTTCAGCCTGGGCTTCTATGACGGCGTGGCCGGCCCCGGCACCGGGGCGTTCTGGACCGTGAGCAGCCTGCTGCTCTACCCCATCGACCTGGTCAAGGCCAGCGGCGTGGCCCGCAGCATGAACTTCGTCAGCAACATCGCGGCGCTGTCGGTGTTCGTGTTTTCCGGGCAGGTGGACTGGATCATCGGCCTGTGCATGGGCCTGTCGGTGATGGTCGGGGCCTTCTTCGGCGCACGCACCGCCATCAGCGGTGGTGCCAAGTTCATTCGCCCGGTGTTCATCACCGTGGTCCTCGGGCTGACCGTGCGCCTAGCCTGGCAGCACTGGTTCAGCGTGGCCTAGGCGGCGCGCCACATAGAGATCGATCAGGTAGCGGGCAATCGAGCGCGAGGCCGGCAACGGCGGTAGCGCATGGACGCTGAACCACTGGGCGTCCTCGATCTCGTCTTCCTGGGGAATGATCTCGCCGCCGGCGTATTCGGCGTGAAAGCCCAGCATCATCGAATGGGGGAACGGCCAGCATTGGCTGCCCACGTACTGGATGTTCCTGACTTCGATGCTCACCTCTTCGCGCACCTCGCGAATCAGGCAGTCCTCCGCCGACTCGCCCGGCTCGGCAAAGCCTGCCAGGGTGCTGTAGACCCCGGTGACGAAGCGCGGCGAACGAGCCAGGAGGATTTCGTCACCGCGGGTGATCAGCACGATCATGCTCGGTGAAATGCGCGGGTAGCTGCGCAGGTCGCAAGGCTGGCAATACATCGCCCGCTCCCCCGGCACCTGGGCCATGGGCCGCCCGCAACTGCCGCAGTACCGGTGTTCCCGGGCCCAGGTGCCGATCTGCGCGGCATAGCCCAGGACCTTGTACAGGGTGTGATCGCCCTCCAGCATGAAGGCCCGCAGGCCTTTCCAGCCGCAGCCCGGCACTTCGGTGCGGGCGCTCAGTTCCAGCAGGTACACCGGCTCGCCATCGAGATGGCCGATGCCGTGTTCCGCCAGCAGCGGCAGGTCCTGGCCCTTGAGCCAGTGCCGGGGGAACAGCGCGCCGTTGTCGTCGTAGAGAAAGCCGTCCGGGCCGCGGGCCACGGCCCAGCCGCCGGGAAGGTCGGTGTCGAGTACTGCGGTGGTCCAGCGTTCAATCATCGTCAATCAATCCAGAAATTCGGGTTTCTGTTTGCTCATGTGGGCGGCGATGGCCACGCGCAAGTCGTTGGACTGCAACATGGCAGCGTTCCAGGTGGCGACATATTCCAGGCCGTCATCAATACGGTGGTCACGCATGTAGCTGAGCATTTCCTTGGTGCCGCTGACCGCGATCGGCGACTTGGCGGCGATCTCCCGGGCAATTCCCATGACCCCGTCCAGCAGGCTTGCGGCATCGCTGTAGGTCCGGTTGACCAGGCCAATGCTGCGTGCTTCCTCGGCACCGAAGGTGCGCCCAGTGTAGGCCAGCTCGCGCAGGATGCCGTCGCCGATGATACGTGGCAAACGTTGCAGTGTGCCGACATCCGCAGCCATGCCGATATCGATTTCCTTGATCGAGAATTGCGCATCGTCCGCGGCGTAACGCATGTCGCAGGCGCTGATCAGGTCGATGGCGCCCCCCAGGCAATAGCCCTGGATCGCCGCCAGCACCGGCTTGCGGCAGTTGTCCACGGCGTTGAACGAGGCTTGCAGCTGGAAGATCTTGCGCCGCAGCAGGCGCGCGTTGCGGCCCACATCCTTGCCCAGTTCGTTGGCCACCCCGGCCAGCATCATCAGGTCGATGCCCGAAGAAAAATGCTTGCCGGCACCGCTGAGCACCACCACGCGCACTGCGTCGGTGTCGTCGATCCAGCGGAAGATCTCGACGATCTCGCTCCAGAACGCGGCGTTCATGGCGTTGATCTTTTCCGGGCGGTTGATCTGCACATGGGCGATATTGTCAGCGAGTTCGACGCGAAAGGCTTGGTATTCGGACATGGCAGTGATCCTTTACTGGGCAGAAAATGAGGGCCGAACTATAGCAAGTGGCGGCGGCGGGCCGTAAGGCAGCGCATCGGCCAAAAGCGGGACTGGCCACCGCCCCTGCAGGAACCGGCTTGCCGACGTAGAGGCCCCTGAGCCGAGCCCCGTCCGGATAACGCTTTCGCTGGCAAGCCAGCGCCTACATGGGGGCGATGTGGGGGTGATGAGCTCAGCCTTGCCTGATGCAATAGAAGGCGGCGGTCGTGTAAGGCACGGTGACCTGGGCCTTGCCCCGCAGCTGCGGCTCGCTGTCGATCAGGGCGGCGATCTGCCGGTCCACGGCCTCGCGCTCGGCCTGGGGCAAGGCGGCGATGAAGCTGGTGGAGCGCACACGGTTGAAGATCACGTCCTCCGGCGTGCCGCTGTGGCCCTGGGTGAAATGCTGTTCCTGCAGGGGCCCGAAACCCGGGTGGGGAAAGGCCTGGCGCCAGGCACCGGTGTAATAGCGCGGGGTATCGGCCTGCCAGGCATTGACGATGGCGTCCAGGCGCGCCACCCAGGGCGCCCGGGCATCCCGCAGGTTCCACACCAGGGCCAGCTTGCCACCGGGCTTGAGCACGCGATGGATTTCCTCCAGTGCCGCGCGGTGGGCAAACCAGTGAAAGGCCTGGGCACAGACCAGCACATCCACCGAGGCATCCTTGAGCGGCAGCGCCTCGGCGCTGCCCTCCAGTACCTGGGCCTCGGGCTGGGCCGCCGCCAGCCTGGCGCGCATTTGCTCGACTGGCTCCACCGCGATCACCTGGGCCCCGGTGGCCAGCAAGCGGCCGGTGAACTTGCCGGTGCCGGCGCCCAGGTCCACCACCACCCTGCCCGGCCCGAGGCCCAGCGTCTCCCGCAGCCAGGGCTCAAGGGCTGGCGGATAGTCCGGCCGGCCCCGCACATAGGTATCGGCGGCCTGTTGGTAGCCGTCGGCCGCAGCATGATGAATCGCCTGATCGTTCATGGATGAACCTCCTCATTGCGGGTGAGTACGAACAGGATAAACCGTGCCCGACAACAGACAGCATGAAACTCCTGTCAGTTGCACCCCCGCTGCAGGAGCAGGCTGTAGGAGCTGGCTTGCCAGCGAAGGCGTTATCCGCAGGGGCGCTCGGCTCAGGGGCCTCTTCGCCGGCAAGCCGGCTCCTCCAACGAATCCGCGCCGCACCGCCTGGTAGGCGGCCTTGAGACTAGCGCTGAGCTCTGCGGCCCTTTCACCGCCAAGCCGGCTCCTACGGATTCAGGCCCTGGGCGGGGGCGGCAGGCTCAGGCGAAAACGCGCGCCGCCCAGGGGCGAGGCTTCCACGGTCAGGGTGCCGTCCTGGGCTTCCAGGGCCCGGCGGCTGATCGCCAGGCCCAGGCCGAAGCCGCCGGTGGCGCGGTCGCGGCTGCGGTCCAGGCGGTAGAACGGCTCGAACACCCGCTCGCGCTCGTCGTCGGGAATGCCGATGCCGTCATCGTCGACCCAGATCTCGCAGCCGTCGTCGCTGACCAGCACCCCCACCTGGATGCGCTTCTCGCAATAACGGGTGGCATTGCGCAGCAGGTTCTGCAAGGCCCGGGCGGTCAGCCGCGGGTCCAGGGTGAAACGTTCCAGGGCACCGTGCAGCAGGACGTCGATGACGATATCCGACTCCAGCTCATCGTCGACACTGCCCAGGATGCTGTCGATGAACTCGTCCAGGGACACCTCGATCTGCTCCGGCAGGCACGCCGGGTTCTGCAGGCGGCTGTAGGACAGCAGCTCCAGTACCAGTTCATCCAATTCGCGAATGTGCGCCACCAGCCCTTGCAGGCGCTCGCGGCTGGCCGCCGGCAAATCGTCGGAGAGCGCCAGGGCCAGGCCGAAATCCAGCCGGGTCAGGGGCGTGCGCAGTTCGTGGGACACCGCGTTGAGCAGGTCACGCTGCTGGTTCAGGAGTTTTTCGATATCCCCGGCCATGGTGTCGAAGACATTGGCCAGGCTGCCGATGTTGGAACTGGCGGGCAGCTGGGTCCGCTCGCCCAGATGGCCCTTGCCGAAGCGTTCGGCGGTGCGCTTGAGGCGCTCCAGGTCACGCCAGTGCGGGCGCACCCAGAGCAACAGGCAGGCCAGCAGCACGGCGACGATCAGGACATTGATGCTCCAGTACAGCAGGTTGACGTCCAGCGGGTCCGGCGGCACCACCAGCTTCACCGCCAGTTGTTCATCCAGCGGCGACACCGCCAGGGTGCGCCAGCCCCAATCGCCCAGGCGCACCACTTTCTCGCCGCGTTGCAGGCGCTCGCGCTCGTAATCGCTGAAATCCGGGTCGTCGATGCGCACCAGGGCCACCTGCAGCGGGTGGAACTCCTCGTCCATCTCCTTGACCAGGGTCGGCCACTGCTGCGCCGGCAAGGCGCGGAACTGCTTGACGATCAGGCTCTGCAGGCCCCGGGACTGGTCCAGGTTGTAGTCCAGGAAACGCTCGTGGAAAACCTTGATCACCAGGTCCGGGATCAGGTAGATCGCGGCGCTGAAGGCAATGATGGTGATCAGGTACAGACGGACCAGGATGCGCAGCATGGAATCAGCATTCCCACTCGGAACGGCTGAACAGGTAACCCTTGCCCCACACGGTCTTGATCTTGCGCGCCTCGCCGGCGTGATCGTCGAACTTGCGCCGCAGCTTGGAGATCGCCACGTCCACCGAACGATCGGTGCCGTTGAACTCGATGCCCCGCAGGCGCTGCAGGATCTGGTCGCGGCTCAGCACTTCACCGGCATGCCGGGCCAGCACCACCAGCAGGTTGTACTCGCCGCTGGACAGCTCCACCAACTGCTCGCGCCAGGTCACGGTGCGCTCCGACAGGTCGATGCACAGGTTGCCCATGAGGATCTGGTCGCTGGCGCTCTGCGGCTCGCTGAGGCTGCTGCGGCGCAACAAAGTACGGACCCGGGCCAGTAGCACTCGCGGTTCGCAAGGTTTTGTCACATAGTCGTCGGCGCCCATTTCCAGACCCAGCACCTGATCATGGCTATCATCCCGCGCGGTCAGCATCAGGATCGGCAGGGTCGCCGAGTCGGCGCGCAACAGGCGGCAGACTTGCAGGCCATCCAGGCCCGGCAGCATCAGGTCGAGGATCACCAGGTCCGGGGGGCTGGCCTTGGCCCGCTCCCGCACCTGGTCACCACGGCTGATCACGCTGACCTGATAGCCATTGCGTTCCAGGTAGCTGGCGATCAGTTCGGACAGCGCGGTGTCGTCTTCGACAAGAAGAATATTGGGCATGGAGAGCGATCTTTATTGAAGAAATACAGAATACCGGCGTTCTTTATAAGGTACCGGGCAAAACCAGCAAGGCGCCAAGGATATACAACCCTGGCCGCACCGGTGCGCAGGCTTCACACTTTTTCACACAGCACCTACACAGCTTCACAGCGGGCCTTGACCCATGCCCTTAGCATGCCGAGGTCATTATTGGGGTATCAGCATGTCGAATAAACTCTTTGCGCCATTCTGCCTGGTCGTTCTGGCAGCGGCGCTGAGCGCGTGTGGCAAGACCGAAGGCGAGCAGACGCCGCCACCGGCCAAGGTACGGATCGAAACCGTACAGAGCCAGGCCCTGTCCATCACCAGCGAACTGAGCGGGCGCATCGCCGCGCCACGGATCGCCGAAGTCCGCGCCCGGGTGGCCGGGGTGGTGCTGCAACGGACCTTCCGCGAAGGCTCCGACGTCAAGCAGGGCGAGGTCTTGTTCCGCATCGACCCGGCCCCGTTCAAGGCTGACCTGGACAGCGCCCAGGCCAGCCTGCGCAAGGCCGAGGCCACCGCCTTCCAGGCGCAGCTGCAGGAGCAGCGCTATTCCAAGCTGGTCGCCGACCAGGCCATCAGCGGCCAGGAATACGACAATGCCCGGGCTGCGGCACGCCAGGCCAGCGCCGACGTCGCCGCCAACCAGGCCGCGGTGCAGCGGGCCAAGCTCAACCTCGGCTATGCCACCGTCACCGCGCCGATTTCCGGCCGGGTCGGCCGCGCCCTGGTCACCGAAGGCGCCCTGGTGGGCCAGAACGAGACCACGCCGCTGGCGCTGATCCAGCAACTGGACCCGATCCACGCCGACCTGACCCAGTCCACCCGTGAACTCAACGACCTGCGCCGGGCCTTCCGCGCCGGCCAGTTGCAGCAGGTGGGCAAGGACCAGGCCAAGGCGACCCTGATCCAGGACGACGGCAGCCTCTACCCGCTGCCGGGCAAGCTGTTGTTCGCCGATATCAGCGTTGACCCGAGTACCGGGCAGATCATCCTGCGCAGCGAGTTCCCCAACCCGGACCTCGACCTGCTGCCCGGCAGTTTCGTGCGCGTGCGCCTGGAACAGGCGGTCAACCAGCAAGGCATCAGCGTGCCGCAGCGGGCCATCCAGCGCGACAGCGCCGGCATCGCCCAGGTGCTGCTGGTGGATGCGCAAAACAACGTGGTGCAGCACCCGGTGCAACTGGGTGGAGTGCAGAACGATCGCTGGATTGTCACCGAGGGCCTCAAGCCCGGTGACCGGGTGATTGTCGAAGGCCTGCAACACGCCCGCCCCGGCGAGCCGGTGGAAATCGACGCCAGCCCCCTTGCGCACGTCCAGAACCCTGGCCAGTAGGTAGTACACATGCCGCAATTCTTTATTGACCGCCCGGTATTCGCCTGGGTGGTCGCCTTCTTCATCCTGTTGGCCGGTGCCCTGGCGATCCCCCAACTGCCGGTGGCGCAATACCCCACCGTGGCCCCGCCGCAGATCGAGATCTACGCCGCCTACCCGGGCGCCTCGGCACAGACCCTGGACGAATCGGTGGTCAGCCTGATCGAGCAGGAGCTCAATGGTGCCGACCACCTGCTGTACTTCTCGTCCCAGAGCAGCCTCGGCAGCGCCACCATCACCGCCACCTTCCAGCCGGGTACCAACCCGGAACTGGCCCAGGTGGACGTGCAGAACCGTCTCAAGGCAGTGGAACCGCGCCTGCCCCAGGCGGTGACCCAGCAGGGCCTGCAGGTGGAGAAAGTCTCCGCCGGCTTCCTCTTGCTGATCACCCTGACCTCCAGTGACGGCCGCCTGAACGATGTCGCCCTCAGTGACTACCTGGCGCGCAACGTGATGAACGAGATCCGCCGCCTCGATGGCGTCGGCAAGGCCCAGTTGTATGGTGCCGAGCGGGCCATGCGGATCTGGCTCGACCCGCAGAAACTGATCGGTTTCAACCTGACCCCGGCCGACGTCAACGCCGCGGTGGCGGCGCAGAACGCCCAGGTTCCGGCCGGCAGCATCGGCGACCTGCCCAACCCCGCCAGCCAGGAAATCACCGCGACCATCCTGGTCAAGGGCCAGCTGTCCAGCCCTGAAGAGTTTGCCGATATCGTCCTGCGGGCCAACCCCGACGGCTCCACGGTACGCATCGGCGATGTGGCCCGGGTGGAAGTCGGCAGCCAGGAATACCAGTACGGCACCCGCCTGAACGGCAAGCCGTCCACCGCGGTGGGCGTGCAGTTGTCCCCCGGGGCCAACGCGTTGAATACCGCGACCTTGATCCGCGCCAAGATGGACGAGCTGTCGCGCTATTTCCCGGCCGGCGTGGAATACAAGATCCCCTACGACACTTCGCCCTTCGTCAAGGTCTCGATCACCAAGGTGCTCTACACCCTGGCCGAAGCCATGGTGCTGGTGTTCCTGGTGATGTTCCTGTTCCTGCAGAACATCCGCTACACCCTGATCCCCACCCTGGTGGTGCCCGTGGCCCTGATGGGCACCTTCGCCACCATGCTGGCCCTGGGGTTCTCGATCAACGTGCTGACCATGTTCGGCATGGTGCTGGCCATCGGCATCCTGGTGGACGATGCCATCGTGGTGGTGGAGAACGTCGAGCGGATCATGGCCTCCGAAGGCCTGTCGCCCAAGGAAGCCACGCGCAAGGCGATGCAGCAGATCACCGGGGCCATCATCGGCATCACCCTGGTGCTGGTGGCGGTGTTCATCCCCATGGCCTTCATGCCCGGCTCGGTGGGGGTGATCTACCAGCAGTTCTCGCTGTCCATGGCCACCTCGATCCTGTTCTCGGCGTTCCTCGCCCTGACCCTGACCCCGGCCCTGTGCGCCACCCTGCTCAAGCCCATCGCGGCGGGCGAACACCATGAACGCACGGGGTTCTTCGGCTGGTTCAACCGGCGCTTCGAACGCCTGAGCGACAGCTATCAGGGCGGCGTGACCTATGCCCTCAAGCGTACCGGCCGCTACCTGCTGATCTACCTGGCGCTGCTGGCGATCATGGCGCTGCTGTTCAGCCGCCTGCCCTCCTCCTTCCTGCCAGTGGAGGACCAGGGCTACACCATCACCGACATCCAGCTGCCACCTGGCGCCAGCCAGAACCGCACGATCAAGGTGGTGGAGCAGATCGAAGCGCACAACGCCAGCGAACCGGGAGTCGGCGACAGCACCATCATTCTCGGCTTCAGCTTCTCGGGTAACGGGCAGAACGCCGCGCTGGCCTTCACCACGCTCAAGGACTGGTCGCAACGGGGCAGCGAGGATTCGGCGATGTCCATCGCCGACCGTGCCAACGCCGCCCTCGGCGCGATCAAGGATGCCGTGGTGTACGCCGTGCTGCCGCCGCCGATCGATGGCCTGGGCACCTCCAGCGGCTTCGAGTTCCGCCTGCAGGACCGTGGCGGCGTCGGCCACGCGGCCCTGATGCAGGCCCGGGACGAGCTGCTCAAGGCCACGGAAAAGAGCCCGATCCTGGCCAACGTCCGGGAAAGTGCCCTGGCCGAAGCGCCGCAGGTGCAACTGGAGGTCGACCGCAAGCAGGCCAACGCCCTGGGCGTGTCCTTTGCCGATATCGGCAGCCTGCTGTCCACCGCCCTGGGGTCGTCCTACGTCAACGACTTCCCCAACCAGGGGCGGATGCAGCGGGTGGTGATCCAGGCCGAAGGCGACCAGCGCAGCCAGGTCGAAGACTTGCTGCGCCTGAACGTGCGCAACAGCGCCGGCAAGATGGTGCCGCTGTCGGCCTTCGTCCGCGCCAGCTGGAGCCTGGGCCCGGCTCAACTGACCCGCTACAACGGCTACCCGGCCATTGCCGTCTCCGGCGAGCCGGCCCCTGGCCACAGTACCGGTGAAGCCATGCAGGAAATCGAACGGCTGGTGGCGCAGTTGCCCACCGGGCTGGGCCTGGAATGGACCGGCCTGTCACTCCAGGAACGGCTGTCCGGCAGCCAGGCGCCGATGCTGCTGGGCCTGTCGCTGCTGATCGTGTTCCTGTGCCTGGCGGCGCTCTACGAGAGCTGGTCGATTCCCACCTCGGTGCTGCTGGTGGTGCCCCTGGGGGTACTGGGCGCAGTGCTGGCGGTGAGCCTGCGCGGCATGCCCAACGACGTGTTCTTCAAGGTCGGCCTGATCACCATCATCGGCCTGTCAGCGAAGAACGCGATCCTGATCATCGAGTTCGCCAAGAGCCTGTACGACGAAGGCCATGATCTGATCGATGCCACGGTGCAGGCTGCACGCCTGCGCCTGCGCCCCATCGTCATGACCTCGCTGGCGTTCATCCTCGGCGTGGTGCCCCTGGCCATCGCCACCGGCGCCAGCTCCGCCAGCCAGCAGGCGATCGGTACCGGGGTGATCGGCGGCATGATCACCGCAACCCTGGCAGTGATCTTCGTGCCGGTGTTCTTCGTGGTGGTGATGAAACTGGTGAAACGCGGTTCGTTCAAGGACTGACATCGCTGCATGGGGTCCCGGTTCCGGGGCCCCTTCTTCTCTTGCCCCCTCTTCTCGTCTCAGGCCGCCATGGACGGGCATACCCGTGCCTGTGGGCAATCCAGGGCGAAAGGCCCGGGAAAGGCCGCAGCGGATTTGCCCGGTGGATTGCCCGCCAGCAGCGCCGGAGCCTTGGCCGCCTGGCTGTGATAGGCGATCTGGTGATTGCATTCGATGGCCCGCGCCAATGCTCCGGCCGAACCCTGGCCCAGCCCCAGCAGGCTGGTGCCATTGGTGAAGAACGCGAGGAAGGCGGTGATCATCAGACGGCGCCCTTTCATGGCCGTCTCCCCGCTTCGGCATGGAGTACCGGGCCCTGGCCGCTTGCCGCGCCGGAATCAATCAACGCAGCGCTCGGCAGGCCCGCAGCCAGGCTGGCCCAGAGCATCAGAAGCAGATAAAGCCCCAGCGCCAGGTAGGCGCCGTGCTTGGCGGAACTGAGGATCGAACGGGCCATGGTGATCTCCTGAGGCGTTTTCGTGCCCAGAGGATCTATCAATCAAACGCCAGTAAAAAGACGTTTATATCCATAGCCATCATCAATTTTCTTGATGCTTTAAACTCGCGTCTCAGTCCTGCAACAGGCTGGTCAGACGCTCGCGGGAAGTCTCCGGCTCGCCTTCGACAGGCTGGGCAGAGGACAGGATGGGGGTGGAGTAGAGCAACAGCAGAACCACGGTCAGACGCATCACCATGCTATCGATCCTTGCTCGGGAAAGAGTCAATAATTCAGCGTCAAATTTAAACACATGGCTATATGACACTACCAAGCAAAATTTGCCTGGCGGGAAGAATAAGTCGCAAACAGGTGATGCAGGAGCGACATCACTGCTTCAGTGACTTCGCTCCTGCATACCTTGGGTTTGCTGCTTGCGGGGTGATCCGGAGCGCTCATTGCTGGGCTTTGTGATCCAGGGCGGCGTAGAAGTTGGCGCTTTGTTGCAGGTACTTCTGGGTGTAGGTGTTGGTGCTGGATTTCTTCTGGCTGATTTCCACGTTGGCGCTGGCAGGCAGTGCCACGGTGGCGGAAATGGCGGAGGCTGCGATCACGGAGAAGAGATTGAAGTTCATGGCGGTAACCCTCGTATTCAGTTGGCTTGCTCGCCCGTGTGGGCCGTGAAGCAAACTTACTCCCGAGGGTTGGCGGGAAAAAATTCTTTGCGGCAGTAGCCATTATCAGCGTCGTTAATAGAAGGAGTCAGGCCCCGGACGCCGGGGCCTGCGGTCTATTGACGCACCAGGAATTTGATATCGCTGGGGGAATCGAACGGCAGTTTCTGCACGGTCTTGCCCAGGAAACCGGTCTTGGCGTCGCGCTCGATCACCACGATCTCGTTGCTTTTCTGGTTGCCGATCAGCACATAGCGGTTGCTCGGGTCGAGGCTGAACTCCCGTGGGTGATCGCCTTCCACCGAACGCCGCTGGATTTCCTTGAGCTGGCCATTGGCCGGGTCGATGGCAAACACCAGCAACTGGTTGGCGGTGCCCCGGTTGCTGACATACAGGTACTGGCCGTCCTTGGAAGCATGCAAGGCCGCGGCGGCCTTTTTCTCCTTGGAGCCGTTGGCCGCCAGGTCGAGCATCTGACGCTGAGTCAGCTTGCCGTCCTGGTAGTCGAACACCGCCAGTTGAGCGCTCATTTCCATGGTCAGGTAGGCATGCTTGCCATCGGCGCTGAACAGCAGGTGCCGCGGGCCGCTGCCCGGCGGCAGCTGGACGAAGGCCGGGTCGGCCGGGCTCAGCGGGTGTTCCGCATTGGCCTTGGGGTCATAGCGATAGACGAAGATCTTGTCCGCACCCAGGTCGTTGGCGAACAGGAACTTGCCGTCCGGGGACGGCACCGACGAATGCACGTGGGCCGATTGTTGGCGCTCGGGGTCGACCCGGCTGGCCGGATGACTGGTGAGCTGCACCACCGGCGACAGATGACCGTCATCGCTGACCGGCACCACCGCCAGGCTGCCGCCCGGATCCACATCCACCGAATAGTTGCTGACGAACAGGTAGTTGCCGTCGGCACTCAGGCTGGAATGGGTGGGCTCGTTACCCTGGCTCTGCACCTGGTTGATCAGGCTCAGTTGATGGGTTTTCGGCGCAAGGCTGTAGCTGCTGACACGACCGATGGGGTCGGCCTGCCCCGGGCTGTTCTCATTCACCGCGAAGACGAACTTGAGGTCCTTGGACAAGGTCAGCCAGGACGGGTTGGAGCTCTTCACCACCTGCAGCGGCTTGGGGTCGATCTGCCCGGTGCGCTCATTGAATTGCAGGCGGTACAGACCCTGGCTCTGGCCCTGGGTATAGGACCCCACCAGCAGCTCATGGGTTTCGGTGGCCGGCGCGGCCTGGACCGCCATGGCACCGACACTGCCGGCCATCAGCAGGGGCCAGAAATTACGCATCTTCATGTTCACCTTCCTCTTCGTCGCGGGCACTGAACGCGCTCATGCACACCAGGCGGTGCTCACCGGAGTCGCCTGCCAGGGTCCAGCTCTGCAAGTCCTGGTCGAAGGTCGCGGCCTGGACCTGGGCCAGGGTAAAGCTCCAGCGCTTGGCCGCGCGGCCGTCCATGCACTCGATCAGCAGGCGCTGCTCGTCGAGGGTGAAATCGAAAGCGTGCAGGCCGTCGATTTCCAGCATGTCGCAGGCTTCAAGGGCGCAGAGCAAGGTGTCGGTAGCAGCGGTCATAGCGATCAGTCATCAGATGGAAAGGCGCAATGATAGCTGATTGGCGCTGCCGGGTTGGGCCAGCATTGCGCCGCGCAAGCGACTGCCCCGGACACATCCTCCGACAGGCACTGCCGGGGCCGCCCGGTTCTTCAGCACCACCCGCTTTCCCCTCGGAACACCAGGCATGAAAAAGCCGCACCCGAGGGTGCGGCTGAGTACTCATGCAACGGGATCAGTGGGCGAACAGCGAGTTGCCCTTCTGCCCCGCCAGCTTCTCCGGATTGATCAGGAACCGCGCCAGGGCCGGCAGCAGCCACAGGGCACCGAACATGTTCCACAGCAGCATGAAGGTCAGCATCAGGCCCATGTCGGCCTGGAACTTGATGACCGAGAAGATCCAGGTGCACACGCCGATGGCCAGGCACAGGCCGGTGAACAGCACGGCCTTGCCGGTGGAGCGCAGGGTCTGGTAGTAGGCCTCCTGCAGCGGCAGGCCGGCCCGCAGGAAGCTCTCCAGGCGGCTGTAGATATAGATGCCGTAGTCCACGCCGATGCCCACCCCCAGCGCCACCACCGGCAGGGTCGCCACCTTGACCCCGATGCCCATGAAGGCCATCAGCGCGTTGCCCAGCACCGACGTCAGCACCAGTGGCAGGACGATGCACAGGGTCGCCGCCCAGGAGCGGAAGGTGATCATGCACATGCCGGCCACGCAGATGTAGACCAGGATCAGGATGGTCAGCTCGGACTCCTTGATCACCTCGTTGGTCGCGGCCTCGATCCCGGCGTTGCCGGCAGCGAGAATGAACTCCAGGCCGTCCTTGTTGTGCTGCGTGGCGAACTCCTGCACCGCATGTACCGCACGGTCCAGGGTCGCGGCCTTGTGGTCGTTGAGGAACACCAGCACCGGCGCCAGGGAGCAGTTGTTGTTGTACAGACCGTCGGCCCGGGCAATGGAGTTGTTCAGTACGTCAGGGTTGCGCGACAGGGTTTCCCACTTCAGGTTGCCCTCGTTCATGCCCTTGATCATCTGCTTGGAGACGGTCACCAGGGAAATCGCCGACTGCACGCCCTCGGTGTTCTGCATCTTCCACATCAATTCGTCGATGGGCGCCATGGCCTCATAGCGCGAGCAGCCTTCGGCCGCGGTCTTGACCATCACCACCAGCACGTCGGAGCTGGTGGAGTAATTGCTGATGATGAAGTTGTTGTCCTTGTTGTAGCGCGAGTCGGGACGCAGCTCCGGCGCGCCCTGGTCGAGGTCGCCGATCTTCAGGTTCTGGCTGTACCAGAGGCCGCCGGCAAAGGCCACCAGGGCCAGGGCGATGGAAATCGGCGCGACTTTGGGGCTGGCGAAGTTAGACAGCAGGCGCCAGAACGGATGCTCGCGGGAAGCGTCCTTCTTGCTGCGCTCGATGGCGCGCTTGCTGATGCCGACGTAGGAAATCGCCACCGGCAGCAGGATCAGGTTGGTGAACACGATCACCGCCACACCGATGGAGGCACCGATGGCCAGCTCGCGGATCACCCCGATATCGATGATCAGCAAGGTGATGAAGCCCACGGCGTCGGCGAGGATCGCGATCATACCCGGCAGGAACAGTTGGCGGAAGGTACGCCGCGCCGCGGTCAGGGCATTGTCGGCATCACTGGACTGCAAGGCGATGCCGTTGATCTTCTGCACCCCGTGGGAAATGCCGATGGCGAAGATCAGGAACGGCACCAGCATCGAATACGGGTCCAGGCCGAAGCCGAAGGCGTGCATCAGGCCCAGTTGCCAGACCACCGCCACCAGGGTGGTGATCAACACCGCGATGGTGCTGCGGATGCACCAGGTGAACCAGTACAGCAGCACCAGGGTGATGATGAAGGCCACGCCGAAGAACATCACCACCATGATCAGGCCGTCGATCAGGTCGCCGACCTTCTTGGCGAAGCCGACGATGTGGATCTTCACATTGGGGTTCTGCGCCTCGAATTTGTCGCGGATCTTCTCTTCCAGCTGGTGGGAGAATTTCTGGTAGTCCAGGGCCAGCAGCTTGCCCTGGTCCTGCGGGTCCGGGTAGGACTCCAGCAGCGGGATATCGACGATGCTGGACTTGAAGTCGTTGGCCACCAGGCGCCCGACCTGGCCGGACTTGAGCACGTTGTTGCGCAGCTGTTCGAGGCTGTCGGCCGAACCGTTGTAGCTCTGGGGAATCACCTCGCCGCCGGCGAAGCCCTCTTCGGTCACTTCGGTCCAGCGCACGCTGGGGCTCCACAGCGACTTGAGCCCGGAGCGATCGACACCGGAGATGTAGAACACCTCGTCGTTGATCTGCCGCAGGGTTTCCATGTAGTCCTTGGTGAAGATGTCGCCGTCGCGGGCCTCCACCGAGATGCGCACGGTGTTGCCCAGGTTCGCCAGGTCGTTGCGGTGCTCCATCATCCGCTCGATGAACGGGTGCTTGAGCGGGATCATCTTCTCGAAGCTGGTGGACGGCCGGATCAGGGTCGCCTGCCAGAACAGGAAAGCGCTGACCAGCAAGCAGATGAAGATCACTGCCGGGCGGTTATTGAAAATCAGGCGCTCAAGAAAGTTCGCCTTGTCCTGGTGATGACTGCTCATGGAATTCCCCACCTTCTTATTATGTGCCCGGCTTATTGGCCGAGTTCAGCGCCCGTTGCTGCAGAAACCCGTACACCGCCCTGCCCGGCCAGGATCAGGTCGCCGTTGCCGGCAGCGGTGACCGCCGACAGCGAGATGCGGTCCGCACGGTTGAATACGCTGAAGGTCTGGCCGTGGTCGGTGCTGCGGATCACGCTGCCGCCGTTGCCGACGATCACCAGCGTGCCATCGTCCAGCAGGGTCGCCCCCGACAGGCCGAACTCCAGGGCGCCACGGGCGGCGTTCAACTCCACCTGTTCCCAGGTGCTGCCGAAATCCGTGGAGCGGTAGAGATTGCCGCGCAGGCCATAGACCAGCAGAGTGGCCGGCTGGCCGGTGCCGATCACGCCGAACAACGAGCCTTCATAAGGGCCTTCGAGGCGCTCCCAGGTCTGCCCGTCATCGGCGGAGCGGAACATGCTGCCCTGCTCGCCGACAATGAACAGCCCGGAATCCTTGACCTGGGCAATGGCGTTGAGGTGGAACTGGTCCTCGTTGTCGAGGCGGTCGCTGACGTCCTCCCAATGCTGGCCGCCATCGCTGGTTTCCAGCAGGGCCCCGTAGGCGCCCACGGCGTAGCCGGTCTGGGTGTCCTTGAACCATACATCGAGCAAGGGTGCCTCGCGCTTGAGGTCCTGGAACTGCCGGGTCCAGGTGGCACCGCCGTCGCTGCTGGCCAGGACCTGGGCATCGTGGCCCACCGCCCAGCCGCGCTTGTCATCGACGAAGTACACCGCCGTCAGCAGTTGCCGGGTCGGCACCTTGGCCTGGACCCAGGTCTGGCCCTGATCGTCGGAATAGAGAATGTGCCCGCGATCGCCCACCGCCACCAGGCGCTTGCCGGCGTGGACCACATCGAGCATCAGGCTTTTCGCCGCCTTGGGCGATTCGATGGAATAGACAGAATCCGCTGCAGTGGCAGCGGCCAGGACCGGTGTCGACAGCGTCACGACACCCAACAGCGAGAGCGCTGTAGCCAACAGTGCGAACGTGCGCAGCGCCGGCGGGCGGCCAACAACCACACCCATGACAGGCTCACTCATAGACCATTCCCCCATTATTATTGTCAGGTCATTCAACCTCTCAGGGCGCCTTGAGGGGGCTGCGCAGGCCTGGGCGATCATGACGATCGTCCTGGAAACTGCAATCTAGAGCCCCTTCGGCTGCGGGCTATCCTATCGGGCTTTGGAAAGGTCTGACAATCGACGCCACGTTATCTTTTGTTAACCATCAGCCCCTGCCGAAACCCTGCATGATCGGCCATTCGCAAGACTGATGGATGTGTCTAGGCCGCGTCTGCGCGACAGTGGGACAAAGCCTGATCCAGGACAGGGGCCGACACTCTCCGGCCGGGGCTATGATGAGCCGGACAGACTTCAGGACAGAGCCATGATTGCCATACGCGAGGCGTGGAAAGCCGGATTGCTGGGACGTGCGCACTGGGGCCGCAACCTGGTGTCCGGGGTGATTGTCGCAGTGGTGGCGCTGCCCCTGGCCATGGCCTTCGCCATCGCCTCCGGGGTCAAGCCCGAACAGGGCATCTACACCGCCATCGTCGGCGGCCTGCTGGTGTCGCTGTTCGGCGGCAGCCGGGTGCAGATCGCCGGGCCCACCGGGGCCTTTATCGTGATCCTTGCCGGGGTCACCGCCCAATACGGGGTCGGCGGCCTGCAACTGGCGACCCTGATGGCCGGGTTGATCCTGTTCCTGCTGGGCATCAGCCGCCTGGGCGCCCTGATCAAGTTCATCCCGGACCCGGTGATCCTGGGCTTCACCGCCGGTATCGGGGTAATCATCTGGGTCAGCCAGTGGAAGGATTTCTTCGGCCTGCCCGCGGTCGGCGGCGAGCACTTTCATCAGAAACTCTGGCACCTGCTGCAAGCCCTGCCCCAACTGCACCTGACCACCACCCTGCTGGCCCTGCTGAGCCTGGCGCTGCTGCTATGGGTGCCGCGCATCCCCCAGCTCAAGCGTTTGCCGGCCCCCCTGCTGGCCATGACCCTGGCCACGGCCTTGCAGTCGCTGTTCCAGTTCCAGGGCGTGGCCACCATTGGCAGTGCCTTCGGTGGCATTCCCCAGGGCTTGCCGGCGTTGCAGTTTCCAGAGGTCAGCCTGCCGCAGGTCCTGGACCTGATCGGCCCGGCCTTCGCCATCGCCATGCTCGGGGCCATCGAATCGTTGCTGTCGGCGGTGGTGGCCGATGGCATGGCTGGCACCCGCCATGACTCCAACCAGGAACTGATGGGCCAGGGCATCGCCAACCTGGTCACCCCGCTGTTCGGCGGTTTCGCCGCCACCGGCGCCATTGCCCGTACCGCCACCAATATCCGCAACGGCGGCAGCAGCCCGCTGGCGGGTATCGTCCATGCCCTGGTGCTGCTGCTGATCATCCTGTTCCTGGCGCCGCTGGCAGCGAACATTCCGCTGTGCGCCCTGGCGGCGATCCTGTTCGTGGTGGCCTACAACATGAGCGAGCTGCACCACTTCAAGCGCATGCTGCAACGGGCCCCCCGTGCCGATGTGGCGATCCTGCTGTGCACCTTTGTGCTGACCGTGTTCAGCGACCTGGTGATCGCGGTGAACATCGGCGTGGTCCTGGCCATGCTGCATTTTCTGCGGCGCATGGCCTCCTCGGTGGAAGTGCAACAAGTGGTGGAACAGGATCTGCAGCAGGAACTGCACCGCAGTGGCCAGCAGCACCTGCCACCGGGCGTGCTGATCTACACCATCGAAGGGCCGTTGTTCTTTGGCGCCGCGGAGACCTTCGAACGGGCCCTGGCCCAGACCCACAGCGACCCGCAGGTGCTGATCATCCGCCTCAAGCATGTGCCGTTCATGGACATTACCGGGCTGCAGACCCTGGAAGAAGTGATAGGCCAGCTGCACAAGCGCGCGATTGTGGTGAAGCTGTGCGAAGCCAACCTCAAGGTGCACGGCAAGCTGGAGCGGGTCGGCATCCTGCACGCCATCGGCGCGCAGAACTATCACCGCGACTTGAGCGAAGCGCTACAGAGCCAAATCCCCCCTGCCTCCCCACCACCGCTCGCGTAGGAGCTGGCTTGCCAGCGAAGGCAATGCCGAGGGCCGTACAAGCCTTGAGGGCCTCTTCGCCGGCAAGCCGGCTCCTACGGGGGGGTATGCGGTGGCTTGGGTCCGTAGGAGCTGGCTTGCCAGCGAAGGCGATGCCGGGGGCGATACAAGCCTCAGGCGAGGCTTTTGCTCACCACCTCGAACACATCGCTGGACAGCTCGCCGGAGGCGCGGATGCGCTCCAGTTCGCCTTTCATCAGTGCCTGGCGGGCACTGTCGTATTTGCGCCAGCGGGTCAGCGGCGCCAGTTGCCGCGAGGCAATCTGCGGGTTGAAGCCGTTGAGCTGGATCACCAGGTCCGCCAGGAAGCGATAGCCCGAACCATCGGCGGCGTGGAAGTTGATCAGGTTCTGCCCGGCAAACGCCCCCACCAGCGCCCGCACCTTGTTCGGGTTCTTGATGTTGAACGCCGGGTGCTGCATCAGTGCCTTGACCCGCTCCAGGCCACCGGGCAACGGGCTGCCGGCCTGCACGCTGAACCACTGGTCCATGACCAGGGCGTTGTCCTTGAAGTTCTCGGCGAATACTTCTAGGGCCTTGGCCTTCTCGGCCTCGAACGGCGAGTTGACCAGCACTGCCAGGGCGGTCAGGCGCTCGGTCATGTTGTCGGCGCTGTCGAACTGTTCGATGGCCGCAGCCAGTACCTCGGGCTTGTGGGTCAGCATCAGGTACGACAGGGCGATGTTCTGCAGCGCGCGACGGGCAAAATGCTCGGACTCGGCCACATAGGCGGTGGCCTTGGACACCTGCCGATTGGCCTGATAGCGCTTCCACAGGGCATCGAACAGACTGTCAGCCAGTTGCTGACGGGCAAACTCGCGAGCCGCGTGGATCGCCTCGACATCCGCCACTTCGCTGATCTCGGTGAGGTAGGCCTCGCCCGGCAGGGACAGCATTTCGGCGACCATGGCCTGATCCAGGCTGTCATCGGCGAGCACAGTGCCCAGGGCAGCCACCAGACGTTCGTCCATCACCAGCGCCCGGCCCTGTTGGTGCTGGGCGATCAGTTCCTGCAACACCTGCACCGACAATTGCTGGCCGGCGTCCCAGCGGTTGAAACCGTCGCTGTCGTGCTGCATGAGGAACATCAGCTGGTCACGGTTGTAGGGGAAGCTCAGCTTCACCGGAGCCGAGAACCCCCGCAGCAGCGAGGGCAGCGGATGTTCGGCGATGTCGACGAAGGTAAAGGTCTGCTCCGCCTCGGTCACCGACAACACGCGGGACGAGCCCTGGGCGGCGGCTTCACCCGCCAGGCGCAAGGCCATGTCGGCACCGGTGCTATCGAGCAGGCCCAGGGCCACCGGAATCACGAACGGCAGTTTCTCGACCTTGTCCGGGGTTTGCGGGCAGCTCTGGCGGAAGGTCAGGCTGTAGGTTTTCGCCGCTGCGTCGTAGGTCTCGCTGACCGCCAGCCGCGGCGTACCGGCCTGGCTGTACCAGCGCTTGAACTGGGTCAGATCGACGCCGTTGGCGTCTTCCATGGCCTTGACGAAGTCGTCGCAGGTCACGGCCTGGCCGTCATGGCGCTCAAAGTACAGGTCGCTGCCCTTGCGGAAGCCTTCGGCGCCGAGCAAGGTGTGGATCATGCCGACAACTTCCGAACCCTTTTCGTACACGGTCAGGGTGTAGAAGTTGGAGATCTCGATAAAGCTTTCCGGACGCACGGCGTGGGCCATGGGGCCGGCGTCTTCGGCGAACTGGTGGGTCCGCAGGTACGCCACGTCCTGGATGCGCTTGACCGTGGCCGAGTTCATGTCCGCGGAGAAACCGGCGTCGCGGAACACTGTGAAACCTTCCTTGAGCGACAGCTGGAACCAGTCGCGGCAGGTCACCCGGTTGCCCGACCAGTTATGGAAGTATTCGTGGGCAACGATGGCCTCGACCCGCTGGTGCGCGGCGTCGGTGGCGGTTTCGGCACGGGCCAGCACGGCGCTGGAGTTGAAGATGTTCAGGCCCTTGTTTTCCATGGCGCCCATGTTGAAGTCGTTGACCGCGACGATCATGAAGATGTCCAGGTCGTACTCGCGGCCATAGGTCTCTTCGTCCCAGCGCATGGACTTCTTGAGGCTGTTCATCGCGTGCTGGCACTTGTCGATGTTTTCCGGCTCGACATAGATGCGCAGCGCCACGTCGCGACCGCTCTGGGTGCGGAAGCTGTCTTCCACGCACCACAGGTCACCGGCCACCAGGGCGAACAGGTAGGCTGGTTTCATGAACGGGTCTTCCCAGGTCGCCCAGTGCCGGCCGTCTTCTCCCGGGCCGCTGGCGATCGGGTTGCCGTTGGACAGCAGCACCGGGTAGCTGTGCTGCTCGGCGACCACGGTGGTGGTGAACTTGCTCATCACGTCCGGGCGGTCGAGGTAATAGGTGATCTTGCGAAAGCCCTCGGCCTCGCACTGGGTGCAGAACATGCCACTGGACTTGTACAGGCCTTCCAGGGCGGTGTTGCTTTCCGGGTGGATCTTCACGCTGGTGTCCAGGGTGAAGCTGGCGCTGGTCGGGTGCAGGGTCAGGTGGCTGTCGTCCAGCTGGTAGTCGCTGGCACTCAGCGGCTGATCGGCGAGGCTCACCGACAGCAGTTCCAGCTGCTGGCCGTCCAGCACCAGGGGCGGCAGGCCGGCGCCCCGGGCCGGGTTGCGACGCATCACCAGCTGCGCATGGACCAGGCTGTGGTCCTCGAACAACTCGAAGGTCAGGTGGGTCTCGTCGATCAGGTACTCGGGGGCCTGATAGTCCTTCAGGTAGATCATCTTCGGTTGGTCGGTGCGCATGGCGAATTCCTTCTACTGATGCACGGCGAGCTGGTACGCCGTGTATTTGCGAATGTTGATCACGCCGGTGTCGAAGATCAGGTACTGGCCCTTGATCCCCAGCAACGTACCTTCGGCGATCGGATTCTTGTCCAGGTTGAAGCTGACGATCTTGGTCGGGTACTCCACGACCGGATAGCGGATTTCCAGAGGCTCGATGTCGGTCACCGGCTGGATCGCCTGCAGGCCGAAACGCTCCTGCAGGGCCAACAGGCCCTCGGCGCAGGCGGCGAACAGCTGCTCGCGCACTGCCACCAGGTCCACCGCCTGGGCATCACCCTTGAGCAAGGCGCGCCAGTTGGTCTTGTCGGCCACCTGGGAACGGAACAGGTCTTCGACGAAGCCCGATTGCTGGCGGGTCGCCACGCGCATGATCGGCAGCGCCTGGCTGGCGCCCTGGTCGAGCCAGCGGGTCGGCAGTTGGGTGGCGCGGGTGATGCCGACCTTGATCCCCGACGAGTTGGCCAGGTAGACCACGTGGTCGGTCATGCAGAACTGCTCGCCCCATGACGGATCGCGGCAAGTACCGGCGTCGTAGTGGCAGCGTTCCGGGCTCATGATGCAGATATCGCACTGGGCCAGCTTGGTCATGCACGGGTAGCAGTAGCCCTGGCTGAAGCTGGTCTTGGTCTTGCGCCCGCAATGGCTGCAATGGATCGCACCCAGGTATTCCAGGCGCACTGTGGTGCCGATCAAGGGGTTGACCGGTACCTCGCTGTCGCCCAGGCGAAAAGCGTATTCAACGTTCGACCCGTCAAGGCGCGCCGACATTTTACTGATGGAACCGCGGCCAATCTCGATCAATGGATGGCATCCGACTTGAACAGGATGTTCGGCACCGGCGCCGACTTCGAGGCGCATTCCTGCGGGCCCATGTAGCCGGTACGTTGATCCTCGGGCAGATTCTGCATTTCCCAGGCGATCATCGCCTGCAGGGACAGTTCACGCTGTTCGGCGGTGAGCTTGCGGCCATCGGACCATTTGCCGATCTCTACCGCCAGTTTCAGGCTCTGGTAGATCTCGGGGGTGATGTTTTCGATCATTTCAACAAAGGACGACATACAAGACTCCAGCGTTTAAAGGGCCCGTCGGCGGCTGTACAAGCCGCCCAACAGGCCGGTGAGGCATCCGATAAGCAACCCGCCAACGTGGGCGGCGTTGGCGATTTCACCGAAACCGATCATAGAGACCAGCCCGGACAGGCACAGCAGCAGCCACACCAGCATCATCACCAGAACGCCCCGGGGCAGGCGGTAGATGGGGTTGGGGGCCAGCAATTGGTAGATCCAGCAATGCCCGAGCAGGCCGTAGAGCACCCCGGACAGGCCGCCGAACAGGGTCGGCCCGCTGAAGTAGTACTGCGCGTAATTCGACACCAGGCTGAACAGCAGGGTCAGGCCCAGCAGGTTGATGCCGCCCTGGCGCATTTCGATGCGCCGCCCCAGCTCCCAGTACCACATGCCGTTCATGGCGATATGCAGGAAGCCGAAGTGGATCAGCATCGGCGTCACCAGGCGCCACCACTGCCCCGCTGCCAGGCTGTCGGCCAGGGAGCTGAACTGGATGTAGTCGCCAACCACGCGGAACTCGAGGAAGGTGAACCAGCTCAGGGTCTGCAGGTTGTCGCCGAGCAAGGTGATACCGCATACCGCCAGGCTCAAGAGCAGGATCAGCGCGGTGACCGGGCTGCTGCGCAGTTGCTGGACGAAGCCGGGGCGCGCCGGGGCACTGGCCTGGGGAATGTCCAGTTGCTGATCGGGGTCGCCCTGGGGAAAGCGCTGGTACAGGCCACGCACGTCCTCGCTGATGGATTCCGGCACCCAGAGCACCTGCTCCCCCGCCTCCTCGCTGACCCGGTGAGGCACCTGCATGCGTTGCAGCAGCTTGACGAAGCCGCTCAGGTCCGTCGCCAGGGGCAGGCGCAATACCGCTACCGCACTCATCGCACTACCTCGGGCCGTTCAACGTCGACCCAGACAAATTTATTCGGATCCAGGCGGGTTTCCTGGTCCAGCCGATACGCGGCGAGCTTGCCGTAGAGCACCGCGCTGTAGTCCAGGCACGCCAGGTTGGGACGGATCGGCGCCGGCTTGCCGCTGCGCCAGTAGTGCCCGACGAACAGCATCGGCTCCTCGGCGCCATAACGCAGCAGGCTGTTCTTCTCGGCCGGGGACAACGGCGTGCGGGCCACAGGCTCGGGCAAGGCGTCGGGCTGGAACACGATGTCGCCGTAGGTCTGCGGGTCGTCTTCCCAGAACTTGGTACGGAAGAAGGCGCGGGTCAGGCCGTCGCCGCTGGTCATGGTCAGGCCATGGGGCAGGCGCATGTCGGTGCCCCGCAGCAAACGGTCGAAGGCGGTACAGGCAAAGCTGTCGGGAACGGCCGCGGACTGCAGGAACTCGCGGTCGATGCAGCCGTTGGGGTACTGCTGGCGCAGCGGCGCGATCAGGCCCGCATCCCAGCAGGCGTGCACCACGCGAAAGCGCCCGGCGTCGACGAACAGCGGCAACTCATAGAACCACTGCAGGAAATCGTGCCAGTCACCCGGGTGCTGTTCGAACTGGGTCAGGGTCTCGTGGATCAGCCGGGCATGGCGCGGGGTGTGCTCGCGCACGAACTGCTTGCCGCTGCCTTCGGCCGCCGGAGTGCTCCAGCCCAGGGCATTGAACTCGTGGTTGCCCATGATGCACAGGGCCTGACCGGCCTCGACCATGTCGTGGACGATGTGCAGGGACTCACGGATACGCGGGCCGCGGTCGATGATATCGCCGAGGAACACCGCCATGCGCGACGGGTGCCGCCAGACGCCGGCCTGCTTGTGATAACCGAGCCGATCCAGCAAGTGCTCCAGGGTCAGGGCGCAACCGTGCACGTCACCGATCAGGTCGTAGCTACGCGCGGGATCGAGCATCAGTCGCCTCCACCGCCCAGCCGGCTGCCCCAGCCGAGTTTGGTCCGGCAGACCTCGTAGTAGTTGTGGTCCAGCGGGTGGATCAGGCGCAGTTTCTGCGCCTTCTTGCTGACCGTGATGGTGTCGCCCGGGGCACAGGTGAAATGGTTCTGCCCGTCACAGGAAACTTGCGGATAGATCTGCATATCTTTGGACACGACGATTTTCAGCTCGCTGTTGCCATCGACCACGATCGGTCTTCCCGACAAGGTATGGGGGTACATCGGCACAATCACAATGGCATCCAGCTTGGGATGCATGATCGGCCCGCCGGCGGACAGGGCGTAGGCCGTGGAACCGGTGGGCGTGGCGACGATCAGGCCGTCGGCCTTCTGGCTGCAGACGAACTGGCCGTCGATGTAGATCTCGAACTCGATCATCCGCGTCGACTTGCCCGGGTGCAGCACCACATCGTTCAGCGCATCGCCCTGGCCGATGGCCTCGGCATGGCGGCGCACCTCGGCCTGCAGCAGGAAGCGGTTCTCTACCAGGTAGTGGCCGTCCAGCACCTCGGCGACCTTGACCTCCAGCTCGTCGGGGCGGATGTCAGTGAGAAAGCCCAGGCTGCCGCGGTTGATCCCCAGCACCGGGATGTTGTGCCGCGCCAGGGCCCGGGCGGCGCCCAGCAGGCTGCCGTCGCCACCGACCACGATGACCATGTCGCAGACCTCGCCCAGCAACTTGCGCGAGGAAGTCTGCAGGCCGTGGCCGGGCAGCACTTCGGCGATGGTGTCCTCAAGGATCACGTGCAGGTGCCGCGCCAGCAGAAACTTTTTCAGTCGGCGAACTGTGTCCAGCACCTGGGAACTGCCCAGGCGACCGATAATGCCGATATTGCGAAATTGCTCCATGGGGCTCCTGCGGGGTTCGGGTACGGGCGAAACGGAGGATTATGGGCGAAACCCGGCGTTAGACAAAATCCTTTCAGCCACACGGGCTTAGCCAGCCCTGCCGCAACTGCGAGTGGCACGCATTTATCGCGATCGGCCCGGGTTTGCGTCTATGCTCGCAAGATGCTCCTGTTCCCTGATCTGCTCGGCCTTCCCCGCCAGTTGCGTCAACCTGAAGTCCGCGACCTCGCCTGGGTCATCCTCGCGCCGCCGATGCTCAGCCACACGCCCTGGCCACAGCGCCACCCGCTCGCCGGCAGCGACTGGGTCCAGGCGCCGCAACTGCTGGCCCACTGGCTGCGCTGCCAGGACCTGGACAGCCGCGCCCTGCGCCAGTGGCTGGCCGAGGGCCCGACCCGGCGCCTGGGCCTGTATTACGAACGCCTCTGGCAATTTGCCGTCCGCCACGCCCCCGGGGTCGAGCTGCTGGCGGCCAACCTGCCAATCCGCCGCGGCGGCCACACCCTGGGCGAACTGGACATGCTGCTGCGCGACCGTGACGGCGTGCACCACCTGGAACTGGCGATCAAGCTGTACCTGGGCCCCCAGGCCGGCAATGGCCAGGACAGCGCCCAATGGCTGGGCCCCGGCTGCCATGACCGCCTGGACCGCAAGCTGGCGCACCTGGATGGGCACCAACTGCCGATTTCCGCCCGGGACGAAAGCCGCGAAGCCCTGGCGGCACTGGATATCCACCAGTTCAGCGCGCACCTGTGGCTGGGGGGCTACCTGCTGTACCCCTGGCCGGGTCGCGCCGAACCGCCCCAGGGCGCCCACCCGCAACACCTGTGCGGGCGCTGGCTGCATCAGCGCGACTGGCCGGCATTTTTCGCCCAGAGCGCCCCGGGGCGCTGGCAGCCCCTGCCCCGCCACGCCTGGCTGGCGCCGGCCCACTACCCGGCCGAGCAGGCCTGGACCGCCACGCAACTGCAGCAATGGCTGGCGGAACTTGCCCCTCAGGCCCCGGCGCAGTTGCTGGTACGCCTGGAGCAAACCCCTGAAGGCGGCTGGGAAGAAGCCGAACGCCTGTTCCTGGTGGCCGATCTCTGGCCCCACGTCCCCCCGCAGCCCTCCTGACAATCTGCCGCAGGAGCGGACTTGCCGGCGAAGACGCCCCTATGCGGCAAGCCGGCGCCTACATCAGAGACAGGCGCAGCGCCAGGGCCGCCAGGGTCGCCAGCAACACCGGCAGCGTCAGCACGATGCCGACCCGGAAGTAGTACCCCCAGCCAATATGAATACCCTTGCGCTCCAGTACATGCAGCCAGAGCAGGGTCGCCAGGCTGCCGATGGGGGTGATCTTCGGCCCCAGGTCGCTGCCGATGACGTTGGCGTAGATCATCGCGTCCTTGACCACACCCGTGGCCTGGCTGGCATCGATGGACAAGGCGCCGATCAGCACTGTCGGCAGATTGTTCATCAGCGATGACAAGCCCGCCGTGAGCAACCCGGTGCCCAGGGCCGCGCCCCAGATCCCGCCGCCGGCAAAGGCATCCAGCCAGCCGGCCAGGTACGCCGTGAGCCCGGCATTGCGCAGGCCGTACACCACCAGGTACATGCCCAGGGAAAAAATCACGATCTGCCAGGGCGCTTCCCTGAGCACCTTGCGCGTGGAGATCCGGTGCCCGCGGGCGGCAATCGCCAGCAGCAGCGCCGCGCACACCGCGGAAATAGCGCTGATGGGAATGCCCAGCGGCTCCAGGGCAAAACAGCCCAGCAGCAGGATCAGCAACACCCACCAGCCGGCCATGAAGGTCGCCCGGTCATGGATGGCGCTGGCGGGCTCGGCCAGTTGCCGGGGGTCGTAATCCAGCGGGATATCGCGGCGGAAGAACCACAGCAGCACCACCAGGGTGGCGGCCACGCTCACCAGGTTGACCGGCAGCATCACCAGCGCATAACGGTTGAAGCCAATCTTGAAGAAGTCCGCGGAGACGATGTTCACCAGGTTCGAAACCACCAGCGGCAGGCTCGCGGTGTCGGCAATGAACCCCGCGCCCATGACGAAGGCCAGGGTCGTGGCCGGTGAAAAGCGCAAGGCCAGGAGCATGGAAATGACGATGGGGGTCAGGATCAGCGCGGCGCCGTCATTGGCGAACAGCGCCGAGACCAGCGCCCCCAGCAATACCATGAAGGCAAACAGCCGCCTGCCCCGCCCTCGCCCCCAGCGCGCCACATGCAGCGCGGCCCAGGCAAAGAACCCGGCCTCGTCCAGCAGCAGGCTGATGATGATCAGCGCGACAAAGGTACCGGTGGCATTCCAGATGATCTGCCAGACCACCGGGATATCCGCCCATTGCACCACCCCGAACAACAGCGCCAGGGCCGCCCCGAACACGGCGCTCCAGCCAACGCCCAGGCCCTTGGGCTGCCAGATCACCAAGGTAATGGTCAGCAGGAAAATCGATACGGCAATCAACATGAGAGTGGGTCTTGAGTATGCAGGAGCCGGCTTGCCGGCGAAGGTGCCCCACGGGACTCAAGGGCCTCTTCGCCGGCAAGCCGCCTCCTGCGACAGCAGGGAATGATGGTGGGGAATCAGGCCTTGCGTTGCTGCTCGACCCACTGCCCGTAGGCGTTGATGAAGCCCTGCAGGAACGGCCGGGTTGCTTCGGACAGTTTGCCGGCCTCGTCGAATGCCGAGCCGGCGCCACCCAGGTAGGCCTCGGGCTGCTGCATGCAGGGCACATTGAGGAACACCAGGGACTGGCGCAGGTGGTGGTTGGCGCCAAAACCGCCAATGGCCCCCGGAGAAACGCTGATCACCGCCCCCGGCTTGCCGCTCCAGGCACTTTTACCGTAGGGCCGCGAGCCGACGTCGATGGCATTTTTCAGCGCCGCCGGTACCGAGCGGTTGTATTCCGGGGTAACGAACAGCACCGCGTCGGCGCCGCTGATCTGTTCGCGAAAACGGGTGTAGGCCGCCGGTGGCGTGGCATCGATGTCTTCGTTGTAGAGCGGCAGGTCACCGATCTCGACGATGTCCAGCTGGAGGCTGGCAGGCGCCAGCTCGGCCAGGGCCAGGGCGACCTTGCGGTTCAGGGACTGTTTTCTCAGGCTGCCGACCAGTACTGCGACCTTGTAGACATTGCTCATGGGAGTTTCCAACCGTTGGCGTAAAGAAGGTGTTAGTTATAGATGACCCGAGGTGATATCTGCTACCCCACCCCGATAATTCCCAAGCCATGGCCTGTTGCCAGCGAGCCCGCGATAAAGGGGCTGGCACCGGTAGCGGATTATTTTTTTCCCGGGGTAAAACTTCCCCTGGGGACACCGGGTCTACACCACCGAATTTGCGTGTTTTATCTCCAGAGGCTCTAAAGAATGGCAGCAGTACTTGTCGGACAATTCCATGCAAGAGATGCCGAGGGACGGGTGTACTCAGTGCACGAATTCCAGGAATCCATGCCCCCGGAGGACGGCGCGGCCGGATCGGAGCCCGTGACCACCTACCGCCTGGCCATCGGCGACCGGGTCAAGAAACTCGATGACAACCAGTTCCTGCTGGTGCAGTCGGATGTAACCATCGTGCGCGAGCCCGAGACCTATGTAGCTCAGTGATTCTTCGCGAGCATCATCGCCAGCTGTTGTGTCGCCACACTTGGGTTAGGATTCGTTGCTTGACCCCTCGACGGCTGGAGATGGACTTCAAGCATGCGTTTACGTCATATCGAAGTGATTCAGGCGCTCCTGCAAACCGCTCACCTGGGCACTGCCGCCGAACTGCTGCAACTTTCGGTGGCCGAGGTCGAGGCCCTGCTGCGCGACGCCGAGAGCCAATTGGGCTTCATGCTGTTCGCCAGTGTTCGCGGCCGTTTGCAGGCCACCCGTGAAGCCCGGGAGCTGCAGGGAGCCATCACCCGGGTGTATGACGCTTTCGAGCCCGTGCAGCGCCTGGCCGACAGCCTGAGGTTCCACCAGGCGCCACCGCTGCGCCTCGTCGGCACCCCGCCGCTGGTTCAGCAACTGCTACCCCAGTGCATCGCCGCCCTGCGCCGGCGCTTCGCCGACACCCCTTGCAGCCTGCTCGGCCAAAGCACCCGGGACATGGTCCGCAGCCTGCTGCTGCGTGACTGCGATCTGGGCCTGAGCCTGCACGACCCGCAGCACCCGGACATCCACAGCCAGGCCCTGGCCCAGGGCAAGCTGTTTCTCCTGGCGCCCCACGGCTGGCTGCAACCCAAGCAGAAATACGTCGCCCTGCAGGATCTGGCCGGCCAGGCGATGGTCGGCCTGGAGGGCCAGGACCCGCTGAGCGTGATGCTTGCCAGCAAATTGCAGAACCTGCGCCCCAGCCCGGTGATCCAGACCCGGGTGCAGACCTATCAGATGATGCGCAGCCTGGTGGAAGCTGGCGAAGGTCTGGCCATCGTCGACCCCTTCACCGCCGTCGGCGCCCGCAGCGCCGGGCTCGATGTGTGCCCGCTGTCGCCCCCCATCAGCGTCACGCTGTACGCCTTGCGGCGCCACGGCAGCGACAGCTCGCCGCTGACCACTGCCCTGCTGGAGCTGCTCACGGAACAGGCCGAGGCCCTGCTGGCAGGTTAAAGCGCCGGCCCCTCCAGCTCATTGGCGAACAGCCGGTACCAGAAGATCGCCACCTCGGCGGTCTGCGGGTCGATACCGCGGTAACGCAGGTGGTCCACGCCCCCTACCACATAGCCGCATTGCTCGTAGAGGCGGCAGGCCCCCAGGTTGTTGTTCTGGGTTTCCAGCATCATCCCCGGCAGTTTTTTCCTGCGGCTCCAGAACTGCGCCACATCCAGCAGCGCCCTGGCTACCCCGTGGCGCCGCGCCGGCGCATGCACCGCCAGCTCATCGATATGGGCGTAACCGTTCCAGTTGGTGCTGACCACCACATGGCCCACCGGCTGGTCGTCCAGATAGGCCATGAAGATCTCGCTGTCCGCGGCATTGCGGTAGCTGCTGAACTCCTCCGGGTCGATGCCATAGCATTTGCGATAGGGCACGATCCGTCGCAGGGCCCAGTCCGCCACCGGCACTTCGCGTTCGGCCACGGCATAGGCGCTGACCTCGAAGCTGAAGTCGCTGCCCCAGATATAAGCGGCAAAGCCCTCATCGGCGACTCGCACCGCCAGGCCCGGATAACGGGGATTCACAACAGGTTGCATGGCCGGGAAACTCCTCATGCCTTGATGCAATCGACGGTGTACTGGCGCCCGTCGCCCAGATCGTCATGCTGCAGCCCGTGCACATCGGCGACAAACCCCGGGAAGCTGCTGTCAAAGGCCCGGGCGAAGGCCAGGTAATCGATGATCGAACGGGTGGAATCGGTGAAACGCTCGCCCGGCATGATCAGCGGAATGCCCGGCGGATAGGGCACCAGCATCACCGCAGCGATACGCCCCTGCAACTGATCGATGGAAACCGCCTCGACCTCGCCCCGCACCAGATGGTCATAGGCATCGGCAGGCTTCATGGCCACCTCCGGCAGCACCGTGTACATGCGCTTGAGGTGCTTGGCCGTGGCGTTGCTGCGGTAGCAGGCGTGCAACTGGTCGCACAGGTCCTGCAGGCCCATGCCCTGGTAGCGCTGCGGGTCCTGCCCGGCCACGCTGGGCAGGCAGCTGGCCAGGCTGACATTGGCGTCGTAGTTGCGCTTGAACTCCAGCAGTTCGGTGAGCAGCGTGCTCCACTTGCCCTTGGTGATGCCCATGGAGAACAGCACCAGGAACGAATAGAGCCCGGTCTTTTCCACCACCAGCCCGCGCTCCCAGAGAAACTTGCTGACCACCGCCGCCGGGATCCCGTGCTCGCTCAGGGCGCCGCCCGCGGTCAGGCCGGGCATGACCAGGGTCACCTTGATCGGGTCCAGCAGCACATAGTCATCGGTGACCCCGGCAAAACCGTGCCACTCGCCTTCAGGTTCCAGCAGCCAGTCCTCGGTGCGCACCTGGTCGATGCCCTCGACCCGCTCCGGTTGCCACACCGAGAACCACCAGTCATCGGCGGCGATGTTCTGCCGCAGGTTGGCCAGGGCCCGGCGAAAGCTAAGGGCCTCGTCGAACATTTCCTGCAGCAGCGAGCGCCCTGCCGGCCCTTCCATCATCGCCGAAGCCACGTCCAGCGAGGCGATGATGCTGTACTGCGGCGAGGTGGAGATATGCATCATGAAGGCTTCGTTGAAGCGGTCGCGGTCCAGTTGCCGGGCGCCGCCATCCTGCACGTGAATCATCGAGGCCTGGCTGAAGGCCGCCAGCAGCTTGTGGGTGGAATGGGTGGTGAACACCAGCGGGCTGTCGGCGCTGCGGGACGTGCCCATGCCGTAGCGCCCGGCGAAGAACTCATGAAAGGCCGCATAGGCGTACCAGGCTTCGTCGAAGTGCAGCACCTCGACACTGTTGCCCAGGCTCTGCTTGATCAGCTCGGCGTTGTAGCACAGGCCGTCATAAGTGGAGTTGGTGACCACCGCCAGCTTGACCCTGGGCGGCCGGCCGCGGGTCAGCGGGCTGGCATCGATCTTGGCCTGGATCGACTCGGCGCTGAACTCGCTCAGGGGAATCGGCCCGATGATCCCCAGTTCGTTGCGCTCCGGGCACAGGTACAGGGGAATGGCCCCGGTCATGATGATCGAGTGCAGCACCGACTTGTGGCAGTTGCGGTCCACCAGCACCAGGTCATCGCGACCGACCATGGAATGCCAGACGATCTTGTTGGCGGTGGAGGTGCCATTGATCACGAAAAAGGTGTGATCGGCGCGGAAGTTGCGCGCGGCACGGGCCTCGGCTTCCGCCAGCGGGCCGGTGTGATCCAGCAGCGACCCCAGCTCCGGGACCGACACCGACAGGTCCGAACGCAAGGTGTTCTCGCCAAAGAACTGGTGAAACGCCTGCCCCACCGGGCTCTTGCGATAGGCCACGCCACCGCCGTGCCCCGGGGTGTGCCAGGAATAGTTGGAGTCGGCGGTGTGCTGTACCAGGGCCTTGAAGAACGGTGGCAGCAAGCCATCCAGGTAGCCCCGCGCGGCCCGGGCCACTTGCCGGGCCAGGAACGGCACCGTGTCCTCGAACAGGTAGAGAATGCCCCGCAGCTGGTTGAGTTCGCTCATGGCGTCGGCGGGGGCGTTTTCCAGGGTCACCTGCTCGCCCAGGGCAAAGATCGGCAGCAGCGGCGCACGTACCCGCGCCAGGCGGATCAGTTCCACCATGTTCTGCAACAGGTGCTTGTTTTCCCCGGCCCCTTCGGCGGCGATCAACATGCAGGCCAGGCCGTGATGGGTCGAAGCCACCAGCCGCCCTTCGACATAGTCCACCGCAGAAAAGATGCTGAACCCGTCCTTTTCCAGTTCCCGGGCGATCCCCCTGACCCGGTCCCCCGCGACCGTATCGGCCTTGATGTCGCGATGCACGATCAGGATCGGAAACTGCAGGTCTTTATACATGGGGCTCAGTGTCCTGAAACGGCGGGCAGGCCCCGCCAATCAACTCAGGGTAGAAGCTGCGCGCGCTTCGTGTCACCCCAGGCATGGGCTGGGTGTAACAAAACGTCGCTCTGGAACAATTGCCGGTCCATTCCCAGCCACGCCCCAACCACGCCTGTAGCCGCTGCTGAGCCTGCGAAGCTGCGAAAAGGACCGAAGGGCCTTGCCTGGCGATCTCCCGCCAGGCCCCTGCGGCCCTCAATATCGCGGCGCCTCCTACGGCGCCGTTCGCCGCCTGCGGCAGCGGCCACAGCAAAGGCTTACTGCTGGGTTTCGAGCAACTGGGTCCAGAGCGCCGGGGCACCGGCGGACTTGGCGATGATTTCCAGGCGCACCTGGTGCTCGGCCAGTTCGGCCTCGCTGGCCTGGATGATCCGCCCGCGCGGGCGATCGGCCGGCAAGCGGCGGATTTCCGAAGCCTGGCCGGCCCCCTCGCCAGAGCCGTTGCCGTCCGAGGCATTGCCGGCCAGCGACAGGCTGGTCTGGCCACCGGTCATGGTCAAGTAGACGTCGGCCAGGATCTCCGAGTCGAGCAAGGCGCCGTGCAGTTCACGGCCGGAGTTGTCGACGCCGTAGCGTTTGCACAGGGCGTCGAGGCTGTTGCGCTGCCCCGGGTGCCGCTCGCGGGCCATCATCAGGGTGTCGAGGATGGTGCAGTGCTGGGTGATGTCGGCCCGTTCGTGCTGGCCCATCAAGGCGAATTCGTTGTTGATGAAGCCAACGTCGAACGCCGCGTTGTGGATGATCAGCTGCGCGCCCTGGATGAAGTCGAAGAACTCGTCGGCGACTTCGGCGAAACGCGGCTTGCCCACCAGGAATTCGTTGGTGATGCCGTGGACGCCGATGGCGCCCTCATCGCTCTCGCGATCCGGTTGCAGGTAAACGTGGAAGTGCCGGCCGGTCAGGCGCCGACCGATCAACTCGACGCAACCGATTTCAATGATCCGGTGGCCGTCGGTCACCGGCATGCCGGTGGTTTCGGTATCGAGTACAACAGATCTGTTGGCCATCAGGGGTCAGTTCTCAACGGTGGAAGTGTTTCAAAGCGCGGGATTTTAGCACGCTCTGACGGCAGGACACCCATGGCGGATTCATCAACCCCCAGCCTGCGCAGTTTTTAACAATCCTTAGCAAAGCTGCTGCAGTTCGCTGCAACGCAAAGCGCTAGGGTGCCCGACGATATTTTCCGCCGGACCCAGCCCTGCCATGACCCCCAGCAAAACCCGACTGGCCTGCGTGCTCTGCGCCTGCCTGTGCGCCGACCTCGTCCAGGCCAGCGCCCTGGTGATCAGCACCGACATCAGCATGAGCCTGACCCTGAGCTCAACCGAGGGCAGCTCCAAAGCCAGCAGCTCATTCAAGGACGACAAACTTGTGCTCGCCGCCCGGAGCGATGCCGCGGCCTTCGTGGCCAGCGCCGGCGAGATCCGTGGCGCCCGGTTGGAAGCCGCCCTGATGCACATTCGCCAGGTGCTCGGCGCCCCGCCCTGTAGCGACCTGCAACTGGCCAGCGCCATGCTTGCGCTCTGAGCCCCCAGGCGCATCCGCAGCTAATTCATCGCGCGCCCCAGCCGTTTCTTTATGCGAACAAGGCTATTGCGTTACCGTGCGGCCTCACCCAGGCGCGCGGGTGCTGATACCCGGCGTTGCACTCACCCCACAGGAACCGCCCTCCCATGCTCAAGACTCGACAGATGCTCCCACTGCTGCTGGCCTTGGCCTGCATCAGTGGCTGCTCTTCCCTTGCGCACACCGACAGCGACAGCCAACAACGGCCGCTGATCGCTGCCCATCGCGGCGGCGCCGCGGACTTTCCCGAGAACACCCTGCTGGCCATCGACAACGCCCTGCGCAATAACGTCGACATGCTCTGGCTGACGGTGCAACTCAGCCGCGATGGCGTACCGGTGCTGTACCGACCGGCCGACCTGAGCACCAATACCCAGGCCACAGGCGCAGTCAACCAGCACACCCTGGCGCAGTTGCAGGCACTCAATGCCGGGTGGAATTTCAAGCAGACAGCAGCCGATGGCCAGGTGAGCTTTCCCTATCGCGCCCAGCCGGTGAGCCTGCCGTCGTTGCGTCAGGCGCTGATGGCGATCCCCGAGTCGATGCCGGTGATTCTCGACATGAAGGCCCTGCCGGCTGCCCCCCAGGCCCAGGCCGTCGCCCGCTTGCTGGAACAGCTGCACGCCTGGAACCGGGTGCTGATCTACTCCACCGATGCCGGCTACCAGCAGGCTTTCGCGCCCTATCCCCAGGCCCGGCTGTTCGAATCCAGGGACAGTACCCGGGACCGGCTGGCCAGCGGCGCCCTCGCCCACCACTGCAACGCACCACCTGCACCCGGCAGTTGGGTGGCTTTCGAGTACCGGCGCCCGGTGCAACTGGTCGAGTCCTTTACCCTGGGCGAGGCGCGCTCCCAGGTCGATGCCCGGCTGTGGACGCCCGCTGCGGTGGATTGCTTTCAGTCACGGGGCAAGGTGCGGATGCTGGCGATCGGCATCAATACGGCCGAGGACTACCAGGCGGCCACTTGCCTGAAGATGGATGCGGTGCTGGTGGATTCGCCCCGTGCGATGGGGGAAATGAAGCAGCGGCTCGAACGGCCGCTGCCTTGTCGCTGATTGGCCGCTCAGGGCATCAGGACTGCTTGTAGCCGCGGACCTCGTCGACACCGCGGTTGGCCAACTGGTCGGCCCGCTCGTTGCCGTGATGGCCGGTGTGGCCGCGCACCCATTTCCAGGTGACGTTGTGGCGGTTGACCTGTTCGTCGAGCTGCTGCCACAGGTCGGCATTCTTCACCGGCTCCTTGGCGGCGGTCTTCCAGCCGCGCTTCTTCCAGTTGGCCATCCACTCGTTGATGCCCTTCATCACATACTGCGAGTCGGTGACCAATTGCACATCGCACTGGCGCTTGAGCTCTTCCAGGCCGCGGATCGCCGCCATCAGCTCCATACGGTTGTTGGTGGTGTTGGCTTCGCCGCCCCAGAGCTCCTTTTCGACGCCCTTGCACACCAGCAGCGCGCCCCAGCCACCGGGGCCGGGATTGCCCTTGCAGGCACCGTCGGTAAAGATTTCTACGCTATCGCTCATCCACGCCTTCCATCAGAAAATTGCCATTGGCCCGCCGACCGCGATCGACCGGGCCCAGGGCCGGGCTACGCCGGCCGGGAGTGTATAAAAAGAGGGTTTCAACAGTTCATCAAGGCTCGGCGTTGCGGCGGTTGACCTTGGCCATGGGCAGCGGTACCAGCTTGCCCATCGGCTCGCGCCGCACCTGGCGCACCGGGCGCAGGCCCACGGCGATCTTGCGCGCCACCAACAGGTAGAAGCCGCCGCCGGACAGTTGCCAGTGCCCGGCCCTGCGCTCCCAGCCGGCCAGCCGCGCCTGCCATGCCGTTGAAGCAAGCGGCGGACGATAGCACCCGAAGCGGCGTTTCTCCAGCGCGAAGCCCAGCAGGTTGAGCCAGTCGCCGACCCGCGACGGGGAGATGCAGCGGGCCAGGCGCAACGCATCATGGGCGAACACATGGCGCAGGCCCCAGGTGCTCCAGGGGTTGATGCCGACAATCAGCAGATGCCCCCCAGGGCGCACGCTGCTGGCCGCCTCGCGCAGCAGGCCATGGGGCGACAGGCAGAAATCCAGGCCGTGCTGCAGCACCACCACATCGGCGGCGTGCTCGCTCAGGGGCCAGGCCTGCTCCTCGCAAACGATCTCCACCCCGGGCAAGGGCGCGCCGAGACGCACGTTGCGTTGCACCTGGGGCGCCGCCGGCGGGGTTTGCGCCGAGGGCCCGTAGTGCACCAGGTAGCCACCGAAGAAACGCCCCAGTTCCTCTTCGAGCATGCGCCGCTCTTCATCCAGCAGAAATTGCCCCAGGGGGCCGGACAGCCACTCCCGGGCCGCACTGATCAGGGCCAGCCAGTCGGGATCTGCCTGAGCGAAGGCTTTATCGGTCATTGCATTCTCCAACACGCCAAGAAGCTCTAAGATGCGCCATTGTTTTCCGCTTGGCGAATCCGAAGATGATACAGATCAGTGCCCTGCCCGCCTTCACCGATAACTACATCTGGTTGTTACAAGATCATCGCAGCCAGCGCTGCGCAGTCGTCGATCCGGGGGATGCGGCGCCGGTACTGGCCTGGCTGGAACAGCACCCGGGGTGGGTGCTCAGCGACATCCTGATCACCCACCATCACCACGATCACGTCGGCGGCGTCGAACGCCTCAAGCAGCACAGCGCGGCCACGGTCTATGGCCCGGCCCGGGAAAAGATCCCGGCCCGCGACATCGGCCTCGAAGACAACCAGCGGGTCAGCATCCTCGGCTGGGAGTTCGAGGTGTTCGCCGTGCCCGGCCACACCCTAGGGCATATCGCCTACTACCACCATGGCCTGCTGTTCTGTGGCGATACCCTGTTCGCGGCCGGTTGTGGCCGGCTGTTCGAGGGCACTCCGGAGCAGATGCACCACTCCCTCGGCCGCCTCGCCGCGCTGCCGGACGACACCCTGATCTACTGCACCCACGAATACACCCTGAGCAACCTGCGCTTCGCCCAGGCGGTGGAACCGGCCAACCCGGACATCGCCGAACGCCTGGCGAAGGTCACGCAGATGCGTGAGCAAGGGCGCATGACCCTGCCCTCGACCCTGGCCCTGGAGAAATTGACCAACCCGTTCCTGCGTACCGGTGAAACATCCGTTAAACAAAAAGCGGACGAACGGAATGGCCAGGATAACCAGTCGCAGAGTGCGGTCTTTGCGGCTCTGAGGGCTTGGAAAGATAAGTTCTAAGCAGGCTATCGATTGGTACAAAAATTCTGAATGGTTGACCGCACCCCGGGTGCTTTCTAGAATCGCCCGACATTTTTGCCCGGAACTTACTTCCAGCCAATGTCGTCATCTATTCGTTATTCCATCAGTTCAGACGCATTGACGCGCTTGGCCCAGGCCATCGCGGTAGCTGTGTCAGCGACTCTTGCGGGCTGCCAAAGCACCGGCCATGCCCCGCAGAGCGACGCGACACACACACAGAATTTCAACGCCCGCATCAAGCAGAAACCCATCTGGCTGAGCAACCAGCCCAGCCCGCAAGTACCCCAGGACGTCTGGGAACGCATGCGCCAGGGGTTCCAATTGCAAGAAGGCCTGGGCGTCAACCCGCGTATTGAACAGCAGCGCCTGTGGTTCGCCAGCAACCCTTCCTTCCTGGAAAATGCCGGCGAGCGCGGCAGCCTTTATATCCACTACATCGTCGAGCGTCTCGAAGAGCGCAACATGCCGCTGGAACTGGCCCTGCTGCCGGTCATCGAAAGCGCCTACAACCCCCTGGCCTATTCCCGGGCCGATGCGGTGGGGCTGTGGCAGTTCGTCCCGGCCACCGGGCGCTACTTCAACCTGCGCCAGACCCGCTTCTACGATGGCCGCCGCGACATCACCGCGTCCACCACCGCGGCCATGGACTACCTGAGCCGCCTGCACGACATGTTCAACGGCGACTGGCTGCTGGCACTGGCCGCCTACAACGCCGGTGAAGGCACGGTGAGCCGGGCCATCGAGCGCAATGAAAAGCTCGGCCTGCCCACCGACTACTGGAACCTGCCGCTGCCGGCCGAGACCCAGGCCTATGTGCCCAAGCTGCTGGCCCTGTCCCAGGTGGTGCTGGCCCCGCAGGCCTACGGCGTGAACCTCAACCCGATCGCCAACGAACCCTACTTCCAGGTGGTGGAGATCAACCAGCGCATGGACCTGTCCAAGGTCGCGGCGGTGGCCAACATCGACGAGGACGAGCTGTTCCAGCTCAACCCGGCGTTCAAGCAGCGCACCACCATCGACGGCCCCCAGCACCTGCTGGTGCCGACTTCCAAGGCACAGTTGCTGACCACCAGCCTGTCCACCATGAAACCCGAAGAACTGATCAGCAAGCGCTCCCTCAAACCGGTCTTCGACCGCGACGAAGGGCGTGATTCGCTGCGGGCCAAGCGCATCTACCGGGTCAAGAATGGCGACAACCTGACCCTCATTGCCAAGGCCAACAAGGTCGACGTCCAGGACCTGCAGCGCTGGAACAAGCTCAGCGGCAAGAACCTCAAGGTCGGCCAGACGCTGGTGATGCAGGACACCCGCAAGGTGGCCAGCAAGAAAACCAGCCTGGCCAGCAACAAGAAGAAGTCGACTCAGTACAAGGTCAAGCAGGGCGACTCGCTGTACATGGTAGCCAAGCGCTTCAATGTCGAGATGCAGCACCTCAAGCGCTGGAACCCCCGCGCGGCCCAGGCCCTCAAGCCCGGCCAGATGCTGACGGTGTACCTGCCGCACTGAAACCTCCCCTGTAGGAGCCGGCTTGCCGGCGAACAGCCTTCGCC